>NZ_JAMQGM010000037.1:0-215246 GCF_023703325.1 Streptomyces meridianus
CCAGACCGTGCAGCAGACCCTTTTTTGGGTGGCATGGTCGGCAAGCTGGCGGCGAAGTACGGGATGCCGTGGAAGTGGGCCAAGGCCGTCGCGCTGGGCAAGAAGCTGTGGAATCTGGCGGGCAAGCTGATCGACGGGCTGAAGGGCTGGTGGAAGAACTCCAAGATCGCGCAGAGGTTCGCCAAGAGCTGCAGTATCGCGAACAGTTTCGTGCCTGGGACGCGGGTATTGATGGCCGACGGGTCGACCAAGGCCATCGAGGACGTCGACATCGGCGACAAGGTCCTGGCCACTGACCCGGAGACCGGTGAGACCAAGGTCGAGACGGTCACCGCGGAGATCAAGGGCAAGGGCGCCAAGAAGCTCGTCAAGGTCACCATCGACATCGATGGCGACAAGGGGTCGAAGACCGCCTCGGTCACCGCGACCGACGGTCATCCCTTCTGGGTCCCCGAACTCGGCGAATGGATCGACGCCACCGACCTCAAGACCGGCCAGTGGCTGCGCACCAGCGCCGGCACCCACGTCCAGATCACCGCGATCAAGCGCTGGACGGCCCAGTCGGCCACCGTCCACAACCTCACCGTCAGCAACCTCCACACGTACCATGTGCTGGCAGGGACCACCCCGGTACTCGTTCACAACTGCGGCGGCGGGGCGGCCGACCTAGGTCATCTGACCGATAGGGCCGACGACTTGCATTCTCTGATTCCGTCAGGCGGCCAGCGGTACAGGACTACCGGGGTGTTGCACGCCGACGGCGTTGGTGGAGGCAATGATCTGTCTGCTGTTGGAGCGAGGAGTAACCTCACTCTGATTCAAAGGGCTGATTCTCTTGACGCTGGAGAATTGGCTATATCGATGAGTAATGGTGCGCATGCTGAAGTGAAGCTAGTAACTGCAGCTCAGCACCTAGGTCTTAGTCCTGGTGGGATTGCAGCCAGTAGGCCTTTCTGTCCTGCTTGTTCTCAGTTCCTGACAAATCAGGGTGCGACACTTGTGAGCCCTAGGACCGCTCTCTGGCTTCCGCCCGGCGTAAGGTAACTCTCGATCGTGGCGGCATCGGAAGGGGTGCAAATGCTCACAAAGGAAGAGATTGGCCGGATCGAGGCAGCGTGTGGCGAGCTGGCCCTGGAGAGAGTCTTCGTGCTCTCTCTGGCCGCAGCCCACCGGACTCTTCCCGTCTATCAGGCGTACAGCGAGGCTCACGCTGAGCTGGAAGGATACGGATTGGTTCACGATGGCCTGGTGGGGGCGTGGCGAGTTCTGCGCGCCAGGCCGGGCGCCTCTGCCATCGAACTTTCTCCCAGGCTTGAGGCTGCGATCAGGAGTGCAGAGTCAGACCTTGAGTCGATCAACACGGTTGATGAATTTGGCCTCGCGCAAGCTTTGACTGTGGAGTCAATTTCTACCGCGATTCTGGCGTTGCGCGCCTACCTCGAAGAATCGCGAAGTGGCGCATTCGGTGCCATTGTTGGCGCTCTTGAGGTTGATTCTGTTTGGGCGGAAGGCGAGGCCGAACGTCCAGGCGCCGAAGGCGACGTTTCGTGGGACAGGTTGATGACTCACTACGGGCAGCAAGTGCGGGATATCGCCCTCCTGACTGGTGCTGATGAGTCTGACGAGAAGCTCCTGTTCCGTGATGTTGCGATGCGCGCCGAAAGGGAAGGTATGCCTTTCCTTGTCCGGATGAGGGAATTGGTGTCGACCACGACCCCTTGATCTCATAAGGGGTCGTGTGCCGCCGTGTGGTGGACGGGCAGGGGCGAGGCCATCAGCAGCCCCCTTCGGCCGCGAACTGCCGTTCCAGTTCCTTGCGGTGCCAGACACCGGCGGCGAGGAGGGCCGCACCGGGGCCGTAGCCCGAGCCGAGGTAGTCCCAGTGGCCGACGACGAGGGTGGTGCCCGGGTCGTGCTCGGGCAGGCTGGCGTGGGCGCGGGCCTGTTCGGTGCGCCAGGCACGGCGGGCGTCGCGTAGCGCGCCGAGCGTGGTGGAGTAGGAGCGGGATTTGGTGGAGAAGTGGCCTCGGAAGCCGAGCATGTGGGCCCACTTCCAGAGCTTGAGATCCGCGAACTCCGGCAGTCGGCCCAGGTCCCAGCAGGTGCGGATCATCTGCCGCATGTGCCGGGCGACGGCGAGGTGGGACAGCGGCCGGGCCTGTCCGGTCCCGTCGCAGGCCGTGCACGGGAGCGGAGTTCCCTGAGGCAGGAGGGTGGCACCGCGCCCCTGGCAGGGGCGGCAGATCAGGGAGCGGTCGAGGGTGCCGGAGGCATCGGCGGACTTGGTGGCGTACTTCGCCACGTACGCGGCGACCGCTTGATCGGTCAGTTCGGCGTCGGTGCCGAAGGCGGCGATCTCGCGCACGTCGAGCTGTTGCCCCCAGCCGAGTTCGCGCTCCCCGACCGCGTCCGAGACGACGGAGATGCGGGCGCGGGGTGCGGCGGCCCGGATGGCGTCGGTGAGCACGCCGACGGTGGCGTACGGGGGCGGGGGCTGGGTACTGCCGTCGGGGCCGTCGAGCCGGATGACGGCGTGGAAGTGGACCAGGCCGCGCTTCTGGTACTCGGCGACCTTGGCGAAGGACACCCGCAGAACTGCGCGGGCGGCCTTCTGGGTGAGGCCGAGCCGGACGGCGAGTTCGCGGCGCAGGTAGGTGGTGAAGCGCGCCCACAGGGCTCCGGCGTGGGCGTTGAAGAGGACCGCGCCCGCGTAGTCGTACGTCGCCGGGTTCAGCGGCGTGCCGAGCAGAGGGTCAGCGGGTTCGTGGCGGGTTCCGCAGCGGCAGGGCCGGGCGTCGGGGCGGTTGTGGACGGGGCCGAAGGAGGGTGCGGTGAGGGTGGCGAAGACGCGGGGGTGGGTGCGGACGGTGTCGGGCACGGTCTTGCCGCCGGAGAGGCCGGCGCGGATGAGGTGGTAGGTGTCGGCGGCGTAGAGACGGGAGCAGGCCGGGCAGCGCGAGGCGCGGCGGTTGCCGCACGTGGTGAGCAGGCTGCCCGTCGGCTCGGCGGTGGAGGTGTAGGAGCGCAGCACTTCGCCGGTCGTGGTGTCGACGGTGGTGGTCTGTCCGGTCAGGCGGATGGGTTCGGCGCAGCCGCCGAGGCGTTCGATCTGCTGTTGTGCGCGGTCGAAGTCGGGGTGGTTGACGAGGTGGAGCAGGTCCCGTACGGCGGGGCTTGCCACGTGGCGCAGGTCCAGGGTGACCATTCGGGGCGTGTCCCTTCTGTTCGGGTGGGTGGCCCCGAGCAGCAACCAGCGGAGCCAGAGGGCGTGTTGGTGCTGCTCGGGGCATGACGAACCAGGCCCAGGGGCGGGCGTGGGTTCAGCGAGGGGGATGTGGCCGGTGGGGGCCGGGGCTCAGAGCTGAGCGAGTGCGGTGGTGGCCACCGGGAGGGCGATGCCCATGCGTGTGCCCAGGTGGGCGGCGGTGATCGGTGTTCCGTGCTCGGCGCGGTGAGTGTCCGCGATGCGCCGGGCCGCGTCCAGCAGGGCGGCCGGAAGGGCAGGGCCGGAAGCGGGTCGGCCCGTCGTGGTGACGGCGACCGGCAGAGCGGCGGCCGCAGCGGGCTCCAGCTCCTCGATCAGGGAGGCGGCGATCTGCGGGGCGGTCGTCGGGGGTGCCGATTCGGGTGATGGTGCGACGTCGGGCACCGGCTCGGTGGCAAGGGTGGCGGCGGTGGCCTCCAGGTGGGGGTTGGGGCGGGTGTGGGTGTGGAACTGGGCGAGGAAGGCGGGGCCGACGTGGCCCCAGCCGAGGAGCAGGAGCGGGGCGACGGTGTCCAGGCAGGCCCGTCCGTAGCGTCCGGCCAACAGCGGTTCGGCGGTGTTCAGCGCGAGGGTGAGCAGGCCGCACAGGTGCAGCAGCCGGGCGCCGGCCTTCAGCTCCGCCTTGGGGACGCCGCGCAGAGCGAGGAAGCGCAGGGCGACCAGGAGCCCGACGACGGACAGGTCGACCATGGGGGCGATCAGTGGCGCGATCGGGTGGGGGACGCCGAGCCGCAGGGCGAGGGCCCAGACGTTGCCGAAGGAGAAGACGAAGGCCAGGGCCGCGATGACCGCCATGACCACGGTCACGGTGCGCCGGGTGAACCGTTCCTCCGCCATGTCCTCAACCTCCTTTCCGGTGTGGGCTTTCGGGGCTACTTGGCGGGCGACGGCCGGGGTGCCGTGGTACGGCCGGTCGAGGAGAGGAGGGCGTCCAGGCACAGGTCCGGATCGGCGGTCAGGTGCGAGGTGGCTTCGGCGACGCGGGCGGCGTCGGCGTCGGAGACGTAGGGGGTGCGGATGCGGGTGTAGCCGGGGCGGCCCTGCATCGCCATCACCCCGACGCCGACGTAGGCGGAGTCCTGCAAGGTGACCGGGCTGGCATCGGGCCAGTTGCGGATGTCGTCACCGAGCGCGGCCACCGCGGCTTCCACGGTCTTCTGCGCGAAGGACAGCCCGATGGGGCACACGTCGCGGATGAAGGTGGGGATGGCGTCGCCGGTGGTCTTCTGGCTGATCAGGATCACCAGGATGCCGACACTGCGGCCCTTCTTGACCAGGTCCTCCACCAGGCGGGCGTTCTCCGCCGTCAGCGCGGCCAGCCGTTTGGTGGTGGCGTCGCTGCCCTTGTACTCGCGGAAGAACGTGTGCGCCTCGTCGATGATCAGGACCGTGAGCGGCCACTGCGGCGAGGGGCCGACGTGCCACATGTTCTTCACGCCCAGCACGTCCCGGATGGTTGCCGAGCGCCGCTTGCGCAGTTCCACCAGGCGCTTGAACAGTGCATTCGCCTCATCCAGGTCGTCCCCGCAGAACGCGAACATCCGCTTGACCAGGTCGGCGTAATCGCCCTCCGAGGCCCGTGACACCTTTCCGTCCGCCGTCGCGATTTGCACGGCCGGGGACGGTGCGAAGTCGCAGACGAACTTGTTGACCCCCGAGGTCTTGCCCGCACCCGGGACGCCGGCCACGGTCACCCCGGGAACGTTGGCCAGGGACACGCACACCCGGGCGGCATACTCGTCCACGCCCAGCTCCCAGCGCGTCAGGTCCGTGGGAGGGTGGCCGGTGGGGCGGTGTTCGGTCGGCGTGGTCAGCGGGTCGGAGCGCACGCCCCGGATCACCACCCTGCCGGGGCCGTCCGGCAGCACGGACACCCGCGTGCACCGCCAGGCGTCCGCCAGGAACCGCGCCGACTTCTGGTACTCCTCCAGCCCGACCTGCGGCAGTGTCCGGGCCCGCACGATCACCCCGAACCGGTCGGGCTTGACCTTGATCTTCGGTGTCAGGACGCGGGGCGCGGGGGCGGGGCCGTCCTTGGACGCGGTGATCTGGGCGAGCAGGCCGGGGGTCTTGTCGGTGACCGTCAGCCCGGCCATCCGCGCGAGGCGTACCCAGCCCCAGCGCACCCGCACGGCCTGTCGCATGCTGACCCGCGTGCCCTTGTCTGCGCGGACGTAGCGCACCACCGTCACCAGCAGCCACGCGCCGACCAGCACGACTGAGACCAGCAGCGCAACCGTCGCGTATCCCGTGATGGCTTCCATGTCAGGCCCCCTCTTCGTGTATCAGGTGGAGCACGTGGGCCAGGTCGAGGCGGGCCGCCTGCTCCGGGCTGAGGCTGAGCAGATCGAGCACGGCTGCCGAGACGGCGAACGTGGCCTTGCCCTGAGTCCCCGGCAGGGGCCGGAGCGGAGACAACTCCCGCCCCGGCACGCGGCGTGCGAAGCGGGTCACTGGGTTGCCTCCACGGTGATCAGCTCCAGACGGGCCGCCCGGTAGGCGACGCCGTCGGACAGCTGACCGTTGAAGATCCGCGCCCACGGGGTCGCGAACAGCTCCACCGGCCGCACCATCGCCCCCGGCTTGAGCCCGGCCGCCAGGCCCGTCTCCGGGACGGTGATCTTCAGGACCTCGGCGCGGCCGTCCTCCATGAGCATCACGGTCACCGTGTACAGCGACGCACCGGTCTCCCGGTCGGTGGCGACCTCCCCGGTCTGCTGGTCCTTGATCTTCAGCACCGGTTCAGTGCCCGCGATACACACCGCCGACGGCAGCAGGGCAACACGGATACGGGTCATGGCCATGCCATCACATCCTTAGTTCGATGGAGTCGCTCGATCGACTCGATCATGACCATAGCGCTACAGCGATACGGATGCAACGCACGCATAGGTGGGACGGTCGATAAGGGCGGTGGTGCGGGCGTGTGCGGCGGGCGCTACGGACGCTACGGTTGGCCCATGACCCTGCCCTTGGACGACGACCCGCGGCCCCCCTATCTCCAGGCCGCCGAAGTGCTGCGGGCCGCCATCCTCAGCGGCGAACTCCAGCCCGGTGAGCGCCTGCCGTCGGCGCGTGAGCTGCAAGAGCGGTTCGGCGTCGCCAGCTCCACGGTCCAGAACGCCCTGCGCGTCCTGCGACAGGAGGGGCTGGTCTACTCCGTCCTCGGCCGGGGCAGCTACGTCAGCCTGCCCCTTGACCAGCAGGACACCGGAGAAAAGGACGGCGACGAAGGTGCGGCAGGAGACGGCCCCTTCCCTCCTGGGTGGCGTTCGGCCCGCGCAGAGGACAACCGCCCCCCCTTCGTCCGGACCGCGGACACCCTGCGCGAAGAGATCAAGGAAGGACTCTTCCCCCCGGGTAGCAAGCTGCCCTCCGCGCGTGA
Organism: Streptomyces meridianus; assembly: GCF_023703325.1. Classification (GTDB taxonomy): domain Bacteria; phylum Actinomycetota; class Actinomycetes; order Streptomycetales; family Streptomycetaceae; genus Streptomyces; species Streptomyces meridianus. Next base: position 6,651 of record NZ_JAMQGM010000037.1, read on the forward strand.
GCTGCAAGAGCGGTTCACCATCGCCAACTCCACCGCGCAGAACGCCCTTCGCCTCCTCAAGAGCGAGGGGCTGATCTACGCCGTCAAGGGGCGCGGCGTCTTCGTCCGCACCGCCCCGACACCCGGCAAGAACTACAGCTCCAAGGTCGTCCAGCACCTCCAGCGCGAGGAGGTCGAACGCCAGGCCCACAGGGCTGCTGGCGAATTCGCACATCTCGCCGACGCCGAGCTCAAAGCGCTTGCCGACCAAATCCATGACGAGCTCAACCAGACCCGCACGGCCTACCAAGCAGCGGTCGAGAAGGGCCGGAAGGTCACCCGCGAACTGGCCCGCCGTGGCCAACTCGCGCCACCGCTCCACGACGATCCCGCAGCCGCCCGCAAGGAACTCGAAGAGAGACTCGCCGACGCGAAGAAGCGCCGCCAGCAGGGCCCCTGACGGACATGCTGACAGCTCGGCCCGTGGGTGAGCTGTTCAGAGTTTCCTTACTTGATCAAGGCGGCCCGCTGTCGCGGCCCGCGCGCGCTCCGGCCCTGCGGGGCCGCCGCCCGCTCCTGTCTCCGCCCCGCTTGCCGTCGGCCCCGCCGGTCCGGGCGCGCAACAGCCAGCAAGCAAGCTACCTGGGGCTCTGCCCCAGACCCCGGCCCTCCCTCGGAGGGGCAGGGGGCCGTCTGCGGGTGCGGCTTCGTCGTGGTGTGGGATCGCGGTCGCGGGAGGGGGTCCCTCGTCGCCCGGTCACCGAAGGCGTACCAGGAACCCCCGGGGGCCGCCAAGGCCGAGCGCACGCGTCACGGAGTGAGCCTTGGCGGCCCCCGGGGAACCCTGGCACGGCGAAGCTGCCCGACCGACGAGGGACCCCCACCCGCTCAGGCCCGGATCGTGCCGGGTGCTGGCCCTGGCCGGTGAGTGCCTTCTCCGAGGGCGCTCAGGACGCCAGCAGTTCGGCGACTTCGGGCACGTCGCGAAAGGCCCGCAGGCGGTCCAGGACGATCCGTGTCCGCTCTGCTGTTCGTTCGCTGCCGCTCTGCCCGAGGGCGAGCATGCGACCCGCGGTCTGGGCGGCGGCTTCGGGCTCGTTGGCGTCGGCGTAGGCCACGGCCAGCCATGAGAGGTACAGCGCCAACTCCCGGGCGTGGCTGGCGTCGTAGCGCCCGAGTACGTCCGCCAGCAGGGGTACGGCGCGCAGCGGACGGCGTAGCTCGGTGTAGACGCGGGCCTCCATGACCTGCAACTCCCCGGCGTCCATCCAGTACAGGTAGGTCGGTGATTCAGTGCCGGCCGAGTCCTCGGCCAGAGCCTCGGCCGCTTCTCCCAGGGCGGTCATCGCCGGGCGGTCCTGCCCGGCACGGGTATGCGCCCAGGCCACGCGGTCCAGGTACAGTGCGCGAGCCTTCGGGGGGGCATCCGGACCGGCGTCCTCCAGCGCGGCGTGGGCCAAGCCGACCGCGTCAGTCGTGCGCCCGGTGTTGCTCCATTGGTAGGCCAGCGAGCCCGCCACGTTCCCGGACAGCACGCCGTCCCCGGCGGCCTGCGCTGCGCTCATACCGAGCCGGTAGATCCGCTCCGCCTCGGCATGCTCCCCGGCATCAGAGGCCACCCACCCGGCAATCTGCGCCAACTCGCCAATGGCTCGAAGTAGTTCGCGACCTACTGCTTCGCTGTGCACGCCCTCGCGGTAGAGCTTCACCGCCACCCGCAGCTCGCGCAGCGCGGGCCCGATCAGGTCCTTGCCGTACACCACATCGTCGGCCAGCCGCAGGCCGTGCACCCGCTGAGCCAGGTCAGCCACCTGCCCGGCCCCGATCCGCCGGCCCGTACGGGCACGCAGCGGGGAGAGCGGGTCGCCCTCGGGCAGGAAGTCGGCCACCGACCGCACCGGCGGCGTGAGCTCGACAGGGTGAACGGCCTTCGCCGCTTCCAGCATCTCGCGCGGGACCTCCAGAACCCGCGCGAGGAACGGCAGCCACTCACGCGGCGACCGCGTCCCGATCTCCCAGCGGGACACGTCATTCCGCGTCGGAGGAACGCGACCAGGAGCAGCCTCGGCCAGCGCCTCGGCGAGCCGCCGCTGACTCCAACCACGCGCCACGCGCAGCCGCCTGACCAGTTCCCCGACCGTCTCCCGCACTCCACCAGCTTGGCAGACAGAAAGGCAGACACGCTGGCTACTCCGCAAGGTCCACACCAGCGAGACCCTGATCAACACCCCCGAGCCAAGCAGAGGAGAGGGCAACACGATGGCCGAGCACGCGACACCGTGGCCAGGGCGTCCCGCAGCAGAGGGCCCACGCCTGCTGCCCTGGAACACCGCCGAGGGGAAGCCCTGCTACCAGGTCAGGAAGGCACTTTCGCGTTTTCGCCCAACCAGCCGCCGTACCCAACCGAAACGGCGAGGCTAAGGGATGTCGACCCGCGCCATTCCGAACTGCAAAGCTGAAGCCCCGTCAGGTGTGTCCTGACGGGGCTTCTGCATGGGGTGACGGCAGTAGTTGACGGCAACGTCAGCGGACGATGGCTCCGCACGGTGGCGGGTCGTTGCCGTCGCCGCGGGTCGGCTCGTGGCCGGCAGGACCGTCGAGCACGGTGCTGAGGGTGTCGATGGCGTCTCGCTGGAGGCGTAGTCGGACGTGGGCGTAGACGGTGGCGGTGACCGATGTGGGCGTGACCGAGTAGTTCCTTGATCACGACGAGTTCGACGCCTTGCTCCAGGAGGAGGGTCGCGGCGTTGTGCCTGAGGTCGTGGAACCGGATGCGGCGGAGGCCCGCGTGGTCGAGGAGGGTGGTGAAGGTTCGGGTGAGGTTTGTGGGGTCGATCGGCCGGCCGGTGGGCGTGACGAAAACGTAGCCGGTCTCCTGCCAACTTTCCCCGGCCTCGGCCCGCTCCTCTCCCTGGCGCTGCTGATGGCTCTGAAGCGAGCTGACGCACGTGGTGGGGAGGGTGATGCGGCGTTCGGAGCTGGTGGTCTTGGTGGGCAGGGTGCTCAGGCCGTGGCTGTGGGTTCGTTGGAGGGTGCGGCGGATGCTGGCGGTTCCTGTCTCCACGTCGAGGTCGGTCCAGCGGAGGCCGAGGAGTTCGCCTTTGCGGGGCCCGGTGTGGAGGGCGAGCTGGAACAGGGCGTGGAGGCGGTGGCCTTCGGCGGCTTGGAGGAGCTGGCGGGCCTCGGCGGTGGTGAGGGGCTCGGTGCGCTTGGGCCGGGGTGTGCCTGCTGGCACGTTGCGGGCGATGTTGCGGGAAAGTTCGTCTTCGCGGACGGCGTGCTGGAGCGCGGATTTGAGGACGGAATGCACATAGTTGACGGTCAACGGCGACAGCCGCTTGCCGCAGCACGTCCCGACGGTGCAGCAGACGCCCTGGGTGTCGAGCCCTCGTGCGCAGCATTGGCACTGGGTGCGGAGCTGGTCGAGGAGAGCACGCACGTCCTTGGTAGTGAGCCTGCCGAGCTTCTTCTTGCCCAGGATCGGGGTGATGTAGAGGCGGGCGGTGGCGCGGTAGCGGGTGTGGGTGGTCTCGCGGAGCTGGTGGACGGCGACGTTGTCCAGCCAGTGCTGGAGGTAGACGCCGATGGTGCAGTCGGCGGCGGGGGAAGTTCATCCACGCCCGCCTCGACCAGGAAGCCGCCGCCTGATGCCGTCCCCGCGCCGTGCCTGCAAGTCCCGCGCCAACGGCGAAGGCATCGTCTACCAGCGCAAAGACGGCCACCTCACCCCCGGCGCGAAACTCCCGCCCCGGCAGCAATTGGCCGACCAGTACGAGGCTCCCGTCACCGTCGTCGACGCAGCCCTCGACCGGCTCATCGACGGCCACTGGCTCCGCCGCGACGAGAACAGCACCGACGTCCACGTCCAGGACGCCAACGACCCCGCCATGGCGAACCGGCTCGCCCACGCCACTCTGACCCGGAAGATCGACGACGGCAGCCTCGCCGAGGGCACCGAACTCACCACCGAGGCCGCAGCCGACCTCCTCGACACAGACGCACGGACCGCGCAGCAGGCACTGAACCTGCTGACCATGGAGCACAAGGCCACCCGCGTACGCCGCGGCGCCACCACCAGAGACGGCGGCATGAGGGTCGAGGAAGTCACCGTCATCGGACCCGACCCAGCACAGGGAACCCCCGGAACCCTGGAAGCCTTCACGGGCCCCAGCCCTGAGGAGATGCAGGCCCGCACTCGCATGGACGCACCGGCAGACGCGCTGGAAGACGCCCTCGGCCGGATCCAGGAACTGCGCGAACGACTCGACCGCATCGAAGGCGGCCACCCCCAGGACTGATGACGGCAGGACTGCACCTGGCTGGCCATGGGCGCGCCGTGGTGAGGGTTGCGTCGATAGTCTCTCTGCGGTTTCAAGGCAGGCCCGCTGATGCGGACCCGCGCGCGGCCGGTGCGCGGGCCCGGCCGCTATGGCGCCGCCCCGCTGACCCGAACCCGGCCCCTGGCCGCGCAAGACCAGCACCCCGGAACAGCCGGAAGCCACCAGAACACGCGACGGGCGAGCACCCCCGGCAGCCCGGGCCAGCCATGGGTGACCACACGCCGACGTCTACCTCGACGGACCGCTGCATAGCACGCGTGTTCGGGTAATCGCTTATGGCAGCGGAACCCGGTGTCAGCAGGCGAGAGCGCCCGTATGCTGGCCACGTACCGTCCGTCGAGGTCACACTGGGACTTGCCGGTCGGATGAGGAGGTGAAAGGGATGAGCGTTGCCATCGATCACGTCGGGCCCTGGACAGTCGCCGACGTCCTGGCACTGCCCGAAGACCGCACCATGCGTTACGAGCTGTTGGGGGAATCCCTCGTAATGTCCCCCGCTCCCGGTGTCCGCCACCAGCGGGCCTCATTCCGCCTCCACGTCGCGTTGGACGCGGCCGCCCGGGCCGTCGGTGCCCCGGTGGAGATCCTGGAAGGCGTCAACGTCGTCCTGCCGTCGGGGTTGGTCGTGCCTGACCTGGTCGTGGCCGACGCCGGCGCGACCGCCGACGACCCTGTCACCGTCGACCTCGATGCCGTCCAGCTCGCCGTCGAACTCGTCTCCCCCGGCAACCGCACCATGGACCGCAAGGTCAAGCCCATGCTGTATGCGGAGGCTGCCGTCCCGCACTTCTGGCGACTCGAGTTCGACCCGGCACCGATGCTCGCCGTCTACGAACTGGAAGGCGGGCGGTACGTGGAGCGGACGACCGCTCTCGCGGGCGCGACCACCCACCTGGATGCCCCGTTCCCCGTTGCAATCGACCCGGCGGGTCTCTCCCGGCAGTAGATGCCGTCTGACGGCAACGCCGACGGCAACCGGACCCGCCAACGGCATACATCAGCGGACGTCCCCGCATACACGAATCGGTGCTGACCTGCAAAAATGCAGGTGATAAGCCCCTGCCCAGCACACGTACTATGTGCTGGCGGGCGAGACTCCAGTCCTGGTTCACAATTCAAACTGTGCACCTGCCGAAACGGTCAAAAACCTGCCGGAGGTCACGGCCCCCAAGCCCCTTAAGCCTTCTCAGGCCGATCAGGCGTGGAGTGATTTCTTGGGGCCTGGTCCGTACACAAACATTCACCCGCGAACTGGGCAGGTGGATCCCAACCGTCTCGTGTCTTCCGATGGGGCGCCGCAGCAATCCGGAAGGGGGATCACGAGATGAACAGCAAGCCCACGAAATTCTACTTCCATATGGAGACGTGGGATTGGAACTCCGTCACAGATGAATGGACTGTCGGCAATACGATGCAGCGAGTTCCCTTGGGGGTGAAATGATGAGAGTAGAAGTTCTGCAAGTCCTGACCCCATCGCAAGGGATCGTGCGTTTCAAGTGCGAGTCTGGCATCGCATCTGGCCGCTGGATGGGGGCGAACCCCGCTGAAGTAGGTCAATTCGATGTCGAGATCGAAGTTCCGGAAGAGGTCGCAGATTGGATGGCGGGCCCCTCGGGCGCCACTTCCCTCTCGGAGGTCGGGGCAGATTCTGCCACCCTCATCACGGGCCGAGTTGTCAGATTCGACGATGGCGATGATTCGGTCGTGGAGATCAGAGTAGGGTCGGACATTCTCCTGATTGAAATCCCGGCCCGAAGGTCGGAGCTTCCTGTGGAGGGTTTCATTTCCTTCCGGGCCTCCGAAATGAAACTCTACCCGTATGACCTGTAAGTGACCCACCCGAAAGGCGTAGGTAGGAATTCCACGGGATTCACCCTGGAGGTCCCTGCGTGGGTTCTCGTGAGATTGGTGTTTGACTCTCGGGCCGCTATCCCGCACTTCTGGCGTCTGGAGGTCGATCCTGCGCCGATGCTCGTCGTCTACGAACTGGAAGACGGCCGGTATGTGGAGCGGACGACCGCCCTCGCGGGCGCGACCGCCCACCTGGACTCCCCGTTCCCCATCGCAATCGACTCCGCTGGACTCTTCCGGCAGTAGCTGCCATTTGACGGCGACCGGACCCGCCAACGGCATGCGCCAGCGGACTTCCCCGGACGCACGGATCGGCGCTGACCTGAAAAAACGCAGTCGATAAGCCCTCGCCCCGCACACGTACTACGTGCAAGCGACCGTGGGCGAGGAGGCGCAGGCCGCCGGTGGTGCGGCAGGGGGACCGGTGACGCGTCCGACACCGGGGGGCTCGCGTTCACGGGCGCCGGTGGTGTGCTCCTCGGCATCGGGTCCGCTGCGGTTGCCCTGGTCACGGGGGCGGTCCTCTTCGTGGCCTCGCGTCGCAGCGGAGTGAGTGAGGACGTGGCAGCGGTTTGACGATTCGCTTGACGATCCGTCCCGGGCGTATCCGGCGAAGCGGGGTAACCGGGACGGATCCGAGTGACCTGAGGAAAATTTTGAAACGGGCAAAAAGGACCGTGCTGCGATATCCGCATATCAAGTGAAACGCCCAATGCCTTGTAATCGCAGGTCATTCTCTCGTTCAACCTTGCTCGCTGCAACTCGCGTCCACCTGCGGCGGCAATATGCAAGATCACTTGCCTCGCGCGCCATTGTTACGTCTGCGAATTCAGCAGCACCTAGCGTCCTGTCCCATGGTTCAGGTAGACCCGCGGCTCAGCGCCGCAGAGAAGGCAGGCGGTACCGGCGGCGCTCAGCGTGCGTCGTCCCCGAAGGACATCACCCGCAAGGGCCTCAGCGGCAACTCGGTCGGTCTGGTCGGCAGTGCGGTCATCGGCGTCTCCGCCGTGGCGCCCGTCTACTGCCTGACGGCCACGCTCGGCCCGACGGTCGGCGAGGTCGGTGTGCAGATGCCGGCGATCTTCCTGGCGGGCTTCCTGCCGATGCTGCTCGTCGCGTTCGCCTACCGGGAGCTGAACAAGGCCGTCCCGGACTGCGGCACGTCCTTCACCTGGTCGGTGAAGGCTTTCGGCCCGCGCATCGGTTTCATGTGCGGCTGGGGTCTGGTGATCGCGACGATCATCGTGCTGTCGAACCTGGCAGGCGTCGCGACCTCCTTCTTCTACCTACTGCTGGGCGAGATCACCGGCAGTGAGGCAGTAGCGGCCCTCGACGACAGCAAGCCGGCGCACGTCGCGACGTGTCTGGTCTTCATCGCCGTCGCCACCGCGATCAGCTACCGCGGGATGACCGCCACCAAGGGTCTCCAGTACGCGCTGGTCGGGCTCCAGCTCGCCGTCCTCGCCCTGTTCGCCGTGATGGCGATCGGCAAGGCCGGCTCCGGCGACCTGCCGAACTCCATCGACTTCTCCTGGACCTGGATGAACCCGTTCGCGGTCCAGTCCTTCGCCGCCTTCACGGCCGGCCTCTCCCTGTCCATCTTCATGTTCTGGGGATGGGACACCTGCCTCACCGTCAACGAGGAGACCCAGGGCAGCGACCGCACCCCCGGCCGCGCCGCGATCCTCGCCATGGTCGTGCTCGTCGGCGCCTACCTGCTGACGGCCGTCGCCGCGCAGATGTACGCGGGCATCGGCGAGAAGGGCACCGGCCTCGGCAACCCGGAGACCTCCGACAACGTCTTCGCGACCCTCGCGAACCCGGTCATGGGCACCGGCCTCGGCGTCCTTCTGTTCCTCGCCGTCGTGGCGTCCGCCGCCGCGAGCCTGCAGACGACGTTCATCCCCGTCGCGCGCACCGTTCTCGCCATGAGCACCTACCAGGCGCTGCCGCCTTCGTTCGCCCGCGTCCACCCGCGCTTCAAGTCCCCGGGCCGGGCGACGATCACCGCGGGCGTCGCCACCGGCGTGTTCTACGCCGTCATGACGTTCCTCAGCGAGAACGTGCTGATCGACACGATCTATGCGCTCGGCCTCATGATCTGCTTCTACTACTCGATCACTGCCTTCGCCTGCGCCTGGTACTTCCGCCGCGAGCTGCGGAATTCCACCCGCGACCTGGTGTACAAGGGTGTCCTGCCGGTCCTGGGCGGCGTCCTGCTGGCCGCGGTGTTCGGCAAGACCCTGTACGACATGTGGGACCCGGCCTACGGAACCGGCAGCTCGGTTCTCGGGGTGGGCAGTGTGTTCGTCATCGGTGTCGGCCTGCTGCTGCTCGGCGCGGTGGTGATGCTGGTGATGCAGCGCCGCAGCCCCGCCTTCTTCCGCGGCGAGGTGCTGACCCGGGAGACCCCGGCGCTGGTCGTCGAGGACTGAGGCTCGCTGGTCCGCTGAGCGCCCGTACCGCGGTTCCGGCCGCCGGTGCGGGCGCTCAGCCGTGGCGTCGGACCCACCCCTCAGCCCCGGCGCGGCGGGCTGTCGTCGTTGCCGCGACGCACCGTCCGCAGGGGCGCGCCCGGCCGCCACACCTGCACGACGAGGTCCGGGTCGGCGACGGTCGTGCGCACCACCTCGGCCGGCTCGAGGCGGAAGAGGTGAAAGGGGCCCGGCGGCGTCTCGACCTCCCCGGTGAACCGGGAGATCGCCTCGGGATCGGTGACCTCGACCGCCCGTCCGCTGATCCGGACGTCGCCGTCGGCCATCGAGTCGTCCGGGCCCGGGTTCGCCTGGAGCGCGCACCGCGGATCGCGCCGAAGGTCCAGCGCCTTGCGGGAGTTCGGCATCATGCCGAGCCACAGCTCACCGAACCGGAAGTTCGCCTCGATGCCCGTCACGCGCGGGGAGCCGTCGGCCCGCACGGTGGCCAGAACGTGGTGCTTGTACTGCTGGAACCGGGCCGCACGGTCTGCGCGAACTCCGGCTCGGCCGCCTCGACGTCTGCCCAGCTGGTCGTCATGGGTCCATGATGGCGTCGAGGACCGACAACGGCCGGTCGGCCGGCCGGACAAGGAGTGCTCATGACCGCAGTAGTGCTGGTGCACGGGCTGTACGAGGGGCCGGAGCACTTCGCGCCCGTCACGGAACGGTTGCGCGCGGAGGGTGTCGAGGTCGCCGTCCCCGAGCTGCACCGCGGCTCGCTCGCCGCCGACACCGCGGCGGTCCAGGAGGTCGTGGACGCGATGGGCGGACCGCCGATCGTGGTCGGCCACTCCTACGGGGGGTCCGTGATCACCGGCCTCACCGGCGTCCGTCACCTGGTCTACCTGGCCGCTTTCGTCCCCGACGAAGGGGAGAGCGCGGCCGGCCTCAGCGTCGACACCAACCTGATCGGCCCGGCGATCGTCAAGCGCCCGGACGGTCTGACCGACCTCGACCCGGTGCTCGCCCGGACCGTGCTGTTCAACGACTGCACGCCCGGGCAGACGGACCGTGCCGTGGCCCTGCTGCGCCCCCAGGCGCTCGGCTGCGGGCGGGGCATTCCCGAGCGCCAGGCGTGGAAGGACGTCCCCTCCACGTACGTGGTTTGCACGGAGGACCGCACCGTCGACCCCGGCCTGCAACGCACCATGGCGAAGCGCTGCGGATCGACCCGCGTCTGGCCCACCGGCCACGCGCCCTTCGTCAGCCGTCCCGATCTGCTGACCGGGCTCATCGCGGAGTTGCTGTCGCGGAAGGGGAGTTGACCCGGAACATTGCGTCCCGTGTCGGCTTGCAGCTCTCGATGGCCGACAATCGGTCCATGGACAGCGCACCCGATCAGGACCGGTTCCGCTCCACCTTGCGCGGACTGCGCGTGTGGGACGTCGAGCTGCCCGGCTTCGACCCCGATGCCGCGCCCGCCGATCCGTTGCCGCTGTTCCGGCGGTGGCTGTGCGAGGCCGCGGACGCCGGGCAACCCGAGCCCCACGTCATGTCGCTGGCCACGGCCGACGCAGACGGCCGTCCCGACGCGCGGATCGTGGTGCTGCACGACGCCGACGAGCACGGCTGGCACTTCGGCTCGCACGCCGGCAGCCGCAAGGGGCGGCAGCTGGCGGACCGGCCCGAGGCCGCGCTGATCTTCTACTGGCACACCGTGGGCCGTCAGGTGCGAGTGCGGGGGACCGTGACGACCGCAGCGCCCGAGGAGAGCGCGGCCGACCTGCACGCGCGCTCCACCGGAGCACTCGCCGCCGCGCTCGTCGGCCGGCAGAGCGAAGTGCTCCCATCCGTCGCTGAGTTGGAGCGCGCCTCGGACGACGCCTGGCAGCGGGCGCAGGACCAACCCGAGGCGGATGTGCCGAGCTGGACGCTGTACCGGCTGGACCCCGACGAGGTCGAGTTCTTCCAGGGCGACGCCCGCCGCCGCCACGTCCGGCTGCGCTACCGGCGCCACGCGGGCGGCGACGTCTGGACGCGCGAGCTGCTCTGGCCCTGAAGCGCTCTGCTCCCTTCGCAAGCTCAGGAAGGAGATTCCGCCCTCCCTTGCGGTGGGAGGCGTGGATGGTCGGGGAGGGTCGGTGCCCGGATGCGCCGCGTCCCGTGCCCGGGACCCGACCGTTCCACACCTCGACGGCGTCCGCATCGTTCAGCCCGAACTTCCAGTTGCAGCCGATGCAGGTGGCGTGCGGGTGCGCGGGCACCACCAGCCCGCCCACCCGGCGAATCTTCCGCGCGTAACTGCCGAAGGCGTTGTCGCGGGCCCGGTGGCGCCAGTCGACGAAGACACCCGGGTCGATGCCGAGTGCCACGACGTGCCCGTTGCGGGTGGGTGACCTCCTCGCCGGAAGAAGGTGACCGTAAGCGCCGCTGACGCACCGGTCAGGACGGACGCGCGCAGCAGGCCGCGGCGGTCCCCTGCTCGGGGCCGGTGGACGGGTTTCGACGGGGATGGTCCTCGCACATGCCGTGGCTCCCTGGGGTCGAGAACGAGAAGGGCAGAGTGGTGCTCCGGGTGGTACGGGGGTGCGGATCGAACTCTCGTATTGAGCCGCCGACTCGTCTGCAAGGGCAGCCCGCAGGAAGGAAACGGCGTCTTTCGTTCCGGTGGTCGCCCGGATCGGGCCGGCCGCGCACGCCTCGGATCGGAGCGGCCCGTTCCCGCGCATCTGCCCGATCACGGCCCCGGCCCGGGTGAGTCGCCCTCGGCCGGGCACGGTTAGGGGGAGGATCGGATCGCCGTCCCGCATTCCCATCACGGAGGTCGCCCGTGCGGATCGCCACCACGATCTTTCTCACCGACGAGACCATCACCCCGGTCCGGCTCGCCCAGGAGCTCGAACAGCGCGGATTCGCCGGTCTCTACCTGCCCGAGCACACCCACATCCCGGTCAGCCGCGAGACGCCCTACCCGGCAGGGGGACCCCTGCCGCGCGAGTACGGGCGCACCCTCGACCCCTTCGTCGCCCTGGCCCAGGCCGCAGCCGTCACCGAACGGATCGGGCTTGCCACCGGCATCACCCTCATCGCCCAGCACGACCCGATCGACCTCGCCAAGAAGGCCGCCACGCTCGACTTCCTCTCCGGCGGCCGGTTCACCCTCGGCGTCGGCTTCGGCTGGAACGTCGAGGAGGCCGCCGACCACGGCGTCGACTGGTCCCGCCGCCTCGAACTCGGCCGCCAGCGCCTCGGCGTGATGCGCGCCCTGTGGGCGGACGAGCCGACCGCCTACGACGGAACCCTCGCCTCCGTACGGGCCAGCGACGCGTACCCCAAGCCCGTACAGCGCCCGCGTGAGCACCCGGACGGCCCGTTGACCGGCCCGCGCACCCTGATCGGCGGCGCGGCGTCGCCCAAGCTGTTCCGGCGGATCACCGCGTACGGCGACGGCTGGCTGCCGATCGGTGGCAGCGGTCTCACGGAGGCGGTGCCCCAGCTCCGGCGGACCTGGGAGGACGCCGGACGGGACCCGAAGACGCTGCACGTCGTGCCGTACGCGGTCCTGCCGTCCCCCGGCAAGCTGACCCGCTTCGCCGACCTGGGCATCGAGGAGGTGGTGCTCCAACTGCCGCCCGCCGACGAGGGCGAGGTGCTGCGGACGCTGGACGCCTACGCCCAGTACCTCTGACGCCGTCCGATCCGCCGTGGAGGCCGGACCCCCGCTGTGGGGCCCGGGCCCCGGCCGACGTGACCAGCGGAACATACCTGCTGGTCAGCAGAGAGGCGACGGGCCGATCGCCCGCTCGTATGCTCGGGGGATGACGACCAGCGAGCCCGGACCGCAGGAAACCGCACCCACCGCCAACGCCATGCGCCGGGCATTGCGCCGCGCGCGGGACGGCGTCGCGCTGGACGTCTCCGAGGCCGCCGTGCTGCTCCAGGCGCGCGGCGGCGACCTCGCAGACCTGTGCGCCACCGCCGCCCGGGTCCGCGACGCCGGGCTCGAGGCGGCGGGCCGCCCGGGTGTCATCACCTACTCGCGCAAGGTGTTCATCCCGCTGACCCGGCTGTGCCGGGACACCTGCCACTACTGCACCTTCGTGACCGTTCCCGGCAAGCTGCGCCGTGCCGGCGAGGGCATGTACCTCTCCCCGGACGAGGTGCTGGAAATCGCCCGCCGCGGCGCCGAACTCGGCTGCAAGGAGGCTCTGTTCACGCTCGGCGACCGCCCCGAGGACCGCTGGGGCGAGGCCCGTGAGTGGCTGGACGCGCACGGCTACGACGACACCCTCGCCTACGTGCGCGCCATGGCGATCCGCGTCCTCGAGGAGACGGGACTTCTGCCGCACCTCAACCCGGGCGTGCTGTCCTGGACCGACCTGCAGAGGCTCAAGCCCGTCGCCCCCTCGATGGGCATGATGCTGGAAACGACGGCGACCCGGCTGTGGTCGGAGCCCGGCGGCCCGCACCACGGTTCGCCCGACAAGGAGCCGGCCGTCCGGCTGCGGGTGCTGGAGGACGCGGGCCGCTCCAACGTGCCGTTCACCACCGGGATCCTCATCGGCATCGGCGAGACGTACGAGGAGCGCGCGGATTCGCTGTTCGCGCTGCGCCGCACGGCACGCGCGTACCACGGCATCCAGGAAGTCATCGTGCAGAACTTCCGCGCCAAGCCGGACACGGCGATGCGCGGCATGCCCGACGCCGAACTGGAGGAGCTCGCCGCGGCCGTCGCCGTCACCCGGGTGATCCTGGGGCCCGCCGCCCGCATCCAGGCGCCGCCCAACCTTGTCGACTCCGAGTACGCGCTGCTGATCGGCGCCGGCATCGACGACTGGGGCGGCGTCTCCCCGCTGACCCCCGACCACGTCAACCCGGAGCGGCCCTGGCCGCACATCGGTGAACTCGCCGAGCGCACCGCCGCGTCCGGCTACACCCTGCGGGAACGGCTCACGATCTACCCCGAGTTCATCCACCGCGGCGAACCCTGGCTGGACCCGCGGGTGCTGCCGCACGTCCGCGCGCTCGCCGACCCGGAGACCGGGCTGGCCCGCGAGGACGCCGTTCCCGCCGGTCTGCCCTGGCAGGAGCCGGACGAGGGGTTCGCCGCCGCCGGCCGCACCGATCTGCACCGCACCATCGACAGCGAGGGCCGCACCACCGACCGGCGCGACGACTTCGACGAGGTGTACGGCGACTGGGAGGCGCTGCGCGAGGCCGCCGTTCCCGGTATGCGGCCCGAGCGCGCCGACGCCGACGTGCGGGCCGCGCTCGCGCAGGCGGCCGACGACCCCACCCGGCTGACCGACGAACAGGCGCTCGCCCTGCTGCATGCCGACGGCCCGGCGCTGGACGCGCTGTGCCGTGTCGCGGACGACGTCCGCCGCGACACCGTCGGCGACGACGTCACCTACATCGTCACCCGCAACATCAACTTCACCAACGTCTGCTACACCGGCTGCCGTTTCTGCGCCTTCGCCCAGCGGCGCACCGACGCCGACGCCTACACCCTGTCGCTGTCGCAGGTGGCCGACCGGGCCCGGCAGGCGTGGGACGTGGGCGCGGTCGAGGTGTGCATGCAGGGCGGTATTCACCCGGACCTGCCGGGCAGCGCCTACTTCGACATCGCCCGCGCGGTGAAGGAAGGCGTTCCCGGCATGCACGTGCACGCGTTCTCGCCGATGGAGGTCGTCAACGGCGCCACCCGGACGGGGATGTCCGTGCGCGAATGGCTGACCGCCGCCAAGGAGGCCGGGCTCGACTCGATCCCGGGCACGGCCGCCGAGATCCTCGACGACGACGTCCGCTGGATCCTCACCAAGGGCAAGCTGCCGACGGCCACCTGGGTCGAGGTGATCACGACGGCGCACGAACTCGGCCTGCGGTCGTCCTCCACGATGATGTACGGGCACGTGGACCAGCCCCGTCACTGGCTCGGGCACCTGCGGCTGCTCGCCGAGATCCAGCAGCAGACCGGTGGGTTCACCGAATTCGTCACCCTGCCGTTCATCCACACCAACGCACCGGTCTACCTGGCCGGGATCGCCCGGCCGGGCCCGACCGACCGGGACAACCGGGCGGTGACGGCGATGGCCCGGCTGCTGCTGCACCCGCACATCCCCAACATCCAGACCAGCTGGGTCAAGCTGGGGACCGAGGGCGCCGCCGAAATGCTGCGCTCCGGGGCGAACGACCTCGGCGGGACCCTGATGGAGGAGACCATCTCCCGTATGGCGGGCTCCGGTTACGGCTCCTACCGGTCCGTACGCGACCTCGTCGCCATCGCGGACGCAGCCGGGAGGCCCGCGCGGGCGCGCACCACGACCTACGGTGAGGTCCCCGCCGAACGACAGCGCACCGCAGCCGAGTTCGACGGCCACCTGCCGGAACTGCTGCCGGTGCTGGGGGACGCGTAGCAGGTGGTCCCGGTCCCGGCGAAGGGTCCGCGCACACGGCGTCCGGGTGGCAGGATTCCGGTACGTGAGCGACGAGCGCAGTGTCTTCCGGACCGTGGTGAGAGCAGCCGCGCCGCTGTACCTGACCACCCTCGCCGCCTCGGCCGGCGCCCTTGTGGACACCGCGCTCCTCGGGCGGCACGCCACCGTCTCGCTCGCCGCCTTCGCGGTGACGCTGGCGGTGTTCGGTCCGGCCACCGCCACGGTCGCGGGCGCGCTGCGCGGGGTGATGCCGTTCGTCGCGCCGCACCGGGACGCCCCGGAAGGACTGCTGCCGCTGGTGCGCAGCGGCATGTGGCTGGCGTTCGGGGTGGGCGGCGTGTGCGCGGCGACGGTGGCTGCCGTGCCGCTGATCGGCAGAGTATCGGGAGTGGATCGCGCCGCCCTGCTTCAACTGGGCGCTTTCCCCTGGATGCTGGCGGGCAGCGTGCTGCTGATCGCGGTCGGCTCGTCGGCGGCGTCGGTTCTGGTCGCGCTCGGCCACTCCGCGCGGGTGATGCGGGCGGGCCTGCTGGGCACCGCCGCGTCCGTCGCGCTGTCCGTCCTGCTCGTGGGCGGGCCCGGACCGCTGCCGGGCCTCGGGCTCACCGGGGCGGGGATCGCCATGCTGGCGTCGAGCCTGATCAGTGCGGTGCTCAACCAGGTGGCGCTGCGGCGTGACGCGGTACCGGCCGGCCTGCCCCTGGGGCCGGGCAGGCCGGACGTCCGGCAGATTCTCCGGCTGGCCGCGGTGGGCGTCCCGCTCGCCGGAACGGTGCTGGTCAAGTTCTCCGTGCTGGGTGTTCTGACGTTCGCGGCGGCGCGGCTCGGCACCGGCAGCGCCGCGGTGCACAGCGTGTCCGAGTCACTGGTGAACGTGTTGTTCACGGTGGCGGTCGCCGTCGGCCAGGCCGTGGTGCCGCTGATCGCCCGCAGCGCCGCCGAGGGTGACGTCGAGGGTGTCCGGCGGAGCATGTGGGCCGGGGTCCGGGTGGTGCTGTGCGCGGTGACGGTGCTCGGGACGCTGCTGCTGACGGCGGGAGGTCCGGTCGCGGGACTGTTCACCGAGGATCCGGCCGTGGCCCGGCAGGTGGCCGGGTTGCTGCCGTTGGTCCTCGTGGTGCTGGTCGGCGACGCACTGCAGGCGGTGGCGGGATTCGCCCTGGTCGGGCTCAAGCGGTCGGGGCCGAGCCTGGTGTCGACCCTGGTGTGGTTCGGCGGCCTGGCCGCGGTGGCGGTCCCGGTCGCCGACACGACCGGGCTGACGGGGCTCTGGATGGCGCTGGCCTGCGCGAATCTGCTTCAGGCCGTGACCAAAACGGTGTCGTTCCTGCGGCACGGAGACCGGGTGCGTGCGGCGGAGGCGGCGGGCGCGGTGCCGGTGCCGGCCGGGGGAGTGCCCGTCCCGGAGGCCGGGGGCCGGCACGTCCGATAGCCCGGTGCCGGCTGCTCGGTCGCTGCCGGCCCGGCGCGGTCCCTATGCCCCTGTGAGACGCCGTGGCGGCGTGGACCGTTCGAACTCCGTGCCGTTCGTTCCGGCCACGGAGCCGGCCAGGATCCCGGCATCCGCCAGGCCGCCCGGGGTGCCAGGGGAGTGCAGCAGCGGGCTGTCGTGGCGCAGCAGCCACTGCCGGTACGTGGGATTGGCCCAGGCCACCTCGCGGTAGGCCGCCACCAGGTCGTCGAAGAGGGCACGGTTCGCGGGCGCGTTCTCGGCCGACGGGGTGCGGGTGAACATCAGTAGCCGTACCGTCAGCGGATCCCCCTGCAACGGGCGGATGGCCATCCCGTGCCGGGGCATCGACGTCGGCTGGCACAGACTCACCGCCTCGCCCGCGGAGACGAGTTCGGCCGCCGTGGTGACGTCCCGGACGTACACGAGACGGGGGTTGAGACCCGCGGCGGTGAACGCCCGGCGCATCGCGGCACATTCGTCGTCGACGGTCGGGTCGGCCATCCACTGCTCCTCCGCGAGCCCGTGCAGCGGAACCGCGGGCAGCCCGGCGAGCGGGTGGGTGGAGGCCATGGCGATGAACTGCGGTTCCCGGTCGGCGACGACCCGCTGCTCCAGGCCGGCCGGAACACGCAGCGGAAATCCGTCGAGCTCGTGGACGAAGGCCACGTCGAGCTGGTGCTCCGCGACCATCCGCAGCAGCGTGTTCGCGGACATGTCGATGTGGATGGTCGTGTCGGTGTCGGGCAGTCGGGTGTGCAGCCGGCGCAGCCAGCCCGGGATGGCCCGGCTTCCGCTGCTGCCGAGCCGCAGCCGCGCGCCCTGGGCGTTGACCGCGGCGTCCCGGGCGGCGGTGACGAGGGCGCTCATGTCGGCCAGTATCGGCCGGGCCCGGGAGAGCACGGAACGGCCCAGGGGAGTCGGCAGGCTGCCGGTCCGCTCCCGGGTGAACAGCAGACCGCCGATGGTCCTCTCGATGCGCCGCAGCTGTGTGGTCAGGGACGGCTGCGACATGCCCAATTGCCGTGCAGCCTTTCGCATGCTGCCGGTGTCGGCTATCGCGCACAGTGCACGGAGGTGCCTCACGTCGAGCTCCACAACCGGAGCATAACGACGCCTCATCGGCCGCACCAGATGAAGGAACCGCACGAACCCCTCATGAATGAGTAATTCTGACGACTATTCATCATGTGCCCACGCTATTGCGCTCTGCTCGGGTGCCGATAAGTGCAGGGTATATAGCCGGGGGTTATCGCGAGTTGACAACATCCCGGGTGCGCAAATCTCTCCGACACTTCTCGTACCGGAAGTCCACCCCCACGGGACACCCCGGTCGTCACCCCACAGGCGACCCGTCCCGGACGAGAAGGAGAACTCCCCATGCGCCTTACCAAGATGGCTCTGGCCGTGGCCGTCAGCGTCGGTGCGGCTCTCAGCATCGCCGCCGTGCCGGCCGGCGCGGCAGTCGCGCCGCAGACCTCTACGCCTTCCACCATCGCCGCCTACACGGGGTCGGCACAGGACGAGGCGAACACGAAGGCCTTCTACGAGGCCGTCATGGAGAAGGTCAAGGAGAAGCAGGCCGCGCAGCCCGGCATCCAGTCCGTGACCGTCTACTACAACGCCAGCAACGCGCCCAGCTTCGCCTCCGAGATATCCCAGAGTGCCTCGATCTGGAACTCGCGGGTGTCCAACGTCAAGCTCGCCGCCACCAGCGGCAGTGGGGACTTCGCCTACTACGAGGGCAACGACACGCGGGGTTCGTACGCGAGCACCGACGGCCACGGCAGCGGCTACATCTTCCTCGACTACGCCCAGAACGAGCAGTACTACTCGCTGCGGGTGGTGGCCCACGAGACCGGGCACGTGCTCGGCCTGCCGGACCACTACTCCGGCCCGTGCAGCGAGTTGATGTCCGGTGGCGGCCCCGGCACCTCGTGCACCAACGCCTACCCGAACTCGACGGAGGCCTCCCAGGTCAACTCCCTGTGGGCGAACGGTGTGGCTCCCTTCGACAAGCCCGAGCTCACCAAGGTGCGTTGATCGCCGAATCGATCGCCCGCACCGTGCAGCGATGGCTGCAGGCACGGTGACATGAACGCTGTTGCGCCCCGCCGGGAAAATCCGGCGGGGCGCATCGCGTTGCACCGGCAGTGCGTCACGCAGGGAAAGCACGGGAAACCGAGGCATTACTCCGGGTCACTTTCCCGGCGGGGTGAACCACGCAATACCCGGACACGTAGCGCATTCCACAGGTCCTTCCCCGGCCGGTCCCGGATCGCCCGCATCCCGGTCGATTACAGTCTGGGCGGGACGGGGCGCGACGGATTGGCGCCGGTGGAAAGGAGAAGCCGTGGTCGCATCGGCCGGCGGTGGGCCGACCGCCATATGGGGACGCACGGAGCAGCAGGACTTCCGCAGCCGGGTCCGCGGCTGTCTGCTCGGCGGCGCGCTGGGTGATGCGCTCGGCGCCGGGATCGAGTTCCTTTCCCTCGGCGACATCAGGTCCCGGTACGGTGCGGAGGGTGTGACCGACTTCGTGCCCGCCTACGGGCGCCGGGGCGCGGTCACCGACGACACCCAGATGACCCTGTTCACCGTGGACGGGTTGATCCGGGCCCAGGTCCGACGGGACACCGGCGCCTGGCACCCGCCGACGGACGTGTACCGGGCCCATCTGCGGTGGGCCGCCACCCAGCACGACTGGGGCCCCGACGAGCGGCGCAAGGACAGCGGCTGGCTGGCCGGTCAGGAGTGGCTGTACGCCCGGCGCGAACCGGGCCAGGCCTGCCTGTCCGGCCTGTCCGGCGGCACCATGGGGACCCTCGAGAAGCCCCGCAACCCGGACTCGAAGGGATGCGGGGCCGTGATGCGCTCCGCACCGTTCGGGCTGCTGGTGGGCTGGGAGCCGCAACTGGTCTTCCAGCTCGCCGTGGAGTGCGCGGCCCAGACGCACGGCCACCCGACCGGGTACCTCGCGTCGGGGGCGTTCGCGGTCATCGTCCATGCGCTGGCACGGGGCGAGAGCCTGGACGGGGCCGTGCAGCGGGCGCTGGGCCTGCTCGCGGCCCGGCCCGGCCACCAGGAGACGTCGGACGCGCTGCGGCACGCGCTCGGGGCTGTCCGCCAGGGCATGCCGTCCGCGGCGCGTGTCGAGACGCTCGGGCAGGGCTGGACGGCGGAGGAGGCGCTGGCGATCGCGGTCTACTGCACGCTGGTCGCCGAGGACGTGCGCCACGGACTGCTGCTGGCGGTCAATCACAGTGGGGACTCGGACTCGACCGGCTCGATGTGCGGCAACCTGCTGGGCGTGCTGCACGGGGACACGGCACTCCCCCCGGGCTGGGTCGCGGAGGTCGAGGGGCGGTCCACGATCCTCGAGATGGCGGACGACTTCGCGAT
The DNA here is from genome assembly GCF_023703325.1 of Streptomyces meridianus. Taxonomy (GTDB): domain Bacteria; phylum Actinomycetota; class Actinomycetes; order Streptomycetales; family Streptomycetaceae; genus Streptomyces; species Streptomyces meridianus. The sequence goes on from NZ_JAMQGM010000037.1 coordinate 26,527, forward strand.
GGAGATGACGCAGGGTCCCGCGCTGCACGGGCCTGCGGGCTCCGCGCCCGGCTGGCTGGCCCGCTACCCCCGTGCCTGACCGGCATCGCCCCGCCCCGTGATCCGTCCCGCCCTGCGCCGGAGCGGGACGAGCCCCCTCGGCCGGAACGGGGAGCCGGCCGAGGGGGCTCTCGAGGGGGTGGTGCTTCCACCCGGTCTGTCAGCGCAGGTCGAACCGTCCGGACGCGACCTCGGTCACGAACGCCGTCCAGGCCTCCGGGCGGAACCCGAGGGAAGGCCCCTCCGGGTCCTTGGAGTCACGCACGGCCACGGTGCGAATCGCGGGGGACTTCACTTCGACGCATGCGCCGTTCCCGGTCGAGTAGGTCGACTTCGTCCACATGTCGGTGGCGCCTTGCTGGATTGCCATGTCTGCTCCGGTGCTGCCCTGGGGGTTTGCCAACGTTTTTGCAGGCGTGATCGACGCTACTCGCCAACATCGCTGAGTGAGACGGCCGTTCACTCGACCGGATGGCATATTCCTTGCAACGCTTCCGTGTCGCACACGGTGCGTGTACCGTCGCGCGCCCCCGGCAGGCGTGTGTTCCGCGGTCCGGGGCGTCCGCTCAGCGCACGTACTCCTTCGCGATGCCGGCGATGAACTCCCGCGTCTGGTCGGCGTTGAGTGCCTGGGCTCGCAGGTGCTCGTACATCACGCTGTAGCTGTGGACGTCGTTGGCCTTCTCCAGGTAGAGGTCGCTGGTCACGCCCTCCAGGTAGACCACGCTCGAGTCGGAGGCGTCGGGGAACTCGAGGATGGCGTACTGCCCGTTGACCCCGGGATGGGCGCCCATGTCGAACGGCATGACCTGCACCGTCACGTGCGGCAGCCGCGACAGTTCGATCAGATGGCCCAGCTGGTCCCGCATGATCTGCCGGTTGCCGACGACCCGGCGCAGTGCCGCCTCGTCGAGAACGGCCCACAGTCGCAGCGGATGCTCGTCGGACTGTATGCGGTCCTGACGGCGGAGCCTGACCTGCACCCGCTTGTCGATGTCGGCGGATGTGGCCTCGGGCAGTGCACCGCCCACCACGGCCTCCGCGTACGCCCGGGTCTGCAACAGCCCCGGGACGACCTGCGGTTCGTAGACGCGCAGTGATGCCGCGTCCGTCTCCAGCCCGATGTAGACGCTGTACGGGATGTCGCCGAAGGCGTGCCACCAGCCCTGCTGGCGCGAGTCCTTGGCCATCTGCATCAGCGACTCCACGATGCGGTGGTCCTCCACCTCGTAGACCCCGCACAGGTCGCGGACGTCACGCTGGCTGATGCTGCGGCGGCCGTTCTCCAACCGGCTGATCTTGGACTGGGAGACCAGCAGCCGCTCCGCCACCTCCTCCGCCGTCATGCCCTTGAGCTCACGGAGCCTGCGCAGCTCCTGGCCCAACCGGCGTCGCCTGACCGTGGGATTGACGTTGGACGCCACCAGGACCGTCCCTCCGAGTCGTGCCGCTGTTGTCCAGCAGACTGCCACCCCTGACCAGGGCGGCGCTGGGAAACGGCAACAGAGGGTCCTCCCGCGGCCACAGCGGGCAGCATCGAGGTCCGCAGGCTCAGGGCTTCGACGTGGTGCGGGCGCAGAGCCTCCGGGACGGACCGTCCGCTCGCCCCGGAGACCCTGCGCTCCTGTCGTCGGTGATGCCGGACCGCGGTGCGCTTGTGGCGCGGGCGGTCATGCGGTTGTGGTGTTGCCCTGCGGCCTCGTCAGTGCGCTGCGGCGCGGGCCATCGCCGAGTGCCGCGTCTGCGCCGGAATGCCTGCCGGGGCGGAACGGACCGCCTGCGGCCGCCGGGCTGCGACGCCGTTCTGCACGTCCATCACGGCGTGCGCGACCAGGCCGCCCATCGGGTCGTGCCTGATCAGGTCCCGGAGCCTGGAGCGGCAGGACCGCCCCTCGTTGCCCGGGTAGAGGTGCTTGCCGAGACCGACCGCGTGGGCCAGGGCGGCGAGCGCCGCCGTCCGCGGGTCCGGCGGTACACCGGTGCGGATGGCGCTGTCCAGCCGGGCCCTGATCTCCCGGCTGATGTCCGAGTCGACGGCCTGGTAGCGCGTCGTCGGAAGCACCCCGCACATCTGGCCGGCCACGGCATGAACCATGCCGCACCGCTCCAGGTGCGAGAGGTACGTCTGGCGCAGCCCCAGCCGGGGCCCGCCGATCCAGTGCACGGCCCGCACCGGACTGCCGCGCCTGCGCAGCAGTTCGAGTGCGGAGTCCAGCGTCGGATCTCCTGTCGGCCGTGGCAGCACCACGGCGATACGATCCCCATCTGGGGCTATCCGTCCTGCCAGAGCCAGCTCCACTAGCTGTGCCCCGGCGAGGCCGAGGTCGAGCGACTGCGGCTGCGCCGTGGTTCCCGTGGTCGGGTCCAAGGCGAGCAGCAGAAGCTCCTCCGGAATTGTTCTGCGGCTCCTGCCCATCCAAGCCTCCCCGCGTGGATGAATGACAGGGTGACCCCTGCCACATCGGTCTGTCGAGGGTGCGTGGGTCTTTTGTGCACTAATCGATAAGTATGTCTTTCTCGTATCGCGGGTCATTGCGCTCCGGCGTTGCCGGGATGTGACCTTGGAGGGCCGTCCGGCGTTCCGAGGCGACAGCTGTGTTGTGTCGTGGTGAACATCCGGCGGCGGAGGGCAGGACACTGGTATGGCGACGGGCAGTGGGGCGTGGCCGCCGGAGGGCGGGGGGCGTCTTGTGGGAGACCTTGAGGAGGCATCGGTGGCGGGCGAGTCCCCCGACAAGTCGAAGCAGCAGGAGTCGTCGGGGGAGGCGGCCCGGATCCCGGCGGATCCGGGGCTCGGCGTTCTCCGGGAACGCGAACCGGCCGACACGCTGTCAGCGGGTGCCGCTGCGGGAGACTCCGACGGCCCGGCCCATGGCCCCCAGGGCGAGGCCGGCGTCGACCGCGGGGACGCCTCCGTAACCTCCGCCGGTGCGGGCGGGGGCGACGATCCGGCGCCGGACAAGGGGGACGAACGGCTGCGCGCGGCGGTCGCCGCCTGGATGGCGAGCGGATCGGAGGACTCCGAGGATGATCCGACGACCGCCGGCGAGCCTGCTGCCGCAACTGGGGACGGCGTCGGCGCCGGCGCCGGCGAGGCACGTGCGGAGACCGCCCGGCCTGCGGACCGGCCTACATCCATGCTGCGTGTGGCGTCCCTGCCGCCGGTGGCCGAGGACGCCCGGGCGAAGGCCGGCGTCGAGGAGAGCGCTTCCGGCACCGCTTCCGGCGCCGGGGGTGACCGGGACGGCGCCGCCTCGGGAACGGACGCGCGCCGCGACGATGTTCCGGACGCCGCCGGGGAGAGGGCCGGGAAGAGCGAAGCGGACGCCCGGGGGCGGGGGGAGCGCGCGAACGCCGCCGTCGACGTGGACGCAGATGTCGAGGCGGGGGATGCCGACGTCGTGGACACGGACGGGTCGACGGTCGAACGGGCCGTCGGCGACGGCGAGTCGGACCCTGACGGCGGGGCGAGCGGGAACGCCGCTGACGCCGCTGCGGCCGAAGCCCCGGCCGGCACGCAGGACCGCACCCATGGCGCCGTGGAGGACGATGCGGAGGTCCGTGCGGAGCGCGCAGAGGGGCCGGCCGAGACCGGTGAGGAGTCCGATGAGGACGCCGGGGGCCGGGCCGGGGCCGCAGGTGAGGACGATGTTGCCCCGGCCGAGGGCGCCGACGCGAAGCGGTTGCGGGATCAGCCCACGACCGCGCTGGTCCTCCCCGACGCCGGGCAGCCCGGCGCCGCGCAGCGCGACGCCGACGCCGGCGCCGAGGCCGACGCCGGCGCCGAGGGTCGTGGCGAGGAACCGTCCGAGGAGGAGCTGTCCGAGGAGGAGGCGTCCGGCAGCGGCACGGACGCAGACGCTCCGGGCGACCGGGCGACCCGGATGTTCCGGGCCGTGAAGCCTCCGGCGCCCACCGCGCCGAAGGACGCCGGGGGCCGGGGTGACGATGCCGCCGGCGCGTCCCCGGCGGACCGGACCCCCGACTCCGGCACCCCCGACTCCGGCACCCCCGACGTCGCGAAGGCCGCCGCAGCAGCGAGCGCGGGGGGCGGAGGCTCGCCCGAGTCCCGCGCCGTCGAGCGGCCCGCCGAACGCACCAGCCGCTTCGTGCCGTTGCCACCGGAGACCCCGCTCGGCGGCCGCACCGTCACCTCCGCCTCGCGCACCGGCACCACCACCGCGTCCCGCCCCGCCGGCGCTCCGCCGATGCCCCCGCACCGCCCCGGCTCCGGCCCGCTGCCGGAATCGGAGCGGACGAAGAAGCAGCCGTTGCCGCCCCAGCCCTCCGAGGGCCCGTCGGCCCCGCTGGATCTGCTGGCCCAGCTGACCAACACCCCTCCGCCGCCGGAGACTCCGCTGCGGATCGCGTTGCGCCGGGTGAAGATCTGGACGCCGCTGCTCGTCCTGCTGCTGATCGTCTTCGCGACCGCGCAGGCCCTGCGTCCGCTGCCGGATCCGGAACTCGCGCTCACCGCACGTGCCACGTACACCTTCGCGGGGGACCGGCCCGCGCTGCCGTGGCCCGCCGAGGGCCAGGCGTACGTCGAGATCCCGGGGCTCGGGAGCCTCGGTTCGTCGGGTGAGCAGAAGCCCGTGCCGATCGCCAGCGTCGCCAAGGTGATGACGGCCTACGTCATCCTCCGGGACCACCCGATGAAGAAGGGCTCCAAGGGGAAGACCCTGACGGTCGACGCGAAGACGGTGAGCGACTACCGGACCGGGAAGGCCGGGCACGAGTCCGTCGTCGAGGTGACGGAGGGGCAGAAGATCAGCGAGTACGAGGCCCTGCAGGCCCTGATGCTGCCGTCGGCGAACAACATTGCCCGTCTGCTGGCCCGTTGGGACGCCAAGTCCGAGAAGGCGTTCGTCACCAAGATGAACGACGCCGCCAAGGACCTCGGAATGAAGAACACCCACTACACGGACCCCAGCGGTCTCACCCGCTCGACCGTCAGCACTGCGAGCGACCAGGTGAAGCTCGGCAGGAAGGCCATGGAGGATCCGGTGTTCCGGGAGATCTCCGCGCAGCCGTTCTACACGGACAGCAAGGGCAACAAGCAGAACAACTACAACCAGTTGATCCCCTATACCGGCATCGGCATCAAGACGGGCACCAGCACGGCGGCCGGCGGCAACCTGCTCTTCGCCGCCGAGCAGCCGGTCGGCGGCACCACACAGCTGATCATCGGAGCGGCGCTGGGTCAGCACCGGGCGCCGATCATCGACACGGTGACGGCGGCGAGCAAGCTGCTGATCCAGGCCGCCCAGGACTCCCTGGTGTCGCACACGGTCGTCAAGAAGGGCCAGGTCGTCGGGCAGGTGGACGACGGTCTGGGCAGTACGACCCCGGTCGTGGCCACCAAGGACGTCAAGGCCGTCGGCTGGCCGGGCCTGAAGGTCGACCTGGCGATCACCGATGCGGGGAAGCGGATCCCGCACGAGGCGAAGGCCGGGACGAAGGTCGGTGTGCTGACCGTCGGCAGCGGCCCCGGTCAGGTGCGGGTGCCGGTCGAGACCCGGAAGGATCTCGTCGAACCGACGTTCGGCAGCAAGCTCACCCGCATCCTCTGACCCACTGGCCTCTCCTGTTCCTGCGGCCCCGGCGCTTCACCACCGTGCGCCCGGGGCCGCAGGCATGCGCGCCCCCGTGCGCCTGCAACCGGCCGTCCGCCCGGTGTGTCCTGGATGGCGGACCCCGCTCGACGGGGACTCCGCGCGCCGCGTGGTTGCGCGGGCCGATACGGCCACAGGGGGCACACGGACATGGCAGAACCGGTTACGGCAGGGCGCAGAGCCGGCATCGCGCTCGGACTGGCGGGAATGCTGGTGCCGTTGACGGTCGCAGCGGGCACTCCCGCGCAGGCCGCCCACTGCACCAGCTGGACGGGCCCCTACCAGCGCAGCGTCGAGAAGTTCCTCGGACGTCCCGTCGACGGCCGCCAGTCGACGGCCGACTGCACGGTGATCCGGGCGTTTCAGACGCGGCACGGTATCAGCCCGAACATCGGCTACGCCGGGCCGATCACGTGGGGCGTCATGAGCATCATGAAGGCGCAGAAGGCTGCGGGAAGGACTCCGAACAAGGCCGGCAAGTGCCCCGTCAACCGGGGCCGCATCGCGTGCGTCGACCTGACCCGGCAGCTCAGCTGGATCCAGGACGGGCGGAAGCTCCGGTTCGGCCCGGTGCCGGTGCGCACCGGACGCAACGGTCACGAGACGCGCACCGGATCGAGCCGCGTCTACTGGCGCAATCTGAACCACTGGTCGACGCTCTACGACGTGCGCATGCCCTACAGCCAGTTCTTCGACGGCGGTCAGGCGTTCCACTCCATCAGCGGCAGCGTCTGGTCCCCGCCGGGCTCGCACGGCTGCGTGAACATGCGCAAGGCCGACGCCCGGACGTACTGGGGGCTGCTGGGGACGGGTGACGACGTGTTCGTGTACGGGCGCAAGCCCGGCACCTGAGCGAGGGTCCGGCGTACGGCGCAGTGGCGTACGCCGGAGCGGCGAGCGCGGGCACCGATGGAGCAGCCCGGGTGGCTCTCGGCGGGCCGCGCCGGGGGCCTGCTCCTAGCGTTCCTCATGACCTCACAGGTCCTTTCGGAGAGGAACGCCATGAAGAAGATCCTCGCTCGCGGTGTCGCGGTGGCCGGGTTGTCGGCCGCGCTGCTCGTGCCTCTGACCGGTGCCGCCGAGGCGGCGGTTCCGTATCGCACGGACACGGTGTCCGCTGCCGGCCATCACGGTCAGAGCACGCACGGCAAGAAGGCGACGCACGGCAAGAAGGCCCACCACGGCAAGAAGGCTCACCACTCCAAGAAGGCGCAACACGGCAAGAAGCACGGCCACAAGAAGAAGTCCCACCACGGCTACGGCAAACACACGGGATACGGACAGAAGGCACACCACGGCTACGGCAAGCACTCCAAGGGCCGTTCGTACCACCGGGGTTACGGCGCTCCGTTCCGGACGGTCCAGGAACGGCCGAACGGCGTGGTCGGCGCCCTCCTCGGGGTGGTGGACTCCCTCCTCTGAGACTCCGGACCCGCTGCCGTCCGCGGGGCGCTGCCGGGGGCGGCGGCGGATCGTTACGCACGCGTGATCGCCCCGGCTATTACCGCGGGTAAGTCCTCTTGGTTACCGTCGGTTCGGCCTGAATGGTGTGCCAGGGGCTCGGGTTCGGCACCGACGTGAGGAGTCGAACGTGAGTCACCGTCCGCGGAGTGCGCGCACCACCACCGCCTGCGTCATGGCGGCCACGGTCGTGGCCGCCGCCGTGCTCGGCGCCGCACCCTCGGCCCAGGCCGCGTCCCCGGGAACCGGCGCCGTCGCCCGCGTCTCCGGGACTGCCGTCGAGTCGCCGGGGTTCCGGTTCGTCGACATCCCCGGCGCGGACGGGGTCGGGCTGGCCGGAAACGTCTTCGCACCCACGGGCGGTGACGGCGACCGGTACCCGCTGATCGTGCTGCCGACCAGCTGGGCGTCGCCGCAGGCGGAGTATTTCGCCGAGGCGCAGAAGCTCGCCGACAGCGGGTACGTCGTCGTCTCCTACAACCCGCGCGGCTTCCTCCAGTCGGGCGGCGAGATCCAGGTTGCCGGGCCCAAGGACACCGCCGACGCCTCGAAGGTCATCGACTGGGCCCTGGCCAACACCCCCGCCGACCCGCAGCGCATCGGCATGGGAGGCGTCTCGTACGGCGCGGGCATCAGCCTGCTGACCGCCGGCGAGGACGACCGGATCACGACGGTGGCCGCGCTGAGCGGATGGGCCGACCTCATCGACTCGATCTACAGCGGCCGGACCCAGCACCGTCAGGCGGTGGCCATGCTCACCGGGCTCGGCTACCTCACCGGCCGGCCGAGCGAGGAAACCGCCCGCTACATGCGGGAGTTCCTGAGCGGAAGCCTCGAGCACGAGGCCGAGATGATCGCCTGGGGCAAGCAGCGCTCGGCCTCGGCCCGGATCGACCGGATCAACGCCAACGGCGCCGCGATCATGCTGGCCAACGGATGGGGCGACTCGATCTTCCCGCCCAATCAGTACGCCGACTTCTACGAGAAGCTGACCGGCCCGAAGCGCCTGGAGCTGCGCCCCGGCGACCACGCCACCGCCGAGGGATCCGGCCTGCTCGGCCTGCCGAACGACGTGTGGGACGACACCGCCGCTGGTTCGACCACCACCTCAAGGGGGCGGCCAACGGCATCGACCGCGAGCAGCCGGTGCAGCTCAAGGCCCGTACCGGAGGCGGCTACGAGGGCTATCCGAGCTGGCGGGACGTTCCCGGGACGACCGCCCGCATCCCGCTGTCCGGCGCCCGGAGCATCCGGACGGACACCGACTCCGGAGCCGACGGCGGGACGGTCATGCTCTCCGGCGCCCTGGACCAGTTCCTCGCGGTGCCCCCGGTCACGTCGGTCCCGCTGCTGCCGCGCGGCCTGGCGGCGGTCTGGCAGGGCGAGCGCCACGCCGAGCCGCAGCGGCTGCGCGGAACGGTGAAGCTGCACACCACGGTGACCGCCCGCGACAGCGACGGCACTGCGGTCGCCTACCTCTACGACGTGGGCCCGCTCGGGACCGGCAAGCTGGTCACCCACGCCCCCGTGTCGTTCCACGACCAGGCGCCGGGACGCCCGTTCGGCCTCGACCTGGAACTCAACTCCACCGCCTACGACGTTCCGGCCGGCCACCGGCTGACGCTCGTCGTCGACGGCAAGGATCCGCTCTACACGGACCACAACCCGCGTGGCGGAAAGCTGGCCTTCTCGTCGCCGGCGGACGACCCGTCCTGGCTGGAACTCCCGATCCGCCGACGCTGAGAAACACTCTCGCACGCCCGTCCGTACGACCGTGCGGGCGCTGCCGGAACCGGCCTTCCCCCGGGGCCGATCCGGTCCGGCGCCGCCGGTCCTCCAGCGGCGGCCGGTGCTCGATCCCCCCGCCGGAAGGCGCGAGTACCGGGCGCCCGCGCATGGCGTCGTCCGCTGCCCGCGTTCCGGCGGCCTGGTGGACGACGTGCTCAGCAGCGCCGGCCTCCATGGGCCGCCCTTTTTCCCCGCGGGGCCTGTCGGCACGGTGCCCCGCCGCCCCTGCCCGGTCCGGGTGATTTCTCCCGACATTCCGTGCTTTTCGGCCGCGCGACGACGCCAAGGTCGGCCTGCTGAAAGGAAATTGAGAGATGAAACGCAATTGGCGCCGAGCGTCTTTCATTTGTTGAACCCAGGTCGGCGCAGTATCCGATCGCCTACCCATGAGACGCTCTGTATATGCCTGGCGACGCAACGAATCGTGGTGCTGATGTGCGAACATCAACTCCGTTTTCGTGGTTGTGATCGGATGGGCAATCTGTCCCTTATAGGGTGATATGCACACCGGGAATTCAAGAATTGAAGAAAGAGATCGCGCCAAGCCATGGACCTCGGGCGGCAACGTTTCTAGAGTCCCCTGCAAGCCAGCGGCCGAGCCGCCGATGGGACCGCAGGGAATGAAGGAGACCACCAATATGAGGCACTGGTTGCCGAAAGCGGGCATGGCCGTCCTGGCTGCAAGCCTGCTGGCCGGCTGCGGTAGCGGATCAGGGAGCGAGGATGCGGGCAGCAAGCCCCCGTCCTTCAAGGGCAGAGGCCCCATCACCCTGGCCACGGGCAAGGACACCACCGGGGTCATGGACAAGGTCCTCGATCAGTGGAACAGCACGCACCCGAAGGAAAAGGTGCGGATGATCGAGCTCTCCGAGTCCGCGGACGAGCAGCGTCAGCGCATGATCCAGAACGCGGAGCTGAAGTCCGGTGACTTCTCCGTGCTCAACATGGACGTGGTCTGGAACGCCGAGTTCGCGGCGAACCGCTGGATCGTGCCGCTCCCCAAGGGCGAGATCGACACCGGTTCGATGCTGAAGCCGACGGTCGAGGCGGCCACCTACCGCGGCAACCTCTACTCCGCCCCGTGGACCTCCGACGGCGGCCTGCTGTACTTCCGCAAGGATCTTCTCGAGAAGGCCGGGGCCGAGCCCCCGAAGACCTGGGCCGAGATGAAGAAGACCTGCGACAAGGTCCTGAAGCTGCCCGAGGCCAAGGGCATGTCCTGCTACGCGGGCCAGTTCGACAAGTACGAGGGCCTCTCGGTCAACTTCTCCGAGATGATCCACGGCGCCGGCGGTTCCGTCGTAGACAAGGCCGGCAAGCCGACCGTCAACACCCCGGAGGCCAAGAAGGGCCTCAAGTGGTTCGCCGACGCGTTCAAGGACGGCACGATTCCGAAGGAAGCCATCACCTACAAGGAGGAGGAGGGCCGCCAGGCGTTCCAGAAGGGCGACCTGGTCTTCCACCGGCAGTGGCCCTACCAGTGGGCGCTGGCGAACGCGAAGGACGGTTCCTCGAAGGTCGCGGGCAAGTTCAACGTCGCCCCGCTGCCCGGTCTGGACGGCCCCGGCACCTCGAGCCTCGGCGGTCACAACCTCGCGATCAGCTCCGACGCGAAGAACAAGGCCACCGCGCTTGACTTCATCAAGTTCATGACCAACAAGGAGAACCAGAAGAAGCGGCTTCTCCTGACCTCGCAGGCGCCCACCAACGCCGCGCTGTACGAGGACAAGGAACTGCTCAAGAAGTTCCCGTACCTGCCGACGCTGAAGGCGTCGATCAACGGTGCCGAGCCGCGTCCGCGGGTCGTCCAGTACGGCGACGCCACCGCTGCGATGCAGGAGGCCGCCTACGGCGCCCTGAGCGGCAAGACCTCGCCCGATGCGGCTCTTGCCCAGCTCCAGAAGAAGTTGGCCGGGGTCAACTCCAAGTAATCCCCGGGACTGCCGTGCGGCGGGTGCTCGACGACCCGCCGCACGGCATCCGCCGTTGACCGTCTCCCAGAGGTGATCCGACCCCATGTCGACCGTGGCGGCACCACCGCCTTCCCCCACCCGGCCGTCATCCGGCCAGCAGCACGACCCCGCGTCCGCCGCGAAGAAGCGCAAACGCGACACCACCCGCCTGGTCGCCTTCCTGGTCTCGCCGACCGTCGCGGTACTGGGCCTGGTGGTCGGCTACCCGATCATCGCCGCCCTCCGTGAATCGCTGTTCTCGGAGAAGAAGGGGCTCGACGCCAACGGATTCGTCCAGCAGGGCGAGCAGTTCGTCGGCTTCGAGCACTACATCGACCTCCTCAGCGGCGAGGCCGGCGAACGCTTCTGGAACGCCTTCTGGAACACCAGCTTCTTCACCGTCACCACCGTCACCATGGAGACGGTGCTGGGTATCGCCATGGCGCTCGTGATGCACAAGGCGGTGCGCGGGCGCGGCCTGGTCCGCGCCAGCATTCTGGTGCCCTGGGCGATCCCGACGGTCGTGTCCGCCCTGCTCTGGCAGTGGATCTTCCAGGCCAACGGCGTGGCCAACGCCATCCTGGGCCACAAGGTCCTGTGGACCACCGAGGGCTTCCAGGCCCAGCTCGCCGTCATCGTGGCCGATGTCTGGAAGACTGCGCCGTTCGTCGGACTGCTGGTCCTGGCCGGACTCCAGCTCATACCCACCGAGGTCTACGAGGCGGCCCGGGTGGACGGCGCCAAGGCCTGGCAGCAGTTCGTCAGGATCACCCTGCCGCTGATCCGGCCCGTGCTGCTGGTCGCGGTGCTGTTCCGGCTCCTCGACGCGCTGCGCATGTTCGACCTGCCGTTCGTGCTGATCGGCGCCCACAAGGGCTCGGTCGAGACGCTGTCGATGCTGGCCTACGACGAGGCAGCCAACACCCGCTACGGACCCGCCGCCGCCTACGCGGTCATCCTCTTCCTCTACGTGGCCGCCGTGGCCTTCGTCTTCGTCAAGCTCCTCGGAGCGGACGTGTTCTCCTCCGACAAGGCCGCAGCCAAGAAGTCCAAGAGCCGCCTGAAGAAGCCGGCAGCGACGGAGGTCCCCGCATGAGCGCCATCGCTCCCGAGCGCCCCCGGCGCTTCACCCGGCCGTCCCCGAAGGCACTGCTCGGCCTGGCCGGCACGGCCGTCATCGTCGTCTACTGCCTGGCGCCGTTCTACTGGATGGCGGTGTCGGCCTTCCGCCGCAGCTCCGACCTGTTCGCCATCTCCGCGCTGCCGTCGCCCTGGTCGCTGGAGAACTTCGGCGCCGTGATGGAAGCCAAGAACGGGTTCCTCAGGGCACTGCTCAACAGCGTCATCGTGGCCGGTACGACCACGATCCTCACCCTGATGATCGCCACCTTCACGGCATACGCCCTGGCCCGCCTGGAGTTCCGCGGGAAGAACCTGCTGCTCGCGATCGTCATTGCCACGTCGATGTTCCCCACCATCTCGCTGGTGGTCCCGATGCTGAAGCTGTTCACGAACACGCTGCACTGGGTGAACACCTACCAGGCCATGATCGTGCCCAGCATGTCGTTCGCGCTGCCGCTGGCGGTGTGGAACCTGACGGCGTTCTTCAAGCAGCTCCCGCGCGACCTCGAGCAGGCCGCCATGGTCGACGGCTGCACCGCCGGACAGGCCTTCCGGAAGGTCATCCTGCCGCTCACCGCGCCCGGTGTGTTCACCACGGCGATCCTGACGTTCATCATGGCGTGGAACGAGTTCGTGATCGCCCTGTCGATGGTCAACCGCGGCTCGATGCAGACGGCGACGGTGGCCATCTCCCGGTTCACCGGCGCCACCGGGTTCGACGTCCCCTACGGCACCAAGATGGCGGCCGGCGTCCTGGTCACCGTGCCACTGGTGATCGTCGTCCTGATCTTCCAGCGGCGGATCATCGCCGGTCTGACCGCGGGAGCCGTCAAGTAGGCCGGCCCGCAGGCTGCTTCACCGAAGGGGCAGCGGCCCGCCGGCCGCTGCCCCTTCCCAGTCCCACCAGCACCACCATCCGAGGAGTCACCCCGTGCCGCAGTCCCAGCACACCGACGGCAGCAACCCCGCCCCCTGGTGGCGCGACGCCGTCATCTACCAGGTGTACATCCGCAGCTTCGCCGACGACAGCGGCGACGGCATCGGGGACCTCGACGGTCTGCGCCGTCGGCTGCCCTACCTCGCCGACCTCGGGGTGGACGCCCTCTGGCTCAACCCCTGGTACACCTCGCCCATGGCGGACGGCGGTTACGACGTCGCCGACTACCGCGACATCGACCCGTCCTTCGGCACCCTCGAGGACGCCAAAGCCATGATCGCGGAGGCGCACGAGCAGGGGCTGCGGGTCGTCATCGACATCGTCCCCAACCACACCTCGGACCAGCACGCCTGGTTCCAGGAGGCTCTCGCGGCCGAGCCGGGCGCGCCCGCCCGCGACCTCTACCACTTCCGCCCCGGCAAGGGCGTCGAGGGCGACGAGCCGCCGAACGACTGGCGCAGCGTCTTCGGCGGCCCGGCCTGGACCCGCACCACCAACGCGGACGGCACACCCGGTGAGTGGTACCTGCACCTGTTCGCCTCCGAGCAGCCGGACCTCAACTGGGACAACCAGGTGGTGCGGGACGAGTTCGAGTCGATCCTGAAGTTCTGGTTCGACCTCGGCGTCGACGGCGTCCGCATCGACGTCGCCAACTCGCTGCTCAAGGAGCCCGGACTGCCGGACGTCGGCACCTCGGACATCGAACTGCTCACCAGCGACCCCGATGCGGGCGGCCCCGAGCACCCGCACTGGGACCGCAACGGGGTGCACGAGATCTTCCGCGGCTGGCGGGCCGTCGCCGACTCCTACGACGACCCGCGGGTGTTCGTCGCCGAGGCGTGGGTCGGTACGCCGCAGCGCCTGGCCCGCTACGTCCGCCCGGACGAGCTGCACACCGCCTTCAACTTCGACTATCTGCAGGCTCCGTGGCGTCCGGCTCAGCTGCGCAGTGCCATCGACACCTCGATCGCCGCCCTCGGCGCGGTCGGCGCCCCGCCCACCTGGGTGCTGTCGAACCACGACGTGGCCCGGCACGTGACCCGCTACGCCGTGGAGCAGACCGAGAAGCAGATCCGTTCGCTGGCCCACGTGGCCGACGCCGACATCGACCTGGAGCTCGGCACCCGCCGGGCCCGCGCGGCCGCCCTGCTGATGCTGGCGCTGCCCGGTGGCGCGTACGTCTACCAGGGCGAGGAACTGGGCCTGTGGGAGGTCACGGACCTGCCCGAGGAACTGCTCCAGGACCCGACGTGGAAGCGGTCGGAGCACACCGACCGCGGACGTGACGGCTGCCGGGTCCCGTTGCCGTGGTCCGGCGACGAGCCGCCCTTCGGCTACAGCCCGGAGGACGCGCACGCCGAGCCGTGGCTGCCGCAGCCCGCCGCGTGGAAGCACCTCACGCCCGAGGCGCAGGCCGGTGACCCCGGCTCAATGCTGGAGCTGTACCGCTCGGCGCTGCGGATCCGCCGTGCGCAGAGCGCCCTCGGCGACGGCGAGTTGACCTGGGAGTCGGAGCCGGACGCCGCCGTCCAGTCCTTCACCCGTGGCGCTCCCGACTTCCGGTGCGTGGTCAACTTCGGCAGCGAGCCGGCCGAACTGCCGGCCCACCGCGAGGTGCTGCTGTCCAGCGTCCCGCTGGAGGACGGCCGGCTGCCCGGCGACGCGGCCGTCTGGCTCGCGATCTGACCTCCTCCGACGCCCTGATGTGGCCGGCCTCCCGAGAAGGGGGCCGGCCGCGGCGTTGTCAGCCGCTGATCTTCTTGCGTGCTTGCGCCAAGTCGTCCTCGGCGAAATGGCCGTGGGCGTCCTGGTACCGACGCAGGTCCTCGCCGAGGAGCCGGTGACGTTCGCGGCGGTCTGCCGCTTCGGCGCCAGTGTCTGCTTCGTGCGGTTCCGGCTGTCCCTCGGCCATGTCTCAGTCGCCCTTGGTGCGGCAGTCGCGGCACTTGCCGGGCGCGGCGGAGCGGAACGCGCGCTCGCAGCCGTCGCAGGTCCGCAGGGGTGCGGGACGCCCCGGAGCGGGGATGCGGGGCGGACGCACCGGGGCGACGGGAAGTGTGGTCGGGCCGGGCAGTGCGGGCGGCAGCCATTCGGTGAGCCGGTACGCGATCAGTCGCGCGGGATGCTGGATCCCGCCCAGCGGCAGCGAGCCGCTGAGCGTCCGGGTGATCTGCTCCGGCCCGACCCCGCGGTCCAGCCACGCGCAGACACCGGGGACCAGCCGCCGGACGTCCAGCTCGGACAGCAGCAGCCGCGGGTCGCGCAGCCGTAGCGACGCGAGCAGCTCGGCGGCGGTGCGGCTGTGCAGCGGGACCACCGTGTCGTCCCCGGGGCCGAGTGGCCAGCTCCCGGCGTCCGGGGCGGGCTCCGGTGTCCGGGGCGCGGAGGGCGGCGGGGTGACGGGGACGGCGGGCACCGGGGCGTCCGGGATCACGGACCGCACGCGCGGGCCGGGGATCAGCCGGGGCTCCGGCGGGCCGGGAGCCGGGCGGTGGTGCGGCGACGGCGCGGGGGCGGCGTCCGGGTTCTCGCGGAACGTGGTGCGGCTGACGATCCGGCCCGCGTCGGTGCGCTCGCGGCGGCGCTCCAGGTAACCGGCGGCTTCCAGCTCGCGCAGGGCGCGGGCGATGGTGATCTCGCCCTCGGGGAAGCGGCTGCACAGGTGCTTGACGCCGACCGAGGCGCCGTCCGGCAGCGACTGGATGTGGACGGCGATGCCGATGGCCACCGCCGAGAGCGTGGGGTGCTGGGAGAGGTGATGTCCGACCACGGTGAAGTGAGTTTCGTGTCGGTGCCGGATGTGGGTGACCCCGGCCTGCCGGGACTCGGTGTGCGCGCGGGGTTGCGCGCTAAACTGCGCTGCAGTCATCGGGAAGGTCCGTTCTTCCTGGATGATCAGGCCCTCGTTCGGGATGCCAGTCCCGGCCGGGGGCCGTCGTCGTTGTGAGGTTGTTGGCGCGACCGTACCGCCCCCGACCTGTCGCTCACCACTTCGTCACCCGATGGAGTGACAAGGGTGGTTGGGGTGGGGAAGGAGTTTCTTTCCCGGTTTCTTTTCAGGACGTCGAGCCGCACCGCGACGCGGCCCACCGGGTCGCGGAAACCCACGACGTGGTTCCGGTCAGGGCGTGTTGGCGCCGGTGACGCGAACGTCGGCGACGAAGGCGCTCCGGGCGTCGGGGGTGAAAGCGAGTTGCGGGCCGCTGCGGTCCTTCGAGTCGCGGACGGGCACGGCCCCGGCGCGCGCGGCGACGCCGACCGTGCGAGTACGTCCCTTCCCTCCGCATTCGAGGTCGGGGCGGCAAGGCTGAGCCACGGGTCCGAATCCGGGCACGACACCGGCAGGGTTACGGTGTTACTCTAAATTTGGTCGTTCGTTCAAGGCGATCGACCAAGAGGGATCGGAGAAACATGGCGGAGGGAGCAGCGGCCCGCGGCGCGGCGACGCGGGAAGCGCTGATGCGGGCCGCGATCGAGCTGATCGGCGAGGTCGGCTGGGGCAGTGTGAGCACCCGGATGGTCGCGGAGCGGGCCGGCGTGCCCACCGGGTCGGTGCACTACCACTTCCGGTCGCTGGACGGCCTGCTCGCCGACGCGACGCTGCCGCTGCTGAACGGTCTCGTCGCCGAGGCCGAGTCCGCGTTGGACGCCGCGGAAGGCATCGACGGCGGCATCGACTGGATCACCGGAATGATCAGTCACTACACCGCGGACGCGAGCGAGTTGCGGCTGTCCGGCGAGATCTTCCTGGCCGCCGCCCGCAGCGAACGTCTCGGAGCGGAGATCGCGGCCGCCCTGGCCCGTTTCCGACGGGCGGTCGCCGCATGGCTGACCCGCTGCGGCCGGGACCGGGACGCCGAGGCCGTGGCAGTCGTCATCGCCGCGTCCGTCGACGGCCTGATGCTGCACCGCGCCGTCGACGCGAGCGTCGACCCGAACGCCCTCGCCGACGTACTGCGCACCATTCTCAAGACCGACGGGACACGGAGGAACGCGAAGTGAGAGCTCTCATCTGCGGCGCCGGGATAGCCGGGCTCACCCTGGCCTGGTGGCTCGAACGGGACGGCTGGGACGTGCAGATCGTGGAGAAGGCCCCGGGACTCCGTGCCGACGGGTACATGATCGATTTCTTCGGGTCCGGGTATGACGTCGCCGAACTCATGGGTCTGCTCCCGGAACTGCGCCGCGTGCACACCTCGATCGAGGAGCTGCGCTACGTCGACCGGGAGGGCCGCAGCGAGGGCCACGCCTCGTACGAGCGGTTCGCAGCCACCATCGACGACCGGGTCTTCTCCTTCATGCGCGGCGAGTTGGAGCAGGTCATCCACGACGCGCTGGACGGCCGGGTGCGGATCCGCTACGACGCGACCGTCGACGCCGTCCGGGAGACCGGCGGCGGACTCGCCGAGGTGACCCTGGACGACGGCTCGGTCGAGCAGGTCGACCTGCTCGTGGGAGCGGACGGTGTGCGTTCGCGGGTGCGCGAACTCGCCTTCGGGCCGGCGGACCGCTACCTGCGTCATCTGCCGTACCACACGGCCTCGTACGTCTTCAGTGACGACGAACTGCAGGCGCGGGTCGGCCGGAGGTTCCTCCTCATCGGCGAGCCCGGCCTCCAGGGCGGTCTCTATCCCACCACCGACGGCCGGCTGGCCACCACTCTGATTCACCGGGTGCCGGACCCGGCGCTCCCGGCCGATCCGGCGGCCGAGGCGCGCTCCGTGTACGGCGGCATGGGCGGGATCGTCGAAGAGGCCCTACGGCACTGCCCCGACGGTCCGGGCCTCTACTACGACCAGGTCACCCAGGTCGAGATGGAACGCTGGTCCCGGGGCCCGGTGACGCTGCTGGGCGATGCCTGCCAGGCCGTGTCCCTGATGGCGGGGCAGGGCGCGTCGATGGCCATGGGCGGTGCGTACGTCCTGGCGGCCGAATTGCGGCACGGCGGCACCGTCGCCGAGGCTGCCGCCCGGTACGAGCACCGGATGCGTCCGTTCGTCCTGCAGAAGCAACGGTCGGGGCGGCGCAGCGCCGCGTGGATGGTCCCGACCGAGCGGTGGCGCATCATCGCTCGCGGTCTGCTGCTCGCCGGAATGGGACTGCCCGGGACCGCAGCTGTGCTGCGCGCTCTCTTCAGCACCCTGCGCACCAGCGTCGTGCCGAAGGGGGAGCGGACCGCGGTACCCGGTCACTGAGACCGCCGCGGACACCCGGCGGGGGCGGTACGAGCCGTGGCCCGTACCGCCCCCGCCCGTTGCGGAGCTGCCGTCAGCCCGCCATCGGCAGGACCGTGCGCGGGCGGACCGTCAACAGGTCGTCGGCCACGGCCTCGCCGGTGTCCGAGTCGACGATGCTGACGCGGACCGCCGGTTCCCCGGTGGTGTCCCGGCTGGTCGTCGCGTCGAGCGCGAACACGACGGAGACCGGCCGGCCCGTGTGCACACCCGAGTAGAGCAGGATGCGCCAGCCGTCCTCCTCCCAGTGGTCCAGCAAGCCGGACCGCACCACCGGGGAAGCGGCCTGCCAGGCGAGGGAGTTCTCCAGCAGTTCGACCGTCGCGGCGGCCGGGACCCGTTCGCCGCCGGACGTGCCGGTGAGCGGATGTCCGAGCAGCCGCAGCCGTGTCCGGCGCACCGGCAGCAGCCACCAGCGGTCCAGGTCGGCGGAGAGGCCGCCCAGGACCGCGGCGGCCACGGCCAGCAGACCGAGCGAGACACCCGGCCGTGCGGACACCGTGGCCCACCAGGTGCCGGTGGCCGTCGCAGCGGTCGCCCCGCCCGCGAGAACCAGACCCGCACGCGCGAAGGCCCGCCAGGTGATCGGCGCGGACTCGTTCGCCGAGCACCCGCACGAGGACTCCGGGGCGATCGCCCGCCCGTAGGCGAGGTAGCCGACGAACCCCGCCCCCAGCACGCCCGCGGAAACGGCGGGCGCCGGATGCCCCGGAAGGGCCAGCAGCCCGACGGCAACGACGAGTTCCGCCGCGCCGACCGCCCGGAGCACGAGACCGGCCCGCTCACTGCTGCGCAGCATGCGGGCCAGCGCCGTCTTCGGCGCCTGCCGCACGGTGGCGCGGCTGACGAGTTTGACCGCGCCGGTCCAGCCGAGGAGGACGCCGATCACCAACGGGGTGAGGCTCGTTGTGGTCGTGAGCATCGCGCTCCCCTTCCCGGGTCAGTGCCCGACGGTGACGCGGACGATGTCCACCGAGTCGTCCGCCGGCCGCCAGGCTCCGAGGACCTGGGCGGCCTGCCCGATACGCAGCCGCGAGAGGTCGGACGTGGGGGCCCGGCCCGCGTACGAGGCGTTGCTGGTCCCGTCGATGATGTTGCCCACGAGTTCGTGCCGGCCGTGTGCGAGGTGCAGCCGGCGCTTCTCGATGCCGCGGATGGTGGTGTGCAGGTTGACGATGTTCACCCACACGGCGTCCGCGGCGACCGTGCCGTCCGGCATCGGGACACCACGGGCGTAGAGGCCGTCGCCGACCTCGATCACCTCGGCGGTGGTCTCGCGGACCTTCCACACGCTGGTGGCGTTGGTCATCTGCACGCGCGAGTTGTCGCCGTGCGATCCGGCGACCTCGAGGATGCTGCCGGTGATGCCCGTGATCCTGCCCTCGACGAAGGAGGTCGTGGCGATTGCGGGATCCAGTGAGGGCGCGGGCGCCGCGAAGGCCGCGTCGGCGTCGAGTCCGCCGAGTGCGGTCGCCCCGACGATGGTGGCGCCGCCGAGGGCGGCGGTGGTGAGGAAGCGGCGACGGCCGAGGCCGTGGTGGTCCTGGCGTGCGGTCATGTCAGGTCCTCCTCACTCGTAGATGTAGACCGGCAGCTTGCCGGAGCTGAGGCTGCCGATGGCCGAGAAGGCGGCCGGAGTCAGGTCCAGGACGCGGTTGGTCCGGCAGGTGCCGTTGCAGCAGGTGGCCTCGCCGCACCACTCCTTGGTGCGGGGGCCGCAGTCCGTGATGGTGATGCAGACAGTGGCACCGGAGCACTGGTGCCTGACGTTCATCACGGAGCCGCACCCGCGTCTGGGGATGTTCTCGCCGCACAGGTCGGGCCGGGTGATGTCCCAGCATGCCTGCGAGGCGTTGGGCCAGGCGCCGTGGTTCGCGCCGGACCGGCAGTTGCCGCAGGCGCCGCCGCCCGTGCTCGCGCACGGGCCCCAGGCGTTTCCGCAGCAGAACCAGCTGGTTTCGCCGGCCCAGAGACTGGTTGATCCGCAAGCCATGGTGCAGTCCCTCTCTGTGTGGGGGGAAAGCATTGTCGCGTGCATGACATGTGCACTGCCGGGTGAGGCCCGCGCTGGGATTCCAGGGGGCGGGGCTCACGGGACAGACGGTGCTGGCTGTACTGGCGGAGCACCTCAATCATGGCCGCACGACGCCCCGTTGGCCAGATGTCATGAGCCGTGAGTGTGTCCCGCTGCTCTTCGCGCGGAGGGAGACCCCCCTCACGGATCGGCGCCGCCCCCGCATGGATCGGCGCCGATCCATGCGGGGGGCGGCTGGGGTCCCGGCCTCAGCCGGCGTACGGGTTGCCCGGCATCGGGGTGTGCTGCGCGCCGTAGGGCGACGCCCCCGGCCGGTCCGCCGGAGAACCGTACGGCGGCTGCTGCTGCGGTGCGGGGGAGGGGGCGGACCCGCCGTACGGCGGAGCCTGCTGCGGGTGAGGAGCCGGTGCCGGAGTGCCGTGGGGCTGCTGCTGGGAGAATGCCGGTGCCGGTGCGGGAGCGCCGTAGGGAGCCATGGACTGCGCAGGCATCCCGTGCTGCGGCACCCCCGGCGCGGACATGCCCTGCGGCGCCATCCCGTGCGGAGCGCCCGTGATCATTCCGATCACCTGGTCCATCTCGTCCCGCCAGATCCGGTGCACGTTCATCCGGGTCGGCTGCATCTCGCCCGGCAGAAGGAACCGGAAAGAACTCCACAGCGGATTGCGCTGGACGTCGCCCATCAACTGCGGTGCCTGGTCCCGGGGGATCGCGTACGCGACCTCCTGCGGCCGCTGCGTGAAGCGGTTGTACCGGTGGAGGACGACGGCCTGGTCCGTCACCGTCACGAAGTAGAACTTCACCAGCAGCTGGCCGACCAGGCCCATCGCGTTCGTCAGCCAGGGGCTCGGGCCGGTGACGGTTGCGATCGTGACGTGCGGCCGGTCGCCGGGATTGGCCTGCGCGATGGCCTGAGCCACGTGTTCCTTGATGGTTGCCTTGCGGATGGCCATACGGCTGGTCCCCCCAGTGGTGCCGGCGAGCAGAGTTGGTTTCCGGAGCGTGCGGCTACGTTTTCCGGGCCGCGCCCGGACGGGGCGGCAGTGCAGCGTACCCGGCGACCCGGGGCTCCGGCGGGGGAACCGTTCACACGTGGCATGGTTGCCGGGGGAAGGAGGGGAAGGGATCAGACCATGGACGCACAGGAATGGGACACCCGCTACACGAACACCCCGTGGGTGTGGAGCGCCGACCCCAACATGTGGGTGGTGCAGGAGTTGGAGGGCCTCCGTCCGGGACGGGCCCTGGATCTGGGGGCGGGCGAGGGGCGCAACGCCGTGTGGCTCGCGCGCCGCGGCTGGCAGGTGGACGCCGTCGACTTCTCACGGGTCGCGCTGCTCCGGGCGGACGAACTCGCCGCGACGCACGGGGTCCAGGTGGCCACCCGGGAGGCCGATCTGACGCAGTACGAGCCGGAGGGGGACGCGTACGACCTCGTGATGGTCGTATACATCCACCTGGCCCACGCGGACATGGAAGCACTCCTGCGCCGGGCTGCCCGTGCGGCACGGCCCGGTGGCACTCTGCTGCTCGTCGGCCATGACGTCAGCAACATCGAGCACGGCACGGGCGGCCCGCAGGATCCGGAGATCCTCACCTCGGTCGCTCAAGTCAGCGCCCTCTGGGGCGAGATGGCGGACCTGGAGGTCGCCGAGGTCCGCAGGCGGCCGGTCGCCCGCGAGGACGAGGTGGTGTCGGCCCTCGACACGGTGGTCCGTGC
This sequence comes from Streptomyces meridianus, assembly GCF_023703325.1. Taxonomy (GTDB): domain Bacteria; phylum Actinomycetota; class Actinomycetes; order Streptomycetales; family Streptomycetaceae; genus Streptomyces; species Streptomyces meridianus. The sequence goes on from NZ_JAMQGM010000037.1 coordinate 48,430, forward strand.
GGTGCGGCGCTGACGTCCGGGGCCGCCGTCGTCCGCGGCCGCCCGGCCACGCGGGCCTCCGGTGTGACGGGCACCTCCCGGATGTTGACCGCTGTACAACCTTCCGGGGCCCCTGAGGGTCACATGCAGCGCATCCGGGCACGCATGGATTCGACAGGGGATCGATACATGGCCTTCACATCAGGGCGTTCGCCCAAGGGACAGGGTTTTCCCAGGAGTTGGACGGACCGGGCTCCCGGGCCCGACTCAGTCCTGGACCAGCCGGGCGGGTCCGCCGGACGCGCCGCCGTCGGGGACGCGACGCTGACCGCCGTCGGACTCCTCTGCGTGGTCGTCGTCGTGCTCTGCGGCATCGCGGCGAAGGGCGATGCGGGCAACCGCGCGCGCAGTTACGACTCCGAGTACACGGCCGGCTTCGGAGAGGGGCGGCACACCGTGGGGGAGGACGTGCCACCCGGCACCTACGTCAGCAACGGCGCCAGGACCCCGGACGGCGAACGGTGTTCGGTGACTACCGAGCGGGCCGACGGCGGGACCGCTCGGGTGAGGGCGGCCGACCGGGGCGAGCGGGTCGTCGTCACCCTGGGCCGGGACGACAGCGCCGTGACGGTCCGCGGCTGCCAGGACTTCGCACTGCGCGAACTCGACCGCTCAATGCAGCGGCCCTCGGGCGCAGGGCGCTCGAGGGCCGGTTGACGCGAGGAGCCGCCCGACAGCGGCCGGGCGGCGGCGCGTTCAGGGTGCCGTGATCAGCTCGGAGTTCTTGCCGCAGTTCGAGTTCTGCCGGGAGTTCTGGGCGGTGTTCGTCTGGATCGGGCCGTCCCCGCCGGTCGCCCGGACTTCGCCGCGGCCGTGGACTGGGCTGCCGGTCGACCGGTCCACGGCCGAACAGGACGTCTTGTCCTGCACGTCGCTGAGGACGTTGGCGGTGGCCACCCCGGTGTGGTTGCCGCAGTTGAGGTTCTGCTTTCCGGCCTGGGCCGTGGTCAGCGATGCGGGGGAAGTGCCGCCCGCGGCACGGGTGTTGCCCTTGATATGAGTGGGGCTGCGCCGGGACGTGTCGACGGCCTTGCACTCGGTGCGGTGCACGCCCTCGCTCAGCACGTTGGCCGTCACCAGGTTGGCGCTGTTTCCGCAGTCCAGGTTCTGCTTGCCGCTCTGAGCCGTCGTGCGCTGCCCCTCGGTGCTGCTTCCGGATGTCCGCCGCTCCGCCTTGACGTGCACGGGCCGGTTCCGGGTGCGGTCCACCGCCTTGCACCGGATCACCCGATCGTCCTTCTCGAGCACCCGGACGACGACCGGATCGTCGTTGTTGCCGCGCACGCGGTTCTGCACGCCACTCTTGGATGCTGACGTGGAGGTGTGGTCCGGAGCGGTGCGGGGCGCCTTGCCCGCCGGTGCTCCGGCAGCGTGGGCCATGCCCGTGGAGGGGAGGGCCAAGCCGCTCGCCGCCAGTGCCAGCACCGCTGCATGCATGATCTTCCGCACAACTGCCCTTTCGCCGGGTCGGCTTGTTTTCTGGCGTCCTGGGACAACGCCGCGACATCGCAGGGGCAACGCCCCGGTCCGGCACGTCACCCCTTCGGCCGTACGGTGTGCTGTCCCCAACGTCCCTTTTCCACTGGTGTGTTGCCCTCGATCGCCGCGGTCGCCCCGGTCCGGCACGGCCGTCGGTGGACGACTGCCGCCGACCGTGTGACGTCACGTGCCGCCGCATGGGGGACGAATGGTGCAAATCCGTGTCACTCGGTTCCTTGCGGCGTTGAAGGCGGTGCCGGGGCCTGTGGGGCTTCCGGTGAATGTCAGCGCAAAGGACGGAGTGTCGATGCGGAGCGTGAGCAAGGCCGCGATGGTTGCCCTCGCCGTGAGCGGACTGTTGTCCGCAGCCTCGGGTGTGGGCATGGCCGAAAGCAGCGGGCGCGGTGCCCGGGCCACCGGTGGCGACGGAGCCGGTCAGGTGACCCAGCAGAACGCCGCGCAGGAGGGCAGGCAGAACAACTCCTGCGCCGACCCTGGGGACATCAACCCGCTCCAGGGTGAGGCGGAGGCCCGGTGCCTGACCGTCGACAAGTCGAAGATGCTGTTCAGCAAGGTCCGCGGTGGCGGAGCGAAGGCCAAGGGCGGCGACAGCTACTTGGGTTCGATGTTCCAGCGGAACACGGCGCAGGAGGGGAAGCAGAACAACCACTGCGGCAACCCCAACCGCGTCAGCATCTACGACTCGGCCGAAGTCGACTGCCTCGCCCTGGACAAGTCGGTCAGCAAGAAGACCTACACCTCCGGTCGTGGCGCCAAGGCCGAGGGCGGCGACGGTGTGTACACGGTGGACCAGCAGAACACGGCGCAGGAGGGCCGTCAGAACAACAACTGCGGCAACCCCAACCTGGTGACCTTCAACGACTCGACGAAGGCGAAGTGCGTGCTCGTCGACAAGTCGGTGAGCAAGAACACCAGGACCCGTGGCGGCGGCGCCAAGGCCGAGGGCGGCGACTCGCTGGGTGAGCTGTTCCAGCAGAACACGGCGCAGGAGGGGCGGCAGAACAACAACTGCGGCAACCCGAACAACGCCACGCTCAGCGGTCCGACCGAGGTCACGTGCGTGGCTGTCGACGAGTCCGTCGAGATCGATCACCCGAAGAAGAAGCACCACGGCAAGAAGCACCACGGCAAGAAGCACCACGGCAAGAAGCACCACGGGAAGAAGCACCAGGGCAAGAAGTACGGCCACCGCTAGTCGTGTTGCCCCCCGGAGCGTCGTCGATGCTCCGGGGGCTCGGCGTGGGACACCGGGACGGCGGCCTGTGATCGCAGTACGGGGGATCGAGGCACGGGTGCCCGCCGCACAACTGCGGCAACCCGAACAACGCGAGCGTCAACGCCTCGGCGGAGGCACACCCTCGCTGCGGGACTCGTCCGTCGGCAGGAAGACGGTGAGGCGCGGCGGCGGGGCGGCGGTAGTCGGCGGTGACAGCACGGCCGGCACTGTGTTCCGGCAGACGGTGGCGCAGGAGGGCAGGCAGAACAACAGCTGCGACAACGCCTTCCCCGCGACCCTGAACAATTCGTCGGACTCCCGGTGCGGAGCTGCCAATGAGTCCGTCGAGATCTGTCATGGCGAGAAGTAGCGCGCGGCCGTGCGGCAGCTCCTGCCGGGGCTGCCGCACGGCACCGGCGCGGATCGCACGTAGGGACGCGGTCCGCGCCCGCATCAGGAGAGACCGGCCGGGCACTGAGGACGATCTGCCCTACCTCCCCTCGTACGCCTTCTGCAGTGCTCCGATGTCGAACTTGACCATCGAGAGCATGGCTTCGGTCGCGCGCTGGGCCTTCTCCGGGTCGGGGTCGCCGATCCATCCCAGGATCATGCGGGGAACGACCTGCCAGAACAGCCCGTACTTGTCCTGCACCCAGCCGCACGCGTCTTCCCGTCCGCCCTCGGCGAGCCGGTTCCAGTAGTGGTCCACCTCGGCCTGGTCGTCGCACATGATCTGGAACGAGACGGCCTCGTTGAACCTGAACTGCGGGCCGCCGTTCAGGGCGAGGAACTTCTGGCCGTTCGCCGTGAACTCCACCGTCCACACGTCCCCGGTGGTGCCCGGGCCGGCCTCGTTGTAGCGGGTGATCCTGCTGATCGCCGAGTTCTCGAAGACCGACACGTAGAACTCCGCGGCCTCTTGGGCCTGCCCGTCGAACCACAGGCACGTCGTGAATCCGTCAGTGGCCATCGGTACCTCCCGATTCGCAATGAATGCCCACCAGTAGACACCCCTCGGCACGGTGCGCGAACGTCCCGCGCCGAAAGCTGCACCGGCCCGGTGACCGGATCACCGGCGTCGCGCACCGACCAGCAGAAACGGTGGAAGCCCTGCTCTGTGCGGCTGTCGGGCCACAACCCCCGGGCTCGGCGCCGGCTCGTCGACCACCTCGACGGCGAAGCCGTCGGCGATCAGCATGGTGAGATACGTGGACAGCATCCGGTGCTGGTTGCCGGCCCGGCGCACCCCCCGGGGGTTGGCCGAGCGCCAGAAGCCCTCGGCCGGATAGTCGCCGACGACGCGGCGTGCCGGTGCCTCGCCGCCCTCGGTCCAGGTGCTGTGCGGAGCCTCGAAGCACGGATGCGGGACGGTGAAGACGAGGCGCCCGTCCGCCTCCAGGACGCGTCGCACCGCCCGGAGCGCGGCCCCGAGGTCGGGCACGTTGTTCAGGGACAGGCCGGCAGTCACCCACGCGACGGATCCGGTGGGCACCGTGGCGAGCGTGCATCCGTCGTCCACTGCGTACACCGCCCCGGTCGGCCGGAATTTCTCCGCCGCCCGGGCGTACTCGACCAGGGACACGGCGGGGTCGATACCGGTCACGGACGCGCCCCGGGCGGCGAGGGCCCGGGTGATGATCCCCTCCCCGCACCCGAGGTCGAGGACGGACGCGCCGCGCAGGTCCGCAGGGAGCCGATCCAGGAGGATGTCCCGACCGAAGTCGTGCATGGGGGAGCCCGAACGCAGCTGCTCGGTGTACCAGTCGGCGATGGAGTCCCAGGATTCGGTCACATGACGACCATGCCGGAGGGGAGACCGGAGAGGAGGCGGAATGCGGGCATTGCAGGGGCCGGAATCCGGAACGGCGTCTGCTGCGGGGCCGCTGTGCATCCTTCGTCCGGCCGCCGTGAACCCGGCAGTCGTCACGCGTCGAACAGTGCGCTCACCGATTCGCCGTTGTGGATTCGTCGGATGGCCTCGGCCAGCGCCGGGGCGATGGACAGGACGCGCAGCTTGTCGGTGCCGTGGTCGTCGGGGACGGGCACGGTGTTCGTGCAGACGATCTCCGACACGTCCGGCTGTTCCGACAGCCGCTTCAGGGCACCTGCGGAGAACAGGCCGTGCGTGCACGCCACCCTGACCGACCGGGCCCCCAGCTCCCTGAGACGGCCGAGGAGTTCGATGACCGTGCTGCCCTTGGCGATCTCGTCGTCCAGGACGATGATGTCGCGGCCTTCGACTTCTCCTATGACGGAGCTGATGCTGACCCGGTCGTCGGCGAAGCGCTGCTTGGCCCCGGCCGCCACCTTGGTGCCCAGCAGGCGGGCGAACGCTGCGGCCTCCTTGGCGTTGCCGAGGTCGGGCGAGACCACGGTGGTGTTGGACAGGTCGCTGCCCCGGAAGTGCTCGGCCAGCTCGCGCAGCGCGTGCAGATGGTCAACCGGCACCGAGAAGAAGCCGTGGACCTGCGGCGAGTGCAGCGTCAGTGCCAGAACGCGACTGGCGCCCGACGCCACCAGCAGGTCGGCAACCAGGCGTCCGCCGATGGAGATCCGCGGGGCGTCCTTCTTGTCCGAGCGGGCGTAGGAGTAGTGGGGCATGACCACGGTGATCCGGCTCGCGGACGCACCGCGGGCCGCATCGCACATCAGCAGCAGCTCCACGAGGTGCTCCTGCACCGGGGTGACCAGCGGCTGGATCAGGAACACGTCCCGTTCCCGGCAGTTGGCCTGGAGTTGCACCTCGAGGCAGTCGTTCGCGAACCGGTTCACCCGCACCGGGCTGAGGGGGACTCCCAGGTGGCCGCACACCTCCTCGGCCAGCCCGGGGTGGGCGCTCCCGCTGAACACGGCGATGTCTCGCACGAACCGCTCCTCGCTCGGTCGGCACTGCCGGCCCCTGTGTCGCAGGGGCGGAAGGGTTTCCACGCGTCTTCGGTCGGCGGGCAACGGCGACGGCACCGCGCTCGCTGTGCGGCCGGTGTCGGCTAACCGGCCACGAACTGCGTCAGAATGGCCTGCACTTCGTAGATGTCGACGCCCTTGGTGAAGGTCTTCTGGATGGGTGTGGGACTGCCGGAGATCCAGAGCTTGAGCTCCGCGTCCAGGTCGAACGTGCCGGCGGTCTCGACTGCGAAGTGGCTGATGCTCCGGTACGGGACGGAGTGGTACTCCACCTTCTTGCCGGTGAGTCCCTGCTTGTCGACCAGGATCAGCCTGCGGTCGGTGAAGAGGATGGTGTCGCGGATCAACTGGTAGGCGGCGTGGATCTGTTCGCCGGGACCGAGCAGCCGGGCGTACTCCTGCTGGGCCGACGACCTGTCGACGGTGTGTGCGTTTCCGAACAGCGCCACAACAGTCCCCATCCGTTGAAAGTGCATGATCTTCTGCGGTCTTCCGCGAACTGCCCGTTCACCTGGACCCCGTGATCTTCACCGAGGATAGCGGTCCGGGGGTGTCGGGCTCCGGCGAACGGCCGGGTCCGGGGGCGCCCGTCGGCCGGCGGAGACCCGGTCGGGTGCACCGGAGAAACCCCGGCGCGTACGTACGACCTGCCGCCGCGGATGCCGAAGACCCCCAGCCGTGGCCGGGCCGGGGGTCGTGTCACCGGAGCCCGGCCATGTCGGAACGACGAAAGTCCAGGACGGCTAACGGTACGAGGAGCCGACGTTCTTGGAACGGTCGACAGCCATGCAGCGGGTGCTGCTGCTCGACCCGGACGCGGTGAGCGTCGTGTTGTTCGCGCTGGCGCAGTTGTTGTTCTGGCGGCCCTCCTGGGCCGTGTTCTGCTCGAAGACGCTCCCGACGGTCGCGGCACCACCCTTGGTATGGCGGGATCGGCGTGTTCCGCCCGGACGGCGCACTGTTCGTCTTAGCGCGAGATCGGCGGACCGGTGGGCCGGGACCCGTGTGACTCCGAGCGGGCGGACGATGATGCGGAGTCAGTGCCACGGACCCGCGGCGAAGCGTCCCGCAGCATCAGGAAGACCACGGCCCAGGCCAGCAGGACGAACCCGCCCGCGCACAGGAAGGCGAGACTGTAACCGTCCCGCATCGCCTGGACCTGCTCGGACCCGCGTGCCAGCAGGGTGTTGCTGTGCGAGGTGGCCACCGTCGCCAGGACGGCGAGACCGATGGCCGCGCCCGCCTGCTGGGCGGTGTTGTTCAGCCCCGAGGCGAGTCCGGCGTCCCGGGGCCCGGCCCCCGACATGGCCAGCATGATGACCGCCGGGACGGCCAGGCCCATGCCGACCCCCTGGACGACGAGGCTCGGAGCCACGTCCGACCAGTACTGACCGTTCACCGGCGCACGACTCAGCAGGACCAGTCCGGCGCCCAGAGCGGCCAGGCCGGTCAGCAGGACACGCCGAGTGCCGAACCGGGCCGTGAGCCGTGCCGAGAAGAACAACGACATGGTGCCGATCATCAGTGGCGCGGGCAGGAACGCGAGCCCGGTCTGCATCGAATCGAAGGCCAGGCCTCGTTCCAGGTAGAGGGCGTTGAGGAACTGGAAGCCGAACCCCGCGGCGAACACGAGGATCACGACGATGTTGGCGCCGGCGACACCTCGGTCGCGGAGGACGGAGAGTCTCAGCAGTGGTCGGGCGGCTTTGGCCTGGCGTACCACGAAGGCGGCGAGCAGCAGAACCGAGAACGCCCCGTACCCGAAGAGTTCACCGATGCCTGCGCCTGTCCCGGGGATCCGGGAGATGGCGAACACGCCCAGGGAGAGGCCGGCGGTGACGAGCAGGGCTCCCAGGGCGTCGGCGCCTGCGCGCAGTCCCGGCCCGGAGTCAGAGGCCGGTAGTCCCTGCCCGGCGACGACGGCGGCGATGCCGACGGGAAGGTTGACGAGGAACACCCAGTGCCAGCCCAGGACTTCGGTGATCGCACCGCCGACGATCAGACCCACGGACGACGCTCCGCCGGCCGAGACGAAGCTGTAGATGCCCATGGTCTTGGCCTGCTCGGCGGGGTCGGGGTACAGGCCCACGATCATCCCGAGGACCACGGCGGAGGCCAGCGCGGCCCGGGACGCCTGTTCGGTTCTCGAGGTGCTCGGCAGGGTCAGTGGGAAGTGGAGCATCGGGATCCTGCTGGTCACCACGCAGGGGCCGGCACGGTTCACGGAACTGGAGCGGCTGGTCAAGGGCATCAGCCGGCGCATGCTGACGCTCACCCTGCGCAACCTGGAACGGGACGGGCTGCTGACCCGCACCGTCTACCCCACCGTGCCCCCGAAGGTCGAGTACACCGCGACCCCCATGGCCCGTGAGCTCTACGACACCCTGCTGACGCTGGCCGGCTGGGCCGAGCGGCACCTGCACGAGATCGACGAGTCCCGTGTCCGGTACGACCGACGCGCCCTGGCGGAGGCGGAAACGGCCTGATTCACGGGGCGTCGGCAGCGGAACGCCGGGTGGCCGGCCCTGCCGACGAGGGGTGCCGGGAATGCCGCCGGGCCGCGACGGGTTGCCGTACGTCCGCGCTCAACGACGGTGCTCGTAGCGCCGCATGAGTGCAGCACCGCCCGACCAGCCTGCGATGGCGGCCGCCACGGCAGAGGCCCAGGCGGCTGTGTCCGGCGCGCCCAGAGCGGAGAGCAGTGCCCCTGCCACGCCGAAGCCGAGCACGGCTCCGCCGATGCGCACGGCGAACCTGAGCCTTTCGCGAAGGAAGCCCTCGCCGTCCATGCCTCGCCTCCTCGCGGTGAGCCATCCGGCGGCCGCTCTCGAGCCGCGCTGCCGGTCTGCCCGGCCGGGGGCCCGTCACACCTTTTGACGGCTCAGGGCGACCCGCGGCCCCGGAGCCGTGCGCTCCGGGGCCGCCGTACGAACGGCACCGCGGCCTTTCTGCCGCGGGCTTCACTCTCCGGGTTCGGTGCGCTCTGCGTCCCAGCGGGCGAGGTCGCGCAGCCAGACCTGCGCCGAGCTGTCCGAGGGGGCGCGCCAGTCGCCGCGGGGGGATAGGGAACCGCCGGCCGACACCTTCGGCCCGTTGGGCATCGCCGAGCGCTTGAACTGCGCGAACGCGAAGAAGCGGCGGCAGAAGGACTCGAGCCAGTGCCGGATCTCCGGAAGGTCGTAGGCCACCCGTTCGGCCCGCGGGAAGTTGGGCGGCCAGGCGCCGGCGTCCCGGTCGTGCCAGGCGTGCCAGGCCAGGAACGCGATCTTCGTCGGCCGGAAGCCGTAGCGCAGGACGTGGAAGAGGGTGAAGTCGTGCAGCGCGTACGGGCCGATCTTCGACTCGGTGGACTGCAGTTCCTCGCCCGGCACGAGTTCGGGGCTGATCTCCGTGTCGAGGATCGCCGCCAGCGTCTCGCCGGTTTCCTCGTCGAACTGGCCGCTGCTGATGACCCAGCGGATCAGGTGCTGGATGAGTGTCTTCGGCACACCGGAGTTGACGTTGTAGTGGCTCATCTGGTCGCCGACGCCGTACGTGCACCAGCCGAGCGCGAGCTCGGACAGGTCACCGGTGCCGAGCACGATGCCCCCGCGCTGGTTCGCCAGCCGGAACAGGTAGTCGGTGCGCAGGCCGGCCTGCACGTTCTCGAAGGTGACGTCGTACTCGGGCTCTCCGGCCGCGAACGGGTGATCGATCTCCCGGAGCATGAGCCGGGCGGTCGGCGTGATGTCCAGTTCCGACGCCGTGACGCCCAGCGCGCGCATCAGCTTGTGGGCGTTCTGCTTGGTGTGCGCGCCGGTCGCGAAGCCGGGCAGCGTGAAGGCCAGGATGTCGCTGCGCGGTCGGCCCGCGCGGTCCATCGCCCGGGCGGCGACGATCAGCGCGTGCGTGGAGTCGAGACCGCCGGACACCCCGATGACGACCTTCGGGCCGCCGATCGCCGCCAGCCGCTGCTGCAGGCCCACGACCTGGATGTTGTACGCCTCGTAGCAGTCCTGGGCGAGGCGGTCGGGGTCGGCCGGGACGAACGGGAACCGCTCGACCCGGCGGTGCAGTCCGAGGTCGGTCGTCGGCGGGTCGAGCCGGAACGGCACGTGCCGGAAGCCGCCGGTGCGCGCGGCGTGGGTGCGCCGGTTGTCGTCGAAGGTGCCCGTGCGACGGCGCTCCTGCACCAGCAGGTCGAGGTCGATGTCCGCCACCGCGTACTGGTCACCGGGCGGGAAGCGGTCGGTTTCGGCCAGCAGGGTGCCGTTTTCGTAGATCATGGTCTGCCCGTCCCAGGACAGGTCGGTGGTCGACTCGCCCAGCCCGGCAGCCGCGTACACGTACGCGGCGAGGCAGCGCGAGGACGCCGAGCGGCACATCAGCCGCCGGTCGTCGGCGCGTCCGACCGTGATCGGACTGCCCGAGAGGTTGACCAGGACGGTTGCCCCGGCCAGTGCGGCCTCGGCGCTGGGCGGCACCGGCACCCACATGTCCTCGCAGATCTCCGCGTGCAGTACCAGGCCGGGGACGTCCTCGGCCTCGAACAGCAGGTCCACCCCGAAGGGCGCCGTCGCGCCGCCGATCCGGATGGTCCCGCCGCGCTCGTCGTCGCCCGTGGCGATCTGTCGCCGCTCGTAGAACTCCCGGTAGTTCGGCACGTAGGACTTGGGGGCGATGCCGAGGATCCGCCCGCGGTGCACGACCACCGCGCAGTTGTAGAGGCGGTTGCGGTGCCGCAGCGGTGCCCCGACCACGAGCACCGTCATCAGATCCGCCGAAGCGGTCACGATGGTGTCGAGCGCGGCTTCGACGTCGTCGAGCAACGCGTCCTGCAGCAGGAGGTCCTCGACGGAGTAGCCGGACAGGCACAGTTCCGGGAAGACGGCGACGGCGACCCCCTCCTGCGCGCACCGGCGCCCCTGCCGCAGAACCGCCTCGGCGTTGGCGGTCGGGTCGGCGATGGCGGCATGGCCGGTGCACGCGGCCACCCGCGCGCATCCCTGCTGATAGATGGACCAGAAGTTCACCCACCCATCATGTCAGCCGGGTCGGGGACTGCAGGGGCCGGAGGGACGGGCACTGGTGTTGCCGCGGGGAGGGCGCCCGAGGAGACCGGGGGAGGTGACGTTGCGCCGTTCGTGGCCCGGGCTCCCGGCCGGCCGGCGACCGGGGTGCGATCCCGGGAACGGTGTCTCCGAGATGCTCTCCAGCCGCTGTCCGGTCGGACCGCAGCGGAGATCCGGCGCCGCGGCCCCGGCCGGCCGGAGCCCGGCGGCGTCGGCACCCTCGGTCCGTCAGGTGCCGGGGGCCCGGAAGGCGACCTTCCGGCGGGCGGCCTCGTCGATCTCGTCGAGGGTGAGGAGGGGGGTGGCCCGGCTGCGGAGGGCGCCGCTGGCCTTGACGATGAGGCTGCTGGCTGCCATGGAGGCCGGGTCGGGGAAGTCGAGGATGAGCACGATGTCGTCCTCGCCGAAGGCGAAGTACATGGCCTCGACCGTGCCGCCGAGTTCGGTGACGACCTGGTCGACTGCGGCACGACGGCCACTCGCGCAGACCCTTCGTGCCCTCTGGCGTGTACAGCGGGCCGGGGTGCCGCTGGTGCATGTCGGTCCGCCGTACACCAGCCAGCAATGCTCCGAGTGCGGTCACATCGACCGGCGCAACCGCCAGTCACAAGCGACGTTCGCCTGCCGGTCCTGCGGGGCCTTCATGCACGCGGACGACAACGCGTCCCACAACATCGGCCGTAAAGGCGAGAGCGTATGGACTGCGGGGCGTGAGTCACGCGTCCCCGCCACCCCATAGGGGTGTCTGGACGGAGGAGCCCACCCAGCAGCCGGTTGGGCACTACCTCCAAGCCCGGTCGTTCACGGCCGGGTCAAGTTGACTACAGCCGTCTGTCGAACCTCGCCGCGACGGCCTGCTCCAGTGTGAGGCCACTCGCGTCCTCGTCCGGTTCGAGGAACGCATAGATCACAGCGAGCGCCACCAAGCCCATGAGGGAACGGTTGTTGTCGTGATCGATCACACCGGAAGCGGGGTCGCCGATGGCCCGGAGGGTCATTCCGTCGTTGGCCGCGGACAGGGCGTTGGCGAGGTCGTCGCGGGTGAGGCCCTCGCGCAGTCGCAGGCGGCGCGCCCGTATGACGGTGCCGTACAGCTGCTTCCACGAGCCGAGGTAATCCCCGTACACGGCGGAGATTATTCGCCTGACCTCGTCGTCTCCCTCGGCCGCCGCCATGAGTGCGAGGCTCAGCCGGACTTGGGGCAGGTCGACACCCTCGGCGGCGTGCCGATGGGCGACTTCGTGTACGGCGTTTGCGAAATCCGGGCCACGCACCAGTCTTTCGATGTTGGCTTTCCGCTGCTTCCGGTACTCGGGCCGGTAGTTCTCCCGCCAGAGAGCGAAGTTGAGCAGGTCGACGATGAAGTTCGAGTGCGGCTCCCAGCGATCTCTCAACATCGATCCGCCGTTGCCGTTCCGGACGAACGGGGGCGGGTTGCGATGGAACTCCTCGGCAACCCTGCGCTGGGAGAGGGGGCCCAGCAGCAGGAGCTCACTGTTGACGCGTTGCCGGCCGCCGGGGCCGAAGTGCCGGTGGAGCAGCCGCATTCCGGCGGCCAGGAACGCTGCGGTCTCCGGGCTGTTCGCGAGCCGGCGGCGGCCCATGGGAGTGATGCGCCTGAGATTGCGCAGCACCCCGGACACGTCCTGGTTGTAGGGGAAAGGAAGGTTCCGTTTCCGTCGGTGGCCCGGCGGCTCGTCCATATCGCTCATGCATGCATGTTGCCTTCGCCGTCGTCACCCCAACAGGGACGCAGATGCGCGGAGTTCGAGCGCAGTGGACGACTCCGCGCGGCTGCGGGGCAGCGGATCCGTCCGCGACCGCGCTACACCGGGGACCTCCTGATACGAGAAGGGTGATCGAGGATGCGCAACTTCGACATGGGGGTTGTCGGCTGGGCGCTGACGGCTGTCGCCGTCAGCAGCGCTCTGGTCCGGCTGATCCTCGGCGCGCTCGCCGTCCATGCGACCCGCAAACTGCTCACCGAATCCACCGATCGCACCCATCTCCTCGCGGTGCTGCGCGCGCTCCTCAGCAGCCTGAAATCCCCACGGCGTTGAGCACGCCATGTGGCAGCGAACCGGCCGTCCACTGACGCACCATGGCGCAGGAACCGACCGGCCCCGACTCCCGGAGCCGCAGGCCGGGGACCGGTGCGGTCCGGCCTTGCGTACGTCGCATCCACCGCTACCGGTATCCGCAGCCCCGAGCGGCGACGTACCGGTGAACTCTCCAGGCCCTTTCCGGACACCCGCCGGAAGTCACGCAGGGGCCGTTCAGGAACCGGTGGATCGCTGAACGCCGCCGCCGGCTTCGACGAACACCCGGCCCCGATGAGCGTGAGCGACGGAAGGGAGTTCCCGGACCGGTGGCCGGGAACTCCCTTCAGCGGAGGTGCGGATCAGAAGGTGGAGACGTTGAGCAGCTTCTCCTGGATGCCGTCGGGGTCGCCGGCCGGCCAGCTGTAATTGGTGGTGCCTGCCGTCTGGAGGGCCGACTTCACGGTGCTCGGGGAGGCACTGGGGTGGGTGGCCCTGTACAGAGCCGCAGCGCCCGCCACGTGCGGCGTGGCCATCGAGGTACCCGAGATGGTGTTGTAGGCGCCACCCTTCCAGGTGGACTCGATGCAGACACCCGGGGCCATGATGTCGACGTCGGCACCGTAGTTGGAGAAGTCGGCGATGGTGTCGTCGACGTCGCTGCGGCAGGTGGCAGCGGCCCCGCCACCGGGCTGGCCGTTGAAGTCGGCCAGGGCGCTGACCGTGATGACCTCGTCGTAGGCGGCCGGCGTGTGGTTGGCCGCATCATCGGTCTCGTTGCCCGCTGCCACGGCGTAGGTCACGCCCGCGGCGACGGAGTTGCACATGGCCTCGTGCATGGCGTCCTGATTGGTACCGCAGACGCTGTCCGTACCGGCCCCGCCGAGGCTCATGTTGGCGACCTCGATCTCGTCGGCGTGGGCGGTCACGTAGTCGATGCCGCAGATCACATCCGACCAGGTGCCGCTGCCGGCGTTGTTGAGCACACGGACGGGCCAAACGCGGGCACCAGGAGCCATGCCGACGACGCCGTTGCCGTCGTCGAGTGCACCGATCGTGCCGGAGACATGCGTGCCGTGTCCGTTGCCGTCGTCGGCGCTGTTGCCCGTTGAGCAATTCTTGGCACCGGCGGTGTTGACATTGAGGTCGGGGTGGTCGAGGTCTATACCGGTGTCGATGACGGCGACGTCGACGTTGACGCGCTCGTCCGTGCCGTTGATCTTCGCCGTGGGGCTGAGGTCGGCGTCCGCGCGGTTGATGCCCGTGGGGGTGGACTGAGCATCGGTGCTGACGGTGCCATCACGCTGGACCAGCAGGACGCGGGAGTCGCGCGCGATCCGGGCCGCAGCCGTGTCACTCATCTTGGCCGAGTAGCCGTGGATGGAGTGTGCGTAGAGGTGGTTGACAGTGGTTCCGTAAGCGCGGGAGTGCTCGGACGCCACCGACGACGAGTTGGCCGAGTCGCGCAGCATGACGATGTAGCCACTGCTGGCCGGAGCAGCCTGGGCCGGGACCGTGGCCACCGCAGCGGCGGCCATAACCGCCCCGGCGAACAGGGCAGCGGACAGGGATCTACGCATGGTTGGGCTTCCTCTCCGAGGGATCATGAAAACCAGGGGGGTGGCCATGCGGTCCTGCTGTCCGACGCTTCCACGTCCGACCGGAGGCAGCATGCTCAAGTCTGAGTTATGTCCTGCTCACATGGGGTGTGAGCTCTGTGCGTACGTGCCGATGTCGTGCAGCGAAGTCAGGGGCCGCCGTGAATGCCGTGTCCCTGACAAACGCTCAGGAGAGTTTCACCCCCCGATCGACGTGCTGCAAGACCTCCTTCGGTGCCAAGTGTCATGAAATGCGTCTTAGATCACTGAAAGGCCACTGGAAGCGAATTTTGAGCAGTTCCCATCACGCTGCACACATCGGCCATGAGCCGTCACACTGCGCCTTGGACTTGTCGTACTTCGCTCCTCGACGATCGCTGCAAGGCCGAGGGGAGGCCGGGTCGGCACTGGTGGAGTCGGGCGTCATCGAACAGCGGTAGCGCGATGTCCTGGAAGTCGAGCCCGGTTGCCCGGTGAGCGCATGACCGGCTCGCAGGTCTCGCCGCCGTCGGCCCTCCCGGACGCATGCACTTCCACGACCAGAGGTACACCGGGAACACGCTCGCCTCCAGCGCAGGGGCCGGGAGGCGGGAGCTGATGACGCGGACGGGCAGCAGCACCGCGCGCGCCCTTCTGATTCACCGGCACATGACCGGCGGCCGGGACCGTGCGATCGCCGACGAGCTCGGCGCGGTGATCCGGACGAGCCGCGGGGACGGGGACCCCGGAGCGACGTAGTGGCACGTCTGTGGCACGCGTCTGATCAACGAAAAGGGCCGGCCCCGGCGGATGACTCCGCTGAGCCGGCCCTTTGTCGTGTGCCCCCGGCAGGATTCGAACCTGCGACACCCGCTTTAGGAGAGCGGTGCTCTATCCCCTGAGCTACGGAGGCGTGGCCGCCCGCGAGGACTGCCGGGACGTAGCCTACCGGGTTCCCGCCGGGGCGCGGTGCGGGGTTCACCGGCCATCGGCCGGGGCCAGGAGATGACCGGTTCACGACCGGCCGACGGCGGACGCCCTGCCGGACGGGCCCCGGCCGGGTGATGACCGCAGTCACGGCCGGGTGACGCGGACGCGGTGCCGACCGTCCCCGTCGCGACCGGTCACCTCGATCGACACCCCGGTCCGCCGGTCGCTGAACTGCTCGTGCAGCCCGAAGGGCGCGTCCGTCAGCTCGGCGTTCGCGTTGGCCTCCTTCGCGCAGCCACCGCTGTCGGGCGCGCTGTCCGCCACGACCACCGGCCCGCTGCCGCTGTCGACGGCCGCGTCCACCCAGTAGACGAGGGCCCCCGGCTTGCAGACCGCGTGATCGTTGCCCGCCTGGGTGCGTACCTCCACCGCCCAGCCGGCCGTGTCCGAGACGGGCACGTACAGCAACTTTTTCCCGTCGGGCCCGGCCAGCGGGGACAGCACGTGGACGCTGCTCCCGTGCCCCGTGGCGCACGCGAACCGACCGCCCCCCAGCCACCCGAGCTTGCGCTTGTGCCAGGCCAGGAAGTCGTTGCCGGCGCCCCAGTCCTCCGACATGACGTCCCAGTGCCCGGCCTTGCCGCCGCCGTCGGCCGTGTACAGGTCGGGCACCCCGAAGGCGTGCGCATTCTCGTGCGGCAGGACGCGGAACGCGTTGTGGCGGGCGGTCGGCGACCCGTCGTCCTGGCGGCTGTAGACGAACGACACGTCGGTCAGCGGCACCCCGTCGGCCTTCGGCACGTCCCGCAGCCCCGAGTAGGTGACGGACAGGACGGTGTCGACGGCGGACGGTCCGGCATTGGGCGTCACCAGCACGTTGACCAGGTCGTAGAGCCGGAAGTCGACCCGCGGATCGGCCGCGTTCACGATGTCCTGAACGAGCCTGCGATAGCCGGGGGAGTAGGGGCTGCCGCGCTTGATCCCGTAGGAGGCGAAGCTGCGCGGCATCCGCAGCCAACGGGGGACCGGCGCGTACGCACGGTAGTCGAGCGCCCCGTACGAACTGGTGCGGTACCAGTCGGAGGTCCGCGGAAAGAACTCGCGGAAGCGCTCGCGGGCGGTGCCCTCGCCCCGAACGTCCGGGAAATCGATCATGAGGTTGAGGGCCTTCAGCGTCCCCGTGCTGCGGACACGCCCCGGAGGCGTGGGCAGGCCCTCCGACATCTCCACGCCGGGCACCGGCGCGGGGGAGCACGGGGCGCTCGCACGAGCCAGGCCGCCCGACAGGAACGACGACTGGGCGAGCTGGGCCGCGGTGGCAGTGGTCGAGGCCCCGAGAGCGACCGCGGCGGTCGTCAGCAACACGGTCACACGGCGGGGCCTGCGTATTCGCCTCCGAAGGCGGGCCTGCTCCATGGTCGTCGCTTTCGGCTCGGGGCAGCCCGGTCCGGCTCGGCGGCTGCGTCGTCCCTTCACCGTGCGGCGGCGCCCCGTTCGGCTGCACGACGACTGGAGCCGTACGGGTGAATCCGCGGGCCGTTCGGGCGCTCCCGCACCGGATGTCGTTGACGGACGGGGCGCGGGGAACGCTCCTGCGCGAGTTCGGCACGATCGCGCCCGGTCAGGCACGCCCGCGACGCGCGCCGCGGCCTGCCGCCGGGCCCCTGCACCGCCTCATGTGATGCGCATCACGCCATCTCCGCGAAATAACCGGTGAGAGTTTCCCCGTTTTCCTGGCGTCCACGCGATCCGGGGCGTCCGCCCCCGGCCGAGCGCCGGAGGGGGCGCGCCTGTGACTGCTGTGACAACCGGCCGCCTTCGGCCCCGGATGCGGGCCGACGCCCAGCGCAACCGGGAACGGATCGTCGCCGCCGCCCGCGAGATGTTCGTCGAACAGGGGCCGGACGTCGCCCTGGACGAGGTCGCGCGCCGGGCCGGCGTCGGCAATGCCACCCTCTATCGCCACTTCGCCGACCGGCAGGAACTGCTCCGGCAGGTGACCCTGCTTGTCATGGCCCGGGTGGCCGACCGGGCGGAGGCCGCACGGGACGAGAGCGACCCGTTCGAGGCGTTGCGCCGCTTCGTCCATGCCGCAGCCGAGGAGCGGGTCGGCGCCCTCTCCCCCCTGATCTCCGACGGCATCGACCGCGACGGCCCCGAACTCTTCGAGGAGCGGACCCGGCTGGAACGTGCCGTCGAGGCCCTGATGGCCGCCGGTCGCCGCCGGGGACTGCTCCGGGACGACGTCGCGGTCGGCGATCTCATGGTCGCCGTGGCCCAGTTGACCCGCCCGCTGCCGGGAAGCGACTGTACTGACTTCGACGGCTTCGTCCACCGGCACCTGCACCTGTTCCTCGACGGGCTGCGGCCGTCCGCGCAGTCCGAACTGCCCGGCGAACCAGCCACGTTGGAGGCCCTGCGACGGCCGTCCTGATGCCCCGGCCGTCCCGGCGCGTCGACGCAACCGGCGCATCGCCCCTCCTCCGACCTGCACCGTCCCGCTTTGCCGCCCTGTCCCGTACTGATCAGCACCACGAGGAAGTCGATCCATGCCCGCTGCCGTCACCGACGGAGTGTCCGCCGTCAGGCCGGAACTCCCCGAGCCCGCCCCCAACCGCTGGAAGACGCTGGTCTTCATAGCCCTCGCCCAGTTGATGGTCGTCCTCGACGCGACCGTCGTGAACATCGCCCTGCCCTCGGCCCAGGCCGACCTCGGGTTCTCCGACGGCAACCGGCAGTGGGTCATCACCGCCTACGCCCTCGCGTTCGGGGGGCTCCTGCTCTTCGGCGGCCGGGTCGCCGACCTCTGGGGACGCAGGCGCACCTTCATCACCGGACTCGTCGGCTTCGCCCTCGCCTCCGCACTCGGCGGCGCCGCCGCGACCACCGGCGTCCTGCTCGCCTCCCGTGCTCTCCAGGGCGTGTTCGGCGCGCTGCTCGCCCCGGCCGCCCTGTCACTGCTCGCCGTGACGTTCACCGAGGCGAAGGA
Organism: Streptomyces meridianus; assembly: GCF_023703325.1. Classification (GTDB taxonomy): domain Bacteria; phylum Actinomycetota; class Actinomycetes; order Streptomycetales; family Streptomycetaceae; genus Streptomyces; species Streptomyces meridianus. The sequence goes on from NZ_JAMQGM010000037.1 coordinate 66,675, forward strand.
GCGGGCCAAGGCATTCGGCATCTACGGAGCCATCGCCGGCGGCGGAGGAGCGATCGGCCTGATACTCGGCGGCGTCCTCACCGAGTACATGGACTGGCGCTGGACCTTCTTCATCAACATCCCGATCGCGGCCGTCGCAGTGGCGGGCGCGGCGCTGGTGATCACGGAGCCTGCAGGTGCCCGCAACCGCTCGCGCCTGGACGTCCCCGGCGTCGCCCTGGCCACCCTCGGCCTGGTTTCGCTGGTCTACGGCTTCACCCGCGCCGAGAGCCACGGCTGGACCGAGGACGTCACCCTGGCGCTGTTCGCCGCGTCCGCGGTGCTGCTCGGCACCTTCGTCGCCGTCGAACACCGCACGAAGGCGCCGCTGCTGCCGCTGCGCGTGGTCGCCGACCGGAACCGGGGCGGTGTCTACCTGTCGCTGGGCCTCGCGGTCATCGGCATGTTCGGCCTGTTCCTCTTCCTCACCTACTACCTGCAGGTGGTCAGGGGATACAGCCCCGTCGCTTCCGGGCTCGCCTTCCTGCCGATGGTGGCCGGCATGGTCACCGGGTCGACGCAGATCGGCGCCCGGCTCATGACGCGCATCGCCCCTCGGATGCTGATGGCGCCGGGCTTCCTGCTCGCCGCGGTCGGCATGCTCGTGCTGACCCGGATCGACGTCGACACTCCGTACGCCGGTCTGATCCTGCCCGGGCTGCTGCTCATGGGGCTGGGCATGGGTACCGCCTTCATGCCGGCGATGAGTCTGGCGACGCACCGGGTCCAGCCGCGGGACGCCGGGGTCGCCTCCGCCATGGTGAACACCTCGCAGCAGGTCGGCGGCGCCATCGGCACGGCCCTGCTCAACACGGTCGCCGCGAATGCCACCACCGACTGGGTCGCTTCGCACGCCACCCCGGCCGCGGCCGGGCGCGCACTGCAGGTGGAGGCCGTGGTGCACGGCTACTCGACGGCGATCGGGTGGGCCGCGGGCATTCTGACGCTGGCCTCGGTCATCGCGCTCGTCCTCGTCAACGCAGGCCGGCAGGACGGGGCGCCGGGCCCCGCGGGCGGCGCCCGGCGTCCCGACGGTGACGCGGCGACCGCTGCGCCCGTGCTCGCCCACTGACGCACGCGACCGTGAGAGGGGCCGCCCGGCGGACGGGCGGCCCCTTTCTTGTTGAATATTGAATCAATTTGGTCGTACGGTGGAGGCAGTAACACAAGGCCACCACGACGGTTCGGGGGTTCACATGTCCGCTGCCGGCACTTCCCGCGAGCGCATGCCGGCCCTCTACCTCAGCCATGGAGCGCCGCCGCTGGCCGATGACCCGGTCTGGCCGCGCCAGCTCGCATCCTGGTCCGCCGATGTGCCACGGCCGACCGAGATCCTGGTGGTCTCGGCCCACTGGGAGGACGCCCCGCTCGCCCTCGGCGCCACCGGGACCCGACCGCTGGTCCACGACTTCTGGGGTTTCCCGGAGCGGTACTACGACGTCCGCTATCCGGCGCCCGGAGCCCCGCAACTGGCCGAACGTCTCCGAGCAATGCTGAGGTCCGCGGGCACTCCCGTGCAGGACGTACCGGACCGGGGACTCGACCACGGTGCCTACGTGCCGCTCGTCGAGATGTTCCCCGCCGCGGACATCCCCGTCCTGCAGATGTCGATGCCGACCCTCGACCCGCAGCGGCTCATGGAGATCGGCCGGAAGCTCGCACCGCTGCGCGACGAGGGCGTGCTCGTTGTCGGCAGCGGGTTCTTCACCCACAATCTGAGCGCGCTGCGGCACCCCGGCGGTCACGTGCCCGGCTGGTCATCGGAGTTCGACGCGTGGGGCCGGGAGGCCCTGCAGGCCGGTGACATCGACGCGCTGCTCGACTTCGAGCGCAAGTCCCCGGCGGGCCGGCTCGCACATCCGCGCACGGAGCACTTCGCCCCGCTCTTCGTCACCCTCGGGGCCGCGGACGCCGTGGGTGAGGCGGCCGAGGGGCGCAACGTGATCGACGGGTTCTGGATGGGGCTGGCGAAGCGGTCGCTGCAGTTCGGCTGAGGCAAGCGAGGCGTGTGAGCCGTCCGTGCCCCACGTGCCGACGGCGCCCGGCTCAGCGTGCCGGCTCGATCAACTCACAGGCGCGGACAGCTGCCGCGAGCGCCCGCCCGTCCCCGGGACGGTCGCCCTCCGCAACGTCCAGGGCGGTGTCGGCGAGCTTGATCGCATGCTCGTCGCCATGCGCTGCGACCCGCTCGAAGACCTCCCCGGGGTGCAGCGTCACGGTCGGCGCCGCCCCGGCCGGTTCCCGTGGTGCGTACGCGGCGGTGACCGCGGCGCTCGCCGACCAGGCGGCTTGCAGACTCGCCGGCCACAGCTCGTGCGGAAGCGCAGGCAGGGTGCGCAGCACCGCATTCGGAGCGGTCGCGGCATGGACGAGCATGACCGGGTCCCCGTGGCCGTGAGTGGCGTAACGGTGGGTCGATGCGTGCACGAGCTCGGTCAGCAGCGCCCGGGCCTCCTCCGGACCGGCCGCCCGGGCCGGCCACGCAGGGACGGTGGTGAGCTGTGCGAACCGTCCACGGATGCCGCCCTGCTGGTCGGGTACGGGCTCCACGGCGGCCAGCGCCCCGGCCGCCGATCCGCCCCCGGCCGGCAGCGGCGGGCGGCTCAGCTCGGGAAGCGGCTGGTGGCGAGCTGCCCAGTAGCCGAGGGCGTGGGCGAGTTCGGCGGTGCGGGGTGCGGTGGTGGCGGGCCCGTCGGCGAGCAGGGTGTGCACGGCGTGCCCGACGCGGATCGCCCCGTGGGTGGCGGCCGCGGTGATGCCGGGGAGCAGCCGCGGCCACCATTCGGCCAGGACGTCGCGCCACGGCCGCTCGGCGATCTCGCGGTCGAACCAGCGGGTCCAGTCCGTGATGCGGCTCGGATCGCCCAGAGCCTGGCGCCAGTTGTCCTTCCGGACGGCCTCCGTGGGCCGGGGCATGTCCTCGAGCTTGTGGCGGTACCGGTCGAGCCAGCGGTGTACGTCGCCGGCGTGGCCGTGCCGGGTCAGGGCCTCGATGGCCATCGGTGCGTGGTTGGAGAGCCAGCCGTCGCGTTCGGGGCCCGAGGCGTGCAGGCGTTCCAGGGCTTCGTCGAGCGTTCCGTCAGATGTGTTCATGCGGGCCATGGTGTGACTTGAAGTTCGATTGAGGTCAAGAGGTGATCCTCACCCCCTTGCAATCGATCATCCAGGAGCGAGCGGGGCGGTCCGGAAAACCGGCTGCGGCCCGAAGTGACCAGGACTTCCGGCCTGGTTCGAGGCGGTCGGAAAAGCTACATCCCGAAGGCGACGCATCCGTCGTCCGGACGGGACAGTGCCTGCTCGGCCCAGATGACCTTGCCGGTCGCGGTGTAGCGGGTGCCCCAGCGGGTGGTGACCTGCGAGACCAGGAACAGGCCGCGTCCTCCCTCGTCGTTGCTCCCGGCCCGGCGAGGACGCGGTGAGGTGCTGGAGCCGTCCGACACTTCGCAGATCAGAACGTGATCACGGAGCAACCGCACCCCGATCGGGCCCGCCGCATGCCGGATGGCGTTGGTGACCAATTCGCTGACGGCCAACTCGGTGCTGAACGTGAGGTGTTCGAGCCCCCATTTCTCGAGTTGCCTGCCCACGGCTGCGCGGACGTCCGCGACGACCGACGGGTCCGGGTCCACCTCCCAGCAAGCCGTCTGCTCGGCGGTCAGCCTCCGTGTCCGCGCGACGAGTAGCGCCACGTCGTCGTTCGGGTGTGTGGGCAGCATGGCCTGAAGCACCGCGTCGCACGTTGCGTCGGGGTCGTCGCGGCAGTGTGCGAGCGCACGGCCCAGTTGTGCCAGCCCCACGTCGAAGTCCCGGCCCCGGTCCTCGACCAGACCGTCGGTGTAGAGCACCAGCCGGCTGCCCTCGGGCACGTCCAGATCTGTGACCTCGAACAGCATCTCCCCGAGGCCGAGCGGGGCGCCCGTCGGCACGTCCGCCGCCGTGACGGAGCCGTCCGGCCGGACGATCATGGGTGCCGGATGCCCGGCCCGTGCCACGCTGCAGCGTCCCGACGCCGGGTCGTAGATGGCGTAGAGACAGGTGGCGCCGATGATCCCCTCGCCACGATGGTCGCCCGCGGCGCACTCGTCGCGGTCGAGACGGTCCACGAGATCGTCGAGATGCATGAGCACCTCGTCCGCCGGCAGATCGAGTGCCGAGAAGTTGTGGATGGCGGTCCGCAGCCGCCCCATGGTCGCGGCCGCGTGCACGCCGTGGCCGACGACGTCGCCGACGACCAGCGCCACCCGGGCTCCCGAGAGCGGGATGACGTCGAACCAGTCACCGCCGACACCCGCCTTGGCGGGCAGATAGCGGTGGGCGACGTCCAGGGCCCGCTGCTCCGGGGCGCCGCGGGGGAGGAGACTGCGTTGCAGGGCCAGGGCTGTGGTGTGCTCACGGGTGTAGCGGCGGGCGTTGTCGATGCAGATCGCGGCCCGGCCCACCACTTCCTCGGCGAGCGCCAGGTCGTCGTCCTCGAAAGGGCTCGGCAGGTCCGAGCGCAGGAACGTGACCACGCCCATCGCCTCGCCCCGGGCGAGCACGGGAACCGCGATCAGCGAGTGGTAGCCCGCCTGGAGGATCTCATCGACTCGTTTCGGGTCCTGGGACGCCCAGCCCACGGCGTTCCGCAGGGCCGGTTCGAGCACCGCGCGGCCGGCGGTCAGACTGCGGGCCTGAGGTGTGGCCGGCACGAAGCGCGTAAGGGATCCCAGGGGGTAGGGCGCCGAGCTGTCGCCCACGGCCCTGAGGGCGACCCGGCGCAGCCCCTCGTCGACCCGCACCGGCTCCTCACCGCGGAGAACGGAGTCCGCCAGGTCGACGGAGGCGAAGTCGGCGAACCGGGGGACGGCGACCTCGGTCAGCTCCTCCGCCGTCCTGGTCACGTCCAGCGTGGTGCCGATCCGGACGCTGGCGTCGTGCAGCAGCCGCAGGCGGCGCCTGGCCTCGAGCGCCACTCGGCCCACACCCTGCTCGCCCACGAGCAGCAGCCAGGGGTTGTCCCCTGCCACCGGGGCGATGGCGCCTCCGGGCTGTCGGGCGGGGGGCACCGGCACCGCGGTGGCACCCGATGAGCCTTGCTGGGCGTCCTCGTGGGTGAGCGTGAGGTGGCGCTGCCGGGAGCCCGTGCCGATACGGGCCTCCACGGCGATGCCGTCCTCTCCGGAACCGCTCCTGAGCCGACGCGATCGCAGGACGGCCACGCGGCCTCCCGGCAGATCGACCCGCTCGGTCGCGCCGGGCGGCCCGGCGAGCAGTTCCGCGGCCTTCTCCCGCAGCATGGCCCGGTCCTGGCGGTCGAGGTTGTCGGAGACGGTGCCCGGGGAGGCGGGCCCGAGCGCTCCGGCTGCCGGGCGCGGTCCGGTGCGCAGCGCGGCGAACGCCTCCACCAGTCCGCGCTCCCGTCGTGACGCCTCCTCCAGCAAGCGCTGCTCGATGTCGGCGGCGCACTCGCGGGCCAGCGCCAGCAGCAGCGGATCGGCGTCCGCTCGACGGCAGGTCAGATCGAGGACACCCTCGGTTCGACCGCTGATCGGGTCGTGGACGGGGGCCCCGGCGCAGGCGAACGGCTCCATGCAGTCGGCGAAGTGCTCCCGCCCGTACACGTAGCAGGGGCGGCGCTCCGCGAGTGTGGTTCCGATGCCGTTCGTCCCGGCGAGCTGTTCGGTGAAGGCGTAGCCCGGCGCGATGTTGAAGCTTTCGAGTTCACGCGCCAGGAGCTGGTCGGTCGTGCGGCAGTGCAGGATCCGGGCCTGGTCGTCGGCGAGGACGGCGCTCACCCCGAACCGGGTGAAGGATGCCATGAGCCTGTCGAGCACGGGGGTCGCGGCACGTACGAGGCGGTTCTCCTCGTCCAGGCCCTTCTCGTACGGGACGGCCAGTTGCCGGCCGATCAGGCCGTACTCCTCGCACCGACGCCACGAGGTGGCGATGGAGGTCCTGACGCCGTCGGGCTCCGGGCGTCCGGCGAGGAAGCGGTCGTAGGAGCGGTTGAGAGCCCGCACGTCGTCCCAGATGCCTGCCATGGATTCACTTCCGCTGGTGAAGCCCCGTTCCGCTGGGCGGCTCCTGCACCCGTCACGGGCGCATATGAACGGATTGTAGGTGAAAGTGGAATTTGCAGTGGATCATGGCCCTGGTGGCCGGGGACTCCGGTCGCGAATCCGGGTCAGGGGCCGAGTGGCTTCTCGTACCAGGCGACGTCCCAGTAGCGGCCGAACTTCTGCCCCACTTCGCGGTAGGTGCCGACATGTTCGAAACCGAAGCGGGCGTGCAGGCGGACGGACGCCTCGTTCGGCAGTGCCACGCCGGCGTAGGCGCGGTGCAGGTCCTCGTTCTCCAGAGCCTTGAACAGCGACTCGTACAGCAGGGTTCCGACGCCGCGTCCGCCCGCACCCGGGGCGCAGTAGACGGTCAGTTCCACCGACGTGCCGTAGGCCGGCTTCGGCCGGAAGCTACTGCTCGTCGCGTAGCCGAGGAGCGTGCCGTCCGATGTGTCGTGGGCGACGAGGAGCCGGTGCGGACCGTGCTCGGGGTGGGCGAGGAGCCACGGCCGGCGTGTGCCGGGCGTGAACGGCTCGGTGTCGAAGGTGATCGCGGTCTCGCGGACGTAGTGGTTGTAGAGCTCCGTGAGCGACGGCAGGTCGGCCTCGGTACCCGGCCTCACCTGCATGTCCGCGGACGTCGAAGACATGGTTCCTCCCCGTTGTGGCCGGACAGGGTACTGCATGATCGAAAAGTTCTTGGGACGCCATGGGAATTCTGTCCGGGTTCCAGTCGTTGTTTCCTTCTGAGCGGGCACCCGACCAGTGCACGTTCACAGACTCGCGACCTACCAATCGCAAGGGAGCACGCATGGCAACCCGTGCCGTCGCCCGTCGGCAGTCCGCTGGAAGCGAGACCGGCAGGGCAGGCAGTGTTCGCGCCGGAGGCGAGATCGCCGACCGCGACCTGGTCGGCATGTACCTCGACGAGATAGCACGCACACCCCTGCTCGACGCGGCCAAGGAAGTCGACCTGTCGCAGGCCATCGAGGCCGGGGTCTTCGCGCAGCGGATCCTCGACAAGGAGGTGGAGTCCGAGGCGGCCGGCGCCAGCGAGGAGGAGCTCGAAGCCCTCGTGGCGGAGGGGGAGCACGCGAAGGATGTGTTCATCCGCTCCAATCTCCGACTCGTCGTTGCCGTGGCGCGTCGCTACCCGCGCAGCGGACTCCCTCTGCTCGACCTGATCCAGGAGGGGAACGCCGGACTGGTCCGCGCGGTCGAGAAGTTCGACTACACCAAGGGCTTCAAGTTCTCCACGTACGCGACGTGGTGGATCCGGCAGGCGATCACCCGTTCCATCGCCGACCAGTCGCGCACGATCCGGCTGCCCGTTCACCTGGTCGAGGAGCTGGGCCGGATTCGCCGGGTCCAGCGCGAGTTCAACCGCGAGAACGGCCGCGACCCGGAGCACTCCGAGATCGCCGCGGAACTCGACAGCAGCACCGAGCGGATCGGCGACGTCCTGGACTGGGCGCGGGACCCGGTGAGCCTCAACATGTCGGTCGACGACGAGGGCGAGACCCAGTTCGGCGATCTGCTCGAGGACACCTCCGCGGACTCGCCCGAGCAGTCGGTGATGGTCATGCTGCGGCGTGAGGAGCTCGACGGACTGCTCAGTCGGCTGGACAACCGGACAGCGTCGATCATCAAGATGCGTTACGGCATCGATGACGGCCGTGAGCGCACCCTGACCGAGGTGGGCAAGCAGCACGGTCTGACGCGGGAGCGTATCCGGCAGATCGAGAAGCACGCGCTGCTCGAACTGAAGAAGATGGCGCACGACACCGGGTTCGACGCGGCGGCCTGACCTCCGCCGCCGCGCGACCGGTCGTGCGGCGGGATCGAACCGCCGCACCGTGGCGCACATGAAGCGGAGCCTCGGCGTCTTCCCCCCGGCGTCGGGGCTCCTTCATGCACGGCGCCGGCCCGAGTCGCCCGGAAGCGGGGAGCCCGGGCCACCGGCGGCCCGGAGCCCCGTAGGCTGAGTGCATGAGCAGTACCGACCCCGGCTCCGATCACGCGGAGAACCACGCCGAGGACCAGGCGGAGAACACTCGGGACCCGCAGCCGAAGCCGTCGCGGCCCCGAGCGGCTGCGCTGATCTTCGACGATCCGCTGTCCCGGCCGTCGGCGGACGACACCGACGCCGGCTGGGGGGAACGCTCCTCGCGAGGTGACGGAGCGGCCGATCTGGCCCGTTTCCTGGCCGAGAAGCCCCCGCACCACCTGTAGGGCGGGAGCTACGTGCCCTGGCCACCCGGCTGCTTCTGAGCCGGTACCGCCCCCGAGGCGCCCGCGCGCTGCGCCGCCAGGTGGTCGCGGATCTCGCGGAGCAGCACGATCTCGGCGGCCTCCGCCTCGGCCTGCACCTCTTCCGCGGCCTTCTCCCTGGCTGCCTTGCGGGCCAGGTACTTCGCCATCGGCAGGACCATGAGGAAGTACACGACAGCTGCGGTGATCAGGAAGCTGACGGTCGCGCTGACGACCGATCCCCACATGATCTGCACGCCGTCGGCCGCCTCGCCGTTCTTGCCCGGCGTGCAGGGGTCTTTGAGGCAGACGCTGTAGTGGTCCAGATCCTGGGTGCCGAATGCCCCGATGACGGGGTTGATCAAGCCCTGCACCACTGCGTTCACGATGTTGGTGAACGCAGCTCCGACGACGACCGCGACCGCCAGGTCGATGACGTTGCCCCGCATCAGGAAGGCCTTGAAGCCCTCCAGGATGCTCTCCTTCTTCTCTTCGCTCAACGCAGTGCCTCTCCTCACGCAGGTCGGAACATGGCGTTCCGCTGCCCAGAGAAGCGTGGAGGAAGGAGGGCCGAAACGACAAAGTCGCCAGGGAAATATCACGCCTCGTTCGGAACATGTTCACGGAACGTCACGCCCCGCCGTCTGCGTGACCGACCGGCAGGCGGGTGCGGACGGCCCCGCACCGAGGTCCGTGGATGCGAGCAGCGCGGCGGCCACCAGCAGCAGACCGGCGGCCGCGGTGCGCCGGCCCGGAAGCCGCAGCCCCGGCCCGAAGCGCCCCCGGCGCACCCGCAGGGGCGGAAAGACGGGCACCTCCCGGGCCGGCGGGACGGGCCGCGCCGGCAGCGGAGGATAGGGGGAGCGAACGGGGACGTGAGGCATGGCCATCACCGCCTGATCGTCAGAAGTCCGTCGGGACGACCCCCACGATCCCCGCTCGGGCCGAATCCTGCTGAGCCCTGTGGACAGGCACGTCGCCTGTGGAAAACCCACTCACACCTGTGAGTGACCAAGGCACTCACGCCCGGCCGATTCGCCGCGGATCGGCCGCCGGCCCCGGCACTGCCGCGCGCCCGACGCCTCGGGCCGCAACGGACGGGCCGCCGCCCGCCCCGCCTACGGCAGCTCGATTCCGGTGTCCAGCCCGTCCAGGGCTTTCGAGCACAGACAGTCCCGGGCGTTGCGCTCCGGCAATGCCGCCACCGCGTCGAAAAGCACGGTGCGCAGGCGCTCCACGTTCTCGGCGAACACCCGCAGCACCTCGTCGTGCGAGACGCCCGCACCCGTCTCGGCGCCCGCATCGAGGTCCGTCACCAGCGCCAACGTCGAGTAGCAAAGCCCCAGTTCGCGTGCCAGGACGGCCTCCGGATGCCCGGTCATCCCCACCACGGACCAGCCCTGCGCCGCATGCCAGAGGGACTCGGCCCGGGTCGAGAACCGCGGCCCCTCGACCACCACGAGCGTGCCGCCGTCGACCGGCTCCCAGTCCCGGCCGCGTGCCGCGGCCACGGCCGCCGCCCGGCCCGTCGGGCAGTAGGGGTCGGCGAAGGAGAGGTGCGCGACGTTCGGAATGGATCCGTCCGACAGCGTCTCGCCGTCGTAGAAGGTCTGCACCCGGCTCTTGGTCCGGTCGACCAGCTGGTCCGGGACGACGAGCGTGCCGGGGCCGAACTCCTGCCGCAACCCGCCCACGGCGCACGGGCCCAGGATCTGCCGGATGCCGAGGGTGCGCAACGCCCAGACGTTGGCGCGGTAGTTGATGCGGTGCGGCGGAAGGTGGTGCTTGCGGCCGTGCCGTGGCAGGAACGCGACCCGGCGTCCCGCGATCTCGCCGAGGAAGACCGAGTCGCTCGGCCGTCCGTAGGGGGTCTCCAGGGAAATCTCGGTCACGTCGTCGAGGAAGGAGTAGAACCCCGATCCGCCGATGACACCTATGTCCGCCTGAGGGGTCTGCGCCCGCGCACTGCTCGTCTCCACCATGCGGTCACCCTACGGGGCGCACCGGCGTCGCAGGCCGCTCCGGTACCGGGCCCGGCACTGGAGCAACCTGCCCGCCCGGGCGGGCAGGAGTCCGTCCCCGGCACGGCGAGACCCCGCCGCCTCGCGGACGAGACGACGGGGCCGGTGCGTGCTGCTGCCCGCCTCAGGCGGCCGTGGAACTCCCCGCCGGGCTCTTGGAACCCGACGAGCTCGACGACGGGGCGGAAGACGTGGACGAGGAGGAGCCCGAATCCGAGCTGCCGCCGGACGACGAGCCGCCGTCGCTCTTCGCCGTCGCGGACTTCGCCGGGCTGCTGCCGGACGACGAGCTGCGGCTGTCCGTCCGGTAGAAGCCGGAGCCCTTGAAGACGACGCCTACCGCCGAGAACACCTTGCGCAGACGGCCCGTGCACGCGGGGCACTCGGTCAGTGCCTCGTCGCTGAACTTCTGCACCGCCTCGAGGCCCTCGCCGCATTCGGTGCACTGGTACTGATAGGTCGGCACTTGCTCCTCCTGGCACTCTTGCTCAGTGAGTGCTAACGACGCTCCATAGTGCAGCATTCTTCGGGATCAGTCCACCGCGACGGGAACACGGTGACCGACTCCACTCGTCCCGCGGGCCGCGATCCGCCCGGATGCACGGGTCCGCAGCCGGCCGCGCAGCATCCCGACCGTCACCAGGGCGGCGGCCGTTCCCGCCAGAGGGACGAGGAAGCCGGCGCTCGCCCCGTAACGGTCCGCGAGTTGCCCCGCCGTGGTCGCGGCAGCGGCCTGCCCCAGTGCCACCGCACCCGTGAGCCAGGTGAACGCCTCGGTGCGTGCCGCCGCCGGAACGAGCGTGTCGACCAGGGTGAACCCGCTGATCAGGACGGGCGCGATGCACAGACCGGCCAGCAGCCCCAGCCCACCCAGCAGCGGAACGGCGTGCGCCGACCACAGCAGTGAGGTCACCGCGGTGAGAGCGGTGTAGGCGACGAGCAGCCGTCGCTGCGGCGAGACCCGCCAGGCGATGGCACCGCAGGCCACGCCCGCGAGCATGTTGCCCGCGGCGAAAGCCCCGTACAGCAGGCCGTTCAGGCCCGGCTGTCCGATCTCCCCGGTGAATGCGGTCAAGGACACCTGCATGCCGCCGAACACGGCCCCGACACCGAGGAAAGCGGCGGCGAGCACTCGTACACCCGGGACGGACAACGCCGACGCGTGCTGCTGCGCGCACCGTCCCGCGTCGCGGTTCCCCGCCGGCTGGGTCCGCCGCTGCGCCGCGAAGAGGAGTCCCCCGACGAGCGTCAGCACGCCCTCGGCGGCCAGGCCGGCCGCGGGGTGCACCGTTGTGCACACGGCCGTGGCGAGCACGGGGCCGACGACGAAGGTGAACTCGTCCGTCACCGACTCGAAAGCCGTGGCAGTGCCCAGCAGCGGCGAGCCCTCCAGTCCGGCGGCCCAGCGGGCGCGCACCATCGGGCCGATCTGCGGGACCGAGGCGCCGGCCGGAACGGCCGCGGCGAACAGCGCCCACAGCGGGACTTGGGCGAGGGCGAGGGCGATCAGCAGGATGACCGCCGCGGCGTGCACGAGGACGCCGGGCACGAGGACCGCCGCCTGCCCGAAGCGGTCGGCGAGACGCCCGTTCTGCGGTGCGAACAGGGCCATGGAGACGCCGGCGACAGCGGACACCGCGCCGGCGGTCCCGTAGGAGCCGGTGGTGTGCTGCACCAGTAGGACGATGCTGATGGTCAGCATGGCGAAGGGCTGCCGGGCGGCGAAGCCGGGCAGCAGGAAGGTCCATGCGCGGGGAGTGCGCAGGAGGTGGCCGTAGCCGGGACGTTCGGTGACCGTGGTCGACACGGTCCGTGCCTTTCTGCCACCTGGTAGCGCGCTTCGGCCGTCCGTCGGGGGGACGGGCCGGGCCTCGGGGGGCCGGGGTGCGCGCCGAGAGCCGTCCTCTCGCGCATGACCGGGGTGACGCCACCGGTCCGCGCCGAAAGGGTGGCGAGGGGACCGTGGCCGCCGAGCGGTCGCGCCGACTCTGCATCAGGCGGATTCGGTTCGTTCTGAAGTGGCGATTGTACAGGTGGACGCGCGTAGAACCGTCGACCGTCCAAAGAGTGGAACGCTGCCGTCCGGGGGCCCGTGCCCCGCCCCGGACGCCCGGCTCCGCGCTGTCGTCGCAGCGCCGGGCGGGCGGCTACTCCGAGCCGCCCGCGCCCAGCCAGCCGGCCAGTTTCCCGCCGCGGGCGACGGCTCGCAGCCGCCGTTCCGTCGCATCGCGCACCGGGTCCGTGGCGACGACCAGCAGTTCGTCTCCCCGGCGCAGCATGGTCGACGGCGCCGGTACGAAGCTGCGGTCCTCCCGCACGACCAGGGTGACGGCCGCGCCCGGCGGCAGCCGCAACTCGTTGACCTCCACGCCGTGGATCCGTGAGGACTCCGGGATCGAGACCGACAGCAGATGCCCCTGCAACCGCTCCAGCGGGGCGGACTCGATGCCCAGGTCCTCCGCGCCCTCGCCGCCGAGCCGCAGGCGCCCGGCGACCCAGGGCAGGGTCGGGCCCTGCACCAGGGTGTAGACGATCACCAGCAGGAAGACGATGTTGAAGATCCGCAGGCTGCCCTCGACCTGCGTCACCATCGGAATGGTGGCGAAGATGATCGGTACCGCACCGCGCAGACCTGCCCAGGACAACAATGCCTTCTCCTGCCAGCGCACGCCGAAGGGGGTTGTGCTCACCAGCACCGACAACGGCCGCGCCACCATCGTCAACACGAGGCCGACGACCAGCGCCGGCACGATGTCGTCGGCCAGCTCGTGCGGGGTGACCAGCAGGCCGAGCAGGACGAACATGCCGATCTGGGCGAGCCATCCGAGTCCCTCGGCGAAGCCGCGCGTCGCGGGCCAGTGCGGCAACTTCGCGTTGCCCAGGATGAGCGAGGCGACATAGACCGCGAGGAATCCACTGCCGTGCGCCAGCGCCCCACCCGCGTAGGCCGTCACCGCGATGGCCATCACCGCGATCGGATACAGGCCGGACGCGGGCAGCGCCACGCGCCGCAGGCCGTACGACCCGAGCCAGCCGATGGCGATGCCGATCGTCGCGCCGATGGCCAGCTCGAGAACGATCTTGCCGAGCAGGACGTACCAGGACTCGATCGGTCCGGCCGTCGAGAAGGCCACCACCATGATCACAACGGGTGCGTCGTTGAATCCCGATTCCGCCTCGAGGACGCCGTTCAGCCGTGACGGCAACGGCACCCGGCGCAGCACCGAGAAGACGGCGGCCGCGTCCGTCGAGGACACCACGGCGCCGATGATGAGCGCCGGCCGCCAGTCCAGGCCCACCAGGTAATGGGCGGCCAGGGCCGTGACGCCGACGCTCACCGCGACTCCGGCGGTCGAGAGCACCGCGGCGATCGGGAGTGCGGGTCTGATCTCACGCCACTTCGTCCCGAGTCCGCCCTCGGCGAGGATCACGACGAGCGCCGCGTAGCCGAAGGTCTGGGTCAATTCGGCACTGTCGAAGGAGACTCCGATGCCGTCCTGGCCCATGGCCACGCCGATGCCGAGGTAGACCAGAAGGCTCGGCAGCCCGCTGCGGGAGGAGAGCCGGACCGCCGCTACCGCGATGAGCAGGACCAGTGAGGAGATCAGAAGGAGTTCGTTGAGGTGGTGGACAGTCAGGGGCCGTCACCTTTCTTGCTGTTTCCTGCTGTATCGGCGGAATCGACCGAAACTGTCGCCCCCCGCCGGGCAGAAGTTCATTGCCTTACCTAACATTTTACCGGCTCTTGACGCCCTCCTGCCGGGGACCGGCCCAAAGCGCCCGCAAAGCGCGTCGGTGCACCGCTGATGAAGCCGCGTAAGGGCCGTCCGGACGCTGCGCCTATGGTTGCTCCAGCAGTTCCAGGATCACCCTGCCCCTCTAAGGACAGCGATGCCCGCCAACAACAACGGTCCCTCCCCGAAGAAGAAGAGGGGCCGCGTCGGACTCCTCGTGATCGCAGTCGTGCTGCTGCTCGTGGCGGGCGTCGGATACGGCGGCTACTGGAGCGTCAACGCCGTGCGGGCCTCGTACCCGGAGACCACCGGCTCGATCAAGCTCGAGGGGCTCTCGGGGCCGGTGCAGGTCAAGCGCGACAACTACGGGATCCCGCAGATCTACGCCGACACCGACGAGGACCTCTTCCGCGCGCAGGGATTCGTCCAGGCCCAGGACCGCTTCTGGGAGATGGACGTCCGTCGGCACCTCACCTCCGGCCGGCTCTCCGAGATGTTCGGCGAGAAGCAGGTCGAGACCGACGCCTTCCTGCGGACCATGGGCTGGCGCAAGGTCGCGCAGCAGGAGTACGACACCAAGCTCTCGCCGCGGACCAAGCAGTACCTGCGGGCCTACGCGGCGGGCGTGAACGCCTACCTGAAGGAGCACGAGGGCGCCAAACTCTCCGCCGAGTACGCCGCCATGGGCCTCACCAACGACTACAAGCCGGAGAAGTGGACTCCGGTCGACTCGGTCGCCTGGCTGAAGGCCATGGCCTGGGACCTGCGCGGGAACATGCAGGAGGAGATCGACCGCTCGCTGCTCGCCGGCCGGCTGTCCCCGCGGGAGATCGAGGACCTCTACCCGGCCTACCCCTACGACCGGAACGCGCCGATCGTGGAGGGCGGTTCGGTCGACCCGCTCAGCAAGACCTTCGACCCCGAGAAGGCCCCGGCCGGAACCCGGGAGAGCGCGGGCGCCGCGGCCCAGGGGTTCCGGGGCCGGCTGGCGTCGCTCTCCAGGACGCTGGAGGACGTGCCGGCGCTCCTCGGGCCGAACGGCAACGGCATCGGATCCAACTCGTGGGTGGTCTCCGGCAAGCACACGGCGACGGGCAAGCCGCTGCTCGCCAACGACCCGCACCTGGCACCGCAGATGCCTTCCCTCTGGTACCAGATGGGTCTGCACTGCCGGTCGGTCGGCAAGTCGTGTCGTCACGACGTCTCCGGGTTCACCTTCTCCGGCATGCCGGGTGTGGTCATCGGCCACAACCGGAACATCGCCTGGGGGTTCACCAACCTCGGCGCGGACGTCTCCGACCTCTACCTCGAGAAGGTCACCGACCGCGGCTACCTCTACGGCAGCCGGCAGCGTCCGTTCACGACCCGCAAGGAGACCATCAAGGTCGCCGGCGCCCCGTCGCGCGAGATAACCGTCCGCTCGACGGTGCACGGCCCGGTCGTGTCCGACCGCAGCGGCGAACTGGGGGACGTCGGCCGGCAGGCGCCGGTCGGTGACGCCGCGCCCGACCGGGGCCACGGTTACGCCGTCTCGCTCCAGTGGACGGCGCTCACTCCCGGCAAGTCCATGGACGCGGTCTTCGCGCTCAACGAGGCCGAGGACTTCCAGCAGTTCCGCAGCGCCGCCCGCGACTTCTCGGTCCCCGCACAGAACATGATCTACGCCGACACCAAGGGCAACATCGGCTACCAGGCGCCCGGCCGGATCCCGGTCCGCGGCGAGGGCGACGGCCGCTACCCCGCGCCCGGCTGGGACCCGCGCTTCAAGTGGACGGGCTACGTCCCGCAGGCCGCGCTGCCGTACGAGTACAACCCGAGCCGCGGGTACATCGTCACCGCCAACCAGGCCGTCATCGACCAGAGCAAGTACCCCTACACGCTCACCGAGGACTGGGGCTACGGCGCGCGCAGCCAGCGGATCCACGACCTGATCCAGTCGAGGATCGACGACGGCGGCAAGATCTCCACCGACGACATGCGGACGATGCAGCTGGACAGCAGCAGCGAGATCGCCGAACTGCTCACCCCGCTGCTGCTGAAGATCGACCCCGAGGACCCCGAGGTCCGCGAGGCGCAGAAGATGCTGGCCGGCTGGGACTACACCCAGGACGCCGACTCCGCGGCCGCCGCCTACTTCAACTCGGTGTGGCGCAACGTCCTCAAGCTCGCGTTCGGCAACAAGCTGCCGAAGGAGCTGCGCGTCGAGGGCCAGTGCCTGCGGGTGCGGCCCGCCGACGACTCCGGCCCGATGGAGGACCTGGACGGCAACACCCGCTTGGTGCGCGAGTGCGGGGAGAGGGCCGCCGACAACGCCCAGCCCGACGGCGGCGACCGGTGGTACGAGGTCGTGCGCAACCTCCTCGACGACGAGGACAGCGAGTGGTGGAAGACGAGCGGCACGCTCCGCGAGCCCGGCGACCGCAACCGTGACGAGTTGCTGGCCCACGCCATGCGGGACGCCAACTGGGAGCTCACCGCCAAGCTCGGCAAGGACCGCGAGACCTGGAGCTGGGGACGTCTGCACCAGCTGAACCTGCGCAACCAGACGCTGGGCACCGACGGGCCCGGCTTCCTGCAGGGCGTGTTCAACCGCGGGCCGTGGAACGTCGGGGGCGGCGAGGCGGCCGTCAACGCGACCGGCTGGAACGCGGCCGGTGGCTACCAGGTCGTCTGGGTCCCCTCGATGCGGATGGTCGTCAACCTCGGCGACTTCGACAAGTCGCGGTGGATCAACCTGACCGGCGCCTCCGGGCACGCGTACAACACGCACTACAGTGACCAGACCGAGAAGTGGCTCAAGGGCGATCTGGTCCGCTGGCCGTTCAGCGAGAAGAAGGTCGCGGACAGCACCGACGACACCCTGGCGCTGATTCCCTAGAACCGCCGGCCTCCGGGGCCGGAGACGACGCCACCGGCGTGCCGCGCGAGCGGCGCACCGGTGGCGTCGCCGTTCGCCGGAGCCGGCCGGTTCCGGAGGCCGCCGCGTCCCCGGGCCCGCCGTTTCCGCCGCACGCGCCCTGGGGTTCAGCCGCCGAAGTGCCGTACGCCACGGGGTGTGACGGCCGCGTGCACCGGCCGGTCGTGGGCCTCCTGCGGAACCCGCGGCACCACTTCGTCCGCGTACAGCAGCACCACCCGGGCCGGATCGGCGCCGGCCTGCTCGAGCCGCTGCAGAACCCGGTCGTACGATCCGCCGCCCCGCCCCAGCCGCATGCCGCGCTCATCCACCGCGAGCCCCGGAAGGAGCACCGCGCCGGCCTCCAGCACCGCCGCCGGACCGAGTCGTGGGCCCGCCGGCTCCAGCAGTCCGCGCCGCGCCGGGCGAAGCGACCCCGGCCCCTCGTAGACCGCCCAGTCCAGGTCGTTGTCGGCCATCAGGACGGGCAGCAGTACGCGGACGCCGGCCGCGCACAGCGCGTCGAGCAGTCCGCGGGTCCCGGGCTCACGGCCCACCGAAACGTACGCGGCGACCGTGCCGGACCGTGTCAGCACGGTCAGTTCGAGGGCGTGACGGATGAGTCCGCGCTCCGCCGCAGCGACGTCCTCGGGTGTACGGTGCGCTCTCAGAGCCAGCAGCCGCTGCCGCAGCTCCGCCTTGACCGCCTGGTTCTCTTCCACGGGGAGTTCGCATTTCCTCTCTCATCGTCCGGCACTAACCGGAGCTTCACCTTCTGCTCATACGCACCGGTTATGGTTCTCGGCATGACCGAATCGCGTTCCCGGATCAGCAAGGCTGTCATCCCCGCTGCCGGCCTCGGCACCCGCTTCCTCCCGGCGACCAAGGCCACTCCGAAGGAGATGCTCCCGGTCGTCGACAAGCCCGCGATCCAGTACGTGGTCGAGGAAGCCGTCACCGCGGGTCTGTCCGACGTGCTCATGATCACGGGACGCAACAAGCGCCCGCTCGAGGACCACTTCGACCGCAACTACGAGCTCGAAGAGGCGCTGCACCGCAAGGGTGACGAGTCCCGGCTGGCCCGGGTGCAGGAGTCCAGTGACCTCGCCACCATGCACTACGTCCGCCAGGGCGACCCGCGGGGCCTGGGCCACGCGATCCTCTGCGCGGCCCCGCACGTCGGCGACCAGCCGTTCGCGGTGCTCCTCGGCGACGACCTGATCGATCCCCGCGATCCCCTGCTCACCCGCATGGTGGAGATCCAGGAGCAGCAGGGCGGCAGCGTGGTGGCGCTCATGGAGGTCGACCCGTCGCAGATCCACCTCTACGGCTGCGCGGCCGTGAAGGAGACCGGCGAGACGGACGTCGTCCAGGTCACCGGTCTGGTGGAGAAGCCGGACGCGGCGGACGCCCCGAGCAACTACGCGATCATCGGCCGCTACGTGCTCGACCCGTCCGTGTTCGAGGTGCTGCGCCACACCGACCCCGGACGCGGCGGGGAGATCCAGATCACCGACGCCCTCCAGACGCTCGCGGTCGATCCGGCCATCGGCGGTCCGGTGCACGGCGTGATCTTCGACGGCCGCCGCTACGACACCGGCGACCGCGGCGATTATCTGCGCGCCATTGTCAGGCTCGCGTGCGAGCGTGAAGATCTGGGTCCGGAGTTCCGGACGTGGCTCCGCAGTTTCGTCGACGAGGAGATGTAGCGCGTTGAGCAGCACCGCGGGACAACCGGCCGCCGGTACCGGAACGCAGGGCGAGGACGGCGGCCCGGGGGCCGCACCCACCGCGGATCGCGTCTGGTCGGTGCCGGAGCACCTCGACGACGTCCTGCGGAACCTGAAGCCCCTCGAGCCGATCGAGCTCCCGCTGCTCGAGGCCCGGGGCTGCGTCCTCGTGGAGGACGTCACCGCCCCCGTCGCCCTCCCGCCGTTCGACAACAGCTCGATGGACGGATACGCGGTGCGCACGGCCGATGTGGCCGGTGCCACCGAGGAGTTCCCGGCCGCACTGACCGTCGTGGGTGACATCGCCGCGGGGGCGCGGGATTTGCCCACCGTCGGGCCCGGCGAGGCCGCCCGCATCATGACGGGCGCGCCGCTCCCGCCCGGCGCCGAGGCCGTCGTTCCCGTGGAGTGGACCGACGGCGGGACGGGCACCGGGCCCGTGACCTCCATGGCCGCCCACGGCACTGCCCCCGGGGGAGGGTCGGGGGAGGTCCTCGTCCACCGGCCGGTCGGGGAACACGGCCATGTCCGCGCCCGCGGCAGCGACATCGGCGCCGGTGCTCTCGCGCTGCGGGCCGGGACGGTCCTGGGCCCGCCGCAGATCGGTCTGCTCGCAGCGATCGGCCGGGCCGTGGTCCGGGTGCGCCCGCGTCCCCGCGTGGTCGTCCTGTCGACGGGCAGCGAACTCGTCCCGCCGGGCGAGACCCTCGGACCCGGCCGGATCCACGACTCCAACAGCTACGCCCTCACTGCGGCAGCCCGTGAGGCCGGGGCCATCGCCTTCCGGGTCGCCTCGGTATCCGATGACGCCGCCACCCTGCGGGCCACCGTCGACGACCAGCTGGCCCGGGCCGACGTGCTCGTCACCAGCGGCGGCGTCAGTGTCGGCGCGTACGACGTGGTCAAGGAGGCGCTCTCCCGGCCCGACGAGGAGGGCGGGCGCGTCGAGTTTCGCAGGCTCGCGATGCAGCCCGGCAAACCGCAGGGCTTCGGCAGGATCGGACCGGACCGCACGCCGCTGCTGGCCCTGCCCGGCAATCCGGTCAGCTCCTACGTCTCGTTCGAGCTGTTCGTGCGCCCGGTGATCCGGACGCTCATGGGCCTTCCGCCGGACGATCGCGGGACGTTGCGAGCCGTCTGCCCCGAGGGCGTGGCGTCGTCGCCTCGCGGCAAGCGGCAGTTCCTTCGTGGCCGGTACCACGGCGGCACGGTCACTCCGGTGGGCGGTTCCGGATCCCATCTCGTCAAGGCGCTTTCCGACGCCAACGCCCTGATCGTCGTCCCCGAGGAGACCACGAGCGTCGCGCCCGGCGCCGAGGTCGACGTGGTGCTGCTCGGCTGAGACGGGCTCCCCGGCGGTACCGTGTCTGCCCACAGGGACCGCACCGGGAGAACAATGAGCAGCGCCCAGCACCACCTCACGCACATCGACGCGGCGGGTGAGGCCCGCATGGTCGACGTATCGGAGAAGGACGTCACCGCACGCACGGCCACCGCCTCCGGGCGGGTGCTCGTCTCGCCCCGCGTCGTGGAACTCCTGCGCGGGGAGGGCGTTCCCAAGGGGGACGCCCTCGCCACCGCCCGCATCGCCGGGATCATGGGAGCCAAGCGCACCCCGGACCTGATCCCGCTGTGCCACCCCTTGGCGGTGTCCGGGGTGAAGGTCGATCTGACGGTCGCCGACGACGCCGTCGAGATCCGGGCCCGGGTGAGGACCACCGACCGGACGGGCGTCGAGATGGAGGCGCTGACCGCGGTGACGGTGGCCGCGCTGACGGTCGTGGACATGGTGAAGGCCGTCGACAAGGCCGCCGTCGTCACCGATGTCCGGGTCGAGGAGAAGACCGGCGGCAAGTCCGGGGACTGGTCGCGACCGGGCCGGGCCGGGGACGCGGCATGAGCGCGCCGGACCACGACGGGGCAGCGGACGGAGCCGGGCGCCGTCGCGCGCTGGCCGTGACGGTCTCCAACCGGGCCTCGGCCGGCGTTTACGCCGACAAGGGCGGCCCGTTGCTGGTCGAGGGGCTCTCGGCGATGGGGTTCACCACCGACGGTCCCCGGATCGTCCCCGACGGAGAGCCGGTGGAGGCGGTGCTGCGCGAGGCGGTCGCGGCCGGGTACGACGTGGTGCTGACCACGGGTGGTACCGGCATCTCGCCGACCGACCGCACACCCGAGATGACCCGCCGCGTCCTGGACCGCGAGGTTCCGGGGATCCCGGAGGCGATCCGCGCGGAGGGACTGGCGAAGGTGCCGACGGCGGCCCTCTCGCGCGGCCTGGCCGGCGTCGCGGGCGGAACCCTCGTGGTCAACCTGCCGGGTTCGACCGGCGGGGTGCGTGACGGCCTGGCCGTCCTCGAGCGGCTGCTGGTCCACGCCGTCGACCAGATCCGCGGCGGCGACCACGCCGGGTCTGCCGGGAGTTCGAACTGAACGCCCCGTGGCCGGTCGAGCTGGCGGACCGCGACGTGCGGCTGCGCCCCATAAGGCTGCGGGACCATGCCGCCTGGCGTGAGGTCAATCTGCGGAACCGGGACTGGCTGCGCCCGTGGGAGGCGACCGTTCCACCGCCGGGTCCGCGCGGGCCGGTGGCCCGGCGTCCGTCCTACCGGCAGATGGTGCGGCATCTGCGGACCGAGGCACACCAGGGCCGGATGCTGCCGTTCGTGATCGACTACCGGGGCCGGCTGGCCGGGCAGTTGACGGTCGCCGGCATCACCTGGGGCTCGATGTGCTCGGCCCACATCGGGTACTGGGTGGACCGGGCGGTGGCCGGACGGGGCGTCATGCCGACCGCGGTGGCGCTGGTGACCGACCACTGTTTCCGGACGGTGGGACTGCACCGGGTCGAGGTCTGCATCCGGCCGGAGAACACGCCGAGCCGTCGCGTCGTCGAGAAAATCGGATTCCGCGAGGAGGGGCTGAGGCCGCGTTATCTTCACATCGACGGCGCTTGGCGTGACCATCTCGTCTACGCGCTGACGGCGGAGGAGATTCCTGGTGGCCTGCTCACCCGTTGGCACCGGGAACAGTCCAACGCAGGCCACAAATAAAATATGTGTTCGAAATAGTTCAGCAATTGGCCACATTCTGCAGACGGTTGATCGCATCAATCACAAAAAAGTCTCGAGATATGAGCTAGATCGTGCGACACACCGAGCCAATTGGCGGATGGCCTCATGCGAACCCCTCTACCGTGTGAGATGTGAGCAGCAGCGGCCTCATCTATGCAGTCATCGTCGGGGCCTGGGCCGCCTACCTGGTGCCGATGTGGCTCCGAAGGCAGGACGAGCTCAACGAAGCCCGTCCGACGGAACGCTTCAGCACCGCCATCCGGTTGCTCTCCGGACGGGCGGGAATGGAGCGCCGGTACGCCAAGGAGCTGGACGAGCGCTACGCCGGGGAAGCGGAGGCCCTCGGTGACGGGGGACCGGCCGATCCGGACGACGGCACCACCGGCCCGGACGTCGTGACCGACTCGGTCGACGTCCGGTCCTTCGCCGTTTCCGCTTCCGCCGATGCTCCCTGTCCCGACGGCGCAGAAGCCCCGGCCGACGCTCCGCCGAGCCGTACGCCGGCCCGCCCCGGGCACACCGGTGCGGAACGCCGGGCGCGCTCGAAGGTCCTGGCCCGGCGCAGACGCACCACGATGGTGCTCTTCCTGGCCTTCACCCTCGGGGCGATCGTGGCGGCCGTCGGGGGGCTCGCCTTCCTGTGGGCGCCCGTGGTGCCGGCGCTGCTGCTCAGCGCCTACATCGTGCATCTGCGGGCTCAGGAGCGCCGCCGCTTCGCGTTCACCATGGACCAGCGGCGGGCCGAGGCCGCGGCGCAGCGGCTCAGGGAGCGGGATCGGCGGACGCGGCAGGAGGTCCGGGATCCCGGCGGCGAGAACGACACGGTACGGGCGCCCGCCCCCGACCCGGAGATGGTGACCGTCCGGGTGCCCGCCCCGGCGTCCCCGCACGCTGCGGGCCGCCGGGCACTGGTCGAGCAGACCGATCACGCCGAGTGGGTCGACCAGCAGCGGGAGCGCCGTCCGGCGGACGGCGAGAGCTGGGAGCCGGTGCCGGTTCCGCTGCCCACCTACGTGACGGCCCCGGTGGCGCCGCGCGCCGCCGCCCGTGTCGACCTGGAGGCGGGCGATGCGTGGAGCTCGGCCCGGTCCGGCTCCGCCGAGCCGGCCGTGGACCTGCCCGAGCAGGCCGCCGGGCCCGGTGGGGCGTCCGCGGAGCGCCGGCCCCGGGAGCGCGGACGCACGCCGCTCTTCGACCAGTACGCCGACGAGGACCGGCCCCGCGCTGCCAACGAGTGACGCCCGCGCCTCCGCCCCACGGGGACCGTGCTGACCAGCGGGGAGAGCGCCCCCGCGGGGGCGGGGATCGGATTTCCGACCAGCCCGCTCGGGGTGCTAGAGTCTCACTCGTCGCAAGGGCCTGTGGCGCAGTCTGGTAGCGCACCTCGTTCGCATCGAGGGGGTCAGGAGTTCAAATCTCCTCAGGTCCACAGACAGACACCGAGATCCCGCCCGATCACATCGATCCGGCGGGATCTTCGCGTTGGCCGGGGCTCCTCCGATCGGAGCCCCGGCCCTTGCGGGGCGGTCGGTCAGACGCGGTCCGCCGCGATCAGGAGGTACTGGAAGGAGCCGTCCTTGTACGCCTTGATGAACGCCTCCTCGATTCCGGTGACCAGCGAAGACGTGGCCCTCAGCTCCCAGTAGGACAGCGTCGCGGCCGTCAGGTCGACGACGGCCTGCGGTACGAGACGGTGGTCGGCCATGGCGCGCAGGTACTCGCGCCGGGAATGGATGTTGCACTCGAAGTGCGCGTTGATCCGGGAGACCCACTTCGACGGCTGGCCGTAACACGGGTTCCAGCAGCCGGTGATGGTGACGTAGCGGCCGCCCGCGGCCAGGACGCGGGAGTGCTCGGCGAAGAGGTCGTCCAGGTCGACGTACATGCTCGACTCGTTGTTCCACGATCCCGCGACGCGCCCCGTCTCGAAGGGCATGCCGAGCATGTTGCACACGCGGGCCCGGACGTGGTCCTCGATGCCGAGTTCACGGGCGCGCCCGTTGGCGAAGTCGGCCTGCTTGGCGGACAGGGTGACGCCCTCGACCGTGCAGCCGAACCGCTGATGGGCCATCACCATCGAACCGCCCCGGCCGCAGCCGGCGTCCACGAGTGTGGCGTCCCGCCCGACGGGGCCCAGGTGGTTCAGGAGGACCTCGGCCTGTGCCGACTCCAGGCGGTGGAGTTCGGCGATCAGGCGCTTCTCGTAGCCGCTGTCGCCGGGGTCGCCGAGGGCGGCGCGGTCGACGTCGCCGATGCCGTAGTGGTGGTGGTAGAGCCCGTCGACGTCGCCGAGACGCAGGTTCACGGGCCTGGCTTCCTGGTCCCAGTAGCGGGCGATGTCCCCCTGGTAGGGCGACGCCGGGGCGGGGACGAACGGGGAAGTGCCGGTGGTGAGCTCGGTGCTGGTCACAGAGAAGTCCACTCCTTACCAGAAGTCGGGCAGGCTGTAGCGATAGGTGTTGGTCCGGTGCCAGTAGTGGTTGCCGTCGACCCATACGGCGACCCCCCGCAGGAAGCGCAGGACGCTCGGGAAGGGGCAGGCGGCGGCCAGGGCGGCCGACTCGGCTTCGAAGTCGTGCATGAGGTCGTTGTGGACCTCGACCGCCTTCAGATAGGCGTCCCGGTCGGACATGCCCTCACGTTCGGCGATCACCACGGGCAGGTTCAGATGCCGCCCGGGGGCGGCGAGTTCCTTGGTGTACGAGTACAGGTCGTTGACGATGGTGGTGGCGTTGCCGGCGAGGGCGATGACCCGCTGCACGGCGGGCTGCGCGTGCAGGTCGGCGGGCATTTCGTAGCCCCCGACGGTGTCGGTGATGGTCGGGCAGGGACGGAAGTTGTTGAACTGGCGCATCGCCAGGTACTCCCACACCTCGGGCACGTGATCCGTCTCGGCCCACGCGGCCTCGGCGAGGTACCCCAGGTGCAGACGGGCCATGTCGTGCCGGAACCGGTCGGCCTGCGAGGGGGTGGCCCGCCGGAGGAAGTACTCCATCGCGGAGCGGTAGGCACGCCGGGGTGCGTCGGACCGGAGGGACTCCGTCCACGCGGGTTCGTACTCCTTCGTGGTGTGCAGCGGGTCGAGGGCGGTGTGCGCCAGCAGGAGGCGACTGCCGAGGCCGACGGGTGAGCCGCCGTGGTCCTCGCAGTAGCAGTCGTCGACGGCGTTCTCGGCGACCATCAGCCGGGTGGCGATCATCAGGTGGTCGACGGTCGGGGCGTCCGGATGGCAGGCGACCATGTAGCGGCCGACGGAGAAGCCGTCGAACTGGTCCTCCCACTCCGGGGGGAAGGCCTGCACCTCGTCCACCGCCCAGGCCTTGATCCTGCGGCCGACCTCCGCCACCCGCGCCGGGTCGGGCTCCGGCACCGGGTGGTGGTGGAGCCCGGGAACGGGTTCGCCCTCCGCCGCTTGCGCGGGGGACGGGGGAGTCGGGGGGTTCCGGCGACGGGCCGGGTGCAGGCTCGTCGTGCCCAGACCGCTCGGGCCGCGCAGAATCCGTTCCAGGGCAGAGGCGATGTCGCGCGTGGTGCCGGTGCCGGTGCCGGGCCCGGGGACGTCTGCCGGGACGACTCCCGCGGTGCGGACGGGTACGGCTGGCGGGCCCGGCAGGGCGGGGCGCGTGCGGCCGACGGCTTCCGTGCCGGTCGCGTGGGTGCTGGTGCTGGTGCTGTTGCGGGTGCGGGCGGCTGGGCGGTCCGCAGTGGCGCGCGGGCCGGACTGCGGAGGGGAAAGCCCGGGGTCGGACATCCGTGACTCCTTGGCGTGATGGCGGGCTGAGCCGGTTGACGACCGGTGCCGCCCGGCCCGGAAGGGTCCGGGCCGGCCGTCCTGTCCGTCCGACGGCCCCGTCACCGGTCGCGCAGCCGGGCGATCTGCACGTTCTCCAGCACGCCGAGTGCGTCGGGGACCAGGACGGCGGCGGAGTAGTAGGTGGTGACCAGGTACGAGATGACCGCCTGCTCGTCGACGCCCATGAAGCGCACCGACAGGCCCGGCTCGTACTCCTCCGGCAGGCCGGTCTGCCGCAGACCGATGACACCCTGGTTGTCGGCTCCGGTCCGCATGGCGAGGATCGAGCTCGTGTTCTCCTGGCTGACGGGAATCTTGTTGCAGGGCAGGATGGGGACCCCGCGCCAGGCCGGGACCTGCTGCCCGCCGAGGTCGACGTGGTCGGGGTAGAGCCCGCGGGCGTTGAACTCCCGCCCGATCGCCGCGATCGTCCGGGGGTGGGCGAGGAAGAGCTCGGTGCCGCGGCGGCGGCAGAGCAGCTCGTCGAGGTCGTCCGGAGTGGGCGGACCGGAGTGGGTCTGAATCCGCTGCTTGAAGGCGGCGTTGTGGAGCAGACCGAACTCCCGGTTGTTGATCAGCTCATGCTCCTGCCGCTCGCGCAACGCCTCGATGGTGAGCCGGAGTTGCTCCTCCGTCTGGTTCATCGGCTCGTTGTAGAGGTCGGCGACCCGGGTGTGGACCCGCAGAACCGTCTGAGCGACGGAGAGTTCGTACTCGCGCGGGTTGAGTTCGTAGTCGACGAAGGCGCCCGGCAGTCGGGCCTCGCCGATGTGGCCGGACGACATCGCGATCTCGGCCTCGCCGTGGCGGTTCTGCCGCGGGCGGGGCAGGGCTCCGACCTGTCGAACGTGCTCCCGGAGGCCCGGAGCCGTGGACAGCACGGCCTCGAAGTCGGCGCGGGACAGGGTGAGCAGGGTGCCGGCGGTCTCGGCCGTGGCGGTGCAGTCCCACCGGGCGTCGGCGTCCAGCAGGGCGTCCTCGCCGAACCGGTCGCCGTCGGCGAGCACGGCGACGGCGACCTCGTCGCCGTACTTGCCGACGGAGGTCCGGCTGATCCGGCCGTGGGCGATCAGATGGACCTGCTTGGCGAGGGTGCCGCGCTCGGCCAGGACCTCGCCGGGGCGGAAGTCGCGCTGGACGCACCGGTCGGCGATCGCGGTCAGCACCTCGACCTCCTCGAAGCCGCGCAGCACCGCCAGTTCGCCGAGCTCGCGGGGGATCACCCGCACGTCGGCGCCGTCCTGGACGAACTCGATGCGCCCGTCCCCGACGGTGTGGCTCAGCCGGCGGTTCACCCGGTAGGTGCCGCCCTTGGCCTCCACCCAGGGGATCATCCGCAGCAGCCAGCGGGAGGTGATCTCCTGCATCTGCGGAGCGGACTTGGCCGTGGTGGCGAGATTGCGGGCGGCCGCTGTGCTCAGGCTGGACTGCTGCGGCATCTCTGGCTGCGCTTCCGGGCCGGTCTCTACGGTCATCGGGCGAACTCTCCTTCGTGTGGGGGTGATCGGCAGGCGTGCGCCGACCGGTGAAAGAGGGAGGGGGAAGGTGAATCACGGGCAATCCGTCCGGATGCCGAGGAACGCTAGTGGCCGGTGTGCCCGGCCGGCTCCGGGAAGCCGGTGCCGTTACCTCGATGCAGCGATCTTGATCGACGCCGGGTTTATCCAGACAACCGATGGCATTCGGGGTGCCGGTCTGGGTGCGCCCGGGAAGGGGCGGATGGCGCGCGGTGGCGTGACACCGGTTGCCGGGAGCGCCCGGAGGGGGCGTGTTGCCCACCTCTCGGCGGACCGGCTGCCCGCAGGCCAGAATGGGCCGACGCGGCGAAGGCGACGGCGGAAGGGGCGCGCATGCGGACCAGCCGGCTCGGACGCAGTGCGGTGGAGGTCACGGAACTCGGCCTCGGCGGCGGGCCGCTGGGCAATCTCTTCACCGCCGTGGACGACGACGCCGCCGCCGCGACGCTCGCCGCCGCCTGGGACTGCGGGATCCGCTTCTTCGACACCTCGCCGCATTACGGCCTCGGCCTGTCCGAGCGTCGTACGGGCAACTTCCTGCACGGGAAGCCGCGGGCGGAGTTCACCCTGTCGACGAAGGCCGGCCGGCTGCTCGTCCCGCAGGATCCGGCGGGAGGGACGGACGAGAGGTTCGCGGTGCCCGCCACGCACCGCCGGGTCTGGGACTTCTCGCGCGACGGCGTCCGGCGCAGCCTTCAGGAATCGCTGGACCGCATGGGCACCGACCGGGTCGACGTGCTGCTCCTTCATGACGCGGAGGAGCACTTCGAGACGGCGCTGCGCCACGGCTGGCCCGCACTCGCCGAACTGCGCGCCCAGGGTGTCGTGGGCGCCGTGGGCGCGGGTATGCACGACACCGCCCTGCTGGCCCGTCTCGTCCGGGAGGCCGATCTCGACGTGGTGATGCTGTCCGGCCGCTGCACTCTGCTCGAGCGGAGTGCACTCGACGAACTCCTGCCCGCCTGCGCGGAGCGAGGCGTCTCCGTTCTCGCCGCATCCGTCTTCAACTCCGGCCTGCTCGCCTCGGCCCGGCCCGCCGCGGGCGCCATGTTCGACTACGCGCCGGCCCCACCGGAGTTGCTGCGCCGGGCGCACCGGATCGCCGACGTCTGCGCGGCGCATGCGGTGACGCTGCCACAGGCGGCGATGGCCTTCCCTCTGCTGCACCCAGCGGTCGTCGGCGTCGTGGTGGGCATGCGCTCTGCCGCCGAAGTGCGCAGCGACGTCGAGGCGTTCGAGACCGGGGTGCCCGGCGGGCTGTGGACGGATCTGCGCGAGGCCGGTCTGCTGGGCGAGCAGCTATCCGGTTGACACCGCACCTGCGCCCCGCAAGAGGGAGGCCTCCCTGGCCGCGGCGCAATCCGTTGCCTGGGTCAACGGTCGGCTTGAAGTCATCGGTATACGCGCCGAAGTTGTATCGCGCGGGGCCTTGGCCGTCCCGTAGCGTACGCAGGAGCGGCCCACAGGTCCGTACTCAGGCAGCGTCAGCGGTCCGGATTCGGATCGCCATGCCCCCTCACGCGGGCCGCACACCCACGCACTGTCCCGCGCACACCTTCGCGTGTACTTTTCGCCGTCAACGGCCACGATCGGTCCGTCGGCAGAAGACTTGTGGGCGTGAAGTCGGAACCTCCGGATGTGATGGAAAGTCAGGTCGACGTGCACCAAGGTGTGTTGCAGTACCGGCAGCAAATCGTCGCGGACCCGCAGCAGTTCGCCGTGGTGCGTCGCAGCGTGGGCGCGTGTCTGCGGACGTGGGGGCTGAGGAGTCTCGTCGAGGCCACGGCGATGTGTGTGACCGAGATGCTCTCCAACGTGCACCGGCACGTCGAGTCGCCGGACTGCGAACTGCGCCTGGAGCGGCTGCCGGAGGGGATCCGTGCCGTGGTGGGCGACTGCTCGGCCGCCCTGCCCGACCTGGTCGGCGACGAGCCCGACTGCTTCGCCGAGTCCGGGCGAGGGCTCTTCCTTTTGAGTCGGACCGCCGACCGCTGGGGCAGCACGCCGACGGCGACGGGCAAGGAGGTCTGGGTGCTGCTCCGTGAGGAGGGGGTCTCGGGCGATGGGCCCGACTGGGGCCCGGCGGGTCCCGAGGGCCTGCCCCCCGATGGGTCCAGGGCCTGGTCCGGTTGAGGTCGACGGGCCTATCGCTCGTCGGTTCATAGGGTCTCGGGACTCAGGAACCTTTGATTCCAAGTCCTAGTGAGGCCCATTCTTGCGAATCGATGACATTGGGCGTTGACGAGGTCGATGGGTCACCGCAGAGTAGGCGGCACGCGTAGACGAGCCGCACGGCGGAGCAGCCTCTCCGTGCCGGACTCGTGCAGGTACCTGATCATGCACGCCCCGCACGTCGAGAAGAACCATCGATTCCGGAGGATGCACATGAAGCGCACCGCACGAACCCTGTTGCCCCTGGCGCTCGGCGCCGCGCTGCTGGCGCCCCTCGCGCCCACCGCGTCGGCCCTTCCGGCCGCCGGCGACCAGGCGCAGACCGCCTCGGCTCCGGCCGCCGCGTCGCTGTCGACTGCTGAGGCGACCGCCTACAGCCGCGACACCACCATCACCCGGGCAAAGCGGTGGCTGACCGCCAACAACGGCAGCCAGGTGCCCTACAGCCAGGTCCGGTACTGGAACGGATGGCGACAGGACTGCTCCGGCTACGCCTCCATGGCCCTCAAGCTGGGCAAGCCCGGCACGAACACGGTCGGCCTGGCGAGCAGCACCTACACCTACAAGATCAAGATGAGGAACCTGAAGAAGGGCGACCTCGTCATCGACCCGAACGGCACCAGCACCAGCCGCCACGTCGTGATCTTCCACAAGTGGGCCAATGCCGCCCACACCCGCTACTGGGCGTACGAGCAGCGCGGCGGTCACGGCACCGACCACCGGCGGCTCAGCTACGGCATAGGCAAGGACCAGTACGACGCCTACCGCCCCAAGAAGTACTGAGGGGGGGCGCCGCCGCGACGGAAAGCCGTCCCGGCGGCGCGGCGTCCGGGGCCGCGGTCCACGGAGCCGGGGGGAGTGCAGGGCCGCGGCCATGAACCCACCGGGATCGGTGCCTCGGGGACACGAACCCTCGCACCGGCCGGAAGGCCCCGGGGCCCGGACGCCGCTCGGCGTCCGGGCCCCGGGGCGCGGTGGCCGGCCGGACCGGCTCGGGGCGGTCCGGCCGGCCGGACCGCCCGGCGTCAGGACGTCGGACCCGCGGCGTCGCCACCCTGGCCGGCCTGGGCCTGCTGCTCGGCCACGGACTTGTGCACCTCGGTCATGTCCAGCTCGCGAGCCTGCCCGATCACGTCCTCGAGAGCGGCCTCCGGCAGGGCGCCGGGCTGCGAGAAGATCGCCACGTTCTCGCGGACGATCATCAGTGTCGGGATCGACTGGATCTGGAAGGCGGCGGCCAGCTCCGGCTGGGCCTCGGTGTCGACCTTGGCGAACAGCAGGTCGGAGTGGCGGTCCGCGGCGGACTCGTAGACCGGCGCGAACTGCTTGCACGGGCCGCACCAGTCGGCCCAGAAGTCGATCAGGACGAAGTTGTTCGCCGCGATGATGTCGTCGAAGTTGTCCTTGGTGAGTTCGACCGTGCTCATGTGTCTACCTGCTTCCGGATCGCGTCGGCGGGTATCGGTAACCGCCCGGGGAACAGGAGGGAGCCCTGCCCGTATTCCGCCGTTTCATGTGGCCGGTTTTCTGGGCGGGGACAACGATTGAGGGACGGCCGCCCCGAGAGCCGAGAGGCAGAGCGCCATGACCCGGACACCGCAGCCCGCGGAGGAGCAGTACGACGTCGTCGTCCTGGGAGCCGGGCCGCCGGGGCAGAACGCCGCCGCCCGGTGCCGGGCCGCCGGGCTGTCGGTCGCGATCGTCGAGCGGGAACTGGTCGGCGGCGAGTGCTCGTACTGGGCGTGCATCCCCAGCAAGACGCTGCTCCGTCCGGTGTCGGCGCTGTCCGCCGCCCGTGCCCTGCCCGGCTCGCGGGAGGCGGTCACCGGAAATCTCGACACCGCGGCGGTGTTCGCCCGGCGGGACAGCTTCGTCCGCCGCTGGAACGACGCTCCCGAAGCGGTCTGGCTGGCGTCCGAGGGCATCGACCTCGTGCGCGGCCACGGACGGATCGACGGCGCGCGCCATGTGCTCGTCCAGCCGTCGGAGGGCGGGCCCCGGCGGCTCGTCGCCCGGCACGCCGTCGTGGTGAGCACCGGGTCCCGGGCGGTGCTGCCGCCCCTGCCGGGGCTGTCCGGCGCTCGCGTCTGGACGAGCCGGGAGGCCACGAGCGCCGAGACCGTTCCGCGCCGGCTGGCCGTGGTCGGCGGCGGCGTCGTCGGTACCGAGATGGCCACCCTCTTCCAGTCCCTCGGGTCCGCCGTGACCATGCTGGTCCGGGACGAAGGGCTGCTCCCGCGCATGGAGCCGTTCGCCGGCGAGCTGGTCGTCAAGGCGCTCAGCGAGGCGGGAGCGGAGGTGCGTACCGGCACGTCCGTGGCCGCCGTGGTGCGCGACTCCCCGGAGGGGCCGATCACCCTGATCCTGGACGACGGCGAGCAAGTCGTCGCCGACGAGGCGCTGTTCGCGACCGGCCGTGCGCCCCGGACCGACGACATCGGTCTGGAGACCGTGGGCCTGGACCCCGGCGGCCGGCTTCCGGTGGACGACACCTGCCGGGTGGACGGCGTCAAGGGCGGCTGGCTCTATGCCATCGGTGACGTCAACCACCGGGCCCTCCTCACCCACCAGGGGAAATACCAGGGCAGGATCGTCGGCGCGGTGATCGGCGCGCGTGCCCAGGGCGTGCCGCTGCTGGAAACGGACCCCTGGGGGGCGCACGTGGCGACCGCCGACCGTGCCGCGGTGCCACAGGTCGTCTTCAGCGAACCCGAGGCCGCCTCGGTCGGGCTGACCGCCGCCGAGGCAGAGCGCCGGGGCCTGCGGGTGCGGGTGGTCGACTACGACCTCGGCCAGGTGACGGGCGCATCGGTGTATGCCGAGGGCTACCGCGGCTGGGCCCGCATGGTGGTCGATCTGGACCGGGACGTCCTCGCCGGGGTGACGTTCGTCGGGCCGGGCGTCGGCGAACTGCTCCATTCGGCGACGATCGCGGTCGTCGCCGAGGTGCCGATGGACCGGCTCTGGCACGCGGTTCCGTCGTTCCCCACGATCAGCGAGATCTGGCTGCGGCTGCTGGAGACCTATCGCGGCTGACCGGAGCCCGTCCGCTCCGGTCCCGGCGCGTGGGCGGCACGCCGGTCCGGACCGCGGAACGTTGCGCGGTAGGCGCCCGGTGAGACCCCGATGGCCGCCTGAAGGTGGCCGCGCAGCGAGGCCGCGGTCCCGAAACCCGCGCGGGCGGCCACGCGGTCGACGGAGTCGTCGGTCTCCTCCAGCAGCCGGCAGGCCAGGTCGACCCGCCGCTGGATCAGCCACTGCACGGGCGTGAGTCCGACCTCCTCGCGGAAGCGGCGGGAGAACGTCCGGACGCTCATGGCCTCCTGGTCAGCCAACTCGCGCAGACCGATCGGACGGTCCAGATGCTCGAGGGCCCATGCCCGCGCCGTCCCGGTCGACGCCGACCGGGGCTCGGCGACGGGCCGCCGGACGTACTGGGCCTGGCCGCCCTCGCGGTGCGGCGGCACGACGGTACGGCGAGCCACCTCGCCGGCCACCGCCGCGCCGTGGTCCGTGCGGATCATGTGCAGACACAGGTCGATGCCTGACGCCTCCCCGGCCGAGGTCAGAACATCGCCCTCGTCGGTGTAGAGGACGTCCGGATCCAGCGCGGCGTACGGGAACTGCTGCCGGAAGCGGTCGGCCGACTTCCAGTGCGTCGTCGCCCGGCGGCCGTCGAGCAGTCCGGCGGCGGCCAGGACGAAGGCACCGGTGCAGATCGACGCGATCCGGGTGCCCGGCCGGATGCGGGCGAGCGCGTCCGCCACCGGACCGGTCGGCGGCCCGGCGCCCCAGGCCCCCTCGTCCCCCCGGGAGGCCGGGACGATCACGGTGTCCGCCTCCACGAGAGCCTCCGGGCCGACGGCTACGCCGATGGTGAAGTCGGCATCCGTGCGCACGTCGCCGGGGACCGGCGTACACGTCACCACCTCGTACAGCCGCTGCCCGTCGGCCGGGTCGGCTGCCTGGCCGAACAGCTGGTGCACAATACCCAGTTCCATGGGCATCAGCCCCTCCCGGACCAGCACCGCGACCCGGTGACGGCCGGCGTGCGTGAACACGGTTCCTCGCGCTGGCATGGCCAGATCCTTGCACACCTTGGCTATCCGGCCACTCGTCTCCCGGCGGGCCATTGCGCAGGTCGACGGCATGACGTACTGCACCCGCCTTCCCCGACTCGCCCCGGCCGGCCACGAGTCGCCCCGGCGCAGACCGCACCGCGCCTGGTGGGTCGTCGCCGCCGCCGGACTGACGACCGTCGTGGCCGGCTCCTTCACGACGGTGCCGGGACTGCTGACCGAACCACTTCACCGGGAGTTCGGCTGGTCGCGGGGATCGATCGGCCTCGCCGCATCCGTCGCCATGGTGCTCTACGGCCTGATCGCCCCCTTCGCGGCCGCCCTCATGGACCGCTTCGGCGCCCGACGGGTCGTCGCCGGGGCGCTGGCCCTGCTGGCCGCAGGCGCGGCGCTGACCTCGGTGATGACCCGGACTTGGCAATTCACCCTGTTGTGGGGGGTGTTGACGGGCCTGGGCAGCGGCTCCCTCGCCCTGGCCTTCGCCGCGTCCGTCGCCGGCCGCTGGTTCACCGAACGCCGGGGCCTGGTGACCGGGCTGCTCACCGCAGCGAGCGGTACCGGCCAGCTCGTGCTCCTGCCGCTGCTCGCCCGGATCGTCGAGCAGTACGGCTGGCGGCCCGCAGTGGTGACTCTCGCCCTCGCGGCCGCGGTCACGGCGGTGCCCGCCTGGCTCCTTCTGCGGGATCAACCCGCGGACGCCGCCGTGAAACCCTACGGTGCCCGGGAGTTCGAGCCGAAACCCGCGCCCGCGCCGGGGGCCGCCGGCCGGACCGTGCGGGTGCTCGCCGCCGGGGCCCGCACCGGCCCGTTCTGGGTGCTGGCCGGCACCTTCGCGGTCTGCGGCGCCTCCACCAACGGCATCATGTGGACCGCTTTCGTCCCTGCCGCCCACGACCACGGGATGCCGGCGACGACCGCGGCATCACTGCTCGCAGCGATCGGCGTGTTCAACCTGGCCGGGACGGTCCTCTCCGGCCGGCTCACGGACCGCTTCGACGCGCGCCGCCTGCTCGCCCTCCACTACGCGCTGCGCGCGCTGACGCTGCTGCTCCTGCCGCCCGCGCTCGCCCCGGCCGTGGGGGTGCCGATGATCGTCTTCGTGGTGCTGTTCGGCCTGCTCGACCTGGCCACCGTTCCGCCGACGATCGCCCTGTGCCGGCAGCTGTACGGCGACGACGGCCCCGTCCTCTTCGGCTGGGCGAACACCGCGCACCAGGCCGGAGCGGCCTCGGCCGCCTTCCTCGGCGGCACGCTGCGGGACGGCCTCGGCTCGTACGACCTCGTCTGGGTCGGCACCGGCGCCCTCTGCGCGGCGGCGTCCCTGACGGTGCTCGTGCTGCGGACACCGGCGCGGGCGGACGGCCGTCAGGCCAGGGACTTCGCGAAGCAGCGGCTCTCGTCCTCGAAGCGGTAGAGGCCGAACTTGGTGGTCGGCGCGTAGCCGCAGGAGCTGTAGAGCGTGATTGCCTCCGGCTGCTTGGTGCCGGTCTCCAGCACCATGCGGACCCGGCCGGCGTCCCGGGCGGAGTCCTCGAGGGCCCGCAGGATGTAGCGGGCCAGACCCCGGCCCCGGGCTTCGGGGACGACGTACATCCGCTTGAGCTCGGCGTCGCCGTCCGCGTAGCCCTCGTCGTTGCGCTCCTGGGCGCGCCAGCCGCCGGTGGCGATGGGCTGCTCGTTCTCGTAGGCGATCAGGAACAGGCCGTTCGGCGGGTCGAACTGGGCCGGGTCGAGCGGCGTCAGGTCGCCGTCGCCGTAGCGCTCCGTGTACTCGAGCTGCACACGGTCGTTCAGTTTCATGGCGTCGGGATGGTCGAACCGGACGGTGCGGATGCGCATGGCTGCCATCGTACGGACGTGTGGGTTCCGGCGGTCCCATGGTTCTTGGGCGGAAGTATCCGGACGTGTGAGGTCTTCCACAGCAGGGGCCGCAGGGCCCGGGGTCACCCATGCCCGGCCGGGGACCGGGCAGCCGTGACACGTAGGCTCGGCGGACGCCGGAAACCCCCAAGGAGCTCCTCTTGCAGAAGATCACCACCGTCAACGTGAACGGTCTGCGCGCCGCGGCCGGAAAGGGCTTCGTTCCCTGGCTGGCGGAGACCGACTCGGACGTGGTGTGTCTCCAGGAGGTACGGGCCGAGCCCCATCAGCTCCCCGACGCGGTGCGCGAACCCGAGGGCTGGCACAGCGTGCACGCGCCGGCCGCGGCGAAGGGCCGGGCCGGCGTCTCGCTCCTCACGCGTCGCGAGCCGGAGCGGGTCCAGGTGGGCTTCGGCTCCACCGAGTTCGACGGCAGCGGGCGCTATGTGGAGGCGGACCTCCCGGGGCTGACCGTCGCCAGCCTCTATCTGCCCTCGGGTGAGGTGGGCACCGCGCGGCAGGACGAGAAGGTGCGGTTCATGGGCGAGTTCCTGCCGTATCTGAAGGAGCTCCGGGAACGCGCCGCGCGGGACGGCCGCGAGGTGCTCGTCTGCGGCGACTGGAACATCGCGCACCACGAGCTCGACCTGAAGAACTGGCGGCCCAACCGCACCAGGTCGGGGTTCCTGCCGGAGGAGAGGCAGTGGCTGACCCGGGTCTTCGACGAGGCCGGTTACGCGGACGTCGTCCGCCGGCTCCACCCGGACACCGAGGGGCCGTACTCGTGGTGGTCGTACCGGGGGAAGGCCTTCGACAACGACAGTGGGTGGCGGATCGACTACCACGTTTCCACCCCGGGGCTGGCGCAGCGCGCGGTCAAGGCGGTCGTCGAGCGGGCGGCGAGCTACGACCTCAGGTGGTCCGACCACGCCCCGGTGACGGTCGCCTACGCCGGCGTGCGATGACCGCGGCGACAATCGGGGTATGAGCACCGAACGCGACCGGGACGAAGAGGGCCGCGCCCGCAATGCCCGGCCCCGGGACGGCCTGGGCCGCCCGCTGCCCCATGGCGCGGTGGGCGTCGAGCGGCAGCCCGAGGGCGTGGTCCGCACCCCCGACGAGACGCTGGACGCGGCGCAGCGGCTGCTGGACGCCGGCCGTCCCTTCCACGCGCACGAGGTCTTCGAGGACGCCTGGAAGGGGACGGACGCCCCCGAGCGGGAGCTGTGGCGCGGGCTCGCGCAGCTGGCCGTCGGCCTGACGCACGCGATGCGCGGCAACACCAAAGGCGCGGTCGCGCTGCTGACCCGGGGCGCCGAGGCCGTCGCGCCGTACGCGGACCGTTCGCCGTACGGGATCGACGTCGCCGGGGTGAGGGCCTGGGCGCGACGGCTGGCGGACGGGTTGCCGGACGGTGCCGAACTGTTGCCGCCCCGGCTGCGGAAGGGCTGAGCCGGGGCGCCTCGACGGAGCGCTGACGGCCGGGTCAGGACACGTCGGCGGGTTTCGGTGGAGCCTGCGGCTTGCGTGAGCCCCGGACCTCGAGATCGCCCAACAGCTCACGGGTGGCTTCGGCGACGGCCTCCACGGCCCGGTCGAAGACGGCCTGGTTGTGGGCGGCCGGTTGGTGGAAGCCCGAGACCTTGCGGACGTACTGGAGCGCGGCGGCCCGGATGTCGTCGTCGCCGACGGCTTCCATGGCCGGGGCGCGGAGGGTCTTGATGCTGCGGCACATGCTTCCAGTGTGCTCCGCAGGACCGGGGTGTGGCAGGGGGGATCCCGCGGCCACAGCTCGCCCGGATCGGACTGCGCGCTTGCGATGTAAGACAATGCGTCTTACGCTGTCGTCATGGCTGACACGATCACCATTCGCAGCGATTCGGAGACCGAGCATGCCCTGGCGGTTCTCACCGAGGACGGCAGTTCTCGCTCAGCGGCCATTCGTCGGGCCGTACTGCAAGCCGCTGCACGCACGGAGCGTGCGGCTGCCATGCGTCGCGCGGTCCTTCGGGTCCCCCTGGGTGAACCGGACGGCATCGACGTTGCGGCTGAGATCTCGCGGAATCGCGAGGACGACCGCTGATGATCTACCTCGACTCCGCCGCAGTCGTGAAACTCGTTCATGCCGAATCGGAGTCCCAGGCGTTGCGTGACTGGCTCGACGCGCGGGCGGAAATCGGATGGACGAGTTCGGTGCTGGTGGAAATCGAGTCGTCGAGGGCGTTGGCGCGCTATGCGCCGGATGCAGTCGTCCGACTGCACCCAGTCCTTGACCTGATGGATCTGGTGGAACTGGATGCTCACGTGCGCATTCTTGCGCAGACCGTGAAGCCGGAAACCGTACGCAGTCCGGATGCGATTCATCTGGCGACGGCGCTCCGCATTCGATCCCGGCTCACGTCGTTCGTGACTTATGACAAGCGCCTTGCCGATGCGGCGCGAACCACGGGATTGACGGTCGACGCACCGGCCTGACCCGTTGCTCAGCCGCTCGCCTCGGGGCCGGGTTCCGCTTCGCGCCGCCGATCGTCCTTCCGATCCCGGTCCCGGTCCCGGTCCCGGTTCAGGTCCGGATCCCGTCCCCAGGCGTCCAGTTCGGCCCGCACCCGCCGGTCCATCGCCATCGCCAGTTCGGCGTCCACCACGGCCTTGGAGATCGGCCGCAGCTGCTCGATGGTCTCGGCGATCCGGGCCACGTCGTCCGGGCCGAGCCCCCGGTCGGGTTCGGCCCGGTCGAGGACGCCCGCGAGGACGTGCTTGCGGATGATCCGGGTGAACAGCCCGGCGAGGTCGTCGGCGTGCGACCGGACCTCGCGCGCCGCCGCCAGGACCACCGACAGCGGCACGCCCCGGTCGACCAGGGCGGTGGAGGCGTCGAGCAGCCGCCGGCTGACGTGCACCACGGTGTCGCCGTCACCGGTGATGTAGCCCAGGTCCATCGAGGCGGACAGGTTCTCCGGGGTGGCCTCGCCCCGGAAGCGGTCGGCGAGTGCCTCCGGAGACAGGCGGACCTCGGTCTCCTCCGACCAGGGGACGGCTATCGCGCTCTCGAGGCCGAGGAGTTCACCGACGTCGCGCCCGCTCTCGAAGGCGGCGAAGAGCTCCGCGATGCCGCCGAGGGTGTGACCGCGTTCCAGCAGTGCGCCGATGGTGCGCAGCCGGGCCAGGTGGCGCTCGCCGTACCAGGCGATGCGGCCGTCCCGGCGGGGCGGCGGGAGCAGCTTGCGTTCCCGGTAGAAACGCAGGGTGCGCACGCTGATGCCGGCCGCCTCGGCCAGTTCCTCCGTCCGGTACTCGCGGGCATCGTCCGCTCCGGGCTCGTCGTTCGCCACACCGGGCAGCCTATGCCGACGGGTGGCACGCGCGCCGGGCGGTGCGGACGGCGTCGTTTTCCGTCGTACCCCTACCCATGAGTACGGCTCTGCTCTACTCTCCCAACCGTGCCAGTGATTGCTGGCGCGATCGTGAAGGGGCAGGAGGCTGCGGTATGGCCGTACGGAAACGGGAGCGCGAACACGTACGGGTGGCGGTGATCGGATCCGGGTTCGGCGGCCTCGGGGCAGCGGTCAGGCTCCGCCGCGCCGGCATCACCGACTTCGCCGTCCTGGAGCGCGCCGACGCCGTCGGCGGGACCTGGCGGGACAACAGTTATCCGGGCTGCGCCTGCGACGTGCCGTCCCACCTGTACTCGTTCTCCTTCGCGCCCAATCCCGACTGGCCCCGGGCCTTCTCCGGCCAGCAGCACATCCGCGCCTACCTCGAGCGCGTCACCGACGGCTTCGGTCTGCGCCCGCACATCCGCTTCGACTCCGAAGTGCAGGAAATGCGCTGGAACAACGACGAGCTGTTCTGGGAGATCGCCACGGCCTCCGGTCCGCTCACCGCCGACGTCGTCGTCTCCGCCACCGGACCGCTCTCCGACCCGAAGGTCCCGGACGTTCCCGGACTGGACTCGTTCCCCGGCAAGGTCTTCCACTCCGCGCGCTGGGACCACGACTTCGACCTCGCCGGAAAGCGCGTCGCCATGATCGGAACGGGCGCTTCGGCGATCCAGATCGTGCCGTCGATCCAGCCCGGGGTCAGCCGGCTGACGGTCTTCCAGCGCACCGCACCCTGGGTGATGCCCCGGGCGGACCGGGCGATCAGCGCGTTCGAACGGCGGCTGCACACAGTCCTCCCGGCCACCGGCGCGCTGCGCCGCGGACTGCTCTGGTTCGTCCGGGAGATGCAGGTGGGCGCCTTCACCAAGCGGCCGAAGATGCTCGGCGCGGTCCAGGCGTTGGCTGCCGCCCACATGAAGAAGGCCGTCAAGGACCCCGTGCTGCGGGCGAAGCTGACGCCCGACTACCGCATCGGCTGCAAGCGCATCCTGCTGTCGAACAGCTACTACCCGGCGCTGGCCCGGCCCAATGTCGATGTCGTCGCCTCCGGTCTGCGGGAGGTACGCGGCTCGACGCTCGTAGCCGCCGACGGCACCGAGACCGAGGCGGACGCGATCGTCTTCGGCACCGGGTTCCATGTCACGGACATGCCGATCGCCCAACGTGTCTTCGGGTCCGACGGCACCAGCCTCGCCGAGGAGTGGAAGGACGGCATGGCCGCGCTGCGGGGCACGAGCGCGGCGAAGTTCCCCAACTTCCTCACCGTCATCGGTCCCAACACCGGCCTGGGGAACAGCTCGATGATCCTCATGATCGAGTCGCAGCTGAACTACATGGTCGACTACGTGAAGCAACTCGACGTCCTCGGCGGCCGGGTCGCGCTCTCCGCCCGTCCCGAGGCCGTTGACGACTGGAACCGGCACGTGCAGGACCGGATGCGGCGCACGGTGTGGAACACCGGCGGTTGCGACAGCTGGTACCTGGACGCGTCGGGTCGCAACACGACCGTCTGGCCAGGGACCACGGCCGAGTTCCGCAAGGCGACCCGGCGCGTCGACCTCGCGGAGTACGAGGTTCTGCGGGCCGCCGTCGCCGAGGAAGCCCCGGCGGGCCCCGCCGCCGGACACAACGAAACGGAGGCAGCCGTATGAGTCGGCTGACGCACGTCGCCCGCGGCCCCTACAGCCCCCCTGTGGCTCGGCAGGAACTCGCGGCCACCTCGGCCGACGGCTCCCGGTTGCACATCGAGGTGCACGGGCCCGAGGGCGCACCCGCGGTCGTCCTCGCGCACGGCTGGACCTGCTCGACCGCCTTCTGGGCGGCCGTCGTCCGGGACCTCGCCGAGGAACACCGGGTCGTCGTCTACGACCAGCGCGGCCACGGCCGCAGTCCTGCGCCCGCGCCCGGCGGCTACAGCACGCAGGCCCTGGCCGACGACCTGGAGGCGGTGCTCGCCGCCACGCTGGAGCCCGGCGAGCGCGCCGTGCTGGCCGGGCATTCCATGGGAGCCATGACGATCATGGCCGCCGCCGACCGGCCGACGGTGCTGGCGCGCGCCGCCGCCGCGGTGCTCTGCAGCACGGGCAGCTCCCGGCTGCTGGGGGAGTGCACGGTGGTGCCGCTGCGCTCGGCCGGGGCGAGCCACCGCGTGCACCGTGCCCTGCTGGGCTCGAGTCTCCCGCTCGGGCCGGTCACGCCGCTCGCCAGGAAGATCCTCAAGTACGCGACGATGGGCCGTGCCGCGACCCCCGAGATGGTCGACGCGTGCGCCCGCATCGTGCACGCCTGCCCGCGCAAGGTGCGCGCCGCCTGGGCCGAGGTGCTGGCCGAGCTCGATCTCGACAGCGGCGTACGGCAGTTGAGCGTTCCCACGGTGGTCGTCGCGGGTACCGCGGACCGCCTCACCCCGGTTGCGCACGCTCGCAGGATCGCCGAGGCGCTGCCCGAATCCGCCGGTCTGGTCGAACTCGAGGGCCTCGGCCACATGACCCCCGTCGAGGCGTCCGGTGAGGTTTCCGCGGTGATCCGGCGGCTGGTGCGCGAGCACCTCACGTCCGCCTCCGCGCACGAGCCGGCGGACCGGGCGGGCATCACGAAGACGGACACGAGCGAGAAGGAGGCGTCGTGAGCACAGGTAAGAACCTCGACGGCCAGGTTGCGGTCGTCACCGGTGCGGCGCGCGGCGTCGGCGAGATGCTGGCCCGCAAACTGTCGGCGCGGGGTGCCAAGGTCGCACTGATCGGGCTGGAGCCGGAAGAGCTCGAGCGGGCCGCCGGCCGGATGAACACCGAATCCCGTCACTGGCACGGCGACATCACCGATGCCGGGGCGATGGAACGGATCGCCGGGGAGGTCAGGGAGCACTTCGGCCGGATCGACATCGTCGTCGCCAACGCGGGTGTGGCACAGGGCGGACCGTTCGCCGAATCCGACGCGTCCTCCTGGAACCGCGTGATCCAGGTCAATCTGCTGGGCAGCGCCACGACCGCCCGAGCGTTCCTGCCGGCACTCCGGGAGAGTGGCGGCTACCTGCTGCAGATCGCCTCGCTGGCCGCGATCACCCCGGCGCCGATGATGAGCGCCTACTGCGCCTCGAAGTCCGGCGTCGAGGCCTTCGCGCACTGCCTACGGGCGGAGTTGCGCCACCAGGGCGTCAAGGTGGGCGTCGGCTACCTCAGTTGGACCGACACCGACATGGTGCGCGGTGCCGACGAGGACGACGTGATGCGGGAACTGCGCTCGCGACTGCCCTGGCCGTCCAACCGGACCTATCCGCTGGAGCCGGCCGTCGACCGGATCGTCGCGGGCATCGAACGCCGTTCCGCACACGTCTACGCCCAGTGGTGGCTGCGCGGAATGCAGTCGATCCGCGGTTATCTGCCACCGCTGATCGCAGCAGTGGGGCAGCGGGAGATGCGCCGCTTCGAGCCCCGACTCGCCGCGACCCGGGACGCCCGCGGGGGGCTGGTCGGAGCAGGTGGCGCCGCCGACGAGAAGGAGCGCAGCCGGCGGCATGCATGACGGCCGTCCGCGTCTCGTGAAGCGGCTCTGAACTGCGGTTTTGCCTGAATGCCCGTCCGGAATGCGAAGGTCACACCATCGTGTCAGGCTTAGCGAGGTCCGACCCCCCTCCCGTAGGAGAGACCTCATGGGCATGAAAGACCAGTTCGAAGAGAAGAAGAAGCAGATGCAGGACCGCGCCAAGCAGAAGATGGGCAGCGGCGAGAAGGGCGAGCGCGGCCGTGAGCAGGGCGGCAGCGAGGAGATGAAGGAGCGCGCCCGCCGCGGCATGGACGAGATGAAGGAGCGCGGCCAGGGCGGGCAGGAACGGGACCCGCACTCCGAGCGCTGAGCCCGCGCGCGGCGTGCCGGCCACACCGCGCGAACGCGGGGTGCACTCCACGGGGGTGCACCCCGTTCGCCGTGCCCGGGCGGGGCCGCCGGCATCGACGCGTCGCCGTACCGAGCTGTCCGACCGCGGGGCGCTGCCTTCGGCGGCACCCGCCCCGCAGCGGGAGAGGGGCCAGGTCTCCCGGATGCGACCGTGCTCGATCAGTTTTGAGGAGGCACTCACAGCGCACGGCAGGTGCAAGGGGGATTCATGGCAGAGCAGTTCGCCGTCACGCATGGCGCGTTGACGAAGTTCTCGAAGACCGAGCTGGAACGTGCCCGGCAATTGCGGCAGATCCGGAAGACGCTGGGCGCGGACTCTCCGTCGGAGACTGCGTTCGGCAGTCTCCCGGAATCCGAGGAGACGGGGCAGGACTACCGCGAGCGGGTCGAGGAGACGTTGACGAACCTCGGCTTCGCGGCCGAACAGCGGGACTGGATCGGCGAGTTCATCGAACGCACTGCCCGCTCGTACCAGGAGACCGAGGACCACACCTCCGGCGAGATCCGCACCATCGAGGCTCAGGCGCGGGGGACGATATGAGCGGTCCCGCAAGTACGGCGGTCGACGCCTACAGCAAGGTCAACGACTGGACGAGCCCGCTCAGCGGGCTGCTGGACGAGTTGATGCGCCCATTGGTGGAACCGCTGGCCGAGCAGCTCGAGTTCGTCACCGGGGATCCCGAGGGCTTGGAGAAGGCGGCGGAACTCCGGACGCGGCAGGCCGACGAGCTCCGCGGGCTCATCGCCGACCCAGCGGCTCGACCGCATGGACTTCGCCCACGAGTGGTCCGGCGCGGCCGCGACGGCCTTCATGAACGAACTCGGAGAGACTCGCGGGATGAACAAGAACATGCACGGCCAGGTGGAACCGCACCTGCGGCCCGGAGAGCGGCTGCTCGCGGTGTGCGAGTGCGGGAGGGCGCCGGGAGTGCCGGACCTGCCGGTCCGGTTGCGGCGGCCGCCGCAGGAGTCGGAGTTCGAGCGCCGGGTCAAGTCCCGACTGCCCGGGGCAGTGCAGCGGTTCCTTCAGCCGAGTGAGCCGAGGGCCGTCTCCCGGACGGAGCGGGTGCTGGAAGGGGCCGAGCAGGCGACCGACGACGCCCTCGCACGCGGCGTCCACGGCGAGGGTCTGCACGGAGGCTGGGAGAGCCGGGCGGGGCAGTTCCTGGTGACGCACTGCACGGCCGCACGGGTGCCGGCCTCGACCCTTGCGGTCGCGTTCACCGACCGCCGGGTGCTCGTGCTCGCGGACCGCTCCAAGCTGTGGCAGCTCGACCCGGTCTTCGAGCCGCAGTGGGAGGCTCCGCGGTCCGCCGTCCTCGGGGTCCGCGCCAACGCCAAGGGTGTCCTCCAGCGGGGTCGCTTCGAGCTGGTTTTCGCGGACGGTTCGTGGATCGCGCTGGTGGCGTCGGTGCCGACGCACGCGGAGCCGTTCGCCGCCCAGGTGGGCGGCGCCTGACGGCTCCCGGCGGCGGTGACCGTGTTGCTGCACCGAACCTGCTCCCACCGCCTTTGTCAGTGCCCTCAACTACCCTGCCGCCATGACTGATTACGTACTCGTGGCAGGGGCGTGGCTCGGAGCGTGGGCGTGGGACGACGTCGTCCCCGAGTTGCGGGCGGCCGGACACGGCGCTCACGCGCTGACGCTGTCCGGGCTGGCGGAGAAACAGGGTGTTCCCGCCGGGCAGCAGACGCACGTGCAGGACATCGTGGGAGAGGTCGAGCGGCTCGGGCTGCGGGACGTCGTCCTCGTGGGGCACAGCTACTCGGGCATCCCCGTCGGACAGGCCGCTGAACGTATCGGTGACCGGCTGGCCCGGGTCGTCTTCGTCGACGCCGGGGTGCCGGCGCACGGTGAGTCGATGGCTTCCGCCTGGTGGCAGGGGCAGGCCGCCTTCGAGGCGGCGCTCGCCGGGAACGACGGCTACTGGGCCCCGCTGACCGCCCCCGAGTGCGAGGGGCAGGGACTCACCGAGGAGCAGATCGCCCGGTTCGTCGGCGGCTCCACACCGCACCCGGGGGCGTCACTCACGGAGCCGGCCGTCCTGGAGCGCTCGCTCGGGGAGCTCCCGGCGACGTACGTCAAATGCCTGCTCGACGGGGACGAGCCTAGTGACGACGTCGCGGAACTGCTCAAGAGCGAGCACTGGCGGCTGGTCGAGATGGACACGGGGCACTGGCCGATGTTCTCCCAGCCGCGTGAGCTCGCCCTAGTCCTGATGCAGGACCTGTGAAGCGGAGCCGGGTCGCGTCACTGGGGCCCGGCGCCAGGCTGGAGTGCTCCCGCCGCAGGTGCGAGCGGCCGATCCGTCCGGCGG
This sequence comes from Streptomyces meridianus, assembly GCF_023703325.1. GTDB lineage: Bacteria > Actinomycetota > Actinomycetes > Streptomycetales > Streptomycetaceae > Streptomyces > Streptomyces meridianus. Next base: position 111,470 of record NZ_JAMQGM010000037.1, read on the forward strand.
ACGCTCTCAACCCCCCCGGCGCGGGGGCAGGTTCGGGCGGCGCAGGTCGGGAACGCCGCTGAGGTCCGGCGGGGTCGCGGCCGGGGTGCGGTCCAGCAGGCCGAGCGCCGCCTCCACCGCGTCGTCCAGCTGCCGGTGCCGGCCCTCCGCCCAGTCGAGCGGGGTCCGGTCCACCTCGATGTCCGGCTCCACCCCGTGATTCTCGACCCCCCACCCGTACCCGGTGAACCAGGCCGCGTTCATGGGAACCGTGATGACCGTCCCGTCCACGAGCCGGTGCCGCCCGGTCATCCCGACCACTCCGCCCCAGGTCCGCAGCCCCACCACCGGTCCCAGGCCGAGCAGTTTGAACGCGGCCGTGATCATGTCGCCGTCGGACGAGGTCATCTCGTCGGCGAGCGCCACGACCGGACCGCGCGGCGCAATCGAGGCGTACGAGACCGGCTGCGCGTCGCGGGTCAGGTCCCAGCCCACGACGGTCCGGGTCAGCTTCTCCACCACGAGTTCGCTGATGTTCCCGCCCGCGTTGCCGCGCACGTCCACGATCAGTGCCTCGCGCGCCATCTCCTGGCGCAGGTCCCGGTTGAACTGCGCCCAGCCCGAGCCGCCCATGTCGGGGATGTGCAGATAGCCGCAGCGCCCCTTGCTCAACTCCCTTACCACCGCCCGGCGTTTGCGGACCCAGTCCTGGTAGCGCAGCGGACGTTCGTCGATCAGCGGGACGACCGCGACCCGGCGCGGCCGGGCCTCGGCCTCTTCCGGCACGCTCCCGCCCCCGCCCCGGTCCGCACGTCCGTCGCCGCCAGGGGCGGGGAGGAAGGCGAGTTCGACCGTCGTGCCACCGGCTGCCTCCAGCAGCGGGAACGGGCCGGCCACCGGGTCGACCGGGCGCCCGTCGACATGGGTGAGCAGCGCCCCCTCGCGGATGCCCGAGCCGGCGAGCGGCGAGTGGGCGTGCGGATCGGACGACTCACCCGGCAGGATCCGCGCCACCGCCCAGCGGCCGTCCGCAGTGGGCCGGAAGTTCGCCCCGAGCAGGCCGATGGGCCGCTGGTACCGGCCGGGCCCCTCGTTCCGGCGGGCCGGGACGACATAGGCGTGGGACGTGCCGAGTTCCCCGAGTACCTCGCGCAGCAGATCGGCGAACTCGTCCGGTGTGGCGACGTGTTCGACCAGCGGCCGGTACTGGTCCAGCACCGCGTCCCAGTCGATGCCGCACATCCCGGGGTCCCAGAAGTACGTGCGGACGATCCGGCCCGCCTCCTCGAACGCGTGCCGCCACTCCGCCGCCGGGTTCGCCTGGTGCATGATGCGCCGCAGATCGAGCCGCACGGTCGAGTCGCCGTCACCGGGCTCGGTCGCCGGCACCGCACTCAGCTCGCCGTCGTTGTCGACCACCAGCCGGGTGCCGTCACCGCTCACCTCGAACCAGTCCAGATCCGCGACCAGTTCGGTGCACTTCGCCCGCGCCGGGTCGAAGTGCTCGAGCGTCGGCCAGCCCGAGACGTCCGCGGGGTTGGCGAACGTCTGGCCCAGCGCGCCCGAGATGGGCCAGCGCAGCCACACCAGCCCGCCGCCGCTCACCGCGTGCAGCGAGGAGTACTTCGACGCCGCGACCGGGAACGGCGTGACCCGGCTCGGCAGTCCCTCCGCCTCCACCAGCACCGGACCGCCCTCGGCGTTCTCCCCGGCCTCCTCCGGATCGAGGCCGCCGGCGGCGGGCCGGCCCTCCGCGGAGAGGGCGAACGGGGACGGCGTCGCCGACGACAGCGGGACGAGGTGCGGGCGGCAGCCCAGCGGGAACGACAGATCGCCGGTGTGGACGTCGTACACCGGGTCGAAGCCGCGCCAGGACAGGAACGCGAGATAGCGGCCGTCGCGGGTGAACACCGGCTGCTCGTCCTCGAACCGGCCGTCCGTGACGTCGACGACCGTGCCGTCCGCGAGCCGGGCCAGCCGGATCTGCCGCAGCGACCGGCCGACACCCGGGTGCGACCAGGCGATCCACGCCGAGTCGGGTGAGAAGGCCAGGTCGCGGACCGGGCCGTTGCCGGAGACCGCGAGCACCCGGACCGGGTCGGCGCCGGGGCTGTCCACCGGTTCCTCCGCGCCGGTGACGTCCTCGGCTTCCTCGGGAGCACCGGCTTCGACGATCAGCAGCCTGCCGTCGTTCGAGGCGACGGCCAGCCGCTCGCCGTCGGGGGAGGCCACCAGCTCGTGGACCCGGCCGAGCCGTCCGGAGGCCAGCCGACGGGGGCCGCGTCCGCCGCCGGCGCTCGGCAGCGGGACGATTTCGATGGCGTCCTCGCCCTCCGCGTCCGTCACCTGCGCGAGCCGTCCGGTCGAACCCAGCATCCCGGGAAGCCTGACCCGGGTTCCGGGGGCGTCGGCGAGGGTGCGGGCCGGACCGTCCCGGTGGGTCAGCCAGTACAGGCTGCCGCGAACGCACACGGCACTCGCGCGCCCGGTGGTGTCGACGGCCAGCGAGTCGATGTGCGACTCCGCCGGCACCTGGTACCGGCGCCGGCCGGCCCGCGGCCCGCCGAGCCGCACCTCCACCCGTCGCGGCCGGGCGCCCGGGCCCAGGTCGTCGACCAGCCAGATCTCCCCGGCGCACTGGTAGACGATCCGGCGGCCGTCGGTCGAGGCGTGCCGGGCGTAGAAATCGGTGTGATCGGTGTGACGGCGCAGGTCGGAGCCGTCGTGTCGGCACGAGTAGAGGTTCCCGACCCCTTCGTGGTCGGACAGGAAGGCGATCCGGCCGCCGGACACGAACATCGGGCAGTCCAGATGCCCGTTCAGCCCGGCGAGCAAGCGCTGCCCCCGGAGGTACAACCGGCCGGTCGCGCCGCCCCGGTAGCGCTTCCAGGAGGCCGGCTCGTGCGGGGGTTTGCCGGTCAGCAGCAGCGTGAGGTGTTCGCCGTCGACGTCCGCCACCGCGATGTCGGAGAGCGGCCCCCACGGCAGCCTGCCGCCCGGGCCGCCGTCGAGCGGGACCTTGTAGCCCCAGGAGAAGTACGAGAACGGCTGGCCGTGCGACGCGGCGGCCAGGATGTGACCGTCGGGGGTCCAGCCGCACACCCGGGTGTCGGGACTGCCCCAGTAGCTCAGGCGCCTGGCCGGGCCGCCGCCCACCGGCACCAGGTGGATCTCCGGGTCCAGGCTGCGCCAGGTCGTGAACGCCATGTGGTGGCCGTCGGGGGAGAAGCGGGGGTGCCCGATGCGCGTGCGGTCGACGGTGAGCCGCCAGGCACGAGCGGGGGGTTCGGCTTCGGCGGGCGGGGTGAGCGGGGACACCCACAGGTCGTCCTCGGCGGCGAAACACACGAGGTCGCCGTGGATGTGAGGGAACCGGAGGTACACGCCGTTGCTCACCTCATCCATGGTTCGGCCGGCGGCGGAACGGGGCAACTCGTGGTGCGCGGGCCGCCGGGGGTGTCCGGTCGCGGGCACGGTCGCCCGGTGTTCCGGTGCGTGCGGTCCCCGCCCGGAGGGGGTGGTAGCGGGAGGGGCGGATCCGGGTGGTCACAGCGGTGTGCGGATGTACTGGGCCTCGGCCTCCTCCAGGAGTTCGGAGGCGAGGTGGTCCAGGGCACGGTCCAGACGGGCACGGTCCTCCGGGTCGCGGACGTCCCAGTCCTCGAGCCGTTGGTCCAGCCAGTGCCGCCAGGCCGCGGTGAGGCGGTCGATCTCGGCCCGGCCGGACGGCGTGAGCTGCAGCCGGCCCTCCTCGTCGGGCTCGACGTACCCGGCCTCGGCGATCCGGATGAACACCGGCCACAGCACGTCGTCCGGCACCCGGTGCTCGGCCGCGACGTCGCGCAGCACGGCACCGCGTTCCCGTTTGCCGCGCCAGTGGATCTGGCCGAGCGCCCACGCCTCGGCCGCGGTCAGCGGACTCTCGCTGTCCTCGATCAGCTGCCGGCCCACGGGCCTCGGAGACCTGCGCATGACGCCGGCCACCGCCCGGGCCAGCTGCTGGTCGGAGTCCGGGGTGTCGGGCGCGGAGAACCCCTCGCCGATGTCCGATGCTCCGGCGCGGGCGCTGTCGCGGAGCGGAACGCTCTTGAGGAAGAAGGCGATCACCAGCCCGGCGAGGGCCACCGGGACCACCCAGAAGAACACGTGGTTCACGGTCTCCGCATAGGCGTCGATGAAGGGCGCGGCGCGGGCGGGCGGCAACTGGTGCAGGGCTCCGGGGGCGCGTACCGCGTCCGGCGGCACGCCGGGGGAACGGGCGGAGGCGTCGGCGAGGCTCGCTTCCAGCTTGCTGCTGTAGAGGGTGCCGAAGACGGCTGTGCCGAAAGCCGAGCCGAGGGTGCGGAAGAACGTGACGCCCGAGGTCGCGGCCCCCAGCACGTGGTACGGCACCGTGTTCTGGACCGCGATGGTCAGCACCTGCATGGTCATACCGAGTCCCAGGCCCAGTACGAACATGTAGAGGAACTCCAGTGGCGCCCCGGTGGAAGCGCTCATCGTGGACATCAGGAACAGCCCGAGCGCGGTGACCGCGGAACCGAGGATCGGGAAGATCTTGTATCTGCCGGTGCGGCTGACGACCTCCCCGGAGAACAGCGCCGTCCCCAGCAGTCCGATGACCATCGGCAGGGTGCGCACCCCGGACGAAGTGGCCGAGACGCCGTCCACGAACTGCAGATAGGTGGGCAGGTAGGTCAGCGCTCCGAGCATCGAGAAGCCGACGATGAAGCTGAGGACCGAGCAGATCGTGAACACCGGACTTCGGAACAGCCCGAGCGGGATCATCGGCTCCCGCGCCCGGTGCTCGGCGAACACGAACGCCGCGAGGAGCGCGGCCGAGCCCGTGAACAGGCCGATGATCGTGACCGAGTCCCACGGGTACGTGCTCCCGGCCCACTCCAGCCCCAGCACGAGCCCCGACGCTCCCATGGCGATCAGGACGATGCCCAGGTAGTCGATCACAGGGCGAACGGGAGCCCGGATGACCGGGATGGTGCGCGCCGCCATGAAGATCATGAGGAGCGCGAGCGGGATGTTGATGAAGAAGCACCAGCGCCAGGTGGCATGGTCGGTGAAGACGCCCCCGAGGGTGGGACCGACCACGGTGGTGATGCCGAAGACCGCGCCCAGCGCCCCCTGGTACTTGCCGCGCTGCCGCAGCGGGATGACATCGGCGATCAGCGCCATGGCGGTGACCAGCAGTCCGCCGCCGCCGATGCCCTGGATGGCGCGGGCGGTGACGAGCATGAGCATGCTGCTCGCAACGCCCGCGAACACCGACCCCAGCAGGAAGATTCCGGCACTGATCTGGAAAATGAGCTTCCGGCCGAAGAGGTCGCCGAACTTGCCGACCAGAACGGTCGCGATCGTCTCGGTCAGCAGGTAGGCGGTGATCACCCAGGCCATGTGTCCGCCGCCGCCGAGGTCGGCCACGATGGTCGGCAGGGCCGTCGAGACGATCAGCTGGTCGAGCGCGGCGAGCATCAAGCCGAGCACGATCGTGGCGAAGACGGCGTTGGTGCGCCGCCGGGACAGCACGGGCGGCGCGACGGAAGGCTCGACAGCGGCGTTCACCATCCCGCACGCACCTCCCCAGGTCGGCTCTCCTACAGGATTCGGTCCCCGGGGCGGCGCCGCCACCTCGGAGCGCGCGGAGCAGCGCTACCGGAATCCGGCACGGGAACCCCGGCGCGCTCCCGGAACGACTTCGCACATGAGGCGCTCTTGCAAGCCGTTCGCATGTAGCGTCTATCATCGGACCGCCGGGGGCACAGGGCCCTCCGCACGCACGCAGACGTCCCACGCAGCAGAAGCGGAGCCCGCGATGCACGTACCCGACGGATTCCTCGACGCCCCGGTGTCGGTGGCGACCGGAGTCGCGGCGGCGGCAGCCGTCGCGGTCGGCCTCCGGGGCGCGCGCCGCGAACTGGAGGAGCGCACGGCCCCGCTGGCCGGGCTGGTCGCCGCCTTCGTCTTCGCCGTGCAGATGCTCAACTTCCCCGTGGGAGTCGGCGTCAGCGGGCATCTGCTGGGCGGGGCGCTCGCAGCGATCCTCGTCGGCCCCTTCACCGGGGTCCTGTGCATCGCGGTCGTGTTGCTGATGCAGAGCGTGCTGTTCGCGGACGGCGGACTCACCGCGCTCGGCACCAACGTCACGGTCATGGGCGTGGTGACCGTCGCCGTCGCGTACGCCCTGTTCCGCGGCCTCCTCAAGGTGCTGCCGGTGTCCCGGGCGTCGGTCACCGCGGCGTCGTTCGTCGCCGCGCTGGTGTCCGTCCCCGCAGCGGCAGCCGCCTTCACCGGCCTCTACGCGATCGGCGGCGCGGCAGACGTGCCGCTCGGCAAGGTCCTCACCGCCATGATCGGCGTGCATGTCCTCATCGGTGTCGGCGAGGCGGCGATCACTGCCCTCACCGTGGGTGCGGTCCTTGCTGTCCGCCCCGACCTGGTCCACGGCGCGCGGGGGCTGCGGCACCCCCTGGTGCTCGCCACCACTGCCCCCGAGACCCCCTCCGGCCCGCAGGGCGCGAACACCGGCAAGGGAGTGACGGCCTGATGTCCGCCGACGCGAAGTCCGAGCAGTCCGTCACCGCCGGGAGCAGCACCGCGGCGCCGGCCCGCCGCAAGTCCGCCCGGGGAGTCTGGATCACCGGCCTGTTGGCAGCCCTGCTCCTCGCCGGCGGTCTCAGTTATTACGCCTCCGCCAGCCCGGACGGCCTCGAGAAGGTCGCGGCCGACCACGGCATCGACCGGACGGCCCGGGACCATGCGGCCGCGAACTCGCCGCTGGCCGACTACCGGACCAAGGACGTCGAGAACGCCCGGCTGTCCGGTGGCCTGGCCGGAGTGGTCGGCGTCGGCGCGACGCTCGCGGTCGGTACCGGCGTCTTCTGGGCCGTGCGCCGCCGCACCCCCGCCTCCTCGGACGCCGCCTGATGGGCGCCGGGCACGCGCACAAGCTCTACCGGCACGGCCACTCGCGCGTGCACCGGCTGCCCGCGCACTGCAAGATCGCCGCGCTGCTCTGTTTCGTGCTGGCGGTGGTCGCCACCCCGCGCGAAGCGCTGGGAGCATTCGGCCTGTACGCGCTGCTGCTCGGGGCGGTGGCGGTTGCCGCCCGGGTCCCGGCCGGTTTCCTGTTCCGGCGGATGCTCGTGGAAGTGCCGTTCGTCCTGTGCGCCGTACTCATGCCGTTCGTGGCGGAGGGCGAGATGGTGCACGTGCTCGGGGTGCCGCTGAGCGTCTCCGGACTCTGGGGCGCCTGGAACGTCCTGGCCAAGGGCACACTGGGCGTGGCCGCGTCCGTCCTGCTCGCCGCCACCACCGAACTGCGCGAGGTGCTCCAGGGGCTGCAGCGGCTGCGGATGCCGTCCCTGCTCGTCCAGATCGCCTCGTTCATGATCCGTTACGGGGACGTGATCGCCGACGAGCTGCGCCGGATGCGGATCGCCCGGGCCTCCCGCGGCTTCGAAGCCCGCGGAGTGCGCCACTGGGGGGTCCTCGCCAAGACTGCCGGGGCGCTGTTCATCCGCAGCTACGAACGCGGGGAACGCGTGCACCTCGCCATGGTGAGCCGGGGCTACACCGGCACGATGCCCGTCCTCCACGAGGCGCCCGCGACCCGCGCCCAGTGGACGTACGCGGCGACCCTGCCCGCGGCGGCCCTCGCCGTCTGTCTGATGGGATGGACCCTGTGACCGTATCCGGCCCGATGCCCCCCGGCCCCCCGGCGTCCCTCGATGTCCGCGGCCTCGCCTACGCCTATCCCGACGGCCACCAGGCGCTGTTCGGCATCGACCTGACCGTCGACCGCGGTGAGCGCGTCGCCCTCCTCGGTCCCAACGGCGCCGGCAAGACCACCCTCGTCCTGCACCTCAACGGCATCCTGGCGGCCGGTGCGGGGACGGTGCACGTGGCCGGACTGCCGGTCGACGCGGAGAACATGGCCGAGGTGCGCCGACGGGTGGGCATCGTCTTCCAGGACCCCGACGACCAGCTCTTCATGCCCACGGTCCGCGAGGACGTCGCCTTCGGGCCCGCAGCCGCGGGGCTGCGCGGTGCGCAGCTCCGGGCCCGGGTCGACACGGCTCTCGACCGGGTGGGCATGGGGTCGTTCGCCGACCGCCCGCCGCACCACCTGTCGTTCGGGCAGCGCCGCCGGGTCGCCGTCGCCACCGTGCTCGCCATGGAGCCGGAGGTCCTCGTCCTGGACGAGCCGTCGTCCAACCTCGACCCCGCGTCCCGCCGCGAACTCGCCGACATCCTGCGCTCGCTCGACGTGACGGTCCTGATGGTCACCCACGATCTTCCGTACGCGCTGGAGCTGTGCCCCCGGTCGGTGGTCCTCAGCGGTGGGGTCATCGCGGCCGACGGGCGCACCCAGGACCTGCTGTGCGACAGCGAGTTGATGGGCCGTCATCGTCTCGAGCTCCCGTTCGGCTTCGATCCCCGGTCGGTGGCCGCGCCCGTCGGCTGAGCCCGACGGGGGCCGGGCAACCCCCGCCCGCGGGTGCCCCCGCCTCCGTCCCCCCGTGGGCGCCGAGGCACTATGGGAGGTTGACAGCGCAACGACGGCGAGCGGGAGTGCGGACCAGTGGTGGACGTCCAGGGCACGGTGACGGGCGGCTTCGAGCCGGTCCGGGACGCCTTCGCACGCAACTTCGAGCAGCGCGGTGAACGCGGTGCCGCCCTCGCCGTCTACCGGGACGGCCGGAAGGTCGTGGACGTCTGGGCCGGCACCGCCGACGCCACCGGAGGGCCGGACTCCGCCCCGTGGACCGAGAACACCGCACAGGTCGTGCGCTCCGCCACGAAGGGCCTGGCTGCCGCCGTCCCCCTCATCCTGCACCAGCGGGGACGGCTCGACCTGGATGCCCCGGTCGGCACCTACTGGCCCGAGTTCAAGGCCGCCGGCAAGGAACGCGTCCTCGTCCGGCACCTGTTGTCCCACCGGGCCGGACTGCCCGCGCTCGACACCCCGCTCACCCCGGACCAGGCCGTCGACGGCGTGAGCGGACCGGCTGCCCTCGCCGCCCAGCGGCCCCTCTGGCAACCCGGCACGGACCACGGCTACCACGCGCAGACCTACAGCTGGCTGCTGGGCGAACTCGTCCTGCGGGCCACCGGTCGCACCATCGGACGCTGGATCGCCGAGGAGATGGCCCGGCCGCTCGGGCTGCAACTGTGGCTGGGCGTGCCCGAGTCCGACCAGGGCCCGGTCGGCCGTATCGGTGACGTGGAGACGCCGCCGCCCCCGCCTGCCCAGGGGCTGCGGGCGCGCCCCAAGCGGTCCGTGCTGGAGGCCTACCGCGATCCTGAGTCGCTGACCCGCCGCGCCTTCACGGCGATCCACCCCCTGCCCGACGAGAACGCCCCCGCCTACCGCGCCGCCGGCCTGCCCGCGTCCGGCGGCATCGCCACGGCACGCGGACTGGCCCGCTGCTATGCCGCGTTCGCCGGTGAGGTGGAGGCCGAGGCGGGCGGTCGGGCCGGACGGCTCTTCGTCCCGGCGACCCTGACCCTCGCCCGCACCGAGGAGTCCGCCGGACCGGACCGGGTGCTGGTCGTCAACACCCGTTTCGGGCTGGGGTACATGCTGCACGGGCCGTCCTCACCGCTGCTGTCGCGCGGTGCGTTCGGGCACCCCGGCCGCGGCGGATCCCTCGCCTTCGCCGATCCCGAGTCGGGCATCGGCTTCGGCTACGTCACCAACGGCATGCAGCAGAACGTCACCGCCGACCCGCGGGCCCAGGCCCTGGTGCGTGCACTTCGCGACTGCCTGCGGAGGTAGGACGACCACCGCGCGCGTGGTCAACCCGGCCGAAGGGGGCGGCACATGCGCGACCTCGGTCGTCGTCCCGAACATCTCCGCGGCTTCCGCAGGCTTCTCGTGCGACATCGATGACGGTTCTCGTCATGAGTGCTACGTGGCCGATCACGGTGTCCGGACTTCGGTGAGACCGAATCTCCCATAGTACGACATCTCCTGGCGCTGCCCTGCGAGTGGAGTTGTGAAGATCGCTGCCGATGTGGCGCTCGTCTCATCGGCCGAGGTGGCGCCGGCCCGGCGATGTGGGCCCGCGAGCGCTCCTGCGTCCCGGCGCAGGGCGACTATGGGCCGTGAAATCAGGATCCCGCGGTTACGCGAAGGTTGAAAGGTTTCGACGTCGTGTCAGCTCCCGCGGATTCCATGCCTTTCGCCGGAATTCTGGCCCCTCATCCGCCCATGGTGTGGCGGTTCGACGGCCTTACGCGCGAATGTGAAAGGGATGTGACGTTGCCCCACGGAATAGTCACTGGGAATACAGAAAATCGAGGTGGGCTTCCGCATAGCCCATGTGATCTGATCTCTGGGTAAGCGGGAGCGGGCTCCGTCTGACCGGTTGTCCCACACGCCAGTTGGGGTCTCCGGATCAACCCCCCGCCGAGTCGGCTGATGCTACGTCCATTCTCGTTTCGAAGGGAACACATACAATGAGCAACTTCACCAACCAGGTCGAGACCCGCGAGATCGCCGACGCCGACCTGGACAACGTCGCCGGTGGCATGTCCGCGGGTGTCGAGACCGCCAACCCGGCCGGTGCCCTGGGCGCCCTCTCCGGTGGCCTGCCGCTGTCCCTCCCGGCCCTGCCGACCGAGGGTGTCCTCTCCGGCGGCGTCGAGATCGCCCCGCTGGGCGCTCGTGGCGGCGTGCAGATCTGATTTCTCTTCGCGAGAGCGGCCCGTCCGGCAAGTCCGGGCGGGCCGTCCGCCGTTCTCCCGCAGGGGCACGTGCCCTGCGCCGTACGCACCCCGGTCGTACGCCCTGCACCGGCACCGCGCCCGCCGGGGGCGACGTACGGCTCCGGAGCCGGCAGCGGTCAGCCCGCGTGCAGCATCAGGCCGATGCCGACCACCATCAGCCCCGCGGCAGCGACCCGAGGACCGCCGAACCGCTCCTCGAAGAACACGGCCCCGATCGCCGCGCCCACCAGGATGCTCGACTCGCGCAGCGCCGCGACCGGCGCCAGCTCGGCCTGCGTCTGGGCCCACAGCACAAGCCCGTACGCCCCCACCGACAGCACCCCGCCGCCCAACCCGCGCACGGCGTGCGGCCGCAGTTGGGCCGGGAATTCCCGGCCGCGCCGGGCCAGCGTGAACAACGGGATCGCCGACCCCTGGACGATCATCAGCCAGGCGATGTAGCCGAGCGGAGTCCCCGACGCGCGCACCCCCACGCCGTCCACGACCGTGTAGACGGCGATGGCGAGTCCCGTCGCCATCGCCGCCGTGACCGCAGCCGTGCGCGGACGGCCGCCGCTGCCCCGGATGCCCCACAGGGCAAGGCCGACCAGTCCGGCGGAGGCGACCACGACCCCCAGCGACGCCCAGCCGTCCGGCCGTTCGCCGACGAACAGCGCGGCGAGCACCGTCACGACCAGCGGAGCGGTGCCGCGGGCGATCGGGTACATCTGGCCGAAGTCGCCCAGCCCGAAGGACCGCATGAGCAGCGCCATGTAGGCGACGTGGACCGCCGCCGAGACCGCCAGGTACGGCCAGGCCGCCGGTGCCGGCAGCGGCACCTGACAGGCGATCACCACCCCGGCCAGCGCCCCGCCCGAGGACACCAGGGTGAACGCGATCAGCTGGTCCCGGATGCGGTGGGCGATGGCGTTCCACCCCGCGTGCGCGACCGCCGCGGTCAGCACCGCCGTGGCGACGACCGGGGTCACACGCCCGCTTCGCTGACGTCCACCAGTTCGCCCCCGGCATGGTCGATCAGGGTCCTGGGGGCGAGCGCGAAGACCGTGTGCGGGGTCCCGGCCGCCGCCCACACCACGTCGTGCCGCAGCAGCCCGTGATCGGCGAGCACCCGGATCCGGGTGCGATGGCCGAACGGCGGTACGCCGCCGATGGCGTACCCCGTCGCCTCGCGCACGGTGGCGGCGTTCGCGCGCTGCACGACGGAGGCACCCAGCTCCTCCCGCACGAGCGTCAGGTCGACCTGGGAGGAGCCGTCCATCAGCACGACGACAGGTTCCCCGTCCACCTCGAAGACCAGCGACTTGACGATCCGGCCGGGATCGCAGCCGATTGCGGCGGCGGCCTGGGCCGCGGTCCGTACCGCGTCCGGGAACTCGCGCAGCTCCACCTCGAGGCCGAGCTCCTCGAGAGCCTCGGCGAAACGGGGGTGCGCGGTGGGGTGGTCCGAAGTGCTCATGGGCCGAACCCAACCACAGGGGTCCGGGCAACGCGACCGCCTTTCAGCACCCGGACGACGGCGGCCGGGCCGGGCACAGGGCACCGGTCGTCCGCGAGGAACGAGCGACGCGGCGCCCGGCCCGTGCCGGACGCCGCGCCGCCGGCGGCGGGCGTCTCGCCGCGCCTCAGCCGGCGCGCAGGATCGCCGCCACGACCGGCCCTGCGGAGTCACTGCCGTGGCCGCCCTCGGGGACGACCGCCGCGGCAGCCACGTCTCCGCGGTAGGCCGTGAGCCAGCCGTTCGGCTTCTTCTGGTTCATCACCTCGGCCGAACCGGTCTTCGCGCCGATGTCGCCGCTGAGTCCGGACATGGGCTCGGCAGCCGTCCCGGACGTCGCCGTGAGCCGCATCAGGGCACGCAGTTGCTGCAACGCGTCAGCCGAGAGCGTGCGGGGAGCCTTGGCCAGCTGCCGGTTGTCGAGCTCCGGGGAGACCAGGTACGGCTGACGGAACGTGCCGCTCTGGACCGTGGCCGCGACCGACGCCATGTTCAGCGGGTTCATCCGGACACCGCCCTGCCCGATCATCGAGGCGGCCTTCGGGGCGTCGTGCTGCACCGGCACGGCGCCGTCGAACGTCGGCACGCCCGTCTGCCAGTTGAGGCCGATGCCGAACACGTCACGCGCCTGCTGCGTCAGCGCGTCGTCCTTGATCTTCTTGGCCTGGGTGATGAAGGCCGTGTTGCAGGAGCGGGCGAAGCTCTGCGCGAACGTTCCGTCCTTGATCTCGAACTTCTTGTCGTTCTGGAACTTCCAGCCGCCGTAAGAGGAGTACTTGGGACACGGGTGCGGCTTGTCGTAGCCGGCCAGCCCCTTCTCCAGCAACAGCGACGACGTGATGACCTTCATCGTCGACCCCGGGGCGTAGGAGCCCTGGAGCGCCGCATTGAAGCCGTCGGCCGGGGAGTTCGCGACCGCGAGGATCTCACCGGTGCTGGGCTTGACGGCCACCACGGCGGCCTTGCGGTGCTTGTTGACCTGTGCCTCGGCGTTCGACTGGAGCCGCGCGTCCAGCGTGGTGCGCAGCGTCCCCGGCGTTCCCTTGGAGAGCACCTTCAGCGTCTCGTCCGGGCGCTCGGCCGCACGGGTCTTGGCGTCCGCACCTTTCGGCGCGGCACGGGAGATCCACAGTTCCACGCCGGGGCGGCCGTCCGTCTTGTCGCCGTAACGCTCGCGGAGCGAGGCCAGCACGCCGCGCAACGCCGGGTGCGACTTCGTGCTCAGCTCCACGCCGTTGCGGTCCACGGCCTTGATGGGCGGAGCGTCGGCCTCGCCGGTCTTGAGGGTGTCGCCCTCGCGCAGATGCGGGTGGACGACGGACGGCTCCCAGTCGAGCACCGGCTTGCCCGTCGACTTGTCCCGGGTCACGGTCAGCTCGGAGGCGTACTGCCACGGGGCCTTCTGCGTGCCGAACGCGATCACCGCATTGACCTTGAACGGGACGGTCCGCTGCGAAGCCCTGCCGGGCTCGAAGGCGACGTCGGAGATCCGGGCGTCCTTGTGGTACGACGTGAGGGCCGCGGCGGCGTCGGCCGGGCTGTCCGTGAGGGCGGCGGCCTTCTTCAGCGAGCCGCTCTCCCACGCGGACAGGAACTTCCGCGCCGTGGTGCGGACCTCGGCGGCACTGGGCGGACCTGTCTTCACCCGCGGACGGTCGTCCTCGGAGGTGACGGACGAGCTGCCCCCACCGGAGTCACTCATCAGGGCGTACGTCCCGACACCCGCTCCCACCACGGCAACGACCACTCCGCCGACGACGGCCACCTTCGCGCCATTGGTGCGCATTGCAGATCCCCACAGCCCTTCGGAGTCCTCCCCGGATCCCGCGGACCGGAGATGCGATCGCTGGGGACTCTACTTGACGTCCTCCCGGCCCTGAAGAATCGGGATTCCTGCCGTCCCTGCGCGCAGCTCCGGCCGGGCCGGCTGCCCTGCGCCGGCCGGGACACGTCCGTATCAGACCCAGGTGTCGAACCACATGCGGTTGCGCCACGCCTCCACGGGCAGCGGATCGCCGGTGAACAGCGGGTGGAAGTAGATGAAGTTCCACACGATGAGCAGCACCAGCACCCCGGCGCCGACCGTTCCCGCCACCCGCCTGCGCTCCGGGACCCCGGCCGGGCCCAGCATCGCACCGATCATCATGGCCAGCGCCAGGCACAGGAACGGCACGAACACCACGGCGTAGAAGAGGAAGATCGTCCGCTCCTGGTACAGGAACCACGGCAGCCAGCCCGCCGCGATGCCGCACAGGATGCCGCCTGCCCGCCAGTCCCGGCGCAGGGCCCAGCGGTAGATCAGGTACAGCACGGCGAAGCAGGCCGCCCACCACAGCACCGGGGTGCCGATCGCCAGCACCTCGCGGGCGCACTTGTCGACGGTGCCGGCCGGGCACCCGTCCTCCCCGGGCTTCGGTGACTCGTAGAAGTACGAGACCGGGCGGCCCAGGACCATCCAGCTCCACGGGTTCGACTCGTACGTGTGCGGTGACGTGAGCCCGACGTGGAAGCCGTAGACCTCCGACTGGTAGTGCCACAGGCTGCGCAGGCTGCCGGGCACCCAGCTCCACGCGCCGCCCCGGTGCGCCCCCTCCTCGGCCCAGGTGCGGAAGTATCCCCCGCGGGTGGCGAACCAGCCCGCCCAGGAGACGATGTAGGTGATCACGGCGACCGGGACCAGTGACAGGAACGCCGGGAGCATGTCCCGGCGCGCCACGGCACGCACCGGCCGGTACGCCCCGGCGGTCCGCCGGGCGCCGATGTCCCAGGCCAGGGTGAGCAGGCCGAACGCGGCGAGCACGTACAGGCCGTTCCACTTGGTGGCGCAGGCCAGGCCCAGGCACAGTCCGGCGGCGAGCCGCCAGGGCCGCAGCCCGAGACCGAGCCGGCCGCCGACGGTGGCGTCCGGCCGTACGGTCCCGGCCGTCCCGTCCCGTTCGGCAGCGTCGCCGAGCGCGTCGGCCAGCCGGGCCCGGGTCCGGTCGCGGTCGACGAGAAGGCAGCCGAACGCGGCGACCACCCAGAACATCAGCACCACGTCGAGCAGGGCGGCGCGGCTCATCACGAAGTGCAGGCCGTCGACGGCCAGCAACAGGCCGGCCAGGCAGCCCAGCAGGGTGGAGCGGAACAGCCGCCGGCCGATGCGGCAGAGCATCAGTACCGAGAGGGTGCCGAGAAGAGCCGCCATGAAGCGCCAGCCGAACGGGTTCAGCCCGAACAGCCACTCGCCCGCCGCGATCATCCACTTGCCGACCGGCGGGTGCACGACGTAGCTGGCCTCGGGACTGAGCAGCACGCTCGGCGGGCTCTGCAGGATGGCGTCGTTGGCGTTCTTCGGCCAGGTGCCCTCGTAGCCGTACTGCAGCAGTGACCAGGCGTCCTTGGCGTAATAGGTCTCGTCGAATATCACCGCCCGCGGGCTGCCCAGCTGCCGGAAGCGCAGCACACCGGCGAACAGGGCCACCAGGAGCGGGCCGCCCCAGGCCGACCAGCGGGCAAGCCGTCCGGCGGCGCGGGGGCCGAGGCCGAACACCGACCATCCCCCGGAGCCGCGGCCGGCGACGTCCCGGTCCGCGAACGGCGGCACGAGCCGCTCGCGCACGGAGGTCCGCGGCCGGTCCGTATGGCCGAAGTGCCGCAGCCGCTGCTGCCAGGCCGTCGGGGCGGCCCCGGGAGCACCCGCACCGGATGGGTGTCCGCCGGGCTGCCGCGCGTGCCGCGATCCTGTCGCCGTGTCACTGGTCACCGCGACAGGATAGGGAACGCGCCGGAGTGCTCCGCGCCTCGCGGGGCGGGTGCGGGCCCGACGGCGGCGGGCGGACCGTCTCCCGCCCGGCCGGCCTGGGAGGATGGCCGGGTGACTGGAACGCTCGTACTCGCAGGGACACCCATCGGCGACACCGCGGACGCCCCGCCCCGGCTGGCCGCGGAACTCGCCGCCGCCGACGTGGTGGCCGCCGAGGACACCCGCAGGCTGCGCCGCCTGACGCAGGCGCTCGGGGTCCAGCCGTCCGGGCGGATCGTGTCGTACTTCGAGGGCAACGAGGCGGCGCGAACGCCCGAGCTGGTCGAGCAACTGGCGGGCGGTGCGCGGGTGCTGCTGGTGACCGACGCCGGGATGCCGTCGGTGTCCGACCCCGGCTACCGGCTGGTGGCTGCGGCCGTCGAGCACGGCGTCCGGGTCACGGCGGTGCCGGGGCCGTCGGCCGTACTGACCGCGCTCGCACTCTCCGGTCTGCCGGTGGACCGCTTCTGCTTCGAGGGCTTCCTGCCCCGTAAGGCCGGGGAACGACTGGGCCGGCTCCGCGAGGTGGCCGACGAGCGGCGGACCCTCGTCTTCTTCGAGGCGCCGCACCGGCTCGACGACACGCTCATGGCGATGGCCGAGGTGTTCGGCGCGGAGCGCCGGGCCGCGGTCTGCCGGGAGATGACCAAGACGTACGAGGAGGTCCGGCGCGATTCGCTCGGGGAGTTGGCGGCCTGGGCTGCCAACGGCGTGCGCGGCGAGATCACGGTGGTGGTCGAGGGCGCGGCACCGCCCGGCCCGCAGGACCTGGACGCCGCCGAACTGGTACGACGGGTGGCCGTCCGCGAGTCGGCGGGGGAGCGGCGCAAGGAGGCCATCGCTGCGGTGGCCGTCGAGGCCGGAGTGCCGAAGCGTGAGGTGTTCGACGCGGTCGTGGCGGCGAAGAATGCCCATGCGCCGGGGAAGACCGGAAAGTCCGGGACGGCGGGGGAGGGCTGAGTGCTCACGGGGAGTTGTCCGCCTTCCTGTTCCCTGTCGCGTTTCCGACCCGTTCCCGTTTCCCGTTCCGTTTCGTGTGCCGTGTTTCTCGCTCATCGCCCGCCGTCGGTGCCGAGTCCTGCGTGCCGACGGCGGTGAACGACGGACCCCGGCGCTGTTTTCCGCTTTCCTTCACAAGTCTTTCAATTCTTCTGCGAATCGTCCCGTAGGGGGGACGAAGGGCTATTCTGAAGGGAAGTCCGGGGCGCATGGCATGCCCATTTCGCGGACGGTGGCCGGGTTCCGTCAGGGCCGCGGGAGTGGTCCGGCGCGCTGCCGCCGGAACGGGCGTCCACTGGATACGAGGGTTCGTCCCGGAGTCCTTGTCCAGCGGACAGGAGGAACGGTCATGAGCGACACCCCGGACACGACTCCGGACACTCCGCGGACGCCGCTCGGTCTCCCGGTCGATCATCCGACGACGCAGGAGGCGTACTCCTTCGCGTGCATGCGCTGCGGGCACGGCTGGGAGCAGGAGTACGTGATCGAGCACCATGTCGACGCGGCCGGCGAGGAGTACGTGGTCTACCGCGCCGACGGCCGGCGGGTCCCCTCCCCCCTGACCCGGCCCAGGTGCGCCAACTGCGGTCACACGGTGGTCCGGATCATGCGCTCGGGCCGGGTCTCCACGGCGCGCGGCGGATGGCTGTCCGACGTTCCGGCGGCCGGGCCGCTGGTCGTGCCCGGTGCCCACGAGACACCGCGAGGGGCAATGGCTGCGGCGTCCGAGCCAGCCGAGGCCGTCGAGAGGTCCCGGCCCGCCGGGGAGGAGCCGCCCGGTGACCGGGCGCCCGAGCCGGAGGCGGAGCGCGAGCCCCGGCACCGCCGGCACGTGCACGATCTGGTGCGCCTCCTGCACCGCGAACGGCACTGACGGCAGCCGGCGCCCCCGGAGCGCAACGCTCCGGAACGGTCCGAGGACGCAGACCGCGTGCGGAACCCGCCACGGTCCGCGTCCCAGGGGGCCGCCCCGGGCCGGACCCGCGGCCGCGTCCTACCATGACGGGCATGACGGCACGGACGGGCGGCAACGGCGGCAGCGGCGAGCGCGACAAGGCCGCTCCGCCACCTCTGCCCGAACCGCTGCGGGTCCCCGTCGCCGATTCGCACACCCACCTCGACATGCAGAGCACAAGCGTCGAGGAGGCGCTGGCCAAGGCCGCCGCGGTCGGTGTCACGACCGTGGTGCAGGTGGGCTGCGACGTCAACGGCTCCCGCTGGGCCGCCGACACCGCCGCGGCGCACCCTGCCGTCCTGGCCACCGTCGCCCTGCATCCGAACGAGGCCCCGCGCATCGTGCACGGCGACCTCGAAGGGTGGTCGCGCCAGGGAGCCCGGGAACCCGGCGGCACGGCCGCGCTCGAAGAAGCGCTCGCCGAGATCGACCGGCTGGCCGCGCTGCCTCAGGTGCGCGGTGTGGGCGAGACCGGACTCGACCGGTTCCGCACCGGTCCCGAGGGCATGGCCGCCCAGGAACTGTCGTTCCGCCGCCACATCGACATCGCCGAACGGCACGGCAAGGCGCTGGTCATCCATGACCGGGAGGCCCACGACGACGTGCTGCGCGTCCTCGACGAGGAGGGCGCCCCCGACACGGTCGTCTTCCACTGCTACTCGGGCGACGCCGAGATGGCCAAGATCTGCGCCGAGCACGGCTATCTGATGTCCTTCGCCGGCAACGTGACCTTCAAGAACGCCCAGCCGCTGCGCGACGCCCTGGCCGTCGTCCCGCTCGACCTCCTTCTGGTGGAAACCGACGCGCCGTTCCTGACGCCCGCCCCCTACCGCGGCCGCCCCAACGCGCCCTACCTCATCCCGGTCACCCTACGGGCGATGGCCGAGGTCAAGGGCGTCGACGAGGACACCCTCGCCGCGGCCGTCTCCGCCAACACGGCCCGCGTCTTCGGTCGTTGAAACCCGCACTCCCCCCGACTGTCCGTCACTATCGGTGCCCGTTCGACTTGGGAGAGTAGTCGGAGCTCCGCTACAGTCCCCGGGCCTACCGCCGGACCAGTGGAGCGTCGTGAGCAATTCCCAGGGCAGCCACCGGACAGTGCGCACCGGAACCCCCGCTGCGTCCGAGGCGCCGCCTGAGTGGCCCCGTCCGCCGTACGAGAGCCACGTCCGCCACCCCCACATCCACGGCCGGGACCTCCACGGGGCCCATGCACCGGCCGGTCAGGGGTACGGGTACGCCGACACCGCCCGGGCCGTTCACCCGGACCGGCCCCGGCCGCCCGCGCCCCGCGCAGAGCACAGGATCCCGGACCTGTACCTCCCCCCGCAGGCCCCGCCGGCCGGCGCCCAGGCCCCCGCCCACCCGTCGCCCCAGGCGTACCAGGTCCACGCCCCCGCGCCGTCCGTACCCGGCCCGTCGCCCCGCCCGGCGCCATCCCCGACTCCCGGCGGCGGACGCCATGCCGCTCCGGCTCCCGGCGTCCGCTCCGCAGAGCGACGGCCCACCGCGACCCTCCTCGACCCACTCGCCGCGCCGCGCACCGTGGCACCGGACGCCCCCACCGTCCCGCACTTCGTCGCACCCACCCTCGAACTCCCCCGGGAGGGGCGGGCCGCCGCCCGCCGCGCCGCACGAGCGAAGCGCGCAGCGGAACTGGACGCGCTGCGCCGCCTCGTCCCCCGGGCGCTCGTGGTCGCCGTCCTCGCCGGAGGGACCACGGCGTTCGTCGCCCACGACAAGGAGGTCCGGCTCAGCGTGGACGGCCGGGAGCGCTCGCTCCACACCTTCGCCGCCGACGTCGGCGGGCTGCTGGAGAGCGAGGGCCTCGACACCGGGCCCCACGACCTCGTCTCGCCGTCCCCGGGTGAGGCGATCACCGACGGCGACGAGATCAAGCTCCGCCGCGGGCGTCCCGTCACCCTCACCCTCGACGGGGAGCGGCACCGGATCTGGACCACAGCGCGCACCGTGGAGGGCGCCCTGCGCCTGCTCGGGGTCCGCGCCGAGGGTGCCCACCTGTCCGTGCCCCGGCACGCCGCCATCTCCCGCCGCGGCCTCGATCTGGAGGTCCGCACCGAGCGGACCGTCACGTTCCTGGCCGACGGCCGGGAACGCACGATCCGCACCAACGCGGCCACGGTCCGCCGTGCCGTGGCCGAGGCCGGCATCGTCCTGCGCGGCGAGGACACCACCTCCGTGCCGCCCGACAGCTACCCGCTGGACGGCCAGCGGGTGTCGGTGCTGCGGATCACCGGCAGCAGGGAGGTCCGCGAGGAGGTGACCCCCTTCCGCACGGTCGAACGCTCCGACCCGACGCTCTTCGAGGGCACCCGCGTCGTCGTCCGGCGGGGTGTCCTCGGCGTGCGCCGCGTCACCTACGCCCTGCGCACCGTGAACGGGGTCGAACAGAAGCCGCGCAAGCTCTCCGCCGAGACCGTCCGGGAACCGGTCGACCAGATCGAGCACATCGGCACCAAACCCCTGCCCGGCTCCGTCGGCGGCGCGGACGGCCTGAACTGGAAGGCGCTCGCCCAGTGCGAGGCCGGCGGGCGGCCGAACGCGGTCGACCCCTCGGGCACGCACGGCGGGCTCTATCAGTTCGACACCCGCACCTGGCAGCGGCTCGGAGGCACCGGACGGCCCCAGGACGCCCCCGCCGCCGAGCAGACCCACCGGGCCAAGAAGCTCTACGTGCAAAGGGGGGCGAGTCCGTGGCCGGTGTGCGGCCGTAAGCTTCACCAGTGAGCTTCAGCCCCACCACCCCCGGCCCCGACCCGTCGAGCGCCCTGCTGGGCCCCGCCGAGATCCGCGAACTGGCCGCCGCCCTGGGCGTACGCCCGACCAAGCAGCGCGGCCAGAACTTCGTCATCGACGCCAACACCGTGCGCCGGATCGTCCGGACCGCCGAGGTTCGCCCGGACGACGTCGTCGTCGAGATCGGCCCCGGCCTCGGCTCGCTCACCCTGGCGCTGCTGGAGCAGGCGGACCGGGTCACGGCCGTCGAGATCGACGACCTGCTCGCCGCGGCGCTCCCGTCCACGGTCGCCGCCCGGCTGCCCCGGCGCGCCGGCCGCTTCGGCCTCGTCCACTCCGACGCCATGGACGTGTCCGAGCTCCCCGGCCCCCCGCCGACCGCACTCGTCGCCAACCTGCCGTACAACGTCGCCGTGCCCGTGCTGCTGCACATGCTGGCGACCTTCCCGACCATCGAGCGCACCCTCGTCATGGTCCAGGCCGAGGTGGCCGACCGCCTCGCCGCCCCGCCCGGCTCGAAGGTCTACGGGGTGCCGTCGGTCAAGGCCGCCTGGTACGCCCACGTCACCCGGGCCGGCAGCATCGGGCGCAACGTGTTCTGGCCCGCCCCCAACGTCGACTCCGGCCTCGTGCGGCTGGTGCGCCGGAGCGAACCGCTCGCCACCCGGGCCACCCGGCAGGAGGTGTTCGCCGTCGTCGACGCCGCGTTCGCGCAGCGCCGCAAGACCCTGCGCGCGGCCCTCTCGGGCTGGGCCGGCTCGGCCGCCGCCGCGGAGGTGGCGCTGACCGCCGCCGGCGTCTCCCCGCAGGCCCGCGGCGAGGCCCTGACCGTGGAGCAGTTCGCGGCCATCGCCGAGAACCGACCCGACCGCTGAACCCCCGGCTCCGGCCGGCGGACCGCACCCCGCACCGGAACGCCGTGCCCGCCACGGCAGCCCCCACGCCCACCACACGAGGAGCCCCGTCCCATGTCCCCGGCGTACCCGGCGTACCCGGCGCCCCCGGTCCCCGTCACCGTCCGCGTCCCGGCGAAGGTCAACGTGCAGCTCGCGGTCGGCGGACTGCGCCCCGACGGCTACCACGACCTCGCCAACGTCTTCCTCGCGGTGTCCCTCCACGACGACGTCACCGCCACCCCGGCGGACACCCTGCGGATCACCGTCGAGGGACCCGACGCGGGCCGGGTACCGCAGGACCGGACGAACCTCGCCGCCCGCGCCGCCGAGCTCCTCGCCGCCCGCCACGGCATCGAGCCGCACGTCCACCTGCACATCGCCAAGGACATCCCGGTCGCCGGAGGCATGGCCGGCGGCAGCGCGGACGCCGCCGGTGCGGTGCTGGCCTGCGACGCCCTCTGGGGGACCGGAGCGAGCCGGGACGAACTCCTCGAGATCTGCGCCGAGGTCGGCAGCGACGTGCCGTTCAGCCTGGTCGGCGGGGCCGCTCTCGGCCGTGGTCGAGGCGAGCTGCTCACCCCCGTGGAGACCGGCGGCACCTTCCACTGGGTGTTCGCGGTCGCCGACGGCGGCCTGTCCACCCCGGCCGTCTACCGCGAGTGCGACCGGCTGCGCGAGGCCGCGGGAACCGGCTCCGGCGTCGCGGACGTCCCCGCCCCCGACCCCTCCGCAGAGCTCCTGGACGCCCTGCGCAACGGAGACCCGCGCGCGCTCGCCGCCGCCCTGAACTCCGACGGCGGCGCCAACGACCTCCAGCCCGCAGCGGTCTCCCTGCGCCCGTCCCTCGAGGCGGTGCTGCGCGCGGGCACCGAAGCCGGTGCGCTCGCCGGGATCGTCTCCGGCTCGGGACCCACGACCGCCTTCCTCACCGAGGACGGGGCGGCCGCCCGCAAGGTCGCCGACGGGCTCCGCGCCTCCGGCACCTGCCGGGCCGCCCGGGTGGCCACCGGCCCCGCGGACGGCGCCCGCGTGATCACTCGATAGCGCCCCCCGCGGCGGCGGCTACGCTGGGAACGATTCATACAAGGGCGCCCAGGGCCGGTCCACCGGCCCGGGGCGCGGGAGCTGGGGCGGAAGTGGCAACGAACCTCGTCAATCTGGAAACCGTCGACAAGGTGTACGGCACGCGTGCGCTGCTCGACGGCATCTCCCTCGGCGTCAACGAGGGCGACCGGATCGGCGTCGTCGGCCGCAACGGCGACGGCAAGACCACCCTCGTCCGCATCCTCGCAAAGCTGGAGGAACCGGACGCCGGACGGGTCACCCACTCCGGGGGGCTGCGCCTCGGCGTCCTCACCCAGCACGACTCGCTCGACCCCGCGGCCACCATCCGGCACGAGGTCCTCGGGGACATGGCCGATCACGAGTGGGCGGGCGACGCCAAGGTCCGGGACGTGCTCACCGGGCTTTTCGGCGGGCTCGGCCTCCCGGGCTTCCCCGACGGCCTGGAAACCGTCATCGGACCGCTCTCCGGCGGTGAGCGCCGGCGCATCGCCCTGGCCAAGCTGCTCATCGGCGAGCCCGATCTGATCGTGCTCGACGAGCCCACCAACCACCTCGACGTAGAGGGCATCGACTGGCTCGCCGCCCACCTGCGCGCCCGGCGCTCGGCGCTGGTGGTGGTCACCCACGACCGTTGGTTCCTCGACCAGGTCTGCACGCTGATGTGGGACGTGCAGCGCGGCGCGGTCCACGAGTACGAGGGCGGCTACTCCGACTACGTCTTCGCCCGTGCCGAGCGGGAGCGCATCGCCGCGACGGAGGAGGCCAAGCGCCAGAACCTGATGCGCAAGGAGCTCGCCTGGCTGCGCCGGGGTGCCCCGGCCCGTACCAGCAAGCCGCGCTTCCGGATCGAGGCCGCGAACGCGCTGATCGCCGACGTCCCGCCGCCGCGCGACAGCGCGGAGCTGATGAAGTTCGCCAACTCCCGGCTCGGCAAAACGGTGTTCGAACTCGAGGACGTCACCGTGCAGGCCGGCCCCAAGGTGCTGGTCGAGCACCTCACCTGGCAGCTCGGACCGGGCGACCGGGTCGCGCTGGTCGGCGTCAACGGTGCCGGCAAGACGTCGCTGCTGCGCACACTGGCCGAGGCCGCCCGCACCGAGGGCGAGCAGCAGCCCGCGCAGGGACGCGTGGTCGTGGGCAGGACCGTCAAGCTGGCTCATCTCTCGCAGGAGGTCGCCGAACTCGACCCGTCCTGGCGGGTGCTGGAGGCCGTGGAGGCGGTCCGCGGCCGGGTGGACCTCGGCAAGGGCCGGGAGATGACGGCATCCCAGCTGTGCGAGAAGTTCGGCTTCGCCAAGGAGAAGCAGTGGACGCCGGTCGGCGATCTCTCGGGCGGTGAGCGCCGGCGGCTGCAGATCCTGCGGCTGCTGATGGACGAGCCGAACGTCCTGTTCCTCGACGAGCCCACCAACGACCTCGACATCGAGACCCTCACCCAGCTCGAGGACCTCCTGGACGGCTGGCCCGGGTCGCTGGTCGTCATCAGCCACGACCGTTACTTCACCGAGCGGACCACCGACCGGGTCTTCGCCCTGCTCGGCGACCGGACACTGCGGATGCTGCCGCGCGGTCTGGACGAGTACCTGGAGCGCCGCCGCCGCATGCATGAGGCCGCGGTGCCCGCGCCGGCGGCCCCGGCCAAGGACAAGCCCGCGGGGGACAACCGGGCCGCGAAGAAGGAACTGCAGAAGATCGAACGGCGTCTGGACCGGATCGGGGACCAGGAGTCCAAGCTCCACGAGCAGATCGCCGAGAACGCCACCGACTTCGAACGCGTCGCGAAGCTGGACGCGGACTTGCGCGAACTCGCCTCCGAGAAGGACGAACTGGAACTGCGCTGGCTCGAACTCGCCGACAGCGTTTGAGCGTTGACGCCTCGGTGCGTCCGTCGCGCCGGCCGGGGTGGTTCGTCCGCCCGGTGCGACGGATTCGTCCCGGGTCCGTCACACCTGTCATGGCTGACACCCGCCCCCTTCACAACCCGGTTTCCAGTGGTACAAAGAACTCCCGCTCGCGAATCGTTGCTTGGCGGGTTCCGCGCCCGATTCGCTCCATCCCGGGAAGAACCGACCACCCGGGACAGCGGGGGAGTCCGGTCGGGCTGCGGACCCCCGTGAAGAGGTAGAAGCCCATGGCGAAGCCGCCGCCTCAGCCACCGCAGGAGCCGCCCCAGGGCGGTTTCGGCGCGCCGCAGGACCCACGCTCCGGTTCCACGGACGGACCGTCCGGATACGGGTACCCGCCGAAACAGCCCAGCGGGCAGCCGGGTTACGGCTACCCCCAGCCGCAGGGCCACGCTCCGCAGACCCCGCCACCGCCCGGCGCAGCGCCCGGGTACGGATACCCGGGGCCGCCCCAGCCGGGTTACGGATACCCGGGCCGGCAGCCGTACGGCCAACAGCCCTACGGGCAGCAGCCGTACGGCATGTACCCGCAGGGCACGTACCCCGGCGGCATACCCCCGCAGGGCGGCCGGTCGAATCAGCGGATGATGATCGTCATCAGTGCCGCGGTCGCGGTCGTGCTCGTGATCGCCGGCGGAGTCTGGTTCGCCAACAGCAATGACGGGGGCAAGGACGACGTCGCGGGTACCTCCGGGGGCAGCCGGGGCAGCGAGGACGGTGGCGGCACGGACCCGACCGAGGGGGGCGGCGAACGGCCCGCCGACGCCGATGCGAAGGCGGTTCTGCAGGTCCCCTACCCCTCCTCCGTCCCGGTCGACAGCATGCTGGTTCCCGGGCAGTGGGCGACGGCGAAGACGTACGCCAAGCCCTCCGTCTACTCGATCACCGGTTACCACGCCGACACCGGGAAGAAGGCCTGGAAGCTCCCTCTCGACGGCCAGGTCTGCGCCTCGTCGAGGCACGTCACGGCGGACGGGCGGACCGCGGTCGTCTTCCAGGAGCGGAAGATGAGCTCCGACAGCTCGTCCGAGCCCTGCAACCAGATCGCCGTCATCGACCTCGACGCGGGCAGGAAGCTCTGGCAGAAGAAGCTGCCGGGTGATCGTGTCTACAGCACCGGCCTGAGCCTGACCATCAGCGGCAACACCGTCGCGTCCGCCTGGATCGGCGGATCGGCCGGCTACTCCATCACCGGCAAGGAGCTCTGGAAGTCCGCCAGTTATCGCGGCTGCCGGCCCCGCGGCTACGGCGGCGGCAAGGCGCTGGTGGCTGTCACCGACTGCGGGAGCGGAATCGACAACGAGTACAAGGTCCAGAAGATCGACCCGGCGACCGGCAGGGCGAAGTGGAGCTTCGCGGCCCCGAAGGGCCTCAAGAACGTCAACGTCATCTCCACCGATCCGGTGGTCGTCGCCGTCGGCGCCGGCTCGGTGAGCACGACGGACATCATGTCCCTGGACGACAAGGGCAAGCTGCGCGCCCGGCTCTCACTCGAGCGTCCGGAACACGGGCAGCCGAAGTACGACCCCAACTGCCGGATCGACACCGAGTCCTGTGTGACGGTGGCCGTCGACAAGGACAACCTCTACCTTCCTTCGGAGGAGCACCAGGGCAAGTCCCAGTACGGGGACACGAACGAGATCATCGCGTTCGACCTGGGGACCGGGAAGCCCAAGTGGAAGTCCGACGCGGGGGAGAAGCGCACCATCCTGCCGTTGCGGATGGACGGTGACACGCTCATCGCCTACCGCCAGCCCACGCTGGACTCGGGTGGCCAGGTGGTGGGCATCGAGACCGGGTCGGGCAAGCAGACGGTCTACCTCAGATTGCCGAACGAGACGTCGGAGTCGGAGCGCAGGCTCGCACCGGGATACGGCACCGGCGCCCTGTACGTGAACGGGCGGCTTTTCATGTCGCGCGACTCGATCCGCAAGAACAGCACCTATGACAAGGAACTGGCGCTCGCCTTCGGCAGCTGACGGGCCGTCGTTCCCCGCAGGCCCGGTGCCACATCCACGATGTGGCACCGGGCCTGCGGCGTTCCGCCCAGGCGGGCGTGAGCCGTTCCTGTCCGAGCGCCGGGGTGACTCCCCGTTCGAGGTGCTGGACGGCGCTCCACCGCGCGTCCGCGGCGGGTGATGTTGCCCAGTGAGCACCGTGTGCAACGGGCCGTCTTCGCGGCCGACTCCGTGCCGAGGCAGGTTGCCTTCGCCGCATCGTGCCCGCGGCGCTCCTTCCGGTGGCGACGATGCGCGCCGTCCCGCGCTCGTGTGGCCGCGGTGCGAGGGCGCCGCTCCACGCCCTGGAGCCAGCCGGTGCTGAAGGCAATACGTGGTTTCAGAGCAGTCGTTGGATCTGCACCATGTCATCACTTCATGCCGTGCAACCTTTTCCAGGTATGGCGCACGTCACAGATCAGGAGTCCCGTCTGTTCCTAATGAACCGTCAAGTCCATTGGACAGCAAGCAGTGTTGTGGATTTCATGTGACGGCTGGAGCGCTCCGCTCGCCCTCCCCCAGGGGCGATCTCGCAGTCGGCGCTCAGCAACTCCGGGTGCGCAGTCGCGCATTCGGACGGGGGGTGGGGGGAGGGGCTTTCGTTCTTCCTTGCGCCTGGCCGCAAGTTCGGGCCGGACCGGAACCGATGGACGAGGAATATGATGAAGCCACTCGAGAGACCTGGAAGAAAATCTTCGGCACGGAGGCTCGCACGGGGCGCCGTCGTGGCTGCGACGGCCGGGGCACTGGTCTGGCTGGCCGTGACGGCCGGCGCGCAGGGCAGTCCGTCCGGGACGACACGGTTGGTGGCCGACGAGGGCCCCGGATATGCGGTGGAGGACTTCGACTACCCGCAGGCCGACAAGATCCTGGCCGAGCAGGGGATCACGCTGAAGCGCGGTGACGGGCACATCGTGCTCGCGGACTGTGCGAGCGAGACGGGCCTGCTGGAGGTATGGGCTCGGCAGCAGGACAAGATCTGCTTCCGGATGACCGGCGACTCGGGCTGGCTGACCATGGAGATCCCCTCGGTCTACGGGGTCAAGGGCAACGACTACACCACGCAGGTGGACATGACGGTGGGTACGGAGGAGAAGACCTTCGACATCGCCAAGAACTCCTGGACCCCGGTGGGCGAGAGCGCGGACGAGCAGGGGCGCGAGCACATGCTGGTGGAGATCAGGTCCTCCAAGTAACCGTCACCGTCCGATGGTTCACCTGCCATCGGAACGCCCGGTTCTCCCCTCATGCCCCTACCCCTTCGGGGCGGGCGCACTCCGTCTCTCTTTCCGAGGATTCTTCGTCATGCGACACCGCAGATCCATCCGATTCGCCGCGCTGGCCGTTGCCCTGGCCGTCGGCCCCACCGCGTTGCTCACTGCCGTTCCGGTGGCTGCCGTCACCGGCGCTCCGGCGGCCGATCAGACCCACGCCTTCACCGCGCGCCTGGACATCGGCGACACCACCCGCGGCTGCACCGGCGTCCTGGTGGACACCGAGTGGCTGCTGACCGCGGCCAGTTGCTTCGCCGACGACCCGGCGCAGAGCCTGTCCGTCCCGGCCGGCAGGCCGAAGCTGAAGACCACTGCGACCATCGGGCGTACCGACCTGACCACCACCGCGGGCGCGGTGCGCGAGGTCGTCGAACTCGTGCCGCGCGACGACCGGGACGCGGTGCTCGCCCGGCTCGACCGGCCGGTCACCGAGGTCGCGCCCGTCGCCCTCGCGGACAGTGCCCCGGCCACCGGTGAGGAGCTGGCCTTCGCCGGTTACGGGCGCACCCGCACCGAGTGGGCGCCGCTGAAGCTGCACACCGGCACGTACACCGTGGATGCCTCCGACGCGACCGCGGCCACCGTCACCGGCAAGGACGGGGTGTCGGCGTGTGCGGGCGACACCGGCGGTCCGGTGCTACGCGCGTCGACCGGCGGAGCGCAGCTCGTCGCACTCACCAGCCGCTCTTACCAGGGAGGTTGCTTCGGCGTCGACGCCGCCGAGACCCGGACCGGAGGCGCGGCCGCCCGGGTGGACGACCTGGGCGGGTGGATCGCCGAGACCACCGGTGCGGCCGCCATGACCGACTTCAACTGCGACGGCCTCCGGGACGTCGCGATCTCCGACCCGGACGCCACGGTCGCCGGGGCGGCCAAGGCCGGCCGGGTGCAGGTCGTCTACGGCGGAGGCAAGGGCACCGCCGAGATCACCCAGAACACCCCGAACCTCCCGGGTGACTCCGAGGCCGGCGACCTGTTCGGCAAGGCCCTGGCCACCTTCGACCACAACCAGGACGGCTGCACGGACCTGGCCGTGGGTATCCCCGGCGAGGCGATCGGCGCCGAGGCGAACGCGGGCGGCGCGCAGATCGTCTACGGTGCGCCGGACGGCATCGCCACCGGCACCGCCGCGGTCGCCCTGTACCAGGGTGCGGGCAGCGGCGCGCTGGCCTCCTCGGTCTCCGAGGCCGGTGACCAGCTCGGCGCCTCGCTGGCCGCGGGCACGACCGCCGCGGGCGCCCCGTACCTGGCGGTCGGCGCGCCGGGCGAGGACTCCGCGGGCGGACTCACCGACGCGGGCGGGGTCTTCTACCTGGGCTCCACCGGCCTGAGCAACGTGGTGCTCCATCAGGACAGGCTGGACGTGCCGGGCGTCATGGAGGCGGACGACAAGTTCGGCTCCGCGATCGCCGGTTCTCCGCAGCATCTGGCGATCGCCTCGGGCGGCGAAGCCATCGGCACCAAGGCGAACGCAGGCGGGGTGGCGCTGTTCACCCATGCACGCAACGCCGACAACCTCCCCACCGGAATCACCGGCCTGGACCAGGACCAGGACACCGTGGAGGGCGGGGCCGAGACGGGCGACCGGTTCGGCGGCGCGCTGGCCATGGTCTCCTACCGGTCGAGCGCTTCGGCTGACGGCACGGAGTCCGTCCTGGCCGTGGGCACGCCCGGCGAGGACGGCACCTCGGCCGCGGACGCGGGCCGGGTGGACACCTTCCTGCTGACCGGGACCGGCGCCACCCAGATGACCGGGATCTACCAGGGCTCCCCCGGAGTTCCCGGCGCAGTGGAGGCCGGTGACAACTTCGGCGCCACCCTGGCCGCGGTCGACACCGCCCCGGACGAGGTCAGCACGGCGAGGAACACGCTGCTCGCGGTCGGCGTGCCCGGCGAGGACACCCCCGAGGGCGCCGACGCCGGCACGGTCTACACCTTCGGCCTCACCGGCGCCCCGGGTGACTCGGTCGCCACGGTCCACCCCGGCAAGTTCGGTATCCCCGGCACTCTGGGCGCGAACCAGAAGGTCGGTTCTGCTCTGACCGCCACCGGCGCCGACCTCTACCTCGGGATGCCGTTCGGCCCGTCCACGTACGGCTCGGTGCACACCGTGCCCTGGGCGAACGTCTACGACGCGGCCACCCAGACGGTGACCACCCACGAGCCGGGCAGGAACGGCCTGCCCGCCACCGGCGACACCTTCGGCACCGCGATCCGCTGACCACCCGGCCATTCCTGGCCACCTCCGCAGGCCGGTCTCTCCCCGGCCGGCCTGCGGACCGGACGGAGTCCACTGCACGGCGGTCCACCGGGTCGCAACCGCCCCGGGCGGTCCCGGCCCACGGACGCCCGAAGGTTCTGCTCCACCGATAGGCCGCCATCGGCACGGCCCCGGGACCACAACGAATTGCCGACGAACCGAAGACGGGGGATGCCCGCGTCCCCTCCTCCCACTCCCTCTTCACGAAAGCAGCTCCGCATCATGCGTCGCGTTCTGCTGCCCCTCCTCGGGGCGTTCCTCGCCGTCACCGGCCTGCTGTCTGCGGCCCCCGCTCAGCCCGCGCACGCCGCCGAGACACCCACCACCCACAGCTACGGCGGCCATGCCCGCCAGACCCTGGACGCCTACTGGACCCCCTCCACCGGGGCACCGAAGCCCGCGCTGATCCTCATCCACGGCGGCTACTGGTACGCCCAGACCGACTGGTCCACCCGCGCCCAGGACTTCGCCGACCAGGGCTTCCAGGTATTCGCCATCAAGTACCGGCTCAACTTCGAGGCCGCCTGGCCCGCCCAGCGCGACGACGTCGCCGCAGCCACCGCGTGGGTGCGACAGCACGCCGCCGAGTTCGATGCCGACCCCGAGCGGGTGGTCATGCTCGGTTCCTCGGCCGGCGGCCAGCTCGCCACGGACGCTGCGACCAACGGCACCAACGCCCTCGATCTCAAGGGCATCGTGGCGCTGTCCCCCGTCGCCTCTCCCTACCGGGCCTGGGTGGACGGCAACGCCTCCACCGAGTTCAAGCGACGCAAGGTCCGCGACAACGCCTCCATCCTGGCCCGCTGCTACCCCGACTCGACCGACACCAGCGAGGCCATGCACGCCTCCTGCTGGGGCACCTGGCGCTCCATGGTGTCCAAGAACTGGGCCAACGCCGGTGACGCCCCCATGTACCTGCTGCACTCCGAGGATGACTTCGTGCCGGCCACCCACTCCACCGACCTGGAGGCCACCGCCGAGAAGAACGGCGTCCCGGCCGGTGACATCACCACCCGCATCGTCACGGGGTCCGCGCACGGCGGCGCGCTGCTGAGCCAGGGCACCGAGTTCGACCGTATCGTCAGCTGGCTCAAGGCCAAGGCCTGACCGCCGTTTTCGCCCGTATCACCGTCCATCAGTGAGGAAGAACCTATGGGACGACATGCTCGCAGACCGTCCGCTCCACCTCCCGGGAAGGCCGCCAAGGGTGCCTGGCTGATCGCCGGCGCGGTCGCCGTCACCGGTCTCGCTGCCACCGGCGGTGCCGCGCACGCGGACACGCCCGGTGTGGAGCGCTCCGACTTCGACAACTCCGGCTCATCCGACCTGGTGGCCTCGGTTCCCGCCGCCTCGTCCTCCGCCGGCGCGGTCAGCGTGCTCCCCGGCGGCGCGAGCGGGCCGTCGGCCACCGGCCGCAAGATTCTCACTCAGAACTCCGGTTCCGTGCCGGGTAGTTCGGAGAAGGGTGACCGGTTCGGGGCCGCCACCGCCTCCGGCGACCTGGACGGTGACGGCAGGCTCGACCTGGTCGTGGGCGCGCCCGGCGAGGACGACACCTCCGGTACGACCGATCGCGGAGCGGTGACCATCCTGACCGGCAAGTCCGGTCTGACCGGCGGTACGTACTTCACCACCGGATCCCGCTGGGGCACGGCGCAGAAGGCCCGCCTGGGCACCGACGTGGAGGTCGGCGACATCAACGGCGACGGCCTCGACGACGCGATCGGCATCGGCCCGGGCACCGCCGGCAGCGCGCCGTGGGTGGTGTGGCGCGACAGCGCCACCGGTGCCACCCACTCCGGAGCGGTCGGCTACGACCCCGCCGTCGCGATCGACGGCGCCGTGGGCGACTTCAACGCCGACGGTCACGACGACCTCGCCGTCACCGTCGTCGACGTGTACGGCACCGCCAAGGTCTACGAACTCACCGGCAGCGCCTCGGGGTTCGAAGGCGGCTTCGGGGCAGCTGTCTCCGGCGGCCGCGCCGTGGACGCCGGAGACATCAACGGTGACGGCCACGACGACCTCGTCGTCGGCCAGCCCGTCGCTGCGGACGCGAACGGCCGGGCCGGAGGCCAGATCACCGTCAAACTCGGCAGCGCGGCCGGTCTGCAGGCCCAGGGTGGCACCCTCACCGTCCACCAGGCCACCACCGGAGTACCCGGCGCCGCCGAGGCCGGCGATGCGATGGGCACCGACGTCGCCCTGAGCGACCTGGACGGCGACGGCACCCTCGACATCGTGGCCGGCCTGCCCGGCGAGGACCTGACCGTCAGCGGCACCTCCCGCAAGAACGCCGGCGCCGCCCTGCTGCTCCGCCTCACCGGGAGCGCCGACGGCACGGGCGTGGCCCTCGCCTCCGCGCAGGCCCTCCAGCAGGGCCGGGACGGCATCGGCGGCGTCCCCGAGTCCGCCGACCGCTTCGGATCCGCCGTCGCCGCCGACGACTTCACCGGAACCGACGCCACCAGCCTGGTGATCGGCGCCGAGGGCGAGAACACCGGCGACGGAACCATGGTCCACCGCACCGCCGGCGGCACCGGCACCTATGTGGGCCGCTCGGTGGCCGGAACACCCGTGGACGGCGGCCTCGGCGGTGTACTCGCACCCTGACCGCGGGCCTTTCCAACCCGGTCCGGGCGCACGTCGCCCGGGCCGCTCTCCCCGCTCCGGGATTTCCTCGAGACGGGCCAGTACACCAGCAAGGCTGCGGCCGCGGCCCAGGACAGGACGCTGTCACTCAGCAACAAGGCGCAGGAGCCCAGCGTCGCGGTCGCGTGCGTCGAAACCCATCCGGTCGCCCAAGGGCGAGGTGGCGGCCGGTGAGAGCCAGTGCGCCCATGCCACCCACCTCGTCGGGGGATCGGGGCGCCGCACCCATGTCTGACTGTCGGATTCTGAGGAAGGACCCACGCCGTGTCACCAACGCTGTGGAGCAGGCGCCGGATACTGGCTGGTCTCGTCGGGGTGGCCGCCGCCCCTGGCCTGCCCTCCATCACCATGCTGACTGCAACTCCCGCCCGGGCCGCCGAGAACGGTACTGACGGCACCGGCAACGGCCTGCCCGACAGTGAACGCGGCCGGACCGTATGGGCGTACAAGACCGGTGGCCGTGCCGTGCGAGAAGCTGCGGCCGCAGCCCTCATCGGCGGCCCCGCCGCCATCACCGCGTTCCTCACGAGCGAACTGCCCGTCGCCAAGGCCGAAGACAACCGGTTCGCCATCCTCACCAGCCTCGGCGATGCCGGCCGTGCCGTGCGGACAGCGGCCGACGAAGCCCTGTCAGCGGGCGATGGAGCTGTTGCCGCTTACCTCGCCGGCGGCTTCAGCGCGGATGTCGTCGAAGATCTGCGCGTCGCCGTACTCACCGTCATGAACAACGGCGGGGCCGCCGTCCGGCGTGAGGCGTCTCTGGCCCTCGACGACGGCAGCGACGACGTCCTCAGGAAGTTCCTGGAAGAGGGGCAGTTCACCGCACAGGAGGAGGACGAACGGGTCGAGGTCTTCGCGATCCTGGCCGGCGCTTCACCAGAGGTGAAGAAGTACGCACAGCAGGCTCTGGACGACGGCAGTCCCAAAGCCATCCGCTGGTTCCTGACTTCCGGCCAGTACATCGCCCGCGCCCGTGACGAGGAGGCTGCGACGATCGACCAGCTCGTCGCGATCGTCGAGCGTGAGGGCACGCGCGCGAAGCTCAAGGCGGAGCAAGCCGTCGCCGCTTCCGACAAGGCGAAGGAAGCGGCGGAGAAGGCCAAGCAGGCAGCGCTGAAGGCGGCAGAGGAGGCCGGGGAGGCCAAGGAGGACGTGAAGAAGGCGGCAAGCGCGGCGAACGATGCCGCCGATGCCGCACGCGGCGCTGCTGCCGCAGCCACCACCGCCATCTCCGCCTCGCGCACCGCACAGGCGGCGTCCCACCGCGCGGCGACCGCTGCCCAAGCGGCTGCTGCCGCGGCGGCCACCGCCGGCAGGGCGGCGTCCCGGGCCTACAACGCGGCCATCGCCGCCTCCAAGGATGCCTCCAAGGCTGACGCCGCCCGCGTGGCTGCTCAGGGAGCAGAGGATGCCGCGAAGCGGGCCCGCACCGCGGCGAAAGCCGCCGACCAGGCCGCAATCGCCTCACAACAAGCCTCGGGCGCGGGTTCGGCAGCTGCCGCTGCCGCTCGCGACGCCGCCTCCGCCGCGAGCGCCGCCGCCGACGCAGCCGAGTCTGCTGGTGTCGCCCAGAGCCAGGCCGCCCGAGCCCGCGCGGCCGCCGCCGAAGCCGATCGTGCGGCAGCACGCGCCACTCGTGCGGCGGGCAGAGCACAAGGCCTTGCAAATCGGGCCGCCACGGCTGCCCGTGTCGCAAGAGATGCCGCCAACTCGGCCGCCGGCCATGCGGAGAAGGCCGCTCAGGCTGCCAGGACCGCGGCCGACGAGGCGGGTCAGGCGATCGAGTACGCGCAGCGGTCCACTGCGTACGCCAATGCCGCAGTCGAGGCCGCCGAGACCGCAGCGGCTGCAGTCAAGGAAGCGGAAGAGGTGGAGACGGCTGCGCGGTTGGCCGAAACCGAGCGCATCGACGAAGAGACCGAGACCGGCATCGAGGCGGCTCGTGTGATGGCCGAGGCCGAAGCCGATGCCATCGAGAAGGCCCAGAACCAGCGCACCCAGGAGGACAGGACCGCCTCGGCCATCAAGGATCTGATCGTCGTCGCCGAGGACGCCATGAAGGCGGGTAACACCGGAGAGGCTGTCGCCACTGGCCGCAAGGCAGCGGCGAAGCTGCTCACCGCCACCGGCTCATGGACACGGGAGGCCGCGGAGTTCGCCCTCGCCGGAACCGACGAGGACGTCCTCAACTGGATCGACACCGACCGGATCCTCGCCCAGGGGCAGGATGACCGGGAGACGGTCCTGACGGTCGCGAAGATGTCCACGGCCGCCGTCTCGCAGGCCGCGCACACCGCGCTCGCCAGTGAGGCCGAGGACGCCGTGCGAGAGTTTCTCGACCAGGGCGCACTCCGGGCCGGGGAGTCGGACAACCGGGTGCAGATCTTCGCCATCCTCAACGACGCACCCGGCACGGCGGTCAGGACGAAGGCCGAGGCCGCCATCGACGACGGCAGCCCCCAAGCCTTGCACCGCTTCCTCAAGGTCGAACTGGCCGAAGCGGTCAAGGAGGACGACAGGGTCGAAGTGCTCCGTCTGCTCGACTCCGGCGGCGCCTACATGAAGTCCGCGGCGGAGATCGTTCTGGAGGGTTCCTCCGCCATGCGGCGGAACTTCGTCATCCATGACCGACACGCTGTTGCGCGCCTCGACCACGACCACGCCACTCACGTCTCCGCCATCCGCGCGGCCATATCCCACGCCGCCCGGATCGCGGCCAACGCCCTCGAAGACGCTGCACGTGCCTCCAAGGCAGCTGCCGAAGCGCGCGACGCGGCCGAGGAGGCGTCCGCCTGGGCAGCCAAGGCGCAGGACTACGCGGACGATGCCGCGGCTTCGGCGAAGCAGGCCAAGGAGAGCGCTGACGCGGCCGACGCGTCCGCCGCCGCGGCGGCCCGGTCGGCGACGGACGCCGACAACGCGGCGATCACCGCTCGCGGAGCGGCCCGCAACGCCAACTACTCCATGCGGCAGGCCATGGTCTCCGCCGAGCAGGCAGTGAGTTACGCGGCAGAAGCACAGGCCTCCGCCTCCCGTGCACAAGCCTCAGCGATCGCGGCCGGTAAAGACGCCAAGGAAGCGGCCAAGGCGGCGAGTGACGCCCGCAAGGCCGTGGCCGACAAGCGCAGGGCCGAGGCCGAGGCCGCTGCCAAGAAGGCAGCCGAAGAGACCGAACAGCGGGCGGCGGAGGCCAAGAAGGAGGACCAGGACAAGCCCTGGTACGTCGACTGGGGTCTCTGGCCCGAGGACACCGGCAGCGATGCGGACTGGGCGAGTGTCACGGGGCACTGGAGCACGGTGTTCGGTACCGCGTCCGCTGTGATCGGTGCGGCCGCGCTGTTCCCCACACCGGCCTCGCCGGTCCTCGGCGCGATCTCCCTCGGCCTCGGCGCCGTTTCCTGGGGCCTGCAGGGTGTGAGCACCTACTTCACCGCCGAGGCGTACGGCACCGACAGCGCCAAGTTCAAGCAGGCTCTGGGCATCACGGTGATCGGTGGTCTCTTCCTGGGAAAGCAGGGGTTCTTCTTCCGGAGCGGCATCGGGAAGGCGATCGGCGGTGGGCTGTCCGATCTCGCCGAGGACGTGACGACATCGGTCATCGGCATACTTACCTGGTGACCTGACAGCCCCGGTTCGGGGGCAGGGAATACCCAGGGCGTGTTGTGAAAGTAGCGTCGTCCGCCCCTGGGGCGCCGCAAGCCAGACGGGACTTTCACAACATGCCCTGATGCCCTGCCCCCGTCACTCCTCCCTGCGGCGCACGTTCACACCCCACAAGCTCTTCGGAGCGAAAGGAAGTCGTACGAGAATGTCGGACATAACCCTGCTGCGCATCTTCGCCGTTGTTTCGGGCATAGCGCTCGGCGGCGCGATGGCGACCATGACCGCCAAGAAGAAGCGGAAGCTCGCAGCTGTGGTCGTCCCGCTCGTTGCGACCGCCGTCATGGTCGGGCAGTCGATCCTGCGCGGATACGATGAGGGAACGGCTCTGCGGCTGTACACGCTGGCCGTCCTCGACTTGGTGCTGATGAGGGTCGTCTTCAGCGGCTGGCTTCGGCGCCAGTCCGAACGGCAGACGGCAGGTCTGCCGCCTCAAGAGCCGAAGCTGCTGCATTTCCTCGTCTTCTTTCCCGTCTTCGTCGGCGGAGTTGTTCTGATCGCCTTCTGCCTGTCGCAGGTCGAATCGCTGCTCACCTGACCCTCGATTCGATGCTGGAGACGACCTCTCCCCTGAGGGCAGGGGGCGCCGATCGCACCCGGCGAGGAGGTGGGCGACGACGTGCCGCCGCTGACCGCCCCAAGGGGTGTTCGGCGGATCCGCCGCAGAAGATCCGCCGACCGTGTACCTTCCGGCCACGGGGGCCGGGGACCGGCCCCCGGTGATTGGGGGTGGGCCGTGGGCGTGCGGCTCGTGGTGGTCGACGACCACCGGCTGCTGGCCGAGGCGCTCGCTTCGGCGCTCAGACTGCGCGGGCACCGGGTGCTGGCCGCCGCCGCGCCGAGTTCCGGCGCGGCCGAACTCGTCGTCAACCGGGGACCCGAGGTCTGTCTGTGGGGCACGGCCGAGCCCGCGGCGCCGGGTGCGTTCGACGCCCTGGAGCGGATCAGGACCGAGCGGCCGCAGACCGCCGTCGTCGTCCTCGGGCCGGTCACCCAGGCGCGCGGCATCGCGTCGGCCTTCGCGGCCGGAGCGGTCGGCTACGTGCGCCACGACGAGCGCATCGAAGGCGTCGAGCGGGCGATCGTCCGGGCACGCGCCGGTGAGGCGGCCGTCGCCCCCGCCCTGCTCAAGGAGGCGTTCGCCGAGCTGCTGGACCCCGCGGACCAGCCCGACGACGAGGCCGCCCGGCTGCTCGGGGTGCTGACCCGGCGGGAGGTCGAGGTCCTGGTACGGGTCGCCGAGGGGGAGGATACCCGGTTGATCGCGGCCGGCATGGGCATCGCCTCCAGCACGGCCCGCACCCACGTGCAGCGCGTGCTGGTGAAACTGGGAGTGGGCTCCCGGCTGGAGGCCGCCGCCCTCGCGGCGCGCACCGGCCTGCTGGACCGGGCGGGCCGCCCGGGGGGCCCCGGTGCACCGATCGGCGGATCGGCGGGCCGTGCGGGGGCCTGAGACGGTACGGGCCCGTGCGGCCTGCTGCCGTCCCGGTGCGTACGCAGCGGCGCCGGGCATCGCGCTGCACCCGAGCTCTTCATCGTTCGACGCACTTGCCGCAAGCTGAAGTTTCTCGCAGGTTCCGAATCCGGCATGAATGTGTTCACCGACCACGTGCCGGCGTAGAACCGCGGCCGAACGACTGCGAGAGGTAACACGACGTGAGCACCATGGAGCGCGAGCCCGGGACGTCCCGGAAGTACCTGGTCACCGGCGGCGCCGGCTACATCGGCAGTGTGGTGGCGGCGCATCTTCTCGAAGCCGGGCACCGGGTGACCGTCCTCGACGACCTGTCGACCGGCCACCGGGAGGGCGTGCCGGCGGGAGCCGAGTTCGTCGAGGGCCGGGTCCAGGACGCCGGCAAGATCCTCGACGCCACCTTCGACGCCGTCCTGCACTTCGCCGCGTTCTCCCAGGTCGGCGAATCGGTGACCGACCCGGAGAAGTACTGGCGCAACAACGTCGGCGGCAGCGTCGAGCTGCTCGCGGCCATGCGGGAGGCCGAGGTGCGCACCCTCGTCTTCTCCTCCACGGCGGCCACCTACGGCGAGCCGGCCGAGACCCCGATCACGGAGGACACGGCGACCGCACCCACCAACCCGTACGGCGCCTCCAAGCTCGCTGTCGACCACATGATCGGCGGCGAGTGCGCCGCGCACGGTCTGGCCGCGGTCTCGCTGCGCTACTTCAACGTCGCCGGGGCCTACGGCGCATACGGCGAGCGGCACGACCCCGAGTCCCACCTCATCCCGCTCGTGCTCCAGGTGGCCCAGGGCCGGCGGGAGGCGATCTCCGTCTTCGGCGACGACTACCCGACCCCCGACGGCACCTGTGTCCGCGACTACATCCACGTCGCCGACCTGGCCGAGGCCCACCTGCTGGCCCTCGGCGCGGCCACGGCCGGTG
Organism: Streptomyces meridianus; assembly: GCF_023703325.1. Classification (GTDB taxonomy): domain Bacteria; phylum Actinomycetota; class Actinomycetes; order Streptomycetales; family Streptomycetaceae; genus Streptomyces; species Streptomyces meridianus. Next base: position 150,291 of record NZ_JAMQGM010000037.1, read on the forward strand.
AGCACCTCGTCTGCAACCTCGGCAACGGCAACGGTTTCTCGGTCCGCGAGGTGATCGAGACCGTCCGCGAGGTGACCGGCCACCCGGTGCCGGAGGTCGTCGCACCGCGTCGGGGCGGCGACCCCGCGGTCCTGGTGGCGTCCGCGGAGCGGGCCCGGGAGCGGCTCGGCTGGGTTCCGGCCCGCCCCCGGCTCGCGGACATCGTGGCCGACGCCTGGGACTTCGCCCGGCGGACCGGGGGGCGCGATTGACCGAGCCATGCCCGGTCACCCGGGCCGCCGGCGTCGCCGAGGCGTTCCGAGAGGTGTACGGCACCCGGCCGGAAGACGTGTGGTGCGCCGCCGGCCGGGTGAACCTCATCGGCCAAGGCTTGTTGTGAAAGTAGCGTCGTCCGCCCCTGGGGCGGGGCTTGCGGCGTCGGGTGCGTGCAGCCGCAAGGCGGAGAGTCGGCCTCGTAGCAGTTCGCCGGGGTGCCCTGCGGGATCACGGACCAGATGGCTTCGGCGTGCTGTGCCGGGGGGCATCTGCTCCACCTCTACGCCCGTGACCTCTCCCGGCGCCACGTGCCCTTCGATCTCGCCGGGCGGGGCCTGGGCCTCCTCGTCGTCGACGCCGGTGTCAGGCACGCGCTCGGGGACGGGGCGTACGCGAGGCAGCGCGCGAGCTGTGAGGCGGGGGCGCGTGCGCTGGGCGTGCGGGCCCTGCGGGACGTCGCACCGGAGCATCCGGACGATAGCCCTGGGGCGGCTCGCCGACTCTGTGGCGCGGGCCTGCGTCCGGCATGTGGTGACCGAGAACGGCAGGGTCGCCGAGGTCGCCGGACTGCTCCACGCCGGGGACGTCCGGGCCGTGGGACCGGTGCTGACCGCCGGGCACGCGTCGTTGCGCGACGACCTCAGGGTCTCCTGTGCCGAGCTCGATCCGGTGGTGGAGTCCGCGAACGCGGCCGGGGCGCCGGTAGCCCGGATGACCGGTGGGGGGTCGGCGGTTCGGCGATCGTCCTGGTCGAGGCGGGGTCGGCCGGCGAGGTCTCCTGGGCGGTCCGGGACGCGTTCGCCGGGGGCAGGACTGCGCGCCCTGCGGATCTCGTCCGTCGTCGCGGCGGGCGGCGCCCGGCGGCCGGCCTGAGCCCGGCATGCCTCCGGTGGAGCCGCCCGGGTGGTGCGGGGACGCAGTGGCGGCGCGGCGGCACCGACGGCCGTGGAGCCCGGGGAGCACGTCATGGTCGGCCGGGACTTCCCTACGGAACCGACGAGTCCACCAGTTTCGTCCATTGGCTTCCGATGTCGGACCGTCGTCGTACTCTGAGCAGGTGCCGGTGGGGGCCGGCATCGATCAGGGGGCGAGCCGGGTCCTTCTCCGCGGTCCGCGGGTGAGGGGGAGGCGCGACGTCATCGGAGGGCGGCGGACACGGCGCGGCGGCAGCCGCGGCCCGATCCGCGCCGCCGGGGGCTGCCGGGAAGGCGGCTGTCGTGCCCGCACCGTCGCACTACGGAGCTGGGGGTGGCTGTGACACGTATCCGAATCCTGGTGGTCGACGACCACCGCATCTTCGCCGAGTCGCTGGCGGCCGCGCTGGCCGCCGAGCCGGACGTGGACGTCGGTGTCGCCGGTAGCGCCCCGGGGGCGCTGCGCTGCCTGGAGCGGGCAGCCGCCGAGGGGCGCTCCTTCGACGTGCTGCTGGTCGACGCGGACCTGAGCGGTGTGCCGGTCGCGCGTGAGGGCGACGTGGGCGCCGCCGCCGACGGCCTGTCGCTGGTCGCCGGGGTCCGCACCGCCCGGCCGGAGCTGCACCTCGTGGTGCTCGCCGAGCGGGACGATCCGCAGCGCGCCGCCGCCGCCCTCCAGGCCGGCGCCGCCGGCTGGGTGGCGAAGGACTGCTCGCTGTCCCGGCTGCTGGCCGTCGTCCGGGGCGTACTGCGAGGAGAAACGCATCTTCCGCCTGCGCTGCTCACCGGTGTGCTGCGGGAGATGACCGTGGCGCGCCGGGCCCGCACCGAGAGCGAGTGCCTGGTCGACTCGCTGACCCCGCGCGAACTCGAGGTGCTGCGCTGCATGGTGGCCGGGCTGGGGCGCAAGGCGGTCGCCGAGCGGCTCTACCTGTCGCCGCACACGGTGCGCACGCACATGCAGAACGTCCTGGGCAAGCTCGGCGTCCATTCCACGCTGGCGGCGGTGGCGCTGGCCCGCCGGGCCGGTGTGGGGCCCGCGGAGGACGCGTCAGCCGGGCACGTTGTCGAACGGGGCGGTCAGCCTGCGTAGCAGTGCGGCAAGGTCCCCACGCTGGTCGGCCGACAGTTCGATGAGGATCGCCCGCTCCTGCGCGAGGAGGCCGGCCAGGGCGTGGTCGGCGCGGTCCCGTCCGGCGGGGGTGAGCCGTACCAGGACGCCTCGCCGGTCGCTGGGGTCCGGCAGTCGCTCGACGAGGCCCTTCTTGGCGAGCCGGTCGATCCGGTTGGTCATCGTGCCGGAGGTGACCAGCGTCTGCGTCAGTAGCTGCCCCGGCGACAGCTGGTACGGCGAACCGGCCCGCCGCAGGGCGGTCAGCACGTCGAACTCCCAGGGCTCCAGGCCGTGTTCCGAGAAGGCGATGCGTCTTGCCCGGTCGAGGTGGCGGGCGAGACGGCTGACCCGGCTCAGCACTTCGAGTGGTTCCACGTCGAGGTCCGGGCGCTCCCGGCGCCATGCCGCGACCAGTCGATCGACCTCGTCCTCCATGACGATCAGTGTAGTAGGTCTGTCGACGTGAAGTCTCTTGACGTCAAGAGATAATTCGGTCACCCTATGGGCAGCGTCGGCGCAGAACTCCGTTCCAGCGTCATATGACGGCACCCGCAAGGAGGCTGCACGCACATGCCCGTACCCACCTGGGATCCCCAGCAGTATCTGCGCCACACCAGCCATCGCATCAGGCCCTTCCACGACCTCGTGGCCCGGATACCGGAGCTGCCGGCGCACGACAGGCCCGCCCGGATAGCCGACCTGGGCTGCGGTCCCGGGAACGTCACGGCCCTGCTCGCCGAACGCTGGCCGGATGCCCGTATCACCGGGTTGGACAACTCCCCGGAGATGCTCGCCAAAGCCTCCGAGCTGGCCGGCCCCACCCCCGGCGGGGGCCACCTGGAGTTCCGGCACGGTGACGCCCGGAACTGGGTTCCCGAGGAGAGTTACGACCTCATCGTCTCCAACGCCGCCCTGCAGTGGGTGCGCGGGCACGACGCCTCGTTCCCGGACTGGATCTCGGCCCTGACCCCGGGCGGCACCTTCGCCTTACAGATCCCCGGCAACTTCACCTCGCCCAGCCACGCCCTCCTCGGCGAGCTCTGCGACTCACCCCAGTGGCGCGAGCGCCTCCACGACCGCGGTCGCCGGTTCGTCCACATCCTGCAGCCCGCCGACTACCTCGAGCGGCTGGTGGAACTCGGCTGCGAAGCCGATGTGTGGGAGACCACCTACGTCCAGCTCCTCGCCGGTGAGGACGCCGTGCTCGAGTGGGTCAAGGGCACGGCTCTGCGCCCGGTCCTCACCGCCCTCGCCGACGATCCCGCTGCCCGTGAGGAATTCGTCGCCCAGTACCGCGAACTACTGGGCAAGGCCTATCCCACCAGCCCCCACGGCACCGTCTTCCCCTTCCGGAGGATCTTCGCCGTGGCCAGAAAGGCAGAACGGTGATCACCGCACTCGACCATGTGCAGCTGGCTGCGCCGGCCGGCAACGAGGACCGCCTGCGGGCCTTCTACACCGGTGCGCTCGGCATGACGGAAATCCCCAAGCCCCCGCCCCTGGCCGCCCGCGGCGGTTGCTGGTTCGGCCACGGAAAAGTCCAGCTCCACCTCGGGGTCGAGGCGGATTTCCGGCCCGCGCGCAAGGCCCACCCCGGCCTGCGGGTCACCGGTATCGACGCCCTCGCCGCCCGTCTGGAGGAGCACGGCGCCCCCGTCGTCTGGGACGAGGACCTCCCCGGACACCGGCGGTTCTTCTCCGAGGACCCGGTGGGCAACCGACTGGAGTTCCTGGAACCCTGCTGAGACCCGTACGACGCAGCGGTCCCCCCGCGGACAGCGTCCGCGGGGGGACCACCGGCGGAGCGGGCAGCCGGATCAAGCCTTGCGGTGGCCGATCAGCCGCGGCTTGGCCTCCAGCCCGTCCAGACCGTGCCAGGCCAGGTTCACCAGATGCGCCGCCACCTCGGCCTTCTTCGGCTTCCGGGCGTCCAGCCACCACTGCCCGGTCAGCGCGACCATCCCCACCAGAGCCTGCGCGTACAACGGGGCCAGCTTGGCGTCGAAACCACGGGCCTTGAACTCCAGGCCCAGGATGTCCTCGACCTGTGTGGCGATGTCGCTGATCAGCGAGGCGAACGTGCCCGTCGACTGGGCCACCGGCGAATCGCGGACCAGGATCCGGAAGCCGTCCGTGTGCCTCTCGATGTAGTCGAGCAGCGCGAACGCAGCCTGTTCCAGCAGTTCCCGCGGATGCCCGGCGGTGAGCGCCCCCGTCACCATGTCGAGCAACTGTTGCGTCTCGCGGTCGACCACCACCGCGTAGAGCCCCTCCTTGCCGCCGAAGTGCTCGTAGACCACCGGCTTGGAGACCCCGGCCCTGGCCGCGATCTCCTCCACCGACGTGCCCTCGAACCCTCGAGCCGCGAACAGCGTGCGACCGATGTCCAGCAGCTGCTCCCGGCGCTCCTTGCCACTCATCCGGACCCGGCGTGCCCGACGGTTCACCGAGGCGGAGCCCCGCCCCTTGTCGCTGTTCTCGTCGATCGCCACGCGGTCAATCATGCCGCCTGTGCATCCTCCGCCTGACGACGGCCCTCGTTCTGCAGCCGGCCGGCGATGCGCTCGGCACTCGGCCACCGGACGTCGTACGCCCAGCCGAGCTTCTCGAACCAGCGGATGATGCGCGCGCTGGAGTCCAGCTGCCCGGGCATCACGCCGTGGCGGGCCGCAGTGGGATCGGCGTGGTGCAGGTTGTGCCAGGACTCTCCGCAGGACAGGATCGCCAGCCACCACACGTTGCCCGACTTGTCGCGGGACTTGAACGGCCGCTTGCCGACCGCGTGGCAGATCGAGTTGATCGACCAGGTCACGTGGTGCAGCAGCGCGACCCGCACCAGCGAACCCCAGAAGAACGCCGTCAGGGCACCCTGCCAGGACCAGGTCGCCAGTCCGCCCACCAGCGGCGGGATGCCGAGCGAGATCGTCGTCCAGAGCACGAACTGGCGCGAGATCCGGCGCAGCGCCGGATCCTTGACCAGGTCAGGAGCGTACTTCTGCTGCGGGGTCTGCTCCTCGTTGAACATCCAGCCGATGTGTGCCCACCACATGCCCTTCACCAGGGCCGGGAGCGTCTCGCCGAAGCGCCACGGCGAGTGGGGGTCGCCCTCGGCGTCGGAGAACTTGTGGTGCTTGCGGTGGTCGGCCACCCAGCGCACCAGCGGTCCCTCGACCGCCATCGAACCGGCCACGGCCAGCGCGATCCGTAGCGGCCGCTTCGCCTTGAAGGCGCCGTGGGTGAAGTACCGGTGGAAACCGATCGTGATGCCGTGGCAGCCCAGGAAGTACATGAAGACCATGAGGCCCAGGTCCAGCCAGCTCACCCCCCAGCCCCAGGCCAGGGGAACCGCCGCCACAAGCGCGACGAACGGGACCACGATGAACATCAGCAGCGCGATCTGCTCGGCCGATCCCTTCTTGTCGTCGCCCAGGGTGGCGGACTCCAACGGGGTGCCGGCCCTCTTCGGGGCGTCGTCAAGGACCGGGGGACTTGTGTTCATGGGGGGCGTTCCTTGTCGTACCGGGTACAGGGCCGGGTGCATGGCTACGGAACCGTAACCTACGGCATCGTAAGTATGGCAGGGCCCGGGGCCCAGGCAAGGGCTGTGGAAAACCCGTGTAGGGCAGCCGCCTATCCTGGGTGGGCCGGACAGCGCGGTCCGCACCCCGCCAGTGGGACGGGGCTCGGGGCGCGCGGCGCTGGCCGCAGACGTACCGTGCCCGGTCAGACACGTTCGCCTGCAAGGAGCCGCACCCGTGAGCAGCGCCGAATTCCCCACGTCCATCCATTCGGGCGACTACGACCGACCCGAGGACCACGCCCCGTTGCGTGCCGACATCCGACGGCTCGGAGACCTCCTCGGCGAGAGCCTGGTGCGCCAGGAGGGCCCGGAACTGCTCGAGCTCGTCGAGCGTGTCCGCGCGCTCACCCGCGAGGACGGCGAGGCCGCGGCCGCACTCCTCGGCCGGACCGATCTGCCCACCGCGATGAAGCTGGTCCGGGCGTTCTCCACCTACTTCCACCTGGCCAACATCACCGAGCAGGTGCACCGCGGCCGGCAGCTGCGCGCCCGCCGTGCCGCCGAGGGCGGGCTGCTCGCCCGCACCGCCGACCGGCTGAAGGACGCCGACCCCGAGCACCTGCGCCGGACGGTCGCCAACCTCCACGTCCGCCCCGTGTTCACCGCGCACCCGACCGAGGCCGCACGCCGCAGCGTCCTCAACAAGCTCCGCCGCATCGCCGCCCTCCTCGAGACCCCGGAGGGGGACGGCGACCGGCGCCGCACCGACCTCCGGCTCGCCGAGAACATCGACCTGGTCTGGCAGACCGACGAACTGCGCGTGGTTCGGCCCGAGCCCGCCGACGAGGCCCGCAACGCCGTCTACTACCTCGACGAACTGCATGCCGGGGCCGTCGGCGACGTGCTGGAGGACCTGGCCGCCGAACTCCAGCGCGTCGGCATCGAACTGCCGCCCGGTACCCGCCCGCTGACCTTCGGCACCTGGATCGGCGGCGACCGCGACGGCAACCCCAACGTCACCCCCGAGGTGACCGGCGAAGTCCTCATCCTCCAGCACGAGCACGGCATCAACGACGCCCTCGAGGTCGTCGACCAGCTCCGCGCGCTGCTCTCCAACTCGATCCGCTACACCGGCGCCACCGACGAACTCCTGGGCTCGCTCGAGGCCGACCTCGAGCGGCTTCCCGAGATCAGCCCGCGCTACAAGCGGCTCAATGCCGAGGAGCCCTACCGGCTCAAGGCCACCTGCATCCGGCAGAAGCTCGAGAACACCCGGGAGCGCCTCGCCAAGAGCACGCGCCACCAGCCCGGCCGCGACTACCGCGGCACGGCCGAACTCCTCAAGGACCTCACCCTCCTCCAGGAGTCCCTGCGCGCCCACCGCGGAGAACTCTTCGCCGACGGCCGCATGGACCGCACCATCCGCACCCTGGCCGCCTTCGGCCTCCAGCTCGCCACCATGGACGTCCGCGAGCACGCCGACGCCCACCACCACGCGCTGGGCCAGCTGTTCGACCGGCTCGGCGAGGAGTCCTGGCGCTATGCCGACATGCCGCGCGAGTACCGAGCCAGGCTGCTCGCCAAGGAACTCCGGTCCCGCCGGCCGCTCGCCCCGCTCCCGGCTCCCCTGGACGCCGCCGGAGCCAAGACCCTCGGCGTCTTCAGCACCATCGGCGAGGCACTCGAACGTTTCGGCCCCGAGGTGATCGAGTCGTACATCATCTCCATGTGCCAGGGAGCCGACGATGTCTTCGCCGCCGCCGTGCTGGCCCGCGAGGCCGGCCTGATCGACCTCCACGCCGGCTGGGCCCGGATCGGGATCGTGCCGCTGCTGGAGACGACCGACGAGCTCAAGCAGGCCGACCGCATCCTCGACGACATGCTCGCCGACCCCTCCTACCGCCGTCTCGTCTCGCTCCGCGGCGACGTGCAGGAAGTGATGCTCGGCTACAGCGACTCGTCCAAGTTCGGCGGCATCACCACCAGCCAGTGGGAGATCCACCGCGCCCAGCGCCGGCTGCGCGACGTGGCCCACCGCTACGGGGTCAGGCTGCGGCTCTTCCACGGCCGCGGCGGCACCGTCGGCCGGGGCGGCGGCCCCACCCACGACGCGATCCTCGCCCAGCCCTGGGGCACCCTCGAGGGCGAGATCAAGGTCACCGAGCAGGGCGAGGTCATCTCCGACAAGTACCTGCTCCCGTCCCTGGCCCGGGAGAACCTCGAACTCACCGTCGCCGCAACCCTCCAGGCGTCCGCGCTGCACACCGCGCCGCGCCAGTCCGACGAGGCCCTCGCCCGGTGGGACGCGGCGATGGACATCGTGTCCGACGCAGCCCACGACGCCTACCGCCGCCTGGTGGAGGACCCGGACCTGCCCGCGTACTTCTTCGCCTCCACCCCCGTGGACCAGCTCGCCGAACTTCACCTCGGCTCCCGGCCGTCCCGTCGTCCCGACAGCGGCGCCGGACTCGACGGCCTGCGGGCCATCCCGTGGGTCTTCGGCTGGACCCAGTCCCGGCAGATCGTCCCCGGCTGGTTCGGCGTCGGCTCGGGCCTCAAGGCCGCCCGGGAGAAGGGCCTCGGCTCCGTCATCGAGGAGATGAGCGGCCGCTGGCACTTCTTCCGGAACTTTCTGTCCAACGTCGAGATGACGCTGGCCAAGACGGACCTGCGGATCGCCCGCCACTACGTCGACACCCTCGTCCCCGACGAGCTCAGGCACGTGTTCGGACGGATCGAGGAGGAACACGCCCTCACCGTCCAGGAGGTCCTGCGCATCACCGGAGGCCGCGAACTGCTCGACTCCGACCCCGTCCTCCAGCAGACGTTCCAGATCCGTGACGCCTACCTGGACCCGATCTCCTACCTCCAGGTGGCACTGCTCGACCGGCAGCGCCGGGCAGCCGACCGGGGCGAGGAGCCCGACCCGCTGCTGTCCCGGGCCCTGCTGCTCACCGTCAACGGTGTCGCCGCGGGCCTGCGCAACACCGGCTGACCGGCCCGGAACGCCGAGCGGCGCCGGTCCCCTGCCGCAGGGGACCGGCGCCGCGGTGGTCGTGCGTGCGGAAATCAGCCGCGGCTGTGGGCCCGACGGCGGAAGGCCATCGCCCCGCCCGCACCCAGCAGCAGCGCCGCCGCCACGGAGATGCCCGCCACCGAACCGGCACCGGTCTCGGCGAGGTCACCCTTGCCGCCGTCCGGCGAGGTGGCCGCCGGAGCGGACTCCTCGGCCTGCGGCGTGTCGGCCTGCGGCGTGTCAGCGGGGCTGTCGGACTGCTCGGCGGGGGTGTCCGCGTCCTTCTCGCACGAGGTCCAGAAGACCTTGTGCTTGGCCCGGCCGTGCTCGCCGTCGAAGTTCCAGATCAGCTTGTAGTGGCCGTCGGGCAGGCTCAGTTCGGCGGTACGGCCGTGCCCGTCGAGGTTCAGCTCCAGGAGGCCGGTCTTCGCCTCGACTCCCTTGGTGCCCGTGGGAGGCATCTCGACGATCTTCCAGGTCACCTGCTGACCGCCGTCGAAGCCGAACGCGTCGAGGTAGAACGTGCAGACGTGCGGTTCGTTCTTGCGGAGCTCCTCGCTCGTGCTCGCATCGTGAATCTTCACGGTGCCGTTGTCGCCGGGCGGGGTTGCGAACGCGGTGGGCGCCGACAGCAGGGTGACTGCTGCCGCGACCGAGACCGCGCACGCCGAAGAGAAGGTGCGCATGGGCAAACCAACTTCGGTTCGAAAAAGGTGGAGTGGGGGGCGGCCGCGTCAGCATCTAACCCGTCTGATGACAGGTCAAGGAAGGATCTGCACGTTCCGTCCCGCTACCGCACACACGTCCAGAAGATCACGCATAACAATCCGGTGAATGCACCGCGCATCCCCGCACGCCCCACCGCGGACACCGGTCTCAGAGCGTCGCGTACGCCCCGCCCAGCAGCGCCGCGCCCAAAAGCGCCACGACCCAGGCCGTCCGCCGCATCCGCAGGCCCCCGGCGATCACCAGCGCCACCAGCAGCAGCGACCCGCCGAACGGGATCCACGCGTACAGCACACCGGGCAGCCCGGTGCGGACCACCTCGTCCGTACCCGGCTTCACCGACACCGGGAAGCGCTGCCCCTTCGCCGGGTTCACGGCCCTCGCCATCACCACCTGACGGCCCGGTCGGGACGCGTCACGCGGTGTGAACCGGCCCGAGCACACCTGTTGACGGCAGCGCTCGACAGCCATGGTTCCCTGCTCCCGGCCCTTGGTCAGCATCGCGTGCTGCGCCGTCCCCCACGACGTCCACACCCCACCGGTCATCAGCAACATTGCTATCGCCGTGATCAACACGTTCCTGCCAACCAGGACCAGCCCGAACGCGCTCTCACCCATGCGCCGGGTGCGGCTGCGCCGGACCGGACCCTTACCCGAAGTCGCTGTCGCCATGGCCGAAATCCTTGGCCATGGGCCATCGCGCGGTCAACCTGGCGACGGTGTGCACCCGATGTCCGCCCGGGAACGCACGGCGGACGGGGACTTCTCGCGCGGCTCGAACCGCCACCCGGTCCCGGCGGGTTGACAATGATGCGACCAGGAAGGTTCACCGGCTCGCGACGCCCTGCACGGTCCCTCGCTGCGGTGCCGCGTCACCCCGGGCACCCCCGGCCTTCGGCCGGGAGGCTTCCGGTGCGAGGAGCTGTTGGTCCTGCGATGCCGCCCCCGGGTGCCGGAGGGCCCGGGGCGACCCCGTCCACCGGAAGCCGAGGGCTTCCCGGCGGACCGGCCACCGCACTCTAGGAGTTGTACGTGCTCTGGGCCCGCTCGAGCCCGTCCACCACCAGCGACTCCACGGCGTCGGCCGCCCGGTCCACGAAGTAGTCCAGCTCCTTGCGCTCCGCGGCCGAGAAGTCCTTGAGCACGAAGGCCGCCACGTCCATCCGGCCCGGTGGCCGCCCGATGCCGAACCGCACCCGGTGGTAGTCCGGCCCCATCGCCTTCGTCATCGACTTCAGGCCGTTGTGCCCGTTGTCGCCCCCGCCCTTCTTGAGCCGCAGCGCGCCGTAGTCGATGTCCAACTCGTCGTGCACGGCGACGATGTTGGCCACCGGCACCTTGTAGAAGTCGCGCAGGGCCGTCACCGGGCCGCCCGACAGGTTCATGAACGACATCGGCTTCGCCAGGACCACCCGGCGGCTGGAGACACCGGGAGCGCCCAGGCGTCCCTCGACGACCTGCGCCCGGGCCTTGTGCGACTTGAACCGGCCGCCGAGGCGCGCGGCCAACAGGTCCGCGACCATGAACCCCACGTTGTGACGGTTGCCCGCGTACTCCGGGCCGGGGTTGCCCAGACCCACCACCAGCCACGGGCTGTCCACGTCGCTCACTGCGTCTCTCCTGCTGATCGTCTCTGCGGTTGTCGGCTGCACGGTTTTCCCCGCAACTCACGGGATGCACGACCGCCGCCCCGCTCCGGCGGGAGCGGGGCGGCGGTCGAAAGAACGCGTCGAGGATCAGGCCTCGGCGGCGGCCTCTTCCTCGGCCTCCTCTTCCTCGGCGGCCTCCTCGATCTGCGCCGCGACGACCTGCAGCACGATGGCGTCGTCCTCGACGGCGAGCGAGGCGCCCTTCGGCAGCTTCACGTCCTTGGCCAGGATGGAGGCACCGGCCTCCAGGCCCTCGATGGAGACGGTGACGCCCTCGGGCAGGTGCGTGGCCTCGGCCTCGACCGGCAGCGCGTTCATCACGTGCTCCACCAGGTTGCCGCCCGGTGCCAGGTCGCCCTCGGTCTGGATCGGGACCTCGACGGTGACCTTCTCGCCCTTCTGGACGAGCAGCAGGTCGACGTGGACCAGGAAGCCGCGGATGGCCTCGCGCTGGACGGCCTTGGGGATGACGAGCTCGCTCTTGCCACCCTCGATGTCCAGGCGGATCAGCACGTTCGGCGTCTTGAGGGCCATCATCAGGTCGTGCGCCGGAAGGCCGACGTGCACGGGGTCGGCGCCGTGACCGTAGACCACACCCGGGACCGTGCCGTTGGCGCGCATGCGGCGCGCGGCACCCTTGCCGAAGTCGGAACGGGGCTTGACGGAAATCTTGTACTCGGCCACGGGAGCACTCCTCGTAATCAGCGGGGCTGAAAGATCTGACGGGCGTCACCCGGCCCACGACAGACCTGCTACGAAGAGCGCGTCGATAACGGATTGCCGCGTCCCGCCCGTGCCCTGCACGAACAGCGCGGCCTCCCTCGCCGAGCAACTCCTCGAGTCTACCCGGCGGGGAGGCCGCGCCAGAAATCGATCACTCGGGGCCGGAACGGGCCCCGTCGCGGCGGATCAGGCCTGCTCGTCGAAGAGGCTCGTGACCGAGCCGTCCTCGAAGACCTCCTGGACCGCGCGCGCGATGGTCGGGGCCATCGACAGCACCGTGATCTTGTCCAGTTCGAGATCGCCCGGGGTCGGCAGCGTGTTCGTGAAGATGAACTCGCTGACCTTGGAGTTCTTCAGACGGTCCGCGGCCGGGCCGGACAGCACGCCGTGCGTCGCCGTCACGATCACGTCCTCCGCACCGTTGGCGAACAGCGCGTCCGCCGCGGCGCAGATCGTGCCACCGGTGTCGATCATGTCGTCGACCAGGACGCACACCCGGCCCTTCACGTCACCCACGACCTCGTGCACGGTGACCTGGTTCGCCACGTCCTTGTCCCGCCGCTTGTGCACGATGGCCAGGGGCGCACCCAGCCGGTCGCACCAGCGGTCGGCGACCCGGACCCGGCCCGCGTCCGGGGAGACCACCGTCAGCTTCTCGCGGTCCACCTTGGCACCGACGTAGTCCGCCAGGACCGGCAGCGCGAACAGGTGGTCCACCGGGCCGTCGAAGAAGCCCTGGATCTGGTCGGTGTGCAGGTCGACGGTGAGGATCCGGTCGGCGCCCGCGGACTTCATCAGGTCGGCGATCAGCCGGGCCGAGATCGGCTCGCGGCCGCGGTGCTTCTTGTCCTGGCGGGCGTATCCGTAGAACGGAAGGATCACGGTGATGCTCCGCGCGGAGGCCCGCTTCAGAGCGTCGATCATGATCAGCTGCTCCATGATCCACTTGTTGATCGGAGCGGTGTGGCTCTGCATCAGGAAGCAGTCCGCGCCGCGGGCCGACTCCTGGAAGCGCACGTAGATCTCACCGTTGGCGAAATCGAAGGCCTTCGTGGGGACCAGGCTGACACCCAGCTGGTGTGCGACCTCCTCCGCCAGCTCGGGGTGGGCGCGGCCGGAGAAGAGCATCAGCTTTCTCTCGCCGGTCGTCTTGATCCCGGTCACAACAGGTCTCCTTGCCAGCTTGCATGCGTTCGGTGGGGGGACGCTTCGCGTTCGCTTCTCACGGTACGCCCAGGACGGAACACCGCCTTGCGGGTCACTGCCCGCCACCCGCCGCTTCCTCGGCCGCCGAAGCGGCCTGCGCCGCGGCGCTTCCGGGGCGCTTGCGCGCCACCCATCCCGCGATATTCCGCTGCTGTCCGCGTGCCACGGCCAGCGATCCGGGCGGCACGTCCTTGGTGATCACGGAGCCGGCAGCGGTGTAGGCGCCGTCCCCGACCGTGACAGGAGCCACAAACATATTGTCCGAGCCCGTCTTGCAGTGGGATCCGATCGTGGTGTGGTGCTTGGTCTCGCCGTCGTAGTTCACGAACACGCTCGCCGCGCCGATGTTCGTGTACTCGCCGATCGTCGCGTCACCCACGTAGGACAGGTGCGGAACCTTGGTCCCCTCACCGATCGTCGCGTTCTTCATCTCCACGTACGTGCCGGCCTTCGACTTCGGGCCCAGCTTCGTCCCGGGGCGCAGGTACGCGAACGGGCCGACGCTCGCGCCCGGGCCCACCAGGGCCCCGTCCGCAACCGTGTTGATCACGCGGGCGTCCTCACCGACCTCGGTGTCCGTCAGCGTGCAGTCCGGGCCCACCTCGGCACCGGTCGCCAGATGGGTGGCGCCCTGCAGCCGTGTGTTCGGGTGCACCAGCGCGTCCGGCTCGAACGTCACCGAGACGTCCATCCAGGTCGACGCCGGGTCCACCACGGTCACGCCCGCGAGCATCGCCTGCTCCAGCAGCCGCTCGTTCAGCAGCCGGCGGGCCTCCGAGAGCTGCACCCGGTTGTTGATCCCCAGGATCTGCCGGTGGTCCCCGGCCACCGCCGCGCCCACCCGGTGCCCGGCCTCGCGCAGGATCCCCAGCACGTCTGTCAGGTACTCCTCGCCCTGGCTGTTGTCCGTGCGGACCTTGCCGAGCGCGTCGTGCAGCAACTGCCCGTCGAAGGCGAAGACGCCGGAGTTGATCTCCCGGACCGCGCGCTGTTCCTCCGTGGCGTCCTTGTGCTCGACGATCGCGGTGACCGCGCCGTCGGCGCCGCGCACGATGCGCCCGTAGCCCGTGGCGTCCGGGACCTCGGCGCTCAGCACGGTGACGGCGTTGCCGTCGGTTTCGTGAGCGGCGACCAGCTCTTCCAGGGTCGTTGCGGTGAGCAGCGGGGTGTCCCCGCACACGACGACCACCGTGCCGTGGACCGCCTCGCCCGCTCGGGCCAGCTCCTCGAGGGCCATGCGGACGGCGTGACCGGTGCCGTTCTGCTCGTGCTGCACGGCGGTGCGCACGCCGGGGTCGATCTCGCCGAGGTGTGCGGAGACCTGTTCCCGCGCGTGGCCGACGACCACGACGAGGTTCTGCGGGTCGAGCTCGCGGGACGCGGCGACGACGTGGCCGACGAGCGTGCGGCCGCAGAGGGTGTGCAGGACCTTGGGGGTAGTCGACTTCATACGGGTGCCCTCACCCGCTGCGAGGACGACGACGGCTGCCGGGCGGTTGGCGCTCACGGGGTGTGCCCTTCGACTTCGGGGGGCTGACACCCGCAGGATACCGGGGTGTTTCCAGGCGATCGCGGGGACGGGTCCCCGAGTGGGCGGGCGGGAGGTGCGAAGGGAGTCGGGAGCCGGGGCGGGCGCTCGCGAGGAGCGTGAGGGGAGACGCTCAAGGCTCCGCCGCCAGGACTCGAACCCGGACATACTGGACCAAAACCAGCAGTGCTGCCAATTACACCACGGCGGATGGTGATCGGTGTCGATTCCGACATTCTGTCAGGGAGGCGCACCGGCCCCCACCACTATGCCGTACCACCCGCCCTCGCCGCGACGGGGCTCCTCGTTCACAGCCCGCTCCGGACGCCTGCGGGGAAACGTTCGCCGCGGTTCGGCCCGAGGGCACTTGGGGCGCCCGGCCGGGTCGGTGGAGAGTCCTTGCAGCGGCCTGCGAAAGCGCAGCGCCGAGGGGCGGTCTCCCCAGGGCGTCGTCCGCCGTATGGCCGGGGCGCGTGCAGGGTGACCGGAGCCCGGCGAGACGAGAGAGGCAGACCCTAGGCTGGCGGTCATGACCACAACGGGGGAAGTTGCGGGAAAAGGGGAACGGGGCGTGCCCGAGGGGCCATGGTGGTGGGCCGGGCGCCGGAGCATGTGGTTCGACGTGGTCCTGGCCGCCGCGTCGGCGGGCGAGTGCGCGGTCGAGGGGGTGTTCTTCGCCGACGGCGCCGGCATCCCGGCGGTCCTCGGCGCGGTGCTGGGACTGGTCGCGGGCTCGACCCTGCTGCTGCGCCGCCGGTGGGCCATCGCGGTCGTGCTGGTCTCGGTGGCGGTCGCGCCGGCGGAGATGGGATTCCTGCTCGGCATCGTCTCGCTCTACACGCTCGCGGCGACGGACACGCCCCGGCGGATCGTCGCCGCCCTGGCCGGGGCGTCGGTCACCGCCACGCTCGTCATGACGTTCGTCGGCTTCCAGCGGGACATGCGGCACGACGGCTACGCGCCGCCGCTGTGGGTGGTCGGCCTGGTCGCCGTCCTCATGTCGCTGGGGCTGACCGCACCGCCGGTCCTCTTCGGCTTGTACGTGGGGGCGCGCCGCCGGCTGGTCGACAGCCTCCGGGAGCGGGCGGACGGGTTGCAGCGCGAGCTGGTCCTGCTGGCCGACCGTGCGGAGGAGCGCGCCGAGTGGGCCCGCAACGAGGAACGCACCAGGATCGCCCGGGAGATGCACGACGTCGTCGCGCACCGGGTGAGCCTGATGGTCGTGCACGCGGCGGCTCTCCAGGCCGTGGCGGCGAAGGACCCCGGACGGGCGTCCCGGAACGCGGGTTTGATCGGTGACCTGGGTCGTGAGGCGTTGACCGAGCTGCGGGAGATGCTCGGCGTGCTGCGGAGCGCAGATCGTCCGGCGATGACGGTGCCGCCCGTGCCGCTGCCTGCACAGGCCGAGGCGGCGGAGGCTGCCGCTCCGGACGCGAGCGGCACGGCCGGCGCCGAGCCGCCGTCGCTGGCCGATGTGGAGGCGCTGGTGGCCGAGTCGCGGGCGGCCGGGATGACGGTGGAGCTCGCGGTCGAGGGCGAGCGGAGCCGCTACGCGCCCGGAGTGGAGCAGGCGGCCTACCGGGTCGTCCAGGAGGCGCTGACCAATGTGCACAAGCATGCCTCGGGGGCCAGCACGCAGGTGCGACTGGCCTGCCGGGACGATGAGTTGGCGGTGCTGGTGGTGAACGGGCCGGGTGCGCTGGGCTCTTCGGATGTGCGGCTGCCGAGCGGCGGGAACGGCCTGGTGGGCATGCGGGAGCGGGTCAAGGCGCTGCACGGGGGCTTCGTCGCCGGGCCGACCGACGCCGGCGGCTTCAGGGTCTCCGCTCTGCTGCCGGACCGGATCCGGTTGCAGGTTCCCTGAACGTGGGGCGGCCGGGGCCGGTGCTGGGACCGCCGCCGGGCACGCCCGCAGGCGCGCGCCTGGACGCACGTGGGCGGTCGCCTTTCCGGACCACCGGCCGGTCAGCGGTCCCGGGTGGTCAGCCGGGCCGGGAGGACCCCGGTGACGAGGGTGGCGACAGCGCGGTCGATGTCGGGCCCGAGATACCAGTCCCCGCTGTGGTCGATGCCGTAGACGCGGCCCTCGGTGTCGATGGCGAGGGTCGCTCCCGGAGGGCCGGTCTCCTCGCCGAGGGGGCAGATCTCCGTACCGAGGGCCCGGCCCAGATCGGCGAGGGTGCGCGCGAAGTGGAGGCCGCAGAGCGGATCGAACCGCAGGGCGGCGGGCGCGATGTCGTACCCCGAGCCGGGCGGGACGATGTGCAGACCGCCGAACTCCGCCCACGCCTCGACTGCTGCGGGGAAGACGGCGTGGCTGTGGCCGCCGGGGGAGTGGTGGGCGCGCAGGGTGTCGGCCCAGACCTCGGCCCGGGCGATGTCCCAGCGACCCGGCTGCCAGCCGGCCTCGCGGAGGACGGCGTCGACCTCGACGGGAAAGCGCGTGGCCGCGGTTCGTTCGAAGGCGCGCAACGCCTCAACTCCTGTCGGATCAGGTGGCGGGATCCACCGGACGTACGCCGAAGTGGGCCAGCACCGCGTCGCAGGTGCGACAGGGTGCGGCGTAGGCACCGTGCCGGGGGTCTCCGTCCTCGCGGATGTGGCGTGCGGTGATCTTTGCGTGCTTGAGAGCGCGGCGCGCCTCGCCGTGGCCGAGGGGCTTGCGGGAGGCCCGTTTGCTGCGTGCCCGGTCGACGCTCGTGATGTACCGGGAGAGCAGGACGGTCTCGGGGCAGCGTCCCGTGAACCGTTCCCGCCGGCCGACCGGGAGGGTGTCGAGGCAGTCCTGGACGAGGGGGTGCAGTTCCGGGGGCTCGTCGCCCCTGCTCGCGGTCGAGGTGAGCGTGGTGCCGCGGACGGAGAGGGCGGCTGCGACGGCGGGCAGGATGCCGTCCCGGCGTTGCCGGAGCACTGGAGGCGCACCGGATTCGTCGGTGCCGGCCCAGCCGTGCCGGGGGGCCTCCGGCGGTCGGCCGGTACCGCTGTGCCGGCTGTCGTTCATGGTCGTTCCCCTCCTGCGCAACCCCCACGTTGCGGAGGACACCCTGCCAAATATGCAGGGTGAACGGGAAGTCGGGCACGCTGGGGGTGCCGCGAGCGGGTCCCGGAGGGGGCGGACGGGCCCGCGGGGCAGCGCATAGGCTGTGCCCATCAGCCGGACACAGCAGGGGGAAACCGCGATGACGACAGGTCCGCTCGGGCAGCACGTCGCGCCACCGAACGCGGCGTACGCCGGGCAGGTCGTGCACTTCCCGGATCCGGTGCGTTCTGCCCGCTACCCGCGGGGGGTCCGCGTGGACGAGCGTGGGTTCCCGGACTTCTCCGGCTATGCCCGGGCCGCGGCGGAGATCGCCGCGCCGCCCGAGGGTTTCGGCGTCGACGAGCTGCGGTTGACCGACTACGTGTCCGCGAACGCCGCCCTGCATGCGGCGGGCCACGAACTGTGGGGCGACCTGCCGGGCGTCGCGACCCCGCACGGCTGGACCTGGCACCACGTGGGGGGCACCCGGCGGCTGGAACTGGTGCCGGTCGAGGTGAAGGCGCTGCTGCGGCACCACGGGGGGCTGGCCACCGCCGCCGTGGATCACGGCAAGCGCGGCACGCGGCCCCTGCAGGAGCCCCGTCCGGCACACTTCGGACTGCCCAAGGGCGCGGTGTCGGTGACCGAGAAGCAGGTGCTGCGGGCGGAGGAAGCGCTGGGCTGCCGGCTGCCCGGGGCGTACCGCTCGTTCCTGAAGGCGGCGGGCGGCTGCGCGCCCGTGGGGGTGGCGCTGGACGCGGAGTTGGGGCTTCTGATCGACCAGCCGTTCTTCACGGTGCGCGACGAGGCGGCGTTCAACGACCTCGTATACGTCAACAAGTGCCTCCGGGACCATGTCGGCAAGGACTTCCTGGCGGTGGCCTTCGTGCAGGGTGGTGTCCTCGGGGTGAGGATCCGGGGCGAGGAGGCCGGTTCGGTGTGGTTCTGCGCGTACGACGACGCGCGGGACCGCGATGGGCTTGCGGCGCAGGAGCGGTCGGAGCTGCTGCTCCCCTGTGGTGAGGACTTCGATGCGTTTCTGCAGCGGCTCGCGGGAAGTCCGCCGGAGTTGGAGACGGTGGCGGGGCTGATGGTGGACGGGGCGTTCGCGCGTGCCGTCCCGGTGGAGGGGTGAGCGCGGTGGTGACGTTCGCGCAGGCGCAGGACCGGGCGGAGCGCTGGGTCAACGACGGGGTTCCCGCCGGCCGGCATCACGAGGTGCGGGTGCGGGAGTTCGGGCTGGGTTTCGTGGCCTGGGCCGAGCAAGGCGCGGACCGTACGGACGGGCCGGGAGGGGCCGCAGGGCGTCAGCGCCTGGTCATCGCCCGGGACAGCGGTGACGCCACGCTGTGGCCGGGGTTTCCGGTGGACGAGGTGATCCGCCGTTACGAGGAGATGTACGGCGGCGGGGCGGGGCCGGTGGAGCCGGCGGTGCCGGCGCCCCGGCGGGTCGATCTCGAAGCGACGTCGTTCCTGCTGTCGCCGCCGGAGTGGCTTCAGGAGGCAGCCGACCGGATGGGGGTTCCCCGGGCGCCCGACGCGCCGTCCGACGCCCCTGTCTCCTCGGACTCGCCTGCCGGCGCCGCGGGTTCGCAGGAAGGTTCGCAGCACGGGAGGGGCCGGGGGACGCCCGCGGCCGTCCCCCGGCCGGACGGTGGCGCGCCCGCAGCGGGGGACGGCGGTGCGTCGTCCCCCGTGCCCGGCGGCGCTCCGGCGGGCGACGGCACCGCCGGCGGGGCCACCCCGTGGGCGGGTACCGACACGACGGGCAGTGGTGCGGATGCCGACCGCTCGGTGCCGCCCCCGATGACGGTCTTCGACGCTCCCCCCGCCCGGGCAGCGGAGGAGCGGAGCGAGGCCGGTGCGGCGCCGGACGCCCGGACCCGGCTGCTGACGAACAGCGGTGCGCTGCCGCCGACCGCTGTGGCTCCCGCGGCGCCGGAGGAGGGCCGGTCCGCGTCGCGCGTACCGCCGATGCCGACCGCCCCGCCCGGCCCTCGCGCCGCGGCGGAGGCCGCCGACGCCGAGACCGAGCGCGCCGCACGGGGCGGCCCCGGCGTGCCGCCGCCTCCGGGCGTTCCGGGCGTCCCGGGTGAGGGAACACCGGCCGGGGGCGCGGGTGGTTACGTCCCGACTCAGGTCGTCGCTCAGGTGGGGCCGGACGGGCCGGTCGGTTCGGGCGCTCCGGAGGGCTCCCCGGCGGTCGACGCACCCGCGCCGCAGGGCGACGGGGTGCATCACGCCCGGACGATGTTGGCGGGGCCGGGTGGCGCCGGAGCGGCGGCGCCCGGCCCCGGAGCGCCCCCGCCCCCCGGTCCTCCGGGCCCTCCCGGACCGGTCGGGAAGCCGCAGGCGCAGTCGCCCGGGACTCCCGCTCCCGGTGTTCCCTCCGCCGGGCAGCGGCCCGGGGACGGCGGAGTGCACCATGCGGCGACGATGCTCGCCGGCCCGTCCGCGTACCCGGGCGGGCCCGGCCCCGGTGCGGCCCCGCCGGTCCGGCACGGTGCGCCCCAACCGCCCGCCGGGCAGCCCATGGTGGGGCCCGGGTACATGGCGGTGCTGCGTTACCGCGCGGCGGACGGGTCGGAGCAGCAGCTGATCCGGCGTTCCGCGCCCGGCACCCCGCATCCGGAGTGGCAGATCCTGCACGAGCTGCGGGCGATGAACGTCCCGCCGCAGCAGGTGCTGGAACTGCACACGGAGCTGGAGTCCTGTGAACTGCCCGGCGGTTACTGCGGCCGGATGATCCGCGAATCCTGGCCGCAGGTGCGGATCAGCCACACCGCCGGGTACGGCCGGGACCATGCGGCCCGCCGGCAGGGGATCGCCCATCTGATCGAGCACCAGGGCGAGTTGCACCAGGTCGCCGACGCCCCGGCGCGGCCGGCTCCCAACCGGGTTCCGCTGCCGCACCCGAGTCAGGTCCGGCCGGCGCCGCCGGTTCCGGTCGAGGGCATCGCGCACGAGCTGATGCAGGCGTTCGGCCCGCAGGCGGTCTTCCGGTTCGACCAGCGCGCGGTCTCCCGCCAGGGAGTGCCGGATGCGGTGGCGCAGACCCTGGTCCTGGCCGGCCTCCCGGTCGAGATCGGCCCGTTCTTCTGGGCACAGGTCCAGCCGGGCCGGCCGGTGCCGACGCTGGCGGAACTCGCCGCCGAGCACGGGGTGCAGCCCGGCCCGGACGCGGGGTCGTACCTGGTCATGGGCAGCGACTTCGGCCGTCGGCTGTGCGTCCGGTACGGCACGGCCGACATCGTGGCGGTGCCGATGGAGGCGCCGTCGGCGGGCGGCCCGCCGACGGCGCCGCAGTTCGTCAACACCGGTCTGCCGGAGTTCGTGCGCTGCCTCGCGCTGCTCGGCCGGATGTGGCGGCTGCGCTACGGGCTCAACCCGGAGCAGGCCGGCCGCTGGACGGTCGACTTCCAGGCGCAGCTCGCGGTGTTGGACCCGGCGGCGCTCGCGTCTCCGGAGAACTGGTGGGCCGTGCTGCTCGAGCAGATGTGGGACGGGATGCTCTGAGGCGCGTTTCCCCGTCCCGGGGCCGTGTCCGGCCGGTGTGCCGGGCGCGGCCCCGCGGTGTTCCCTGGTCCGCAGGGGGTCGTGCACGGGCGCCGTCCGGCTGCGGTGATGCCGTCACGTGTCCGCAAATGGCGCATTCTTGAGCGGCGATTTGGGCGGTGTGTCGCTTTATGTGTGCTTCGCTGTTATCCGTGAGGTGTCCACCGAAGCGCGCAGAGCGCCGCCTCGGGCTGTTCCCCAGGGATTGAAGGGCTTGAAGGATGCGTGCATCTGTCTCATCCCACGGCTTCACCGTCGCCCGCCGCGGATACCGGGCCGAGCAGGTCGATCGGTTGTTCAGCCGGTTGTCCGCCGCACGGGACGAGGCGTGGGAGCGGGTGGCCCGGTTGACCGTGCTGGCCAAGGAGATGGAGGAGCAGGCGGCCGTCCTGCGCGAGCAGGTCGGGCAACTCCCCCCGCAGACCTACGAGGAGCTGGGAACCCGCGCGCAGGAGGTGCTCGCCCTGGCGGAGGCGGAGGCGTCCGACCTGCGCGACCGGGCCGAGGCGGCGGCCGACGAGGTGCGGCAGGAGGCCGAGGAGAGCGCACGGGCGCTGCGGGAGGCCGCGCGGGCCGTGGCGACGACGGTGCGTTCGGAGGCCGAGCAGGAGGCCCGGGACCACGAGGCCGCGGCGCGCGAGGCGGCCGAGGGACTGCTCGCCGCGGCGCGTCAGGAGACCAAGGCGCAGCGGCAGAAGGCCGCCGCCGCCCTGAAGGAGACCCGAAGGAAGGCCGCGGCAGCCCTCGCCGAGGCGGAGAGGAAGCAGGCGCTGCGCGCCGAGACCGCGGAACGTGAACGCGCCGCGCAGGAGGCGGCGCTGGAGGCGGAACTGGCCGAGCGAGCCGAGGCGGCGGACCGGTTGCTCGCTCAGGCCCAGGAGCGGTCGGCGACGACGCGCGAGGCCGTGGCGACCCGCCGGAAGGAGGCC
The DNA here is from genome assembly GCF_023703325.1 of Streptomyces meridianus. Classification (GTDB taxonomy): domain Bacteria; phylum Actinomycetota; class Actinomycetes; order Streptomycetales; family Streptomycetaceae; genus Streptomyces; species Streptomyces meridianus. Next base: position 172,445 of record NZ_JAMQGM010000037.1, read on the forward strand.
GAGGCACAGGGAGCCGAGCTGATCGCGCAGGCGAAGAAGCAGGCGGAGCGCATCGACCGGGACATCCGGCGCCGGCTGCGGGAGCACGGGCAGCAGCAGGAGGAGGTCCGTGCGCAGCTCGATCAGGTCCGCTCGGTGCTGGCGTCGCTGGCCGGCGGGGACGTGGGCGCGCTCCCGCACCCGGCTCCGGCTCCCGGCACCGAGGACTGAGGCACGGCGACGGGCCGCGAATCGCCGCCGCGGTGTCCCCGGACGCTCGGACGGGGTGGGCCCGCACCCATGCCAGGACTTCCCGGGCATGGGTGTTCGGCGGGGAACACCGGGTGGAAGACGTGTTCCACCCTGGCGTCCCGGACGATGAGCGTCAGGTGCCGGTACAGGGCCTGCCCGCCGGCCTCGAAGGCGGGACGACGCAGGGCTGCGGCCAGGTCGAGGTTCGTCGTCGGCGGCGGTGCACCGGGTGCCGGCGCCGTCCTTGTCGGGGCACCCCCGGGTATGGCCGACGTCCTGCGGGGAGCGGTGGTTCCCGCCACCCCGCAGGGGCGCGGACCGAGTCCACCAGGTGGATCCTCCGCCCGCGGGCCGAGACCCGTAGGGGGACGTACTGCAGATCTCCTACCTCCGCCTGGTACCGGCGGATGACGAACGGTCCTCGTGCGGTGACTAGCCTGGCGGAGCGGCCGGCCCGCCGGGAGTGACGGGGTTGCCGGCGCAGGCCGCGATGCGACGCCGGACCCGAGATTCCGGCGCGCGACCTCGCATTCGCCCGGCGACAGGAGACACGACGTGAGTACGGCTGTATCGACATCCACGACCGGGGGCAGCGGAGAACGAACGGCCGTGGCCGCCCGGGCGCGCAAGGTCGTCAAGGCCTTCGGCACCGGCGACACCCGGGTCGTCGCCCTCGACGAGGTCGATGTCGACATCGAGCGCGGGCAGTTCACCGCGATCATGGGGCCGTCGGGCTCGGGCAAGTCGACGCTGATGCACTGCCTGGCCGGCCTCGACACGGTCACGTCCGGGCAGATCTGGCTCGACGAGACCGAGATCACCACGCTGAAGGACAAGAAGCTCACGCGGCTGCGCCGGGACCGGGTCGGGTTCATCTTCCAGGCCTTCAACCTGATCCCGACGCTCGACGCGCTCGAGAACATCACGCTGCCGATGGCCATCGCCGGACGCAAGCCCGACCGGGAGTGGCTGGACCGGATCGTGGCCACCGTCGGCCTGGCGGACCGGCTGCACCACCGTCCCGCCCAGTTGTCCGGGGGACAGCAGCAGCGGGTGGCCGTCGCGCGGGCGCTGGCCTCCCGGCCCGAGATCATCTTCGGTGACGAGCCGACCGGGAACCTGGACTCGCGCGCCGGCGCCGAAGTGCTGGGCTTCCTGCGGCAGTCCGTGGACGAGCTGGGCCGGACCATCGTGATGGTCACCCACGACCCGATCGCCGCCTCCTACGCGGACCGGGTGCTGTTCCTGGCGGACGGCCGCATCGTCGACGAGATGGCCGATCCCACGACCGACAAGGTCATCGAGCGCATGCGCACCTTGTCCGTCGAGGACACCTCCCGGACCGAGGCCGCCGGGAGCGAGCAGTGACCATCCTCCGGACCTCGATGCGCAACTTCGTCGCGCACAAGGGGCGAATGATCCTCTCCGCGGTCGCGGTGATGCTGTCGGTCGCCTTCGTGTGCGGCACACTCGTCTTCTCCGACACGATGAGTGCCACCTTCGACCGGCTCTTCCGGACGACGGCCGCGGACGTCAGCGTCGCCGCCAAGGAGCAGCGGGGCGCGCAGCAGAACGGACAGCGGACCGCACAGCAGCAGAACGTCCCGGCCTCGCTCCTGGACACGGTGAAGAACGTCGAGGGCGTGGCGTCCGCCCACGGCACGGTCTCCACCGAGACCGCCACCCTCGTCGACGGCGAGGGCCGCAGCATCGGCCCGACCGGCGGCGCGCCCACCATCGTCGGCGCCTGGGGCCCCTCGGCGCGCAAGCAGTTCGACGTGGTCTCCGGTCACGCACCGCGCGGCCCGGGCGATCTGGTCGTCGACGCCGACACGGCGGACAAGAAGCACCTGGAGACCGGCGACCGGGTCAAGGTGATCGCGGTGCCCGGCACGTTCACGGCCCGGATCAGCGGCATCGCCGAGTTCCGCACCACGAACCCCGGGGCGGCGCTGGCCTTCCTGGACGCCGGCAGCGCGCAGAAACGCCTGCTCGGCAAGGGCGACGTGTACTCCTCGCTCAACGTCACGGTCGCCGACGGCGTCGCCGACAGGACCGTCAAGAAGCGGGTCGTCGCGGCGATCGGCGACGACTATCAGGTGCAGACGAAGGGGGAGAGCGTCGAGTCCGCGGGCGAGCAGATCGGCTCGTTCCTGGACTTCCTCAAGTACGTGATGCTCGGGTTCGCCGGGCTCTCCGTGCTGGTGGGCATCTTCCTCATCGTCAACACGTTCTCGATGCTGGTGGCCCAGCGCACCCGGGAGATCGGGCTGCTGCGGGCGATCGGCGCGGACCGGCGGCAGATGAACCGCTCCGTGCTCATCGAGGCGACCATGCTGGGCGTCGTCGGCTCCGTGCTCGGCGTCGGAGCGGGCATCGGACTGGCCGTCGGGCTGATGGAGTTCATGGGCACGGTCGGGATGAAGCTCGACACCTCGGAGCTCACCGTGAAGGCCACCACCCCGCTGGCCGGGCTGGCGCTGGGCGTCGTCGTGACGGTCGTCGCCGCCTACCTCCCGGCCCGGCGCGCCTCGAAGGTCTCCCCGATGGCCGCGCTGCGTGACGCCGGGATGCCGGCCGACCGGCGGGCCGGCCGGGTACGGGCCCTCGTCGGGCTGCTGCTGGCGGCCGCCGGCGGCGCGGCCCTGGCCGCCACCGTCGCGGCCGGCAAGGTCAGCGAGGGCTGGGGCTACCTGGTGGCGGGCATCGTGCTCACCCTCGTCGGGTGCGTCGTGGTCGGACCGGCGCTGGCGGGCCTGGTCGTGCGGGTGCTCGGGGCGGTCGTGCTGCGGGTGTTCGGACCGGTCGGGCGGATGGCCGAGCGGAACACCCTGCGCAACCCGCGCCGTACCGGCGCCACCGCCGCCGCGCTGATGATCGGCCTCGCGCTGGTCGCCGGCCTGTCGGTCGTCGGCTCCTCGCTGGTCGCCTCGGTCGGGGACGAACTCGACCGGTCCGTCGGCGCCGACTTCGTCGTCCGCAGCGACAAACCGGTGCCGGAGGCGGAGCGGGCGGTGAAGTCCGTCGGCTCGCTGAAGCACGTCACCGACATGAAGATGGTCAACGTCAAGTTGACGGCGCCGGACGGCGGGACCGAAACCACCGCGCTGACCGCCACCGACCCGACGTACACCGAGGACGTGCGGCAGAAGACGCTCTCCGGCAGCCTCGCCGACGCCTACGGCCCGGACGCGATGTCGGTGCGCAAGAGCTACGCGGTGCGGCACGGCATCGAGGTCGGCGACCGGATGACCGTCGAGTTCCTCGGCGGGCGCACCGCGAAGCTGAGGGTCGCCGCCGTCACCGCGGACGACTCGTCGATGGGCACCGGCGCCACCTACGTGGCTCTCGGCACCGTCGAGCGGTACCTGGACGCCGACCGGCTGCCGCCCAACGTCATCACCTTCGCCAAGGCGAAGGACGGCGAGGCGGACGCGGCCTACGCGGCGGTGAAGCGGAAGCTCGAGCAGTACCCGCAGTACATGGTGCGCAACCAGGCCGACTACAAGCAGGAACTGGAGGACCAGATCGGGCAACTGCTCAACATGGTCTACGGACTGCTGGGCCTGGCGATCGTCGTCGCCGTCCTGGGGGTGGTGAACACCCTCGCCCTGTCGGTCGTCGAACGCACCCGCGAGATCGGGCTGTTGCGCGCCATCGGCCTCTCCCGGCGCCAGCTGCGCCGGATGATCCGGCTCGAGGCCGTGGTCATCGCCCTGTTCGGCGCGCTCCTCGGCCTCGGCCTGGGCATGGGGTGGGGCGCCACCGCGCAGGACCTGCTGGCGCTGGAAGGGGTCAGGGTGCTGGAGATCCCCTGGCCGACCCTCGTCTGGGTCTTCTGCGGTTCGGCCTTCGTCGGCCTCGTCGCCGCCCTGGTCCCGGCGTTCCGGGCGGGGCGGATGAACGTCCTCGCCGCCATCGCGACCGAGTAGCGGGATCCGGGGCGGTACGGTTGACGGTCCGGCCCCGGTGCGTTCCTCCAAACGCACCGGGGCCGGACTCGTCGGAGCCCCGCTCTCGGCCGTTCGGCGGATTACGGGTGGTGCGCCCGGGGAACGCTGAAGTCCCAGTCCGCCGAGCACAGTTCGCGTACCCCGTGGTTGCGTGTGCGTGCACCGGGACGGTGGTGTCGAGGGCGATCACCGGTTCCCGTACGACTGGTCGCGCAGGCGTTCCCCAGCCCGCGCCTCGGGCCTCCGGCGGCAGAGACCGTCGCCGTCGACGCCGGCGCCCCTGAGAGTGAAGGCGCCGGTCCTGTCGTGCCGGGGCAGCTCCGACCGCAGGCCCTCCTCGACGAGCGCTCCGAGCGTTGTCCCCTCCCGCTGCGCGGTCCGACGGGCGCCTCGGCGGGCAGCGCGTCGGAGATCTCCACCGTGGTCTTCATGTCCCCACCCGGTCAGACGGTCATCAGCCGCACGTCGTATTGCGGAATCCACTTGTCGCGGGTGACCAGCGTCATCCCCTCGATCTGTGCCTGGGCGACCAGCAACCGGTCGAACGGGTCCTGGTGGTGCATCGGCAGCCGACCGGCCCGCACCCCGTGGCCGGCCGTGATCGCGAGCGCGGTGAACTGGCTGTCCCGGACGCGCTCCGCCAGATCGTCGGGGCCCTCGAGCTTGCCGAGCGACTGCTTGACGGCGATCTCCCACGGCGAAACAGCGCTCACGTGGACCGAGGGTTCCGTGTCGAGAAGGACCTTCACGTCGTCGGCCAGCTCGGGGGAGTCCTCCATCCACCACAGGACGACATGGGTGTCGAGCAGCAGCCTCATCAGCGCATCCCGAACGCTTCGGCGATGTCGCCGGGCAGCTCGTCGAAGTCGTCGTGGATGTGGATGCGGCCCTTGAGAGCGCCGCGTCCCGTCCGCCTCACGGTGGGGCGCAGCGGCACGACCTTGGCGACCGGCTGCCCTGCCTTGCTGATGACGACCTCCTCGCCGGTCGCGACCTGTTCGAGGATGCGGGACAGGTGTGTCTTGGCCTCGTGCACGTTGTACTGCCGGGCTGCTTCCACGACCGCCTCACGATATGGGGTGGACTAATGGGTGGACTAAGTCTACGCCCTGTCTCGGCAGATCGCCTGTGCCTCGGTGGAGGAGGCCACCGCCGGCGCCCTCCCGTGCCGGTCGGTCCGTGCTCGTGACCGGTCCGGGAGCCCGCTGTCACCCGGGCGTCGTAGTCTGGAGACCCCGGTCCGTCCCCGGGCCGCCGCGTAGGGGCTCATGCACCGGCCGGGATTTTCGCGCTGCTCACATCTCCACCCCGGGACGGGAAAGCCCTCATGAGCCTGCACGGTCTGCTCGACGCCGTCGTCCGCGATCCCGCTCTCGCCGAGGCGGTCAAGGCCGCCACCGACGGCAACCGCAGCCACCTCGACCTCGTCGGCCCGCCCGCCGCCCGGCCGCTCGCCGTCGCCGCGCTGGCCCGGGACGCCGGACGCCCGCTGCTGGCGGTCACCGCCACCGGACGCGAGGCCGAGGACCTCGCCGCCGCGCTGCGCTGCCTGCTGCCCCCGGACGGGATCGCCGAGTACCCGTCGTGGGAGACGCTGCCGCACGAGCGGCTCTCCCCCCGCTCGGACACCGTCGGCCGGCGGCTCGCCGTGCTGCGGCGGCTGACCCACCCGTCCCCGGACGACCCGGCGGCCGGACCGGTGCAGGTGGTCGTCGCACCCATCCGCTCCGTCCTCCAGCCCCAGGTCAAGGGACTCGGCGACCTGGTGCCGGTCTCCCTGCGCACCGGGCAGAGCGCCGACCTCGGCGAGGTCGTCGACGCGCTCGCGGCCGCCGCCTACGCGCGCGTCGAACTGGTCGAGAAGCGCGGCGAGTTCGCGGTCCGCGGCGGCATCCTCGATGTCTTCCCGCCGACCGAGGAGCACCCGCTCCGGATCGAGTTCTGGGGCGACGACGTCGAGGAGATCCGCTACTTCAAGGTCGCCGACCAGCGCTCCCTGGAAGTGGCCGAGCACGGCCTGTGGGCCCCGCCCTGCCGCGAGCTGCTGCTCACCGAGGACGTGCGCGAGCGGGCCGCGGAACTTGCGGAGAACCACCCCGAACTCGACGAACTGCTCGGGAAGATCGCCGAGGGCATTGCCGTCGAGGGCATGGAGTCGCTGGCTCCCGTGCTCGTCGACGACATGGAGCTGCTGCTCGACGTCCTGCCGGCCGGAAGCATGACCGTGGTGTGTGACCCTGAGCGGGTCCGCACCCGGGCCGCCGATCTCGTCGCCACCAGTCAGGAGTTCCTGCAGGCTTCCTGGGCGGCCTCGGCCGGAGGAGGAGAGGCGCCGATCGACCTCGGTGCCGCCTCGCTGTGGGGTGTCGCGGACGTCCGGGACCGGGCCCGTGAACTGGGCATGATGTGGTGGTCGGTGAGCCCCTTCGCCGGGGACACCGAACTCGACGACGACACCCTCCGCCTGGGCATGAAGGCCCCGGAGACCTACCGCGGCGACACCGCACGGGCCCTGGCGGACGCCAAGGGCTGGCTCGCCGACGGATGGCGCACGGTCTTCGTGACCGAGGGCCACGGCCCGGCGGCCCGGACCGTGGAGGTGCTGGGCGGGGAGGGCATCCCGGCCCGGCTGGAGGGCGACCTCGGAGAGATCGCACCGTCCGTCGTGCACGTCTCCTGCGGCTCCCTCGACAACGGGTTCGTCGACCCGGCGCTGAAGGTCGCGGTCCTCACCGAGACCGACCTGTCCGGGCAGAAGGCCGCGAGCCGCGACATGGGCCGGATGCCGGCCCGCCGGCGCAGGACCATCGACCCGCTGACCCTCCAGGCGGGCGACTTCATCGTCCACGAACAGCACGGCGTCGGCCGCTACATCGAGATGGTGCAGCGCACGGTCCAGGGCGCGACCCGCGAGTACCTGCTCGTTGAGTACGCCCCCGCCAAGCGCGGCCAGCCGGGGGACCGGCTGTACATCCCCACCGACCAGCTGGAGCAGGTGACGAAGTACGTCGGCGGCGAGGCCCCGACCCTGCACCGGCTGGGCGGTGCCGACTGGACCAAGACCAAGGCGCGCGCCAAGAAGGCGGTCAAGGAGATCGCCGCCGACCTGATCAAGCTGTACTCGGCCCGGATGGCCGCTCCCGGCCACACGTTCGGCGCCGACACCCCGTGGCAGCGCGAACTCGAGGACGCCTTCCCGTACGCGGAGACCCCGGACCAGCTCACCACCATCGCCGAGGTCAAGGAGGACATGGAGAAGTCCGTCCCCATGGACCGGCTGATCTGCGGCGACGTCGGCTACGGCAAGACCGAGATCGCGGTGCGGGCGGCCTTCAAGGCGGTGCAGGACGGCAAGCAGGTCGCCGTCCTGGTGCCGACCACCCTGCTCGTCCAGCAGCACTTCGGGACGTTCTCCGAGCGGTACGGCCAGTTCCCGGTCAACGTACGGGCACTGTCCCGGTTCCAGACCGACACCGAGGCCAAGGCCGTCCTGGAGGGGCTGAAGGACGGTTCGGTCGACGTCGTCATCGGAACGCACCGGCTGTTCTCGTCCGAGACCAAGTTCAAGGACCTGGGTCTGGTCATCGTCGACGAGGAGCAGCGCTTCGGCGTCGAGCACAAGGAGCAGCTGAAGAAGCTGCGCGCCAACGTCGACGTGCTCACCATGTCCGCGACGCCCATCCCCCGGACGCTGGAGATGGCGGTGACCGGCATCCGCGAGATGTCGACGATCACCACCCCGCCGGAGGAGCGCCACCCGGTGCTGACCTTCGTCGGCCCGTACGAGGAGCGGCAGATCGGAGCGGCGATCCGGCGCGAACTGCTGCGCGAGGGCCAGGTCTTCTACATCCACAACCGGGTGGAGTCCATCGACCGGGCCGCGGCGAAACTTCGTGAGATCGTCCCCGAGGCACGGATCGCGACCGCGCACGGTCAGATGTCGGAGACCGCCCTGGAGCAGGTCGTCGTCGACTTCTGGGAGAAGAAGCACGACGTGCTGGTGTCCACGACGATCGTCGAGTCCGGCATCGACATCTCCAACGCCAACACGCTCATCGTCGAACGCGGCGACAACTTCGGCCTCTCGCAGCTGCACCAGCTGCGCGGACGCGTGGGCCGGGGCCGGGAGCGCGGCTACGCCTACTTCCTGTACCCGCCGGAGCGGCCGCTGACGGAGACCGCGCACGAGCGGCTGGCGACGGTCGCCCAGCACACCGAGATGGGCGCCGGCATGTACGTGGCCATGAAGGACCTGGAGATCCGCGGCGCGGGCAACCTGCTCGGCGGCGAGCAGTCCGGGCACATCGCGGGTGTGGGCTTCGACCTGTACATGCGGATGGTCGGCGAGGCCGTCTCGGACTACCGGGCCTCGCTCGAGGGCGGGGTCGAGGAGGAGCCGCCGCTCGAGGTGAAGATCGAGCTTCCGGTCGACGCCCACGTGCCGCACGACTACGCGCCGGGGGAGCGGCTGCGCCTGCAGGCCTACCGGTCGATCGCGTCGGCGAACAGCGAGGAGGACATCGCCGCCGTCCGCGAGGAACTCACCGACCGCTACGGCAAGCTGCCGGAGCCCGTCGAGAACCTGCTGTTGGTGGCGGGCTTGCGGATGCTGGCCCGGGCCTGCGGCGTCAGCGACATCACCCTCCAGGGCTCCAACGTCCGCTTCGGGCCTGTGGAGTTGCGCGAGTCGCAGGAGCTGCGGCTGAAGCGGCTGCACCCGCGCGCGATGATCAAGCCGGCCACGCAGCAGATCCTGGTGCCGCGGCCTTCCACCGCCCGGATCGGCGGCAAGCCGCTGGTCGGCCGGGAACTGCTGGCCTGGACCGGCGAGTTCCTGACCACGATCGTCGGCTGATCCGCGCACGCGGTGCGGGGGCGGCGTCTGCCGGGCCGGCGGGGCACCTTCGCGTCGGCGGTCCGGGGGAGTCGCCCCGGCCCGGGCTCAAGCGATGCGGATCTGCTGGTCGTCGACCTCGAGGACGAGGGTGAGTTCCGCGCCGGGGCGCGACCGTCCTCCCCGGCGCGGACCACTCGGGGCACGCGGTCTGTCGGCGGAACCGGAGCAGCCATAGGGTGCGGTCCGTGACGAAACTCGGCGATCGAATAGTGCGGGCCCTGGCCTGCTCCCTCGTCCTCCCCGGTGTGCTCGGTCTGGCCGCGTGCGATCCGAGTGCGGTCGGCGGCCCGCAGGACGAGGCCCCGACCGGACCGTCCGCGTCGTCCGACGGCCACGGAACCAGCCCGCTGGACAACCCCGACGGGACGAAGCCGGGACTCGCGCCGCTCACCTCCGAGGCGGACAGGAAGGCAGCGCTCGACCTCATCGGCAAGGTCGCCACCAAGGGGCGCGGCCCGAAGACCGGTTACGACCGGGACGAGTTCGGCTACGCGTGGCTGGACACCGCCGACGTGCCGCTCTCGCGCAACGGCTGCGACACCCGCAACGACGTGCTGAAGCGCGACGGCCGCGACGTGACGTTTCGCTCCGGGTCCGACTGCGTGGTGGTCGGGATGGCACTCGACGACCCCTACACCGGCACCACGATCGACTTCCGCAAGGAGGAGGCGATGGCCGTGCAGATCGACCACGTCATGCCGCTCTCCTACGACTGGCAGATGGGCGCGGCCCGGTGGAACGAGGGCAAGCGCCGGCAGATCGCCAACGACCCGCTCAACCTGCTGCCGGTCGAGGGACGGGCCAACTCCGCGAAGAGCGACTCGGGTCCGGCTTCCTGGCTGCCTCCGAACAAGCGGATTCGATGCTCGTACGCGGTCCGTTTCGCCCAGGTGGCGTTGAAGTACGACCTCCCCGTCACCGCCCCCGACAAGCGGACTATGCAGCAGCAGTGCGGGAGTTGACCTCTTGCAGAGGCCCCGAGAGAGGACCGGCGGTGGCACACGGTGGGGCCAATGCCGGCGCCACGGTCACGTCCGCAGGCAGGACAATGGGGTGAGGATCGTGACCAGCCGGTCCGCGAGTGAGGTGAGCCGGTGCAGCTCCGGACCGCTGCGCGCGCGGCGGAATCCGTTGCGGCGCCCCCGGAATGCGGCCTGGACGGCATGGAACTGGGCCCAGCGTCGGACACGTTCGCGGTCGGATTCCGCCGCTTCGGTGTACACGTCCAGCAGCCGGTGCACACCCCGCGGCAGGTTGTCCGCATCGAGGAAGGTCAGCGCCCGCGCCTTGAGCAGCGTGCCGGCGTCGTAGGCGGGGTCCCCCGCGCGCCCCTTGGGGTCGACGGCCAGCCACGGCTCCCGGTCCGTGCGCAGGATGTTGCGCGGGTGCAGGTCCCCGTGGACCAGCGTGTCCGGCTGGACGCGGCCCAGCTCCTGTACGGTCGCCACGGCGAAACCCACCGCGTACCGCGGAAGTGAGTGGTTCAGTTCCCCGTCGTCGCGGCGAAGTCGGCACTCCCATGCGTTCGCCTGCTCGTGGAGGCGAGGCAGACCGGGGGGTGCGGGGACCGCCAGGCGACGGCTGATCCGTCCCGCGACCGTCGCGACCTCGTCGTTGTCCTCGATCTCCGCCAGGGTCGACGTCCGGGCCCGCTCGAGGAGCATCGCGAACCGCTCGTCGTCGCGTGCGTACAGCAGGACCGCACCGCGCCCGCCCCACGCCGCGAACGCGTCCGGCTCATGGACGTTGCCGGGGTGCGGAGACGACACCTTCAGCACGGCCGTGCCCCCGGATCGGCGCACCGGGACGATCAGCCCGACGCCGCCGTGCAGAACTTCGCCGTCCGGCAGGCATCCCCAGCGCCCCAGCGCGTCGTCGACCATGCCGGGCAACCCGTCGAGCCATGCCGCTCCACGAACCCCCTCGCGTTCGACGGTGCTTCGCGCGAACTCCTCCGGGACCACGATCATCCGGGCACCCTACGGGCCCGCTCGACGCCGCCACCAGGGAGCGGCGCCAGGTCGGCCACCGGTGCACATCCCTGCCTTCGGCAGGATCGACAACGACCTCCCCGTCATCGCCCCAGACAAGGGGATGACGCTCAAGCAGTGCGGACGGTGACAGGCGTAGCGGCAAGGTGGTGCCGGCCGGACGGTTCTCGACTCCGTGAAGGGGCTACGCCGCATCGGGGGCTGGGCGGCGAAGCCGCCCGAGGCAGCCCGCCGCACCGAGTGCGGCGAGCAGCGCCACCAACGTGCACACTCCCCGCCAACCGGCCCGGCCGTAGATCTGCACCCCGAGCCAGGAGCCGGCGCTGCCACCCAGATAGGCACAGGTCATGTAGGCGGTGTTGAGCCTGTTGCGGGCGTCGGCCCGGAGGGCGTAGATCCGGGCCTTGTTGGCAACCATGCCCGACTGCATCGCGACGTCGAGGAGCAGCGTGCCCGTGACCAGAGCGGTCAGTCCCGGAGTGCCGCCCCGGGCTCCTGCGGCGAGGACCGCTGCTGACACGAGAACCGCGAGCATGCAGACGAGATTGACCGGGTCCGGTCCGCGGCGGTCCGCGATGCGGCCGGCGAGCGGAGTGCACAGCATGGTCGCGCCGCCCACCAGGGCGAGCAGTCCAACGGCCTGGGCGCCCATGCCGTAGACCGGACCGGTGAGGAGGAGCGCCGAGCAGGTCCAGACGGCCGAGAACGCGGCGAACACCGTTGCCTGGTAGAAGCAGGAACGCCGCAGATCCGGCTCGGTGCGCAACAGGCGCAGTGGTTCGGTCAGGAGCTCGCGGAACGGTTGACGTGAGGGCGCGGTTGTGGCGGGCACCGTGCGGGCCAGAACGCCGACCAGCAGCAGAACCAGGGCCGCCGCCACCACATAAGGGGCTCGCCATCCCAGCCGTTCGCCGAGCGCCCCGCCGAACGCGCGGGCCAGCAGCATGCCGCCGATCGACCCGCTCAGCAGGGTGCCGATCACCGCTCCGCGGCGATCGGCCGCCACCAGCCCGGCCGCCAGCGGGCCGACGATCTGAGCAGCCACCGTGGTGAACCCGGTGAAGGCGCCGGCGGCAACGAGGAGCGGCAGGGTGGGGGCGCAGCCCGCGGCGAGAAGGCCCAGGCCGGTCAGAGCGAGCAGAGTGACGAGGAGAGAGCGGGGCGGAATCCGGTCACCGAGCGGTACGAGCAGGAACATTCCAGCCGTGTAGCCGATGTTGGTGGCTGTCACGACCAGGGAGGCGGCATCGGGCGACGTGTGCAGCCCTTCGGCGACCAGGGGAATGAGCGCCTGCGGGAAGTAGAGGTTGCCCACGGCCACCGCGCAGGTGAGCGCCAGCACCAGCGTCATACGACGGCTCATCACCACCGCGGCGCCTGTGTCGCCGACGCCACTTGCCGCCCGCTGAATGTGATGTGCAGGTGTCATGGACGGAAGTTCACGGCATCGACCGCGCATCTCCCATCAATGTAGCCTGTGGCTTAATGATCAGCTTTGTGCTCGGTGTCGAGGACCTGGCGGACACGCGCTTCGCTCTGTCGCCGATGCACGAGACCTTGCTCAGCCTGCGGGTTCTGCAGGACCCGGGGCTTTCCGCGATTCACCTCCCGTGGCGTCGCTCCACGCTCGGCGTGATCGGCACGCTCGACAGCCGGCTCCTGATGTCCCTGGTGGCGCGCAGGCGCACCATCCCCGACTTCCTGACCCCGCAACCGCCAGGCTTCGCGCCGACTTTCGAGGAGCAGCTGGCCGTTGTCCGCCAGGCGTCCCCTGCACGGGTTCGCCAGGACCTGCTGACCGCGCATGCGCCGGACCCGCTTCCCGGAGCCCTGCTCGAAGCCACCGCTGCCGACGACTCATGCGTGGTCCGGCTGCGCGATGCCATTTGCGATCTTCTGCGGCAGTACTGGGAGGTGGCCATCGATCCGGTGTGGCGGCAGATGCGGCTGCTGCTCGAAGCCGACATGACCTACCGCGCACGGCAACTGGCGGTCGGAGGAGCCCGTCTGCTGTTCGCGGACATGCACCCGAACCTGCGCTGGCACAACGGTGTACTGCACATCGACAAGATGATCAGCAGGCACAGCGTTGCCGCGTCCGGCCGCGGCCTGCTGCTTCTGCCCTCCGTGTTCGCGCACAAGCCGGCACCCCCGGTCGGTCCGGAGACACCGCCCAGGCTCGTCTATCCGAGCCGCGGTGTGGCCACGTTGTGGGCCACGCCGGCGACGGCCGATGTGGCAGCCCTCGCGTCACTGCTCGGCGCGCCCAGGGCGCGGCTCCTCACCCTGCTCGAAGAGCCGCTCGCCACGGTGGAGATCGCCCGACGCCTCCGCGTGACTCCGAGCGCCGTCTCGCAGCACCTGCGCGTGCTCCGTGCGACGGGGATGGTCACCCGGGCACGCGATGGGCGGCAGGTCCTGTATTGGCGCAGCCGGCTCGGCGATCGACTCGTCGACTCGAACCAGCCCCACGACCGCATGCCGTCGTGAACCCGCCGCCGTCGGCACTGTTGCGCCCGTTCGGTACGCGGAGGCCCGGCCTCCACGACATGGCGGTCATGACGCACGTGTGGGAGGCGGGCCCCGCCGCTGTCGGACCGGTCTGGAACGCTGTGCGCCATGGGTGAGTTGGTGGAACGGGTCGACGAACAGGACCGGGTGCTCGGCGTCGTCGAGCGGAGCGAAGCCATCCGGAACCGCTGGCTGCACCGCATCGCGACGACCGTCTGCCGTCGCGAGGACGGACGGATCCTGGTGCACCGGCGGCCGGACACCGTGTCCCGCTTCCCCGGCCGGTACAACTGGCTCATCGGCGGAGCGGTGGACGTCGGGGAGTCCTACGAGAGTGCTGCGGCGCGGGAGCTCGCCGAGGAACTGGGAGTCGGCGCATTGCCGCGGTTCGTCCTCAAATACCTGTGCGGCGGGGCCATCAGTCCCTACTGGCTGGGACTCCACGAAGTACTGATCACCGAGGAGATCGTGGTCGACCCGTCGGAGATCGCCTGGCACGCGTGGCTGACCCCTCAGGAGTTCCTGGACGCGATCGAGCGCTGGAGTTTCGTGGCGGACGGCCTCGAAGCGCTGGGCCACTACCGCCGGCACCCCGGTGTGGCCGTCCCCGAAGCGGGCAGCCTGCCGGTGCGTCGCCCCTGAAGCCGTGGTGGTTCAGGACGTCAGCGCCACTCCACGGGTCCGTAGAGTGCGGCGCGGGCGCCGGTGGCCAGGGCCCAGTAGCGGTCCCCGTAGGACCAATGCCACCACTCAGTCGGGTAGTTGACCAGGCCGGCAGCCGTCAGGGCGGCTCCCAGGGTCTCCCGGTTGGCCCGTGCTGCCGCACTGATTCCCGCCGCGTCCGTGTAGCAGGCCCCGTCGCTCTCCTCCGGAGAGGCGTTCATGCGGGTGCCGAGGTCGAGTTCCCGCCCCTGCCCATCGGCGAGGGTCAGGTCGACGGCCGCGCCGGCGCTGTGCGGGGCGATGTGGGGCGGGGAGACGTAGCGGCTCGCGGCGGCGCAGACCTCGGAGTCCGTCCACCCGGGGTTGGCGTCGCGCAGCTGTGCGGCGTACTCCCCGAAGTAGTGCCGCTGGAGGGAGAGCGGCCGGTAGCCCTCGACGAACAGCAGTCGGATTCCCTCAGGCAGCTTCTCCTGGGCGAGAAGCAGACGCTCGAGGACACCCGCCCGGAGACCGGCGAATGCCCCGTCGGTTTCCTCCTTGCGCGGGTCGACCAGGAGCGAACCGTCGGAGCGCACGTCCACTGGGGGTTCGCCGCATTCCCGGACCGGGACGGCCGCCACTCTCGGATCCGACATCAGCACAATTTCTTCCACCCGGCGATCATGCCCCGGCCGTCACCGCTCGCGGGCCGGATCCCCGAACTCCGGCCGAAGACTCAACTGGCTTCCCAGGTCACGGAATCCGAGGGACCGAGCGACCCTCCGGGACGTCTCGGGCCGTGCCCGCCACTGCGGCAGCAGGCCGTCGGCACGCGCATGCGCAACGGCGGCAGAGGCAACCCTGCGCGCCAGCCCGCGCCCGCGCAGCCGCTGATCCGTCAGCACGCTGAGGTGCGCGGTCGCGCCCGGCCAGGTGCGGTACCCCGCTGCCGCGACTACCACCGAGCCGTCGCGGACGACGAATACCGGGGACGTGACGTCCTCGATCCCGCTCTCGTTCGAGCCCTCTTCGCCCACGGACCGCGTCAGCTCTCCCAGGCCGGGATGCCTCGGATCCAGCGCATCGACGCGCTCCCCCGGTGACGGCCGGAAGTCGCCATCGGCGAGGTAGGCGAGGGCAGCCGGGCCCAGAACCTCGGCGACGGGCAGAACGCGGCGGAGGGCATCGGCATCCGTGCGCGTACCGGGCGGCACCGTGGACAGCGCACGGCGCAGCATCCGCGCGCTCCGGCGGTCGGGCGCCGTGACGATCGCCGAGCCGCCCAACTCGACCACGCCGGCCCAGGACGGCGGGCACAGACGGGAACCGGGTGAGGTCACCACCGACAGACCTCCGCGGGACGGGAACGACACCGGCTGCGCCGCCAGGAGTTCCCACAGGCCACGCGCCCGGGCCAGGAGCGGATCGACGTCCATGACCGGATCGTGCCATCGGCGGCCCCACCCCGCAGCGGTTTCGGGCACTACCGGACGCCGATGGCCGGGCCCAGGAGGATCGGGATACGCCGCCCGGCACCGGCGTCTGCGGGGCGCGTGGCCGTCACCGCAGGTCTCACCGCGGGCGCATCCGACCACCGGACCGGCTCGTTCACGAACCAGTGATGTCGAAGCAGTGGTTACCGCCCCCTCCACTGCCTAATATCGATCAACGCAAGGTCGGTGCACCGCCGCATCACCCGTTGCCTCCGGGAGGCTTGATGATCCGCCGTAGGACTGCGATCGGCGTGAGCGCCGTCGCGCTGCTCGCCACGACCCCGCTGCTCACGGCGTGCGGTTCCGACGCACACCCCGGGGCCGCCGCCGTCGTGGAGGGCGACCGGATCACGGTTTCGCAGCTCCAGGCCCAGGTCCGCGACGTGCGCGACGCCCAGGAGGCGTCCCCGCAGTCCGCCGAACTCATCGCCGGCACGGCCCAGCTCGGCCGGGCCACCCTCAATTCCATGATCTTCGACCGGGTGCTGGCGAAGGCCGCCGACGACGCCGGGATCACCGTCTCCCGCCGTGACGTCCAGCAGGCGCGGGCCGAGGCCGAACGCGCCGCCGGTGGGGCCGTGAAGCTGCGCCGGATGTGGCTCCAGCAGTACGCCATCGCGCCCGCACGGATCGACAACACCCTGCGCACGCAGGTGGTGATGGACCGGCTGTCCCGGAAGATCGGCGCAGACAGCTCCACCCCCGAGGGTCAGGCGAAGATCGTCAAGGCACTCGGCGACGCCTCGTCGTCGATGAACATCGACGTCAACCCCCGCTACGGAAAGTGGGACGCCAAGCAGGTCCGGCTCGGCGGCACCCAGGAGCCGTGGCTGCGTCCCGCCGAGCCGCAGGGCGGGGGCGGCGCCGGCATCGGCACCGGCTGACGGCCGCCCGGCGGCGCACCGGAACGCGTGGGTTACGTTCGAAGCGTGAACGCTGACGCCTCCGGCCGCATTGTCCTCCTGACCACCAGCCACCGGGTCGCGCCGGGACTTCTGTCCTGGCCGGCCTGGCAGGCCCTGCGCGGCGCGGACCGTGTGCTGTGCGCCGACCCCGCCCATCCGCAGCTGCCCTATCTGCGGGAGGCGGGGGTGCACGTCGAGGATGCGGTACCGGACGCGCGGGACCTGGTGGACGCCTGCACGGCCGCCGGGGAGTCGGGCGAGGGCCGGACGATCGTCGTCGTCGCCTCCGCCGACCGCGAGCCCCGGCTGACCGACGGTCTGGCCCGGCTCGCCGGTTCCGGCCGCGTCGCCATGCCCGCGCTGGAGCTCCTGCCCGCCTCGTACGACCTGCCGGGCGCGCGCCTGCTCGACCTCGTGCAGATCATGGACACCATCCGCCGGGCGTGCCCGTGGAGCAGCGTCCAGACCAACGAGAGCCTGGTGAAGTACGGGATCGAGGAGGCGTACGAGCTCGTCGAGGCCATCGAGTCCGGCGACCGGGAGGAACTGCGCGAGGAACTCGGCGACGTCCTGCTCCAGGTCGTCTTCCACGCCCGGATCGCGCAGGACGACCCGGACGAGCCGTTCTCGATCGACGACGTCGCCGGTTCCATCGTGGACAAGCTCATCCACCGCCACCCGCACGTCTTCGGCGAGGAGGCCGCCGAGACCGCCGAGGACGTCGAGAGTCACTGGCTGCGCACCAAAGCCGTCGAGAAACAGCGGGACTCGGTCACCGACGGCATTCCGCTCGGCCAGCCCGCGCTCGCCCTGGCCGCGAAACTGGCCTCCCGGGCGCGCAAGGCCGGGCTGGACGTCCCGGTCGACGAATCCGGCGACGACGTCGGTGTCCGGCTGCTGGGCCTCGCCGTCCGGGCGGAGGCGGAGGGCACCGACCCCGAGACGGCGCTGCGCCGGGCTGCACGGGAGTACCGGGACGCCGTTCGTACGGCGGAACGCGACGCGTGACGACCACAGGCCGGGGTACCCGTCGATCATGCTGGAACTGAGTTCGGCACTGGCCGCCAACCGTGACCTGCTGGTGGGCATCGGCCCCTTTGTGGTCGGCATCGCCGTGGTGGCGCTGCTGATCGCGGCGTTCGCCTTCGGCCGTCGGCAGCGTGCCCGCGAGCCCCGCGCCCCCCGCCACCCCGGAGGCCGTTCCGGTGCCTGGGAGACGCCTGAGGAGCGGGAGGACGACAACTGGCCGGAGAACCACGGCCCCGGCCATCAGGAGGACCGGCGCACGCCGATCGTCGAGGAGCACGAGCAGCACGCCCCGCAGGCGATGCCGCAGGACGGCATCCGCCGGACCCCGCACCACCTGCTCGACCCCGACACCTCGAAAACGCAGGAGACGGAGCAGAACGACCGGCGGCCTTCGGAATCGGGCGAAGGGCCGCACACCGCCGGCTGACTCGCGGCCGGGCCACCGGCCGGCGGGCCGGACGCGTCGACCTGCCCGTTGCCCGACGCGTTGCCCGACGTCTCAACCGGCGCTGTTGACCGGATGTCAGCAACGGCGGAACACTGCCGGTCATGGCGACCAGCGAGCGCGGCCGGGGCCCGCTCGTGGCGTTCGGGGCGCTGTCGGCCGCCGACCTTTTCGCCACCGCCCGTACGCCGCGCGGCGCGGGCCGGGTCGGCAAGCCGCTGCTGATGCCCGCCCTGGCGGCGCACGTCATGCGGCAGCGGCGGGTCGGCGAACGGTTGCCCGGGACGCTCGTCGCGGGCCTGGCGTGCGCCGCCGCCGGGGACACCGCCCTGCTCCTGGACGAGCACGAGCCCGCCTTCCTGCTGGGCATGGCCGCGTTCCTGGGCACCCAGGTCAGCTACACCGCCGGTTTCACCGGCCTGGGCGCGCTGCGCGGGATCGCCCGCAGGCCCTGGCCCGCGGTGGGGTGCCTGGCGGGCTGGGCGGTGGCGAACGCCGTCCTCGGGCCCTCGCTGGAGCCCCGGCTGCGGGCGCCCGTCGCCGGCTACAGCCTCGCCCTGGTGACGATGGCCGCCACGGCGCTGGGCGTCGGCGGCAAGGTGGCGGCCGGTGCGGTGTCGTTCGTCGCCTCGGACCTGCTGATCGGGCTCAAGGCCGCCGGGCGCCGGGTGCCCTCCCAGGAGGTGCTGATCATGGCGGGCTACCTGTTCGGACAGTATCTGATCACCAGCGGCTGGCTGGAGGAGCTGGACCGGCGGGCGGCCGGCCCGGCCTGATCCCGCGGGCATCCCGGCGGCCGCCTGCCCGACCGGGCCGGCACCGGCCCGGAGCATCGACGGTCCCGCGCCGGCGTCGTCCCGGGGCTCACGCGGGCAGTGTCACCGTGAACGCCGTGTGCCCGGGCCGGCTGTCCACCGCAACCGTGCCGCCGTGCGCGCTCACCACGGCCTGCACGATGGCCAGCCCGAGCCCGGTGCTGCCCGCGGCGCGGGACCGCCCGGCGTCGGCTCGTACGAAACGCCCGAAGACCTCGGCCCGCACGTCCTCCGGGATGCCGGGGCCGTTGTCGCTCACCGTCAGCCGTACCCGCCCGTCCTCCTCCTCGAGCCGGACCGTCACCTCGGTGCCCGCCGGGGTGTGCGAGCGGGCGTTGGCAAGGAGGTTGCCGACGACCTGCTGGAGCCGGTGGGCGTCGCCGCGCACCGTCACCGGCTCCGCGGCGAGGTCGAGCAGCCAGCGGTGACCGGGCCCCGCCGCCCGGGCGTCGTCGGCGGCATCGAGGACCAACCGGGTGAGGTCCACCGGATCGCGCTCCAGCGGGCGGCCGGCATCGAGCCTGGCCAGCAGCAGCAGATCGTCCACCAGGCGGCTCATGCGTTCCGACTCGGCCTGAATGCGCTCCAGGTTGCGGCGGACGTCATCGGGAAGGGGGCCGTGGTGGCGCAGGGCCAGCTCGGCGTGCCCGCGGACGTTGGCGACGGGGGTGCGCAGCTCGTGGCTGGCGTCCGCGGCGAAGTGCCGCAGCCGCTCCTCGCTCGCCTGCCGCCGCTCCAGCGCGTTGCCGACGTGGCCCAGCATGCGGTTCAGCGCCGTCGCGAGCCGGCCGGTCTCGGTGCGCGGATCACCCACCGGGACCGGGGCCGGCATCGCCACCTCACCACTGGCGAGCGGCAGTTCTGCCACGTCCGTCGCCGTCGCGGTCACCCGGCGCAGCGGGCGCAGCGACAGCCGTACCCACAGGGCGCCCGCGAGACCGGTGGCCGCGAGGGCCACGCCGAACACCACGGCCTCCACGATCTCGAGCCGGTGCACGGTCTCCTCCACCGGACCCAGCGGCTGACCCGTGATCAGGGTGTCGCCCTCGTCCCCGGTCTCGGCCACCACCCGATAGGCGCCCAGCCGGGAGAGCCGGATACTGTGCCCGCCGCCGTCGGCCGGGACCCGCGCGAGCGTGCGGCGGTCGCTCGCGGTGAGCGGAAGGTCCTGAACGGATTCGTCCTCGACGACCGCGGCCCGGGTGGTCCGGCCGTGCAGAAGCCGCGCCGCGAAGGTGTGCTCAGCCTGCCCGCGGGTGTCCGGGGCGTTGTCGGCGTCGGGACGCCGCTCGTCCTCCAGGCTGGTGGCGAAGCGCCCGTCGGAGGCGACGATCTGCTGATCCAGGCGCTGGACCAGGAAGCCCTCGAGCGCGATGACGGTCGTGACGCCGACGGCCAGGCAGGCGGCGGCGAGCAGGGCCACCAGCCCCGCAGTGAGCTGGCCGCGCAGGGTGTGCGGGCCGGGACGCCTCATGCCGGCCCCGGCTTCAGGACGTAGCCGACCCCGCGCACGGTGTGGATCATCGGCGGCCGTCCGGCGTCGATCTTCTTGCGCAGGTAGCTGATGTAGAGCTCGACGACGTGGGCACGGCCGCCGAAGTCGTACGACCAGACCCGATCGAGGATCTGCCCCTTGGACAGCACCCGCCGCGGGTTGCGCATCAGGTAGCGCAACAGCTCGAACTCGGTCCGGGACAGCTCCACCACCGTCCCGGCCCGGCTGACCTCGCGTGCCTCCTCGTCCATCACCAGGTCGCCCACGACCAGCCGGTCGTCGCCCCCCGGTTCCCGCGCCATCCCGGCCCGCCGCAGCAGGCCGCGCAGCCGTGCCAGCACCTCCTCCAGACTGAACGGCTTGGTGACGTAGTCGTCGCCGCCCGCCGTGATCCCCGCGATCCGGTCCTCCACCGCGTCCCGCGCGGTCAGGAACAGCACGCACACGTGCTCCAGTTCGCCGCGCAGGTCCCGCAGCACCTGCAGGCCGTCCGTGTCCGGCAGCATCCAGTCGAGGACCACCGCGTCGGGCCGGAAGCGGCGGCCCTCGGCGACCGCCGAGGTCCCGTCGGCCGCGGTGCGCACGTCCCAGCCCTCGTCGGCCAGGGCGGCCGAGAGCACCTCGGTCAGGTCGGGTTCGTCGTCGACGACCAGGACTCGGACGGGGGCGCCGTCGCTGCGGCGCAGGTGCGGGGCCGGGCTGTGGTTCTCCATGGTCACTCCAGCATCCCCCGGCGACGGCGGGGACGGGGCCGCGGCAGCCTCTGAGTTTCCTGAGAATCCGGCCGGAACGTCCCCGCTCAGAGGGTTCTCAGAGAATGCGTTGCCACGCTGGCGGCTCCTGACCCCCCCTGGAGGTGGAGCCATGGCGATCCGCACCGACGAGGCCGGGTCCGCCCTGGCCGAGGGCCCGCGTCCGGGGCCGCGCGTCACGGTGCCGCCGTCGCTGGTGCAGGCCGTGATCGCGGCCGGGGGCGCGGGCGTGCTCGCGCTGTGGTGGACCGGCACGTCCTCGGTCGTGGGTGCGGCCGGCTGGCTCACCGGAGCCGGGCGCATCACCGGCCTGCTCGCGGGTTACGCGTGCGCGGTGCTGCTATTGCTGATGGCCCGGACACCGCTGCTCGACCACAGCGTCGGCACGGACCGGCTGGCCCGCTGGCACGCGGCGGCCGGCCGCTGGACGATTTCCCTGGTGGCCGCGCACACCCTCCTGATCATCTGGGGGTACTCCCTCACGCAGCACCGGGGGCCGCTCGCGCAGACCGGGGACCTCGTCCTGCACTACCCCGACATGCTGAAAGCCACCGCGGCCTTCCTGATCCTGATCGCCACCGGTGTCCTCTCGGCGCGCGCCGCGCGCCGCCGGATGCGCTACGAGACCTGGTACCACCTGCACCTCGCCACCTATCTGGCGGTCTTCCTGGCCTTCGGGCACCAGCTCGCCGACGGGGCCGACTTCGTCGGCAACCGCGCCGCGCAGATCGCCTGGTACGCCCTCTACCTCGGGGTCGCGGCGCTGCTCCTGCGGTACCGCCTGCTCGTGCCGGTCCGCCGGATCCGCCGCCACCGCATGCGGGTGACCGGGGTGACCCGGGAGGCGCCGGGCATCGTCTCCGTGCACGTCACCGGCGATCACCTGGACGAGCTGCGCGCCGAGCCGGGCCAGTTCTTCCGCTGGCGCTTCCTCGCGCCCGGGCTGCGGTGGAGTGCGAACCCGTACTCCCTGTCCGCCCCGCCCGGCCCGCACGGGCTGCGGATCACGGTCAAGGCGGCCGGTACGCACAGCGCGGCGCTCGCCCGCCTGGAGCCGGGCACCCGGGTGTGGGCCGAGGGACCGTACGGCTCGTTCACCGCCCGGCGGCGGCGCACGGACAAGGTGCTGCTGCTCGCCGGAGGGGTCGGCATCACACCGCTGCGTGCCCTGTTCGAGACGCTGCCGGGCGAGGTCGCACTGATCTACCGGGCGCGCCGGGCGGAGGACCTGGCCCTGCGGGGCGAACTCGACGCCATCGCCGCGGCGCGCGGCGCGCCGGTTCGGTACGTCGTCGACGAGCCGGCCGTGCACCACTCGCCGCTGACCGCCCGCGCCCTCCGCCGGATGGTGCCGGACCTTGCGGAGCGGGACGTCTACCTGTGCGGGCCGCCCGGGATGACGCACGCCGCCGTGCGGGCTCTGAGGGCCGCCGGTGTGCCCCGCCGCCGCATCCACCACGAGTCGTTCGCCCTCTGAAGGAGTCCGCCCGTGCGCCGAGCCGTTCTCGCCACCGCCTCGACCAGCGCCCTGGTCGTCTCCCTGTTGCTGCTGAAGCCGCACCAGAGCGGAGCTCCGCAGACGCCGTCGCCGTCGCCGAGGGGGAACGGCACCCCGGCGGCGCCTGCGCACCGCACCGGGACGTTCGCCGGCGACCCGGTGGACACCCGGTACGGGACGGTGCGGGTGGCGGCAGTCGTCAACCAGGGGCGCCTCACCGCCGTCAAGGTCCTCGAGACGCCCTCGGCCAACGGGCGGGACCGGCAGATCGCCGCCGACGCGGTGCCCCGCCTGACGCGCGAGGCGCTCGCCGCCCAGAGCGCGCACATCGACGCCGTTTCCGGCGCCAGTTACACCAGCGAGGGGTACGTCCGGTCCCTGCAGAGCGCACTGGACCGGGCCGGTGCCTGAGCGCACGGTGCACGGGCTGCGCCACGTCGAGCACGTGATGGGCACGGTCTTCTCCTTCGACGTGCGGGGCCCGGACATTCCCGCGCTCCGCAGGGCGCTCGACGACGCGGTGACCCTGCTGCACCGGGTCGACGAGGTGTTCTCGACCTATCGCCCGGACAGCGCCGTCAGCCGCCTGGGCCGGGGCGAGACCGTGCTCGAGGAGTGCCCCTCGGAGGTCGCCCTGGTGCTGGGGCTGTGCGAGGAGGCCGGACGGGTGAGCGGCGGCTGGTTCAGCCACACCCCGGGCGGCACGCTCGACCCCTCGGGTCTGGTCAAGGGCTGGGCGATCGAGGCCGCCGCGCGACTGCTGCGGGAGGCGGGCGCGTCCGGCAGTTGCGTCAACGGCGGCGGCGATCTCCAGCTCTGCGGGGAGGCATCCGCGGGGGCCCCGTGGCGGATCGGCGTCGCCGACCCGCTGCGCCGCGGCCTGCTGGCCGCCGTGGTGTCCGGCCGGGACCTGGCCGTGGCGACCACCGGCACCGCGGAGCGCGGCCTCCACGTCCTCGATCCGCGTACGGGCCGGCCGGTGGCGCCGCTGGCCTCGGCCACCGTGACCGGTCCCGGCGCGGGTCTCACAGACGCCTACGCGACCGCGGCGTTCGCGATGGGCGGGGCCGCCCTCGACTGGGTGGCCTCCCTCGACGGCTACGAGGCTCTCCTCATCGGCCGGGACGGCCGGACCGCCTGCACCCCGGGTTTTCCGCGCTCCGGCTCCTGAGCGCGGCCGGGCCGCGACGTGTACCGGGCCCCGAGCACGCTCCTGCGGTACCCGGCACCCCGGACGATCCCCGGGGTGCGCCGGGCGGGCCCGGCGCACCGTGTCGAGTACCGTCGAGGCGTGCCCGACCAGAACGCCGCCTGCCCCGTCACCGGACCGTCGCCGACCCTCTTCACCTGGGAGTTCGCGACCGACCCCTACCCGGCGTACGCCTGGCTGCGGAAGAACGCTCCGGTGCACTGGACCGAGCTGCCCAGCGGCGTGCACGCCTGGCTGGTCACCCGGTACGCCGACGCGCGCCAGGCGCTGGCCGACCCCCGGCTCTCCAAGAACCCGGCCCAGCACAGCGAGTCGGCGCACGCCAAGGGAAAGGTGGGCATTCCCGGAGAGCGCAGCGCCGACCTCATGACGCACCTGCTGAACATCGACCCGCCGGACCACACGCGCCTGCGGCGACTGGTCTCCAAGGCGTTCACCCCGCGCCGCGTCGCCGAGTTCGCGCCCCGCGTCCAGCAGTTGGCCGACGAGCTGGTCGATGCGATCGTCGCCGACGGCACCGGCAGCGCCGACCTCATTCACGAACTCGCCTTCCCCCTGCCCATCTACGCCATCTGCGACCTGCTCGGCGTACCCCCGGAGGACCAGGACGACTTCCGTGACTGGGCGGGCATGATGATTCGGCACGGCGGCGGACCGCGCGGCGGAGTGGCCCGCTCGGTCAAGAAGATGCGCGCCTACCTCGCCGAACTCATCCACCGCAAACGGGCCGAACCGGGCGACGACCTCATCTCCGGCCTCATCCGGGCGAGCGACCACGGCGAGCACCTCACCGAGGGCGAGGCGGCGGCGATGGCGTTCATCCTGCTGTTCGCCGGCTTCGAGACGACCGTCAACCTCATCGGCAACGGGACCCTCGCGCTCCTGCGCCATCCGGACCAGCGGCAACGTTTCGAGGAGGCCGTGGCGGCGGACGACAACCGGCTGATGACCACGGCCGTGGAGGAACTGCTGCGCTACGACGGCCCGGTCGAGCTCGCCACCTGGCGGTTCGCCGCCGAACCCCTGGAGATCGGTGGCGAACGCATCGGCCGCGGCGAGCCGGTGCTGGTCGTCCTTGCCGCCGCGGACCGGGACCCCCAGCGCTTCCCCGACCCGGACCGGCTCGACGTCACCCGCCGCGACAACCAGCACCTCGGCTACGGGCACGGCATCCACTACTGCCTGGGCGCCCCGCTCGCCCGACTGGAGGCGCAGACGGCGCTGGCGACCCTGCTGCGCCGCCTTTCCGGCTTGCGGCTTGCGGTGGATCCTGACGATTTGCGCTGGCGGGGCGGGCTCATCATGCGCGGACTGCGGAAGCTGCCGGTCGAGTTCGACGTCTGACGAATGTGACGGGGTGTCAACAGCGTGACCTCGGCGTGATCCCCGGTACACCGCCTTGTGACGGCCGGGAACGCCGACTACGGTCTACCCGGCACCGCACCGTCGAAAGGCACCTCTCCATGCGCAACGGCAACGGCAGACACCGTCGGCCCCGTCAGGCCCCGGCCATCTTCGTGACCGCCGGAGTGACCGGCGCGGGGATCGCGATGCCGCTGCTGGGCGCGGGTGGCGCACACGCCGCGGATGCCGGCACCTGGGACCGGGTCGCCCAGTGCGAGACCGGCGGGTCCTGGAGCGAGAACGCCGGCAACGGCTTCTACGGCGGACTGCAGATGACGCAGGAGGCGTGGGAGCAGTTCGGGGGGCGTACCTACGCGCCGCGCCCCGACCTCGCCAGCCGTTCGCAGCAGATCGCGATCGCCGAGAAGGTGCTCGCGGGCCAGGGGATGGATGCCTGGTCCCGGTGCGGCGCACGCGCCGGCCTGGCCGGGGACGACTCCGACGCCGAGGTGGACCCGGGCCTGATCGATCTCGACCTCGATCTGGGCGACGCCCTGGGGGACCCGTCAGCCGGGGACGGCGGCTCCGGCTCGGCGGACCGGGAGCGTTCGGATTCCGGCAGTGGCCCGGACAGCGCGGAGTCCGGGAAGGCCGGTGGCGCGGACGCCGGCGCCGCGGACGGTGAGGAGGCCCGGAGCGGCGGGACTTCCGGGCCCGAGGCTCCGGCTTCGTCGGGGCGCCATCGCGGTGACCCCGCACCCGAGGAGGCCGGTGACGGCGCCGTACCGGACGGCCGCACCTCCCGCGACCACACCCGTGGCACGGGCGGGGACTACACGGTGAAGGCCGGCGACAGCCTGTCCGCCGTCGCCGCCGCGCACGACCTGAACGGCGGCTGGACCGCCCTGTACGAGGCCAACCGGGACCGTCTCGGCCCGGACCCGGACCTCATCCACCCCGGCGAGCACCTGGACTTCGACGGGCTGCGCTGACCGAACCGCACTCCGCCCTCCCCCGGGCCCGGCTCCGGCCGGGCCCGGGGGAGTCGTCGTCGTGCGGTGCCCGCGGGCGACGGCTGCGGGGATTCACCCGTGCGGAGGGGTGATCAGGTCGGGCCCGTTCCGGACGGTGTGCGCACTGCCGTGTCCGGAACCTCATCTCACGTGCGGGGACCGCACGTTGATGGCCACATGCCCCATTCGTTCCTCGGTGAGACAAGCATCTCACCCGCCCAACGCCCGGGCACCGCCTGCCGGATGGCCGTTCCCGGCCCGACCAGCGACGATGGTTGTTCCGCAGCGTCCGTGCCCCGCTCGGGGTCGTGATGTCCCGCTTTGATGCCGGGCCTTTCGTGTGCTTACGGTCTGAACCGCTCGCCATCGCGGGCACCGTCGATCATCACGCCGAATCCTGCCGGTGATCGGGGGGGAACCCGACGCGTCAAGCGCCGTAGGCAGGAGCGGGGGACCCAAGGTAAGCGCCGGGACGGCCTGTTCGGCAGGCCGTTCGGCTAGGGGTGAAGCGGGGTGCGTCAGCATCCGGCCGGGCTACTCCCTGCCCGAACCCGACAGCTCACCTCGTAGGCGTCGGTTGAGGAGTCATCATGCTGTTCTCCGGCAAGGGCACGCACCGCGCCCCGTCGAAGGCCGTCCGTCTCGCCACGCTCGCCGGTGTCGCCGGCAGCGCGCTCGCCGTCCCGTTCGTCGGCGCCACCTCCGCCTCCGCGGCCTCGGTGTCGACCTGGGAGAAGGTGGCCGAGTGCGAGTCCAGCGGCAACTGGTCCATCAACACCGGCAACGGCTACTACGGCGGCCTGCAGTTCTCGCAGTCCAGCTGGTCCGCCGCGGGCGGCACCCAGTACGCGGCTCGCGCCGACCTGGCCACCAAGTCGGAGCAGATAGCCACGGCCGAGAAGCTGCTCGACATGCAGGGCCCGGGCGCCTGGTCCTGCGCCGGCCAGGCCGGTCTGACGGCCGGCGGCCCGACGGCGGACGTCGACACCGACCGTGGTTCCGCCGGACGTGCCGACCGTACGGACCGCGCCGACCGTCCGGCCGCCAAGCCCGCATCCAAGATCAAGAAGGGTGACGGCGACTACAAGGTCAAGTCCGGTGACACGCTCGGCAGGATCGCGAAGGCCGAGGACGTCGAGGGCGGCTGGAAGAAGCTCTTCGAGCTGAACAAGGACATCGTCGAGAAGGCCGACCTGATCTTCCCGGGACAGCGGCTCCACCTGAGCTGACCTCGGCCGGCTCCGGCCGGTAGCAGGCCGCAGGCCCCGGCAGTCCCGCCATCCCCCTCGGCGGCACCCTGCCGGGGCCTGCTCGGCTGTTCCGCCCGCCTCTCGGGCCGTATGCCGTTGTTGTCAGCATGTGTGGAGCTTTCGGGCATATGGCCGTCTCGTCGAGCGGGCGCGGGCCGGACGCCTCGGCCGGTCCGGTTAGGCTCATCCGCAGAGGCGGCCCTCGGAGCCGTCCCGAAGCAAGCGTCACACCCAGAAGGAGATGCTCGTGCCGTCCATCGACGTCGTCGTAGCCCGGGAAATCCTCGACTCACGAGGCAACCCCACCGTCGAGGTCGAGGTCGGCCTCGACGACGGCAGCACCGGTCGTGCCGCCGTTCCGTCCGGCGCCTCCACCGGTGCCTTCGAGGCCCTCGAACTGCGTGACGGCGACAAGGGCCGTTACGGAGGCAAGGGCGTCGAGAAGGCCGTCCTCGCCGTGATCGAGCAGATCGGCCCGGAGCTCGTCGGGTACGACGCCACCGAGCAGCGGCTGATCGACCAGGCGATGTTCGACCTGGACGCCACCCCGGACAAGTCGTCGCTCGGCGCGAACGCCATCCTCGGCGTCTCGCTGGCCGTCGCGCACGCCGCATCCGAGGCGTCCGACCTGCCGCTGTTCCGCTACCTCGGCGGCCCCAACGCGCACCAGCTGCCGGTGCCGATGATGAACATCCTCAACGGCGGCTCGCACGCCGACTCCAACGTGGACATCCAGGAGTTCATGATCGCGCCCATCGGCGCCGAGTCGTTCTCCGAGGGCCTGCGCTGGGGCGCCGAGGTCTACCACACGCTCAAGGGCGTGCTGAAGGAGCGCGGCCTGTCCACCGGTCTCGGCGACGAGGGCGGTTTCGCGCCGAACCTCGACTCCAACCGCGAGGCCCTCGACCTCATCGTCGAGGCGATCGAGAAGGCCGGCTACGCCCCCGGCCAGGACATCGCGCTCGCTCTCGACGTGGCCGCCAGCGAGTTCCACAACGACGGTGGCTACACCTTCGAGGGCAAGTCCCGCACCGCCTCCGAGATGACCGACTACTATGCCGAGATCGTCGAGGCGTACCCGCTCGTGTCCCTCGAGGACCCGCTGAACGAGGACGACTGGGAGGGCTGGAAGACCCTGACCGCCCGGCTCGGCGACAAGGTCCAGATCGTCGGCGACGACCTTTTCGTCACCAACCCCGAGCGCCTCGCCCGGGGCATCGAGGAGAACGCGGCCAACGCCCTGCTGGTCAAGGTCAATCAGATCGGCTCGCTCACCGAGACCCTGGACGCCGTCGAGCTGGCCCAGCGCAACGGCTTCAAGTGCATGATGTCGCACCGCTCCGGTGAGACCGAGGACGTCACCATCGCCGACCTGGCCGTCGCCACCAACTGCGGCCAGATCAAGACCGGCGCTCCGGCCCGCTCCGAGCGCGTCGCCAAGTACAACCAGCTGCTGCGCATCGAGGAGATCCTCGACGATGCCGCGGTGTACGCCGGCCGCAGCGCCTTCCCCCGCTTCAAGGGCTGACGACATCCCGAGGCGGGCGCTGCACGGCCCGGCGCACCGTCCGGCCGCCGCGCGTGACACCGCCGCGGTGAGCGGAACGGCGCAAACGCCACGTCCCCGGCCACGGTCCCGTACCGTGACCGGGGACGTAGTGATGTCCGATGCCGTACGGGAGGCGATGTGGCCGCGGACCGGGACCGGTTCTCCACCGCGACCAGGCTGATGCTGGGCGAGCAGGCCGCCGCCCGGGTCTACCGGGCCGGCCCGGCGGCCCGCCGCTCCAAGCTCACCGGCCGGGCGGCGCTGCTCGCCCTGGTCGTGTGCTCGCTCGTCGTCGCGCTCGCCTACCCGACCCGGCTCTGGATCTCCCAGCGCGCAGAGATCGCCGACCAGCAGCGGCAGGCCCAGGAGGCGCGGGAACGCGTGGAGCGGCTGCGCGACCTCAAGGCGCGATGGCAGGACCCGGCGTATGTCGAGCGGCAGGCCCGCGAGCACCTGCACTACGTTCGACCCGGCGAGACCGGCTACACCGTCGCCGACGGCGACGAGGGCGAGCCCCGTCGCGGCCCGGCCGGCGAGAGCCCCGACCAGCCCTGGTACGGCAGGCTGTGGGACGGGCTGGACACCGCCGACGCTTCCTAGGAGCGCACCCGAAGATCTCTCCCGGGCCCCGGAGCCGGGCCAGGACCTTCACCTCGCTCCTGCGGCCGCCGGGAGATGATGGGACGGCCCCGCCGGGGCCGCATCCGAACCGACCACCGACGAAGAGACCCACGCAGGCATGGACACGCCCCCTCCCAAGACCGATCCCACCCCGCCGACGGAAGCCGACATCCGGGCCATCGGTGACCAGCTGAGCCGCGTGCCGCGTGGCCTGCGCACCATTGCGCACCGCTGTCCCTGCGGACAGCCGGACGTGGTCGAGACCGCGCCGCGGCTCGAGGACGGCACCCCGTTCCCCACTCTCTATTACCTGACCTGTCCGCGGGCCGCCTCTGCCATCGGCACACTGGAGGCGAACGGGGTCATGAAGGAGATGACGGCCCGCCTCGCGGAGGACCCGGAGCTGGCCGCCGCCTACCGGGCCGCCCACGAGGACTACATCCGGCGCCGGGACGCGATCGAGGTGCTGGAGGGGTTCCCCAGCGCCGGCGGCATGCCGGACCGGGTGAAGTGCCTGCACGTCCTCGTCGGCCACGCACTGGCCGCCGGCCCCGGGGTCAACCCGCTGGGCGACGAGGCGATCGCCATGCTCCCCGAGTGGTGGCGCAAGGGCCCGTGCGTCGGCTGCCCCTCCACGGAGGGCGACCGATGACCCGGGTCGCCGCCGTCGACTGCGGTACCAACTCGATCCGGCTGCTCGTCGCGGACGTGGACCGGGAGACGGGTGAGCTCGTGGAGCTCGACCGGAGGATGAAGATCGTCCGGCTGGGCCAGGGCGTGGACCGGACCGGCCGGCTCGCGCCCGAGGCGCTCGAGCGCACCTTCGCCGCCTGCCGCGAGTACGCCGAGGTGATCCGGGAGCTCGGGGCGGGCGCGGTGCGCTTCGTGGCCACCTCGGCCTCGCGCGACGCCTCGAACCGGGACGACTTCGTGCGCGGGGTGACCGGCATCCTCGGGGTCGAGCCCGAAGTGATCACCGGCGACCAGGAGGCGGCGTTCTCCTTCGCCGGGGCGACCCAGGAGCTGGGCGGACCGGACGCCGGTGCGAAGCCGCCGTCCCACCCGGAGAAGCCGTACCTGGTCGTCGACATCGGGGGCGGCTCGACCGAGTTCGTCCTTGGCGACGACCAGGTGCGCGCGGCGCGGTCCGTCGACATCGGATGCGTCCGGCTGACGGAACGTCATCTGACCGTCTCCGGCCAGGTCTCCGACCGGCCGGCGCCCGGTGCGGTCACCGCTGTGAAGGCGGACATCGAGGCCGCCCTGGACGAGGTGGAGAAGACCGTTCCGCTGCGCCCGGGCAGTGAGGGCGGTGCGCGGACGCTCGTCGGGCTGGCCGGTTCGGTCACGACCGTGGCGGGTATCGCGCTGGGGCTGGAGGCCTACGACTCCGCTGCGATCCACCATGCGCGGGTCTCCGTGGCCGACGTCCGGGAGATCACCGGCAGGCTGCTGTCGTCCACACATGACGAGCGTGCGGCCATCCCCGTGATGCACCCGGGGCGGGTGGACGTCATCGCGGCCGGTGCGCTGGTGCTGCTGGCGATCATGGAGCGGACGGGGGTGCCGGAGGTCGTGGTCAGCGAGCACGACATTCTCGACGGCATCGCCTGGAGTTGCGCGCCCGCCGAGTGACTTTTGTGCGCGAGCCTCGACGGCACAGCCTGGAGCCCTTGCCGGCTGCCGTCACCGCTCGTCCTCGTCAACGGTGCGGTCGATGTCGCGCGCCAGCCTGCGCGTGATCACCACGTCCCGACGGTCCGCTCCTCCGGTAGCGGCGGGCCGGTGGCCGGGTCGGCTGTCCGACGGGGCCGCCGGGCGGGAGCGCAGGTGGTCGGCCCGCACGGTGGACGAGGCGTCGATGACCGGGCCGCCGGCTTCGCCTCCCGCGGACCTTCAAGGCGGATGCCCGTCGGACTCGCCGCCCTCCCGCCTGCGCCTCGGGCGGCGAGGCGCGGTGTCGTCGTCCCTGCCCCTCGCCATGCGCTCCCGGGTCCGCCCGGCGGAACCGGCCCTGCCCGCCGACTTCTTCGCCGCCCGGGCGGACTTGCCGCGGGTCTTCCCGCCGAGCCCGCCGGCGGCCTCTGCGGTCCGCGCGGCGCCGTCGACCGCCCCCCCGGCCCCTTCCGCCGCCTTCCCGGCTCGGCCGCCGACCTCCTCGGCCACGGCTTCTCCGGCTCCGCGCCCGACGCCTTCTACGGCTTCTCCGGCGTGCTCGCCGACGTCCTCCACGGCTTCTCCGGCTCCGCGCCCGACGTCCTCGACGGCTTCCCCGGCACCTCTGCCGAGCTCGCCGACGGCTCGACCCGCGTCGCTCGCCAGATCCTCGGCGCCCGCGCCGAGTCCCGAGGTGATCTGCTCCAGGATCTGCGGGTTGCGGTCGATCGTCGTCAGCACCCTTCCGACGACGGCCACGACCTGGTCCAGTCGCACCTTGAGCAGCGCCTGCGCCTCCACGCCCTTGATGTCAAGGTGCACGCTGCCCAGCGACACGTCCGCTCCGACGCTGAGCTTGAGCAGGTCGAGCACCTCGGCCCGCAACGACACCCGGGCCCGGAGGTCTTCGACGTCCAGGGTGATCTCGTCGACGCTGAGCTGCGGTACGTCGAGAAGGACGTCCGGATCCGCGGACCGCTCGCCGACCGGTTCGCCGGTGCCGTCGTCGTACGCGTCGGGCTCGGCGTCCGGGTCGTCCGCGTCGTACAGCTCCCTGCTGTTCCCGTCCTCGACCATGCTGTGCCTCCTGGAGGCGACCGACGCATGTCCCTGCCTGCGCATTTCACGATAGGGCGACCTCGGGACGGTTGCTTTGTGGCGAGGGGGCCGCGGGGTGCCCGAGCCGGTTCCGGCAGGCCCGGGAGCCCTCTTCGGACCGCCGCCGCGACGAACTTCGTGAAACTCTTCACATGAAAAAGTGCGCTTGTGGGCGCGGGATCCGGCCGTAAGGACGGTGTAAGCGGGTCGTGGTGGGGCCGTGCACCGGAATCCGTGCCTCCGTCGGGTCCGGGCACCGCCCGGATCGCAGGCAAGTGGTCTACTCATGGGTAGCCGGACATGGCCAGTTCAAGAGGGGTTCCAACGCTGATCCGGCAGTCGTGGTTCCCGCTCTGCGGCATGACCTCGGTCACGGGGCGGCGGAGTGTAGCAGAGGGTGGGAAGGGGCTTGTGAAGGGGCTCACGAGCGACCCCTCCGAGGGTGCTGGATACTCGATGCCATGAGCACCACGGAGCGTCCACGGATCCTCGTAGTAGGCGGCGGTTACGTCGGCCTGTACGCGGCGCGTCGCATTCTGAAGAAGATGCGCTACGGCGAGGCGACTGTCACAGTCGTCGACCCGCGCTCGTACATGACGTACCAGCCCTTCCTCCCCGAAGCAGCTGCCGGCAGCATCTCGCCGCGCCACGTCGTGGTCCCGCTGCGCCGTGTGCTCCCCAAGGCGGAGGTCCTCACAGGCCGCGTCTCCACCATCGACCAGGACCGCAAGGTCGCCACGATCGCCCCCCTGGTCGGCGAGGCGTACGAACTGCCCTTCGACTATCTGGTGGTCGCGCTCGGCGCCGTCTCCCGTACCTTCCCGATCCCCGGCCTCGCCGAGAACGGCATCGGCATGAAGGGCGTCGAGGAGGCCATCGGCCTGCGCAACCACGTGCTCGAGCAGCTGGACAAGGCCGACTCGACCACCGATGAGGACGTCCGCCGCAAGGCCCTCACCTTCGTCTTCGTCGGCGGCGGCTTCGCAGGTGCGGAGACCATCGGCGAGGTCGAGGACATGGCCCGCGACGCGGCCAAGTACTACCCCAACGTCAGGCGCGAGGACATGCGCTTCGTCCTGGTCGACGCCGCGGACAAGATCCTTCCCGAGGTCGGCCCCGAGCTCGGCAAGTGGGGCCTGGAGCACCTTCAGAACCGCGGTGTCGAGGTCTACCTCAGCACCTCCATGGATTCCTGCATCGACGGCCACGTCGTACTGAAGAACGGCCTCGAGGTCGACTCCAACACCATCGTGTGGACCGCGGGCGTCAAGCCCAACCCGGCGCTGGCCCGCTTCGGCCTGCCGCTCGGCCCGCGCGGCCACGTCGACACCGCTCCCACCCTCCAGGTGCAGGGCACGGACTACATCTGGGCCGCCGGCGACAACGCCCAGATCCCCGACCTCGCCGCCGGCGACGGCAAGTGGTGCCCGCCGAACGCGCAGCACGCCCTGCGCCAGGCCAGGGTGCTCGGCGACAACGTCATCTCCGGCCTCCGGGGCTTCCCGCAGCAGGAGTACAAGCACGCCAACAAGGGCGCCGTGGCCGGGCTGGGCCTCCACAAGGGCGTCGCCATGCTGGTGTTCGGCAAGGTGAAGGTCAAGATCAAGGGCCGCCTCGCCTGGTACTTCCACCGCGGCTACCACGGCCTGGCCGTACCGACCTGGAACCGCAAGATCCGGGTCTTCGCCGACTGGACGCTGGCGATGTTCCTCAAGCGCGAGGTCGTCTCCCTCGGCGCGATGGAGAACCCGCGCGAGGAGTTCTACGAGGCCGCCCGCCCCGTCTCCGACGCCGCCGCGGCCGAGACCGTGACCGCTTCGCAGGGAGAGAAGGCCAAGGCCTCCTGACCCCAGCAGCTCCGCCGAAGGGCGCCCGCCATCCGTGGTGCGGGCGCCCTTCTGCATGTCCGGCCGGCCGCGGTCCAAAACCGCCCCCCGAACGGGGGTCCGTACCCGGCGGGCGGGTGGAATTGGACGGCCTTCGGGGGCGAACGGGAAGTTCCGGGGCCGGTGTTGACGTTTCCTGTTTGACGGACGGGATCGCCACATCTGTCGTCTCGGAGGTACAGGACATGACCGGTGCCGCGCCGCGGCTCGCAGCTATCGCCGAAACACTTCTCGACGCCCCACTGCCGGTGCGCCTGCGCGCCTGGGACGGCAGCGAAGCCGGGCCGCCCGGCGCGCCCGTCCTCGTCGTCGGAGACCGTCAGGCCCTGCGCCGGCTGCTCTGGCGGCCCGGGGAGCTCGGGCTGGCCCGCGGCTGGGTCGCCGGCGAGATCGACATCCCCGGCGACCTCTACGAGGTGCTGGACCGGATCGGCGGACTGCTCTGGGAGCGCAGCTCCGGCACCCGCACGGGGCGCAGCGCCGTCGCCCGGATCGCCTCGCTGCGCGATCCCCGCATGCGCGGCGCACTGCGTGAACTGGTCTCCCTCGCCGGGCCCGGCCTGCCGCCGCCCCCGCCCGTCGAGGAGGTGCGCCACCGGCACGGTGCCCTGCACACCCTCCGGCGCGACCGGGCCTCCGTCAGCCACCACTACGACGTCGGCAACGACTTCTACGCCCTCGTCCTGGGCCCCTCCCTGGTCTACTCGTGCGCCTACTGGGAGGACGGGACCACCCTCGAGGAGGCGCAGCGCGCCAAGCTCGACCTGGTCTGCCGCAAGCTCGGGCTCCGGGACGGCGACCGGCTGCTCGACGTCGGCTGCGGCTGGGGGTCGATGGTGATCCACGCCGCCCGGGAGTACGGCGTGGAGGCGGTCGGCATCACCCTCTCGTCCCAGCAGGCCGCCCTGGCCCGCAAGCGGGTCGCCGAGGCCGGCCTCTCCGGCCGGGTGGACATCCGCGTCCAGGACTACCGGTCGGTCGCCGACGGGCCGTACGACGCGATCTCCTCGATCGGCATGGCCGAGCACGTCGGCACCGACCGCTACCGCGACTACGCCGCCGCGCTGCACCGCCTCGTGAAACCCGGCGGGCGGCTGCTCAACCATCAGATCGCGCGACGCCCCGAGCCCGACGAGGACGCCTACACCGTCGACGAGTTCATCGACGGCTACGTCTTCCCGGACGGCGAGCTCGCCCCCCTGGGCCGTACGGTGGGGCTGCTCGAGGACGCCGGATTCGAGGTGCGCGACGTGGAGGCGATCCGCGAGCACTACGGGCGCACCCTGCGCGGCTGGGTCGCCAACCTCGAACAGCACTGGGACGCGGCCGTCCGGCTCACGTCCCCCGGGCGGGCCCGGGTCTGGCGGCTCTACATGGCGGCCTCGGCGCTCGCCTTCGAACGCAACCGGATCGGCGTCAACCAGGTCCTTGCCGTGCGTACCCCGGAAGCGGGGGACTCCGGAGTGCCGCTGCGCACGCGTGCCTGGCTGAGCTGAGGATTTACGGCCTCCGCCCCTCGCGGGTCCGGCCGTGCCGCTTTCTTGCCCGGGCCGGCGTGCCGTGGGGGACCGGGGAGGAGCCGGCGGGCCGCTGCGGGGGCGGGTGAGTTCGGCGTTCCGTCGATATTGCGTCATTCCCGGGGCGGGGAGCCGGCCGGCGTGGTCCGTACGGGAGGTGGCAAGCGCCGTGAAGCGTCATCTGACGGCCCCTCACGCATCGATAAAATCAGACAACCTCACTGTATGAGGCCTGAGTTGGGGACCTGAAGCCGGATAGGCTCGGACCGCGCCCCGGGGAGGACCGTACGCAGCGCGTGCGGTCAGGCATGCCTGCTCCCCGGCCCCCACGCGCAGTTCCGGGGGCTCGGTGCGGGGATCGCCCGGATGGTGGAATGCAGACACGGTGAGCTTAAACCTCACTGGCCTACGGGCCGTGCCGGTTCAAGTCCGGCTCCGGGCACACCTTCGGTCCCCCGGGCGCACCCTCGTCGCCGGGGTATCCGGCTCCGACCTCCTCGGGGCTCCCCGGGTTTCTCAAAAATCATCCCAGGGCACTAGAGTGCAATCTTTGCCTACCCATTACTCTTGAGCGAAGGTCGCACAGGGTGGCCATGGAGGAGTGAGATGAGGAGCAGCAACCCGGTCTTCTCGCGACGGGGATTCAGCCGTGACAGCGGCTACGCGGGCTTCAACGCCGCACCGCAGGCCGGGGGGCCCGTGGCGGCCCCGGGTGGCAACCCCTACGCCGGCGGCAACCCGTACGCCCAGACCACCGAGCCGTACGCACCCCCGGTAGGCCCGCCGCAGGCGGGCCGCATGACGATGGACGACGTCGTCATGCGCACCGGCATGACCCTCGGCACCGTCGTCGTCGGTGCGGCCGTCGCGTGGATCATGCAGCTCCCGCTGGGGCTCGCCATCGGCGCCGCGCTCGTCGCGATGGTGCTGGCCCTGGTCCAGTCGTTCAAGCGCAAGCCGTCGCCGGCGCTGATCCTCGCCTACGCGGCGTTCGAGGGCCTGTTCCTCGGGGCGCTGAGCGGACTGATCAACGCCAAGTTCGAAGGCGCCCCCATGCAGGCGGTCCTCGGCACGATGGCTGTCTTCGTCGGTGTGCTGATCGCCTACAAGACCCGGCTGATCCGGGTGAACCGTCGCTTCTACCGCTACGTGATGGGCGCCGCGATCGGTTTCCTCCTCCTGACCGCGGTGAACCTGCTGTTCGCGGCCTTCGGCGGCGGTGACGGCCTCGGCTTCCGCTCCGGCGGCCTGGGCATCCTCTTCGGTGTGATCGGTGTCATCCTCGGCGCCTGCTTCCTCGCCCTGGACTTCAAGATGGTCGAGGACGGCATCGCCTACGGCGCTCCGCGCGAGGAGTCCTGGATGGCCGCCTTCGGCCTCACCATGACCCTGGTGTGGATCTACCTCGAGCTGCTGCGCCTGATCTCGATCCTGCGCGGCGACTGACCGCGGTCGGCGAGCCGTAGCCTGGCTCTGTCCGCCACACATCCGAAGGGCCCGCGAGACGCGTCTCGCGGGCCCTTCGGATGTGGTGGGCGGGTCCGGCTCAGGCGAAGTGCCGGGCGGCCCGCCTCATGTCGTACTCGTGGATGATCGCCTTGGCGTGCCCGTAGGCGAGGTTGTGCTCGCCGCGCAGCCAGCTGACCTTCTCCTCGAAGCGGATGAGGGTGGGTCCTTGGTCGACCATGCGCAGCCAGTCGGAGATTTCACGGCCGGTGCACTCGGGGATTCGGGAGAGCATATTCCGGTGGGTCTCTTCGGAGAAGACTTGGGACATCGGCGCCTCCGGGCGGTTCCGACACGGGCCCTGACGCGGCCCGCGGGTGGTCCTTGACGCCACGGTGCCTGACACTCGGCCCGTTGGCAACAGTCCCGGGGAGGCGCACGGTCTCACGCGGGCTCCCGCCCCCGCTGCGGACGGCCGACGTGCCCCGGGCGCACCGGCCGTCCGTGACGCCTGAGGTCAGCGGGTGACCAGGGCGAACCCTCCCGGCGGCACCGTGATCCGCAGCTTCCGGCTGCTGTCGGTGCGGGCCGTCCGCTGCCGTCCCGAGGCGTCGTAGCAGCGGATGTCGGCCTCGCCGCCGCCGGGCACATCGATCTCGACGGTGCGGCCGGTGGCCGCGGCGCTGTGCAGCAGGGCTGCACCCGTGCCGTCCTGCCCGAGAACGATGCGGGACACCAGGGGCTGCAGCATGAGCGCGTCGATACGGCCGGTGCCGCCGGTGGTGCGGGCGGTCAGGGTGCCCGCCTGCGCCGGGAACGGCTTGTCCAGGGTGGTCGGCAGCAGGGCTCCCGGCGCCGGAGAGTCGCCCTGCGGGCCGACGGCCCCGTGGTCGAGCGTTCCGAGGGCGCTGCCCTCGCGGGTGAAGCGGGTGACGGCCTTGGAGCCCGGGGCGAGGTCCGCCACGACCCGCACCGAGCGCGGCTGGCCGGCCGCCGGGAGATTCCAGCGCAGGGACGAGCCGGGACCGGCCGCGGAGTACGCCCCGCCACTCCACTGGGACTCCCCGGTCCAGGCGCTCTCCGGCTTCACCGTCTCCGCCTCACCGGAGACCTCACCGGACTCGGCCTCGATCAGCTTCCGGCCGTCGCGCTCGACGACGTGGGAGGCGGCGCCCTGCGCGAGCTCCCTGAGCTCGGGTGCCGCGTCCAGGGCCTGCATCGTCAGCAGCCCGTGGATCGTGGACTCGGCTCCGGAGTTGCGGTTGATCCGGCCGTCGACATCGACCCCGTCGAAGGTGACACCGGTCCGGGGGTCGTACACGGGCGTCCCGGAGCGGTTCTGGCCGAAGAACCAGCCCGCGGCGAACCCGGCCAGACGGCGCAGGCCGGGCCGGTCCGCCGCCTCGGCGACGGAGAGCAGGTTCTGGACGCGCGAGTCTGCGCCGTAGGCGATCTGGGAGCGGTCCACGGGGGTGGGCAGCAGACCGTTGTCGGGGCCGGACGAGGTGAGCAGGTCCGGGGTGAACACGGCCGCGTCGCGCACCGCGCCGTCCAGCAGCCGCGGCTTGCCGAGCACGTCGGAGGCGCGGGCCAGCGCCGACGGCATCTGGGCGCCCCAGCCGTGCCAGACCGAGCGGGACTTCGCCCAGGGCATGGCGGCGCCGTACGGCCATTGCCCGGTGTCCGTGCCGCCGCTCATCGCAGCGATGCCCTCGGCCAGCCGGGAAGCGGCGCGCACGGCCGCGTCGCGGCTCGCGGAGTCGGGCGCCGCCTCCGCGTAGGCGGTCAGCCCGAGCACGGCCTCGGACGAGGCGTCGGCGCCGTCGGCGATGAGCCAGGCCGGGGTCTGCACCCCGTCGATGTCGAGGTAGTCGCCGTACTCGTCGAACGCGTCCCGGTCGAGCGCCTGCACCGCCAGGTCGAGCCGCTCCCGCAGGAACGCGGCGAATTCGGGATCGGCCTTCTCGTACGCGGCGTAGCCCTCGCCGAGCGCCCAGATGGTGCGGGCCAGCCAGTAGGAGTCGTCCGAGTCCGACGGGTCGGGCTCCTCCCGGGGCTTCGCACTCGGGTTGAGGGTGCCGTCGGGCTGCATCCACAGCACGACCTCGCCCGCGTTCGGGCCCGTGGCGGTCTGCATGTAGGTGAGGCCGCGCAGCATGCCGTACGCCTGGTCGCGGGCGTGCTCGTCACCGGTGGCCCGCCACTGGCGCAAGTTGACGACGGCCGCGCGGGATATGTCGTCGGCGTCGTAGGCGCCCTGCTCGTAGGTGTCGGTCGCCGGGTCGTACGCGCCGCCGCCCACGTTGCGGTAGCCGCCGTCGTCCTGGTGGTCGGCGTACACCCACAGCACCCCGATCCCGGGCTGCTCGTCCAGCCGGTAGGTGGTGTGACCCGGCTGGTCGGGCGGGGTGACGGTGGTGCTCAGCCGGTCCAGGTGGGCCAGGTTGGTGAGCGGGGCAGTGCCTGCGGCAGAGTCGGTGGCGGAGCCGGTGGCCGGGCCGGCGGCGGCCAGGGTGGCCGGCACCAGTGCGGCGCAGAGGCCGATCGCGGCGGCGAGCGCCGTCCATCGTCGTCGGGACATGCTTTCTCCAGAGGGTGCGGGCCGGGCCGAGGGGGATCGGCAGTCGGAAAACGGCTTTCCGGTGACGCTCGGTCGGGGGCGGCCGCCGTGGCTCGCACGGCGGTGATGCGGACGGTGGTGCGGTTCTCAGAGCGGCGGCGCGGTGGACCTCCTCAGCACCAGCTGCCCCGGGGGCAGTTCGACGTCGTCCGGGCGGTCGCCGGCGACCAGGCCGAGCAGCAGCCGGGCGGCGGTCCGCCCCCACTCGAGGGCGTCGGCCGTCACGGTCGTCAGCGCCGGGTGGACGTGCGCGGCGAGGGTCATGTCGTCGAAGCCGGTGACGGACAGGTCGTACGGCAGCCGCAGGCCGCGCTCGCTCGCCACGGACATGCCCGCCACCGCCATGAGGTCGTTGGCGTAGACGATCGCGGTCGGCCGTTCCGCCAGGTCGAGCAGGGTCCGGGTGGCGGCGGCGCCCGAGGCCGCGCTGAAGTCGGCCTCGACGCAGGCGCGGGCGTCGAGGCCGGCCTCGCTCATCGCCTCCTCCCAGGCAAGGCGCCGGCTCACGCCGTGCAACAGGCCGACAGGCCCGCCCACATGGGCGATGCGGGTGTGGCCCAGGGCGGCGAGGTGTTCGACGGCGGCCCGGATGCCCGGCCGGTCGTCGAGGCAGACGGCGGGGAACGGGGACGGCCCGCCGGGGCGGTTGAGCGTGACGGCCGGGATCCCGAGTTCGCCGAGCAGGGGGATGCGCGGGTCGTCGCGGCGCAGGTCGGCAACGAAAACACCGTCCACCCTGCGTTCGCCGGCAAGGCGGCGGTAGGCGGCCTCCTCCGTCTCCGCGTCCGGCACCACCTGCAGCACCAGGGACTGCTTCGTCCGCCACAGCACCGTCTCGACCCCGGCGATGAAGGAGGGGAAGAACGGGTCTGCGCCCAGCAGTTCGGGAGGCCGGGCCGCGACCAGGCCCAGGGCCAGCGCCTGACGGGTGGACAGCGAACGGGCCCGGGCGCTGGGCTGCCAGCCCAGCTCCGCGGCCGCCGCGAGGATGCGCCTGCGGGTCTGCTCGCCCACGCCGGGCTTGGCGTTGAGCGCGAACGAAACCGCCGCCGCGGAGACGCCGGCGCGGGCGGCGACATCGGCGATGGTGGGACGGAGTTCTGCCAACGTTCCGATCCGTGGTCGTCGCTCCGGCTCGGGTTGCGGAGCGAGGGTGGCGGCAGGGCGGCCGAATGCTGCTTAAGCGCTTAAGCTCGCGCCTTGGGGACCAGCCAAGCGTCCGGCACGGGAGGCGTCAACCCTTCGGAACGGTCCGATGCCCGGGAAGCCGGTGAAGTGGTGGCCGGTGCACGCATTGGCGACCGGCCCGAGCAGCCGCATAGGGTCGCGGGGTGCCTGACGTGATGCCCTTGGTGACCGCCGTGGACCAGCTCGCCGACCGGCTGCGCTCTCTCCCGCAGAGCCGGCT
Organism: Streptomyces meridianus; assembly: GCF_023703325.1. Classification (GTDB taxonomy): domain Bacteria; phylum Actinomycetota; class Actinomycetes; order Streptomycetales; family Streptomycetaceae; genus Streptomyces; species Streptomyces meridianus. Next base: position 213,720 of record NZ_JAMQGM010000037.1, read on the forward strand.
CCGGCAGGGAGCCGCAGCCCACGGCCTGGACCTGGCCCGAGAACTCTCCGCGCGTGCCCAGCGGTTGGAGTTCCCCGACCGCGAGCCCCGGAGCGTCCCGGACGAGGGGCTGTTCGTGGTCGCCGACCAGGTGGCCGTCACCGGCCGTGATCTCGCCGAGGCCATGCGGACGGCCTCCGCCCACGAGGTGGCGGAGGCCGTGAAGCTGGTCGAGGAGGCGGCCCGGCGCTGCGAGGGGACCGGCTGAACCGGGCGTCGCGCCCCGGGTGCCGGTGCAGCCCGATCAGACGGAGGCCACGACCCGGTCCGCGATGATGTAGACGTTCGAGTCGCCGTAGGCGAACGTCAGCGTGTAGGCGCCCGAGACCCCGGAACCCCCGAGGAGGACCGGCGCGTCACCGCGGCGAAGTGCGTCCCCGAGCTGCTCGGCGGTCGCCCGCTGGCCGGGAGTCATGCAGACCGTGGTGCCGTCGGCGAAGACGTAGACGTCCAGTGTGCCCAGCGGCCCGGGGCGGACGTCGGCGAGCGGCGTACCGGCCTCGGCCAGCTCCGTGAGCCGGGCGACCGTGCGCTCGTGGTCCGCGACGGCGGTGACGGGCCTGAAGTCCGGGTGCGAGGGGTGACGGCGCCTGGCCGCGGCCAGCTCCGGCGACTCGTCCGGTCCGTCGCCGGCAGGGGCCGCCGTGCCGTCCGGGAGTTCGGTGTCCGGCGCGTCGAGGACCGCTTCGTCCCGGTCGAGCGCCTCGTGGGGGAGGGGGTCGGCCCCGAGCAGGGGCTCGAGGCCGGCGAAGTCGGCCTGCCGCGGGACATAGATCGCGTCCACCGCGGCGTCGAAGTGCTCGTCGATCTCGTCGGGGGCGCTGTCGAACCCGGAGAGGCTGCCGAGGAGGGGCGGAGCGTCGGACGGGTCGCGGACCTCCTGCGCGGCCCAGAAGGCGCGGGCCTCGGCGAGTTCCCGCTCACGCTCGTCGGCGAGGGCCTCGGCGACGGCCGTGCGTATCTCGGTCAGAGTCTCGGTCCCGAGCTCCGTGCGCGCTGCGGGGACCCGTGCCGCTTCCGTGCCGCTGCGGGCGGCGAGCTCGGTACGCAGGGCGCGCAGCTCCTTGCGCAGCCCGTGAGCCGTGTACAGAGCGGCTGCGCCCACGGCTGTCGCGCCGGTCGCGGCAAGCAGCAGGGCAAGGGATTGAGCGCTCACTGACGTACTCCCGGTTCGTCGATCCCCCGAACTCCTACCTCAGCTTGGTCCGTCCCGAGCCCCCGCGTCAGTGCAAAACGTCACTTAACGTCCGGGACTTTGGGCCCGAGCAGCTTAGCGGCAGCGGGCTCGCCCCCGAAAAGAGGGCTCCCCCGGGACGGGCGTCCATCCTGGGGGAGCACACGCCGAACGGGAAGCCCTGTGGACCGTCCGGCCGGGCTCGGTCACGCAGTGCGGCCGGCCGTGCGGATGTTGTCGCCGCCTGTGCTGGGCTTCGCTTGCGCTGTGGGCGGGTGCCCGCTTCGTTCCTCGGCGGACCCCCACCCTCCGCT
>NZ_JAMQGM010000037.1:215276-279906 GCF_023703325.1 Streptomyces meridianus
CAGCTCAGCTCAGCCGCTCGATGACCATCGCCATGCCCTGGCCGCCGCCCACGCACATCGTCTCCAGGCCGAACTGCTTGTCGTGGAACCGGAGCGAGTTGATCAGCGTTCCGGTGATGCGGGCGCCCGTCATGCCGAACGGGTGGCCGACGGCGATGGCGCCACCGTTCACATTCAGCTTGTCCAGGTCGACGCCCAGATCGCGGTAGGAGGGGATCACCTGGGCCGCGAAGGCCTCGTTGATCTCCACCTGGTCGATGTCACCGATCGTCAGCCCCGCCCGCTTGAGCGCCTGCTTCGACGCCTCGACCGGCCCGAGGCCCATGATCTCGGGAGAGAGGCCGGAGACGCCCGTGGAGACGATGCGGGCCAGCGGGGTCAGGCCGAGTTCGCGGGCCTTGGTGTCGGACATGATCACCAAGGCGGCGGCGCCGTCGTTCAGCGGGCAGCAGTTGCCCGCGGTGACCAGGCCGTCGGGGCGGAAGACCGGCTTCAGGCCCTGGACGCCCTCGAGCGTCACACCGGCGCGCGGCCCGTCGTCCTTCGACACGACCGTGCCGTCAGGGGTGGTGATCGGGGTGATCTCCCGCTCCCAGAAGCCGTTCTTGATGGCCTGTTCGGCCAGGTTCTGGGAACGGACGCCGAACTCGTCCATGTCCTGACGGGTCACGCCCTTGAAACGCGCCAGGTTCTCCGCGGTCTGCCCCATGGCGATGTACGCGTCCGGGACCAGGCCGTCCTCGCGGGGGTCGTGCCAGTCCGTGCCCTCCTGCTCGGCACGCGCCGCGGTCCGGGCCTCCGCGTCGGCGAACAGCGGGTTGTGCGTTCCCGGCATGCCGTCGGACGAGCCGTTGATCTGTCGCGACACCGTCTCCACGCCGGCGGAGACGAAGACGTCGCCCTCGCCCGCCTTGATCGCGTGCAGGGCCATGCGGGAGGTCTGCAGCGAAGAGGAGCAGTACCGGGTGATGGTGCAGCCCGGCAGGTGGTCCATGCCCATCTGCACGGCGACGATCCGGCCCAGGTTGTGCCCCTGCTCGCCGCCGGGCAGGCCGCAGCCGAGCATCAGGTCGTCGATGTCGCGGGGGTCGAGTTCGGGAACCTTCGCCAGCGCGGCCTTGACGATCTCTGCGGTCAGGTCGTCCGGGCGCACGTCCTTCAGCGAGCCCTTGAAGGCCCGCCCGATCGGCGAACGGGCTGCGGAAACGATCACGGCTTCGGGCATCACGGCTCCAGAGAGACGAAGAAGGCAGGACTGTGGGGGAAGTTACCCGTACGTACCGCTGAGGTCACGGGACGGGTGCTGTGACGCGGAACTCTTTTCTAAGCGTACGCTCAGCTTCCGCGCCGCGGGCGGCTCCGGCCGTTCCGGTCCGGGACCGCAGCCTGCCCTGCCGCGGCGGTCCGCCCCCACCGGTCCGCCCGCCGACCGCGGTCCCGAACCGGTCACCGGCGCCGCAGATGGAATCCGTTCGACGCCGGCTCCGGACCGGCGGAAGCCAGCTCCTCCTCCGGCGTCTCGTCCGTGAGGTTCCGCCGGCGCCGGTGCTTGAGCAGCACCCAGGGAGCCCGGATACCCAACCGCGTCGCCTCCACGACCTCCGTACCGCTCTCGGATGCCGCCCGGGCCGCGGCCTCGGCCACCGGCAGGATGCCCTCGTGGCGGAACGTGTCGACCCGCTCCTCCTCCGGCCAGAGCCCCAGGGCGGCGCACACGGTGGGGAACATGGCCATCGCCGCGGTCGCGTACCCCTCGGCGGACGGGTGGTAGTTGTCCGGGCCGAACAGCTCGTGCGGGTTCGCCGCGAACTCGGGGCCCAGGAGGTCGCCGAGCGAGACCGTACGGCCGCCCTGCTCGACCACGCCGATGGTCTGGGCGGCGGCCAGCTGACGGCTCATCCTCCGTGCCACCCAGCGCAGCGGCTGGTAGACGGGCTCGATGGTGCCGAGATCCGGGCACGTGCCGACGACCACCTCGCAGTTCGCGGCGCGAAGCCGTCGGACGGCGTCGGTGAGCAGCCGCACCGAGCGGGCAGCGGGCATGCGGTGCGTGACGTCGTTCGCGCCGATCATGATCACGCAGACGTCCGGGGTGAAGTCCGGGTCGGCCAGCAGCAGGGTCACCTGCCGGTCGAGGTCGTCCGACTGTGCACCGGAGAGCGCGACGTTGTGCAGGTCGACAGGGCGCTCGGCCACCGCCGCCAGCCCCGAGGCGAGCAGCGCGCCGGGCGTCTGCCGTGGCCGGTGCACGCCCTGGCCGGCGGCCGTGGAGTCCCCGGCGAAGCCGAGCCGGAGCGGACGGGCGTCCGACTGCCGGGCGAAGACCGCCCCGTACCGTCCGTCCGCGCGCGGCGGTACGTCCGACGAGCCGCCCACGAGTCGCTTCGCCAGGCTGGCCTCGGTCAGCAGCAGGCCGACGGCGGCCCCGCCGAGCAGCCCGAGTCCGCCCCCGCCGTAGGCGGCGGCGGCAGCGATGCGTCTGGCGACTCTCGCTCTCGACATGGACATGTGCCCCGATCGCCTCCCGCTGTGACCGTCTCCGCTAACAGCTTGTTGCCCGGTCCTGCCCCGAGTGCAACTCTCCACACTCCCTGTCGGGCGCGCAATTAGGCTTGGCGCCACGGGCACGAGACAGCGGCTGCCCCCGACTGCGGAGATCCCGCCGAATCTGGAGAACGTCGTGCAGTATCACGATTCGATCATTGAGCTTGTCGGAGACACCCCGCTCCTGCGGCTCAACAAGGTGACCGAGGGCATCCGGGCGACCGTCCTGGCCAAGGTCGAGTACTTCAACCCCGGTGGCTCCGTGAAGGACCGGATCGCAGTCCGCATGATCGAGGCGGCCGAGGCATCCGGTGCGTTGAAGCCGGGCGGCACCATCGTGGAGCCGACGTCCGGCAACACCGGTGTCGGACTGGCGATCGTGGCCCAGCAGAAGGGCTACAAGTGCATCTTCGTCTGCCCGGACAAGGTGTCCACGGACAAGATCAACGTCCTGCGGGCCTACGGAGCGGAGGTCGTCGTGTGCCCGACGGCCGTGGACCCCGAGCACCCCGACTCCTACTACAACGTCTCCGACCGGCTGGTCCGCGAGACGCCGGGCGCCTGGAAACCCGACCAGTACAGCAACCCCGACAACCCGCGCTCGCACTACGAGACGACCGGCCCCGAGCTCTGGGAGCAGACCGAGGGGAGGATCACGCACTTCGTGGCGGGCGTCGGCACCGGCGGCACCATCGGCGGCACCGGCCGGTACCTGAAGGAGATCTCCGAGGGACGGGTGCGGGTCGTCGGCGCCGACCCCGAGGGTTCGGTGTACTCCGGTGGATCCGGGCGGCCGTACCTGATCGAGGGCGTCGGTGAGGACTTCTGGCCGAGCGCCTACGACCCCGAGATCCCCGACGAGATCGTCGCCGTCTCCGACAAGGACGCGTTCCGGATGACGCGGCGGCTGGCACGCGAGGAGGGGCTGCTGGTCGGCGGCTCCTGCGGCATGGCCGTCGTGGCGGCGCTGGAGGTCGCGAAGAAGCTGACCGAGGACGACGTGGTGGTCGTGCTCCTGCCGGACAGTGGCCGCGGCTACCTCAGCAAGATCTTCAACGACGAGTGGATGAACGACTACGGCTTCCTCGACGAGACCGGGTCGTCGGCGCGCGTCGCGGACGTGCTGAAGAACAAGGAGGGCAGCCTGTTGCCCTCGCTCGTCCACATGCACCCCGACGAGACCATCGGCGAGGCGATCGACGTTCTGCGCGAGTACGGCGTCTCGCAGATGCCCATCGTCAAGCCGGGCGCCGGGCACCCGGACGTCATGGCGGCCGAGGTCATCGGGTCGGTCGTGGAACGGGAACTGCTGGACGCCCTGTTCACCCAGCGGGCCGTCCTCGGCGACTCGCTGGAGAAGCACATGAGCCCGCCGCTGCCGCAGGTGGGCTCGGGTGAGCCGGTCGAGGACCTGATGGCCGTCCTGGAGGGGGCCGACGCCGCGATCGTGCTGGTCGAGGGGAAGCCGACCGGGGTGGTGAGCCGGCAGGACCTGCTGGCGTTCCTCGCGAAGAACCCCAAGTAGCGGCAACCGGCAGCAGCCGGACGACGACCGGAGGGCCCGGCGGTGCGGACGCGCCGCCGGGCCCTCCGCGTTGCCCGCCGGCGGCCCGCCGCCGGGTGGCCCGACGGGCGGTACGGAGGTGTCACACGCACGCCGTATGCGCCTGACACCGCTGGTGCATCGCCAGGGGACCGGCGCCGCCCCCGCCCGCCGCTGCCGCGGCTCCCCGGCATCGGCAACGGCGCGCGGTGTGGGTAACGTCGGGGCCCGGTGCCGGTGGCAGCGGGATCCGGCGGCGCCGGCGTCCGCCACTGCGAAAAGCGCCCTCGACTGACAGGAGCCGTTCGTGTCCACGCCTCTGCTGCCGGCCCTCCACCGTTCCGAAGGCGACAGCCCCGACGCGGTCACCGTCGCCGGGCGGTCCTGCTCGCGCGAGCAACTGCTCGGCGCAGCGGGTGCGGTGGCGCGCCGGATCGCGGGAGCGCCCGCCGTCGCGGTCCGTGCGGACGCCTCGCTGGAGACGGTGGCGTCCGTCGTCGGGGGCCTGCTCGCCGGGGTCCCGGTGGTGCCCCTGGCCCCGGATGCCGGTCCGGTCGAACGCGGGCACGTCCTGCGCGATTCGGGGGCCGGGCTCCTGCTCACCGCCGAGCCGCGAGCCGTCGAGTGCGCGGAAATCGAGACCGTACGGGTCGACGCCGCCGAGCGGGCGGACTGGACGGGCACCGAGCCGGACCCGGACACCACCGCCATGATCCTCTACACCTCCGGTACCACCGGCTCGCCCAAGGGCGCCCTCCTGCCGCGCCGGGCGCTGGCCGCCGACCTGGACGGGCTGGCCGAGGTCTGGCAGTGGACGGCCGAGGACACGCTCGTGCACGGGCTGCCGCTGTTCCACGTGCACGGGCTGGTGCTCGGTGTGCTCGGGGCGCTGCGCACCGGCAGCCGGCTGGTGCACACCGGCCGGCCGACCCCGCAGGCCTACGCCGAGGCGGCGGGCAGCCTCTACTTCGGGGTGCCGACCGTCTGGTCCCGGGTGGCCCGGGACCCGGACGCCGCCCGCCGGCTGAGCGGTGCCCGGCTGCTGGTCTCCGGCAGCGCGCCGTTGCCCGGACCGGTGTTCCGCGATCTGGCCGCGCTCACCGGGCAGCAGCCCGTGGAGCGGTACGGCATGACGGAGACCCTCATCACCGTGGCCGCGCGGGCCGACGGGCCGAGGCGTCCGGGGTACGTCGGCACGCCCATCCCCGGGATCGAGACCCGCATCGCGGGCGAGGACGGCTCCGGGATCGGTGAACTGCAGCTCACCGGAACGACGTTGTTCACCGGTTACCTGGGCCGTCCGGAGGCCACCGCGGAGTCCTTCACCGCCGACGGCTGGTTCCGCACCGGGGACATCGCCGCGATCGAGGACGACGGCAGCCACCGCATCGTCGGCCGCAGTTCCACCGACATGATCAAGTCGGGCGGCTACCGGATCGGCGCGGGAGAGGTGGAGAACGCCCTGCTGGACCATCCGGCGGTGGCCGAGGCGGCCGTCGTCGGGGTCGAGCACCCCGACCTCGGGCAGGAGATCGTGGCGTACGTCGTCGCCGACGGGGTGGGCGAGCGCGAGCTGATCGACTTCGTGGCCGGTCATCTGTCGGTGCACAAGCGTCCGCGGAAGGTCCGCTTCCTGGACGCGCTGCCCCGCAACGCCATGGGCAAGCCCCAGAAGCGGCTGCTCCCGGGGCTCTGAGCCCCCGGTCCGGCAGACGGACCCGCCTTGCCCCGCTGTATGGACTCATGCAGAGTTCTCGCATGCTGAATACTTGCTGTGGGGGCGCGGAACGGCTCCGGCCGGAGGGGCCGCCGGAGCCGGCCGGGCAGCCGGGGGCAGCCGACGGGAGAGGCCGATGAGCGACGCGAACACCGGTGCGTCGACCCGGCTGCAGAAGCTGTTCGAAGGCCACCGGCTCACGCCCACGCAGCGCCGGATCGCGCACTGCATGGTGCGCAGGTCCGCCGATGCCCCGTTCCTGTCGAGCGTCGAACTGGCCGAGCTCGCGGGCGTCAGTCAGCCGTCCGTGACCCGGTTCGCCGTCGCCCTCGGCTTCGACGGCTACCCCGCGCTGCGCCGTCATCTGCGGGAGGTCGCGCCTGCCGAGCCGGCCACCGGGGCGCGGACCCGCAACGCGTACCAGCAGGCCGTGCTCGCCGAGATCGAGAACCTGCGGCACCTGGAGGCGTTTCTCGCCGACCCGGCACCGGTGGTGCGCGCCGGACGGATGCTCGCCGCCTCCGTCCCGCTGCCGGTGCTCGGCCTGCGCGCCGCCTCCGCCCAGGCGCGCGGGTTCGCCTACTTCGCGGCCAAGGTCCACCCCGACGTGCGGGTGCTCGACGAGGGCGGCTCGATGCTGGAGGACCGCATCGACGCCGCCGTGCGCGCCGGCGGGAGCACACTGCTGTGCTTCGCCCTGCCCCGTCACCCCCGCGAGGTCGTGGACGCGCTGGGGCACGCACGCCGGGCCGGGCTGGCGGTGGTGACGGTCGCCGACAGCGCCTTCGCGCCCATCGCCGCCCACACCGACCTGCTGCTCCCCGCCGCCGTCGGCACCGGCCTGGCCTTCGACACCCCCTGCGGGCCGATGCTGCTGGGCCGGGTGCTGCTGGAGGCGATGTGCGACGCCCTGCCGGACGCCCAGGCCCGGCTGGAACAGTTCGACGCCCGGGCCGCCGAGCGGGGTCTGTTCGCCGATTGAGCGTCCGGCAGGTGCCGCGGCGGTCAATCGCCGTGCATCCGGAGCACCAGCTTGTTCACCCCCCACAGCGCGATGCCGACGGCGAGCAGGACACCCGCGCGGATGTAGACCTCTGCGGCGCGGTCGGCGAGCGGGCTCGCCAGGATCAGGGCCGTGACCGCGCCGAGCACGGGAAGGGCCGTCGGGGTGCGGAAATGGGCATGTTCCACCCGGTCCCTGCGCAGCACCAGCACGGCCACGTTGACCACCGCGAAGACGCACAGCAGCAGGAATGACGTGGTGTCACCCAGCCCCTCGATCTCCCCGGTCGACACCAGCCCGACGGCGATGGCCGCCGTGAAAAGGATTCCGGCGATCGGGGTGCGGCGACGGGGCAGGACCCGTCCCATGACGCGGGGCAGGATCCGTTCGTTGGCCATGCCGTAGCAGAGCCGCGAGGCCATCATGATGTTGATCAGGGCGGAGTTGGTGACCGCGAACAGCGCGATGGCCGCGAAGAGCTGCGGCGGGAAGTCGACGCCGCCGGCCTTGACGACCTCCAACAGCGGGCCGGACGACCCCGCCAGCGTGCCGGAGTCGACGAGCAGGGACGAGACCAGGGCCACCAGCACGTAGACCACGCCGGTGACGGCGACCCCGATGAAGATGGCCCGGGGGAAGGACCGGGCGGGGTTCTTGGTCTCCTCGGCCATGTTGACCGAGTCCTCGAAGCCGACGAAGGCGAAGAACGCGAGCGCGGTCGCTCCGAGCACGCCGCTCGCGAGCGCACTGCCGGAGCCCCCGGCCTCGAACTCACCGAGCCGGGAGGGGTCGCCCTCACCGGAGAACACGGCGAACGCCCCGATCGCGAGGATGATCAGGAGCCCCGACACCTCGACGAGGGTCATCACCACGTTGGCCTTCACCGACTCCGAGACGCCCCGCAGGTTCAGGGCCGCCAGGGCCAGGACGAACAGGATCGCGACGAGTGTCGGCGACACGTCCACGAATTCCGCGAGGTAGTCGCCTCCGAAGGCACGGGCGGCGGCGCTCGCCGAGGACAGCCCGGAGCACATGACCATGAAGGCCACGATGAAGGTCAGGAAGGGGACCTTGAAGGCCTTCTGCGTGTAGAGGGCGGCGCCGGCGGCCTTCGGGTACTTGCCGACGAGTTCGACGTACGAGGCCGCGGTCAGGATCGCCAGGACGAAACCGATGGCGAACGGCAGCCACAACGCCCCGCCGACCTTGCCGGCCACCTTGCCGGTGGTGGCGTAGATGCCGGTGCCGAGGATGTCGCCGATCACGAAAAGGATCAGCAGCCTTGGCCCGATGGCGCGTTTCAGCGGAGTGCCGTCGCCCGCCGTGTCCGGTGCTGTGCCCGGCGCGGGGCCGGAGGCGGCGCCGGGGGACGAGGAGTCGGAGGGTGTCTGCATGGCCCAAGACTTCCCCGGCCGCCGCCGCTTTCACCCGGCGCCCGGTCAGAGATGCCGCACCAGGGCGTCACGGTGCTCGCCGCCGCTCTCGGCCACGATCTCCGCGGTCGTCTGCGCCGAGCGCGCCGGCGCGAACCGCACCCCGCCAGGGGCCTCCGGGTCCGTCCTGAAGCCGTGCACGGCGGGCCGAGGCAGACTGTTGTACGCGAAGTGGTGCGAGAAGTAGTACGCGCCGGTGTCCAGCAGGGCGGCCAGGTCGCCCGCCTCCAGCATCGGCAACTCCCGCCCCTCCGCGACGAGATCGCCGGCGAAGCAGCACGGCCCGGCGACGTCCTGCACCACCGGCGGGCCCTGTTTCGGGCGGCCCGCGGAGTCGAAGCAGGCGACGCGGATCGGCCACGCATCGGGTGCGTAGACGGTCCGGGTGGCGAGCTGAGCCCCCGCGTGGGTCACCGCGATCGGGCGGCCGCCGGCCGACTTGGCGTACTCGACACGCGCCAGCACCAGCCCGTGCTTGGCCAGCAGGGACCGGCCGAACTCGGTGATCAGCCCGTACCGCCCGTCGAACAGTCCGGGAACGGTGTCGCGCAGCACCCGGGCGTAGTCATGGAAGGTGGGAGTGGCCTCGTCGGAGGCGAAGTTGACGGGCAGCCCGCCGCCGATGTTGACGGTGTCGATCTGCTGCCGTCCCGCCGCGGCGTTGATCTCCTCGGCCAGTTCGTACGTCTCGCGCACGCCGTCGGCCATCCGCTCCAACGCAACGCCCTGGGAGCCCACATGGGCGTGCAGCCGGGTCATCCAGGGGCGGTCGAGGTAGGCGCGCACCACCCGGTCACGGGCGCCCTCGTCACGCAGGGCGACGCCGAACTTGGAGGTGGCCGTGGCGGTGCTCAGGGCCTCGATGCTGCCGGCGCCGACCTGCGGGTTGACGCGCAGGCCGATCGGGGCGGGCGCCGGTTCGTTCCCGACGAGCGCGTCGATCCGCTCCAGCTCCTGCGGGTTGTCGGCGTTGACGGCGATACCCAGCCCGAGCGCCTCGCGCAGCTCGTCGGTGGTCTTGGCGGGCGAGTCCAGCACCGTGCGCGAGGCGGGCACTCCGGCGGCGCGCGCCAGGGCGAGTTCCCCGGGGCTCGCCACCTCGCAGCCCAGGCCCTCGGCGGCGAGCAGCCGCAAGACCGGCACGAGGGAGCCGGCCTTCACGGCGAAGGCGTGCAGAACCGGCGTTCCGGGCGCGGTGGTCTCCTCGAAGGCGTGGCGCAGCTCCGCGGCCGAGTTGCGGATTCCCTCGACGTCCAGCAGGCCGGTGACCGGTTCGCCGGTGCCGATCAGGCCCTGTTCCACAGCGGCTCGGACGGCCTGTTCCCGGCGTCCCGCGGAGGCGGTGGCGAGGTGGTTCGCGGTGTCCCTGATCGTCTCGCTGGAGGTCATGCCCCCACTCCATCACCCGTGGCCCGGCTTGCCCAGTGGGTCCCGCGTCCGGAGTGCGGCGGCGTGCGCCCCTCCGTTGTTGACTAGAGGTATTCACCAGCGACAAAATGTGAATACATCGATCCAGTTCAGTGAGGAGCGACCGATGCCGGGACCGCGACCTGTACGAGCGCCGCGTGGTACGGAACTCAGCGCCCTGGGGTGGCAGCAGGAAGCCGCTCTGCGGATGCTGCAGAACAACCTCGACCCCGAGGTCGCCGAGCACCCGGACCGGCTCGTCGTCTACGGCGGCACCGGCAAGGCCGCTCGCGACTGGCGCTCCTTCGACGCCATGGTCCGCACGCTGCGCACGCTGAAGCAGGACGAGACGATGCTCGTCCAGTCGGGCCGCCCCGTCGGCGTCATGCAGACCCACGAGTGGGCGCCGCGGGTGCTCATCGCCAACTCCAACCTGGTCGGCGACTGGGCCAACTGGGAGGAGTTCCGCCGCCTCGAGCAGCTCGGTCTCACCATGTACGGGCAGATGACCGCCGGCTCGTGGATCTACATCGGCACCCAGGGCATCCTGCAGGGCACGTACGAGACGTTCGCCGCCGTCGCCGAGAAGAAGTTCGGCGGCTCCCTCGCAGGCACCGTCACCCTCACCGCCGGGCTGGGCGGTATGGGAGGCGCCCAGCCGCTGGCCGTCACCATGAACGGCGGCGTGGCGATCTGCGTCGACTGCGACCCGCGGGCCATCGAGCGCCGCATCGGGCACCGCTACCTCGACGTCCGGGCCGACAGCCCCGAGCACGCCCTGCGGCTGGCGGTGGAGGCGCGGGACGCCCGCCGCCCGCTCTCCATCGGCCTGCTCGGCAACGCCGCCGAGGTGCTGCCCCGGATGCTCGCCGAGGGAGCCCCGGTCGACATCGTCACCGACCAGACCAGCGCCCACGACCCGCTGGCCTACCTGCCCGTCGGCGTGGACTTCGCCGACATGGCCTCCTACGCGGCGGAGAAGCCCGCGGACTTCACCCGGCGGGCCCGCGAGTCCATGGCCCGCCACGTCGAGGCCATGGTCGGCTTCCAGGACGCCGGCGCCGAGGTGTTCGACTACGGCAACTCCATCCGCGGCGAGGCACAACTCGCCGGTTACGAGCGGGCGTTCGACTTCCCGGGCTTCGTGCCCGCCTACATCAGACCGCTCTTCTGCGAGGGCAAGGGCCCCTTCCGGTGGGCCGCCCTCTCCGGCGACCCGGCCGACATCGCGGCCACCGACCGGGCGATCCTGGAACTGTTCCCGGAGAACGAGTCCCTGGCCCGCTGGATCCGGCTGGCAGGGGAGCGGGTGCACTTCCAGGGCCTGCCCGCCCGGATCTGCTGGCTCGGCTACGGCGAGCGCGACCGGGCCGGCGAGCGCTTCAACGAGATGGTCGCCGACGGCACCCTGCGCGCCCCGCTGGCCATCGGCCGCGACCACCTCGACTGCGGCTCCGTGGCCTCCCCCTACCGGGAGACCGAGGCCATGCTCGACGGCTCCGACGCCATCGCCGACTGGCCGCTGCTCAACGCCATGGTCAACGTGGCCTCCGGCGCGTCCTGGGTGTCGATCCACCACGGTGGCGGCGTCGGCATGGGCCGCTCGATCCACGCCGGTCAGGTCACGGTCGCCGACGGCACGCCGCTCGCCGCCGAGAAGATCCGCCGCGTCCTGACCAACGACCCGGGCATGGGCGTCATCCGGCACGTCGACGCCGGCTACGACCGGGCCGCGGAGATCGCCGGCGAGCGCGGCGTGAGCGTACCCATGCAGCAGGGACCGGAGAGCGAGGGCACGGACGCGTGAGCGCGGACTTCCACGAGATGTGGTCCGGGCTGCTGCCGGTCGGCCGCCACCCGGACACCGGCGGATACCGCCGGTACGCCTGGACCGGCGCCGACGCCGACTGCCGCGCCTGGTTCCGTGACCAGGCCGAGTCCCGTGGCCTCGGCTACGAGGTCGACCGCAACGGCAACCAGTGGGCCTGGCTCGGCGACCCGGCCGCCGGGGACGCCGTCGTCACCGGCTCGCACCTGGACTCCGTGCCCGACGGTGGCGCCTTCGACGGGCCGCTCGGCGTCGTCTCCGCCTTCGCCGCCCTCGACGAGCTGCGCGCCCGGGGCGCCGAGCCCGCCGGGCCGCTGGCCGTGGTCAACTTCGGCGACGAGGAGGGCGCCCGTTTCGGCCTCGCCTGTGTCGGCTCCCGGCTCGCCTCCGGACACCTCACCGCGGAACGCGCCCGCGAACTGCGCGACGCCGACGGGATCACCTTGCCGCAGGCCATGGAACGGGCGGGTCTCGACCCCGACTCCCTGGGACCCGACCCCGAACGCCTCGCCAGCATCGGCGCGTTCGTCGAACTCCATGTGGAACAGGGCCGGGCCCTCGCGGACGACCCGCGCCGGGGCGGCGCCCCGGTGGGCGTCGCCTCCGCGATCTGGCCGCACGGCCGCTGGCGGTTCGACTTCCGCGGCGAGGCCAACCACGCGGGCACCACCCGTATCGGCGACCGTCGCGACCCGATGCTCGCCTACGCCGCCGCCGTGCTCGCCTCCCGCGAGACCGCGGCCCGGGCCGGCGCCCTCGCGACCTTCGGCAAGGTGTCCGTCGAACCGGGCGGGGTGAACGCCATCGCCTCCCTGGTCCGCGGCTGGCTCGACAGCCGTGCCGCCGACGAGGAGACACTGGCCGAGGTCGTCGCCGCCGTCGAACGGGCCGCAACCGACCGGGGGACATCGGAGGGCGTCTCCGTGCAGGTCACCCGAGAGTCGTTCACCCCGGTCGTGGAGTTCGAGCACGGCCTGCGGGACCGGATCGCGGCCCTGGCCGGCGGGGACGCCGGCCCCGTCCCCGTGCTGCCGACCGGAGCCGGACACGACGCCGGCGTTTTGTCCGGCTCGGTGCCGACCGCCATGCTGTTCGTACGGAATCCCACCGGGATCTCGCACTCGCCCGCGGAGAGCGCGGCCGAGGACGACTGCCTGGCCGGGGTGATCGCACTCGCCGACGTACTGGAGGGCCTGGCGTGTCCCTGACGGCGCAGACGTACTGGGCGGAGCACGCCTGGCTGAACGGCACCGTGGAGCCGGGCGTGCTCATCGAGACGGGCGCGGACGGCCTCATCCGGTCGGTGCGGCCCGCCGTGCCCGCCCCGCCGGCCGGGGCGGTCAGCCTGCGCGGTCTGACCCTGCCCGGCCTGGCCAACGCCCATTCACACGCCTTCCACCGCGCGCTGCGCTCCACCGTCCAGGTCGGTTCCGGCACCTTCTGGACCTGGCGCGAGAGCATGTACGCCACGGCGGCGGCCCTCGACCCCGACTCGTACTTCGACCTCGCGCGGGCCGTCTACGCGGAGATGGCGCTGGCGGGCATCACCTGCGTCGGCGAGTTCCACTACCTCCACCACGCCCCCGGCGGCACCCCGTACGACGACCCGAACGCCATGGGGCAGGCGCTGATCGCCGCCGCGGCCGAGGCCGGCATCCGGATCACCCTGCTCGACACCTGCTACCTCTCCTCCGGGTTCGGCACCGCGCCCAGCCAGCAGCAGGAGCGCTTCAGCGACACCACTGCCGAGCAGTGGGCGGAGCGGGCGAGCGCACTCGGGAGCGGCCGGGGCGTGCGCATCGGTGCGGCCGTCCACTCGGTGCGCGCCGTCCCCGCCCGCGAGCTGGGCACGGTCGTCCGGTGGGCGGAGGAACGACGTGCCCCGCTGCACGTCCACCTCTCCGAGCAGACCGCCGAGAACGACGCCTGCGTCGAGGCCCACGGCTTCACCCCCACCCGGCTCCTCGCCGACCACGGGGTGCTGGGCCCGCGCACCACAGCCGTGCACGCCACCCACCTCACCCAGGGCGACATCCGCCTGCTCGGCCGGTCGTCCACCGGCGTCTGCATGTGCCCCACCACCGAGCGCGACCTCGCCGACGGCATCGGTCCCGCCGCCCGGCTCCAGGCGACCGGCTGCACGCTGAGCCTCGGCAGCGACAGCCACGCCGTCATCGACCTGTTCGAGGAGGCCCGCGCCATGGAACTGGACGAGCGGCTCCGCACCCGGGCGCGCGGCCACTGGACCGCTGCCCAGCTGCTGCGCGCCGCCACGGTCGACGGCCACAGCGCCCTGGGCTGGCCGGAGGCGGGCCTGCTGGAGACCGGCATGCTGGCGGACTTCACCACAGTGGCGCTGGACTCCGTGCGCACCGCGGGGCCGGTGCCGCGGCTCGGCGCCGAGACGGCCGTGTTCGCCGCGACGGCGGCTGACGTCCGGCACACCGTGGTGGCGGGCCGTCACATCGTGTGCGACGGTGCCCATCAGCTCGTCAACGACGTCCCCGCCGCCCTCGCCGAGTCGATCGCGGCGCTGCGTCCCTGACGGACCGCCGCTCGTCACACCTCCCAGGAGCCCTGCCCGCCCATGGCCACCGCCGTCACCCACATCGCCGCACTCGTCACCAACGACCCGTCACTCGGCGACGGTCCTCTGGGGATCGTCCACGACGCCGCACTCGTCATCGACGGCGAGCGGATCGCCTGGGTGGGCAGGACGGCCGACGTCCCCGCCACCGACAACCGGGTGGTGGCCGAAGGCCGGGCCGCCGTCCCCGGATTCGTGGATTCCCACTCCCACCTGGTCTTCGCCGGCGACCGGACCGAGGAGTTCAACGCCCGCATGTCCGGGCGCAGTTACACGGCGGGTGGTATCCGCACGACCGTCGCCGCGACCCGCGCCGCGTCCAACAACGTGCTGCACGCCAACGCCGGGCGCCACGTCCGGGAGGCACTGCTCCAGGGCACCACCACGATCGAGATCAAGTCCGGGTACGGGCTCACCACCGAGGACGAGGCCCGCTCGCTGTCGATCGCCGCCGCGCACACCGACGAGGTCACCTACCTCGGCGCCCACATCGTCGCCCCGGAGTTCGCCGACGACCCGGCCGCGTACGTCGAGCTGGTGACCGGTCCGATGCTCGACGCCTGTGCCCCGTACGCCCGTTGGATCGACGTGTTCTGCGAGACGGGCGCGTTCGACGGTGACCAGGCCCGCGCGGTCCTGACCGCCGGCGCCCGGCGCGGCCTCGTCCCCCGCATCCACGCCAACCAGCTCTCGTACGGGCCGGGGGTGCAGCTCGCCGTGGAACTCGGCGCAGCCTCGGCCGACCACTGCACGCACCTCACCGATGACGACGTCGCGGCCCTCGCGGGCAGCGACACCGTCGCCACGCTGCTGCCCGGCGCCGAGTTCTCCACCCGTGCGCGCTACCCCGACGCCCGCCGGCTCCTCGACGCGGGCGCCACCGTCGCGCTCTCCCCGGACTGCAACCCCGGCTCCTCATATACGAGTTCAATGGCGTTCTGCATTGCCGTCGCCGTGCGGGAGATGGGGATGACGCCCGACGAGGCGCTGTGGTCGGCCACCGCCGGCGGGGCCCGTGCCCTGCGCCGGGACGACGTGGGCCGGCTGGCGCCCGGGGCCCGCGCCGACGTCGTCCTGCTGGATGCGCCCTCGCACGTGCACCTCGCCTACCGGCCGGGGGTTCCGCTGGTGTCCGCGGTCTGGCGGGCCGGCGAACTCGTGCGCTCCTGAGCACCATCCCGGCACGCACCCGGACCCGCACCCGGACACGGCGAAGGGGCCTGCCACACGGCAGGCCCCTTCGCAGGTGATGCGGCGACGCCCCGTTCCGGGTGACGCCGGACGAGGTCACTCCTCGACCATCAGTCCCTTGCGGAGTCTGGTCAGCGTGCGCGTCAGCAGACGGGAGACGTGCATCTGCGAGATGCCCAGCTCCTCGCCGATCTCGGCCTGGGTCAGGTTCGAGACGAAGCGCAGCGAGAGGATCTGCCGGTCGCGCGGGGCGAGTTCGGCGATCAGCGGCTTGAGCGACTCGACGTACTCGACGCCCTCGAGGCCGTTGTCCTCGTAGCCGAGACGGTCGGCCAGGGTGCCCTCGGAGTCGTTCTCCTCGGGCTGGGCGTCCAGGGAGCTCGCCGTGTACGCGTTGCTCGCGGCCATGCCCTCGACGACCTCGGCGTGGCTGAGGTCCAGACGGTCGGCGAGTTCGCCGACGGTGGGTGCGCGGTCCAGCTTCTGGGCGAGCTCGTCGCCGGCCTTCGCCAGGTCGAGCCGCAGCTCCTGAAGGCGGCGCGGCACCCGCACGGACCAGCTGGTGTCACGGAAGAAGCGCTTGATCTCGCCGATGATGGTCGGCATCGCGAAGGTCGGGAACTCGACCCCGCGGCTCAGCTCGAAACGGTCGATGGCCTTGATCAGGCCGATGGTGCCGACCTGGACGATGTCCTCCATGGGTTCGCTGCGCGAGCGGAACCGCCCGGCGGCGAACTTCACCAGGGCCAGATTGAGTTCGACCAGGGTGTTGCGGACGTACGCGTACTCGTGCGTCCCCTCCTCGAGCGACTCGAGGCGCGCGAAGAGGGTCTTGGACAGAGCCCGTGCGTCAAGGGGCCCCACCTCGTCGTAGGCCGGGATCTCCGCGAGCTCGGCGAGCCAGTCCTCGGACGTGATCGCGCTGTCGTTGTCGATCCCCGGCACCGGGGTTGCCGACGTCGCCGTCCGTGCGCTCTCCCCGAAGGCGGGGGGAGCCCAGTCGGTATGCGGTTCGTCGAGCTGGGGTGACATGGTCTCCTCCGTCGTTCTCGGCATCGGCTGCCGACGGCTGTGTTCCGGTCCTGAACTGCGCGGCGCCTCCGTGGCACACCGTGGCCGAACGTTTCCTTACTAGGCCTACCGGTTCCACCCTGCACAAAGCAAGGTCGCGTTCATCACCATTGCCTCTTTCCCGGGCATCTTCGGCTACCGGGCTGCGTATCCAAGGCGTAGTGTTCGCAGTGCGCCGTCACAAGCGAACAGAAGGGGTGCGCATGGACCGCGGGACTGTTGGCAGTACCAACAGGGGCCGGCTTCGTGTCGACGTCCGTCGGCAGGAAGCGACTGCCGTGGTGACGCCTGCAGGAGAGCTGGACCACCACACGGCCGACCTGCTTCGGGAGCCGTTGGAGGGGTGTGTCGCCGAGGGCGCCACCCGGATCGTCGTGGACTGCTCGGAGCTGGAGTTCTGCGACTCCACCGGACTGAACGTGCTGCTGGGGGTGCGCCTCAAGGCCGAGGAGGCCGGGGGAGGCGTCCATCTGGCGGGTATGCGGCCGGTGGTTGCCCGGGTGTTCGAGATCACAGGTGCGGACCTGGTCTTCACCGTGCACGAATCACTGGAAGCGGCCCTTGCCGACTGACTTCACGCGGGCTGGGAACTGCTCCAGGTGAGGTCGCGTAGCGCGGCTCACATTCATCCGTGGGCAGAAACGGGTGTTCTCCGGGATCGGCCGGGCAGGAGACCAGCTGAATCCGTTGGATCTGTCAGGAATGCCATCGTGAAATCGGCGAATCGGTGAGGTGAAACGCTGATGAGCACCACGCGTCCGTACTCGCCGGGCGAACGCGGACCGGAGTCGGGTGCCGTGTCATCCTCTGCCGTTGAGCTGACCACGCAGACGCGCAGACTGGTGCTGGCGGGTGCCAGCGGCATTGTCCCCGCCGCCCGTGACTTCACCCGGCAGGCGCTGTACGACTGGGGCTGGCTGCCCGCGGCCACCGCGGACAAGCAGGCCGCCGCCGAGGACGTACTGCTCGTCGTCTCCGAGCTGGTGACCAACGCCTGCCTGCACGCCGAGGGGCCCGAGGAACTCCGCGTGGCCTGCACCGGGAAGGTCCTGCGCCTCGAAGTCGCCGACGGCGGCAGCGGCGCCCCGGCCCCCCGTACCCCGCACCGGGCCGGACGCCCCGGCGGGCACGGCATGTTCATCGTCCAGCGTCTGTGCCTGGACTGGGGGGTCGTGCGCAACGCAGGCGGCCCCGGCAAGACCGTGTGGGCGGAGCTGGCCGCACCCGCATAGAGCCATCACCCGGCCCCGGGCCGGAGGAGAACCGCTGCCGGCGCAGCGAGCGCAGTCCAGGCCACCTCGGGTGACCTGGACTTTTCGTGTGTCCCGGTGGCCCACCATCACCGGTGGACCGGGCCCGTCAGTCCGTCCGGGCCGCGCCCGTCCGGCCCCGGCCGCCACGCCGGCGACGGCTCCGCCCCTCTCCGCTGCGCTTGCGGTGCGGCGGACCGTCCGAGGCCCGCGGCTGCTGCCGCTTTCCGGCCGGAGCCTGTGCGGGGGCCGGCCCGGCCAGGGCCACGGGCTCACCCGACGGGGGACGGGCCCCGGTGATCCGGGCGAGTTCGGGGGCCCCGGGGCGCACCCGTGCCGTGCCGGGCGTGATCCGCGCCTGCGACATCAGCCGGGACACGTCCCGGCGCTGATCGGGGGTGACCAGGGTGACGACGGTGCCGGACTCGCCGGCGCGGGCCGTGCGGCCGCCCCGGTGCAGATAGTCCTTGGCCTCGGTGGGCGGGTCGACGTTGACCACGAGGTCGAGACCGTCGATGTGGATGCCCCGGGCCGCAACGTTGGTCGCCACCAGGGCGGTGGCCCGGCCGGTGCGGAAGTGCTCCAGCGTCCGGTTCCGCTGCGGCTGCGACTTCCCGCCGTGCAGAGCGGCGGCCGGCACCCCCGCGGCCAGCAGGTGCTTGGTCAGCCGGTCGGCTCCCCGCTTGGTGTCCACGAACATGATCGTGCGGCCCTCGCGGGCGGCGATCTCGATCGTGGTGGCGCGCTTGTCGGTGACCTCCACGTGCAGGAGGTGGTGCTCCATCGCGGTCACCGTCGCGGCGGACGGGTCGACCGAGTGCATGACCGGGTCGACGAGGAATCGTCGCACCAGTTTGTCCACGTTGCGGTCCAGCGTGGCCGAGAAGAGCATCCGCTGTCCGTCCGCGGAGACCTGCTCCATGAGCCGGGTGACCTGGGGGAGGAAGCCCATGTCCGTCATCTGGTCGGCCTCGTCGAGCACCGTGATCGCGACCCGGTCGAGGGAGCAGGACCCGCGGTCGATCAGGTCGGCCAGCCGCCCGGGTGTGGCGACGAGCACCTCGGCGCCCTTGCGCAGCGCGTCGGCCTGACGGTTGATCGACATGCCGCCGACCACGGTGGCGATCCGCAGCCCCAGTGCCCCCGCGTAGGGGGTGAGCGCCTCGGTGACCTGGGCGGCCAGCTCGCGCGTCGGAACCAGGACGAGGGCCAGTGGACGCTTGCTGTCCGCCCGCCGGCCGGCCGTACGGCTCAGCAGCGGCAGCCCGAAGGCGAGGGTCTTGCCGGAGCCGGTGCGCCCGCGCCCCAGGACGTCCCGCCCGGAGAGCGAGTCCGGGAGCGTCGCGGCCTGGATGGGGAACGGCTCACGCACCCCGTTCGCGGCCAGTGCGTCCGGCAGGCCGGGCGCGAGCGGGAGCTCGGCGAAGGTGGCGGCCGGCGGAAGCGACGGGGTGCCGGGCGCGCCGCCCGGACCCTGCATCGCGTCGGAGCCGCGTGGCTCCGGTACGCGGCTTCCGGCCGCTCTGCCGTTACCGCCCTTCTTCGGCGACGCGGTGGACCGGTCGGCCGGGGTGCCGGGGCGGCGGCGGGGCCGGCTGCGGCGTGGTGCGGTGGGCTGTGTCATGGAAGACCTTCCTGGAAAACGCGGAGCGGGCCGTGCGAAGCGCGGCCCGGGCGCCGTCTCGGCGCGGGCGCCGCGGCAGGAGCAGGGCGCCGGACGGGAGACGGGCCTCGCGCGTGGGAAGGGGCCCGCACCGTGCGGTGCGGGCCCCTTCCTCGAAGTGCTCAGAGCACTCGGCGCATCAGAGCGGGCGGATGTTCTCCGCCTGCGGGCCCTTCGGGCCCTGCGTGACGTCGAACTCGACCTTCTGGCCCTCGAGGAGCTCACGGAAGCCCTGGGCGTTGATGTTCGAGTAGTGGGCGAAGACGTCGGCGCCGCCGCCGTCCTGCTCGATGAAGCCGAAGCCCTTTTCCGAGTTGAACCACTTCACGGTTCCGGTGGCCATGTTGTCTCCTTCATGGGGCTGGATTCGCGGACTGCACTCTGCGGACCGCGCGTCGCCGAGATGATTGCCCCACTCCGGGGAGAACCCGGAATCCGGGAGAGCCCCGGTAAAACAAAATGCGCCCAGTGATCACAATCCACCAGGCGCACACGAAGTTCATGGGTACCACAACTGCAACACCAAGAAGACTAACACAGCTGGTGGGCGCCACGTGCCGGACGCGAAGCGGGCCGGCACGGGAATCCCGTGCCGGCCCGCCTGCCTGAGGTGGGGCGAAGCCCTACTTCACGCTGCCCATCAGGGCACGGATCTTCTTCTGCGCGACCAGGAAGGCCAGGCCGGTGAGCATCGCGATGACCGCCCACATCGTGTAGTAGGCGGCGTCACCCATCGGCTCGTTGAGGCGGACCGTCCAGCCGTTGAGGGCGTTGCCGGTGGCCGTGGCCAGGAACCACAGACCCATGATCTGGCTCATGAACTGCGGCGGGGCGAGCTTGGTGGACAGCGACAGGCCCACCGGGGACAGGCACATCTCACCGAGGGTCTGGACCAGGTAGACGCCCAGCAGCCAGAAGACGGTGACCTTGCCGGTGCTGCTGCCCGCCGCGGCCGCGCCGGCCAGGCCCATGAGGACGAAGGAGCCGCCGATGAGCAGCATGCCGAGCGCGAACTTCACGACGGTGTTCGGCTCGCGGTTGCGCTGCGCGAGGCGGACCCAGGCAGCCGCGAACAGCGGGGCCAGGATGATCACGTAGACCGGGTTCACCGACTGGTACCAGCTGGCGGGGAACTCCCAGCCGCCGACCATGCGGTCGGTCTTGGTGTCGGCGAAGATCGTCAGCAGCGAACCGGACTGGTCGTAGATCATCCAGAACAGCACGGCGGTGGCGAAGAACCACACGAACGCCTTGATCTTCGGACGGTCCTCGGCCGTGAGCTCGGGGCTGCGGAACATGACCGCGAAGTACAGGATCGGGATGACCACGCCGAGTACGGCCATGGCGTTGACGATGTGCTCGATGTCGTAGGTGCCCAGTGCGACATCCACGACGACCGCCACCGCGGCGATGCCGGCCCACAGCAGGACCTTCCGCAGGACGGTGCGCTTCTCCTCGGGGGAGGCCGGCGTGGGCGCGACCCTGCCGACGTCGCCGAGGTGGCGTCCGCCGATGACGTACTGGACGAGGGCCAGCGTCATGCCGATGCCCGCGATGGCGAAGCCGAGGTGCCAGTTGACGTTCTCGCCGACGGTGCCGACCACCAGCGGCGCGGCCATGGCGCCGACGTTGATGGCCATGTAGAAGAGCGTGAATCCGGCGTCGCGGCGGGCGCTCTCGCTCTCCTTGTACAGGCCGCCGACCATCGCGGAGATGTTCGGCTTCAGCAGGCCGGTGCCGACCGCGATCAGCAGCAGGCCGAAGAAGAAGGACGTGTCGGAGGGGATGGCCAGCACGAAGTGACCCGACGCGATGACGACGCCGCCGACCAGGACGGCCTTGCGGGCGCCCCACAGGCGGTCGGCGACCCAGCCGCCGGGCATGGCGAGCATGTAGACCAGGGCGTTGTAGACGCCGTAGATCGCCGCCGCGAGAGCCTCTTTCTCCTTGAGCGGGCCGTCGAGGACGCCGGCGATCAGGTAGAGGACGAGGATGGCGCGCATTCCGTACCAGGAAAAACGCTCCCACATCTCGGTCATGAACAGAGTGGCCAGGCCGCGGGGGTGGCCGAAGAAGGTCTTGTCACCCGCAGGGGTCACCTGCTGGGTGCCCCCGGGCTCGGGGGACTCCTTCGTCAGGCTTGACGCCATGGTCGTTCCTTGCTCGCTCGGGACGCGGCCGGAAAACGGTCGCATCCGGATGGGGGGAAGGTGCTTCGCCGTCAGGGCCGGTGGTTCTGCACCGGGCAGATGCATATCTGCGTGTCGGCACGCGAAAAGCGCTCATGGGTGCTATGAGCGCTTCGCCACCTTAGGGCACGCAGGACCGTCTCAGGATACGGGTGAGACATGGATCACAGGTTGACGGGGGGTTGATGGCGCACATTCGAAGGTTCCGGGGCCGCCGTTGAGGTGAACCGCAGGGGCCGGTACCGGCGGCCCCGCGGTGCAGACCACGCGGACTACCATCACCTCATGACCCGAGTACTGCTCGCCGAGGATGATGCGTCCATCTCGGAGCCGCTCGCCCGTGCCCTGCGCCGTGAGGGGTACGAGGTCGAGGTCCGGCAGGACGGCCCCTCCGCCCTCGACGCCGCCCTCCTGGGTGGAATCGACCTGATCGTCCTCGACCTGGGACTGCCGGGAATGGACGGACTCGAGGTCTGCCGGCGACTGCGCACCGAGGGTCACGGGTTCCCGGTCCTGGTACTCACCGCCCGCGCCGACGAGGTCGACACCGTCGTCGGGCTGGACGCCGGTGCCGACGACTACGTCACCAAGCCGTTCCGGCTCGCCGAGCTGCTCGCCCGCGTGCGGGCCCTGCTGCGGCGCGGCGCGGCCGAGACCCAGCAGCCGGCCCCCGCGGGGACCCACGGCGTCCGCATCGACATCGAGTCGCACCGGGTGTGGATGGGCGAGGAGGAACTCCAGCTCACCGCGAAGGAGTTCGACCTGCTGCGGGTGCTGGTCCGGGACGCCGGCCGGGTCGTCACCCGGGACCAGCTGATGCGCGAGGTGTGGGACACCACCTGGTGGTCCTCCACCAAGACGCTCGACATGCACATCTCCTGGCTCCGCAAGAAGCTCGGCGACGACGCCGCCAATCCTCGCTACATCGCCACGGTCCGCGGGGTCGGGTTCCGTTTCGAGAAGAGCTGATGGGGGCCGGAGCGGTGGAACCATGCGCCGTCGCCTGATCAACTCCACGCTGGCCGTGGTCCTTGTCGTGATCGCCGTCTTCGGACTGTCGCTGGTGCTCGTGGAGACGCGGACCATCGAGAACAGCGCCCGGGAGAGTGTCGACTCCGAGGCCGTGCGGCTCCTGTCCATCGTCGACAGCAGGCTCGGCGGTGGCGAGCGCGTCGGGCCGGACGTGCTGCGCGACCAGATCGGTTCCGACCGCTACGCCCGGATCGAGATGCCGGGCCGGCCGGTCATCGAGATCGGCAAGCGGCCGACGGGCGAGGTCATCGAGGCCGAGGAGACGGGCGCGGAGGGCGAGAAGGTGCTCGTCCAGGAGTCCACGGCGACCGTGACCCGCGAGGTCGGGCGGACGCTCGTGATCATCCTGGCTGTCGCCCTGCTGGCCGTGATCGCCGCGGTGCTGCTGGCCGTCCGGCAGGCCCACCGGCTCAGCGCACCGCTCACCGATCTCGCCGAGACCGCGGAGCGTCTGGGATCCGGCGACCCGCGGCCGCGCCACCGCCGCTACGGCGTCGCGGAGCTCGACCGGGTGGCCGACGTCCTCGACGGCAGTGCCGAGCGCATCGCCAGGATGCTCACCGCCGAACGCCGGCTGGCGGCCGACGCCTCCCACCAGCTGCGCACCCCGCTGACGGCCCTGTCGATGCGGCTGGAGGAGATCACCGTCACCGACGACCCCGACATCGTCAAGGAGGAGGCCACGATCGCCCTCGGGCAGGTCGAGCGGCTCACCGACGTGGTCCAGCGGCTGCTCACCAACTCCCGGGACCCGCGTACCGGATCGGCCGTCGCCTTCGACCTCGACGAGGTCGTCAAGCAGCAGATCGAGGAGTGGCGCCCGGCCTGCCGCAGCGCCGGCCGGGCCATCGTGTGGACCGGCCGCAAGGCGATGCAGGCTGTCGGCACCCCGGGCGCGGTCGCCCAGGTCCTCGCCACGCTGATCGAGAACTCGCTGATGCACGGGTCCGGGACGGTGACGCTGCGCACGCGGGTCACCGGCAACCAGGTCGTCGTCGAGGTGACGGACGAGGGGCCCGGCGTGCAGCCGGAACTCGGCGCGCGGGTCTTCGAACGCACGGTCAGCGGACGCAACTCGACCGGGCTGGGACTGGCCGTGGCCCGGGACCTGGCCGAAGCCGACGGCGGCAGGCTGGAACTCCTCCAGCAGCGTCCTCCGGTGTTCGCCCTGTTCCTGGGACGCGAGGCCGGGTCCCAGGAACACGAGCACTGACGGACGGTTCGCGGTTCCCCTTACCGCGGCGGGGGTCTCGTCACTGCGGCCGATCGGCCCGGTTGCGCGAACGCGCGCCCACGACGGCCGTCGCTCCCGCGGCTCCGAACGGCTCGGCGCCCGCCGGCACGGTGTCCGGCAGGGGCAGCGCCCTGAACACCCAGGTGCGGTAGGACCAGAACCGGAAGACCGTGCCGAGGCCCAGCCCGACGATGTTCTTCGCGACGTTGTCGGCCAGGGTCGAGGTGAAGCCGAAACCGTAGTGGGACAGCGCCAGGACGCCGTTCTCGAGCAGCAGGCCCATGCCGCTGAACAGCAGGAACAGGGTCAGCTCGCGACTGCGGCGGTTCTTGTCGGCCCGCCGGTACGTCCAGTGCCGGTTGCCGACGTAGTTCGTGCCGATGGCGATCACGGTGGCGATCACCCCGGACCGCACCACGGCCAGCCCGAACACCTGGACGCAGAGGTTGAAGACGACGAAGTTCACCAAGAAGCCGAAGGCGCCCACGGTCCCGAACTTCGCGGCCTCACCGGCCAGCCGCTGGAGCCGCGAACCCATGCGCCGTGCACCCATAGTGATCGTCTGGCTCCGTTGCTCGGCGGTGTGCCACATGGCCGGTTCCTCATGCTAACCAGCGGTCTCTCCCGTCACCGCCGGGACACATCCGCCCCCCGGGTGACGCGTCCCGTCCGCCCGCCCCTGGCCGCCCCCGGCCCCCCGGGCCCGGTCCGGTCCCGGGCGGCCGGACGGATACCCTGGTGGCGTGACGTTCCCGGTAGTCGGCATGGTCGGTGGCGGACAGCTCGCGCGTATGACGCACGAGGCAGGCATCCCCCTCGGCATCAGGTTCAAGCTCCTCAGCGACACCCCGCAGGACTCCGCTGCGCAGGTGGTCAACGACGTGGTCGTGGGCGACTACCGCGACCTGGAGACGCTGCGCGCGTTCGCGGCGGGCTGCGACGTGGTCACCTTCGATCACGAGCACGTCCCCACCGAGCACCTCCGGGTGCTGGAGGCCGAGGGCATCCCCGTCCGCCCGGGCCCCGACGCACTGGTCCACGCCCAGGACAAGGGCGTGATGCGCGCCGGGCTGGACGCCATCGGCGTCCCGTGCCCCCGGCACCGCATCGTCGAGGACCCGGCGGACGTCACGCGGTTCGCCGCGGAGGGAACAGGATTCCCCGTCGTCCTCAAGACGGTGCGGGGCGGCTACGACGGCAAGGGTGTCTGGGTCGTCCGCGACGAACAGCAGGCCGCCGAGCCGTTCCGGGCCGGCGTTCCGGTGCTCGCCGAGGAGAAGGTCGACTTCGCCCGGGAGCTCGCCGCCAACGTGGTGCGCTCCCCGCACGGCCAGGCCGTCGTCTACCCCGTGGTGGAGTCGATCCAGGTCGACGGGGTCTGCGACACCGTGATCGCGCCTGCCCCCGGTCTGCCCGAGGAGCGCGCCCTCGAGGCGCAGCGCATCGCCCTCGACATCGCCGCCGAGCTGGGCGTCGTCGGGCATCTCGCGGTCGAGCTGTTCGAGACCCGCGACGGCCGGGTCCTCGTCAACGAACTCGCCATGCGTCCGCACAACTCCGGGCACTGGACCCAGGACGGGGCGGTCACCTCGCAGTTCGCCAACCACGTGCGGGCCGTGCTCGACCTGCCACTCGGCGACCCGCGTCCCCGGGCGTCCTGGACCGTCATGGCCAACGTGCTCGGCGGCGACTACCCCGACATGTACTCGGCGTACCTGCACTGCATGGCACGCGACCCGCAGCTCAAGATCCACATGTACGGCAAGGACGTGAAGCCGGGCCGCAAGGTCGGCCACGTCACCACGTACGGCGACGACCTGGCGGACGTGCGCGAGCGCGCCCGGCACGCCGCCGGCTACCTGCGAGGAACGATCACCGAGTGAGCGCTCACCACTCCCCGGACCGCACGGCCGGGGACTCCGCCGGCAAGGCGACCGTCGGCATCGTCATGGGATCCGACTCCGACTGGCAGGTGATGGAGGCAGCGGCCAAGGCCCTCGACGAGTTCGAGGTGCCCTACGAGGTCGACGTCGTCTCCGCCCACCGGATGCCGCGCGAAATGATCGAGTACGGCGCGCGGGCCTCCGGCCGCGGCCTCAAGTCGATCATCGCCGGCGCGGGCGGGGCCGCGCATCTGCCCGGCATGCTCGCCTCCGTCACCACGCTTCCCGTGATCGGCGTGCCGGTGCCGCTCAAGCACCTCGACGGCATGGACAGCCTGCTGTCCATCGTCCAGATGCCGGCCGGGGTCCCCGTCGCCACGGTGTCGGTGGCCGGCGCCCGCAACGCCGCGCTTCTCGCAGTCCGCATGCTCGCCGCCCACGACGACGACCTGCGCGACCGCATGCGGCAGTTCCAGGACGAACTGAACGAGCAGGCCACCGAGAAGGGCAAGCGGCTGCGCGCCCGGGTCGACAGCGCCGCCTCGTTCGGCTTCGGCAACTGAACCGGTAGCAGAACCGGAATCCGAAAGGAACCGAACGACCGTGACGGACCACCTCGACCGGGCCCGCGAACTCCTCGCCGCCCACCCCGTCGTCGACGGCCACAACGACCTCCCCTGGGCCCTGCGCGAGCAGGTGCGCTACGACGTCGACCGGCGCGACATCGCCAAGGACCAGAGCGCCCACCTGCACACCGACATCCCCCGGCTGCGGGCCGGTGGCGTCGGCGCCCAGTTCTGGTCCGTCTATGTCCGCGCCGACTACGCCGGTGACGCCGCCGTCAGCGCCACCCTCGAACAGATCGACATCGTCGGCCGTCTCATCGAGCGCTACCCGGACGACCTGCGCCTGGCGCTCACCGCGGACGACATGGAGACCGCGCGCAGCGAGGGCCGGATCGCCTCCCTCATGGGTGCCGAGGGCGGGCACAGCATCAACTGCTCGCTCGCCACCCTGCGCGCCCTGCACACCCTCGGCGTCCGCTACATGACGCTCACCCACAACGACAACATCCCGTGGGCGGACTCCGCGACGGATGCCGAACGCCTCGGCGGCCTCTCCCGGTTCGGCGAGGAGGTCGTCCGGGAGATGAACCGGATCGGGATGCTCGTCGACCTCTCCCACGTCTCCGCGGGCACCATGCGCGACGCCCTGCGGGTCAGCGAGGCGCCGGTCGTCTTCTCCCACTCCTCGGCCCGTGCGGTGTGCGACCACCCGCGCAACATCCCGGACGACGTCCTCGCGCTGCTGCCCGCCAACGGCGGGCTCGCCATGGTCACCTTCGTCCCGAAGTTCATCCTGCCCGCGGCCATCCGGTGGACGGCCGCGGCGGACGAGAACATGCGCGCCCACGGCCTGCACGCTCTCGACACCACCGAGGCCGGGATGCGCGTCCAGCGCGAGTTCGAGGCGGCCGAGCCGCGGCCCGTCGCCACCGCTGCCACCGTGGCCGACCACCTCGACCACATGCGCGAGGTGGCCGGCATCGACCACATCGGCATCGGCGGGGACTACGACGGGACGGCCTTCACCCCCTCCGGGCTCGACGACGTCGCCGGATACCCCAACCTCGTCGCGGAACTGCTCCGCCGCGGTTGGTCCGAGGCCGACCTGGCCAAGCTGACCTGGCAGAACGCGGTGCGGACGTTGCGCGCCGCGGAGGACGTCGCCCGGAGGCTCAAGGCCGACCCGGTACGCGGCAGGCCCTCCGACGCGACGATCGCGGAGCTCGACGGCTGACGTCCCCCGCGCCGGCGGCCGGGCGTCAGTCGATGCAGAGGCAGAACGGATGCCCGGCCGGGTCGGCGAAGGTCCGGAAGCCGTGCCTTCCCCCGTGGTCCTCGAGGAGGGTGGCGCCGAGCGCGAGCGCCTGCTTCTGCGCGGTGTCCAGGTCGCCCACCACAAGGTCGAGGTGGAACTGCTGGGGCCGGGCCGGGTCGGGCCACTGCGGCGGAACGTGGCCCGGGACCTTCTGGAACGCCATGGCCACGCCCACCCCCTTCAGGTCCACCCACGCGTCGTCCGAGGCATCCACCTCGCCGCCGAGCAACTCCGCGTAGAACGCTGCGAGAGCGGCGGGGTCGGGGCAGTCGAGCACGACGGTCCCCAGGTCGGCGATGGGCATGGGCATTCCTTCCGTCACGGCGCCGTACGTCTTCGGCCGGCGGCCTCTGCCGGAATGTCTACTACGCCCGGGCGCCGCAGGTGTCGCGCTTTCCCGGATCCGCACCGCCCGGGGGACCGGCCGGCGCCGGGCCCCGTCCGCTTCACCGGAGCGCCTCCGCGGCCTCCTGCCGGTGCTCGGCGAATTCGTCAGCGTACTTCTGCGCGGCCGGGACCTGCCAGTACGGGCCTCCGTTGTAGCGGGCGGCCAGCTCGCGGTACTGGTCCGGGGTCATCTCCTCGGGCGGCACGTCGGCGAACCGGCTCTCCGCCTTGAGGCTCCTGAGGTACCCGGCCGAGATGAAGACCGCCTGGGCCGGGTCCCGCAACGCGGTGGTCAGCTCCGTGCGCTGGGCCTCGGTGAGACGCGCCGGGTCGTAGCCGAGCACTTCCGCCGCCCGCCGGGTCTGCACGGCCATCGGCCCGAACGAGGTCTTGTCGCGGTCTCCCGCCAGCCGCCAGGGAAGGTCCTCCGGATCCACCGGGACCCACGAACTGCGGGCGGCGTCGCGCAGCGTGACGGTGATGTCGTCGAGGACGTACGGCTTGCCGCCGACCTCCTGCCAGGCGATGGCAGCCACCATGTCCGCGGGCAGCCCGTTGTCCCCGGCCGCGGCGCGGATCAGTTCGCGGTGGCGGGTGATCCACCGGCGCGGGCCGCCCAGCCGGTCCTTCAGCCAAGTGCTGTCGCCCGGCGGCAGTCCGGTCAGCCGCTCCCGCACCGCCCGGAGGGCGGGCGAGACCGTCGACTCACCTGAGCCCGCCCCGCCGGAGGTGTGTGCGTCGTCGCCGCTGCCCGTCGTGAAGAGTTCGGGTGTCATGCGTTCCCCTCTTCCCGCTGGGGCGGCGGGTCATCCCGGGCCGGTCCGGTACGGCGACGCCCGTGGCGAGCACGCACCGCCGGAACCGGTTTGCCCGGTTCCGGCGGATCGAGCTCAGGCTCGCGGGCGGCCCATGGCGCGGAACGTCCAGCCGGCCTCCCGCCAGCGGTCGGCGTCGAGGGTGTTGCGGCCGTCGAGGATCCGCCGCTCGGCGACGACCTCGCCCAGCTCGGCCGGGTCGAGCTCGCGGAACTCGCCCCACTCGGTGAGGTGCAGGACGACGTGGGCGCCGCGTACCGCCTCCAGCGCGCTGTCCTCGTAGCGCAGTGTCGGGAAGACGCGGCGCGCGTTGTCCATGCCCTTGGGGTCGAAGACCGTGACCTGACCGCCCTGGAGGTGGATCTGACCGGCGACGTTGAGAGCGGGGGAGTCGCGCACGTCGTCGGAGTCCGGCTTGAAGGTGGCGCCGAGGACGGAGACGCGCTTGCCGAGGAAGCCGCCACCGACGGCCTCGCGGGCCAGCTCGACCATGTGTCCGCGCCGGCGCATGTTGATGGAGTCGATCTCGCGGAGGAACGTCAGGGCCTGGTCGACGCCCAGTTCTCCGGCACGGGCCATGAAGGCGCGCAGGTCCTTCGGCAGGCAGCCGCCGCCGAAGCCGATGCCGGCGCGCAGGAACTTCTTCCCGATCCGGTCGTCGTGGCCGAGTGCCTCGGCGAGCTTGACCACGTCACCGCCGGCGGCCTCGCAGATCTCGGCCATCGCGTTGATGTAGGAGATCTTGGTGGCGAGGAAGGAGTTGGCGGACGCCTTGACCAGTTCGGCCGTCGGGTAGTCGGTGACGACGAACGGCGAGCCCTCGGCGATCGGCGTCGCGTAGATCTCGCGCAACTGCTTCTCGGCCTGCTCGCTCGCGACGCCCACCACGATCCGGTCGGGGTGCAGGGTGTCCTTCACCGCGAAGCCCTCGCGCAGGAACTCGGGGTTCCACGCCAGTTCGGCACCCTCGCCCGCGGGGGCCAACTCGGTGAGCCGGGCCGCGAGCCGCTCGGCGCTGCCGACCGGGACCGTGGACTTGCCGACGACCAGGGCGGGCCGGTGCAGGTGGGGGGCGAGCGAGGCGAAGGCGGTGTCCACGTAACTCATGTCGCAGGCGTACTCGCCGTGCTTCTGCGGGGTGTTCACGCAGACGAAGTGCACGTCGCCGAACTCGCCGGCCTCCTCGTAGGAGGTGGTGAAGCGCAGCCGTCCGCTGGAGCCCTCCAGGCCGGCCACGTGCTTGTGCAGCAACTCCTCCAGTCCGGGCTCGAACATGGGTACCCTGCCCTCGGAGAGCATCGCGACCTTCTCCGGGACGACGTCCAGGCCCAGCACCTCGAAGCCGAGCTCGGCCATGGCCGCGGCGTGCGTGGCGCCGAGGTAGCCGGTGCCGATCACGGTGATCTTGGGTGCCATGCGGGGCTCTCCTGAGGGACTCGTGGGCTGCGGGCCCCGAGCATAGTCGGCGGCCCGTCAGCGGATGAGGCCCCGGCACGGGGCTGTCGGGAAGCTCACGTGTACCGGCGCGGCCCCGGCCCGTAGAATCGGGTTACTTAACGGTAGTTAGCTTTTTGGGGAGTGAGGACACCTTGGCGGGATCGACTGATTTCGACCTTTTCCGGCCGTCCGAGGAGCACGACATGCTCCGGGAGTCGGTGCGCTCGCTCGCCGAGGCGAAGATCGCGCCGTTCGCAGCCGAGGTCGACGAGGAGGGACGCTTCCCGCAGGAGGCGCTGGACGCCCTCGTCGCCAACGACCTGCACTCGGTGCACGTCCCCGAGGCGTACGGCGGCGCGGGCGCGGACGCGCTGGCGACCGTGATCGTCATCGAGGAGGTCGCCCGGGTCTGCGCCTCGTCCTCCCTCATACCGGCCGTCAACAAACTCGGCTCGATGCCGGTCATCCTGTCCGGCTCCGAGGAGCTGAAGAAGAAGTACCTGGGTCCGCTGGCCAAGGGCGACGGCATGTTCTCGTACTGCCTCTCCGAGCCGGACGCCGGCTCCGACGCCGCCGGCATGAAGACCAAGGCGGTCCGGGACGGCGACGGCTACGTCCTCAACGGCGTGAAGCGCTGGATCACCAACGCCGGGGTCAGTGAGTACTACACGGTCATGGCCGTCACCGACCCGGAGAAGCGCTCCAAGGGCATCTCCGCGTTCGTCGTCGAGAAGTCCGACGAGGGCGTCTCGTTCGGTGCACCGGAGAAGAAGCTCGGCATCAAGGGGTCGCCGACCCGCGAGGTCTACCTCGACAACGTGCGCATCCCGGCCGACCGCATGATCGGCGAGGAGGGTACCGGCTTCGCCACTGCGATGAAGACCCTCGACCACACTCGCGTCACCATCGCCGCGCAGGCGCTGGGCATCGCCCAGGGCGCCCTGGACTACGCGAAGAACTACGTCAAGGAGCGCAAGCAGTTCGGCAAGGCGATCGCCGACTTCCAGGGCATCCAGTTCATGCTCGCGGACATGGCGATGAAGCTCGAGGCCGCCCGTCAGCTGACCTACGCGGCCGCCGCCAAGTCCGAGCGCACCGACGGCGACCTCACCTTCTTCGGTGCCGCCGCCAAGTGCTACGCCTCGGACGCGGCCATGGAGATCACCACCGACGCGGTGCAGCTGCTCGGCGGGTACGGCTACACCCGTGACTACCCGGTCGAGCGCATGATGAGGGACGCCAAGATCACGCAGATCTACGAGGGCACGAACCAGGTCCAGCGGATCGTCATGGCCAGGAACCTGCCCAAGTAACCGGCAACGCAGGGACATTGCAGCTCAGGGGCACTCTGCGGGGTGCCCCTGAGCGCGTCACGCGCCGGTCAGGAGAGCCGGACGGGCATCAGCAGGGAGAACGTCCCCGGGGCATCGGCGTCCCGGATCGCCAGCGGAGCGATCGGACCGCCGAGCTCCAGGACCAGCTGCTCCGGCGACCCCGCCCCGATCGCCTCCAGCAGGTAGGCCGGGTTCAGTGCGACCCGCAGACTGCCGCGATCGCTGCCCTCGTCGCTGTCCGCCGCCACGGCCAGTGCGCCGTCCGGACGGACGGTGAGAACGGTGATCTCGTCACCCTCGGGCCGCTTGCGCGTCCCACCGCTCAGCACGGCATCCCGCAGAGCGGCGGGGGAGACCTCCACCCGGTGGTCGGTCTCGAGCCGGGTCAGCCGTCGGTAGTCGGGGAAGACCCCCTCCAGGCCGGCCCCCTCGATGCGTCGTCCGGCGATCTCCAGTGCCACACGGTCGCCCTCGACGGTGAGGGTCACCGTGCCCTCCTCCGAGTCCGTGAGGAGCGCCCTCATGCCGTCGACGACCGGAGCCGGCACCGTCGCGCTCGCATCCGGCCCCCTGCGGTCGGTCACGGTCGCCTGCGAGACGGCCAGGCGGAAGCGGTCGGTCGCGACCACCCGGAGCACCGGCCCGTCGAGGTCGAAGAACACCCCGCCCAGCAGCGGAAGTCCGGGGTCGGTCGAGGCGGCGAAGCGCACGGCGTCGAGTGCTCCGGCGAGCTCGGCTGCGCGGACGGTCAGTCGAGTTGCCGTGATGGGCGTGTTCATGGGGTTCTCCCTCTGGTCGAGTAGTGCCCGGACCGTGGAGAGCTCCCGGCGCGCGTCGCTGAGACCGTCCTCGAGCCGCCGCAGATGCCGGTCCAGCACGCGCCGGGCCTCGCCCGAACTGGGCGGCGCGCCGAGGACCTGCCGGATCTCGGCGAGCGGCAGTCCCACCCGCCGCAACCGGCACAACAGCCTGGCGTCGTCGAGCTGACCGGCGGAATACCAGCGGTAGCCGGTGTGCGGGTCCACCCGGGCCGGGCCGAAGACGCCGGCGCCGTCGTAGAACCTCAGGGCGCTCACCGACAGCCCGCTCTCCCGGGCCAGTTGACCAATGCTGCGCATGTCGCTCTCCACGTCCACCGACCCTGGGGCCTCGACCATGTCGAGGGTCAAGAATGGCCGGTCGGCCGCGGGGCCGGGGGAGGAGGAACGCTGCGGATCCCGCCCGGGGACGGACCGCTCGCCCGGTGGTCAGTCCCGGTCGAGGTCGGCGAGCAGCGTGGTGACGTCGAGGTCGACGGCGAAGGCTCCGGCGACGTCGATGCTGCTCCTGCCGGTGACCGCCGCGGTCTCGCGGTAGCCGTCCCCGTCGAGTTCGTGGACGAGGACGGTCGGCTCGGGGTCCAGCTCCACGCGCCAGTAGGCGGGCACTTTGGCCTGGGCGTAGAGCGCCGGCTTGAGGATCCGGTCGGCGGCGCGGTTGTGGGGGGAGACGATCTCCACCGTGAGCACGACCGCGTCGAGGGAGACCGCCACTGTTTCTCGCCGCACGGCAGACCGGTCGACCACCACGAGGTCGGGGATGAGCAGCCGGGACTCGCCGATGACGTTCGTTCCCTCGGCGGCGAGGAAGGGTGCCTCGGCCGTGGCGATGGAGCTGCGGATCTGCCGGTGGAGCGTGGATGAGGCAATCTGATGCGCCCAGCTGGGCGCGGGGGACATCATGAGGACACCGTCCACCAGTTCGTAGCGGGCGCGTGCCGGATGCTCGGGCAGGGCGAGGACGTCCTCGACGGTCCACGGCCCTTCGTGTTCGTCGACGCAGTCGTGCCGGGCGACGCTCATCGTCGTCATCACCGCCTCCTCGCGTTCCTCGGCATCAGCATCGCATGCGGGTGTTGACGCCGCCCAGGATTGCCTCCCGGGGAAGCGGCCGGGTGGTTTCACCGGCCCGCCACTCGCGCGAGTGAACGACGGACGGACGCGCGTCCCCGGAACGCCGCCGGCCCCGGCGCGCGAGGCGCCGGGGCCGGTACGGGAGCGAAAGGGGGGCGGTCAGCGGTTGCCCTTGACCGTCACCTTCTCGTCGTTCTTCAGCTGCGAGACGAGCTGCTTGACCTTGGGCATGTCCCAGCTCAGCGAACCCATCGGCGCCGAGCCGGCGATCGGCATGTTCATCTGCTTGCCCTCACCGCCCTGGATGTCCTTCATCGCGAAGAACATCGAGCCGACGTTCCACAGGCTCATGTCCTTGTCCACGACCAGGGTGTCCAGACCGGCACCCATGACCGGGTAGAGCTTGAACGGGTTCAGCAGGGTGCTCGGCGTCGCCGTCTGGTTGGCCAGTGCGGAGAGGAACTTCTGCTGGTTCTTGGTCCGGTCCAGGTCGCTCTGTGCGAGGGCGTACCGGGTGCGGACGAAGGCGAGGGCCTGGCTTCCGTCGAGGGTCTGCTTGCCTGCCCTGAGGTCGGCGCCGGACTTCTCGTCCTTGATGGCCCGGGGGAGGTTCATCTCCACGCCGCCGACCGCGTCCACGATCTTGGCGAAGCCGCCGAAGCCGATCTCCGCATAGTGGTCGATCTTCAGGCCGGTGTTGTACTCGACGGTCCGGACCAGGAGCGGCGCGCCGTCCATCGAATAGGCGGCGTTGAGCTTGTTCCGGGTGGCCGGGTACTGACGCCCGGTCTCCGAGCCCTTGAACGCGGGAATGGTGACCCACGAGTCACGCGGCAGGGAGATCACTGTGTTCCCGTTGCTGCCGACGTGCAGGATCATCATCGAGTCGGTCCGTTTGCCGGCGGCGGAACCGGTGTGCAGGTTCTTCTTGTCCTGCGCGGTCATGCCCTCGCGGCTGTCGGAGCCGACGACCAGGTAGTTCGTGCCGGAGCCCGTCTCCGGACGGTCCTCGACCTTGCCCAGGTCGACCTCGCGCCGCAGCTGGGAGTCGGCCCAGAAGTACGTGCCGACGGATATCGCGAGGATGACGACGAGCAGCGTCACGATCATGCGCTTGAAGCGGCGTCCGCCTCCGGGACGGCGGTAGTCCCCCGGCCCCGGTCCGCCGCGGCCCCGGCCGCCGCCGTAGACCTCGCCCGGGCCGTAGCCGTCGTACCCGTCGTGGCCGCGGGGGCCGGGCACCGACGGGCGGGGGGACATATGCGGCGGAAGCGGCGGCTCCGCATGGGGCCGGCCGCCGCGGCCACGGGCGGCCATGCCGCCGTGTCCGAACCGATCTCTGCTGTCGCCGTTCCAATCGCTCATGCGGGAAAGTGTGCCTGTCGGACCCTGCACATCGACAGGGCGGGTGTCACATCACGGCGAGGCTGTAGCAGAGCTGATGCAAAGCGGCCCGCTGCGGATCGGGAGGTCTGCGGCGCATAAGGTTGAGGTCATGACCGTTCAGGCCCAAGCCCAGGAGGGCGAGATTCCGGGCAAGCCGACTGCTGCCTCCCGCACCACCTTGTCCCACATCATGACGGGCAATGACACCAATCTTCTGGGCACGGTCCACGGTGGCGTGATCATGAAACTGGTGGACGACGCCGCCGGCGCGGTGGCAGGGCGGCACTCCGAGGGTCCTGCGGTCACCGCCTCCATGGACGAGATGGTGTTCCTGGAGCCGGTACGAGTCGGCGACCTCGTCCATGTCAAGGCTCAGGTCAACTGGACCGGCCGGTCCTCCATGGAGGTCGGCGTCCGGGTCCTCGCGGAGCGCTGGAACGAGTCGACCCCCGCGACGCAGGTCGGCAGCGCGTACCTGGTGTTCGCCGCGGTCGACGCGGAGGGCAAGCCCCGCGCCGTACCGCCCGTCGTCCCCGAGACCGAGCGTGACAAGCGCCGCTACCAGGAGGCGCAGATCCGCCGCACCCACCGGCTGGCCCGCCGCCGCGCGATCAAGGAACTGCGCGACCGGCGTGCGGCGGAGGGCATCGACGACTGAGACCCGCCCGTCCCGGCGGCCCGTGCCGCGGGCCCCGGGCATGCACCGCCACCGGCCACGCCGGGACCGTCATCGGCGTTCCCCGCCGTCGCCGGCCCGCTTCGTGCGGCAGACCACCTCGTCGCCGGTGAGCGCCGCGAACCCGTTGCCGTCCGCCTCCTCGGCGGCCCGCACCCGTTGCACCCGCTGCCGGTCGTCACCGAGGGTCACCCGCATCCCCGGCCCCTGGCCCGGAACGGGAACCAGATCCGCCCCCGGCAGAGCCGCGGCCAGCGTCCGCGCGGAACGGTCCCACCCCGGGTCGTACGCGATCACCGTCCGGCCGGGAGCGGCCACGGCGTTGCCCGGTGGCCCGCCGGCGGCGAACCCGGTGGCACGCAGCGCCCGGTCCACCTTCCGGGCCAGCCCCTTGCGGTGCGTGCCGTTGAAGACCTGGACCCGGACCCGGCGCGGGGAGATGTCGACGATCTCGGACTTCCCGCCGCTCTGACGCCGTGCCCTCAGCGGCCGGTCCTCCCGCACCGCCCGGAAGAGCCGGGCGGCCCTCTCGTCGTCCCACTTCACCGTGTCGCCGATGCCGGGCACCGGGAAGCCGGGGTCCTCGACGGGCACCGAGGCGAACTCCGACGACGCCGGGGTGAACCCCCGCATGGCCCGTCCGAGCGCGACCAGTTCGTCCGGGCCGAAACCGCTGTCGGCGCGCACCGAACCCAGCAGGGCCGAGGCCACGCGGTTGAAGGCGACCGGGTTCACCAGCACCCCGCTCTCGGTGACCCGGTGCACGAGCGCGGCCAGAAAGCGCTGCTGGCGCCGCATCCGGGCGAGGTCGGCGCCCTCGTCGATGTGCCGGGAGCGCACGTACTGCAGGGCTTCGCCGCCGTCCAGGGTGCTCCGGCCGGCCGGGAGTGCGAGCCCGGTGTGGTCGTCGTTCAGCGGGACGGGGGTGCAGACGTCCACACCGCCGACCGCGTCGACGGTCTTCATGAAGCTGGAGAAGTCCACCTCGATGTAGTGGTCGATGTGCACGCCGGTCATGTGCTCCACCGTGCGCACGGTCAGGTGCGGGCCGCCCCGGGCATAGGCCGCGTTGAGTTTCGCCACCTCGGGCGGACGCTTCCGGCCGGTCACCGGGTCGGTGTGGCCGGGCAGCTCGGCGTACGAGTCGCGCGGCAGGCTGATCACGGTGGCCCGCTCCCGGTCCCCCGACAGATGGACGAGCATGATCGTGTCGGTGCAGTGGCAGGGAGCGCCGCCGAGCCGGTACCGCTGTCGCTCCTCCCGGGTGATCCGGTCGCGTCCGTCCGTGCCGACGACGAGGAAGTCCAGACCTTCGCCGCCCCGTGGCCGGTCGCTCAGCCCCTCGAAGGGGTCGATGCGGTCGATGCCGGTGTCCAGGCCGGTGACCACCGCGTGCCCCACGCCGCCCGCGGCCAGGAGCAGCAACGAGATGCCGGCCGCCACCCGGAGCCCCCAGCGGCGGCGAGTGGGACGTCCGCGCCGGCGCGGCCGGTGTGTCCGGCGGTCGAGGAGACGCGGACGTCCGGCGAGGGCACGGGGGCGGGGGGAGCGAGCCGGTCCGGTCATGGGGTCGGGCACCTCCGCGGCAGGGCTGGGCTGAGGGCCCCGGGCCGGATCGTGCCCGGACCTGGGACGACCCCGGGCAGCCCCCGAGGACCGCGGACCACCGTAGGTCGGGCGACGGTGCCGCCCGCGCCCCCACGCCGCCCGCCGCTGCGCCGGCCACCCGGGCGGGGTGCGGCGGCGTCCCTCGTTCGCGGTAACGTGACGTGCGATGAACGCATCTGCTGAACAGCGATTTCCGGCCGTTTCCGTGATCATGCCGGTGCTCAACGAGGAACGTCATCTGCGGACGGCGGTCCGGCACATCCTGGAACAGGAGTACGCCGGAGAGCTGGAGGTGGTGATCGCCCTCGGCCCGTCCACGGACCGGACCGACGAGATAGCCGCCGAACTCGTGCGCGAGGACGGCCGGGTCACGACGGTGCCCAATCCCACCGGCCGGACCCCCGCTGCGCTGAACGCCGCGATCAAGGCGTCCCGGCACCCCGTCGTCGTCCGCGTGGACGGACACGGCATGCTGTCGCCCGACTACATCGCCACGGCCGTGCGCCTGCTGGACGAGACCGGCGCGCAGAACGTCGGCGGGCTCATGCACGCCGAGGGCGAGAACGACTGGGAGCGGGCCGTCGCCGCCGCCATGACGTCGAAGATCGGCGTCGGCAACGCGGCCTTCCACACCGGCGGCGCGGCCGGCCCGGCCGAGACCGTCTACCTCGGCGTCTTCCGGCGCGAGGCGCTGGAGCGCCAGGGCGGCTACAACGAGGAGTTCATCCGGGCCCAGGACTGGGAGCTGAACTTCCGGATCCGCGAGGCCGGCGGGCTGATCTGGTTCTCCCCGGAGCTGAAGGTGTCCTACCGGCCGCGGCCCTCCCTGCGTGCGCTGGCCAAGCAGTACAAGGACTACGGGCGGTGGCGGCACGTCGTCGCCCGCTTCCACCAGGGCTCGATCAACCTGCGCTACCTCGCCCCGCCTACCGCGGTGCTGGCCATTGCGGCCGGTCTCGTCGTGGGTGTCGCACTGACTCCGTGGGGCCTGGTGGTGCCGGCGGGATACCTCGCGGCGATCACGGCCGGATCGATACCGGCGGGCAAGGGCCTGCCGCCGAAGTCGAGGATGTGGATTCCCGTGGCCCTGGCGACGATGCACATGTCCTGGGGCTGGGGCTTCCTCACCAGCCCGCGCTCGCTGGCCCGGAAGGTCATCGCGAGCCGCCGTCCGGCGGTGACGGCCGCCGAGTCCTGACCGGTCGCGTTCCGGACCCGGCGGAGAGGGGCGGTGCCACCGTGCGTGGACACTGCCAACAGTGTCCGCCGTGCGTGGCACCGCCCCTCTCCGCTGTCCCGCCGGCGGCTACCAGACGTAGCTGTCGTTGACCTTCATGCAGGCCTTCCGGTCGTCGCCGTTGATGGCGTCCGCGCTCTCCGGCGCCTTGTTCCCGTCCCTCGCGGCGTCCTCCGGGTAACGGTCGCCCTTGGGCCAGTCCGCGCCGATGACCACCTGGACCTGCTCGGAGTCGTCCGAGAGCTTCACCAGCCGTGACGGGACCCCGAGCGCCTTCGCCACGGCGAGCGCGTCGCCCCGCAGGGCGGTCTGGGGGTAGGTGACGGCGGTTCCGGGCCGGGAGGTGAGGCCGGTGTCCGCGGTCGCCTCGGTCCAGCCCAGGTCGGAGAGGGCGGCGGTGATCTCGCCCGCCCGTCCCGGCTCGGCTCCCCCGGGCGCCGAGGCGGTGCCGTTCGTGACCGTGATCTTCAGCGCGTCCTTCGGCGTGCCGGGTGAGGCTTGCGGCTCCTGCTTCTTCTTCCGGTCCTTGCCGTCGAGCGCGATGTCGCTGCGGAGAAGGGAGAAGACCTGCTCGGCGTCGCCCGGCTTGGGCAGGACGTAGCCGGCCTGGGGGCCGTAGACGAACGGCATCGTCGTCATCGTGATGCGCTCGGTGGGCACCCGCTTCAGGTCGTTCGCCAAGTCGTAGAGCTTGCTCACCGTGCCGATGCTCTCGTCCACGGTGAGTGCGCCGACGGCGGCCTCCGCGAGCCTGCGGAGCTTGTCGGGGTCGGTGAGCTTGGTTCCCGCCTTGAGCTCGCGCACCATCGAGTTCATGTACATGTGCTGGGCGCGGGCCCGGCCGATGTCGCTGCCGTCCTCGAATCCGTAGCGGGTGCGCAGCCACTGCAGGGCCTGCTCGCCCTGGACCCGGGTGGTGCCGGCCCTGAGCTTCAGTCCGGAACCGTGTCCCTGGCTGTCGTGGGAGTAGATGTTCTTGTCCACGCAGACCGGGACGCCGCCGATCGCGTCGGCCATCCGCACGACGCCGGCGAAGTCGACCATCATGAAGTGGTCGATGTAAACACCCGTCAGTTCCTTCCAGGTGGCCACGGCGCATCCGGGGCCGCCGTGCTGGAGGGCCTGGTTGATGGGCGCCATGGCCTGCTCGCGGTAGACCGTGCCGTCCTCCGGATCCGTGCACTCCGGAATGGTGACGCGGGTGTCGCGGGGGATGCTGACCACCGACATGCTCCTGCGGTCGGCGGCGACGTGGACGAGCATCTGCACGTCCGCGAGCGGTTTGCGGCCCGCGTCCTTCCTGGCCCCGCCGAGCCGGACGTTCTCCTCGCCCTGCCGGCTGTCGGAGCCGATCAGCAGGATGTTGAGCGGCGACTGCCCGGCGGCGTTGG
The DNA here is from genome assembly GCF_023703325.1 of Streptomyces meridianus. Lineage (GTDB taxonomy): Bacteria > Actinomycetota > Actinomycetes > Streptomycetales > Streptomycetaceae > Streptomyces > Streptomyces meridianus. Next base: position 254,896 of record NZ_JAMQGM010000037.1, read on the forward strand.
GCGCGGGCTTGCCGATCTTGTTGTCGCCGAGGTCGAGCCGGCCTTTGCGCAGGGTGTTGTCGAGGTGCCGCAGATAGAGGTATCCCGCCCCGGCCGTCGCGAGCAGCAGCAGTGCGACGGCCACGGCGAGTATGCGGAGTATGCGTCTGCGGCGCCGTCCCGGAGGTCTGCCCCCGGTGTCGTCCCCGTCCGGGCCCGGCCGGTCGCCGCCCTCGGGGCGGTCCCCGGGCGGTGGGCCGGACTCCGGGGACTGCGAGCCGCGTTGATCAGGTAGCCGGTCGACACTGCTCCGCGGCATGGGACCTCCCCGTCCCTTCAGTTGTGTTCGGTCTTCCCCGGATCCGTGGACCTACCGGACGCAGAGGTTCTTGTCGTTGGCCCGGACCTGCGGGACGTCCTTGGGCGCCTTGGTGGGGGCGGAGATCGGCGTGCCCGCGGCCTGGAAGTCGGCGCCCAGGACGAGGGTCATGTTCTCCATCGGCCCGGCGTCCTCCTTGCCCTGCTTCAGGGCGGACGCCGGCAGACCCATCATGTCGGCGAGCCGACGGGCCTGGTCGGCCTGGTTCGGCGCGAACTCCAGCGTCGTCTTGTCCTGCTTGCCCCCGGTGGCGTTGCCGCCGTTGCTCGACCGCGTCACACCCTCGGTGTTCTGCAGCCAGTCGACGGTGTCCTGAGCGGCGCCCAACGGGCCCCCGCCGTTGAGGACTTCGACGCGGACCGCGGACGGCTCGGCCATCGGCCCCTCGAGCAGCTCGGCCTGCTTGTCCTTGGCGGCCTTCTTCTTCTGCTTCACCTCGGTCAGCGAGACGTCGTTGCGGACCATGGAGAAGATCGGCTCGGCCTTGGGCTTGTCCAGCAGCACGGTCGCGCCATCGGTGTTGTCCACCACCGGCACCGTGACGAAGCTGATGTTCGCCAGGTTGACGCGCTTGAGGTCCTTGGCGAGGTCGACGAGTTTGCCCACCTTGCCTATCCCGGTGTCGACGGTCAGCGCCTTCGTGGCGGCGTTGGCCAGGTCGTAGAGCTTGGACGGGCTGCTCAGGGTGTCCCCGGACTTCATCGTCTTGATCATGGAGCTGAGGAACTGCTGCTGCAGCTTGATGCGGTCCAGGTCGCTGCCGAAGCCGACCGCGTGCCGGGTGCGGACGAACGCGAGCGCCTGCTCGCCCTTCACCTTGTGCCGGCCTGCGCCGAGCCGGAGGTGCGACTTGGGGTCGTTGAGGTCCTTGGTCAGGCAGACCGGGACGCCGCCGACCGCCGTGGAGAGCGTCTTCACCGCGTTGAAGTCGGCCATCATGAAGTGGTTGATCTTCACTCCGGTCATCTTCTCCACGGTCCGCCAGGTGCAGCCGGGGTCGCGGCCGGACTGGCCGAGGCTGGTGTTGAACCGGACGCCCTGCTGCCCGGCGATCACCTTCTTGCTCCCGTCCTTCTGCACGGTGGGGCAGTCGGGGATGTCGGTGATCATGTCGCGGGGGATGCTGAGCGCGGTGGCGTTCGTCCGGTCCTTGGAGACGTGGAAGAGGATCGTGGTGTCCGCGTGGCCGACGCTCCCGGCGTCGCCGTAGCCCTTGTTCTTGCCGGTCCGGTTGTCGGTGCCGATGACGAGGATGTTCAGCGGGCCGTTGCTGGACGCGGCGTTGTTCATCCCGACGTCGACCTTGTCGATGTTGCCGTCGAGGTGGTTCATGAAGGCGTACGCACACGCGGTGCCGGCGACCAGCAGGAAGGCGGTGATGCCGCCGGTCCAGTACAGGGCCTTCTTCCGGCCGCTCTTCTCGGGCCGGGGCCTGCGGCGGCCGGCGGGCGGCGGGGCCACGGCCCCGCGACGCCCGCGCTGCGACGGCACGTCACGGCGCCGGGAGCGGCCCGGCGTCTCGTGGGTCCGGCCGGAGGCTCTGCGCTGAGCCGGAGGCGACTGTCGCCCTGCGGTATGGTTCGATCGCAGTTCGTAGTCACCGGTGTTGGGGTCGAACACCCACTGGTCTGCGGGGTCGTAGTCACCCGCTCGTCCACGGCCTTGCGCGTCCACGGTTTCCTGAGTCCTCCGTCGGTACCACGCGGCGCCTCCCCCGGCGCCCGGTCATCGATTGCCGGTGCGCGGCTTCCCTGGCCGTCGGCACCGGATCGCTCACCTTATCCGCCCAGCTCACAGTCGGGCGACGGCGGTGGCAAAAACCTCCTCCCTTACACGCGGGCAATCCGCCCAATCCCGCCGCCGGATCGAGCGGCCCATATTTCGCTATTGATCACATGTGTCCCGATCTGCCGTGGTTCCCCGGTAGGTTGTCGGCGGTGTCGCCGGCGGGCGGGGTGAAGCGGATGCGGTGCCCGCCGCCGAAGCCTCGTCAACTTCCTCCGCGGACGCGGGATCGTCATCACTGCCGCGCTCACCGGCCCGGTTGCGCTCCGGGGTCACCTCCACCGGTTCGTCGTCCCGCAGACTGCCGAACAGCTCTGCCGCGTCGGGCTGGGTCAGTTCGTCCCGATTGGGGTTCGGCGGGTACGGGCGGCGCGGCACTGTGAGGAAACGCACATGGTCCGTGGGGACGTCGCGGAGTGCGGCGGCGAGCTCGTACAACTCTTCGAGCGAATCCAGCCCGGCGTCGGTGGTGATCGACGATGTCGCCGCGTCCAGCACCGGGTACAGGCGGGCCGGGTTCAGCAGTACGCCGTTGCTCTGCACCTTCTTCACCAGTGCGGCGAGGAACTGCTGCTGCCGGTCCATGCGGTCGGTGTCGCTGCCGTCGCCCAGGGCATGGCGGGCGCGGACGTACCCGAGGGCGTCCTCGCCGGCCAGCACCTGGCGTCCGGCGGGAAGTTCGAGATGTGCCGCGGTGTCCTTCACCGGGTACTTCAAGCAGACCTCGACGCCGTGCACGGCATCGATGAGCCCGGTGAAGCCGGTGAAGTCGACGATCACGTGATGATCGATGCGGATGCCCGAGAGCTTCTCCACCGTGCGAATGGTGCAGGCCGGTCCACCGGCCTGGAACGCCGAGTTGAACTGGGCGAATCCGGGCTGCGTCGGTTCGCCGTCGGGGCCGGTGCAGGCGGGGACGGTCACCATCAGGTCGCGCGGGATGCTGACCGCCGTCACGCTCTCGCCGCCGGCCGCGAGATGCAGCAGGATCGTGGTGTCCGACCGCTGGGTCCCGGTGTCCCGCCCGTACCGGCCGTTCCCGTCGCCGCGGTTGTCCGAGCCGATGAGCAGGATGTTCCGCGCCTCGGCCACCCGCGCCGGCGGGCGCTCGTGCTCGTGGCTGCGCAGCTCGGCCGCGGTGGAGGTGTCCGTGGTGATGTTCGCGTCGAGTTCCCTGACCAGACCCCAGCCCACGCCGGAGGACGCCGCCAGCAGCGCCACCGCGCCCAGGGCGGCCCAGCGCAGTCGGTGCCGACGGTCCCCGACGTCCACGGCCCGGGCCGTCGGGGAGGTGTCGGGGCTGTCGGTCACGTCGGTGTCCATCCCTCACGGAGTCGGCTCCCTCGGCCGCGGGATTCCGCCGGCCGAAGAGGAAGACCCGTGAGGACGCCGCTTGGTTGTACGGCTGCGGCGATGCCCGCGACGTTCCTGCCGGTCAGCGGGCCGTGCGCGCCGGACGGGGCGGCCCGGTCAGCGAACGATGCCGGTGACCCGCTCACTCTTCCTGCGCTGCTCCAGCGCCTCCGGTGCCAGCGCGTCGAGATTGCGGCACAGCACGATCGAACCGCCGGCGGCGAGCGGCGCGAGCAGCCCGGCCGACAGGCCCTCCCAGGTGTCGTACGGCAGCGCGGACAGCAGGCGCGAACCGCTGCCCGTTCCCCGGCGCGCGGCGTCCTTGCGGGCCCGCTCGACCGTGTCGGCGGCGGTGAGCTCTCCCGCGCCCCCGAAGGCGAGTGCGGGAGCGTCGGGATCCACCGGGGCGTACGGAGCGAAGCGGTCGCCCTGGCTCGGCACCTCGACCGCGTAGTCGGCGAAACCGGCCGGTGGCTGCGGGAAGCGGGCGCCCAGTGGGCGCAGGCTCAGCGCCACGCGCTCGCCGGTGCAGGCCCGGGCCGCCTCGAGGGTGTCCGGCCCGGCCACGACCAGGTCGGCGGCCGACGGATCTCCGTCCAGGTCGGCGACCACACCGGTGGACGAGCAGGCGAGCACCCACACGGCCGTCTGCCAGTGGGCGGGCAGCAGCAGCGCGAGCCGGTCGCCGGGCTGCGCCGCAAGATCGTCCTGCAGCAGGTTGGCCGTCTTCGCCACCCAATTGGCGAAAGTCGCCACCGAGAGTTCGACGCGTTCTCCGGTTGCGTCGTCGTAGAAGGTCACCAGGGGGCGGGCCGGGTCCGCGGCGAGCGCGGATCGCAGCAGGTCGGCGGGGGTGCGATCGATGGCGTTCACGCGCGCAAGGGTACGCGGACCCACCGGCGGCGCCGGAGGGAGGCGATGAGCCCGTACGGGTGGCGGCTGCCCCGATCGAGCCGACAGGTCGTCACATCACCAATGGACATATTTGTCTGACTATGTACACGATCATTGGCATGCGTGCACTCCTTGCTTCCTCGATCGGCGTCGCCTGCGCAGCCGCCCTGGCATTCCCGCTCGCGATGCCCGCCGGCGCGACCGCAACCCCGGTCGCCTTCACCGAACCCGCAGGCTCCACCCGTGCGTCCGCGACCGACTCCCGGGACACGGACCGGGTGGAGAAACGCGCCTCGCTCCCGGGCGCCACCCAGTCGCTTCCGCTCGAGCCCCTGGACGCCGACCAGGCACGTGCCCTGGTCGACCTGCCGGGGGCCGCGGGCGCCAAAGGCCTGACGGAGCGGGAGGTCAAGCCGTTCTCGCTGGTCGGAATCGTCTGGGAGGACGCCGACACCGAGCTCCACGGCCGGGTGCAGGTGCGCACCCGGTCCACCGAGACGAAGAAGTGGTCCGAGTGGCAGGCGATCGAGCCGCACACCGACGACGTTCCCGACCCCGGATCGCCCGAGCCCGGAGCCGCCCCTGTCCGCGGCAGCACGGCCCCGCTCTGGGTCGGCGCGTCCGACGGCGTGGAGGTCCAGGTCCTGCCCGACGGGACCTCGGAGCGCTCGGGCGGCGAGGCACCGGCCCTGCCCGACGGCATGCACCTCGAACTCATCGATCCCGGCGCCGACCCGGCCGCGGAGGACACCACGGGTGCCCCCCTGTCCGAGGAGGCCGCCGAGAGCTCCGCCGCGAACGCCCCGCTCGCCGCTCCCGGCGCCAAGGAGATCCCCGCCGAGACACCCTCGACGAGCGACACGGCGGAGGCGTCCGGAACCGGCACCGACCGCGGCGCCACGGCCAAGCACATCGGGCCCCGGCCCGGCATCGTCACCCGGGCCGGCTGGGGCGCCGACGAGAAGCTCCGGGAGCCGGGCTTCCGCTACACCAGCACGGTCAAGGCCGCGTTCGTGCACCACAGCGCCTCCGGGAACGGGTACAGCTGCTCGCAGGCGCCCGCGCTGATCCGCAGCATCTACCGCTACCACGTCAAGAGCAACGGCTGGCGTGACGTCGGATACAACTTCTTCGTCGACAAGTGCGGCAAGATCTACGAGGGCCGCGCCGGCGGGGTCGTCCAGCCCGTCATGGGCGCCCACACCCTGGGCTTCAACAGCAACACCATGGGCATCGCGGTCCTCGGCACCTTCACGTCCGCCGCACCGCCCAAGGCAGCACTCGACGGGGTCGCCAAACTGACGGCGTGGAAGCTCGGCCTGTTCGGCCGCAACCCCGGCGGCACCACCACGCTGACGTCCGCCGGCGGTAAGTACAAGGCGGGCACCAAGGTCAAGATGAAGGTCATCTCGGGCCACCGTGACGGCTTCGCCACCGAGTGCCCCGGCGCCAAGCTGTACGCGAAGCTCGGGACCATCCGCAGCACGGCATCCCGGCTCCAGGGCCGCTGACACGCACGGATGGCCGCAGGGCGAGCACAACCGTCCGCATAAACTGACCGCCGACCGGCCGACCCCAGCAGGAAGCAGAGCCCCAAGGTGACAGAAGCGATCCTCCTGGTCGGCGGCAAGGGCACGCGGCTGCGCCCGCTCACGGTGCGCACGCCCAAGCCCATGGTCCCGGCGGCCGGTGTCCCGTTCCTCGCCCACCAGCTGGCCCGCGCCCGGGCCGCCGGCGTCGAGCACGTCGTCCTCGCCACCTCGTACCTGGCGGAGGTCTTCGAGCCCTACTTCGGTGACGGCTCCGATCTCGGACTCCACCTGGAGTACGTCACCGAAGTGGAGCCGCTCGGGACCGGCGGCGCGATCCGCAACGTGGCCTCGCACCTGACCTCAGGCCCGGACGAGCCCGTGCTGATCTTCAACGGCGACATCCTCACCGGGCTGGACATCCGGGCGCTTGTCGACACCCACACCACGAGCGGCGCCGACGTCTCCCTGCACCTGACCCGGGTCGACGACCCCCGGGCCTTCGGACTCGTCCCCACCGACGACACCGGCCGCGTCACCGCCTTCCTGGAGAAGCCGCAGACGCCGGAGGAGATCGTCACCGACCAGATCAACGCCGGCGCCTACGTCTTCCGGCGCTCGGTGATCGACTCCATCCCGCACGACCGCCCGGTGTCCGTCGAGCGCGAGACCTTCCCCGGACTCCTCTCCGACGACGCACACCTTCAGGGCATGGTCGACTCCACGTACTGGCTCGACCTCGGAACCCCGCAGGCCTTCGTCCGCGGGTCCGCGGACCTGGTCACCGGGCGCGCCCCCTCGCCCGCGGTGCCGGGCAGGCGCGGGGAGCGCCTGGTCCTCGAAGGCGCCGGGATCGCCGCCGACGCCAAGCTGAGCGGCGGCACCGTCGTCTGCGACGGGGCCCGGGTCGGAGCCGGGGCCCGCGTGCACGGCAGCACCGTCCTGGCGGACGCCGTCATCGCCGATGGAGCGGACGTGCGGGACTCGCTGATCGGCGAGGGGGCGTACATCGGCGAACGCACCCTCCTGGACGGTGCGGTGATCGGCGACGGCGCTCACATCGGCGCGGACAACGAGTTGCTCGAGGGCGTCCGCATCTGGTGCGACGCCAGGATCGGCGACGGCGCGGTCCGGTTCTCCAGCGACCAGTAGTTCCGCCCGGCGGCCACCGGGGACCGCGGCGGGACCGCTCACTGCGGGAACTACGCTCGTACGCGTGACATCCGACTCCGACCGGCCCACCCGCAGCACCGTGCGCGCGGGAGCCCTGCGCGTGCCACCGGCCCGGTCGTCGCGTACCGGTGCTGCGACCCACCGCCGCTGGACGCCGCCCTATCCGCTCCACCTCGGGCTCACGATCGGTCCGCTGCGCCGCGGACCGGGCGACCCCGCCTTCCGGGTGGACGCCGGCTCGGTCTGGCGCGCCGCCCGGACTCCCGCGGGCGCCGGGACGCTGCGGCTGGCTCAGCGCGCCGGCGGCGAGATCGAGGCCGAGGCATGGGGGCCCGGGGCGGACTGGCTGCTCGACGGCCTGCCCGCGCTGCTCGGCGCCGGCGACGATCCGGCGCAGTTCACGGCCCGGCACCGGCTGCTCCACGAGACCGGGCGGCGGCACCCCGGTATGCGCCTCACCCGTACCGGCCTGGTGCTGGAGTCGCTCATCCCGTCGGTCCTGGAGCAGAAGGTCACCAGCGACGAGGCGTACCGGGCGTGGCGCCTGCTCCTGCGGCGTCATGGCGAACCGGCCCCCGGCCCGGGCCCGGCGGAGCGGATGCGGGTGCTGCCGGACGCGCGGTCCTGGGCCCTCATCCCGTCGTGGGAGTGGCACCGGGCGGGCGTCGACGGCAAGCGTTCGGCGACGATCGTGCGCGCGGTGCGGGTCGCCCGGCGGATGCAGGAGGCCGCGGCGATGGACCTCCCCGAGGCGCTCGCCCGGCTCCAGGCGATCCCGGGCATCGGCCCGTGGACGGCGGCGGAGACACTGCAGCGCAGCAATGGTGCCGCGGACGCGGTCACCGTCGGAGACCTCCATCTGCCCGGAACGGTCGGCTATGCGCTGGCGGGCGAGCGCGGCGCGGACGACACGAGGATGCTCGAACTGCTCGCGCCGTACGCGGGCCAGCGCCACCGCGCCTGCCGGCTCGTCCTGCTGAGCGGACGGATCCCGCCGCGCCGCGCCCCGCGCATGGCCGTCAACGACATCCGCCGCATCTGACCCCGGCCGGTCCCGAGCGGTCCGGGTCGGCGCATCCCCTTCTGCATCAAGGGAGTCGGCGCGAGCCGACGGGCCCCGCCGGCGGTTCCGGTGAAGAGAGCCGGCAGCGCGGTGCGTCCGGGCGGAGGCCCGGCGGTCACCGCACCTCGACGAACCCCGCGGGGTCCCGTTCCCCGCGGGCGGGCGGTGCAGCCGCCGGGTGCCCCACGGCCACCGCTCCCATCGGGTCCCAGCCCGCGGGCAGGTCCAGCACCTCGCGGACCACCTCGCGGCAGAACATCGTGGAGGAGACCCACGCCGAGCCGAGCCCTTCGCCGGCCAGGGCGACCAGCAGGTTCTGTACGCCGGCTCCGGCGGCGACCACGAACATCTCGCGTTCCGCGGCGGCCCGGCGCTGGTCCGGGTAGGTGTGCGACCCGTCCATGACCAGGCAGGGCACCACCAGGTACGGGGCCTTGCGCAGCACGTCGCCGCGCCGTACCCGCTTGGCGATGCTCGCCTCGCCGAACCCGTCGCCGCGCAGGTCGGCGATCCAGGCGTCCCGCATGGCGTCCAGCAGCCGCACCCGGGAACCCGGCGACTCGAGCAGCACGAACCGCCATGGCGTGGTGTGGTGCGGTGCGGGCGCCGTCACGGCGGAGGCCACGGCGCGGCGCACCGCGGCGCCGTCCACCGGCCGGTCGGTGAACTCCCGTACGGTGCGCCGGAGTCGGATGGCCTCCCGGACCGCCTCGGAGGTGCCGAGCCGGAACATGTCCTCGGCGGCGCTGCGGACCAGCGGCCGCGCGCCCGGGTCGCCGCCGTCGTCCGGAGTGCGCAGGAGGTGCGGGAGCCCGCGCACGACGGCCACCGGCAGCCCCTTCGCCTTGCCCTTCACCAGGTCGCCGGCCGCGGCCAGTTCGTCGGCGGTGGCGACTACGGTCATGCCGAGCGGGTTGCCGTGCGTGTCGGTCCCGCCGCGCAGGTCGTCCAGGACTCGCAGCCCGGATGCGCCGATCGCCACGTCGGTGAGCCCGTTGCGCCAGGGCCGCCCGAAGGTGTCGGTGACGACGACGGCGACATCGACGCCGAGCGCGTCCCGCAGCCCGGCCCGGATGGCCGCGGCGGAGGCGTCGGGGTCCTCGGGGAGCAACAGGACGGTGCCCGCAGGGGTGTTGGAGGCGTCGACGCCGGCCGCGGCCATGACGAAGCCGTTGCGGTTCTCCACGATCCGGGTCGGTCCGCGGCGTGCGACGACACGCACGGTCTCGCTGTCGATGGCGCTCTCGCGGTCGGCTGCCTCGACGATCCGTCCCTCGGCCTTGCTGACGATCTTCGAGGTGATCAGGAGCACGTCGCCGTCGGCCAGACCCGCTCCTGGAGCCGCGGCCCCCGGGGAGGCGTCCGTGGCCGCGGAGATCAGCTTCGCGAGGTCGTCACCCGGCTGCACCTCGGGGATGCCCGGCACTGCCCAGACCCGGAATCCGGGCCCGGAGGCCGCCGCGGGGGAGAGAGGCCCGCTCATGCGCGGACCTCTTCGGCCAGCGCGAGCGCGTCGGCGGCCATGCGCCGCGTCGCCTCGAGGTCGGTCATCATCAGCGGCACGGCCCGGCACCGGATGCCCGCCGCCTCGACCTCGTCCACGACGGCGGCGTCGGTGGTGTCGACCAGCCATCCGTCGAGCAGCCCGGAGCCGTAGAACCGGGCCACGGCGGAGGCCGTGGACTCGACGCCCACCGCTGCGAGCACCTTGTCCGCCATCCCGCGGACCGGCGCGTCACCGACGATCGGGGAGAGCCCGATGACGGGCACGCCCGCTTCGGCGATGGCCGTTCGCACGCCCGGCACGGCCAGGATCGTGCCGATGCTGACGACGGGGTTCGACGGCGGGAAGAGCACCACGTCCGCCGCGGCGACGGCCTCGAGGACGCCGGGGGCGGGCTTGGCGTTCTCCGCGCCGACCGGCACCACCGCGTGGGCCGGGACCCGGGCGCGAAGCCGGACCCAGTACTCCTGGAAGTGGACGGCCTTGCGGGCCGGTTCGCCGTCGCTCTGCGGAGCCTCGGGGTCGTCGACGAGCACATGGGTCTCGACCCGGTCGTCGGTCATCGGCAGCAGTCGCACGCCCGGCTGCCACCGGGTGCACAGGGCCTCGGTGACGGCGCTCAGCGGGTAGCCGGCGGCGGTCATCTGCGTCCGGACGATGTGGGTGGCGAAGTCCCGGTCGCCGAGCCCGAACCACTCCGGGCCGACGCCGTAGGCGGCCAGCTCGTCCTTGACGGCGAAGGTCTCGCCGGCCCGGCCCCAGCCCTGCTCCTCGTGGATGCCGCCGCCCAGGGTGTACATGACGGTGTCGAGGTCGGGGCAGACCTTGAGGCCGAAGAGATGGATGTCGTCGCCGGTGTTGCCGATGACGGTGATGTCCGCGTCGGGGGCGGCTGCCTTGAGACCGCGGAGGAACCGGGCGCCGCCGATCCCCCCGGCCAGAACCACAATGCGCATGGCCACAGTCTCTCAGCGCGGCGGGTGCCGCGTCAGCCGCGGGTGCCCTCGAGAGCGGCCGGCGCGCGATCGTCGTCCGGACGGGCCGCGGCGGGCTGCGCCTTCCGGGGGTGCATCGGCATCTCGGTGAGCCCGGGATGGTAGAGGTGCAGGCTGACGGCCGGTGCGAGCGTGTCGTTGACCACCTCGTGGATGTGTCCCGCGGGCAGGACGCGGAGGTCGCCGGGCCGCAGGACCCGGGGCCGGTCCGGCGTACCCGGGCCGGGCGAGTGCTCGGTGAGCTCGCCGTCGAGGACGGTCAGGAGTCCGGCGGAGCGGCCGTGGCCGTGGCGGCCGCTTCCCTGGCCGGGCACCCAGCTGAGCAGCCACAGCTCGTAGCCGGGTCCGGTGCGCAGGCGGTGGTACCAGCGGCTCGTGGCGTCGTACGCGACCAGGGGCGACCAGGCGGTGCGGTCGGCGGCGACGGCCCTGAGCAGCCCGGCGTACTCGGCGAGGGTGGTGGGGTGCCGCGGGACGGGCGGAAGGAGGTGGGGGACGGCGAGCAGGTCGCCGGCGATCTGGACGTCGCTGTTCATGGACGAGGTTCCTCGCGTGTGCTGGAGCGCGGCAGGGGTGTTGCCCTGAAGTGCGCGATGCGTGATGCACGGGCGCCGGACGTGGCGGCGGAGAGGTGGCTGATGCCCGGGCCGTGGGGGGCCGGGAGCGTCAACAGCCGGAACAGCGACAACAGCGAAGAACGCGCGAACGCAGACAGTGCGCAGGGGCAGCCCAGCGGTCCTCGGCGCCGCACCGGGTGCGGACGCGAGTCCTGGAGAGGGCATGCGTCACTGACATGCATCCAAGGAGATCGGTTCTGGCGGCGCGATGTCAACCTGATGTGCGTTCTCTCGCATGTGTTTCACCTCATCTGATTGCTCTGCCTGGTGAAAGGTTTGTGCAGGAGGGCGTGGGGACAAGTGCGCAACAACCGGCGCCCCACGTGCAGCCGGCCTTCCGGCTCCGGGTCACGGTGTGCGGAACGGCGGATCGTGGGGCAGCGGCCGGGCCAGTGGCCGTGACGTCCCGCCTGACGGGCGTTCATGGCGGAGATGCGAGCCCAGGGTTCGGACTTTTATAGCGTTTTGAATACTTTTCGCTTCTCTTGGTTCCGGAGAGTGAATAAGGGGCTCATTAGCAGATCTCGGCTTGACTGCCGCGGATCGGCACACTTGTAATTTCACTCGTGTCGTTCGGTCGTCATCGATAACGACATTGTCACGGGGCAGCAAAGACAGACGAGGGGCGCGCATGACCGAGTTGTTCCAGCAACTGCTGGTCGAGGAGGCGGACGAGGAGCTCGGGTGGCAGGAGCGCGCTCTGTGCGCCCAGACCGATCCCGAGTCGTTCTTCCCCGAGAAGGGCGGTTCCACCCGTGAAGCCAAGAAGGTCTGCTTGGCCTGTGAGGTCCGTTCCGAATGTCTCGAATATGCACTCGCCCATGACGAACGTTTCGGAATCTGGGGCGGTCTGTCGGAGCGTGAGCGGCGACGTCTGAAGAAGGCCGCTGTCTGACTCGCTGTCCGAAGCCCCGTCAGCCCGCCGATCCCCGAGTACGGCGGCAGCTGCACCCCGGCGACGGAACCGCCCGCCGGACAGCACCGGACAAACACCCAGCACGGACCCCGGTCCGCCTCCCCGCTCGGACGGGTGAGGCGGACCGCTTCGCACACGCCGCACCGGCCCGGCGGGTGAGCCGTTAGTGTGGTGGCCCGTCCGAGACGCGCGCCAACGACCCCGACGGGCAACGGGCGTGTCCACCACAGTCCAGCGAACCGGGGCCCGTACCTCGATGTCCGTGCACAGTCATTCGGCAGCCGGCCGCCCGGCAGCCACCACGGCCGCAGCGTCCTCCGCCGGCACACCGGAATTCCCGCGGCACGTCGTCACTGCCGTGCTCGTCGCCCACGACGGCGCCCGCTGGCTCTCCCAGGCGATCGCCGGCCTGGCAGGTCAGACACGTCCCGTCCAGAACTTCGTCGCCGCCGACACCGGCAGCGCCGACGAATCCGCCGCCCTGCTCGCGGAGTCGTTCGGCCCCCACCGCGTTCTGCACCTCGCCCGCCGTACGAGCTTCGGTACCGCCGTCGACGAGGCCGCCCGCACCGCCGGCGTCCTCACCCCCGATGACCTGCCCTACCTCAAGCGCCCCAGCGGCTGGGACCCCGTCACCCGCACCTGGCGCGACGAGGCGTACGACATGCCGGAACTCCCGCACGGCGAACCCGTCCAGTGGCTCTGGCTGCTGCACGACGACTGCGCACCCGAGCCCGAAGCGCTCGCCGAACTCCTGCGCGTCGCCGACGCCGCCCCCTCCGCGGCGATCGTCGGCCCCAAACTGCGCAGTTGGTACGACCGCAGGCAGCTGCTCGAGACCGGCGTCAGCATCGCCAACAGCGGTCGCCGCTGGACCGGGCTCGAACGCCGCGAACAGGACCAGGGCCAGCACGACCAGGTGCGCCAGGTGCTGTCCGTTTCCACCGCCGGCATGCTCATCCGCCGCGACGTGTGGGAGGAGCTCGGCGGATTCGACCGTCGACTGCCCCTCATGCGTGACGACGTGGACCTCTGCTGGCGCGCCCAGGCGGCCGGCCACCGGGCGCTGGTCGCGCCCGAGGCCGTCATGCGGCACGCCGAGGCCTCCGCCCGCGAGCGGCGGCCGATCGACTGCGTCGGCCGTTCGGTCGCGAGCCCGCACCGCGTGGACAAGGCCGGTGCCGTGTACACGCTCCTGGTCAACAGTTCCGGCCGCGGGCTCCCGTGGGTCCTGCTCCGCCTGGTCCTCGGAACCCTGCTGCGCACCCTGGCCTATCTCGTGGGCAAGGTCCCCGGACAGGCCCTCGACGAGATCACCGGGCTCCTCGGCGTCCTGCTGAGGCCCGAACGGATCCTCGCCGCACGGAGGATGCGGGGTAAACCCGCCGTCGAACACCGCGAACTCAGGCCGCTGTTCCCGCCTCCCGGCGCCACCGTCCGTGCCACCTTCGAGCAGGTCGTCGGGAACTTCGGCGGCCGCTCCGAGCCCGACCTGGCCTCCGGCGGCCGGCACGGCGCCGTCGAGACCGGCCCCGGGGGCGACGACGCGGAGTTCCTCGAGGTCGAACAGTTCGCCCGGCTCAAGCGGATCGCCCGCAGGCCCGGTCCGGTCCTCTTCCTCGTCCTGCTGTTCGTCTCCCTCATCGCATGCCGCGACCTGCTCGGTCCGGGGGCCCTGTCCGGCGGCTCCCTGCTGCCCGCGCCGAGCGACGCCTCCGACCTGTGGGGCAGCTTCACCGCGTACTGGCATCCGGTGGGTATCGGAGCCACCGATTCCGCCCCGCCCTACCTCGCTGTCTTCGCGCTGCTCTCCACCCTCCTGTTCGGCAGCACCGGCCTGGCGATCACGCTCTTCCTCGTCTGCTCGGTCCCGCTGGCCGGCTTCACCGCCTACTTCGCGTCCCGCCCGCTCGTCGAGTCCAAGGCGCTGCGGGCCTGGGCGAGCGTCGCCTACGCGTTCCTGCCGGCCACGACGGGTGCGCTCGCGGGAGGACGGCTGGGCACAGCAGTCCTCGCGATCGTCCTGCCGCTGATGGCCCGGACCGCGGTGGCCTCCGCCGGACTCCGCCTGCGTCCCGGCCAGCGCCCGAGCTGGCGCGCCGTGTGGGCCCACACGGTCCTGGTCACGTTCTCCTCGGCCTTCACCCCGATCGTCTGGCCGATCGCGCTGTGTCTGGCCGCGGGTGTCCTTCTGCTGCGCTTTCTGCGCGATGAGAAGGACCAACTCCCGGCCTACGGGCTGCGTTTCCTCTCCGTCGTCGTCACGCCGTTGGTCGTACTGGCGCCGTGGTCACTCGCACTGCTGACGCACCCCGGCGCACTGCTGACCGAGGTCGGCCAGACCGTGGGCAACGGTGGCGCCTCCGCGTTCGAACTCCTCGCGCTCAGCCCCGGCGGGCCCAAGGCGGACAGCGGGCTGCTGCTCATCGGCGTGGTGCTCGCGGCGTTCGCGGCCCTGCTGCGCGGTGAGCGCACCACCGCCATCCGGGTCGCCTGGACCGTGGCCCTCGTCGGCTTCCTCTTCGCGGCGCTCTCCAACAGCGTCGCCTGGGCCGGACCGGCCACGCTCGTCTACGGTCTCGCGCTGATCTGCGCGGCCGCCGTCGGCGCCGAGGGAGCGCGCCAGCGCGTCGCCTCGCAGAGCTTCGGCTGGCGCCAGCCGGTCGCCGGCCTGATCGCCCTCGCGGCCGCAGCCGCCCCGCTCCTCACCGCGGCCGGCTGGATGACCGGCGGCGCAGCCGGGCCGGTGGAACGGCGGGACCCCGTCCAGGTCCCGGCGTTCGTCGCGGAGGAGAGCCGTACCCGCGACCAGGCGCGCACGCTGGTACTCGGCGGTTCCGGTTCCCGTGTCTCCTACACCCTCGTCCGGGGGTCCGGAGGACGCCTCGGTGACGCAGACATCGCCGCCGAGGCCGGAACCCCCCCGCGACTCGCCGACATCGTCGCCAACCTCGTCGCCGGTTCCGGGGCCGACCAGACAAGCCGCCTGAGCGGATACGCCGTGCGCTACCTGCTGGTCCGCGACGGCGCCCCCCGCGAAATGACCCGAGTCCTCGACGCCACCCCGGGCCTCACCCGGCTCAGCCAGCAGGACGGGGGCTCGCTCTACCGCGTGGACCAGCGGGTCTCCCGGGTGGCCGTGGTCGATCCGGAGAGCGCCCGCGGTCAGGACTCCGCTTCCGGGCGCGAGCCGGTCGCCGTGGCGGCCGGTCCGGTCGAGGCCCACACGAACGTCCCGTCCGGCCCGGCCGGGCGCGTCCTGCGCATCGCTGACAAGGCCGACCCCGGCTGGCAGGCCACCCTCGACGGCAAGCCGCTGAAGCCCGTCACCGTCGACGGCTGGGCACAGGGCTTCGAACTGCCCGCGAACGGCGGACGTCTGGACCTGACCGTCAACACGCCACTGACCCACACCGGCTGGCTGGCGGCTCAAGGGCTGCTGGCGGCCGTGGTTCTCGTGCTGGCCCTGCCCGGCCGACGCCGCGAGATCGACGACGACCTCCCGGAAACCGCCGCCGACGCGGTGCCGGCCCAGCCGGCGGAAGGCGAAGGACGGCGAGCCCGGCGACTGCGCGCCGCGGCCGAGGCCGAGCAGGGCGTCCGGCCGGCAACCGGCGCGGCGCGCCGACCGGAGGAGCCCTTCGCTGCGGCAGCCGACGAGAGCGGCTACTGGGCCGAGGTCCCGGAGCACCACGACGTCCCGCAGCAGCCCGCGTACGCCGACTGGAACGACCCGGCCTACGCCGGCGGCGGTCACCACGACGCAGGCCACCCGCAGAGCGGTGGGTACGGCGGCTACCCGGCGGACACGTACCCGTCCGGTCCCGCCGACCCCTACGGGCCGGGTTCGTACGGGGGCGAGCAGCAACCCGCGCAGACCGGTCCGTACGGCGGCCCCGATGGTGCGGACCCGTACACGGACCCGTACGGCTACACCCGTCCCGCTGCGCCCGGCGGACCCCAGGGCGAGACGACGTACGGTGACGGCGGCGTGCCGGAACCCCGCCGCGACGGGAGCGAGTACCAGTGACACCCAGCAACCTCCCCCTGATCGGGGCCTTCGGGGCTCTGGCGCTCCTCACCGGCGTCGCAGCCGTCGCGGCTCCCGGCCCGGAGGCCGCCGAAGCGCCGGCCGCCCGGCTGCCGGTCCAGCGTTCGGCGCTCGTGTGCCCGGCACCGACCGCGTCGGATCTCGCCGAAACCCAGTACACGGCCTTCACCCCCGGCGGCGGGAAGGCGAAGCCGGGCGGCGGGGGCGCAAGCGCCGGGCTGCTTCCCGCGACCACCGCCACCGGACTCGGAGGCCGCAAGGACGGCAAGGCCGGAGCGGACGGCAGAGCCGGCCGGGGCAAGGACGACAAGCCTGTCGTGCCGCTCGAGTCCCCCGGCTCGCCGGTCGTCGCCACGACCTCCGACTCCAGTGCCCCCGCGCTGACCGGGACCGCTGACGGGGCGCTCGCCCCCGGCTGGACGGTGCAGCAGACGAGTGTGGTCGCGGCGGGCCGGGGCCGGGGGGTCCTCGGGACCGCCTGCACCGCCCCCGACACGGACTTCTGGTTCCCGTCGGCCAGCACGGCCAAGGAGCGGCAGGACTTCGTCCACCTGACGAACCCCGACCCCACCGCGGCCGTCGTGGACCTCGAGTTGTACGGCAGGGGCGGCAAGCTCAAGACCACCGTCAGCGACGGCATCACCGTGCCGCCGCGCTCCACCGTCAAGGTCCTGCTGTCGACCCTGACGCAGAAGCCCACCACGAACGTCGCCCTGCATGCCGTGGCGCGCGCCGGCCGGGTCGGTGCGGCGGTCGAGGCCCTCGACGACCGGATCGGCGGGGACTGGCTGTCGCCGGCGGCCGACCCGTCGGGCAGCGTCGTCCTGCCGGGAATCCCGAAGGACGCCACGTCCGTGCGGCTCGTCGCCCTGGCGACCGGCGAGGACGACGCCGACCTCAAGGTGCGACTGGCCGGCCCATCAGGCCGGCTGACGCCCGCCGGGCACGAGACGCTGCACGTCAAGAGCGGGATGACGTCAGCGATCGACCTGGGCGACCTGACGAAGGGCGAGCCCGGCTCCCTGGTGCTCACCCCTGCGGACGGCGGCAGCGGCGCTCCCGTGGTCGCAGCCCTGCGCGTCACCCGGGGCAAGGGATCGGACCAGGAGACGGCGTTCGTGCCCGCCGTCGAGCCGCTGCGCGACCGGGGCACGGTCGCCGACAACCGGGCCAAGCGCTCCACCCTCGCGCTGGTCGCGCCCGGGCGGACGGCGAAGGTCAAGGTGACGGTGTCCGCAGGCAGCGAGGGCGGCAGCCCGGTTTCCCGGACGTACACCGTCAAGGGCGGGACGACCAAGGCCGTCGAGCCGCCGTTCCCGTCCTCGGGCAAGGGCAGTTACGCACTGACCGTGGAGCCCGTGTCCGGCGGTCCGGTGCACGCGTCGCGGATGCTCGCGATCCCGCAGGGCGGCATCCCCATGTTCACCGTCCAGACGATTCCGGACGACCGAGGGACGGTGAACGTCCCGCACGCCGAGCAGGACCTGTCCCTGCTCAACGACTGAGCCGGCCCGGCTCGGCGGGGCCCTTCGAGACGACGGGGCCGGCCCGGGTTCCGCCGGCGCCGCCCGTCCGCACCGGGGTGGGAGCGACCCCGGGCCGGGCGGTCTCAGTCCTGGCCGTAACGCGGGTCCACGGACTCCGGTGCGAGCCCCAGCAGTTCCGCGACCTGTTCGACGATGACCTCGTGGACCAGCAGCGCACGTTCCTCACGGCCCTTGGTGCGGATCTCCACGGGCCTGCGGTAGATGACGATGCGTGAGTTCCCGCTCCCGTCCGCCGTGTCGAGCCGTCCCAGCGGAACGGGGTCGTCCGCCCAGCCGTCGGGATCCCCCTCGCCGGCGGGGGGCGGGACGTCGCGAACGGTGAATTCCACATCGGCGAGCTGCGTCCAGCGGCGTTCCAGCCGCTGCACCGAGTCGTGCACGAGATCGACGAATGCGTCGGACCGGCTCGTCGCGAGCGGCACCTGCGGCGGCGCGATCGGGCCGCGCATACCGCGGCCGTGACGGTCGCGGCGCCGGGGGCGCGGCTCGGTCGGGCGGGGAGTCACGGGACTGTCCATCGACTACGAGAGTAGCCGTCGCGGCACAACGGCGCGGAAGTATGCCCGCCCGTGCATGTCATGTCCGATCCTGAACATTTCGGCCATATTCGAGGTCGCTCACAGGCAGAGTTCTGAGCGGATATTCCAAGACGAATGACGCTATCGGGACGAGTCGGTGACCGCATTCATCGTCGTCTTCCGCTCGCGGTCCGGAGGCAGGCGCAGGTCAGGTCCGGTGTCCGCAGGTCAGGCCGGGTGCGGACGTCAAGGCGACACGGCGGAGTGAGGTCGTGGAGAGTCGTCGCGGCCCGCTCAAGAGTGCGGTACCGTCCAACCTCGTGAGCCCTGTACGTCGCTGTTCGCGCACCGCATGCGGCCGTCCCGCCGTCGCGACGCTGACGTACGTCTACGCGGATTCGACCGCCGTGCTCGGGCCGCTCGCCACCTACGCCGAGCCGCACTGCTACGACCTGTGCGCCGAGCACTCCGAGCGGCTCACCGCACCCCGCGGCTGGGAAGTGGTCCGGCTCGCCGTCGAGGACCGTGACTCCGGCCCCAGCAGTGACGACCTCGAGGCACTCGCCAACGCGGTGCGCGAAGCCGCCCGGCCCCAGGAGCGCGCCGAGGCGACGGGAGGCTCTCCCGGCAGGGCTCCGGCGCCCGATCCGCTCGAGGTCGCCCGCCGCGGCCACCTGCGGGTGCTCCGCTCGCCCGATTCCTGACTCCGCACACCGGCGCCGCTCGCGCACGGCCGGCTGCGGGCCCTGTCGTTCCACTCCGGTGAGGCCCTTCGGCAACGATGTCATCCCCGACGGGTAGATTTGGCGGCCCAGGACTCCGGAAGGGTTGCGCTGTGCCCGACTTGTCGCAGATCGTAAAGGCATACGACGTGCGAGGGGTCGTCCCCGACCAGTGGGACGAGTCGCTCGCGGAACTGTTCGGCGCGGCATTCGTCCGTGTCACCGGAGCGAGCGCGATCGTCGTCGGGCACGACATGCGGCCGTCGTCGCCCGGCCTCTCCCGGGCCTTCGCCCGCGGCGCCGCCGCACTCGGCGCCGACGTCACCGAGATCGGCCTCTGCTCCACCGACCAGCTGTACTTCGCCAGCGGCCGGCTCGGTCTGCCCGGTGCCATGTTCACCGCGAGCCACAACCCCGCCCAGTACAACGGCATCAAGATGTGCCGGGCTGGTGCGGCCCCGGTCGGCCAGGACACCGGCCTTGCCGACATCCGGGCCCTCGTGGAGGAGTGGGCGGAGGGCGGCCGTCCGGAGCCCGCAGCCGCCCCGGGCACGATCACCGCGCAGGACGTCCTCGCCGACTACGCCGCGCACCTGCGCTCGCTGGTCGACCTCACGGGCATCCGGCCGCTGAAGGTCGTCGTCGACGCGGGCAACGGTATGGGCGGGCACACCGTCCCCACGGTGTTCGAGGGGCTGCCGCTCGATCTCGTCCCTCTCTTCTTCGAGCTCGACGGCACCTTCCCCAACCACGAGGCCAACCCGCTCGACCCGGCGAACATCGTCGACCTGCAGGCCGAGGTACGGGAGACCGGCGCCGACATCGGCCTGGCCTTCGACGGGGACGCGGACCGCTGCTTCGTCGTCGACGAGCGCGGCGAGCCCGTCACCCCTTCCGCCGTCACGGCCCTGGTCGCCGCCCGCGAACTCGCCAAGCACGACGGGGGCACGGTCATCCACAACCTGATCACCTCCTGGTCCGTGCCCGAGGTGGTGAAGGAGCACGGCGGCACCCCCGTCCGCACCCGGGTCGGGCACTCCTTCATCAAGCAGAAGATGAGCGAGACCGGGGCGATCTTCGGCGGCGAGCACTCGGCCCACTACTACTTCCGCGACTTCTGGAACGCAGACACCGGCATGCTCGCCGCCCTGCACGTCCTGGCCGCCCTCGGCGAGCAGCCGGGTTCGCTCTCCGCGCTGGTCGCCCAGTACGACCGCTATGCGGCGTCCGGCGAGATCAACAGCACCGTCGCCGACCAGGCGGGTCGCGCGGCGGCGGTCAGGGAAGCCTTCGGCGACCGCGACGACACGCAGCTCGACGAACTCGACGGCCTGACCGTCACCGCCGCCGACTGGTGGTTCAACCTCCGTGCCTCCAACACCGAGCCGCTGCTCCGGCTCAACGTGGAGGCGAGGGACGAGCGGACCGTCCACCGGATCCGCGACGAGGTCCTCGCCATCGTCCGCGCCTGATCGTGCCCGACGTCGCCGGGCCGCGCCTCGCAGGCGGCCCGGCGGTACCCTGACGAGGCCGACCACTCTCCGCGCCCCGCACGGTCGCCGGGAGATCACGAAGGGAAAACCCATGCCGCTCGAAGCAGGTCTCCTCGACATCCTCGCCTGCCCCGCCTGCCACGCGCCGCTGCGCGCGCAGACCGCGGCCGGGGCCGAGGGCGAGCCGGAGGAGCTCCGGTGCACCGGCGAGAGCTGCGGCCTGGCCTACCCCGTCCGTGACGGCATCCCTGTGCTGCTCGTCGACGAGGCCCGCCGCCCCGCCTGATCCCCGGCCGGGCCCCGGACCCCCGACTCCAGCTGCCCCTGCGATCGGAGGCCACAGACCGATGCTCGACGAGTCGCTGCTCGACGCCCCCCAGAAACTGGCCCGCATGGACACCCGCGGCCTGCTGCGCGGGGCCGCGGAATCGGGGGCCCGGGTCCGTACCTCCGCCCGGAGCGCAACCGAGGCCGGCGTCGCCGACCTCCGTCCGGAGGGGCGACCGCGGGCCATGTTCGTGGCCGGTTCGGGCCCGGACACCGGCAGTGTCACCGATCTGCTCTCCGCCTTGGTCGGCAGCAACGTGCCCGTCGGCCTGATCAGCCCCACCGGAGCCCTCGCCGCCCCCGGAGCGCTGCTCTGGTCGCTGCCGGGCTGGGCCGGGCCCGCCGACCTGCTGCTCGTCGTCACCGCCGACGGCACCGAACCGGGTCTGACGGCTCTCGTCGACCAGGCCTATCGGCGCGGCTGCGCGATCGTTGCCGTCACCCCCGGCGGTGCACCGCTCACCGGCGAGGTGACGAGTCGGCACGGGCTCGCGATCCCGCTCGCCTCCGCCCCGTACGAGCAGCCGGCCGAAGGAAACCGTCCCTACGGCGAGAGCGAGCACCCGGGGCTGCTGTGGGCCCTGCTGACACCGCTGCTCGCCGTCATCGACCGGATGGGGCTCGTCTCCGCACCCCCCGACGCCCTTCACCGCGTCGCCGACCGTCTGGACCGGGTCGCCGAGCGCTGCGGGCCGGCGATCGCCACCTACAGCAACTCCGCCAAGACCCTCGCGGCCGAACTGGCCGACGCCCTGCCGTTGTTGTGGAGCGAGGGCCCGGCAGCGGGCGCCGCGGCGCGTCGCTTCGCCCACGTACTGGCATCGGTCGCCGGGCGGCCCGCCCTCACGGCCGGTCTGCCCGAGGCCCTGATGCTGCACAACACCCTGCTGTCGGGGGCCTTCGCGGCCGGCGCCGACCCGGAGGACTTCTTCCGGGACCGGGTCGAGGAGCCCGAGGCACTCCATGCCTGCGTGGTTCTGCTGCGCGACCGGTCCGCGGGCGGGCGGTCGGCCGCCCCGGCCGCACGGGAGCTGGCACTCGGCCACGAGACCCCCGTGAGCGAACTCGAGGCGGAGGAGGGCAGCCCGCTGGAGGCCGTCGCGGAACTCCTCGCCGTCGCGGATTTCACCGCCGTTTACCTGGCGCTCGCCTCGCGAGAGCGACCATAGAGCGCCGTAGTTCGACGTCCCACCAGAGTCAGGAACCACCCGCATGGACCGCCTCACCAACACCGTGCGCCCCTATGCCTGGGGCTCGACCACAGCCATCCCGAACCTCCTGGGCACGGAGCCCACCGGTGAGCCGCAGGCCGAGCTGTGGATGGGCGCGCACCCGGGGGCTCCCTCCCTGGTGGACCGCGGAGCCGGCGCCAGGCCGCTCACCGAGATCATCGACGCCGACCCCGAGGGCGAACTCGGCGCGGCCGCCGTCGCGAGGTTCGGCACCCGGCTGCCGTTCCTCCTGAAGATTCTCGCCGCCGAGCAGCCCCTCTCCCTCCAGGTACACCCGGATCTCGACCGGGCGCGGGCCGGATTCGCCGACGAGGAGGCCCGCGGAGTGCCGCTGGAGGCCCCGCACCGCAACTACAAGGACGCCAACCACAAGCCCGAACTGCTCTGCGCCCTCACCGAGTTCGACGGCGTGTGCGGCTTCCGTCCGCCCGCCGAGGCGGCCGGAGTGCTCGCGGCGCTCGAGGTCGACTCGCTCAAGCCGTACGTCGACATCCTGCGGGCCGGACCGGAGGAGGCAGCGCTGCGCGAGGTGCTCACCGCCGTCCTGACCGCGGACCGGGGCGCGACGGCGGAGTCCGTCACCGAGGCGGCGGCCGCAGCGGCCCGGCTCGTCGACGAGGACGGCCCGCACCGCCGGGCCTACGCCGCCTACGCCTCCCTCGCCGACCGGTACCCGGGGGACCCCGGTGTCATCGCCGCCATGCTGCTCAACCACGTACGCCTGGAGCCCGGCGAGGCACTGTTCCTGGACGCCGGCGTCCCGCATGCCTACTTCGGGGGGCTGGGCGTCGAGATCATGGCCGGGTCCGACAACGTGCTGCGCAGCGGCCTCACCTCCAAGCACGTCGACGTTCCGGAACTCCTGCGCGTGGTGCGGTTCGCAGCGACCCCGCCGGGCGTGATCCGCCCGTCCCGCGCCGCCGGAGCCACTGCCGAAGAGGTGTACGAGACCCCCATCGACGAGTTCCGTCTCTCCCGTTTCGCTCTGACCGAGTCGGCTGGAGCGGCCGAGCTGGTGTGCGCGTCCGCTCAGATCCTGTTGTGCACTGCCGGCACGGTCACGGTCGAGAGCCCGCAGAGCGCGCTCACCCTCGAACCCGGGCATTCCGTCTTCGTGCCGGCGGACGAGCCTCTTGCCCTCTCCGGCCGGGGGACCGTGTTCCGCGCGACGGCGGTGGCCTGACCGACCGGCGCCGCCGGGTGGCTGCAACAATGTGCGGCCGGAGCGCGGCGAGAACGCCGTCGGACGAGGGAAGGGGCGGACGCCAGACATGAGTGCGTCAGGCGGAACAAAGGCGATCGTCGCGGCGCTGGGCGCCAACCTGGCCATCGCAGCAGCCAAGTTCGTGGCCTTCGCGTTCAGCGGTTCGTCCTCGATGCTGGCCGAGGGCGTGCACTCGCTCGCCGACTCGGGCAACCAGGGGCTGCTGCTGGTCGGCGGGAAGAGGGCCCGCCGCGAGGCGACGGAGGAGCACCCCTTCGGCTACGGACGCGAGCGCTACATCTACAGCTTCCTCGTGTCCATCGTGCTCTTCACGGTCGGTGGCATGTTCGCCGTCTACGAGGGCTACGAGAAGCTGAAGCACCCGCACGAACTCACCGACTGGTACTGGCCGGTGGGGGTTCTGGTCTTCGCGATCATCGCGGAGGCGTTCTCCTTCCGCACGGCCATCCAGGAGTCGAACCAGCTCCGCGGGAACCTCTCATGGACCCAGTTCGTGCGCCGCGCCAAGGCGCCCGAGCTCCCCGTCGTCCTCCTCGAGGACTTCGGCGCGCTCGTCGGTCTGATACTGGCCCTCGGCGGCGTCGGGCTCGCGGTGGTCACCGGCGACGGGCTGTGGGACGCCATCGGAACCCTCTGCATCGGCACACTGCTCCTGATCATCGCCGTGGTGCTGGCCGCCGAGACGAAGTCCCTGCTGCTCGGTGAGGCCGCCGGCAGCGAGGAGGTGGCGAAGATCCGCGCGGCCGTCGTCGACGGAAACGTCGTGACCCGGCTCATCCACATGCGGACCCTGCACCTGGGGCCGGAGGAACTGCTCGTCGCCGCCAAGATCGCTGTGCACCACGAGGGCACGGCCACCGAAATCGCGAATGCGATCGACGCCGCGGAGAGCCGGATCCGCGAAGCGGTGCCGATCGCCCGTGTCATCTACCTGGAGCCGGACATCTACGACGAGGCTGCCGCGGCCGCCGGCTCGGACCCGGCGAAGATGCCGGGTGGTGCCGACCGGAGCTGACTCCGGCCCACTCGCCCACAGCTGAACGGGGCTCCTCCACCGGTCACCGCCCGGGCGGTGGGGCCCCGTTCAGCCTTCGGCCCGGCGTTCCGGATCATCCGGTGTTCGTCCGGTCACACGCAGGGGCGCGGGGCCGGGTCCGCGGGCCGGTCGGGACCTCCCCACGGCACCCCCGCCGAGCTGCGAGAGGCTCCGCGCCCGGCGTACCGGAGGTGCCCGGGACACTGCCCCGGTACGGTGGTCGGGACGGGATGCGGGCTGGGGTCCGTCCCGCCGATCGGTGTAGATTCGTCACTGGACAGACGTCGCTGCTGATGGCGGTCGGGCGGCCCGTATCACGGACCGGCCGAGGGAGAGAGGGCCTCCGACGGACTGTGGTGCGGCAGGGGACACGTGTGTCCGCAGCCGCCGGACAGCCGATACCCACTCCCGCTCGAAACCATGAGGAGCAGACCGCATGACGACAGCTGTCAACGGCCAGGACTTCAAGGTCGCCGACCTCTCCCTGGCGGCCTTCGGCCGCAAGGAGATCCGCCTCGCCGAGCACGAGATGCCGGGTCTGATGGCCATCCGTGAGGAGTACGCCGCGTCGCAGCCACTGGCCGGTGCACGGATCACCGGCTCGCTGCACATGACGGTGCAGACCGCGGTGCTCATCGAGACCCTCGTCGCGCTGGGCGCCGAGGTCCGCTGG
>NZ_JAMQGM010000038.1 GCF_023703325.1 Streptomyces meridianus
CATTCGCCAACAGTGTCCGGCGTCGGTGAGGGCCCTGACCGTTCGGGTTGTCCGGGCGGAAATCAGCCGCGCGAACTGCGGACCTTCACGTCGTCGGCCTTCACGTAGGCGACGCGGTGACCGAACTGGATCTCGTAGTACACGTCCTTGCCGCGCACCACCCGGTGGTTCGTGCTGTCGTAGGTGACCGCCCAGTAGTACTCGCCGCGGGTCGCACCGCCCAGCACGTACTTCTGCCCGGCCTCGAGCCTGTACGGCAGCGGTGTCACGGACTGCACCCTCACGCCCTCGGGGTAGGCACTCTTCTCCGGGTAGGCCCGGCCGTAGACCGGCACGCTCTCCGCCCCGGACCTGGGCGTGATCACCAGGCCCTTGTTGTTCAGCGCCGTGGGCTTCGCGGCCGGGTTGTGGAACCAGGCCTTCTGCCCCAGGTACCAGATGGCCGTCCAGTCGCCCTTGCGCTCGGCGACGGCGAACTGCTGACCGGTGGAGGCCCGGGCGCCGACATCGTTCACGCCGGTCGTGGCCGGACTGCCGTCGGGCCGCAGGCCGATGTCCGTCACCAGCGGGGAGTCGCCGCTGGGTTCCGTGTGCAGCCGCACCGCTCCGGAGCCGTGCGGGGCGCAGGGGTCGCCGTACTTCTCGCAGTCCCGGTACGCGGGCTGGTGCTCGGCGTACTCCGGGCGGATGGTGACCAGCCCGCCGGTGCGCCCCGCGTTCGCGTGCAGCGGAGCGCCCAGCAGCCTGAAGTAATGGTCCCAGTCCCAGTACGGCCCCGGGTCGGTGTGCATGGCGGGGATGTTGACGGCCGTCGGCCCCGGGACGTTGTCGTGGCCCAGGATGTGCTGACGGTCCAGCGGGATGTCGTACTTCGCCGCGAGGTACCGCACGAGCCGCGACGAGGCGCGGTACATGGCCTCCGTGTACCAGGCGTCGGGCGCCACCAGGAAGCCCTCGTGCTCCAGACCGATCGACTTGGCGTTGACGTACCAGTTGCCGGCATGCCAGGCGACGTCCTTCAGCGGTACGTGCTGGGCGACATGCCCGTCGGAGGAGCGCAGCGAGTACTGCCAGGAGACGTACGTCGGGTCCTGCACCAGCTTGAGCGTGGTGTCCCAGGTGGCCTCGGTGTCGTGGACGACGATGTACTCGATCTTCTGGGAGCGCGGACGGTCGCCCTTGTCGTGGTTCCCGTAGTCGTCGCCGGGCAACTCCTGGTACGGGGCGGGGATCCACTCGCAGGGCACGCTGCGCGGGCACTCGGAGGCACCGGCGTCCGCGGTCCGCAGGCCCAGCTTCTTCACCTGTGCTGCGCGGGGCGTGACGCCCGGGGACGCCGGCAGGGAGACGACCTGCCCGGAGCCGGTGGTCCGGCGCTCGCCCTCCCGGATCACCGAGTAGACGTCGTCGGCGAACGCCGTCGCGGTAGCCGAGTCGTCGGCGCCCGCGTAACCGGCCACAGCGCCGTACCAGTCGGCCGGGTCGGAGCTCAACGGCAGTCCCAGTTCGCGCTGGGAGGCTGCCAGCAGCGCTGCTCCGCCGCGGATGTTGGCGACGTCGTCCCCGCGCAGTTCGCCGGCCTCGATTCCGGTCAGATCGGCGGCCTTCTCGAGCGTGCGCCGGCTTGCCGGCACCTTGTCCGGGGCGGCGGCCGTGCCGTGCCGCTCACCGGCCGTCCTGCGCGGACGGGAGTCGTCCCCGCGGGCATCCTCGGCGCCCTCGCTGTGGTGCGGCGCCGACGCGATCGCCGTGCGCACGTCGGTGAGGTGCATCGGGCCGTAGCCGCCGGCAACGCTGGGCGCACCGCTGTGGCCGTCCCAACGGGACTGGAGGTAGGAGACACCGAGCAGAACGCTTTGCGGCACCTGGTACTCGCGCGCCGCGTCCGCGAACGCGTCCTGCAGCGAACCGGGACGGGGCGGGCCGGCCGTGGCGGCCGGGGCCGCGGAGACCAGCGGCAGCAGCAGCGCGACGGTCGCCGTGGCGGTCACCGCCCTCGCCGCTCTCCGTCGTGTGCTTCTCGCACCCTCCTGCTGGGAACCTCGCAATGCAGCCTCCTCGAGTGGGCCGTTCCGGACGATGCGCAGACGGTTCTGCGGGCCGGACCCGACTGGGGAGTGCCTTCCGCTCCCGCTCCGGAGTGCCACCCGGGCTCCGGCGGGCAGGGAAAACACGCCTTAGAGGTATCGGCTGGCCGACCGTCCGTCAATCGTGCTGCGGGGAAAGGATTGCCCTCGTCTTCCGGGCACGACCGCTGTCCCGGTGCCGCGCGGGGAGTCGGCGCGATGTCCGTCAGGGGTGGGAACCGGGTAGGCGGTCAGCCGGGGCCCCGACGGCTCAGGAAGCCGCCCTTCAGGGGGAAATGGCGGCGGCCGGCCGCCCGGGAGCGGCCGACCGGCGAGCCTTCCGGCGCCCTCGGGGCGGGGCGCCGGAACCGGGGGCGATCTCAGCGGGTGCCGACGGCCGCCCGCACGGCCCTGCGAGCGAGGGCGCAGTCGTCGTGCAGCCGGCGCAGCAGCAGGCGCTGCTCCTCGGCGCCCGAGACCGAAGTCGCGGTGGGTGCGGACGGCTGGGTCTCGATGCTCCGCTGCAGGGCGGTCTCGTGGGTCCGGATCTCCCGGGTGAGAATCAGCATCAGGTTGATCAGGAACGCGTCCCGGGCGGCCGGCCCGGCGGCCTGGGCGAGCTGGCTGATCTGACGGCGTGCCGCCGGAGCGCCGCCGAGTACGGACCACAGGGTCGCCAGGTCGTAGCCGGGCAGGTACCAGCCCGCGTGCTCCCAGTCCACGAGGACCGGGCCGGTGGCCGACAGCAGCACATTCGACAGCAGGGCGTCCCCGTGGCAGAACTGCCCCTGTCCCTGCTTGGACGAGTGCGCCACCCCGCGCAGCAACTGCTGGAGGTCGCCCAGGTCGCGGTCGGTGAACAGACCCAGCTCGTGGTACCGGGTGATCCGGGCGGCGTAGTCGACCGGAGCGTCGAACAGGTCCCCCGGTGGCCGCCATTGGTTGATCCGGCAGATCGCCCCGAGCACCGCCCGTACGTCGGCCGCCGGCGGGCCGTCCGAGGGGTGCCGGTACAACGCCGCAACCCGGCCGGGCACCCGCTCGATCACCAGCGTTCCATTGCCCGGGTCGGCCGCGATGAGCCGGGGCACCCGGACCGGCGGGCGGTGCCGGACGAACGCCCGGTATGCAGCTATTTCGTGCCGGTACCGCTCCGCCCACGCCGGTGACTGGTCCAGTAAGCATTTGGCAACGGCCGTTGTGCGGCCCGTGGTTCCGAGCAGCAGCACGGACCGGCCGCTGCGGCGGAGCACCTGGACAGGCTTGAACTCCGGGCAGATCCGGTGCACGGAGGCGAGAACGGTGCGCAGCTGAGCACCCTGGGTGCCGGACAAGTCGATTCTCCCGCTGAGCGGTTGGCCGCCCGGGCTCACACCGCGCCGCCTCCGCTCGTCGCCGGCGGCCGCGGCAGGGGCGGCGTCCGGATACGGGGCAACCCCGGCCGGCCGGACGCGGTACTGCCGGGACGGAACGGACACGGAGGACATGGCTGCGTACATGAGCGATACGGATCCCTTCGTGTGCCGACAGGACGCCGGTCGGCCCCCGGGTCCGGGGGCGGGCGGACACCCTGGGGAAGTGCCCGCCCGCCCCCGTCCGGCGGGGGCCCTCGGTCGCAGACCGGGGAATCGGCGCGTTCCTACACCACACCCGTCCACGGGTGGCACACCATCTGGCGAACCCTGGCGAACCCTGGCGAATGGGCCTGCGGCGCCTGACGGGCCGTTACTGTCAACTCAGCCGAGAACCTGGGGGCTTGACGTGAACAAGGAACCCAACACTCGTCTTTCGGATCTGTTCGGTCTCACCGGCTGGTCGAAGGGCGAACTCGCGAGGCTCGTGAACCGGAAGGCGGCCGCCATGGGGCAGCCGCAGCTGGCGACCGACACCTCCCGGGTGCGGCGTTGGATCGACACCGGCGAAGTGCCGCGCGATCCGGTGCCGCGGGTGCTGGCAGCCCTGTTCACCGAGCGACTCGGCCGTGTCGTGACCATCGAGGATCTCGGGTTCGAACGGCACGGGCGTACGGCGAAGCGGCAGTCCGAAGACGAACTGCCCTGGGCGCCCGAACGGACGGCCGCGGTCCTCACCGAATTCACGGGAATGGACCTCATGCTCAACCGACGCGGCTTGGTGGGTGCGGGCGCCGCGCTCGCCGCAGGATCGGCCCTCACGGGCGCCATGCACGACTGGCTTCACACCGACCCCGCCCTCGCCCGGGGCGAGCACGGCCCCGGCGGGGCCCACACAACGGCGTCACGCGTCGATCTCGACCGTTACGACGCGGCTCCCGTGGGCTCACAGGAGGTCGAGGAGCTCGAACGTTCCGTCGAGGTCTTCCGGGCCTGGGACGCCGCACGCGGCGGCGGGCTGCAGCGCAAGGCCGTCGTGGGTCAGCTCAATGAGGTGGGCGGCATGCTCGCCTACCGCCACCCCGACCATCTCCAGCGCAGACTCTGGGGGGTGGCCGCGAACCTGGCCGTGCTCGCCGGCTGGATGTCCCACGACGTGGGCCTGGAACCGACCGCGCAGAAGTACTTCGTCATCGCTGCGCATGCCGCACGCGAGGGCGGGGATCGGCCGCGGGCCGGCGAGGCCCTCTCGCGTGCCGCCCGGCAGATGGTCCACCTCGGCCGGCCGGACGACGCCCTCGACCTGATGAAGCTCGCCAACTCCGGTGCGGGGGACGAGGCCCTGCCGCGCACCAGGGCCATGCTGCGCACGATCGAGGCCTGGGCGCACGCCTCCATGGGCCGTGAACAGGCGATGCGCCGCACCCTGGGCGAGGCCGAGGAGCTCTTCGTGTCGGACGAGGGCGACGTGCCCCCTCCCAGCTGGATGCAGATGTTCGACGAGGCGGACCTGCACGGCATGCAGGCCCTCGCCTTCCGTACGCTCGCCGACCACCAGCCGGCTGCGGCCAACACCGCCCAGCGTCACGCCAAGGAGGCGCTGCGGCTGCGGGAGAACGGCCGCCAGCGGTCACGGATCTTCGACTACATTTCGATGGCCTCGGCCTGCTTCATCGCGGACGACCCCGAACAGGCCGACCGCTACGCCCGGCTGGCGCTGGTGTCGATCGGTGAGACCTCCTCGCACCGCACCTGGGACCGGCTGCGGGAGATGTACCGGCTGACCGCCCAGTACTCCGGGTACGCCAAGATCGCCGACCTGAGGGACGAACTGCAGCTCGCTCTGCCGGGTGGCGCCGGAGGGGCGAGCGCCGCGGTCTGAAGCGCCCCGGACGGGTGCGGGCCGCCGCACCGAAGACCCGGCGAGCCCCGACGGCGCACGGGAAGCTGCCGTGCGTGACCGGCAGGCGCGCCATCGGCGCGGGCGGGAGCCGTGTTCCGTGGACGGGCCTCAGTCACCGAGCCGCGCGGCGAGAACGCAGGCATCACTCCCGCGCTCCTCACGGCCGAACTCCCGGGCCAGGATCCGGACGCACTCCTGCGCGCTGCGCCCGCGCAGGTGCCCTGGTCCGATGGCCGATGCCCGTCCGCCCTCCTCACGGCTGCCGATTCCGCAGTCCGGCGCGAGTCCGTCGGAGCACAGCAGCAACAGGTCACCGGGCATCAGTTGTGTGCCGCTCTGGCTGAACTGCGTTGCCGGTGACGCCCCGAGGAGCGCGCCCCCGTGGTGCTTCAGCGGGCGCAGCACGCCGTCGCGGAGCAGCACCGGGGCAGGGTGGCCTGCCCCGGCCCAGGTCAGGGTCCGGGTTCTTGCGTCGAACAGGCAGCACAGGGCGCTGCCGAGCGCCGGATGGGCCGAGGTCTCGAGCAGGTGGTTCAGCCCGTTCAGGAGCGTTCCGGGCTCCGTGCCGGCCAGCGCCAGCCCGCGCAGGGCGCCGAGCAGCACGGCGGTGGCCGATGCAGCCGTCACGCCGTGCCCGGTCAGCTCCCCGATACCGAACACGGTCCGCTCTCCGGGTAGTTGGAGGGCGTCGTACCACGCACCTCCGATTTGCGCGGTGGTGTCCGCGGGCAGGTAATGGGCGGCCACGTCGAGGGCGGCGGACCCGCTCGGGCCGAGGTGCAGCGATCCGCGCCAGGGCGGCAGCACGGCCTCCTGGAACTCGACCGCCAGGCGGTGTTCCGTGCGGGCGATGCGGCGCTGGAACCGGAGGCTGTCCCGGCTTTCCTCCAGCACCCGCTGGCTGCGGCGCAGTTCACTGACGTCCCGGACGACCGCCCACATCGAGGCGGTGGTGCCACCGGTGTCGAGGACCGGCTCACCCGTCATGTGCAGGGTGCGGACGCTGCTGTCGGGCCGCACGATGTGGAACTCGCCGTCGATCGGCTTGCCGTCCACCAGGCAGTCGGTGACCATCGCGGTCAGCAGCGGCTGGTCCTCCTCGGGGAGCCAGGACGGCAGTTCGTCCAGGGACAGCGGACCTTCCTGCGGCGTGCGGCCGAAGATCAGGAAAAGCTCCGCGGACCACTCGACCTCGTCGGTGAGCAGGTTCCATTCGGCGCTGCCGACGCGGCGCAGCAACGACCCGCGTTCATCGGAGAGCGGCGGTGCGCCGGGCGCCGGGCCGTCCTCCGCGAGATCGGGAGGGAAGCCGTCGTGCAGCTGGCTGAGCTGCTGTCCGAGATCCTCGAGGTGGTGCACGGCCAGGTCGCACAGGGCGCGCTGCCAGCGGCCCGTGGCGTCGTCGGTCTCATCCGTGTCCCGCCGCACGGCGTCCACGCCGCCCCGCAGCCGACGGGTCTGGGAGATGAGCGCCTCGACCGCGCCGCGCTCCGGCGGCTGTCCCGAGGGGCGGTCCGCAAACATTCGGGAAGGCATGTCGAACTCCGATACAGGCGCGGCGCGACCGTTGGCGACACGAAGGCCGGTTACGACTGTTGCACAGCCTGCGACGGCAGGTAAGTGGTTTGGCGACACCCGATACGGTGGTGCTTCTGTCATATGTCCGAGGCGCACTGTCGGTCATGGCGGCCCCGGTCCTCCGGACTCGGCGGAAACCACGGGTTCGGTTAGGCTGCACGGCTCGGGACGAGGGCATCCGTGCCGGACACCGGGCGCGGACCTCCGGGGCCGGCGACAGCGCAGGTGCAGGAAATCCCGTTGCCAGCGAACTCTCCGCACCGGATGCTGACCTCATGTTCGATCCAGACATAGCGCCCAGCGGCACCCTGCTCGGCCTCCTCCAGCGAGGCCGCGGCGACGGGACCCTGCATGCCCTCGCGGCGCCGCGGGCGGAGGCGCTCGCGGCGGTGCACCACTGTGTGCTGCACGACCCTCGGGAGGACTGGCAACTCGAGAACCGCTCCCTGTACTACGCGCGCCTCTGCAGGGACCTCGACGGCGCCCTCGACGAGATCGGACATCATCTCTTCTGCGCGGAAGATCACCTCGACACCGCGCCCGAGCGCACCGGCCTCGCCCTCTCCGTGCTCGGCCACCTCGCCTCCTACGGCCGCGCCGACGCCGTGGCCCTGCTGCGCCGCTATGCCGCCACCGGGGCCAACTGGTCCTGGGCCCTGGACGAGTTGGCGCTGCGCGACGACGACGCCGGGCTCGCAGCCCTGCGCGCCCCGGTCCTCGCCGGATTCCCCGGGACTCCCGAGGGGGAGGCGGATCTCGCGCAGGCGGTGCGGGACGCCTTCGAACCGCGCCCCTGGCGGCTCTGGGCCGCGGGCGACGACCCGGACGCCGCCCGCGTGCGCGCGGCCGGTGAACGCGGGTCCTTCGACCGCTGGCAGCGACAGGTGCGCGGTCCCGGGCCCCGACCCGGCTGGAGCGTGCGCCAGGTGCTGGAGTGGGCGCAGGAGGACGTCGACCAGCACCCCACCCGGCTGCGGCACGCCGCGGCGGCCCGCTGCCTGACCGCTGTGGCCGGACCCGAGGACCGGGGGGAGCTCCTCGCCGCGGCGCGCAGCGGCCCGGACGGGGCCCGCAGCGCCGCCGTGCGCCACCTGACCGAGCGGGCGGACCCGGACGCGCTCGACCTGGTCGAGGCTGCGGTGGCCGGAGCATCGCCGATGGTGGCCGAGTCGGCCGTCGCGTCCTTCGAACGGATGTGCAGTGTCGAGGCGCTGGAGCGGGCACGGTTGTGGGCCCACCGTGACGACCGGCTCGGCGTCGCCGCAGCCGGCATGCTCGCCGCCAGGGGCGGCCTCCAGGACGCGGGAACCGTCCTCGCCGCGCTGCGCAGGACCGTGCGGACGGCGGGCGCCGACGCTCCCGGGCTCCCGCAGCTCGTCGACGGCACCGGACGCCTCGCCATCGCCTCGGCCGCCCCGGTGCTGCGCCATGTGTACCGCGAGACCTGCTCCTCCCACCTGCGGGGACGCGCGGCACGCGCCCTGGTGTCCACCGATCCGACGTTCGCGTCGGGGCTGGCCGTCGAGTGCCTGTGGGACTGCGAGGAGAGCACCCGTGAGCTGGCCGCGGGGCACGCGGCCATCGGGGACCAGCGCGTCGCCGACCAGCTGCGGAGGCTCGCGGCCGATCCCGCGGAGCAGGCGCAGGTCCAGACCGCAGTGCGCAGCAGGATCCGCTCGGAGAGCCCGCCCGGCTGACCCGGGGCCGGGGTCGGCCCGGGCCGCCGCCCTCCGGCCACGGCTGACCGATCGGGCAGAACTTGCCAGAATGATGGAATGGCCGGGCTCTGGGAGTTCTGGATCGACCGCGGCGGCACGTTCACGGACGTCGTCGGCCGGCGGCCGGACGGCACCCTGGTCACCCGCAAGCTGCTCTCGCACGATCCGAACCGCTATCGCGACGCCGCGGTCGCCGGGATCCGGCTGATGCTCGGACTGGGGCCCGACGAACCCGTGCCCGCGGACCGGGTCGCCGTCGTCAAGATGGGCACCACCGTGGCGACGAACGCCCTCCTCGAACGCAGGGGCGAGCCGACGGTCCTCGTCATCACCCGCGGATTCCGTGACGCCCTGCGGATCGCCTACCAGAACCGTCCCCGGCTGTTCGACCGGCGCATCCTGCTCCCCGAGGCCGTGTACGAGCGGGTCATCGAGGTCCCCGAGCGGACGGACGCCCACGGCGGCACCGTCCGTCCGCTCGATCTCCCCGCCGTGCGCCGGGAGCTGAGCGCCGCGCACCGCGACGGACTGCGCAGCGCCGCCGTCGTCCTCATGCACGGCTACCGTTACCCGGACCACGAGAGGGCGGTCGAGGCCGCCGCACGGGAGATCGGCTTCACCCAGGTCAGCTGCTCGCACGAGGTCAGCCCGCTCATCAGACTGGTTCCGCGCGGCGACACGACCGTCGTCGACGCCTACCTCTCGCCCGTCCTGCGACGGTACGTCGAGGACATCGCCCGCGAACTGCACGGAATCCGCCTGATGTTCATGCAGTCCAGCGGCGGGCTGCGGGAAGCCGGCCACTTCCGCGGCAAGGACGCCGTGCTCTCCGGACCGGCCGGCGGCGTCGTCGGCATGGCCCGTCTCTCCCAGCAGGCCGGATTCGACCGCGTCATCGGCTTCGACATGGGCGGAACCTCCACCGACGTGTCCCACTTCGCGGGCGAGTTCGAGCGCGTCCAGGGCACCGGGGTGGCCGGCGTGCGCATGCGCGCCCCGATGATGAACATCCACACGGTCGCCGCGGGCGGCGGGTCCGTCCTGCACTTCGACGGGCAGCGCTACCGCGTCGGCCCCGACTCGGCAGGCGCCGACCCCGGTCCCGCCTGCTACCGCCGCGGCGGGCCGCTGACGGTCACCGACGCCAACGTGATGCTCGGCAGGATCCAGCCCGCCCACTTCCCGGCGGTGTTCGGCCCGGACGGCGACCGGCCCCTGGACCCCGGGATCGTGCGGGAGCGTTTCATCCGGCTCGCCCGGGACATCACGGCTGCCACGGGAGACCGCCGTTCCCCCGAGGAGGTCGCCGCGGGCTTCCTGGAGATCGCCGTGCTCAACATGGCCAATGCGGTCAAGAAGATCTCCGTACAGCGCGGTTACGACATCACGCGTTACGCCCTGACCAGCTTCGGCGGCGCGGGGGGCCAGCATGCCTGCGCGGTCGCCGACGTGCTCGGCGTCGGCACCGTGGTCGTTCCCCCGCTGCCCGGCGTGCTCTCCGCCTACGGGATCGGACGCGCCGATGCCACCGCCCTGCGCGAGGAATCCGTCGAACTCTCCCTCGACGACGCTGCGCTCGTCCGTGTGCGGGAGGCCGGCGACCGGATCGCCGAGCGGACCCGGGCCGAACTGCTGGCCGACGGGGTCCCGGCGTCGTCGCTCACCACCGTGGAACGGGTGCGCCTGCGCTACGCGGGCACCGATTCCTCCCTGGTCGTCGAGCCTGCGTCGATCGACGCGATGACCGCTGAGTTCGAGGCCGCCCACCGCGCTCGCTACGGATTCGTCATGGACAGGCCCCTGGTCGTCGAGTCGGTCTCGGTGGAGGCCGTGGGTACGGCCGGCTCCCACCGGCCGCGCGGACTCGCCCCGCAGCTCCGTCGGGGCCCGCTGCGCTGCCGCGCCCGCGTCGAGATGTTCGCGGGCGGCAGGCGCGCGGGGACGCCCCTGTACCGGCGCGACGAGATGCGCCCGGGCGACCGCGTCGACGGCCCCGCCCTCGTGGTGGAGGACGACGCCACCACCGTCGTCGACCCCGGCTGGCGGGCGGAAGTGGGCGGCCACGGCCATCTGCTGCTGCGCCGGACGCAGCCCCGGCCGCACCGGGTCGCCGTCGGGACGGCCGCCGATCCCGTGATGCTCGAGGTGTTCAACAGCCTCTTCATGGCGATCGCCGAGCAGATGGGTGTGCGCCTGGAGAACACCGCTCACTCGGTCAACATCAAGGAAAGGCTCGACTTCTCCTGCGCCCTGTTCGACGCGCACGGCAACCTCATCGCCAACGCCCCCCACATTCCGGTCCACCTGGGATCGATGGGGGAGTCGATCAAGGAGGTCCTGTGCCGGAACCGGGAGGGGATGCGGCCCGGCGACGTGTACGCGATCAACGATCCCTACCACGGCGGCACCCACCTGCCCGACGTCACCGTCGTGACCCCGGTGTTCGACCAGACCGGCGACGCGCTGCTGTTCCTTGTGGCCTCGCGGGGGCACCACGCGGAGATCGGCGGTGTCACCCCCGGTTCGATGCCGCCGTTCAGCCGCACCGTCCACGAGGAGGGCGTCCTCTTCGACAACTGGCTGCTGGTGCGGGACGGACACATGCGCGAGCGCGAGACGCGTGAACTGCTCACCTCCGCGCCGTACCCGTCCCGGGATCCGGAGACCAACCTGGCCGACCTGCGCGCGCAGATCGCTGCCAACGAGCGGGGCATCGAGGAACTGCGCCGGATGACCGGCCGGTTCGGGCTCGAGGTGGTCCGGGCCTACATGGGACACGTGCAGGACAACGCCGAGGAGTCCGTGCGCAGGATCGTCGCGGAGCTGCGCGACGGGCGCTTCGACTACGAGACCGACAGCGGAGCCAGGATCGAGGTGGCCGTACGCGTTGACGCCGGGGCGCGCAGCGCCGTGCTGGACTTCACCGGGACGTCGCCTCAGCAGCCCGGCAACACCAATGCCCCGAAGGCGGTGGTCATGGCCGCGGTGCTCTATGTCTTCCGCACCCTCGTCGCCGACGACATCCCCCTCAACAGCGGCTGCCTCGAGGCCCTCGACATCCGTGTCCCGAGCGGTTCGATGCTCGACCCCGCCTTCCCGGCCGCGACCGTCGCGGGCAACGTGGAGACCTCACAGGCCGTCACCGGAGCCCTGTACGCCGCCCTCGGCGTGCAGGCCGAGGGCTCGGGCACCATGAACAACGTCAGCTTCGGCAACGACCGGGTGCAGTACTACGAGACCGTGGCCAGCGGTTCCGGTGCCGGGGACGGCTTCGCCGGCACGGATGCCGTGCAGACGCACATGACCAACTCACGGCTGACCGACCCGGAGATCCTCGAGTGGCGCTGTCCCGTGCGGGTGGAGTCCTTCGGGATCCGGGGCGGCAGCGGCGGGGCGGGCCGATGGCCCGGGGGCTGTGGCGTCACCCGCCGTATCCGGTTCCTGGAGCCGATGACGGTGAGCGTCCTGTCCGGCCACCGGCGGGTCGCCCCGTACGGCATGGCCGGCGGCCTGCCCGGCGAGAAGGGCGCCAATCTCGTCGAGCGTGCCGACGGCAGCACCGTCCGGCTGGCCGGCTGCGACATGGTGGACGTCGGCGCCGGTGACGTCCTGGAGATCCGCACCCCGGGCGGTGGCGGCTACGGGCCGCCGTCCGCGGGTGCCGGTGGCGAGGACGGCACCGGCACGGGCCGGTGACCCGTCACCGCTGGTGGGGCACCAGGGGGCGGCGCGGACGGACGGGGGTGAACCGCAGGGCCGTACCGGGCGCGGCCTGCGCGGCTGCGCAGAGCGCCTCCTCGGGCACGATGCCGATCACCGGGTAGCCGCCGGTTGTCGGATGGTCGGCGAGGAAGACCACGGGAAGGCCGTCCGGCGGGACCTGGACGGCCCCCATCGCCATTCCCTCACTGGGCAGTTCACCCGCGCCCCGGCGTTCCAGCCCGGGGCCCTCCACCCGCAGGCCGATCCGGTTGCTCGCCGTGGAGACGCGATAGCTGCTGCTTGCGAGGGTGCGCAGCGCGGCCGGGGTGAACCAGTCGTCGCGCGGTCCGAGGAGCATCGGCAGGACCAGCGAGCGGGGCGGGCCGGGGTACGCGACCAGGTGGCTGTGCGA
Organism: Streptomyces meridianus; assembly: GCF_023703325.1. Lineage (GTDB taxonomy): Bacteria > Actinomycetota > Actinomycetes > Streptomycetales > Streptomycetaceae > Streptomyces > Streptomyces meridianus. The sequence goes on from NZ_JAMQGM010000038.1 coordinate 12,732, forward strand.
CGGCGGGCCGGAGGGAGCGCCGAGCGGCAGGGCGGCGCCGTCGGCGAGCGGTTCCGGGCCCAGCCCGGACAGCAGGTCCGTCGAGCGGCTGCCGAGCACCGGCTCGATCCCGATGCCGCCGGAGAAGGCCAGGTAGCTGCGCACCCCGTGGGTCGCCGCCCCGGCCGCGACCACGGATCCGGCGGGTACGCGCACCGGGGCTCCCCATGGTGCGGGCCGCCCCTCCACGGTGACCGGGCACGGCGCGCCGGTCACCGCCACCGTCACGTCCGCGGTGACCCGGACCGCGCAGCCGTTGAGCGTGGTTTCCAGGGTGGCGGCCTCGGCCGGATTGCCGGCCAGCCGGTTCGCCAGCCGGTGGGAGGTCCGGTCGAGCGCGCCGGAGCAGGTGACGCCCAGATGCGCGTGACCGGGCCGTCCCAGGTCCTGGACGGTCGTCAGCGCGCCGGCCCGGACGACCTCGATCCCCCTGTCCGTCATGTGCCCTCCTCGGGAACGAAGCGGACCCGCACACCCGGGACGAGCAGGGCGGCACGGTCGCGGGCGGGGTCCCACAGCGCTGCACCGGTGGTCCCGATGAGCTGCCAGCCGCCGGGGGAGGAACGCGGGTACACGCCGGTGTAGGGGCCGGCCAGGGCGACGGATCCCGCGGGGACCTTCGTCCGCGGGGTCGAACGCCGCGGCAGGTGGAACCGCTCGGCGAGCCCGGTGAGATAGGCGAAGCCGGGCGCAAAGCCGCAGAAACCGACTCGGAACGCCGTTGCGGAGTGGATGCCGGCGACCTCGTCCGCCGTGACCCCCCACAGATCGGCGACCTCGGCGAGGTCGGGGCCGTCGTAGCGGACCGGGATGTCGACCGTCTCGCCGCGCGTGTCGGTGAGCGGCGGGACCTGCCACTGCGTCATCTCCTGCGCAAGCCGCGACGGATCGTCCAGGCCCTGGAGCAGCACGGTGCGCGCGGCCGGCACGATCTCGCGTACGTCAGGGAGGTCCCCGGCGGTTCGCCGGCGGAGGAGTTCGGCGTGCAGGGCCTCGGCCTCCTCGCCGCTGCCGGACTCGATGAGCAGGCCGTGCCGGCCGACCGGCAGCGGTCTCATGCGAACGCCTCGATCCGGACTCCGGAGGCCTCCAGCCCCTTGCGGACACGCTGGGCGAGGTCGGCCGCTCCGGGGGTGTCGCCGTGCAGGCACAGCGAGCGGGCGCGCAGGGACAGCCGTCCGCCCTCGATGTCCGCGATGTCGCTCCGGCGGGCAATGCGGACCGACCGGTCGACCACGTCCCCGGGGTCGGTGACGACCGCGCCGGGCAGCCGCCGCGGGACGAGCCGGCCCTCGGGGGTGTAGGTGCGGTCCGCGAAGGCCTCGCCCACCACCGGAAGTCCCGCTTCCGCGGCGGCGGCGTGCAGCGCGGAGCCCGGCAGGCCCAGGACCGGCAGGCCGTCGCCGGCGAGCCGGACGCCCGCCGCCACGGCCGCCGCCTGCTCCGGGTCCGCGCAGGCGCGGTTGTACAGGGCCCCGTGCGGCTTGACGTAGCTGACGCGGGTTCCGGCGGCGCGGGCGAAGACGTCCAGCGCGCCGATCTGGTAAGCGACTTCGTCGGCGAGTTCCTGCGCAGGCACGTCCATGGGGCGGCGGCCGAAGCCGGCGAGGTCGCGGTAGGACACCTGGGCGCCGATCCGTACCCCCTCCTCGGCGGCCCGGGCGCAGACCCGGCGCATCGTGGTGGGGTCGCCGGCATGGAAACCGCAGGCGATGTTGGCGCTGGTCACGACGGAGAGCAGGGCCTCGTCGTCGGTGAGGCTCCAGCGTCCGAAGCCCTCGCCCAGGTCGGCGTTGAGGTCGATCACCACGTCGGTCGTCACCAGGTCGGTCATGTCCGTCCGTTCATGAGGGCGGCCCGGAGGCGCAGGGGCGGGGCGGTCGTCCGGCCGGAGGGGGCATGCCGGGCCGGTCGGCCACGCACAACCTAGGGGATTGTTGAACGATCCGACAAGACCGTCTCGGCGATACGGTGGCCGGTGACCACATCCTCCTGACCGGGAGGAACCGGCGGGGCAGCGGAACGAAAGACGAGGACGCGGTGACGGACGAGGGCGAGCGGCGGCTGGCGGAGCTGAGCGGCCTGGAGACCGACCGGGCGCTGCTGGGGCGCACCAGCACTGCCGAACGCGTCGCGGACATCCTGCGCGACAGGGTGGCCGAAGGCTTCTTCCCGCCGGGGGTCCGGCTGTCCGAGGACGGTATAGGCGGAGCGCTGGGTGTGTCGCGCAACACACTTCGCGAGGCGTTCCGGCTGCTCACTCACGAGCGGCTGCTCGTGCACCGGCTGAACCGCGGCGTCTTCGTCAGAAGGCTGACCGTCGACGACCTCGTCGACATCTACCGGGTGCGCGAGCTGATCGAATGCGCTGCCGTCCGCAGCCTCGGCGACCCCCCCTACCTGCTCGACGCCATCGAATCCGCGGTCGCCGCCGGCGAGCGCGCGGCCGGGGAACGCGCCTGGCAGGACCTGTCGACCGCCAACATCCGTTTCCACCAGGCAGTGGCCGGACTCGCCCGCAGCCCCCGCACCGACGAGCTGATGCGCGGCGTCCTGGCCGAACTGCGGCTCGCCTTCCATGTGATGGAGGACCCGCAGCGCTTCTACGCGCCCTACCTGGAGCGCAACCGGGAGATCCTCGAGGCCCTGCGCAGCGGGGACGCCCCGGGTGCGGAACGCCTGCTCGCCGCCTACCTTGCTGACTCCCGCCGGCAACTGGCCGAGGCCTACGGCCGGCAGGTCGCGGCGGACCGGGGCTGAGCCGCGGCGGACCGGGCGACGGACGCCAGGCGCGTCCTCGCTGCAGGCCGGCGCCCTCGGACGGCCGGCCCCGGCGATCCGGGGGTCCGGTCCGCGCCGTTTCGGTCGATGTCGGCAGGACCACCTAATCTGTGCACGTGAATTCGTACGCGCCGTCCGCCCCCTCCCGGCCTGCAGGGTCCGGCCGTCCCATCGCTTCCGCGCGACCCGCCCCCGGGCCCGCCGCGGACGAGGGACTGGCCCGGCGGCTGCGCGCGCTCGCCTGCACCGCACCGCTGCACGACCTCGACGTGCGCAAGGCCAACCTCGCCGGCGAGTACTCGGTGTACGCCATGGCGGAACTCGCCCTGGCGGCCATCGACCTGGTCACCCTGAACATGGACTTCGACACCGGTGCCGACCACGACCAGATAGTGGCCAGGCTGCTGCCCCGGGCCGCCGTCCAGGCCCCGGACCGGCCGGCCGCGGAGTACGAGCGGGTGGCCCGCTGGGTGCTGGAGAACCTGATCAACGTCGGCAGCGTCGACCGCGGATTCCGTGCCGTCTACGGCACGTTCGGCCCGGACGGTTCCTATGTCCGCCGCGACTACGACTTCAAGCTCATCGAGGAGGTTCCCGGGGCCGGTGGCGGGGTCTACCTGCGGACCACCGACGAGGCGGTCAACGTGCTCGTCGGCGCCCTCGACACGGACGTCACCAGCGCCCAGATCGCGGCCGAGGTCAAGCTCGAGGTCCTCATCAACCGCGGACGCCTCGCCGACGCCCAGCTCGCCGCCGAGCAGGCCCGCTACCGCACGGTCCAGTACGCCGAGACGCTGCGCCGGACCCTCGAGGCGACCCGGCGCAACGTCCGGGCCGTCGACTGGCTGCACGCCGTTCCGGACATGATCGCCGAAGCTCTCGACCATGTCGCCGACCGGTACCGGCACGAGAACGCCATCCTCACCAACATCCGCAAGGTCCGCGACGAAGCGGAGAACGCCGACGAACGGACGGGCGAGCACAAGCGGCGCGCGGCCGAACTCGTCGACATCGTCAAGGACTGCATCCGGCGTCACACCCAGCTGCAGTCCCGCCTGCTGGAGGCGGGGCCGCTCTTCCGAGCCGAGCAGGACCGCCAGGCGTTCACCGCCCCCGCCGCGCACTCGGGCCTCGACCTGTACGGCCAGCTCCTGGCGCCCCTGCTGCCGCTCCCGGTCGAACGTGCCGTCCGCGTGACCGACGCCTTCTTCGCCCGCGGGACCGGCCTGCGCACCCCGCACGCCGTACGCGTCGGCGACCTCGTCGAGTCGCTCCTCACGCCGCCGCTGGAGCGCGATCACCTCGGTGCCGAGATGCCCGAGCCGGACCTCGTCGCCACCCCGGACGACAGCCGGTTCAGCGAGAAGCAGCTGACGGCCGCCATGGAACTCCTCGCGATCCCCCCCGACGCCCCGCGACGGCTGTCCGGCCTGCTCGCCGACGCCAGGCGGCAGGACCCCGAACTTCCCTATCTCGTGGCCCTGCTGGCCGTCCACGCGGCCAGCCCTCCGGTCGGCGCCGCGTACCGGCAGGGTGAGCAGCGCCTGTTGTTCGCGGCCGACGACGGCACCGACCTCGACGATCCCGAATTCGGCGGCGCCGATCTGATCGTCGGCACCGCCCTGCTGGACGCGGCGGGCATGGCCGCCGGCCGCTCGGAAACGGCGTGAGCGCCCCGTCCCCGTCCCACCGGCACAGGCACCGAACGCCACCGAGGAGGAGCAGAGTTGAGTGATCACCACGCCGACGAGCGGACCCGGCACGGGGCCGCCGCCCCCGGCGAGGACGAGACGTACGCCGCTTCCGCCGACCCCGGCACCCGTACCGCGGCCCCCGGTGGTCCCACGCCCGCGGACGCCGCCGACGCGGCCCGGCTCGTCTCCTTCGGCCTCCAGCCCAAGCTGTTGCCGGCGCGCGACGCGGAATACGCGGAGCTGCTGCGGCGGTACCGTGACGAACCGGCCTTCGCCCGGCTCGCGGACGCCGTCGCCACCGGGCTCGGGCTCGTCGTCCTCGAGGTCTCCACCCGCGCCGGCATGGCCCTGGCCGCGGCCGACGACTCGGTCTTCGCCGTGCGGATGGGCGACTACGCCCGCCGCGCCTCGTCCGAGGCATCCGACCGCTTCCTGCACGGGCTGGCCCACCTCGCCGTCGCCGCTCTGGCCTTCCCCCGCCCGGCGGACCTCGCCGACGACGGGTACGTCGGCCGCATCACCGTCAACGGCGTCGACGCGTTCGTGCGCCAGGCCTGCCGACGGCTCGAGGAACGGGCCGAGGAGCAGGGGGAGAACACCGATCCGGCGACCGGTGCCCCCGGCCTCGAGGCGGCCTGGCGGGTCTGGGCGCGTCGCACCGCCACCGGAGCCACCAAGGACGCCCGGCGGCTGGCCGGTTCGACCACCGGCATCGTCGGCAGGGCCGTCGCCTTCCTCACCGACTCGGGCTTCCTCCAGCGCACCGGGGACGACGCCGGCGGCACCTACCGCACGACCGCCCGGTACCAGCTCCAAGTCCGGGACATGGCCGGCAGTTCCGCCATGGCGGAACTGCTCGAGCTCGGTGTCGTCCCGGTCGGCGGTGGAGCGCCCAGCCTCCTGCCGCCCGACGATTCGGAACCCGGCCTGGTCGCCGACGCCGGCCTGCCCTTCCACAGCTGAACCTCACGAGACACGAGAGTCCCCCGCCATGTACGAGCTGTCCCGGGTCCGCCTCTACTCCATCGGGCCCGCGGGTGCGCGCTACGCCGACACCGTCCTCGATCTGCGCGGGGTGGGCGAACCGGTCACCAGCCCCGCCCCCACCCAGGCGGACTTCTTCGAGGACGAACCCGTCGGCCCGCCACGCCGCCCCGCGCCCGCCGGCGTGCTCTTCCTCGAGAACGGCGGTGGCAAGTCCGTCCTTCTCAAACTGATCTTCTCGGTGATGCTCCCCGGCCACCGCAACACCCTCGGCGGCGCCAGCAGCGGAGTGCTGCGCAAGTTCCTGCTCGCCGACGACTGCGGGCACGTCGCCCTGGAGTGGCAGCACACGCTCACCGGCGAGTGCGTCGTCGTGGGCAAGGTCAGCGAATGGCGGGGCCGTCAGGTCTCCAACGACCCGCGGAAGTTCGCCGAGGCCTGGTACTCCTTCCGTCCCGGGCCGGGCATGAGCCTGGACTCGCTGCCGGTCGCCGAGTCCACGGCCGTGCGACCGCCCGTCGAGGGGCTCTCCGGTGCTCAGGGCCGCCGCCGCACCATGAAGGGGTTCCGGGACGCGATCACCGAGGCGGGGCGGGCCTACCCGAACCTCGATGTCGCCTGGGAGGAGATCCACGAGCGGTGGAACGAGCACCTCGGCGGCCTCGGTCTCGACCCCGAACTCTTCCGCTACCAGAGGGAGATGAACGCCGACGAAGGCGAGGCGGCCGGCCTGTTCGCCGTCAAGAACGACTCGGACTTCACGGATCTGCTGCTGCGGGCCGTCACCGACACCCGTGACACCGACGGTCTCGCCGACCTCGTCCACGGCTTCGCCCACAAGCTGGGCCGGCGCGCGGAGTTGATGGCAGAACGGGACTTCACCGCCGGTTCGGTCGAACTCCTCGGCAGGATCGTCGAAGCGACCGCCACCCGGGAACGCGCCCGCGACGTCCACGCCGGAGCCGAACGGCACACCCGTGCCCTCGCAGGCCGGCTCGCCGCCCGGTCCGTCGACGAACGCGACCGGGCCGCGGGCCTCGCCCAGCAGGTCACCGAGGCCGGGCACAGTGCAGCGAAGGCCGAGGAGGAACGCGGCCGCAGTTCCAGCATCGCCGCCGAACTCGCTTACCGCAACGCTTCGTTGGCACTCACGGCAGCGGAGAGGACGGCGGCGGCGCAGCGCCGCGAACTCTCCGACGCCCGCACCCTGCTCGCCGCCTGGCAAGCCGCCGAGGCGGTGCTGCGTCACCGTGCGGCCGCCGACCGATCCGCCCGGGTCAGCGCGGCGATCCGCGAAGCCGAGCGTGACGCCGCTCCCGCTCTCGCCGCCCGTGCGACGGCGGCAGCCGACCTCGTCCGGGCCCTGCAGTCGGCCGCGGAGGACGGCGAGCAACTGGCCGGCCAGGAGGAGGAGCGTGCGGCCCGGCTCCACACCGAGGGCGAGACGGCGCACCGCGAGGCGACCGCCGCCGCGACCGCCGCGCAGCGGGCCCGGAGCGAGGCCGACCATCTGCGCGAGCGTCTCGCCGAGGTCGAACAGGAGACCGCGCAGGCGGTCCGGGCCGGCTGGCTCGACGACACCCCGGGCGAGGCCGACCCGGCCCGCGCTGCGATGGAGGCCGGAGCGGTCGAGGAGTCCGCAACCGCCGCCTGGGACCTGGCCCGGGAAAGAGCCCGCAGCACCGCCGAGCAGGCCAGGGAGGCAGCGTCCGAGGAGGCCCGCGCCGAACTCGCCGCGGCCCGTGCCACGGACGCGGCCGAGGCCGCCGCGGAAGCCCACGAGGCGGAGCGGCGCACGGCCGAGGCCATTGCCCGGGAACCACGGCTTGCCGAACTCCTCGGCCTGCCCGGCCCGGCCGCGGCCCCGGTACTGCCCGGCCCCCGGAACAGCGGGCCCCCGTCCGCTCCCGGCGGTCCGCCCCGGCCACGCGAAGCCGGCGACGACTTCGTTTTCGGCGCCGAGTCGCTCCCGGCCGGGCACGCCTCCCCGGCCGGACCCCGGGAAACCGGCCCGACCGCGGCACCGGCGGATCCGGAGCACCTCACCGCCGAGGACCTGGACCGCAACGCCGAGCGGCTGCGCGACCTGCTGGAGGAGAGCGTCGGCTCCGCCGAACGCCACCTGTTCGAGCTGCGGACGGCCGCCGCCGACGACTCCCGTATCCTCGGAGCACTCGGTGACGGCGGGCTGCTCCCGCCCGGGCCCGACGTGCTCGCCACCGTCGAGTACCTCGGTGAGCACGGCATCCCCGCGCTTCCCGGCTGGCGGTACCTGGCCCAGTCGGTCGACCCGGTGGACCACGCGGCCGTACTCGCGGCGCGCCCTGAGCTCGTCGACGGCGTCGTCATCACCGACCCCGCCACCCATGAGCGGGCCCGCACCGTCCTGGACGGCGCAGCACTGCTGCCTCGTTCGACCGTCGCTGTGGGCACCGCGGCGGCTCTCCTGGCACCCACACCGCCGGCCGGCACCGGCGAGCCGGACGTCTTCCTCGTCCCCCCGAACCCGGCGATGCACGACGAGCGCGCAGCCGATGACGAGCGCCAGGCCCTGCGGGCCCGCGCCGGCCGGCGTGACGAGCAGATCCGTGAACTCGCCGCCCGGCTCTCCGGGGACCGCGCGCTGGCCGCCCGCATCTCCTCGTGGTGCACCGGTTGCCCGCCCGGACGCCTCGCCGAACTCGCCGCCGCCGCGGCATCCGCACGCACAGCGGCCCAGGCGGCCCGGGAACACTTCGCCGAGACCCGCGCCGCCCGCACCGAGGCCGAGGAGGCTGCCGCGCAGGCCGCAACCGTCCGCGACGAGCGCCAGGAGGCGGCCCAGCTGGCCCGCCGGGCCGCCGACGCCCTGGCAGGTCTGGCGTTCCGGCTGCGCGAACGGTCGGGTTGGCAGATCCGACTGCGCGAACTGGCCGACGAGACAGCGGAGTCGGAGAGCCGGGCCGAGGCGCTCCTGGAACGGGCCCGCGCCGCGGACGAGGACCGTCGCGCCGCGCAACGCGCCGCCGACGACGCACACCGCACCGCCCGTGCGCTGCGCGCCGAGCGCGCCGAGGTGGCCGGAGCACACGACGACCTGCCCGCCTCGAGCGGATCGGGCCCACGCGTGTCGCTGCCCGCGCTGCGCGAGGCATACCGGGCGGCCAGCCGGCTCTACGAAAAGGTCGGCGTCGGCACCGACCTGCGCGCCGAACAGGCCCGTGCCGAAGGCGACGAAAGCGCCGCCCTCGCCGAACTCGACCGTCTCACCAACAAGGTCCGCAGCCGCGCTGCCCAACTGCTCGAAAGCACGGACGGCGCGGACGGCCCGTCCCGGCAGGCCGCCGCCGCGCGGGCCGTATCACTGGTGCAGATGCTCGAGTCACGGGCGGCGACCGCCAGCGAGCAGCTCGGCCGGTACCGCGGCGAGGCCGAGCGGCTCGCGCCCGCCGATGGCGCAGCGCACACCGAACTGCCCGATGGGCTCGTCCCTTCCGATGCCGAGGAGGCCCAACGGCTGCTGCGCCGCGCCACGGCGGAACTGGCCGCACACACCGAGGAGTTGGCGGCCGCTCAGGCGGCCCATGCGGCGCTGGTGCGTTCGCACCGGGCGGCCGAGGAGGCCGCCGGGGGCTTCGACGAGACGGCCGCCCTCCTGGGCGATCTGCTTCGCGAGCCCGCCCCGGCCGAGGACCCGGAGGACCACGACCGGCCGGAGCCCTACGAGGGAAGCCTCGAGGAGGCCCGGCAGGCGGCCGCCGCCTCGCGCAGATCCCTTCGCGGCTTCGCCGGCGAACTGTCCGCCGCCGAATCGACGGTGCGCGACGCCTGCGACGTCCTCGTCCGGCACGCCAACTCCACCCGGTACGAGCAGGTGCGCACCCCGGCCCGGCAGCAGATCCGTGAGCTGCCGGCCGCAGCACTGCCCGACCATGCACAGGCCTGGCAGGAGGCGTTCGCGCCGCGGCTGCGCGTGCTGACCGACGAACTGGAGCAGCTCGAACGCAACCGGGACAGCATCGTGGACCGCCTCCGCGGCCTCGTCGAGTCCTCGCTCGCCACCCTGCGTTCCGCGCAGCGTCTTTCGAGGCTTCCCGAAGGGCTGGGGGAGTGGTCCGGCCAGGAGTTCCTGCGGATCCGCTTCGACGACCCGGACCCGGCAACGCTCACCGAACGCCTCGGAGAGGTCGTCGACGAGGCCACCCGGTCGGCCGTCCGGAAGAACTCCGACCTGCGCCGTGACGGCATGTCCCTGCTCCTGCGCGCGGTGGCCGCGGCGCTGGAACCGCGTGGCGTGGCCGTCGAGATCCTCAAGCCCGACGCCGTGCTCCGGGCCGAACGGGTTCCCGTCGGACAGATGGGCGACGTGTTCTCCGGCGGCCAGCTGCTGACCGCCGCCATCGCCCTCTACTGCACGATGGCCGCGCTGCGCAGCAACGACCGCGGCCGCGACCGGCACCGGCACGCCGGCACCCTGTTCCTCGACAACCCCATCGGACGGGCCAACGCCACCTATCTGCTGGAGCTGCAGCGGGCCGTTGCCGATGCGCTGGGCGTCCAGCTCCTCTACACGACGGGCCTGTTCGACACCACGGCGCTCGCCGAGTTCCCGTTGGTCATCAGGCTGCGCAACGACGCCGACCTGCGGGCGGGCCTGAAGTACATCAGCGTCGAGGAGCACCTGCGGCCCGGGCTGCCCCAACAGGCCGACGACGAGGAGGCCGTGCACGGCGAGATCACCGCCACGCGGATGTTCCGGCGGCCTCAGGTCGCCGCCGAATGAGCCGCGGCCGTCCGGTGCGAACCGGGGGCCGCGGCCCCCGGCTCAGACCTGGGGCAGGGAGCGGTGCGCCGGGCGGACCCGAGCCCCGGTGCGGGCCCTGCGCCGGGCAAGGCGGTGCTCACGGCTGAGCGCCCGCGCCGTACTGCCCGGTCCCGAGACGATGCCGTGGCGCTGAATCCAGACCTGCCGCGTCACCCACACGTCCACCGCGCTCCAGGTCGCCACGACCACACTCAGCACCGTGGCCGGCACGGCGGGGAACGCCAACCAGGAGCCCGCAAGCATCCACAGAACGGTGATGGTCGCCAGGACGACGGCGACGGACGCGAGTATGAACGCGCGCACGGCCGCAGTGCGCACCGGATCCGGTGTGCTCCGGCGCTCCGCTGGCTCGCTGGTCCACAGAGAGCGGCGCTCAACGGTTTCTTCGTGTCCGGCTCTCATGAGTCTTTCGGCTCCCCTCCCATGGGCGTTCCGCCCGCGTCGATGCACCCCCGCTGCCGGATCGCATGACCGCTCGCCGGCGTTCGAAACGAACGACGCACGCTCCTGCGGCGCGGTTCGGACATCCCTGAACGATAACGTCCTGACTCGCCCCGAAATTCCCTCCTGACCGTGACGGGAGCGATGAACACGGATTGACCGGGCTCTGTCCCCGTTCGTCCCGCCGTGCACGCGTCGACCGGTCCCGGCTGCGGGCAATTGTCTGTGCATCCGACGACATCGACCGATCGGAGGACTCCTCTTCCGGCCGATCAAGGACTGGGCAGGTCTTCGGGTTGGTGACCGAGCAGTAGTAGGCTCGCGCCGTTTGCTGTCCGAAAACCATTCCGATGTGCCGGGGTTGACGTGGGGGATGCCATGCGCTTTCGCGGGAAGTCCGTCCGCAGGAAGATCGTGGGACTGCTGCTGGTGCCTCTGGTGTCGCTGACCTCGATCTGGGCGTTCGCGACCGTGCTCACCGGCCGTGAGGCCAAGCAGCTCTACGACGTCTCGCGCAGCATCGACCGCATCGGGGATCCGACCCGGAAAGTCGTCGGCGAGCTGCAGCAGGAACGCCGACAGACCCTGGTCTACCTCTCCGACCCGCGCAGATCCGACGCCCTCAAGCGTCTGAACATCCACCAGATCACCACCGACCGGTACCTCGACCGGCTGCGCGAGAACGTGGCGAGCGGGGCGGCCGCTTCGGGGGCGGGGGGCCGGCTCAACGCCGTTCTCGAGGAGATGGACGGACTCGACTCCCTGCGCAGCAAAGTCGAGGAGGGAACGGTCACCCGCAGCGCCGCCTTCACCGGCTACAACGACATGGTCGACGCCTGCTTCTCGCTGCTGGCCTCCCTGCACGGCCTCGAGGACGCCGAGATGGACAAGCAGGGGCGCGCCCTCATCGGCCTGGCCCGGGCCCGCGAAGCGCTCTCCCAGGAGGACGCCCTGCTCTCCGGCGCCTTCATCGCGGGCCGGATGGACTTCAGCGAACTGCGGGCGTTCTCCGACCGGATAGCGCAGCGCCGGATCCTCTACACGACCAACCTCGCCATCCTGCCGCCCGAGGAGGGTGTGCGCTTCGACACCTACTGGCACGGCAGCAAGTCGGTCGATCTCCGGGTGGCCGAGGACGACGTCGTGTCGGCCGGTGCGAACGGTGCCGTCGATGCCGTCAACGCCCAGCGCTGGCACGCCGCGACCGACACCGTCCTCGACGACCTCGACCAGCTCTCCGACGAGGCCTCCGCCCGTTACCGCGACCGGGTCGAGCCGGTCGCGCTCGCCGTCCTCACCAAGGCCGGATTCGCCGGAATCATCGGCCTCATCGGCGTCATCACCTCCATCGCCATCTCCGTGCAGGTCGGCCGCGGACTGGTCCGCGACCTGACCCGGCTCCGCAAGACCGCCCACGAGGTCTCGGGCGTCCGGCTGCCCAGCGTCATGCGGCGGCTCGCGGCCGGGGAGCGGGTGGACGTCGAGACCGAGGCTCCCCGCCTGGCCTACGGCCACGACGAGATGGGCCAGGTCGGGCAGGCCCTGAACACGCTCCAGCGCGCGGCCGTCGAAGCAGCCGTCAAACAGGCCGACATGCGGCGGGGCGTCTCCGAGGTCTTCGTCAACCTCGCCCGGCGCAGCCAGGTGCTGCTGCACCGCCAGCTGACCCTCCTCGACACCATGGAGAAGCGCACCGAGGACGCCGGGGAACTCGCCGACCTCTTCCGTCTCGACCACATGACCACCCGCATGCGCCGGCACGCCGAGGGGCTGGTGATCCTTTCCGGCGCGGCCCCCTCCCGTCAGTGGCGCAAACCGGTCCGGCTGATGGACGTGGTCCGCGCCGCGGTTGCCGAAGTCGAGGACTACGAACGGGTCGAGGTGCGGCGTCTGCCCCGCATGGCGGTGAAGGGACCCGCAGTCGCCGACCTGACCCACCTGCTCGCGGAACTCATCGAGAACGCCACGGTTTTCTCGCCACCGCACACGACGGTGCAGGTCATCGGCGAACGTGTGCCCAACGGGTTCACCCTCGAAATCCACGACCGGGGCCTGGGCATGGCCCCGGATGTGCTGCTCGACGCCAACCTGCGACTCGCCGAGACGCCGGAGTTCGAACTGTCCGACACCGACCGGCTCGGCCTGTTCGTCGTCAGCCGGCTGGCCCTGCGCCAGGGCGTCCGGGTCTCTCTCCAGCCCTCGCCGTACGGGGGTACCACGGCAGTGGTGTTCCTCCCGGCCGGCCTGCTCACCGAAGTGCCCGCCGGATCCGGGGACGCCCCGGGCCGGACGGACGGCATGGAGGACACCGGAGAACTCCGGATCGATTCCGGGGCACGTGCACACCGCCGTACGCCGACGGCCGCCACCCCGCGCTCCGTTCCGGTGCTGGACACGTCCGTCGAACTCGAGGCGCCCGTCGGCGCGTCCGACGAAGAGGGCGACGAAGAGGGCCTGATCTTCCGCAAGCCGGCACCGGATGCGGACGCCGCGGACCAGCACCAGCAGGCCGGCGAGCCCACGTCCGGAACGGGGCAGGCACGTCCCGGGGAGCGGCAGGAACTGCCGCGGAGGAAATCCTCCCGTCCCGACCGGGGCGGGCAGCAGCGCGCCGGTTCCGCGGAGTACGCGGCCGGGCGGAAGGCGGCGAGCGGCGGCGGGAGCACAGCCGGCGGGTTGCCGCGCCGCAAGCGGCACGCGAGTCTCACCGCGCAGGTGAAGGCCCGGCCCGTGCCCGGATCCCGCAGCAGCGGGGAACCGGCGGAGGCAACCGAGCCCGATCGCGACGCCGAGGACGTACGTGCCCGCATGGCCTCGCTCCAGCGCGGCTGGCAGCGTGGCCGGGCGGAGACAGGAGAATCCCCGGCAGCCGCCGGGGAGACGGCACCAGGAACGACATCGGAGGGGGACGGTCGATGACCGCACCGCACACAACTGCACAGGACGCCGCGACCGGCACGGCGGGCGACCTCAACTGGCTCCTCGACGACCTGGTCGAGCGTGTCGGCAGCATCCGCAAGGCCCTCGTGCTGTCCGGCGACGGCATGATGACGGGTGCGTCGAAGGAACTCACCCGCGAGGACGGTGAGCACCTCAGCGCGGTCGCCTCCGGCTTCCACAGCCTGGCCAAGGGCGTCGGACGCCACTTCGACGCGGGCGAGGTCCGCCAGACCGTCGTCGAACTCGACGGCGCTTTCCTGTTCGTCACCGCGGCCGGCGAGGGCAGCTGTCTCGCGGTGCTCGCCGAGGCGGACTCCGATGTCGGCCAAGTGGCATACGAGATGACTCTGTTGGTCAAGCGAGTGGGCCAGCACCTGGCCACCGCCCCGAGGTCGGGAGGCTGACGGGCGCGGGTATCGGCGGCGAGTGCGGGGGACGGCATGAGCGACGAGTTCCAGGGAGACGAGCGGTGGTTCGACGATGCGGCCGGCCGGGTCGTCCGGCCTTACGCCATGACGCGGGGGCGCACGAGCACCGCGGCGGACGAGCACCTGGACCTCATCGCTCTGGTGCTCTCCGAGGTCACCCCCGCCGAACTCGAGGACGGTGACGACCCCGTCGGCGGTTCCCTCACGCCGGAACACATCGACATCGTCGGGTTCTGCCAGGACAACCCGCAGTCCGTCGCGGAGGTCGCCACGGAACTGGATCTGCCCGTCGGGGTGGTCAGGGTGCTGATCGGCGACCTGCTCGACGAGGAACTGGTCCGCGTCTCACGCCCGGTGCCGCTGGCCGAACTGCCCGAGGAGAGCATCCTGCGCGAGGTAATCGAGGGCCTTCGCGCGCTGTGACGGGGTGGCGGCGGGAGGCCTGCGGCCCGTCGAGGACTGGAGGGAGTGCGATGGCACGGGCCGAGCCGGGCCCGCGCACCATCGATCACGACACGTTCGGTGACCCGTCGGCGTCACCGATGCTGCTCGTCATGGGGCTGGGTGCTCGGATGACAGCGTGGTCGCCGATGCGATCTGCCGTACCGCGCGACGGGCCGGCTGACCCGGGCTCCGGGCGCTCAGACTTCCGTTGCGGGAGCAGGCAGCGTGGTCACATAGTCCTCGACGGTGGCCTGCAGGCCGACGTCGTGCTGGGCGCGCTCGGACAGCCGCCACCGGTGCTCCAGGATCTCGTGGTAGATCTGCGCCGGATCGGTGTTCCCCCTCAGCTCGCGGGGCACCGCCCGTACGGTCGGCCGGAAAACGTCGCGCACCCAGCGGTGCGCGAGTACCTCGGGGCGCGCGCCCAGCGGGTCACCGGGCGCGTAGTCCTCCTGCGAGACCATCCACGTCTCCAGGTCGTTGAGGAGGCTGCGGGCCTGGTTCTCCTCGGCGTCCACGCCGCTCAGCCGCAGCAGCTGCCGCTGGTGGTGCCCCGCGTCGACGACCTTCGGCAGGAACGTGACCGCATCCCCCTCGGGCGAGCGCTGGATCTGCATCTCCGCCACGTCGAACCCGAGATCGTTCAGCCGCCGGATGCGCCGGTCGATGTAGTGACGCTTGGCGAGCGGGTAGACCGACTGGCGGGTGAGCTCATGCCACAGTTCCTGGTACCGCTCGGCGATCGCCTCGCCGAAGGGCACCGGATCCACCGACGGGTGCAGCGACCCGCCGGCCTCCAGGTCCAGCAGCTCGCCGGCGATGTTCACCCGGGCCACCTCGACGTCGTACTCCCGCTGGCCCGTGGTGAGCCGCGGCTGGAGCTGGCCCGTCTCGGCGTCCACCAGGTAGGCGGCGTAGGCACCGGCGTCCCGGCGGAAGAGCGTGTTCGACAGTGAGCAGTCCCCCCACGCGAAACCGCTGAGGTGCAGCCGGACCAGCAGCACTGCGAGCGCGTCCAGCAGCCGCTTGATGGTGCCGGGGCGCATGGTCGTCTCGAACATGGAGCGGTACGGCAGGGACCCCTTGAGATGGCGGGTGATGAGGACCGGTTCCAGCGGGTCGCCGTGCTCGTCGGCGCGCCCGGTGACCACCGCGACGGCGTCGACCGCCGGCACCGCGAGCCGGTCGAGATCGCGCAGCAGGCCGTACTCCCGCACGGCCGCCCACTCGCCGACCTCCTTGACCGCCACCACCTCGTCGCCGGCCCGGGCGAACCGCACGACGTGCCGGGAGATGCCGCGAGGCAGCGCCACCAGGTGTTCGTCGGGCCACTCCTCGAGCGGCACGCTCCACGGCAGGTCGAGCAGGGCAGCCGGATGCTCGGGCGAGGTGGCGGTGATCTGCAGCTCCATGGCACACCAGTGTGCGCCACGCCCTTCCGGCCCGGGGCAGGCCCCCTGCGGAGGGGCCGTGGCGGCAGCACGCGCGGCTGCCGCCACGGCAGGATCTCCCGGCTACGCCCCGCGGCCCCCCTGGTCTTCCGCGTGCCAGCCGAAGGACCGCTCGACGGCCTTGCGCCAGTTCCCGTACTCGCGCTCGCGCTCGGCCTCCGCCATGCGCGGCGCCCACTCGGCGTCACGCCTCCAGTGCGTACCGAGCTCGTCGAGGTCCTGCCACACCCCGGTGGCGAGCCCGGCCGCGTAGGCAGCGCCGAGGCATGTCGTCTCGGCGACGACGGGCCGGATCACCGGCACCCCGAGCACGTCGGCCTGGTGCTGCATCAGCAGCCCGTTCGCGGTCATGCCGCCGTCCACCTTCAGTGTGGTGATCCTGACGCCGGAGTCCTGGTACATGGCGTCGACGACCTCGCGGGTCTGCCAGCTGGTCGCCTCCAGGACGGCGCGCGCCAGATGTGCCTTGGTCACGTAGCGGGTGAGCCCGGTCACGACACCGCGCGCGTCGGAGCGCCAGTACGGTGCGTACAGACCGGAGAAGGCCGGGACGATGTACGCCCCGCCGTTGTCCTCGACGCTTGCGGCGAGCGGCTCGATCTCGTCCGCGGAGCCGATGATGCCCAGCTGGTCGCGGAACCACTGCACCAGGGCACCGGTGATCGCGATCGAACCCTCGAGGCAGTACACGGGCCGTTCGCCGCCGAGTTGGTAGCCCATCGTCGTCAGGAGCCCGTGCTTCGAGACCACAGGAGTTTCACCGGTGTTGAGCAGCAGGAAGCTGCCGGTGCCGTAGGTGTTCTTGGCCTCGCCGACGCCGTAGCAGGTCTGGCCGAACACCGCGGCCTGCTGGTCGCCGAGCGCCGAGGCCACGGGGACGCCCGCGAGTCCGCCCACGGCCGTCCCGTACACCTCGGCGGAGGAGCGGATCTCCGGCAGCACTGCCTCGGGGATGTTCATCGCGCTCAGGATCGCCGGATCCCACTGCAGGGTCTCCAGGTTCATGAGCATGGTGCGTCCGGCGTTGGTCACGTCGGTGACGTGCACTCCGCCGTCGGGCCCGCCGGTCAGGTTCCAGATCAGCCAGGAGTCGATGGTGCCGAACGCGATCTCACCGTTCTCCGCCCGTTCGCGCAGGCCCGGCACGTTGTCGAGCAGCCAGGTGACCTTCGGCCCGGAGAAGTAGCTGGCGAGCGGCAGGCCCGTGGCCGCGCGGAACCGGTCCTGGCCGTCCTGTCCCCCCAGCTCGGTGCACAGGGCTGCCGTCCGCGTGTCCTGCCACACCACGGCGTTGTGCACCGGTTCACCGGTGGCCCGGCCCACAGCACCGTGGTCTCCCGCTGGTTGGTGATGCCCAGCGCGCTCAGCCGGTCCGCCTGGAGACCTGCCTTCGACAGTGCCCCTGCCACCACGGCCTGGACCCTGGACCAGATCTCGGCCGCGTCGTGCTCCACCCAACCGGGCTTCGGGAAGATCTGGCGGTGCTCCTGCTGGTCGACGGCGACGATGCCGCCCTCGCGATTGAAGATGATGCAGCGGCTGGACGTGGTGCCCTGGTCGATCGCAGCGACGTAACTCTCCGTCATGGCGTCTCCTGGTTCAGAAGGCAGCGTTGAAGATCAGACCGGCCAGAACCGCCCCGATGAGCGGGCCGGCCACCGGCACCCACGAGTAGCCCCAGTCGGACGTGCCCTTGTGGGGGATGGGCAGCACGGCGTGCATGATGCGCGGTCCGAGGTCGCGGGCCGGGTTGATGGCGTATCCCGTGGGCCCGCCGAGGGACAGGCCGATCCCGACGACCAGGAAGGCCACCACCAGGGTCCCCGTCCCGGACTGCCCCAGCCCCTTCGTCAGCCCGAGAGCGAGGATCGGCAGCACCAGTCCCATGGTGGCGATGATCTCGGTGAGGAGGTTGGCGACCGGGTTCCGGATCTCGGGGCTCGTGGAGAAGATTCCCAGTGTGGGCTGGTCGTTGCGACCGAACTGTGCGTAGTAGACGAGCCAGGCGAGGACGGCGCCGAGCGCCGCGCCGACCATCTGCCCCAGGATGTAGAGCGGTACCTTGTCCCACTGGCCGGTGTCGACCGCGATGCCGACGGTCACCGCGGGGTTGAGGTGTCCGCCGGACAGCGGCCCGGCCGTGTACGCGCCGGCCAGAACGCCGAAGCCCCAACCGAAGGCGATGACGACCCATCCCGAGGCCTTCGCCTTGGAGTGGTTGAGTGTCACTGCGGCGCACACACCGGCGCCGAAGAGGATCAGGATCGCGGTGCCGATCACTTCACCGACGAATATGTCCCCATTGGAGAATTCCATTGCGGCTCCTTGGCCCTCGCCCGGGGCGCTCGCCCCGGTTCCGTGCAGGGTGCGTGTTCCCATTGCTGCGGTGCCGAGGTGGGCGGGGTCCCGATGCCCCCGACCGCCGTCTGCGACGAGCGTGCCGATGCGGAGGATCGCCGAGCGCGCACGGGCCCCGCGGCGCAGAGGCAGCGGACCGGCGTTCGGCGATGCCGACTGACAACACCGGAAGTTTTCACCCGGAGTGACGGGGCGTCAAGGCCGCCGACGGGAATGGCACGCGGTGACCCCGCGGCTGTCGTCGTGGGGGCCGGTGCGGGGCACGCGACGAGGCGGGACAGCCGGCCCGGTCAGCCCGTGGAGCGCTCCGCCAGCCACTTCTCCGCGGTCTCCGCGAGTTCGCGGTCGCGCCCCGCGAGCATCGTGCCGATCATCTGCGCGTCGCCGCGCAGCGACCACAGCGGGTGCCCGAAGGTGGCGGGGTTGTTCTTCTCGATCAGGAAGTGCGCCGGCCAGGCGGTTCCGTAACCGATCACGGGCAGCCCCAGCAGGAACAGCCAGTCACCGCTCAGCAGTCCGTACAGGCTGACCGCCAGGCCGGTCAGGGTGCCCACGAGGTGGACCCGGCGCGTCGCCGCCTTGGAGTGCATGGCCACGTAGTACGGCCAGAAGCCCTCGTACGTTTCGAACGTCTGTTGCGTCATGCGCGCACCGTAATGCAGGCGGCGTGGCCCGGCGAGACCTCGCGCAGCCGCGAACCGGAAGCCGGTCCGTGCGAGCGCGGACCGGCCTCGGTTCGCGACCACCGGGTCGCGTGAGCGCGGACGGCCCCCCGAAGACGCAGGTCGATTCGCGGGGACGGTCTCGCCCGGGAGCACATGGCGCTCGGTCCCGACGAAGCCCCGATGCCGAGCGAACCGCAGTTCCTCTCGGAGCCGAGGTGATCGAGACCGTCGTCCACGCTCAGGATCACGGCCGGGACGTGAGCGACTTCCGCGACACCGGGAAGTCGAAGTAGGTGTCGGGGAAGGGCTCCGGCTCGAAGGTGTAGTGCCACCACTCCTCGGCCAGATTGACGAACCCCTGCTTCTCCAGCGTGCTCTTGAGCAGCATCCGGTTCGCCCGCTGCTCCCCCCGGATGCGCGGGTCCATGGTGTGCGACAGGGTGTCGAAGCAGTCGTACCCCGTGCCCATGTCGATCGAGTTGTCCGGGAACCGATCGTCCTTCGGTGCGTAGCAGGGCACCAGGGGCTCTCCGGGTTCGTACGGCCGCGTCGGCTCGGCGGGCAGCCGCACGATCGTCAGGTCGACCGTGCTTCCCCGGCTGTGCCCCGACTTCTCGGCGATGTAACCGTCCTCGAACAGCCGGGACTTGTCGACGTCCGGGTAGAACTCGTCCTTCATCGCCCGGTCGTCGAGATCCTTCGCCCAGTCGACGAAGTGGTCCACCGCCCGCTGCGGGCGGTAGCAGTCGTAGACCTTCAACGAGTAGCCCCGGCGCAGCAGCCGGGCCTGAGCGCGGTGCAGGCCGCGGGCCGCCTGCTCGGTGAGGATGCACATCGGCTCGCGGTAGCCGTCTATCGGTTCCCCGACGAAGTTGTGCTCCGTGCGATAGCGGATCTCCTGCAGGATCGTCGGGTCGGCGTCGTGCAGGGCGACGAAGCCCTTCGGGGCCTTCGGTTCGGACGCCGCCTGCGCCACCGGTGGAGCAGCGGTGACGGCCATGGCGGCGGCTGCGGAAAGAGCCAGTGCGCGGAGTGCTGCGGCAAGTCTCGGCATGGCCTCGGGTGTACCACCCCGGGCGGCGCGTGGGAAGCCGTGGCGGGCTGCGTGGCCGGAAGTGTCGGATAGGGTCCTGGCTGTGACCCCGCCGGAGGCGAACTCCCATTGCACGTACTGCGGTTCACCGCTCGGACCGGGCCCCGCAAGCGCGCGCCCGTGCTCCGGCTGCGGAAGGACGAACCACCGCAACCCCTTGCCTGTCGCCGTCGCCCTCCTCCCCGTCCGGGACGGTGACCGCACCGGCCTGCTCGTCGTCCGCCGCGCCGTTCCGCCGCAGCTCGGGCTGCTCGCGCTGCCCGGGGGCTTCATCGACCACGGCGAGGACTGGCGGTGTGCCGTGGTCCGCGAACTCGCCGAGGAGACCGGCATCGCGGCCGCTCCCGGCGCGGTCCGTCTCGCGGACGTGCTGAGCGGGCCCGACCACCTGCTGGTCTTCGGGCTGCTGCCCGTGTGCGACCGGGAAGAACTCCCGCCCTCCGTGCCCACGGACGAGACCGACGGCTGGGGGATCCGCCACGGACCCGGCGAGCTGGCGTTCCCCCTGCACACCCGGGTCGCGAACGCCTGGTTCGCAGGCCGCCTCCGGGACTGACCGGCACGCCCCGGCAGCCCGGCCGGCTCACACGGAGCGGCCCCGGATCCGGACGGTTCGTCCGGCCGGAGCACCGCCCTCCCGGCGTACCTCGACGCGTCCGTCGATCAGTTGGGTGGTGAACCGCTCGACCACCGCCCCGCCTGCTCCGCTTGCTGCGGTCACCGCCAGGCCGCCGCCCCTGCGTCCCGGCGCCGGCGGCCAGACCTCGAGCTCGGCCGAACCCCCCGGCCCCGTGACCGGCACCACCGCACCCGCCCGCGCCAGCACCGGAATCCGGGACAGCGGTGCTGCCGACCGGATCCGTCCGGGACCCTCGTGGACCTCTGCCGTGGCCGTGTCGTACCAGCGGCCCCGCGGCAGCCGGATCTCCCGCGAACGCACGCCCGGCTCCAGCACAGGGGCCACCAGGAACGCATCTCCCAGCAGGAACGCGTCGTCGCAGTCGCGCAACGCCCGGTCGTGCGGCGACTTCCACCACAGCGGGCGCACCCAGGGCGCTCCCGTGCGCCGCGTCACCTGCGCCAGAGTCGCGAAGTACGGCAGCAGCCGGTCCCGTTGCGCCAGGGCTGCCCGCGCACCGGCGAGCAGCTCGTCCGCCGGTCCCCGGTCCAGAAGCTCGCCCAGCGCTGTTCCGTCGGTGAGCAGCAATGGCAGCAACGCCCTCAACTGAAGGCTTCGCAGTGCCAGTTCGTTAGGCCGCGCTCCCGTGTTGCCGTCCGGGTGTGGCCCCGAGTACGGCACGCCGCACAGCCCCAGTCCCAGCACCGCTGCCAGCGCCTCGCGCAGGGCGGGCCACCCGCTCGACTTCCCCTCGGACCAGGTGCCGCCGGACCGCTGCATGCCCGCCCGCACCGGACGCGACAGCCGGAACGGCCCTCCGTCCGATGACGGAACGCGCTGCTGCGCCGGGGTTTCACGCGGTCCCGGGCTCTCCCCGCGGGGCGCCGGACGGTCGGCAGCCCGTATCGGGACCTCGCGCCGGTCCCGGCCGGCCTCGGACTCCGTGCAGGGGGTTTCCGCGTACTGGGCGCCGGCCCCGGGGCCGTGCACCGACACCAGCCGCACGCCCTCCGCATGCAGCTCGCGGGCCAGCCGGGGCCGGTCTGCCCCACCCCCGGCAACTGCCCCGGAAGCCCCCGCACGACAGGCCGGTTCCAGGAAATGTACGGAGCTCGGCGCAAGGCCCCGTTCCCGGAGCCGGTTCACGGCCCGCTGTACGTCCTTCCCGCTGCCCCGGACAACGTGCTGGTGTCCGAGCGCCCAGGACGGGGGCACGACCGGCGGCCCCGTCAGCGAACTCCAGGCATGCAGCACCCGTGCGGGGCTGCCCACCACCGTCCACGACCGGTGCGGACCGCCCGCCACCCGCAGCTCGCAGGTGCCCGGCCGGTCATGGCCCGAACCGGCGCCCTCCGTCCCCTCGCGCACGTGCAGCCGGCCCTCCGACGGGGTGTCGTGGAAGCGCAGATGCGTTCCGGCGTCGGCGACCGCCAGCACTACCGGCATCGACACGGACAGTCGGCAGCCGTCCGCGACGGCGCCGCCACCCGTGGAGGTGCCCCCCAGCCGGTACAACCCGTCTCGAAGCCGGGCACCCGTGGCAGGCCCGGCCGGCCCGAAGAACCGGGTGTCCGCCGGCACTTCCGAGCGCTGCATCCAGCGCGGGGCGTGCCCGGCCCCGTTCACCGGCTCCCACCAGCGCGGCGGCAGATCACGTCGCAGCACCACGCCGCCCGGCGTACGTACCTCCGTCGTTCCGTACCGGGACACCGCCACGGTCACCCGCTCGGACACCACGCGCCACCCGCCCTCCTTGTCGGGCTCGAGCACCGCGCGCTGATCCGCCTCCGGGCACCCCGCGCCGAGCGCGTCCGACGGCTCCGGCTCCGCGCCGTCCCACCCGCAGAACACCGCGCCGCCGACCGTCACCCGGACCCGCAGCGACGAGCGGGCGAAACGCACCGTCCCACCGCCGGGCTCCGGGTCCGCTCCGTGCACAGGGCCCGGCACCCGTGCCCGCTCGCCGCGTCCGGCGTCCCCGGCGCCGTCCGGGCGAGGACGCCACAGCGTCCGCACGGCACGCATCATTCGCCGCACACCGTCCGTCCCAGCCGACCGCTCCAGGTCCTGAGCATCCATGACGGTCACCCTGCCATCGGCCCGCGGCACCGCGAGAACCGGTACGCCCCGGCCGCCTGGGTACCCGTGGTCCCCGCACACAGATCACACCCCGAATATGGGGTGTGCGCCCTGGTGCGGAAGTCGATCACATGGCATGGTCCTGATGAGCCGCGTCCTGACCGCGCCCCGCATGTGCGGCCGGCGACGCCCGACACGAGCAACGCCCCGGGAGACGCCCGCATGACCGCAGCCAGCACCGCATCGTCGCCGGCCACCCCGCCGGAGCCCCTGTGGCAGCCCGGTGCCGACCGGATCGAGAACGCCCGGCTGACCCGGTTCCACACCTGGGCTTCCGAGCGGCACGGAGCCCCGCAGCCGGTCCCGGGGGACGCCGCCGCGAGCTATGCCGCGCTGCAGCGCTGGTCGGTCGAAGACCTTCCGGCCTTCTGGCAGGCCGTCGCCGACTGGTTCGACGTCCGCTTCGGCACGCCCGCCGAGACCGTACTCGCCGACCCGGCCATGCCCGGCGCCCAGTGGTTCCCCGGAGCCACACTGAACTACGCCGAGCACGCCCTGCGGGCGGCGGAGGATCCGGACAGCTCCGCCCGTCCGGCGCTGCTCCACGTCGACGAGACCCACGAACCCGCCCCGCTGAGCTGGTCCGAACTGCGTCGTCAGGTCGGCTCCCTCGCCGCGGAGCTGCGTGCTCTCGGGGTACGTCCCGGCGACCGGGTCAGCGGATACCTGCCCAACGTCCCGCAGGCCGTCGTCGCCCTCCTGGCGACCGCTGCCGTCGGCGCAGTGTGGACCTCGTGCGCGCCCGACTTCGGCGCGCGCAGTGTCCTCGACCGGTTCCAGCAGGTCGAGCCGGTCGTCCTGTTCGCCGTCGACGGCTACCGCTACGGCGGCAAGGAGCACGACCGCAGCGAGACCGTCGCCGAACTGCGCCGCGAACTGCCCACGTTGCGCGCCGTGGTGCACATCCCGCTGCTCGGCTCGACGGCACCCGAGGGAGCCCTCGCATGGGATCGCCTCACCGCGGCCGACGTGGAACCGGAATTCGAGCAGGTGCCCTTCGACCATCCGCTGTGGGTCCTCTACTCCTCCGGGACGACCGGCCTGCCCAAGGCCATCGTCCAGTCCCAGGGAGGCATCCTCGTCGAGCACTTGAAGCAGCTCGGGCTGCACACCGACCTCGGCCCGGACGACCGCTTCTTCTGGTACACCTCCACCGGCTGGATGATGTGGAACTTCCTCGTCTCCGGCCTGTTGGTCGGTTCCACCGTGGTGCTGTACGACGGCAGCCCCGGATATCCCGACGTTGCCGCGCAGTGGCGCATCGCGGAGCGCACCGGCGCCACCGTCTACGGCACCTCCGCCGCGTACGTGATGGCCTGCCGCAAGGCGGGGGTGCACCCGGGCCGCGACTTCGACCTCTCCGCGGTGAAGTGCGTGGCGACCACCGGGTCGCCACTGCCTCCCGACGGATTCCGATGGATCCACGACGAAGTGGCCGCGGACATGTGGATCGCCTCGGTCAGCGGTGGCACGGACGTCTGCAGTTGCTTCGCCGGCGCGGTACCCACGCTCCCGGTCTTCATCGGTGAGCTCCAGGCACCGTGCCTGGGCACCGACCTCCGGTCCTGGGATCCGACCGGCAAGGCCCTCGTGGACGAGGTCGGAGAGCTGGTCGTCACCAATCCGATGCCGTCGATGCCCATCCGCTTCTGGAACGATCCGGACGGCGAGCGGTACCGCGAGAGCTACTTCGACATGTTCCCCGGCGTCTGGCGGCACGGGGACTGGATCACCCTCACCTCGCGCGGCACGGTCGTCATCCACGGCCGGTCGGACTCCACGCTCAACCGCCAGGGTGTCCGCATGGGTTCGGCGGACATCTACGAGGCGGTGGAGCGTCTCCCGGAGATTCGCGAATCGCTCGTCATCGGCGTCGAACAGCCCGACGGCGGATACTGGATGCCGCTGTTCGTCCACCTCGCGCCGGGGGCAGAGCTCGACGACGGCCTTCGTGAACGCATCAAGCGCACCATCCGGGAACAGCTCTCGCCGCGCCATGTGCCGGACGACGTCATCGAGGTGCCGGGGGTGCCGCACACCCTCACCGGCAAGCGGATCGAGGTCCCCGTCAAACGTCTCCTGCAGGGCACACCGTTGGAGAAGGCGGTGAACGCCGGCTCGGTGGACGACCTCGAGCTGCTGCGCTTCTACGCGAGTCTCGCGGACGCCCGCACCCCGTAGGTCGCCGCGCGACGCCTCGTCACCCTCCGCTGTCAGTGTCCACGGTTACTGTGAGTGATCGTCGGTCGCGCATGCTGACCGGAGGGCTGAGGGGGGAGTCATGGAAACCAACAGTGGCGGCAGGAACCGGTCGAACGGCTGGCGGGAGCTGCTCCGGGAAGCACCGAGCACGGTCGCCCTGCTCGTCGACGAGCAGGACTTCACCGCGATGACGGGCTACCGCACGTTCAAGTTCGCCGATCACGAGGAGTACTTGGGACGGATGGAGGCGCTGCTGCGCGCTCTGGAGTCACAGGGAGTGCACACAACCGTCGCCGTCTTCGATCCGGGGGAGTTCACGGAGTTCTGCGAGGAGCACGGCCTGGATCCGGACGCGACGGAGAGCCGGACCAGGTACACGGCGGGCGTCGCGGCGAGCGGCGCCACGGTCGTCTACGACGGGCGGCCCGTCCGGGGCCTGCTGCCGCTGCTCGTGGACGAGGCAGCGCGTCGCGCCACGTTCGAGTACGCCACGGACGTCCTCGCCCGGGCGGGCGGCTGCGACCGGTACGGGGAGGACATCGGGCACGCGGCGTACCTCCGGGCGTCGCAGGCGCTGATGCGACTGGCCGAGGTGGTGGAGCCCGGTGTCCATCACGCGGTGTGCAGCGTTCCGGCGGACGGCGCGCAGCTGGTCGCCGTGCTGCACGCAGAGTGTGCGGAACCCGGCAAGGTGCACATCCGGGAGTGGGACGCCCTGGTGTTCTGCACGGTCCTCGCGGTCGCCGTGGCTGAGGGTGGCCCCGGCGGCGTGGTCCTGCGGAGCAGTACGGAGGACGGCCGGGACACGGTGCGGGGCTGGTCGCTGCGCGACGGCTGGCTGCGCCCGCTCACCGAGGCTGAGGTGTTCTCGGCATACTGCACCGATGCGGAGACCGGGGAGCCCGTGCCGCCGGAGCCCGGGGTGGACTACCGCCCCGGGCTCACCCTGCCGCCACCGGACGCATGACAACCGGTCGGGTGTGCGCTGCCGGGCAGCGCACACCCGATACGGCGCGGATCACTCTCCGGAGAGCACGGCTTGCGCGGCGGCCCGCGCGTCCTCCGCCGATTCGCAGGCCCGGGCGGCGGCTGCCGCCCGCTCGCACTGCGCGAGGGTGTGCTTGGCGAGCGTGGCCCTTACAAAGGGGAGTGAGGCTGCACCCATGGACAGGCTGGTGACGCCCAGCCCCGTCAGCACGCAGGCGAGCAACGGGTCGGAAGCGGCCTCACCGCAGACACCGCAGCTCTTGCCCTCGGCCTTCGCGGCCTCCGCCGAAATCGCCACCAGATCGAGGAGCGCAGGCTGCCACGGATCCTGCAGCCGCGACACGGCGCCGACCTGCCGGTCCGCGGCGAAGGTGTACTGGGCGAGGTCATTGGTCCCCAGGGAGAGGAACCCGACCTCCTGGAGGAGCGAACGTGCCCGCAGGGCCGCCCCCGGGATCTCGACCATCGCGCCGAATTTGGCCCGCAGGCCCGCTTCCCGGCAGGCGTCGGCGAAGGCACGGGCATCGGCCCGGTCGGCCACCATCGGGGCCATGACCTCGAGGTAGACCGGAAGCCCCTCGGCGGCCCTGGCCAGCGCCCGCAGCTGTGTGCGCAGGATCTCGGGGTGGTCCAGGAGGGTGCGCAGTCCGCGCACCCCCAGCGCCGGGTTCGGCTCGTCCGCCGGAGTCAGGAAGTCCAGCGGCTTGTCGGCCCCCGCGTCCAGGACCCGGACGACGACCCGGCCCTCGGGAAAGGCCTCCAGCACCTGCCGGTAGGCCTTGGTCTGCTTCTCCTCGGAGGGGGCGTTGCGGCTGTCGTCGAGGAAGAGGAACTCGGTGCGGAACAGCCCCACGCCCTCGGCTCCGGCATCCAGCGCCGCCGGCACGTCGGCGGGGCCTCCGATATTGACGAGCAGAGGAATCCTGTGTCCGTCCGAGGTGGCGCCGGGCCCGGTGGCCGCGGCGAGAGCGGCCCGGCGCTCGGCCGCGGCGGACTCGAGTTGTTCGCGCTTGTCCGCGGACGGCTCGACGAAGATGTCGCCGGTGCTGCCGTCGACGGCGATCGTCGTCCCTTCGGCGATCTCGACTGCCCCGGGCAGGGCCACCACCGCGGGGACGCCCAGGGCCCGGGCGAGGATGGCGCTGTGGCTGGTCGGACCGCCTTCAGCGGTGACGAAGCCGAGGACCAGAGCGGGGTCGAGCAACGCGGTGTCGGCAGGCGCGAGATCGCGGGCGATCAGCACGTACGGGTCCTCGCTGTCGGGCACTCCGGGCATCGGAACGCCGAGCAGCCGGGCGACGATGCGGTTGCGCACGTCGTCGAGGTCGGCCACCCGCCCGGCGAGGTACTCACCGGCTCCCGCGAGAAGGGCCCGGTAGGAGGCGAAGGCGTCGTACACGGCCCGCTCGGCGGTGCTGCCCACGGCGATGCGCCGCTCCACGTCGGCCATGAGTTCGGGGTCCTGCGCCATCATCGCCTGCGCCTCGAGGACGGCTTGCGCCTCGCCGCCGGCCAGGTTGCCCCGTGCGACCAGGTCGGCGGCCACGGCCTCCACGGCCCGTCGGGCGCGTCCCTGCTCGCGCGGTGCCTCCTCGGTGGGGATCTGCTTGGCGGGCGGCTCCAGCACGGTCGTTCCCATGTGCCGGACTTCGCCGATGGCCACGCCGTGGCTCACACCGACGCCTCGCAGCGTTGTCTCCATGTCACCGTCTCCGATCGGTGCGGCGGCCGGTCACCGCAGTGGATGTTGTACGCGTCCCCTCACTGCCACACGAAAAGCGTGTCGCCCGCCTTCAGGTCGGTGTCCGAGGCGACTTTGGAGAGTGCTTCGGCCGTCGCCTCGAGTGCCACGACAGGGCAGACCGCGGACTTGCCCGCGGCTTCCACGCCCGACGGGTCCCAGTGCACGATCGCGTCCCCGCGCTGCACCGTGTCCCCCTTCTGCACCAGAAGTTCGAAACCCTCACCGTTCAACTGAACCGTGTCGATGCCGAGGTGGGTGAGGACACCGTGCCCCTCGGGCGACACGACGACGAACGCGTGGGGGTGGAGCGACACGAGCACGCCGTCCACCGGAGCCACGGCAGCGCCCGCCCGGCGGACCGGATCGACGGCGGTGCCCGGCCCCACCATCTCGCCGGCGAAAACGGGGTCGGGCACGGCGGAGAGCCCTACGGCACGTCCGGCGATCGGGGACGTCACGGTGGTCATGGAGGGCCTCCTGGGGATGGGGTCACGTCAAGCGCCACCACCTTCTGTTCGCGGCAACGCCAGTGGTCAGAAGCGTAAGTCATAGGAAGTGCGGCACCCCTGGGCGCGCGCAGGGGTGCCGCGGCCGATGCCCCCGACGCTGAATTTGCCTTGCCCAGGGTCGAGATGTAGGGTCGTAGCCCTGCCCGACGCGAGGTGCACGACACACTGCACCGGAAGCGTGGGTGGCAACACTCTCCTCGAATGGCAATCCAATTCCGGATCACGTTCTGCATGTCCGCGGGACTCGGTCAGGGAGACGGAAAATGCCTGGTAGTGTTGGAAACACCGAAGGGAAGCGCCCG
>NZ_JAMQGM010000039.1 GCF_023703325.1 Streptomyces meridianus
GCGGACAAGCGGCGGGCGATCGCGGCGGCGAGGGAGATCGCGCAGATCGCGGCCGATGAGCTGGGTATCACCGACGCCCTGGACTGCTTCACCACGGGGGCGCTCGGGGCGTGTGGCGCGACCTTTGTCAATCTGGCCACCAGTTTGGGTCTGCTGCACGGATAGGTGACAGTCGGGTTTCATGCCGCGAGGGCTGCGGCGGGTTTCATGGTGGTCTCGAACTCGATGGGGGTCAATCGGCCGAGCCGCGCTTGTCGGCGGCGTCGGTGGTAGGTCCGCTCGATCCAGCTGACGATCGCGATGCGGAGGTCTTCGCGGGTGGCCCAGGGGTGACGGTCCAGGACGTTGTTCTGCAGGAGCGCGAAGAAGGATTCCATCGCGGCGTTGTCGCCGGCGGCGCCGACTCTGCCCATGGAGCCGGTCAGGCGGTGACGGTTCAGGGCGTGGACGAATTTTCGTGACCGGAATTGCGACCCGCGATCCGAGTGGACGGTGCAGCCGGCCACTTGCCCTCTCCGGGCGACTGCGTTGTCCAGCGCGTTCACCGCGAGGCGGGCCTGCATCCGGTTGCTGATCGAGTAGCCGACGATCCGGCCCGACCAGGCGTCCTTGACCGCGCACAGGTACAGCTTGCCCTCACCGGTGGGGTGTTCGGTGATGTCGGTCAGCCACAGCTGGTTCATCGCGGAGGCGGTGAAGTCCCGCCGGACGAGATCGTCGTGCACCGGCGGTCCCGGCCTCTTGCCGTTCTTCGCTCGCTTCTTGCCGAAGGCCGACCACCAGGCGTTGTCGCGGCAGATCCGCCAGGCGGACCGCTCGCACATCCGCTGGCCGGCGGTTTCGGCTTCGCCGGCGAGGAACCGGTAGCCGAACTCGGGATCATCGCGGTGGGCGTCGAACAGTGCGTTCGCGCGGTAGGCCACGGTGATCTCCGCATGGGTCACGGGCTGATGGAGCCAGCGGTAGTAGTGCTGGCGGGAGAGCTGGAGCACCCGACACGCGACCGCGACGGGGATCCCGTCGGCGGCGAGCTCTCTCACGAGCGGGTAGAGCCTTTTGCCGGCAGGTTCGCCTGCGACAGATACGCCGCCGCGCGGCGCAGGACCTCGTTCTCCTGCTCCAGCAGACGGATGCGCTTCTTCAGCTCGCGGTTCTCCGCGGACTCGGTCCTGGTGACACCGGGCGTCTCGCCGTCCTCGACGGCGGCTTGGCGCATCCACTTCGACAGGGTCATCTCATGGATGCCGAAGTCCTTCGCGATCTGCGCGAGGGTGACGCCCTTCTCGCGGCTGCGGGCCACCCGCACGACGTCGTCACGGAACTCTTGGGGATAGGGAACGGGCACAGCGACATCCTTCCAGGCCGCCCTACAGGCAAGCCAGATCAGATGTCACCAGACCGTGCAGCAGACCCGCTGCTGTTCGGGAAGCAGCCGTGAGTCGGTGGGGTCGCGAGACCGGTTCTAGTCAGGCGGTGTTGAGCCGAGTCGCGTGCCGGAAGCTGTTCGTGCAATAGGTTTGAGGCAGGAGCCGGGCACAGCCTGAGAGAGGGAGCCACATGGCCGAGTACCTCATCTACTTCAATCAGCAGTGGGTGGGCGACCACACCGAGGAGTGGTTCCGCGGGCGCGGGCGGCTCGCCATGGCTGTGGTGGACGAGATGAAGGCTGCCGGCGTGTACGTGTTCGCCGGGGGACTGGAGGAAGAAGCCGACACGGCCTTCAGCGCTGACGCGACCAGCGGCAGGTTGAGGTTCACCGACGGCCCCTTCGTGGAGACCGAGGAGTTCCTGGGCGGGCTCACCGTGGTGGACGTTGCGGACGACGAGGCCGCCAGGATGTGGGCCGGCAAGATCGCGGAAGCGTGCGGCTGGCCCCAGGAGGTTCGCCGATTCAAGCCGCGGCCCGGAACCCGGTGAGCGCTCAGTGAGAGCCTGCTCCTGGTGACCAGGAGCGTGCGCCCTCCTCAGGTAGGCCGAGGATCAGTGGTTCAGCGCTGAGTCAGAGCACCCTCTTCGGTGACCGTGAGCCAGGCCTGGGGACCGCCCGGTGCGCAGTCACGGCCGTTGGGGTAGTCGGGCTTCGGGGTGACAGTGATCGATTGTTGGAGCACGGTGCTTCCGCGGTTGTCCTTGAAGGACAGCGTGACGTCCACAGGTTCGTGTGGAAGGTCGGGCACGACCACCCATCCCGGTGGCCCGGCGAACTCGGGGGTGGGTGGGGTGCTCGTCGCCGGAATCTCCGGTACGGCGGGGGTCTCGGTGGTCAATACGGGATTCCCGGGTTCCCTCGGTGGGTCCGGTGGGACCTCCCGCAGTCGTAGGACATCTCTCCGGCAGGCGCCGTCCCAGCAGATGAGCATGGTCGCATCGACAACCGTGCGCGCCAGCTTCGGCGCGACGCTCACCCGGATTCCGGTGTACGAGTCCATCAGGGTGCATATCTGGCCGGGGCCCCCACAGGCGATCAGCAGCGCCAGACCTGCCGGGAACGCAGTTGCACGGACTGCCCGCCTCGAATGCCGCACATCTCTTGAGCCCACCATGTCGCGTTGATAATGGCACAGCGTCAAGGTGCGGTCCCGTCCGTAAGACGTGCTCCCACGTGGGCGGCGGCTCTCGGCGGCGGAGCGTGGTCGATCGGCCATGTCGGGATGGATCAACTGCGTCCAGAGGGCCGGGGCGTTCAGCCCGGGCTTCTCGCCCAAGTACCGGATGCTGGACAAGGCCCCGTAGGGGGGACCTCCCCGGTCCGCGCACTGCGGTGCAACCAAGGTGACCGTGGCTTGCACGGTTCCCAAGCCGTGACAAGTTGCCGACCGTTGGTGGGGTGGCACCAGCTTCTCGCTGTGCCCCACCTGCCCGGTGTTGCGCAGGAGGGGAAATCAGCAATGCCCGACAACCTCGCATGGATTGCCGATGCCTGGGGAAGCGCGAATTTGAATGCCACCGACCTCTACATCACCTGCGCCCGCGGCCTCAGCCCTCGGCAGCTGGCCGAACGGATGGCCGATCATGAGCCTGTCGAAGTCGGACCTGCCCTCACCATCGAGGAAGCGTCCCGGATGGTCGACCTCACGCAGATCTACTGCGTCGGCCGCATGGGCCGAAGCGGCGACTGGTCGTTCATCGTTGAGTGCGGGGGCAGCGAAGGCTGGTCCCTCGACCCGGCAGTGTCCCGCGGCGCGGAGGTGCTGATATTCGACCCACGGCCGGATGATCCGCCCTCCTTCTTCAGGTACCTCGCCGACGGCGAGCTGCAGCTGCACTGCGAGTTGGGCTTCGGCTACGATCCTGCGGGCGCCCGGCCTGACCTGCTGCGCCCGGCGCTGGAAGCGGCCGGAGTCATCCCGCCGGAAGACAGCATCGACGACCTGTTCGGCGAGGCCGACGCGTTGTCGTCCGTCGAAGAGAAGCGCCGGGTGTTGAAGGTCGTCGGTGAGTGTTTCGGGCTGTCACTGCCGCGGCAGATGATCGAGCGCGGGAGTCTTCCTGTTGTGGTCACCCGCACTGCACCTCCGGCCTCCTGGTGACCACGAGCGTGCTCAGCGACCCTCACGGTGACGACGCAGAGCAGGAAGTCGCGGAGGCCGTCGCGGGCGAGTTGCAGCTCATGGATCCGCTGGTCCGCACGTCGCGCGAACGAGCCGCTGTCGAACGGCAAGCCGCCGTGATCGGCCGGCGCGGCCCGGGCCTCGGGTGTAGGACGCATGTCCGACGCGACCGGGCCGCATGACTCAGGTGCTCCGCCGGGCGGACGGGTGAGATGGGATGCATGTCTGATCCTGTGGTTCCGCCCGAGCCTGTTGTCCGCGACCGTCTTGCCGGGGAGAAGAACGTCTGGCTGTGCACTGTGCGTCCGGACGGTACTCCTCATGTGACGCCGGTCTGGTTCGTCTTCGTGCGGAACGCCTGGTGGATCGGTGCGGACAGCGGATCGGTCAAGATCCGCAACCTCGAGAATGCCCCGCAGGTATCCCTGGCGCTGGAGGACGGCCGGTTCCCCGTTGTGGCAGAGGGGGAGGCCGTGCTGCACCGAGGCCCGTTCCCGGAGCAGATCGTGCACGCCTTCGCCGCAAAGTACGGATGGGACGTCACGGCCCCGCGCCGACCGGACGGTAGCCGCGTGCTGCTCGAAGTTCCGGTCCGTCGCTGGCTGCTGGCGGGAGCGGCCCAGCGATGGATCCGCCGGATCGCGCTGTGTCCCGGAGGGGCTTCGACGGAAGCGGTCCGGCGCATGCACCCGCCGGCCGCGTCCCCAACCTCACAGGGCAATACAGCTAGGGCGACGTCCCCTCGTCGACCATCTTCATCTCCCGTACCTTCTCCGGATAGTCCTCCAATTCGAAGGAGCCGTATTCGGGCTTCCCCGCCCGCTCGTACGTGCAGTACAGGACCCCGCTCCCCGTCTGCTGCACGGCGGCGAGCTTCATCGCGGCGGGTACCGTCCCCTCGGCGAACAGCCGCTTGCCGGTGCCGAGGACCACCGGTTCGATCAGCAACCGGTACGCGTCGACCAGATCGTGCTGTTGCAGGGTGCGGATGAGGTTGCTGCTGCCCTGGACGTTGATCTCGCCGCCGGAGCGCTGCT
The DNA here is from genome assembly GCF_023703325.1 of Streptomyces meridianus. Classification (GTDB taxonomy): domain Bacteria; phylum Actinomycetota; class Actinomycetes; order Streptomycetales; family Streptomycetaceae; genus Streptomyces; species Streptomyces meridianus. Next base: position 4,589 of record NZ_JAMQGM010000039.1, read on the forward strand.
TCAGCCCGGCGACCGCCTCGGCGACGTTCCCCCGGGCATCGCCGCGGAGCAGGTGCGCGTTGTTCCACTCCACCTGGTCCAGGGTCCGTGAGGCCACGTACTTGGGCATGGCGTTGAGCTTGGTCGCCACCGGGTCGTTCTCGTCGGTGATCCGCGGCCAGTGGGCGGCGAAGATCTCGTACGTCCTGCGCCCCAGCAGCAGCGATTCCATCCCGGCGAACTGCTCGACCATGATGCGGCCCATGTCCTCGTCGGCGTACGGGACCGACCAGCCGCCGTGCGCGAAGCCGCCCTCGCGGTCCTCGTCAGGGCCACCGGGGGCCTGGGTGATGCCGTCCAAGGTCATGAACGCCGATACGACCAGCTTGCTCATCGTCTTCTCCCCTCGAGGAGGTGGCGGATGTGTCTCCCCCTGGTCAGGCCCGGCCGGCGCGGAGAACCCGTCGTCGGCACGTCGCCTCGTGCAACCCATCCTTCACCACGGTGAGGGGGCTCTCCATCCGGAAGAGGAGAGCTCGCGACCGGCTGTCTCCGGCTGCCCCCGTGGACGCCGTGTACGGGCTGGTCAGCCCATGCTTTTCGCCCCGTCCAGGGACTCGCGGACGATGTCGGCGTGTCCGGCGTGCTGGGCGGTCTCGGAGGCGATGTGCATCAGCACCCGGCGGGCCGACCACCGTGCACCGGGCTCGAACCACGGGGCCTTGGGCAGCGGCTGGGTGGCGTCCAAGTCGGTTAGTTCGGCGACCAGTTCGTCGGTGCGACGGGCCACCTCGGCGTAGTCGGCCAGGACGCCGGCCAGTGTCTCGCCGGGCAGCAGCCGGAACTCGTCGGCCCGCCGGGCCAGGTCCTCCTCGGTCATCGAGGTGAAGTCGCCCATTGCGGACGGGCCGTCCAGGATGAAGTCCACCCAGCCCCGCTCCACCGCAGTGACGTGCTTGATGAGGCCGCCCAGGCACAGTTCGCTGACGGTGGTCCGCTGCGCCGCCTGCTCATCGGTGAGATCGCGGGTGGTGAACCGCAGGAAGTGCCGGTGCTTGGCCAGCGTCTCCAGTAGATCGGCTCGCTCGCCGGTGGTCAGGTCGTTGACGGTCATGTCTCCACCTTCCGTCGTTCCTGTCGTTCCTGCCGTCCCTCAAGGCCCACGCTAAGAGTAATAGCGGTCACTTTCTGACCTGAATACGGGAAGAATCGATGACATGGCGAACACCAGTACCCGGACGCTGCGGCTGCTTTCCCTGCTCCAGACCCACCGGTACTGGCCCGGGACCGAACTGGCCGACCGGCTCGGAGTCTCGGTGCGCACCCTGCGCCGGGATGTCGACCGGCTGCGCGAGCTGGGCTATCCGGTCGACGCGCAACGGGGCGTCGACGGGGGCTACCAGCTCGCGGCCGGTGCGGCCCTGCCGCCGCTGGTGATCGACGACGAGGAGGCCGTCGCCCTGGCCGTCGGGCTGCAGGCAGCCGCGCAGGACGCGGTGGAGGGCATCGCCGAGTCCTCGGTCCGGGTGCTCGCCAAGGTCGTGCAGGTGATGCCCGTGAGGCTGCGGAACCGGGTCGAGGCGCTGCGCGCGATGACCGTCCCCGTCCGCTGGGACGACGCGACCGGGCCGGCAGTCGACCCGGGCGCGCTCACTGCCGTCGCGCTGGCCTGCCGGGACAGCGAACGGCTCCGCTTCGCGTACACCGGTGCCGACGGCCGGGGGAGCGAACGCCACGTCGAGCCGCATCGGCTGGTCCGCATCGGCCGCCGCTGGTACCTGGTCGCCTACGACCTCTCCCGGAACGACTGGCGCAGCTTCCGGGTCGACCGGCTCACCGTCCCGCACGGCACCGGCTCCCGGTTCCGGCCGCGCGATCTGCCTGCGGACGACGCCGCTGTGTTCGTCCGGACCGGACTGGACAAGCTGCCCCGCCCGTACCGGGTGGAGGTCCTGGTCGATGCGCCGGCAGCGGTCGTGCGCGATCGGATCGGCCGGTGGAGCACTGTCGAGGAGGTCGACGCAGAGCACTGCCGGATGCGCATGACCACCGACTCGCTGGACTGGCCGGTCATGGCGCTGGGCGTCCTGGACGCCGACTTCCGTGTCCTCGGCCCGCCCGAACTGCTCGACCGGATCCACGCGTGGGGCGCGCGGTTCGGTCGGGCTCGGGGTGCCTCGCGACGTCGACCGCGCTCCTCTCGGTGGTGCTCGTCCCCGGGCAGTGACGGGTGATGCCGGGGAACGGGGACTCGGCATCCCCGGTACCGATCGGCCCGGCCTTCCGGGAACAGCTGAACGGCGAGGGCAAGCCGCGTCGGCGGGCTCAACGAGGGCCGGTGTTCTGTGTCCAGACATCCCGGATCGTTCGGTAGTCGGTCACGACGATTCCCTCCTGCCGGAGCAGGTCGTGTGCCTGCGGGGACATCAGGAATTCGTAGTCGGTGCGGCGGACCGGCCAGCCGTCGTCGACCGCCTGCGCGTCCGTGCCGCCGAGGCCGGGGTGGACGGCCCATTCGCTGAGTCCGGCCGGCAGTTTGTGCAGCAACCGGACGTATCGCGCCGCCTTTCCCTCGAGGTCGAGGGAGAAACTGTCCAGGAAGTCGTTGTCGATGACCGGCAACCCCCGCTGCCGCATCGCCTGCCGTTCGGGCTCCAGCCAGACCCGGACGGCGAGGCCGTACTCCGCGGCCAGTTCCACGGTGAGATCGAGGATGTCGTCCCGCCCGCCGTCGGCCAGGCAGTGGAAGTCGAGATGAGTGGGCGTGAGCCCCGCGTTCCCGACGGTGTCGATCTGCGCTCGGAACTCCAGCTCGATCTCGTCGAGACGGGCCTGACGGAGCAGCGCGGCACGTCCGGCCGGCGTCGGGGCGAACAGGTCGCCTGCCGCGTCGAGCAGCGAGGGGACGTCCTCCCCGGCGGCCATCGGTCCCCACCGGAGGCGGGGCGTCTCGCAGACCAGCGTGAGGTGGACCCCGAAGGGGACCCCTGGCCGGCGGCGGAGAAGCCGTATGGCTTCCGGCGCCGCGGGACACGGGGTCATCAGGCTGCACGAGGCCGCGATGCCCTGCTCGATGGACTCGATCACAGCGGTGTTGATCGAGGGGTGCGTCCCGAAGTCGTCGCAGTTGACGATCAGCACGCGGGCGCCCGGGGGATGCCCCAGTAACTCGCTCGACAGCACCGATGAAATAACGGTCTCGCGTGTCCGGTCGTCTCGGTCCATGCCCTGCAGTCTGCGACGCCGGGCCGGGAAGGGGCGTCTGTTCTCCCGCCCGTCCCGGCTCGGTCGGCGGAAGGCATACCGGTCATCCGTGACGGCACCGCCGCTCCCACTGGAGATGCAGGCTGAGCGCCCCGGGGGCAACCCTCCGGCAGCCCCCGGGGCAGGACGTCATCGACGTCGGCGGACCGGTCGAGCAGTCAACGTCCGTCCTGCAAGCGGGTCGCGGACGGATGGAGGTACGGGCAGGCCTACCCGAAGGGGGCGGCCCGACCTCACCGGTACCCCCGGCATGTCCGGCCCCGTCCCCCTCCGGCCGGCCGCGCTACGACACCACGGCGACGCGCTCGGCTGTCGCTGCGGAGGGACGTCCGAGCGCCCGGTAGGACCAGTCCGCCGCCTCCCACCGCGCACGATCCAGCGTGTTACGCCCATCGATCACGCACTTCTCGTCGACCATGGAACCGAGAACCTCCGGGTCGATCTCCCGGAACTCCTGCCACTCCGTCAGGTGCAGGATCACATGGGCACCCTGCGCCGCCTCCAGCGCGGACGAGGCGTACGACAGGCCGGGGAATGCCTTGCGGGCGTTGTCCATGGCCTTGGGGTCGTAGACCGTGACCTGCGCACCCTGCAGCAGGATCTGCGCCGCCACGTTGAGGGCCGGGGAGTCGCGGATGTCGTCCGAGTTGGGCTTGAAGGCAGCACCGAAGACTGCCACCCGCCGGCCGAGGAAGCTGCCGCCGCACTGCTCGCGGGCCAGTTCCACCGTGCGGGAGCGGCGCCGCATGTTGATGGAGTCCACCTCGCGCAGGAAGGACAGTGTCCGGCCAGTGCCCAGTTCGTCGGCACGGGCCATGAACGCGCGGATGTCCTTGGGCAGGCAGCCGCCGCCGAACCCGAGGCCCGAGTTGAGGAACTTGCCCCCGATCCGCTCGTCGTGGGAGAGCGCCTTGCTGAGCTGCACGACGTCGGCACCAGCGCTCTCACAGATCTCGGCCATCGCGTTGATGAACGAGATCTTCGTCGCCAGGAACGAGTTCGCGGCGGTCTTCACCAGTTCGGCGGTCGGGAAGTCGGTCACGACCAATGGCACGCCCTGGCCGATCGGGGTGGCGTAGACCTCCCGGAGCATCGACTCGGCGCGCTCGCTGCGGACGCCCACGACCAGGCGGTCCGGGTGGAGCGTGTCCCCGACCGCGAAGCCCTCGCGCAGGAACTCCGGGTTCCAGGCCAGTTCCGCCTGGTCTCCGGCCGGGGCAAGCGCTGCGAGGCGCTCGGCGAGACGGTCCGCGCTGCCGACCGGCACGGTGGACTTGCCCACGACCAGAGTCGGTCGCGTCAGGTGCGGGGCCAGTGCATCGACTGCCGCGTCGACATGGCTCATGTCGGCCGCCGTGCCATCGCGCTGCTGCGGGGTGTTCACGCACACGAAGTGGACGTCCCCGAACGCGGCGGCCTCCTCCCAGGAGGTGGTGAAGCGCAGGCGTCCGGTGGATCCTTCGAGCCCGGCGACGTGCTTGGCCAGGAGCTCGTCCAGCCCCGGCTCGTACATCGGTACCCGACCGGCCGACAGGGCAGCGACCTTCTCTGGGACTATGTCCAGACCCAGCACCTCGAAGCCCAGTTCGGCCATGCACGCGGCGTGCGTGGCGCCCAGGTATCCGGTCCCGATCACGGTGATTGTGGAGACCATGAACATCAACTCTTTCGAATGCAGTGTGTTTTCGACCGCGATCGTCCGGCGCCCGGGCCGTTCCGAGGGCATCGGTACGGCGACGCGATCACGTGTGCGAGTGACGGGCGTGCACCTCGGCTCGTTCCAAGACGGGCCCGTCCGTCAGGCGGGCTGCTTGACGGCCTCGATTGTCGAAGCCGCGCCGGTCGGCCGGCCCAGGGAGACCTCGGCGCCGTTCTGACGCGTACCCCAGCCGGTGTTGGCGCAGGTGGCGATGCCGTACCAGCGCAGCCAGCGCAGGACGGTCCAGGCGAGGACGATCGCCAGCGGCATGGCGAGCCAGGTCAGCACGCGCGACCGGATGCGCTCGTCCGTTCTGATCACGCCCAGGTAGCGCAGGCCCTGGGCCCAGCCGATGAGGAACGGGATCAGGAGCATCGACGCGGGAGGCAGGTTGTTGTAGGCGATCGGTTCCACCAGCAGCAGCCACACCATGACCGCCTGGACCAGCACCATCTGGTACCAGCGCATGAGGTGCAGCCAGAACGCGGGCCGGTCCAGCGGGAGATAGCGCATGCGCCACACCGAGCGGATCGTCGAGCCGCGCATCCACCGCAGGTACATGCGGGTGAAGTGCCCCCACTTCTCGGGCATCGCGGAGAAGACGATGGCGGACGGCTGCTGAACGGTCAGCCCTCGCATCTGTGCGTAGAGGGTGAGCAGGCTGTCGTCGCTGAACACCACCGGACGGCCCATGAACGTCTCGTTCAGGTAGGAGTCCAGGTTGTCCCGGACGACTCCGGCCCGATAGGCGGCCAGGGGACCGGAGTTCACGATGACGGACCCCATCGCGGACTGCCCTGACCGGTCGACGAGCTGGGATGTGACGAACCACAGGTCGGTGATCCTGGCCAGCAGGTTCACCCGGTTGTTCGTCGCGATCACGATGCCCGCGACCGACTGCACCCTGGGGCGGACGAAGGGGATCAGCACCTGCTCGATGGCGTTGGGCGCGAGGCAGGAGTCCGAGTCCACCGTGACGTAGACGTCGGCCTCGGGGCTGGCCCGCGCCGCGTGGGCCTGGGCATGCCGCTTGCCCCCGTTGGGAACGCGCTGCCAGGTGGTGACGATTCCGGCGAGACGGGCCTCCTGTTCCCACCAGCCGCGCACGTCGGCGTAGTCGGTGTTCGTCGAGCCGTCGTCCACGATGTGGACGGAGTCGGGCAGGCGTGTCTGGCGCAGAAAGGATTCCAGTCCCAGCCTGAGATACCCCGGGTCCTCGTTGAAGGCCGGTACCAGGACGGCCACATGGAGCTGTGCGAGCTGTCGAGCGCCTCGGGCGGTCAGCTTCCTTGGTCGCTCCACGTGGTACAGCAACGTCTGGACGAGGAAGATTCCGAAGAGGGACAGCCAGACCGGGGCCAGCCGGCCGATGGAGTGCTCGCTGTAGCGGGATGCCTCGACGGCGTGGTGCAAAGTCCACGCGGCGGCGAGTACCAGGACGACGATGCCCATCAGCACTGTGACGGAACGGTGCTGATGGGCCCCGAGAACGGGCGTCCTGCGGCGTCGCCCGCTCACTTCTCGCCGACAGCGCGATCAGCGCGGAAGCGGAAGCGGATGAGGCCGACACCCAGGAGAAGTGCGGCCGCCGCGGCGCCGAGCATCCAGCTGCCGACGTAGAACGTCGTGCCGCCTATGACCAGAGCCCCGGCGCCGGTCTGGGCGAGCTGCCCGTAGTCAGACATGAGGTCCCCCCTCGTGTGAAGATTATGCGATGATTCTTTGGTCAACTATACGGGTTTGTAGAGGCATTGTGAGCATTTTGCTGCCTTGGCTCTCTCGAAGCTTGCTTTCGGGATACGGATGCGCAGGTCGCTTCGACGATCCGGCCGGTCGAGGGGCCGAGTCGCGTCCGTTGGCCGGTGTCGGGAAACGATCCGATGCGCTCGTGGAGTGACCTCGGTCGCACGGTCCAACGGGTCCGCATGTGTCGGCTCAACTGTGCTGCCGGATGTAGCCGTTGCCGTCGGAGTCGGATCCGCTCCCGGTGCAGGAGTGCACATCCGCGCGGCTGTCAGAGGGCTTGTCGAGGTAGACCGTGTCGCGGTCGTTGTTCCACAGGAAGCTGCAGCTTCCGCGGTAGGCGACGTTCTTCGCGTCGGGGTCGGCGCCGCGCCCGCCGCGGAGCTTCACGTAGTCACTGGGCTGGAGGGTGTGGCTCGCGGTGAAGGCGAAGCGGTTTCCGGAGGCATCCTTGACGACGTAGCCCTTGAGGTTGACGGTCACCGACGGCGAGTAGTTCTTGATGGTCAGGTACTCCTCGTCCGTGTTGCCCGAGGAGTGGCCGTTGGAGTCCCGGCCGGGGCGTCGTACTGGATCCCGCGAACCTTCGACGCCGAGCTGTACTCGGTGGCCTGGGCTGGAGGTGCCGAGGAGGGGGCCCGGGGCGCCGGCGGCTACGGCGGCGTTCAGGGCGTGGCGCTTGTGCAAGGAAATCCCTCTCGGAGTCACATGAAACCGCGATTCGTGTGAACGACTCGTGAGGGATTGTGATGGTTGCGCGGTGAGCAAAACTGGCCACAGAACGACGTGAAACATGTGCCGTCGGGCAGGTCCCAGGTGAGGACCACGGGGATGTCTGCTCCCCGGACATCCCCGCGGCGTACAGGTGTGCCGACCCTCCGGTGGGGTTTATTCGAACCGCGTCGTGTCGCCCGCGCCCCGGCGGACGATCTCGGCCTCGCCCTCGGAGAAGTCGATGACCGTGGTGGGCTCGGTGCCGCAGTCGCCCGAGTCGAGAACGGCGTCCACCACGTGGTCGAGACGCTCCTTGATCTCCCAGCCCTGGGTCATCGGCTCCTCGTCGTCGGGCAGCAACAGCGTGCTCGACAGGAGCGGTTCACCGAGTTCGGTGAGCAGGGCCTGGGTGACGACGTGGTCCGGGATCCGGACCCCGACGGTCTTCTTCTTCGGGTGCAGCAGCAGGCGGGGCACCTCCTTCGTTGCGGGGAGGATGAAGGTGTAGCTGCCGGGCGTCGCCGCCTTGATCGCGCGGAACACGTCGTTGTCGACGCGCACGAACTGGCTCATCTGCGCGAAGTTCTGGCACACGAGGGTGAAGTGGTGGCGGTCGTCCAGGTTCCTGATCGACCGGATCCGGCCGATGCCGTCACGGTTGCCCAGCTGGCAGCCGAGCGCGAAACACGAGTCCGTCGGGTACGCGACGAGCGCGCCGGACCGGATGCTGTCGACCACGTTGCCGATGGTGCGCTGCTGGGGATTCTCGGGGTGCACGTCGAAGTACTTCGCCATCCGCCGACCCTACGCGACGAGGTCGCCCGTGGTCAGGGTCGGAACGGTGTCGAGGGGCCGCAATGGCAATCAGGCCGGGGTCCGGGGCCGCGGGGGAGCCGCTGCGTCTTACCTCACGACGGGATGCGCAACTCCGGGGGGACGGCGGCGCGCAGGGCAGTGGTGATCGCGGCGACGGCGGGGTGTCCGGCGGCGCCGCGACGGAACGCGATCCTGGTACGCCGATGAATCGGCAGTCGGGTCAGCGTCACTCCCGGCACCGGTTTCCCCACGCCGAGTTCAGGCACCAGAGCAACGCCCTGTCCGGCCGCGACCAGGGCCAGCACGGTGGCGAACTCGTCGACCTGATGCCGGGTGCGCGGAGTGAAGCCGGCGGCCTGGCAGGCGCGGAGCGTCATCGCGTGGCAGAGGGTGCCCGGGGTCGCCGTGATCCAGGGCGCGTCGCGCCAGTGGGAGACCGCCGCGCCCTCGGCTGTCCCGCACGCCCCCGCGGGGGTCCCCGCGAAAGCCCCCGCTGAGGGCGCGGCGAGCGAGAGGGACTCGGTGCAGAGGGGTTCGGTGGCCAGGCCCGGCTCCGCGGGGGACGGCACGAAGTCGTAGTCGTGGACGAGGGCCACGTCCAGCTCACCCGCCCGCAGGGCGTTGGCGACACCCGCCGGGTCGATCTCCGAGACCATCGGCTCCAGGCCGGGGTGATGAACGGCGAGCGTGGTCAGCGCGGTCGGGACGATCGCCCGCGCCGCGGTCGGAAACGTCCCGATTCGCAGCGGGCCCGCCAGACCCCGGCGGGCATCGACCAGCTCCGCCGAGGCCTGTTCCAGACGCTCGAGCACCACCTCCGCGTGCCGGACCAGATTCCGGCCCGCAGGGGTGAGGACGACCCGACGCCCCGTCCGTTCCAACAGCGCCACGCCCGCCTCGCGTTCGAGCGCACTGAGCTGTTGCGACACCGCAGAAGGGGTGAACGCGAGGGCATCGGCGACGGCAGCGATGGTGCCGCGCAGGGACAGTTCCCGCAGCAGGCGCAGTCGTCGCACGTCGAGCATCAGCACAGCTTATGCTGAGACCAAGAAAAGCGAACTGGACCTACCGCATGGCCTGGGCCACCCTCGTGCGCATGGTTCAGGACGCGTCCCCGCGCGGGATTTTCGTGCCGCTCGTCACCCCGTTCACCACCGATGGCCGGATTGCGGTGGACGCCCTGGAAGGGCTTGCCCACGGAGTGCTGGAGGCGGGGGCCGACGGGCTCGTCGCACTCGGTTCCACCGGTGAGGCTGCCGCACTCGACACCGAGGAGAAAGCGGCGGTCATCGACGTGTGCGCCCGGGTGTGCCGGGAACGGCACGCATCCCTGCTGATCGGCGCGGGGAGCAACGACACGCGCAGCAGCGCGCTGGCCCTCGCCGAGCTGAAGCGGTGGCCGGAGGCGACCGGGGCGCTCGTGGCGGTGCCGTACTTCACCCGCCCGTCCGAGGCCGGGGTCCTGGCGCACTTCACGCGGCTGGCGGCGACGAGTCCCGTCCCGCTGGTCATCTACCACATCCCGTATCGCACCGCGCAACCGCTCGGGGCAGCCACGCTGCGGTCGCTGGCCACCCTGAGCGGGGTGAGCGGGGTCAAGTACGCGACGGGCGGCGTCGACCAGCCGGTCCTGGACCTCCTCGGTGACCTGCCGCCGCAGTTCTCGGTGCTGGCCGGCGACGACCTGTTCCTCTCCCCGATGCTGGCCCTCGGCGCCGCCGGCGGCATCCTCGCCTCGGCACACCTGGCCACCGGCCGTTTCACCGAACTCGCCACGGCCTGGCGCACCGGTGATGTGACGAGGGCCCGGCTGCTCGGCCACGCGCTGGCCAGGCTCTCGGCCGCCGCCTTCGCCGAGCCCAACCCCACAGTGATCAAGGGGGTGTTGTATGCCCAGGGCCGCATCCCCACCCCGGACGTCCGGCTGCCGCTGCTGCCCGCCCGCCCGGCCTCGGTGGAGGCGGCGCTGAGCGTGCTCATGCATCTCGCGGTCCCCGAGGTGCCGACGGCGGAACGTCGCTAGCGTCGGTGCATGCAGACACCACCGGAGCGCGTGCCCGCTGTCCTGGACGGCCCCGGCGTCGATGTCGACGACCCGCGCGAGCTGCTCATCGGCTACCTCGACTGGTACCGCGAGGCACTGATGCGGAAGATCGCGGGGCTGTCGGACGAGCAACTGCGCACCCCGGTCGAGCCGCTGGGGTGGTCGCCACTGGGCCTCGTCAAACACCTCGGCTGGGTCGAGCGGCGGTGGATGCGCTGGGGGTTCGCCGCCGAAAGCGTCCCCGCGTACCTCCCGGGTGGTGACGATGCCGAGTGGGACGCCCCCAAGGGGCAGTCGGCCGATGAGGTCCTGGCCGACTACAGAGTCGAGCTGAACACCTCACGGGCATTGGCCGCCGATGCCGCCCTGGCCGACCGGGCCCGTATCGGCGGCCGTTTCCGGACGGCCGAGGAGGCGCCGGCTCTCGGGCGGATCCTGTTCCACCTGCTCCAGGAGTACGCGCGCCACGTCGGGCAGTTGGACGTCGCCCGGGAGCTCATCGACGGAGAGACCGGCGAGTGACGGACCGGTGAGCGGCGGTCGGCGCCTGCCCCGACAGCGCCGTAATCGCCATCCCCGATACACCGTGTTCGACGGTGTTGGCCTCGCGTGATGCCCGTGCGGTTGCCACTCCCAGGCCGAATGGTCCCGTTGGGTCAGGATGCTGACGGAGAGCTGACGAAGGGCTCCTGGAGACGAGGCCCCGAGTGACGGTCCTCGCCCCGCGGTTTCCGGTCCGGAGCCGCGGACCGGAAACCGCGGCGACGGACAATCACCGGTCGCGCACGCTGAATGCTGTCAGTTCGTTGCGCAGCTCCGGGGTGAGGACGTGACCGGCCCGGCCCACGAACAGCGACATGTGGTAGGCCACGGCGCTCGCGTCGCAGTCCGGCGCGGCCTCCACACCGAGCAGCGAGCCGTCGCTGATGGACATCACGAACACACTGCCCTCGTCCATGGTGATCACGGTCTGCTTGACGTCTCCGCCGTGGATCAGCTCGGAGGCGCCGTCCGTCAGCGCGCCGAGGCCGGAGACGACAGTGGCCAATCCGGCGGACCGCTCGTCCGGAGAGGGACCGTCCTCTCCTGCTCCGGCCGGGCCGGGGTCGGTGGCCAGGAGCAGCACTCCGTCCGAGGAGACGACCGCCACGGACCGGATGCCCGGTACGCCCTCGACCAGGCCGGTCAGCAGCCACTGCAGGTCGTCGGCGGCCTTGCTCAGACCTTTGGCCGCCCGGGCGCCGTCCCGGTCGCCCGGCCCCTCGTTGCGGTTGGTGAACGCGTTCAACGCGCTTGCCTCCTCGATTGCTCAACGTGCTTCGGCGCGCCTGCCGGTGCCCCGAGTCCCGCCCCTCGTTCGGAGCGGGCCCTGGTCGGGCACACGCCGTCAGGGGGTGCTCAAAAACCGTGCGCCGGACGACGATGCCCGGTGGCTGGGCGTGCTCAACCGGACTGAAGAGTTCCGGTACTTGACGAGACGTCGGTTGATCGTCAAGCGGTTGCAATTCTGCCGCTTCGATGACGCGGAATGATCTCCAGGTGACCGAAAATGGCCTATTCGATTCGGTATTTGAGTTGGCTTTCTGTGCGGCATCGGGCACCCCGGCGGCGTCTCGTCCCCGGCCCGGACACCCCGGCGCGCGCCGCCCCGCTGCGCTGAGCCCGAGCCGTCCGCCGCTCTGCCGGCGTGCCGGCGGCCGCTCCCGCCTCCCCGGTACTGCCCAGGTGCTGCATGCGACGCCCCGCAGCACCGGTCCCCACGCGCGCGGGTCGAGCAGGGCCCGCGGCGACGACTCCACCCCGAACTCCCGGTACAGCCGCCTGTCCGGGCCGGCGACCACGGCGAACGGCAGGTCCGCCACGTAATCCCGCAGTTCCCCGGCGGGGGAGAGACGGTGCTCGGGATTCTCGCCGACGCCGGGATCCGGGGCGAGCAGCAGGCCGTCGCCCTGCGCGGCCTGATCGGCTACGTCATCGGAGCCATCCAGCTCGAACACCTGGGGCCGCTGTCCGGACGGGGCACGGTCGCCATCACCGAGTTGCCCGACACCGAGTTCCCGCATCTGACCGAGGTCGCCCGGCACGCCCGGGAGAGTGGACGCCGACCGGGAGTTCCTCGGCGGCCTCGACCTGCTGCTGCGCGGTCCGGGCGCATGAGCCCGGGCGGTCCGGGCGACCGCCCGCGCGGCACCCCGATCGGCTGCCCTGCGCATGCGGATCCCCCTCGCCGCGTCCACCCTGGTGGCATGGCCGGACGTCCGCCCGTCGTGATCCACCCGCCGCTGCCGGGTGGCGGCCGTCGTGTGCACGCCGACGGCGAGGACCTCGGGCTGGCCGGAGGCCCGGCCGACGTCCTGGAGTTCCTGCGCCGCGCCGGCCTCGACCCGGACCGGGTGAGCCTCGACGACACCAACCTCATCGAATGGCGGGGCGGCGGCCCGGACATCTGGGAGCAGCCGCCCGAGCCCGGGTGAACTGCGCGGTTCGCGTGCTCACGGGCATCCGGGCGAACGGCCCGAGCCCGGACGGGGCACCGGGGGAGCCTTCGCCCTGTGCCGTCGGATCGGCTGAACAGGCGGCCCGCCACCCCGGCGACGGGCTCGAACCCGGAACGGTCCAGTAACTCCCGGCCGCGGAGGATCCGCTCGTCGCGGACCGCCCGGAACGACGCCACCCGGTGCAGGCCCACGGTCTCGTGCGGGACCTCCACCTCCGAGACGACCTGGCCGCCGTCGGCCACGATCCGCAGCACTCTGATCGACCAGCCCTCCGGGTACTCCGCGTTGAGGCTCACGAAGTTCCCGCTCCCCACGATCCGCTCGCCGCTGACCGGCCGTTCCACGACCAGGTCGTCGGCCAGCAGCTCGCGGACCCCGGGCCAGTCCCTGGCCTGCATGCGGCCCACATCTCCCGAACAGTCCGCTCCGGTTCCATGGCACGCATCCCGGCAGACGACCGACCGCCGGATCCGGACAACGCCGAAGGCCATGACGCCCGTCCTGGTGCGGCATGGCCTTCGGCAGCTGGAGCCGGTTCAGCCCTGGGGCGTCGTGCCCACCCGGGCGGTGTCCTGAACGGCCAGGTATCCGCCGGCGCCGGCGAACGAGGCGAGGTAACCGTGCCGGTTCAGGTCGGTGTAGAGGCGAAGCGACGTGCGGGCCCCGTCGACGGTGGCGGCGCACTCGGCCACACCCCGGCTGTCCGTGACCGCCGAGCACAGCGTCCTGCTCTTCGCGGTGTTCGTGAACGTGACGGTGCGTCCGTCGAGCGGGGTCCCGCCCGCCGTGGTGAGGGTGGCGGACAGGCCCGTGACCCGCAGCCGCGGGGGCAGCAGCCGCAGCTCCTCGGTGCCGTCCCGGGCCACAAGCCGCGTCGTGGCTCCGTGTCCGGGCGGAATGGTGACCTCCGGTGACGGGTCCGAGCTCCGGCCGGTCGCTCGCGCCGCGTTGGTGGCCGTGACCGTGAACGTGTAGCGGTGGCCCGGAGCGAGCCGCTTGACGGTGATCGGCGAACCGGCGCCCCGGGCGGCCTGCCCGCCGCGCGACGGGTGGGTGAGGTCGGCGGCCGTCACGGTGTAGCCGGTGACCGACTCGGACGGGCCGGCGGTGAACGACACGATGGCGTGCCGCTCGCCCGGCGCCGCCTTCACGTTCGTCGGTGCGGCCGGGTACGGCGGGAAGGCGACCCCGGCCGGGGTGCTCAGTCCCGCCACCGGAACGGTGGACTGCCCGCCGCCCGGCGCCACCTGTACCACCCGGTCGTTGCCGAAGTCGGCGATGAACAGGCTGCCCAGGCCGTCGACCGCGAGCCCCTGCGGAGAGCTCAGCCCGGTGGCAGGGACGGTGGTCTGCCCGCCGCTCTCGGGGACCTTGACCACCCGGTTGTTGCCGCTGTCGGCGATGTACAGGTCGCCGTCCGGGTCGAGCGCCAGTCCGGTGGGCTGGGAGAGACCGCTGGTCGGCACGGTGGACTGCGGGCCGCCGGCCACGGGCACCTGCACCACCCGGTCGTTGACGAAGTCGGAGATGTACAGCTCCCCGTCACCGTCCAGCGCCAGCCCGTACGGGTGGAGCAGCCCGCTGGTGGCGACCGTGCTCTGCGGGCCGCCGTTCAACGGGACCTTGACCACCCGGTCGTTGAAGCTGTCGGCGATGTACAGGTTGTTGCCCTCGTCGAGCGCGAGCCCGATCGGCCGGAGCAGGCCGGTGGTGGGGACGGTGGTCTGCGGGCCGCCGCCCGCCGGCACCTTGACGATCCGGCTGTTCACCGTGTCCGAGACGTACAGGTTGCCGGCGGCATCGAGGACCATCTCGGTGGGCCGGGTCAGGCCGGTGGTGGGGACGGTGGTCTGCGGACCGTCGGGCGGCAGCTCGAACACCTGGTTGTCGGTGTAGTCGCTGACGTAGAGCGGCGCGCTGCCCGGGGCAGGCTCGCCGGCCGGTGGGGGCGGTGCCGCCGCGGCGAGACCGCCCATGCACAGCATCACGGTGCCCATCGCCGCGGTGAGCCGGACCTGCCACGAGCGCCGGCCGCGGGGACGGCCCGGAGGCCGCGAGCGTGATGCGAGGAAACCGGGCTCGGAGAACCGGCCCATGACACACCCACCTGTTCTGGACGGTCGGCGTGACGCCGTACCCGGCCCGGCAGAGACGGCGGGCGTCCCGTGGCCGCTCGTGGGGGAGAAGCCGGGGACGCCGTTGACGTGACGGTCCGCCGCCGAATGCCGTCCCGATGCGCCGGTCACCCGGCTGCGGGCCGTCAGCCCTCGACCCTAGGGACCGCCTGTGCAGGCCCGTCTCCACCACGCCACCGGCCCGCCCCGGTCCACCCCAACGGCAGAGGCGGCTCCCGTGCTCCTTCACGAGGGAAAACGCGCTCAGGAAATCGGTGCACGGACGGCCTCGCGGACGACCAGGCACGCCGCGCCCCGGGCCCACATGTCGTCATGGACCGGATGAACCCGGACGAGGCAGTCGCGGGCGGCGTCCGAGAAGGCGTGCTCTTCGAGGGTTGCGGTCATCGCGGGGCCGAACAGGTCGTATGCCGCAGCGCCCTCACCGGCGATGATGATCTTCTGAAGGGCCAGGAGGTTGCAGAGCCCGGCCAGGCCCCGTCCGAGCGCCGTGCCCGCATCGGCGAACGCAGCGCGGGCGGCTTCGCCCGCGGCGCCGGATCCGTCCCTGGCCAGGGCGGCAGCTTCGGTGATGGTGGCGCAGTCGAACGGTCCGGCGATGCGGATGCGGTCGAGGACGGCGCCGTCCGAGGCCAGGGCCTCCAGACAGCCGCGGCGCCCGCAGCCGCACAGCGACCCCCGGGGATCGATCGGGAGGTGACCCAGTTCACCGGCCATGCCCGTGGCACCCGTGTAGAGGGAGCCGCTCAGCAGCAGTCCACAACCGATGCCAGGGCCGACCGTGACCACCGCGAAGTCGTCCACGTCGCGTCCCTGACCGAACCAACGTTCCGCCACCACCAGGGTGTTGACGTCGTTGTTGACCACCACCGGCATGCCCGTGGCGGCCTTCAGCGGACCGGCGACGTCGACCGACCGCCAGCCGAGCATCGCCGAGTACCGGCATGTGCCGACTGTCGGCTCGACGTGACCGCTCACCCCGACGCCGAGGCCCAGCACCCGGTCCGCCGCACCGTCCGGCGCCGCGTCGAGAAGCCGCCCGGTCAGCGCGGCGGCTGCCGACAGCGCCGGCCCGGGCGAGCAGTCCTCGAGGGGCTGCTCCGCCCGGGCCAGTACCTTCGCCGCCATGTCGGTCACGACCCCCGCCACGCGGTCGGGCCCGATCTTGACGCCGACGACGGTGTGCTTGTCCGGGTTGACGCGCAGCATCCGCTGGGGCCGGCCCCGCCCGAGCGAGACCGACTCCGACTCGCGCAGATAGCCGCCCTCCAGCAACGGCGGCAGCATCCGGGTCACGGAGGAATGGGCCAGGCCCAGACGCCGGGCCAGGCCCGTCCGGGAGACGGGACCTCCGGTCAGCACCGAGGCGAAGATCTCCGCCCGGGTGTGCCCGCCGATCAGATCCGCCGTCGGGATCCGTGCCTGGCCGCCCGCCGAACCCATTCCCCCGTGCCTCCCCTTGAACTCCCGGCGGTCCCGAACCCGCGCTGTTTCAGCGCTCAGCGTCGTTCGACGTGATTCAGCGCGATCGAACCGCTGTCCCCGGGGGCCCGCATGACGGTCACCAGATTCTCACCCGCGGAGAGCACCAGGGTGCCGGTGGCCGTGCGCCAGCCCCCGCCGGTTGCCGGGAAGGAGAGCCGCTGCGCCGGGGCGACCGGCGTGCGGTCGGGCTTCTCCGCACCCACGGTGAGCTGCGACGCCCCGTCGGCCCGGTAGCGGTAGCCGATCCCGTAGGTGCCGGCGCGCGGTGCGTGGATCGCGAACGTGACCGAGGCCCCGTCCTTCCCGATCTCCGCATACCCCATGGCGTCGTGGCCGTCGAGGGTGTTGCCGAAGCCGGCGCCTCCGCCCCAGGCGGCGAACGCGGCCTGGTAGCGGGCAGCCCGTCCGTCCGGGAAGACCTTGACCAGCAGGGTCCCGTGCGGGGGCAGTTCGGCCGCGACCGTGCCGAGCCGGCCGAGTTCCTTGTGCCGCCACAGGTCGCGCACGCGGGCCGGGCCCTTGA
Organism: Streptomyces meridianus; assembly: GCF_023703325.1. Taxonomy (GTDB): domain Bacteria; phylum Actinomycetota; class Actinomycetes; order Streptomycetales; family Streptomycetaceae; genus Streptomyces; species Streptomyces meridianus. Next base: position 21,489 of record NZ_JAMQGM010000039.1, read on the forward strand.
TGCCCAGCGCGGACAGGTCCAGCGACCGCCTCGCCGGGGCGTCCGAGCGGTTGAACAGCGCCACCGCCCAGCTTCCGTCGGGCAGTTGGCCCGCCCAGCGCTCGCTGTCCCGGCTGGAGGGATCCGAGGAGAACGGGTTCGCGCTGTGGAAGTAGGGCTTGCCGACGAGCCCCTGCCGGTTGAGCTCCAGCACCTCCGGGTTGGTGTAGACCCAGCCGTGGTCGGCGATGTCACTGTGCAGGTCGGCGATGGTCAGCGGCGAGCCGGCCACGGTCATGAGGGTGGCCATGGTGCGGCGTTCGTCGTCGTTCGCGAACGTGTGGGCGCGCAGGAAGTCGCCGTCGAGGATGAGCTGTCCACGGCCGGACCGGTCGGCGTAACCGGTGAAACCGAGGAACGGGTTGTGCCAGTTGGGCCACATGTCCTGCCACGACTGCCGGCCGCCGCTGAGCCGTTCCCAGCCGCCCTTGTCGGTGTCGGCGTTGATGCGGATCAGGTCACCGCGCCTGACCTCGGCCTCGGCGTGGTCGAAGAGATGCGGCATGACGAGGGACAGCTCCATGTCGTCCCCGGTCGCCTCGTCCATCCAGCGCAGCGCCGTCTCGTAGTTCTCCCGGCCGTGGCCGATGCCGACGGTGCCGAGGTTGGCGTCCTGCCCGTCCTCGTACCAGGACAGGAAATCGACACGCAGATACGGGACGCCCATCCGCTTGAAGTACTCGACGTATCCCTGGACATACTCCCGGGCGCCTTCCTTCGTGACGTCCACCCAGTACAGGGTGTCGCCGCCGATGCCCTTCGCGAAGAAGTCGCCCTCCGTGACGATGTCGGCGATGCGGACGTCCGGACGGCCCACCACCGTCTTGGAAGTGTCGGCCACCGCCGCCTTGTGCACCCACAACGGGTTGTAGTACACGCCGAGCTGCATGTCCTTGGCCGCGAGATAGTCGGCCCAGTACGCCCAGTCGTGCTCCCAGCCGTCGTTGTAGGTGACGACGTAGCCGTGCTCGGTGGTCCGGGACGACCCTTCGATCCAGCCGTCGGTGCACGCCATGCGGTAGCCGTGGGACGCGAAGTCCCGCGCCAGCCAGTCGATGTTCGCCTTCCACTCGGCCTCGGGGATGGGCGCGTTGTGCGGGAACGCCCAGCCGTAGATGCTCCAGTACAGGGGGCCGGCGCCGGAGCGGGTCCAGACGCTGTTGCGGGAGGCGATCGGCAGGGAGGCCCCGGTGGAGGGGGAGGCCGCACCGGCCACCGGGACGGCCCCGGCGGCGGGCGCCGAAGCGAGGAGCGTGCCGGTCGCCACCGCACCGGCACCGGCTATGACGGATCGTCGGGAGATCGTCATGGTTCTCCGTCCGTGTTGCGCGGCGGGATGCCGCTGAGTTGGCTCGGGGGGCCTTCGGAGTCTGTTGCCGGCGATTTTTGTGCGTCAAGCAAAAAACAGGGTTTTGCCCAACCGTGATGCCTGCTGCCGTCCCACCCGGGGGGGGATGCCGGGCGTCGTCCGGGCGTTTGTGGCTCATCGCAGGGGGGAAGCGCCCAGCGTGGCCCGGCCCGGGCCTCCCACCCCGAGCAACGGAGTCGAACGTGACGATCACCGATCCCGGTCACGGACCACGCGCCGACGAGGCCGGTACCACGAGCAGGACCAAGCGCCGGTCCGGCAGCCGGTTCGCCGGATCCAGATCCTGGAGGGCCGGCGCATCCGGCAGCATGGACTTCACCGCGCGGGTCGGCGCTGCCTGCGCCGCCCTCTGTGCCGTCCTCTATCTCGGGTGCATGACCCACACGCTGGCCGACCACCGGGACTGGGTGGGTGTGGCCGCCTTCGTGGTCGCCCTGGTGTTCGCGGCTCTCGCGCTGCTCACCGCCGCGCCGTACGTCATACGCGGGGACCGGCCCGCCGTCCTGCTGCCGCGCGCGACGATGTGGGGGACCGGAATCGTTCTCGCCACGCTCCAGCTCATCGCCGCGGTGCTCGGCGACGCCGAGTTCTCCATGGTCGCCGTCATCGGGATCACCGCCGCTCTCGCGGTGCCCTGTTTCGGCGAACTCGCCGCACAGCCGGCCCGCGGCCCCCGTAGCGGGCGTGTCCCGGGCGAGGGCCACCGCACCCCGGCGTCCGCCGCACCGGGTGCGGCGACCGCAGCGGAGCCCGCTGCTCCGGCCCCCACCGCCGATTCCGAGACGGTTTCCGTGCCTGCTCCGGGATCCCGCCCCGCGGCCGGGACCTCCGGCATCCGGGGAAACGCCCACCCGCCCGCCGGCAACCCTGTCGAGACTGCCGGCCCCGCGGTGCCCGCTGCGCCGGCCGCGTCCGAGCCGGGAGTCGTGCCCCCGCCGCCGCAGGAGCGCCCGGTCGCGGACCGGCTGCGCAAGAGCGACCGGCTCCGCAAGGAGTGAACCACCGCTCCGCACGGGCCCGTTCGGCCGCCGGGCCGGGGACTCAGCGCAGGGTGATGACGTTCCCCGTGACCAGGGCCGCCGCGTCGGAGGCGAGGAAGGCGACGGCCTCCGCGACCTCCTGCGCGGCGGCCACGTGGAAGTGCGTGCCGCTGTCGGCGACGAACTGCCGCACGGCATCGGTGACCCAGCCGGTATCCGTCACCGGTGGATGCACCATGTTGGCCGTGATCCCCACATCGCCCAGTTCCAGGGCCGCGGACATCGTGTAGTTCGTCTGGGCCGCCTTCGCCGCGCCGTAGGAGACCTCGCCGGGGAAGCCGAGTTCGCCGCCGGACGTCAGGCCCACGATCCGCCCCCAGTCGGCGCCGCGCTCGCGGTGGCGCCGGGCGAACTCGGCGATGAGCAGCGCGGGGGCCATGGCGTCGACGCCGAACTGACGGGACCAGGTCTCGACGGTCACCGGCTGCTGTGGCCGCCCGACGTGATCGGTCTCCCGTTGGCCGAAGGAGTCCTGGACCCAGCTGCTGGCGTTGTTGACCAGGATGTCGACGGGCCCCAACTCCCCTTCCGCGGCGTCGAAAACGGCGGCCGCGGACGCCGGATCGCTGAGGTCCGTCTCCAGGGCCGCGGCCTGCCCGCCGGCAGCGCGGACAGCGGCGACGACCTCCTCGCCGCCGCTCGCACGGTTGTGTCCGTACGTCTCGGGGGTTCCGGGGTCGACCGCCGCGTCGAGCCGCAGGTACGTGCACAGCACCGCGGCTCCCCGGGCTGCGAGGAGCGATGCCGTTGCGGCCCCGATGCCGTGGTTGGCGCCGGTGACGACCGCCACCCGGCCGGTGAGAGGTTTCTGTGCCATGCCCCACGCCTACCAAGGCGGGGGGTGCGGGCGCCACGGTTTTTCGGGGCCGTCGCTGTCCGGTGGCGCGGGCCCGAATTCGTAGCGCGCGGCCCGATCCCGCCGGTGCCGGAGCCTGGCCGACGCCGCCCGGCGGGGGAGCGCCGATGACGCGTGGTCCGGTCCCGGACGACCTTTCCGATGGGGCGCTTTTGAACAGGACATGTCTATTAGGATCCGGATCGGCAGGACATGGATCCATGGGGGGTGAGTCCGGCGAACTTCGTGGAGCAGCGCCTGGGAGGGCGGCAAGGAGCTGGTCGGCGACGTCGCGGGCGTGGCCAAGGACATCGTGATGGCGCCGGCGGAGATCGCCCGCTGGGCCCTGGGCGAGATGTTCGGCACCACCGACGAACTGCGCCGGATCGCGGGTGAACTGGAGACGCTGAGCCGGCAGATCGAGACGCTCACCCGGGAGATCAAGTCGGCGGTCGAGAACCTCGATTGGCACGGAGCCGCTGCTGACGCCTTCGTGGCGCACGCCGGTCAGCGCATCAAGGAACTCACGGTCGTCGCCGACGAACTCGAAGCGCTCGGCACGTCGATCAGGCGTCTGGCCGACGTGTGACCAGTACCGACCACTGACCGGGCCGGGGTCCGTCGCAGGAACAACAGGGGGAACGCACACGCATGGCGAAGGAAGAGTTCGGATTCCGGCTGGGCGAGCTCGAGGAGCTGGAGCGGGACTGGAAGGCCGTGGGCAAGCGGGTCGCGGAGATGTCCGGCAAGCTCGGTGAGGTCAGGGAGACCGTCGCGCAAGCCGTCACCATCGATCTGGCGACGAGCGGACTGGCCGGTGTCGTCGGGGGACTCGGCACGGCCTTTCAAGTCCTCCAGGACGTCAAGGACATCAAGGCCCGGATGGACGGCCTCGCCGAGATCAAGGACAAGCTCGCGGAGGGCCTGGCCGACGACGGCCGGAAGCTCAAGGCCGTCGTGGACGCGTACACCGAGGCCGAACGCAAGGCTCGCGACGACCTCGACAAGGGCGGGAAGGACGACGACATCCCCGCGCCGCCGCGGCACGGCGGCTCCGGCGGTGGCGGCGCGTCCTCCGGTGGCGGGGCCGGCGGTGGCGGCGGCTCCGGGTCCGGCGACTACGGCGGCCGCGGTGACGGCAAGTGGCAGACCGAGGGTGACTGGGACGCCTGGTCGCCCGGCAGGACGCACCCCCGGACCGGGGCGGGCGTCATCGCCGAACCGGACCTGTCCGCGGTCTCGGGCGAGCGTCGCGAGATCCTCGACCGGGCGATGGAACGGGTCGAGCACCGCATCGGCTACAGCCAGTCGGCCTTCACCAACGACTACCGCGACGACTGCTCCGGGCTGGTCTCGGCTGCCTGGGGGCTCGAACCGCCGGGCCTGAACACCTGGGGCCTGATGGAGTCCGACGTCGCGCAGCCCATCACCAAGGACGACCTCCAGCCCGGGGACGCCCTGATCGCCGGGGATCACACCGTGGTCTTCGGCGGGTGGGCCGACGAGGCCCACACCAAGTACATCGGCATCGAGTCGAACGGGTCGCAGGGGCACGTCTCGCAGGTGATCCCGTACCCCTACTTCCCCCGCGACGTGGCGCACGAGCAGTCGATCGGCGCCCCGTACAAACCCTTCCGGCGGAACGACCTGTAGCCGAGCCGCACGTACCGACCGACCCTTCCATCCGTCCGCATCAAGCACCGGGAAACCCCACCATGTCTCGTCGCCTTCTCCTGACCGCAGCATCGCTGGCTGCCGCCCTGCTCACCCTCACCGCGTGCGGACCGGACGAAGGGTCCGACGACGCACAGCCCGCCACTCCCACCGCCACCACGAGTCCGGCCCCCACGGCGAGCCCGAGCGATCCGGCGACCAGCGCGGCGCCTACAGCTTCGGCGTCCGACCCGGCGGGCCTTCCCGCGGGTGACGAGGGCCCGTCGGCGGCCGACGGCTGCGCCGCCCCGTCCCTGCCGCCCGGGAACCGGGTGCTGGAGGTCACCGCGAAGCCGTCCGGCGGGGTGGTGAAGGCCCAGGCCACGCGGTACAGCTGCGGGATGAACGGCGGCAGCTACCACGGCGCCGGTGCGGTCAAGGCGTACCGGCTCGCCGGCGGGGCCGGCTTCGAGCTGGCGACCGACGGGGCGAAGCACCGCAAGGCATCCCTCGCCGAGGTGTCCCGGGTGATCGACGCGTGCGTGTCGAGCGCCGACGCGAACTACTGCCGCGACAACATCTTCACGGTGACGACGGACTCCTCCGGCCGCATCACGAGGATGAGCCAGGTCTGGCACTCGTGACGAGGGTCTGCGACGCGCCGGTCTTCGGCAAGGAGGGGCCCGGACGCAGCCGACAGGCAGGGGGAGCCGGGTGCCCCGCCCGGTTTCGGGCCGTGACCGGCCCCGTAACTCCGCGCGAGGTACGGGCAGGTGACCTGGACAGGCCGTCTTCGTGACGGGACGGTCATGTGAGTCCACGGATCCAGCGACCACCGACAGGATTGCCATCCCGCTGTCCTTCCGTCCCCGGTGGACGGCGGAGTCTTCGACCGGTGGTCCGGGGGCAGAGTTTCACGATCACCACGCGGTCTCCGCACAGTCGGCGGCAGTTCGTCCTCGTCGGAGGTGAACACGGTGACAGGGCCCGGCTGTCAGAGCGATCGAAGCCAGGGCCGCGTCGATGGCGTACTTTTGGCCGTGCAGTCCGGCTTCCTTGAGGAGACCCGTGGCCTCCCGGGCGACCGCCTCGGTGACGGGCTCGACGTGAATGCGTGATTCTCGAAGGCCGCCCGGGCCGGCCGTCATCCCCGGAACAGCTCCGGAAGACTGCCCTCCGGAGGCAGGTGGATCCAGCCCTCCACCTCGGCGGTCGGCCGGTCGTCGGCCGACGGCCGGGGCGTCAGGCCGAGGGCGGCTGCGCGGGCGACAAGGGCTGCGATGAGGGCGTCGAAGGCGTGCTCGCTCCGCTCGTACTGCTCCCGGGCCTTCGGCGAGCAGCTCAGGCCCGGTGCGGCGGCGAGAAGTTCGGCCAGGGAACGCTCCTTGCCGAGTCCCCAGCGCCGGCGGGCGGCGGACGGGTAGACCTCCACGACCGGGCCCTCCCCGGTCCGTTCCACAGGTCGCCCTCGTGAGGCCAGCTCATCGGCGAGATGGGCCCAGCGGGCCGTGGTGGCACCGAGTTTGTCGAAGGAGACCGAGAGGGGCGGGCGGCTTCCGCGACCCATCGCCCGATGAGTCAGCAGGTCGGTACGACGCAGGCGCAGCCCGGCCCGGTGCTCTCCGCTGTCGAGACCGCGCCCGGGCCATGGTGCGCCCGCCGCGTGTGCGGAGACCGCCTGCACGAAGGGGATCGGCCACCCGAAGGGGCAGTCGACTCCCACACGGTCATCCGGTTCCAGTCGCTCCAGGAGTCCGAGCAGTTCGAGGTCGGTGCAGCGCACTCGCGGCGCCGCTGCCACCGCGGTACGTCCCTCCCACGACACCACGGCCGCGGCCGTGTTCGGAGCACTTGCGGCCAGGTCGACGCCCACGGTTCGCATGCCCTCATGGTGACCCATGGCGAGCCTGATGAGGGCTTCCCGGGCGCGGGGGCGGGCCGACAGGCGTGCCTTCACGTCCGATCCGCCCCTGGTGGCAGTGCCTGCCCGGGCGAACACCCCTGGTGCACCCTGGTGTTGCAAGTACATCTGCAATTACAGTTGTAAGCACATCTGCAAGAACGGATGTGCCATTTACGGCGACGGGGGCCGATCAGCAACCCGAGAGGAGCCGGCGGATGTCGGAGTTCGGCAACGGGGTTCCGTCCACGCGGATCCAGGGCGTGGTCTGGAGGAAGAGCCGTCGCAGTGCCCCCGGAGGCAACTGCGTGGAGGTTGCGGCGCTGCCGGACGGGGAGTTCGCGGTCCGCAACTCCCGCCACCCGGAGGGCCCTGCGCTCGTCTACACCCATGAGGAAATGGCGGCGTTCATAGCCGGCGCCAAGGACGGCGACTTCGATGCCATGACCGGTTTCGTGCGAGCTCTGTGACGGACCCGCTCGCCGGATGAACTGTCCGTGCGCCTCCGGTCACACCTCGGGTGAGACTCTGTACCCGGAGGGGTGCAAATGCCAGACTGTCCGAACTGGTCAGTCTGGCAGGGGAGTTGGCATGACCGCGATAGTGCGGCCGAACGATGGGGAAGCGATCCGCCGTTACCTGGGTCAACCCCATGTCGGCCCCACGGCACTGCGCATCGTCCTCGGGGCGCAGCTGCGCAAGCTCCGCCAGGCCCAGGACATCAGCAGGGAAGCCGCCGGGAAGTCGATCCGCGCCTCCCACGCCAAGATCAGCCGTCTCGAACTCGGCCAGGTCGGCTTCAAGGAGAACGACCTCGGGGACCTGCTCACTCTCTACGGGGTCCGTGACGAGGGCGAACGCGGGGACTACTTCGCCCTGGCCCGTGAGGCCAACACCCCCGGCTGGTGGCACCGGTTCAACGACGTCCTCGAGGACTGGTTCGAACTGCACATCGGCCTCGAGGAAGCCGCCTCGATCATCAGGACCTACGAAGTCCAGTTCCTCCCCGGCCTCCTCCAGACCGAGGAGTACGCCCGCGCCGTCAGCCTGCTCGGGTACGCGGACGCTCCCCGCCGCAAGATCGACCGGCTGGTCGAGTTGAGGATGGAACGGCAGAAACTCCTGGCGCGCCCCGACGCCCCCCGCCTGTGGGCGGTGATCGACGAGGCCGCGGTGCGCAGGCCCTTCGGCGGTCCCGATGTCATGCGCGCGCAGCTGGCGCACCTGCTGGAGGTCTCGCAGCTGCCGAACGTGACCCTCCAGGTCGCGCCCTTCAACGTCGGGGCGCACGCCGCGGCCGGCTGCCCCATCACCATCCTCCGCTTCCTGGAGGCCGACCTGCCCGATCTCGTCTACCTGGAGCAGCTGACCAGCGCCGTCTACCTCGACAAGCGGGAGGACGTCGAGCAGTACACGCTGATCATGGAGCGGCTCGCCGCCGAGGCATCGACGCCTGCAGAGACGACCGCCTTCCTCAAGGGCCTCCTCGACGGCTCCGTCTGACCTCGCGGAACCCGTCGCGTCCGACGACGGCAGCGTTCCTCCCCCCTGTGCCGGGAAGTGGCGGCCCGCCACGTCCCGGAGGACAGTGAGGGGGGAGGTTCCCATGCACGAGCACGAACTACGGGCCGAGTACGCGCCCGCCGTGGAATCGCAGGACGATCCCCTCGCCGCTGACCTCGGACCGGTCAGGAACTGGCACATGGTGCGCGACGCCGAGACGACCGCGATGTGCGGACGCGAGCTGCGGCGCCGGGCCGCTGTGAAACCGGAGAGCGACTGGGGGCGCACCCGCGAGCGCTGCTGCCACACCTGCGGTGCTCTCTACCTGCGCGAGGTCCCGTTCCTCCACGAGGTCCCCTGAACGTCGCGCCGCTCGTTCCGCCCGCACGCCTGCCGTGGCCGCCCGGACCGGGCGCGAAGGCGCCGCAGGACGGCCCGACCGTCCACCACCCGCATCGGTGACAGTGGGGAGTGCCCCGCCGGATTACGGGGAAAAGGATCTCCCGCCCACCTTTCGGCGGCGGCCCCCGGCCCCGCCGGCCCTCGACGCCACGCGGAGGCCCTGTGCGAGTCGGACTGCTACGCCTGGTCGGAGCGGCGACCGCCGTGTACGGCATCGCCGTCGCCGCCAGACCCGGACTGCTCGCCCGCCCCTCGGGGCTCGTCGACGGATCCGGACGAACGGCCCCCGCCACCGCCACGTCCCTGCGCCCGCTGGCCTGGCGCGACGCGGCCAACGGGATCGCCATGGCCGTCGCCCCCGAGGGGGCGCCCCTGCGGGCCGCGGCCCTGCTGCGCATTGCCTCCGATTTCGGTGACGCCGTCCTGCTCGGCGCCACTCTGCCCGGCCGCGACAAGCGCCTGAAGGCCGTCGCCGTGTCCGTGGGATGGGGCGCGCTGTCGGTCGCCGGGCTGCTGCCGCGGCGCCTTTGACCCCGGCCGGGTCGGACGCAATCCGCAGCCGCGGCGGCCACGAATACCGCACAGGGGGACCGGCGCCGGCGAGGGGAGACACGAACCGCGTGAACGTACAGAGCGACGAACCGGGAACGCACCGGGCCCTGCGCCTGAGAACCTGCCCCGGGCCTGCCGAGGCCGGAGTGCTCCTGCTGCACGGCGGCCGCGCCGACGGCCTCGACGCCCCTTCCCTGCTGAACCTGCCCGGCCTGCGGATGCGCCCGTTCGGTGCGGCCGTGCTCCGGGCCTCGAACGGACATGCCGTCGCCCTCGGCGAGGTCCGCTACCGCCACCGCGGATGGAACGGCGACCGGGCCGACACCGTCCGCGACGCCCGTGCCGCACATGCCGAACTGACCGGAACGCACGGTCCGCTGCCGGTCGTCGCCGTCGGCCATTCGATGGGCGCTCGTGCGGCACTGCGGATCGGCGGCGACCCGGGCCTGAGCGGGGTGGTGGCCCTCGCGCCGTGGTGTCCGCCCGGCGAGCCCGTCGCGCATCTGGCGGGCCGGCGCGTGGTGCTCGTCCACTCCGACCGGGACCGGATCACCGATCCCGCCGGATCGCTGCACTTCGCCCTGCGCGCCCGGCAGGCCGGCGCCGAGGTCTGCCGGGTGGTGATCCCGGGGAGCGACCACGCCATGCTGCGCCGGGCCGCCGACTGGCACGGCCTGGCGGGACGGCTTGTGGCCGGGCTGCTGGGGCTCGCCGATCTGCCCGCCGACATCGCGGCGGCGCTGGCCATCGGCCGCCACGGCAACCATGGCCTGGCGCTGCCCACCCCACCACCTACGGGATGACGGCCGCCGCCGGACGGGCATGGGCACGGGCATGCCCCTGGGCAGTCGTCCGTGCCCGCCGGGCGGCGCCGCCTCGTCAGACCGTGGCCTCAGCCCTGCGCTGCCGCATCCTCGGTTGTCTGATGGCGTAGGCCGCGACGGCGCCGGCGAGGAAGAGGGCACACACCGAGACCGCCGTGGCGATCCACGTCGCCCCCAACCACTGACCGCCGAACCAGCCCAGCCCGACGCTGTACCCGGCCCACATCAGGCCGGCCAGCGCCGACCAGGGAAGGAATTCGGCAGCGCTGCGCCGCGTCGCACCGGCACCCAGGCTGACCAGCGAGCGCCCCGCGGGGGCGAACCGGGCGAGGACGACGAGCAGCCCGCCGCCGTGCGTCAGGGCGCTGCCGAGCCGGGACCGGGCGGTGGCCAGCCGGCGGGAGCGGGCGAGGACCCTCTCGATACCGGTGCCGCCGCGCCGGGCCAGCCGGTAGGCGACGAGGTCTCCGAGGAAGGACGCGGTGGCGGCGCACAGCACCAGCGGCAACAGGCCGGGGACGCCCGGCTGGTCGCTCCCCGGCACCCCGGCGGCGCTTCCGGCACCCGAGGCCGCAGTGGCCGCGGTGATCACGAGAATCCCGCTCGGCAGGACGGGCAGGAAGACGTCGAGGAGGACGGACACCCCGATGATCAGGTGGATCCAGGGCGCCTCGGCCAGCGGTCCCAGGCATTCGTGCAACGTCTCTCCCGATACGGTCCCCCGCCGCGACGGTCGCAGGGGAGCGGCTGGAGCGGCATCACAGCCATGCAGCGTACGCCTGCACCGACGGCGCGCCGCACTGCGGAGCCGGTGTTGCGAGGATCAGGGGCGGAGCCGCCGACACCGCCGCCCCGGCTGTTGCGACGGACCGCCGGATCCGGGGGCCTTGCGCAGACCGGTGACCGGCTGGGTCGCGTTAATGTCCTGGTGTGATCCGAGAGAGCTCCTCCGTGCTGGTCGACATCCGGAAGTACGACGGCAGCCTGAGCGCGCAGTGGACTGCTGACCGGCTTGGCGAAGACGAGTACGGTGTGTGGTTGAGCACGGCGCGCGGTGTGGCCGTCAGTTCGGCCACGGGCGGCTGGACCAGTCGATTCGCGTACGTGATGTCGGTCCCGTGTGGTGAGTGGTGGACGACGACGTTCTGTGCGGATCCGGGCCTTGAGATGTACTGCGACGTGTGCACGGTGCCCGAGTGGAACACGGATCGGGCCGTCCTTGCGCACGGTGGACCTCGATCTCGACGTCGTGCGGCCCATCGGCGGTGAAGTCCGGATCGAGGACGAAGACGAGTTCGCCGAACACAGCGTGCTCTACGGCTACCCCGAGAGCGTCGTCAGAACGGCCCGGCAGACCTGTGAGTGGTTGATGGATGCGGGCCGTCGCGACGGTGACGGCACCGAACCCTTCGCCTCGGCGTACCGCTACTGGCTCGCCCGCATCGGGTAGGCCGGGGGGCTGCCTCGCCGTCGATGTGCGTCATGGGCAGCATGATGCAGGTGCCCTCCGACAACGCCGGCTGCGCACGCCCGCGCCGACCGTCCGGGGCCGACCGTCCGGGGCCGGCCGGTGAGGCCCGGTCAGGTCACGTCGTCCTCGTACACCGTGCTGAGCCGGGCGGTTCCGCCGCCCTCGCGGTCGGCGCGGTCGAGACGCAGCCGGGCCCGGCGTCCCCGCAGGCTGAGCGTCATCAGCTGGTTCCCGAACCACGGGCCGCCGCTGCGCCGCCAGTCGATCTCCGGCGGACGCACCCGCCCGTGCCGGGCCAGGGCCCGGCCGACCCAGCGGCCGAACGGGCTCCAGCCGAACCGGAATCCGGCCTTCATCGTCGCGGGGACGCTGTTGTGCACGGGGGAGCAAGTCAGTTGCAGCACCCGCGACTGCGGCCGGTCCTCGCCCCGCCAGCGCGGTTCGGCGACGTAGGCGTGGTGCACGTCCCCGGACAGGACGAACACCCCGGCCGGCGCGTGCGGACCGCTGCCGACCTGCCGGACGAGGTCGGTGAGGTCGTCGAACGACTCGGGGAATGCCGCCCAGTGCTCCAGGTCGCCGGCCTGGCGCAGCTTCTCGCCGATCCGTGCCCAGCGTTCACCGCGCCGCCCGGCGCACAGCGCGGCGTTCCACTGCTCCGTGTCGTGGATGGCGGGCGGCAACAACCAGGGCAGGGAGGTACCGATGAGCAGGTGGTCGCAGTCCTCCGGTTCGCTCAGCGCCTGTTCGCGCAGCCAGGCCGCCGAGCCGGCGTCGAGCATCGCGCGTTCCTGTTCCGGCAGGACGCGGGCGGCGCGGCTGTCGACCATGAGGACCCGGGTGCGCCCGAAGTCGCGCCGGTAGCTCCAGCGGGTGCTGCCGGGGTCGGCGTCGGCGCGTTCGGCGAACTCCCGCAGCAGCGCGGTCCCGTCGTCCGATCCGGCGATCGCGGCGAGGAGCGGGTCGGCGTCCAGCTCCGCGGGCGAGAGGTTCCCCAGGTGCTGGTAGACCCAGTACGACATCAGCCCGGCCGTGATGCGTTCGTGCCACCAGCCGGTCCGCCGCATGCCGTCGAGCCAGGTCTCGCTGGTGTTCCAGTCGTCGATGACGTCGTGGTCGTCGAAGATCATGCAGCTGGGCACGGACGAGAGCAGCCAGCGCACCTCCGGGTCGAGCCAGGACTCGTAGTAGAGGTGGGCGTACTCCTCGAAGTCCGTGACCTGGTCGCCGGGGGGCTCGTCGAGGTCGCGTCGGGTCGCGATCCAGGCGCGGGTGCTGTCGGAGGTCTCGTCCGCGTACACCTGGTCGCCGAGCAGCAGCAGCACGTCGGGGCGCTGGGCGGCCGGGTCGGTGGCCAGGCGGTGCGCGAGGGTGTCCAGGGCGTCCGGGCCGACCGGGTCGTGAACGTGTGCCCGGCTGCTCAGCCGGGTCCCGGCTCCCGAGGGCGGGGCGGCCCACCGGCAGGAGCCGAAGGCCACGCGCACCTCGTCGCCCGACCCGGGGACGGGGGTGCGGATGGTGCTCACCGGAAGGGCGCCGGTGCCGTCGGGCGGGCTGTCCAGCGGCCACACCCGGTCGCCGTCCAGCAGGACCCGGTAGGCGACCTCCTTGCCGGGGCGCAGTCCCTCGACCCGGACCAGGGCGTAGTGGTGGCCGGCGACCTGCCACGTCCGGGCCGAGCCGCGGGCGCCGTCGTCGCAGATCACCTCCGCCACGCAGGCCCGGTCGGTCTCGACCCAGACGGTCACGCTCTCACCGGTCTTCCAGTCCACCTGCCGCAGCAGCGGTCCCAGGCGCAATCCGGCCATCGGTATTCCCTCCGTGCACGTCATCGCCCCGTACGGTACGGAACGACGGAGCGCTGTGGAGAGTTTCCGGCGGCCGGATTCCGCCGTTCAGGCAGGTGGCAGCGGCGTCAGCAGTTCTTGAGGACGTTGTAGAGGGCGTCCCGCTCCGCCTGGTCGACCGACAGGTCGTAACCGTGCTTGATGTCGACCCACATGCGCGCGTACATGCAGTGGTACGCGGACCGCGGCGGCAGCCACTCGGCCGGGTCCTTGTCGCTCTTGGACTGGTTGACATTGTCGGTGACCGCGATCAGCTGCGGCTCGGACAGATCGTTGGCGAAGGCCTGACGCTGGCTCGTCGACCACGAGTTTGCGCCCGACGTCCACGCCTCGGCCAGCGGAACGACGTGGTCGATGTCGACGTCCGAGGAGGCGTACCAGGTCGCGCCGTCGTACGGGGAGTACCAACTGCCACTGGTGGCCTGGCAGCTGGAGTTCGTCACCACATTGGTGCCGTCGCGCTTGAGGACCTGCTCGCGGGTGTCGCAGGTGCCGGACTGGGTGATCCAGTGCGGGAACAGGTCACGGCTGTAACCGCTGGTCGAGCCCTCGGCCTTGAGGGTGAGCTCGTACAGGTACGTGCGAGCGGTGGAGGCGGCGATCGGGGTGGGCGGTGCGGCCTGGGCGGGGGGTGCGGACAGCAGCAGGCTGCCCAGGACTCCCGCGGCGACGGCGGCGCCGGCCTTCACCAGCCGGCGTGGGACGAGAGAACGTCGACGCGCGTAGAAACCGCGGCGGGTCTCGGCTATGTGGGACATCGGAACTCCCTCTGGAAGTGGGGGTGTTGGGCCCCGGTGGCCCGGCAAGCGTTGCGGCGCCAGGTTGCGTGGGGGTGGGTGCCAGGTAACAGAGTGGCGACATGTTCACGTCATATCAAGAGGTCTGAAGGGATTGGCGTGATGTAGGAAATGGCATGACCGGGGGTTCGGGGGCGGAACGCCGAGGCGACGCGCACCCGGGAGCGTGCGGAGAAGCCCGCGTACGTCCCGGCGGCCCGGCACGATGATCCGGCCGGGGCCCGTCGCCCCCTCCTAGGATGAGGACGTGCACGCACACGCTCATCGCGCAGCGGCGGAGCCCCTGTTGCCGGTCGACGCCCCGCTCGGCTTCGTCCTCGCCGCGCTGCTGGTCGCCGCCGTCGGCGTCGCCGCACTGGCCCGGCTCCGGGACCGGGACGGGCGCAGCTACTCCACCGCCGTCGCCGTGGCCGGCGTCCGGGCGGCCGTGCAGCTGGCCGCCGTTTCCTTCCTCATCGGCTGGGTGGTCAGCGCTGCCGGGCTGCTGTTCGCCTTCCTGCTGCTCATGCTGGCCGTCGCCGTCCGGACTGCGGGCCGGCGCGTCACCCGCAACCACACCTGGTGGTGGGCCGTCGTCCCGGTCGCCGCCGCAGTGGTGCCGGTGGTCACCGCACTGCTGCTCACCGGTCTGGTTCCGGTCGACGGCATCGCACTGATCCCGATCACCGGCATCCTCATCGGCGGTGCGATGACGGCCACCACCCTCGCCGGCCGCCGCGCCCTCGACGAACTGCACACGCGCCGCGGCGAGGTGGAGGCCGGGCTGGCACTCGGCCTCCTCGACCGGGACGCGCGGCTCGAGATCGCCCGGCCTGCCGCATCCGACGCTCTCCTGCCGGGCCTCGACCAGACGCGCACCGTGGGGCTCGTCACGTTGCCGGGCGCCTTCGTCGGCATGCTGCTGGGCGGGGCCTCCCCACTGGCGGCAGGGGCGGTGCAGCTGTTCGTGCTGGTCGCGCTGTTGGCGGTGCAGGCGGTGGCGGTGGCGCTGGTGATCGAACTCGTCGCCCGCCGCCGCCTGCACAGGGCCGAGGAGGGCCACGCGCGGAGGTCCCGTACCCTGGGGGCAGCAGAAGGGGAGTAGTCCTTCGCCGGACCGTCGACATACTGCCCGGCCCCTCGTCAGGGGATCCGGGCCGGCGCCCGGGGGCGTGCCGCGTGCGGCACGCCGACGAGACCTTCGGTCCAGTGTCCCGACGCTGCCGTGCCGAAGCGATCCCCTGACCGGAGCGCTGTCGGTGCGGTGGCCCGACCGATTGAGGAACATCACCGCGTGCTCAGCTTCGCGATCATCGCAGTCGTCTTCGGCGTCGTCTTTCTCGCCGAGTTGCCCGACAAGACCGCCCTCGCCGGACTGGTGCTCGGCACCCGCTACCGGGCTTCCTACGTCTTCGCGGGGGTGGCCGCCGCCTTCGCGGTGCACGTCGCGCTCGCCGTGGCGGCGGGCAGCGTGCTCACCCTGCTTCCGCACCGGCTGGTGCAGGTGGTGGTCGGCGTGCTCTTCCTGGCCGGCGCGGCGGTCCTGCTGTTCCGGAAGGGCGGCGACGAGGAGGAGGACGCGCCCGAGCCGGAGGGGCAGAGCTTCTGGAAGGTCTCGGGTGCCGGCTTCTCGCTCATCCTGGTCGCCGAGTTCGGCGACCTCACCCAGATCATGACGGCGAACCTCGCGGCCCGTTACGACGACCCCGTGTCGGTCGCCGTCGGCGCCGTGCTGGCGCTGTGGGCGGTGGCGGCCATCGGGATCCTGGGCGGGCGCACCCTCATGAGGTTCGTGCCGCTCACCGTGGTCACCAGGGTGGCGGCGGGCGTGATGGTCGCGCTGGGGGCGTTCAGCCTCTACGAGGCGGCGGCCGGCTGACCCCGTCGTTTTTCGACCGCCGGGAGGCGGCCCGGGGGCCGCAGGGTCAGTCGTGCACGTGCACGGTCAGGGCACCGTCGGCGCAGGCCTCCACGCGTACCTGCTCCAGCGTCGCGACCTGGGCCGTCGGACCGTGTGCCGAGGCCCGCGGTCCGACGCCGACGACGCGCATCCCCGCCGCACGGCCCGCCGTGATGCCCACCTCGGAGTCCTCGAAGACGATGCAGTCCTCGGGTGCGTACCCCAGTTCGGATGCGGCCTTCAGGAAGCCCTCCGGGTCCGGCTTGCTCGCCCCGACGCGCTCGGCGGTGACCCTGAGGTGCGGTATCGGCAGTCCCGCGGCCCCCATCCGGGCCTGCGCGAGCCGCTCGTCGGCGGAGGTCACCAGGGCGTGGGGAAGCCGCTGGAGGGAGGCCATGAAGGCGGGCGCACCGGGCACCGGCACGATGCCCGCCACATCGGACGTCTCCTGTTCGAGCATCCGCCGGTTGTCCTCGTGGTTGAGGGCGGCGGGGCGGTCCGGCAGCAGGACGGCCATGGTCGCGTGGGCCTGCCGGCCGTGCACGTGCCGCAGGACGTGATCGGCTTCCAGACCCTGCTCGGCGGCCCACCGGCGCCAGCACCGTTCGACGACGGCGTCGGAGTTCACGAGCGTGCCGTCCATGTCGAGCAGGAGTGCGCGTGCCGTGAGGGGCCGTACGGGCGTCATCAGGTGGTGCTCCAGGCGGTGACGGGAGGCAAGTGGTTCCGCCCGCCGGTCAGGGATTCGCGGGCGGAACCACTTTGTTCCTCCAACATACAAAAACCCGGGGCGGTGCGCCAGACCCCCGGGCGATCGGATGTGCGGATCCGGTCATCCGCAGCGAGAACCGGGGATCGACACGGCCCGGGAACCGGAGGGAACGCGGCGCGGAGGCGTCGGGAAGGGGCGGGAAGGCCCTACGGCTCCCGCGTCCTCGCCTCCGGATACCGCCGGGTGTCCGCCCCGTAGACCCCGCTCCGGTCACCCCGGATCTTGCACTGCGACTGGCAGACCCCCGGCGCTCTGCACAGGCTCGGACACCACCGGGACGCACGTGTTCCACCCGCCCCGGCACGAACCGCAGTCAGCCCGTGAGCTCCTTGGCGAACCAACGCTGCGCGTAGCGGCGGCTGTTGAAGGCGGGCACCTCCGCATAGCCGTGCCGGGCGTACAGGGCCCGCGCCTCCACGAGATCGTGCCGGGTGTCCAGGACGATCCGCTCCGCCCCCATCCCGCGCGCGGTGTGTTCGGCCTCGGCCAGCAACCGCGCCCCACCGCCGCATCCGCGTCGCTCCCGGCGGACGAACACCCGGCTCAGCTCGGCGGTCCGGTCCCGGTCGTCCACCAGCCGGATGCCCGTGCACCCGGCCGCCTCCCCGCCGTACCGGGCAACCAGCAGTACGCCCTTCGGCGGCTCCAACTCCGCGCCCGTTTCCTCGGCCAGGCACCTCGCCAGCTCCTCCGGCGCCGTCCGGTGCCCCTCGTGCAGCAGGTAGTACCGGTCGCTGACCTCGGTGTAGTAGTCGCGGAACAGGGCGAGGGCGTCAGCGGAACCGACCGGCTCGCGGGCAACGCCCCAACTGGCCTCGAAGGTCGTGGTGTTGGTCATGGATCCGGATTGTCGCACCGCAGCAGGGTCCGGATCACGCGTGTTTGGCCCGACGCTGTCCGGCAACACGGAGGAACAGCAAACCTCCGAGGAGGGTCTCGACGGGAAGGCATCCCATGTCCACCGGAGTCATCATCATTCTGGCCCTCACGGCCGTCGTCATCCTCGCGCTCGTCTTCGCCCGGCCGGCGACGCGCGGAGGCGTCGGCGGGGGCCTCAGAAAACGGTTCGGCCCCGAGTACGAGCGGACGCTCGCCCGCCACGACGGCAACGACAGGGCGACGAAAGCCGAACTGCGTCAGCGCCTCAAGCGGCACGGCAGGCTCCGCGAGAAGCCGCTGAGCCCTGAGGCCCGGGAGCAGTACGTGGCCCAGTGGGCCGGCGTGCAGGAGCAGTTCGTCGACTCGCCCGCCGCCGCGGTGGCAGCGGCCGAGCAGCTGCTCACCCGCCTGATCCACGACCGCGGGTACCGGGCCGAGTCGCACGAGGACCGGATCGAGGCGCTGTCCGTGCACCGCGCCCACCACGTCGACGGCTACCGCCGAGTCCACGCCGTGGCCGGCCGCGTCCACGAGAGCAGCACCGAGACCGAAGAGCTGCGGGAGGCTCTGGTCCACGCCCGCGAGCTGTTCGAGCAGTTGGTGACCTCCGGCCCGCGCGACGGCAAGGCCTCGGCCGAGCGGACCGCCTCGCACAGCACAGGGGACATGCGACCCGCCGCCGGTGAACCCACCGGTGGACATGGTGAATTCGCCGGGCAGCCGCGCGGCGAACAGCACATGACGACCGGCGAACAGCACATGACGGCCGGCGAACAGCACATGACGGCCGGCGACCAGCACATGACGAAGGGCGGTGCGTGATGACAGCGCGTCCGGAGGAACGGTCCGAGTTCGATCCGGTGGCCGAGCACGGCAGCAGCCCGGAGAAGCCCTTGCTGCGCTCCGACGAGCACGTCGGCGAACCGGCGGCGAAACCGTCCGGAAAGCAGTCCGGTGGCCTGCTCGACAAGCTGGGCAAGCACGTCGGCATGGGTGCCGGGAGTCACCCGGGCAAGAGCGTGAACCGGCGCACTGACGAGGGGGTGGACAAGCGTCCGGACGAGCGGACCCTGCGGGAGGAGAGTCGCGAGCGGCACACCCGCGAGACCGGTCCGGTTCCTTCCGGCGAACCCGGCGCGCCGGCCCGGCCGGGGTCGCATGCCGGTGCCGCAGGTCAGCCGGGGCGCGACGCCGAGCGCATGGCGCCCGAGCAGCCGCCCGCGGACCCGCGGGACGAGCATCGCGGAGCGGACCGGCACACGGGGTCGCAGCCGGTCGACGCCGGGCACGCCCTCGCCGAGCGCATGGCAGGCACGACGCGCGACGGGACACTCCCGGCGCAGCGCACCTCCCCGCCCGGCGGCGACGGGCACCCCGGGCACGCGCCGCACCACGGCCACGAGGGTTCCGCCCCGCCGCAGGACCCGCCTGCCGGCGGCGACCGGGACTTCGGAGCGGACGCCCGTCACGCACACCGTCCTCACGGAGCGGACGACGTTCCGGGTACGGCCCCGGTGCTGGCCGACCGCGCCGGTGCTGCGGAGAAGCGCCTGCATGAGGCCGTGACGGGGTTCGTCGACGATCCGCGGAGTTCCGTGGAAGCTGCCGACGCCCTGCTCGAGGAGATCGCCACAGTCTTCACCGAGGCGCTCGCGGAACGCCGTCGCGCCCTGCGCGACGGCTGGCACGGCGGCTCCGAGGTCACCGACACCGAGGACCTCCGATCGTCGCTGCGGGGCTACCGCGACCTCGTCGCGCGCCTGCTGCACGTCTGAGAGATCCGGCCGGCCGCGCGCAGTGGCAGCGCGGTCCGGAACGCCGATGCGCCGGCGCATCGGCGTTCCGTGGTGCCGGGCGCGGCGGAGAGGGCCGGCCGGGGAGGCCCGTCTCAGCCCTTCGGCGCCGCCTGCTGCACGACCTCGAACGACCACAGCGTCGAACCGCTCGCGGCCGGCTTCGGACGCTCCTGGCCCTCGCCGCCACCGCCCCGGTGGGCCGCCTGCATGGGGCCCTCCATCCACGCCTGGAAGTCGGCCTCGCTGCGCCAGCGCGTATACACGAGGTACTGGTCGGTGCCCTCGACGGGGCGCAGCAGCTCGAACCACTCGAACCCGTCCGAGTTCTCGACCGCCCCGGCCCGGGAGGCGAAGCGCTTCTCCAGGACCTCCCGCTGCTCGTCCGGCACGGTCAGTACGTTGATCTTTACAACACTGGGCACATGACACCTCTCACCAAGAGGGCCCCGGGCTGGGGCCCTACCTCGACCATGTGCGTGCAGTCTCTTACATCAGGCAGTCCAAGCGTCGGGACGACGGGAGCGAGGCTTCCCCGGAGTCCCAGCGGGAGAAATGCGCTGCCCTGATCACGGCCAAGGGCCCGGTGCAACCGGGCGAGTGCCGGACTGGTTCCGGGCCATGGCGGGTTGGTGGTCAACCGGGAGCCGGTGGACGAGGTCGTGAGCCGGGCCGTGCGGAACCGCTTGACCGCCATCGACCCGTCCGACCCGGACGACCTGGAGTGGCCGGCCGTGGCGGCCCGGCGGTTCGCTGCCCGGGCGACACATCCGGCCGGGACGCGGAACTGGCAGCCGCCAAGGCTGATTTGGAGCATGTAAGCGCTGCCCTCCGGACGTTGTTCCAGGACCGTCAGGACGGCGTGTATGGGGGCACCGTGGGCCTGGAGATGTTCTTGGAGGGGAAGGCATGGAGGCTCACGAGGCCCGTACGGCCGTGCACGTGGCCTTTCTGGAGGCTGCCGCCAGCGGTGCCGTGGAGATCCCCACGGAGTGGACGGAACCGGGGGAGGACCCGGTGGGAGAGGGCTCCCCCTGGGCCGCCTGGGACCTCCAGGAGCGCCGGGAGTCCTGGCGTTGTTCCTGGACCGTGTGTCCATCACGAAGGCCATCGGTCGGGGCCGGAACGCGAACACGGCGGACCGGGTCCGGATCACGTGGGCCCAGACGCCGGAGGCCGCAGAGTGACCGCCCGCATCAGCGTCCGACGGGACGCCGAACCGGACTACGCCCTGGCGGCACCGGCCGTCCGCGGGGGGTGACTCTTCGCGGCCGACGTAACCGGGCCTGTCGGGATGCCGTTAGTGGGGGTGGCAGCCGTTCGAGTGCTGCCGCACATCATCGTCGGGGCGGAGCGGCGCGGACGCCTAGCGCAGTGCCACGGCGCACCCGACCGCAAGACACCGGAGCCAGCGATGAACCGCATCACGACGAAGCCGCAGCGGAAGACGGTGCTCAGGGCAGCAGCCGTCGTAGGCGCGGCGGTACTGGGGCTGACGGCCACTGCCTGCGGCGGGAACGACGACGACGCGTCGAAGGTCTCGGAGGCGTCCTTCCCGGCCGCCTCGTCGTCCGCTCCGCGGGAGAGCGAGGCCGCGCCCACGGCCTCTGCACAGGACCCCTCCGGCGCGCCGTCCGGTGAGGAAGAGGCGTCGGACGAGGCCGCTCCGTCCGACTCCGCCGCCCCGAGGCCGTTCGTCCTGAGCCAGGACGAGGAGCCGCAGGCGAAGGAGGCCGACCGCCGTCCGGACAAGCTGGTGCTCTCGGAGTTCACCACGGTCGACCGCATCACCTGGACGCAGTGGCGGGAGGCGGACGCCACGGGCACCGGCGATGTCACGGGCACGTGGTGCCTCGAGACGTGCCAGGACAAGCCGCTGAAGGGCACCGTCACACTTTCCGACCCGAAGACGGTGAACGGCAAGCGCTACTTCTCCGCCTACACGCTGCAGTTGGCCGACGGCACGAAGAAGACGTACGAGACCGAGGACCTGAACGGCAAGCGGCAACTCGCCACCCCCTGAGCACGGGGCCGGGCGGTTCCACGGACGGGCGGGGGAGCAGCGCACGGCTGCTCCCCCGCCCGTCGGTGGATCGTTCGCGTTCCGCCCAGGATCCTGCATGGTGCGATGATCCGCCACCGGAACGGGTGCAGCCGTCGATCCTCCGGCTCCCGGGGGATGCGGCCGCCGGTTGTCCCGAGCGGCGGGGGTCTCTCCCGGTGTTCAGCACGTCGCACACAACCGCCCCCGGACTTTCACATCGTATGAATAATTCGATGGAATGCTTCCCCCAGGCCGAGCAACGGCCCGTTGGCAGTCGCCGCCAGCCCCCCACCTCCGCGGCGACGTCACCACCCGGGGAAGGGAAAGCCCGTGCACGTTGCCCGCACCATTCGCAGAAATCCCCTGATCGTCGTGGCCGGCGCCGTCATGGCGACCCTCACGGCACTGACCCCGGCCTCCGCGGTGAGTGCCCCGAAGCCGGCGAGCGCCGCCGCGCCGGCAAGGGCCGCCACCGTCACGCCGTACGACGACACCTACTACGCAGGCGCGCTCGGCAAGTCCGGGCAGGACCTCAAGGACGCGCTCCACGGGATCATCAGCTCCCAGAGCAAGTTGACGTACTCCCAGGTGTGGGAAGCGCTCAAGGACACCGATGAGGACCCGAACAACAGCTCGAACGTGGTCCTGCTCTACACCGGCCGTTCGCAGAGCAAGTCCACCAACGGCGGTGACGCGGACGACTGGAACCGCGAGCACGTCTGGGCCAAGTCGCACGGCGACTTCGGCACGTCCACCGGCCCGGGCACGGACATCCACCACCTTCGCCCCACCGACGCGTCCGTCAACAGCACGCGCGGCAACAAGGACTTCGACAACGGCGGTTCGCAGGTCGGCGAGGCCCCGGGCAACTACACCGACGCGGACTCCTTCGAGCCCCGCAACGCGGTCAAGGGCGACGTCGCCCGCATGATCCTCTACATGGCTGTCCGTTACGAGGGCGACGACGGCTTCGCCGACCTCGAGCCCAACGACTCGGTCAACAACGGCAGCGCCCCCTACCACGGGCGGCTGTCGGTCCTGAAGCAGTGGAGCACCCAGGACCCGCCGGATGCCTTCGAGAAGCGGCGCAACGAGGTCATATACACCACCTACCAGCACAACCGGAACCCGTTCGTCGACCACCCGGAGTGGGTCGAGTCGATCTGGTGACGCGGTGACCGCGGCGCCTTTCCCCACCCGGACGTGCGGGGAAAGGCACCGTCGTGCGCGGCGGGTCCCGCGCGGGCCGTCGCGGGACCGGCATCCCGGCGCCCGACCGCGCGCCACCCGGGGCGAGAACCGACCGGATCCCTCGTCGTGCCGCTTGCCCCGGCACGGGTGGCTGCCGCAGCGCACCGTTCCGGGCCATTCCGCCGCCCGCTCGTCCACAGCGGCCCGCACGACACGCTCGATGCGCACGGCCGCACTCCAGGTGCCTGAGCCCGGCCCTCCGGACAAGGCGACTACGGCTTGCCGGCGGTGTTCCGGGCTCCGGTCATCAGAAGCTGCGCCTGGTGGCGGGCGTGGCCGATCGGGTCGGGGAACGTTTTCATCCCGTGGGCGACCAGGGCCCCTTCGTGCAGCAGGGTCAGCGACCGGCCGAGCTGCGTCGCAGCCGTCGGAGTGATCTCCCGCGCGAGATCGGTGAACAGCCCCAGCATCCACGCCTTCTGGCCGGTGATCACGGCGTGGGCCGGGTGGGACGGGTCGCTGATCTCGGCGTGGGCGTTGACCATGCTGCACCCCTTGGGGCTGCTCTCGCCCATCCAGGCCTTCGAGGCGTCGAACACCGCCGTCACCTGGTGTACGGGTCCCGGTTCCGCCTCGGCGAGCCGACGGGCGAGGAAATCCCGCCAGCGCTCGTCGCGTTCGGCAAGGTACTCCACCACGACCTGGTCCTTGGAGCCGAAACGGTCGTAGAGCGTCTTCTTCGTCACCCCCGCTTCGGCGGCAATGAGGTCCACTCCCACGGCGTGGATGCCGCGTTCGTAGAACAGCCGGGCGGCTGCCTCCCTGATGCGCAGCGCGCCGGGGGTCATGGCGATTCTCTGCACGGGTCCCGTCCTCTCCATGGCACCAGGGTATACCGATCTGTATAGTCACTGGGTATACCGATCTGTTTACACGTTGTGGAGGTGCGCGTGAACGTCCTGCTCCCGGCCGCGTTCGTGCTGTGCTGGAGCTCCGGGTTCATCGGCGCCAAGCTCGGTGCGGGAAGCGCCGGGGCGATCACCCTGCTGATGTGGCGCTTCGTGCTCCCGGCCGTCCCCCTGCTGGCCTGGGCCGTGCTCCGCCGCTCCTCCTGGCGAAGACTCGGTATCCGGGACCTGGCCCGGCAACGGGTGATCGGCGTGCTGTCGCAGAGCGGATACCTGTTCACGGTCTACCACGCGATCCAACTCGGGGTTTCCAGCGGGACCACCGCCCTGATCGACGGCACCCAGCCGTTGGTCGCGGGGGCACTCGCGGGCCCTCTTCTGGGGCAGGCGGTCACCGGCCGCCAGTGGCTCGGGCTGCTCTTGGGGCTGACCGGAGTCGCCGTCGTCACGACGGCCGACGCCTCCGCCGGGTCGGGTGTCCCCGGGTTCGCCTACCTCGTCCCGTTCCTGGGGATGCTCTCGCTGGTCGCGGCCACCTTCCTGGAGGGCCGCTCGCCGGCCCCGGTCGCACCGGCGGTGGCGATGACGATCCACTGCGGTGCCAGCGCGGTCGTCTTCACCGTTCTCGCGGGTGCCACCGGCAATGCGGCGCCCCCGGCCGAGCCGGTGTTCTGGACTGCGGTCGTCTGGCTCGTCGTCCTGTCGACCTTCGGCGGCTACGGGTTGTACTGGCTCGTCATGCGCCGTTCGGGCGTCACCCGGGTGAATGCCCTCATGTTCCTGATGGCTCCGGTCACGGCGGTCTGGGGCGCCCTGATGTTCGACGAGCCGTTCGGCGCCCGGACGGCCGTGGGCCTCGTGATCGCCCTCGCGGCCGTGGTCGTCGTCCACGGCGGGGCGCGGACACCGCGGATGCCCTGTGCGGGCGCGTCAATCGGTTCGCCACACCGCGGTCGCGTCGAAGGCGGCACGACGGGTCGCGCGGCGCAGCGCCTTGAGGACCGTCGCCCCGAGGGTGAGGGTCAGCACCACGGTCAGTGCGGCGCGCGGCAGGTCCCACCCCAGTGAGGTCGCCAGGCAGTACGCCACGAACCGCACCAGGTTCTCGTGCACCGGATCGCCCGGAACGAACGACACCCCCGTGCCCAGGCCGCCGATGTACGGCCAGCCCTGGAGGTTCATGACCGTGCCGTAGAACACCGATGCGGCAGCCCCGTAGACCGCAAGCATCCACAACTCGCCCCGGCCGCGCAGCCGGTGGGGTCCGGGCAGCAGACCCGCGCCCATCGCCACCCAGCCCATGGCAAGCATCTGGAACGGCATCCACGGCCCCACCCCGCCGGTCAGCAGAGCCGAGGCGAACATCGTCAACGAGCCCAGCACGAAGCCGAATCCGGGACCGAGCACCCGCCCCGAGAGCACCATGAGGAAGAACATCGGCTCCAGGCCCGCCGTGCCCGCTCCCAGCGGCCGCAGCGCCGCACCGGCCGCCGCGAGTACGCCCAGCATCGCGATCGCCTTGGCGTCCAGCCCGGGGCTCCCCCCGGTCGGTCCGCCGCCGGGCGCGTCCGCGATCGTCGCCATCACCACCGCCACGAGCAGCGGCAGGACGACGGCGAACAACCACGGCGCGTCCCGCGAGTGCGCCACCAGGCCCGACGCCGAGTCCGCCAGCAGCGGCCAGCCGAACGCCACCACCCCGACCAGCGACACCAGGGCCAGCGCTGCCACCGACAACGGCCCGAGGCGGACGGCGCGCACCTGCCTCCCGGCACTCATCGCCCGGCCTCCGTTTCCGTCTCCGCCTCGGCCGCTGCGTCCGCCGTCAGGGCGTCACGCACCTGCACCACGGTCAGCCAACGCTGCGGGGTGAGAACCTTGGCCACCTGCGGGGCGAACGCCGGCGAGGAGAGGACCACGTCCGCCGTCGGACCGTCCGCGACGATCTCGCCGTCGGCCAGGATCACCACCCGGTGGGCGAGTTCGGCGGCCAGTTCCACGTCGTGCGTCGCCAGCACGATCGCGTGCCCGTCGGCCGCAAGCCCGTGCAGGATGCCGGTGAGGCGCGCCTTCGCCGCGTAGTCGAGGCCGCGCGTCGGCTCGTCCAGCAGCAGCAGCGGAGGCCGGGCGGTGAGCACCACGGCCAGGGCCAGAGCGAGGCGCTGTCCCTCGGACAGATCGCGCGGGTGGGTCGCATCCGGTACGTCCGGCAGCAGCCCGGCGACCAGCGTCCGGCAGGTGCCGGACTCCGCGCCGCCGTCGGCGTCCGCCGCCGTGCACTCCGCCGCCACCGTGTCGGCGTACAGCAGATCGCGCGGCTCCTGGGGGACGAGTCCCACCCGGCGGATCAGTTCGCCCGGACGCGTGCGGTGCGGGACCGCACCGGAGACCGTGACGGTGCCGGCGGACGGCGCGTGCAGGCCCGTGAACGCCGACAGCAGCGTGGACTTGCCCGCTCCGTTGCGTCCCATCAGGGCGACCGTCTCCCCGGGGAGCACCCGCAGGTCCACTCCGCGCACGGCCTCGGTCCTGCCGCGCCGTACCGACAGCCCCTCGGCTGCCGCCACGGGAGCGGCGGACGGAGGCGCAGCGACCGCAGGCGGCGCGAGCGGCGACAGCCGTGCCCGGAGTTCCCCGGCGCTGCGCCGGGCGTCCCGCACCGACAGGGGCAGCGGGGACCAGCCCGCGAGCCGGCCGAGGTCGACCACCGGCGGGCGCACGGGGGAGAGCGCCATCATGTCGGCGGGTGTCCCGGCCACCGGTGGGAGGCCGGGGCCGGGCAGGACGATAACTTGGTCCGCGTACTGCACGACGCGCTCCAGCCGGTGCTCGGCCATCAGGACCGTGGTGCCCAGGTCGTGCACCAGCCTCTGGAGGACGGCCAGTACCTCCTCGGCCGCGCCCGGGTCCAGGGCGGACGTCGGCTCGTCCAGCACCAGGACCCGCGGGTGCGGGGTGAGTACCGACCCGATGGCGACGCGCTGCCGCTGGCCGCCCGAGAGGGTGGCGATCGGCCGGTCCCGCAGTTCGGCGAGGCCCAGCAGGTCGAGGGTCTCCTCGACGCGGCGGCGCATGACGTCGGGGGCCAGGCCCAGCGACTCCATGCCGTAGGCCAGTTCCTCCTCGACGGTGTCGGTGACGAAGTGCGCCATCGGATCCTGCCCCACCGTGCCCACCACGTCGGCGAGTTCACGCGGCTTGTGGGTGCGGGTGTCGCGGCCGGCCACTGTCACCCGGCCGTGCAGGACACCGCCGGTGAAGTGCGGCACGAGACCGCTGACAGCCCCCAGCAGGGTGGACTTGCCGGCGCCCGAAGGCCCGACGAGCAGGCACAGTTCGCCTTCGGGCACCTCGAGGTCGGCTCCTCGCACCGCGGGCTGCACGGCGCCCTCGTAGGTCACCGACAGCTGCTCGAACCGGATCATGGTGCATCCTTCGGTGGCGGTGGCGGTGGCGGTGGCGGTGGCGGTGGCGGTGGCGGTGGGGGGACTGCGCTGCGCGCCGGCCGCGGGGCGGTGAACGCCGGCAGCAGGCCGAGCAGCAGGGCCGCAGCCGGCCACAGCGGCAGCACGGGCGCCTCGAGTGGCACGACGGACGGGTTGAGCACCGCGGGATCCCGCCCCGAGAACCAGATCGTCAGGGCCGCGGCCGTCACTCCGGAAGCGCTGACCAGCCAGGCCCGTGCACCCCATCGGTCGGGCCGGTAGCGGCTGCGCACCGAGCGGCGCCCGCCGAGTCGCAGCCCGACGAGGGACGCGGCCGTCCCGGCCAGCAGCAGGGGCAGCCCGAAGCCGGCGCCCTGAGCGGCGAGCAGCCCGTAGCTTCCGGCGCAGACGCCGAGCAGGCCGCCGATCACCAGCGTGTTGGTCGTGTACCGGACGGCCGGAGGCACGGCGGCCGTGCGTCCGTAGCCGCGGGCGTCCATGGCGGCAGCCAGCGACACCGAGCGTTCCAACGCTCCTTCCAGCACGGGCAGTCCGATCCGCAGAACGGCCCCGATCCCCTTGTCGGACCGGCCGCGCAGCCGCCGTGCGGAGCGCAGCCGGACCACGTCGGCGACGAGGTTCGGGGCGAAGGTCAGGGCGACGACGACCGCGACGCCCGCCTCGTACAGCGCGCCGGGCAGGGACTTGAGCAGCCGGGCCGGGTTGGCCAGGGCGTTGGCGGCGCCGACGCAGGCCAGCAGGGTGGCCAGCCGCAGCCCGTCGTACAGTGCGAACACCAGCCCCTCGGCGGTGACCCGGCCGCCGATCCGCACCCCGCGCGCCCACGCGGGAAGCGGAACCTCGGGCAGGGTGAACAGCACGCTGCTGCCGGGGATCGGGGATCCGAGGACGACCGAGAAGACGAGCCTGATGGCGATCACGGCCAGGCCGAGCTTCAGGAACGCGCCGTAACTGCGGGCCCAGGGCGCATCGGTGCGACGTGCGGCGACCACGTACCCGGCGACCGCGGTCAGCAGCGCGAGCAGCAGCGGGTTGGTGGTGCGCGACGCGGCCGCGGCGAGGCCCAGCGCCCAGAGCCACCAGGCACCGGCGTGCAGGGCGTTGCTGCGCGTCGCCTCCGGTGCCCGCAGGGACCGCAGTCCGTTCCGGGGAGTCATGCGCGGTTGCGGCGTGCCTGCCACACGGCCGCCCCGCCGAGGGCGAGGACCGCCGCGATCCCGGCCAGCACGCCGCCCGACGGTCCGGACGCGCTGTCGCCGGCTGCGTCGGACGGAGCGTCGGAGTCCGCGGACCGGCCGGTTCCGGAGCCGCTGTCCGAACCGCCGTCCACCACCTGCTCGCCGCAGCCCCGGCGCGGGTACCCGCCGATGGCGCACAGCATGGCGGAGGAGTCGTAGCGCAGCGGCTTCGCGACGGCGGCGAGCGCCTCGGCGCTGGTCGCGTCCACCGGGACCCGGGCACACGCGGTGCGGGACTCCGGCGGGGTCTCGCCCTGCGGAGCGTCGTGCCGGGTGCCGAAGTCGAGGACGAACGCCACACGCTTGGCGCCCTTCTCGGCCGGGGTCCCGGAACAGACGGCTTCGAAGGCCCGGTCGTCGCGCGGACGGGCGGCCTCAGCCGAGTTCTCGCTCACCGCGAACCGGAAACCCTGGACGTCGCCGTCCTCGGGCCGCAGGCTCGCCGGGCCCTCGGTCGCGTACGCCCAACTGCCCTTCTCCTGCTGCCAGAAGGACCAGTACCGGTAGCTGTCGGCGTGTGCCGGCGCGGCGGAGGCCAGGACGAGCGCGGCGCCGAGCGCAGCGCCCGCCGTCCGTATCCGTGCGGCTGTCATTGCCTCTTCTTCCGGGCGCTGAGCACGAACCCGATGCCGGCCCCGGCGATCAGGCCGGCGCCGACGAGCCACCAGACGGTCCGGGAGTCCGCGCCGTCCTCCTCGGCCTCACCGGCGGTGCCGGACACCGGGCCGAGCGACTGCGGCTGCGGGCCGGTCTCGCTCAACTGCCGCACCAGGTCGGTGCCGCCGAACGCCCGGGGGTTCTCGCCGGCGGCGCGGGCGGCGAGTACCAGGACGGCGATGCCGGCCGGGTTGTCCTTCGTCCACGTGGAGGAGTTCTTCTCGAGCCAGGCCAGGGACGCCCGGGCGGCGTCCCTGTGGCCGCCGGCAGCCAGCGCGATGACGGCTTCGGCGGTGTTGGCGTGGTCGGGGACCGGCTTGTCGGATCCGGGGGCGACGGCCTCGAGGTGCTTGTCCTTCTTCAGGGCTGCGGCGAGGTGGTACGAGGCGCCGGCCGCGGCCTCGTCGGGCTCCCGCTGGTCCTTGGAGTCGGCGGCGCCGCAGTCCAGCGGCTCCACCTCCTCGTTCTTCGAGCCGGCCGGCTCGACGATCATGTTCTTGCCCAGGCCGGCGAGTGCCGCGGCCGCAGTGGCGTCCAGATTCGGGGCGAGCTTGCCGGACTTGTCCGGCTGGTAGGCGAACGCCCCCTGCTCGGAGCCCTTCCGGCCGCAGCCGAGCTGGAGGTCGAGCAGCGCGTCGTAGGGAGACTTCTTCTTCCCCGCCAGGACGTCCTCCGGGTCTTCGTCCGCCGCGGTCAGCGCGCCGATCACGACCGAGGTCGAGTTGGCGTCGCTCGGTCCGCCGGGCAGGTAGCCCCAGCCGCCGTCCTTGTTCTGTACCGACTCCAGCCAGCCGACGGCCGCGGACATCTCCTTGTCGTGTCCTCCGAGCGCGGCCAGTGCCTGCACCGCTATGGCGGTGGAGTTGCTGTCGACCTGGGTCTTCTTGTCGCACGCGGCCTTCGCGTCCGCCCGGTAGGCGGCGAAGGCGCCGGTGGCGCACTGCTGGCCGGCCAGCCAGTCCACCGCCTTCTTGGCCGGGACCGCGCCGGCCGCGTCCTGTGCGAGCAGAGCCAGCGACTGCCGCCACACACCGTCGTACGTCGGGTCCTCGGAGCCGAAGAGACCCGCGGGCAGCTTCGCGGACGGCTTCGGCGACCCGGACGCGGCGGCGGCCGCGGGAGCAGCCACGGCGCAGAGCACGGCGGACGCGGTCAGAGCAGCGAAACTGCGGCGTACGTTCATGGCGGGCGGGTGCCTTTCGGTGGGCGGTGTGCGCCGGGCACGGCCGCCCCCGGGCGGTCGTGCCGCGGGGTGCCACCGGGCTCAGCTCCGTATACCTCGACGGGGCCGCTCATCCGGCACGGCCGGCGGGCGGGAGCCTGTTCGTGCCCGGACGGGTGCTCCGGCTCGTACGGTCCGGGCCCGGGGCTCGGTGTACTCACGGTTGCGGGTCAGCGCCGGATTCGCACCGGTCTTTCCCCGTCGGGCACGGATGAAGTTGTCGCGGGGCATCCTATCGGCCGCCCCGGAACAGCTCCACGGGGCCCACTGACCGGACGGTCCCACCGGGTGGTCTCAGGCCGGCCGGCCCGGTCCGGGGTCCGCAGTCGTGACGTCGATGAGCAGGCAGGCGGTCCGGATGTCCCTCTCGACCTGGTCGGTCGGGGCGCGCCCCGACAGCCAGGTGATCAGGGCCGAGTGCCAGGTGTGTGCGACGACCCGCACCGCGGACAGTTGCGCCGGGGCCGGTGGGCCGTCCAGTCCCACCGCGTCCAGGATGATGGCGGTCGTCAACCGGGAAACGGTGTCCACCTCGTGATTGACCGAACGGTCCGCGAACGTCAGTGCGCGCACCATCGCGTCGGCCAGGTGCGGTTCGCGCTGCAGCGCCCGGAACGCCCGCATCAGCGTCTCTGCCACCCGGGCCGAGGGTTGCGGCTCGCTTGGCGGCCGCTTGCGCAGCGTCTCGTGCAGATGCTGCAGCTGGTCCTCCATGGTCGCCACCAGCAGGTGCACCTTGGAGGGGAAGTACCGGTACAGCGTGCCGAGCGCGACGTTCGACGTCTCGGCCACCTCCCGCATCTGCACCGCGTCGAAGCCGCCGCGCCCGGCGAGCAGGGCGCTCGCCTGCAGGATCCGGCGGCGACGTGCCTCCTGGCGTTCGGTCAGGGGAGAAGCCGGAGGCTTGGGTTCCGTGGTCATCTGTCCCGTTCCGCGAGATCGACGGCATGTGCCGGACGGCGCGGCCGGCGGGGGCGGTGCACTGAGCGCCGGAAGCGCCCGGCCGTGGCGCGAATCACCTGCTCCACCCCTCCCGCGCTCGCTACCTGCCGGTAGATTCGAAGCTTCCTGAGCGATCAAGTCTGTAACTTGTTCTAGATTAGCGCCAGCGGTTACGCTCCGGCAGAACTGCAGTGAAGAAGGGGGCCGAGAGTGACCGCAGAGGCCGTTCAGGCAACCGTGCCTCCTCCTCCGGCGCAGGCGGCAGCGGCGGGTGAGCGTCCCCTGCGCATCGCGCTGCTCAGCTACAAGGGCAACCCGTTCTGCGGCGGCCAGGGCGTCTACGTCCGCCACCTCTCCCGCGAACTGGCCCGGCTCGGCCACTGCGTCGAGGTCATCGGCGCCCAGCCCTACCCCGTCCTCGACGAGGGCGTTTCCCTCACCGAACTGCCCAGCCTCGACCTGTACCGCCAGCCCGACCCCTTCCGCACCCCGGGCCGCAGCGAGTACCGCGACTGGATCGACGCCCTCGAAGTGGCGACGATGTGGACCGGTGGATTCCCCGAACCGCTCACGTTCAGCCTCCGCGCCCGCCGTCATCTGGCCGCTCGCAGCGGCGAGTTCGACGTCGTGCACGACAACCAGACCCTCGGTTACGGCCTGCTCGGCCTCCGGCGGTCGGGAATGCCGCTCGTCACCACCATTCACCACCCCATCACCGTCGACCGGCAGCTCGACCTCGACGCCGCCGCGGACTGGAAGCGCCGGGCGTCGGTACGCCGTTGGTACGGCTTCACGCGCATGCAGAGGCGCGTCGCCCGCCGCCTGCCGTCGGTGCTGACCGTCTCCGGCTCCTCCCGGCAGGAGATCACCGCGCACCTCGGGGTCCCCGAGGAGCGGGTCCACGTCGTGCACATCGGTGCCGACACCGGCCTCTTCTCGCCCGACCCGCGGGTGCCCGAGATCCCCGGCCGCATCGTGACCACCTCCAGCGCCGACGTCCCCCTCAAGGGGCTGATCCACCTGGTGGAGGCGCTGGCGAAGCTGCGCACCGAGCGCCCCGACGCCCACCTCGTCGTCGTCGGCAAGCGCGCCGAGGACGGGCCCGTCGCCGCCGCCATCGAGCACTACGGACTCGGCGGCGCCGTCGAGTTCGTCAAGGGCATCAGCGACGCCGAACTCGTCCACCTCGTGCGCGGCGCCCAGGTCGCCTGCGTCCCCTCCCTCTACGAGGGCTTCTCGCTGCCCGCCGCCGAGGCCATGGCCACCGGCACCCCGCTGGTCGCCACCACCGGCGGCGCCATCCCCGAGGTTGCGGGGCCGGACGGTGAGACCTGCCTGGCCGTTCCGCCCGGCGACGCGGGGGCGCTGGCCGCGGCCCTCGGCCGGCTCCTCGCCCCGGGCAGCGGAGAGCAGTTGCGGCGCCGGCTCGGCGCAGCCGGCCGGGAACGGGTGCTGCGCCGCTTCACCTGGGAGCAGGCCGCCCGCGGCACCGTGGCCCGGTACCGCGAGGCCATCGCCGCGCAGACCGGCTCCGTGCGCACCCCCTGAACTCCTCGAAAGCAGTACGCACCCCCCCATCGAAAGTGAGGGCAGCCCCCGTGCTGACCGTCGACTTCTCCCGCTTCCCGCTCGCCGCCGGTGACCGCGTGCTCGACCTCGGCTGCGGTGCCGGCCGCCACGCCTTCGAGTGCTACCGCCGCGGGGCCCAGGTCGTCGCCCTCGACCGCAACGGTGAGGAGATCCGCGAGGTCACCAGGTGGTTCGCCGCCATGAAGGAGGCCGGGGAGGCGCCCGCCGGCGCCACCGCAACCGCAATGGAGGGCGACGCGCTCGCGCTGCCCTTCCCCGACGACAGCTTCGACGTCGTCATCATCTCCGAGGTCATGGAGCACATCCCGGACGACAAGGGCGTGCTCGCCGAGATGGTCCGTGTCCTGCGCCCCGGCGGCCGGATCGCGGTGACCGTCCCGCGCTACGGGCCGGAGAAGGTCTGCTGGGCGCTGTCGGACGCCTACCACGAGGTGGAGGGCGGGCACATCCGCATCTACCGTGCCCACGAACTCCTGGCCAGGATGCGCGAAGCCGGGCTCCGCCCCTACGGCACCCATCACGCCCACGCGCTGCACTCGCCGTACTGGTGGCTCAAGTGCGCCTTCGGCGTCGACAACGACAAGGCCCTGCCCGTGAAGGCGTACCACAGGCTTCTCGTCTGGGACATCATGAAGAAGCCGCTCGCCACCCGGGTAGCCGAACGCGCCCTCAACCCGCTGATCGGCAAGAGCTTCGTCGCCTACGCCACCAAGCCCCACCTGCCCGCCGCCGAAGCCGGGGCGGACGCCCGGTGACCACCCACAGCCGCGGGCCCGGCCGCACCGAGCACCTCGTCCTGCCGGGAGTGCTGACCGCCGAGCAGGCCGCCCGGACCGTCGAGGGCATCCTCGCCGTCCAGCGCGCCGACGGGGCCATCCCCTGGTTCCGCGGACACCACCTCGACCCGTGGGACCACACCGAGGCCGCCATGGCCCTGGACGTCGCCGGGGAGCACGCCCGGGCCGAGGCCGCCTACCAGTGGCTCGCCGACCACCAGAACCCCGACGGCTCCTGGTTCGCGGCCTACCCCGACCGCCCCTCCGGAGTGGCGGCCGACGACCCCGGCGACCGCAGCCGCGAGACCAACTTCTGCGCCTACATCGCCGTCGGCGCCTGGCACCACTACCTCTCCACCGGCGACGACGCCTTCCTCGACCGCATCTGGCCGACCGTCCGTGCCGCCATGGAGTTCGTCCTCGGGCTCCAGCAGCCCGGCGGCCAGATCGGCTGGAAGCGGGAGGCACCCGACGCGGCCGGCAACGGCGGCGCGGCCGTGACGGACGCACTGCTCACCGGGTGCTCCTCGATCCACCAGGCGCTGCGCTGCGCGCTGGCCGTCGCCGAGCACCGCGGCGAACCGCAGCCGGACTGGGAACTCGCGCTCGGCTGGCTCGGCCACGCGATCCGCAGCCACCCCGAGCGGTTCCTCGACAAGAACCGCTACTCGATGGACTGGTACTACCCGGTCCTGGGCGGAGCCGTCACCGGAGTGCAGGCCAAGGAGCGCATCGAGGAGGGCTGGGACCGGTTCGTCGTCCCGGACCTGGGAGTGCGCTGCGTGCTGCCGAACCCGTGGGTGACCGGCGGTGAGAGCGCCGAACTCGCCCTGGCCCTCTGGATGACGGGCGAGTCGGACCGCGCGGTGGAGATCCTCCGGTCGATCCGGCACCTGCGCGCGGACAACGGCATGTACTGGACGGGCTACGTGTTCGAGGACCGGGCCGTGTGGCCGGAGGAACTCACCACGTGGACCGCCGGTTCACTCCTTCTCGCGGTGGCCGCACTCGGAGGGGACGAGGCGACCACCGCGGTGTTCGGTGGCGAACGGCTGCCCGTCGGGCTCGAACCGGACTGCTGCTGAGCCCGTCAGGCCGCCCGCCCCAGGCGGGCGGCCACGGCGTGCCCGATGAAGAGGTAGACGACCGCGGGAAGACCGTAGTTGAGCACGGTCCGCAACCACTCGGCGTCCATGGTGAACAGGTCGTGCGACCAGCCGGCGAGCCAGCCGGCCGCGTCCCTGACGACACTCACCAGGTCGTTCCCCTGGTTCGCGTCGAGCAGGGACATCAGGATCCACAGGCCGAGGATTCCGGCCATGACATCGGCGACGATCACGACGATCCTCGCTGCTTGGTTGTTACGCGTTCCACTGGACATGACAAACGTATTGCCCCTTCCGGGGAAGGGAAACCAGAAGCTCGGAGCGGGGACAGCCGCTCCTCGGGAGCAACTGTGACCCCTGTCCCGGAGGGAACAGGGGCCACAGTCGGCAGCGAAGGAATCAGCCGCGCTGAATGCCCGAGGTGTCCTGGAGGACGCCGCGGCGGCCGTCCTGGGTCTGCGCGACGAGCGCCTGGCCACGCTGGTCGACCGCGAGGTACCAGGTGCCCGGGGCCAGTTCGGCGACCGGGGACTGCGAGCCGTCCTCGGCGTACAGCGGACGCGTCACGGGCACCGCGAACCAGAACGGCGCGAAGTCGGCGCCGGAGGGGCCCGGTTGGGCGCCGGCCGCCGGCCCGGCGTGCTGGGCCTGGGCCGCGCCCTGGTGGTGCATGTTGGGCTGGACGCCGTACGGCTGCTGCTGTTGCTGGGGGCCGCCGTACTGCTGGTGCACGCCCTGCTGGCCCGGGTAGCCGTAGCCGTGCGGCTGGCCGCCGCCGTACTGCGGGGCCGCCTGCGGACGCGGCGCCGGAAGCAGCGGTGTCTTCAGGCCTGCCACACGGGACGAGAGCAGGGCGCCCGCGGCAAGGAGGAGCGTGGCGACGAAGCCGAGGATCCGCCCGAGACCGGGGCCGACCTTGTCGGTGCCGTCGGCGATGAACAGCGTCCACAGAGCGGTCCAGGCGGCGAACACGGCGAGCGCGCTGCCCCACTGGTCCAGGCCGAGGCCGACGAGCTTGCGTCCCTCCGGCTGGAACCGGGAGGCCACGATCAGGACGGCCGCGATGATCCCGGCGAGGAACACCGACGGAAGAACCGGGAAGAGGCCGGGGTCCCAGGCGTTCGGCTGCTCGAGCCTGTCGCAGACCGGCCCGGAGCAGTCGATCGAGGAGTAGTCGAGGAACGAGGCGATCAAGAGCAACACCGCTGCTCCGATCACCACGCCGTCGCCTCGAGTGAGGGAGCGGATGTTCATAGGGTCCTCTGCGTCTCGTCGTTTCGTCGCTGCCGCCGGGGCGCTTCAGCGCGCGGCGCCGGGGGCGTCAGGCCCCCCATCGTACGGATGAATGTCCCTTCGGGTCGCGCCGGGAAGGTGTTCGTCACGGACATCCCGGTTTCGCCGAGTTGCCCCTTCACCTGCCCGTTCCGCCGCTGCGGGAACCGGGTCCGCTGAGGAACGCCGTGACCCCGTCGCTGATGCCCTGCGCCGCCCGGCCGCGCCATGCCGCGCTCGTGAAGCGGTCGGCGTCCCGCGCATTGCGCATGTTGCCGCACTCGACGAAGACCTTGGGGACCTTCGACAGGTTGAGCCCGCCGAGATCCTCGCGCACGTCCAGCCCCCGGCCCGAGCCGGCGTATGCGGCCGGCCTGCTGTCCGTCACCCGCGCGAAGGCCCCGGCGATCCGCTCGCCGAGGACCCGCGAGGGCCGCACGACCGACGACGTGTCCGCGGCCCCGGCGCGCACCGTCCCCGGAAGGATCACGTGGAAGCCGCGCTCTCCTGCGGGCGCCCCGTCGGCGTGCACGGAGACGACGGCGTCGGCGTGCGCCCGGTTTCCGATCCGGGCCCGCTCGTCCACACACGGTCCGTAGCGGCGGTCGCCGTCCTGGGTGAGCTTCACGACCGCGCCCCGGGCCTCGAGCAGCTTTCGGACCCGGCGCGAGACGTCGAGGGCGAACTCCGCCTCGGAATAGCCGGATCCGGTGGCCGTTCCGGTGGTGTCGCACTCCTTGCGCCCGGTGCCGATGCCGACCCGGCGGGCGATGGCATCGGTGTGCTCCGCGTTGTGCGGATTGTGTCCGGGGTCGATCACCACGGTCCGGCCCGCCAGCGGACGGGAGGCCTCCGGCCTCGTCGGTGAATCGCCGGGGGAGGCCTCCGCGGAGCGGGGTGACGCGCTCCCGGCAGGGCCGCGCGGGGACACAGCACCGTCGGATCCGTGCAGAGTGCTCCACCCGAGCAGCCCGGTGAGCAGGACGAACGGAACCGCCGCAAGCGCGATCAGCCGGACACCGCGCGGACGGCTCGGTGGGGACGGAGGTATGCCGGAGGTCACGAGCGGATGGTAGTCCGGCGCAGGGCGCGTGCGTGAACCCGCCGGCGAGCGCCTCGGGCACGCGAACCGCCCACACGGGTCGCCCCGGCCGGCGTGTCCTGCCCCGGCCGCTGCCGCCGGTGGCCCCGCAGCGAAGGCAACAGCCGGTGCTGTCCGCCCTCAGGAGGAGAGGCCGCTGATGGCGTCGCCCACCAGCTTCGCGGCGAGGATCAGGCAGAGCACGGCCACGATCGCCGAGTTGTTCCTCTCCATCCAGATCCTGAGGCCGTCGAGCATGTGTTTCGAGCGCTCCTTGAGGGCGAAGTAGAGCACGACCGGTGTGCCGGGCCCGAGCGCCCCGAGCACCACGAAGACCGCGAGCGCCGTCGCCTGCCCGCCGGCGGATGTGCCCGTGCGCGCGATCGCTTCCGCCGCGGCGATCACGAGCAGCAGGTTCTTCGGGTTGAGGGCGGACAGTGCCATCCCGAGTGCTCCCGCCTTGGCGGGGGTGAACGAGTCGACCGTCCGCATCCACTTCGGGAGCGCCACCTCCTCGTCGCCGCGCGGTCGGCCGCGCCAGTGCGTCACCGCCACCCACAGCAGCAGCACGCCGAGCGCCAGGTCGAGCGCGCTGACCCAGTCGGCCGGCTGCCCCTGGTCACTCGGGCCCGCGCCACCGGAGACCAGCAGCACGATCGTGCCGACCAGGGACAGGCCCAGGACCCAGCCCAGGACCAGGGCCGGCCCGTTGGAGCGTGCCCTGGGCGTCGCGAGCATCAGCACCACACCGATGATCGGGAACGGGCTCAGCGCCACGCCGACGCCGTAGGACAGGATCTGACCGATCGCTTCGCCCATGGCAGTCCACCTCACGCCGGTTCGATCTCGCCCGGCCGCCAGCTCTTGTCGAACCAGCTTTCGAGCGGACCGTAGAGCCGAAGAATGATGAACCATCCCTTTCCGGGGACGGTCCGGACCCGGTTCTCCCCCTTGCCCTCCGGCGCCGTCGGGCCGAAGTGGACGACCGTGTCGCCGTTGTCCTCGGTCCGGACGGCATCGGAGAGGCTGTTCACGCTCGGGTACGGGCTGTGCGTGCGCAACAGCGAACGGGTCTGGGGGTCGTAGACGTTGACGGCCCAGAAATTCTTCGCCGGGATGCCGTTCGGCAGCCTGAGCGTGTACTCCCGCGCGCCGTCGAGCCATGCTCCGGTGGAGTCCTCCGCCGTGTAGGCGTACTGCGATCCGGCTCCGACGGCCGCCGCCGCCATCGCCGGTGAGGTACCCGCAGCGAAGTAGTGGAAGACCGCCCGAGCGTCCAGCAACCGGGCGCCCTCCGGTGAGAGGAACTCGTGGTTGCGCGACGGCCACGGGTTTTTCCACGAGCTGCCGGGATAGAGGTAGAAGTCCGGATCACGCGGCCTGAAGGACAACGTCCGTACGATGCCCGACGCGATTCGGGCGGCGGTGTCGAGGAGCGAGCGCATGCGGTCGTCCGGCTCGAACGGCTTGCCGGGCACGATGCCGATCGCCGCGAGCTGTCCGGCCCGCTCGGCATCGAGAGCCTCGGGCGGCTCGGCCTGAACGAGCGTGTCGATCTCCTCGAAGAACGAGAAGTCGTTCGCGTGGACGGTGTTGAAGTCCGATTCCGCGAAGTTGACGAAGCGCTGCTCGGGTGGGTCCGCCGCGCACGAGAGCGGATGGATCCGCGTCCGGAGCAGGCTCTCCACACCACCCAGCGCACGCAGCAGCACCCAGGAGGAGAACGTCACCGGCCGCACGACGAAGTAGCCGTCGGGGACGTCACCGTCGTAGCCGGGTGGCAGGAAGAGGTACCTGCCGCCCACTCCCCGATCCGGTCCGGCAATGCCCATGTCGGTGACATGGCGCTGCCA
This sequence comes from Streptomyces meridianus, assembly GCF_023703325.1. Classification (GTDB taxonomy): domain Bacteria; phylum Actinomycetota; class Actinomycetes; order Streptomycetales; family Streptomycetaceae; genus Streptomyces; species Streptomyces meridianus. Next base: position 60,370 of record NZ_JAMQGM010000039.1, read on the forward strand.
CAGGTCGTTGACCAGGCACAGCGAATGCGGCGGTGCCTCGATCACGGTGGGTCCGTCCTGGTCGAGCGCCAGGCAGGCCATCCCGTACGTCGTTTCCGTGTTCGCCGTCAGCACCAATGGGGCCGAGCCGCAGCGCGGGGCCGTGAAGCCGATGGTGCGGGAGTCGATACCGAGGCTCCGCAGTCCGCGTCGCATGGCCACCATCGAGGCACCGGGCACGCAGTTGAGGAAGACCTCGATCCCGCGCAGCAGGTCGAGTGCGTCATAGCTCCGGGTGACCGTGCCGGGCAGGGGCATGCCGTCGAAGAAGTCCAGCGCACCGAAGACCGTCTCCAGCCGGTCCGGGACGCTGATCGATGCGAGGGTCTCGGCCGATGTGCCCGGGCTGGGGCCGTCGCTCACAGGGGGCATCGCGTTCCTCCTCATCGAGCGGTTCCCTTCAGTACGGTCTTCCAGTCGTTCTTCACGCTGACCGTCGTCCAGCCGGAACTCCCGGCCGTCGCGCGTGCCCTCTCCGCGCCGTCGGCGTAGGCGTACTCCCGGACCTCGTCGTCGTGCACGAGAAGCAGGGCGAACCGTGCGGACCGAAGCAATTCGACATCCACGTCGTCGTTGCCGGCCGCGAAGCACGGCAGCCGGCCGGTGCGGGCGAGGACGCACTCCGGTTTTCCGGGCCCGATCGCGACGGGGCCGTGCAGGACGGCCCGGCGGACCAGCGTGCCGTCCTCGTAGGTGAACTCCGGTGCCGAACCGATCACGTTCTCCCGCGGCAGGCCCCAGGTGTCCTCGCAGATCACCCGCATGAAATCGCGCCCGCCGCCCGAGCAGACGAACAGCCGCCAGCCGTACGTCCTGAGGTAGTCGAACAGCTCCAGCATCGGCTGGTAGACGAGGCCGGCGTACGACAGGCCGAAGCGCTCGTGACGCCAGGTCGCCAGGTACCGGGCGACCTCGGCCTCGTACTCTTCGAGCGTGGAGCCTTCCCAGGCCGAGCCGATGGCCTCCACCATCGACGTCACGGCGTCGGGGTCCTGTGCGTCCAACGCGTGGAGGAACGACTCGTCCCCGTCGACGATCGCCCGACCGGGCCACTTGTCGGCAGGCGACGGGTCCGTCCTCACCCGCGCGGCCAGTTTCCGGAGGACGAACGCCGTCTGCACCGGCGCGGGCTTCTCGACCCACAGGGTTCCGTCGTTGTCGAACACGGCGACCCGGTCCATCGGCGGAACGAAGCCCGGCGACCTTCCGCCGCTGCGGACGTCACGAACCCGACGATCGCCCGCTTCGCGACACCGTCGTTCCAACTCCCCAGCGGGGTCGTGCCCATGACCACCTCACCGTCCGGTCCGTCATGCCTTCGGAGCGCCGTCGCGCGAGGTCAGCCCACCGCCTCGATCTCGCCCGGCCGCCAGGTCCTGTCGAAGAACGGCTGCAGCGGGCTGTAGAGCCGCAGGACCACGAACCACCCCCGGGCCGGCGTGGTCCGGATCCAGTTGCCCTCCGGCACGCCGTCGGGCCGGTCGGGCCCGAAGCGCACCGTGGTCGTGCCGTCCGCGTCGGTGACCGCTGCCGGGCCCGGGTAGTCCTGGCTGCCGGCCCGCGGGAACCGCTGCGGGGTGTCGATCATCGACCGCGTCTGGTTGTCGTAGCCGGTGACCGACCAGAACCGGGCGGCGGGAATGTCCGGCGGGAGCACCAGGCGGTAGTGCTTGCCGCCGTCGAGGGGCCGGCCCTCCTGGTCCGCGAACGCGAAGACGTACTGCGAGCCGACTCCGGTCAGTTGCGTGGCGAACGTCGGGCTGATGCCCACGGCCAGGTACCACCACCAGGACCGCATGTTCAGCTTCCGGGCGCCGCTGCTCGGACGGGGCTCGACGCCGCTGTCGGTGATGTCCGCGGGCGGGGTCATGAAGTCGTGGCCGGACGCGAGCAGGCCGTTGACCCACTGGGAGGACGTGCCGTAGAAGTGCGCCCCCTCGGACGGGCGCGGGCAGCAGGCGAGGGTGCGGGCCGTGGCGTTCCCGATCGCGGCCGCGTCGGTGAGGATCTTCCGCATCCTCGCGTCCGGCAGCGCCGGCCCTTGACGATCCCGACCGCGGCCAGCGGACCGGCGATCTCGGGATCGAGCGCCTCCGCCGGCTGATCCTGGACCAGCTCGTTCGCGAGGTCGAAATACGTCTCGTCCGCGGGCGGAACCGTGTTCATGGGGAGCCCGGAGCCCTCGACGAAACGCGGCGGGTCGGCCTTGCGGAGCGCGGCGGTCCAGGTCTCCGCGGTCCACGGCAGCGGTGGGGCCGTGCCTCCGGTGACGATCTCCGCGACACTCGTTCCGTACAGGCCCGGGACGTAGCGGTGGATGCGCATCCGCTCCCTGATGCGCTCGACCGCGGGCTTCGGGTCGCCTTCCTCCAGGAACGCCCGTCCGGCCAGGATGAGCCGCGTGGTGCGGACCCGGTGCGTGTAGAACCCGCCTTCGGGGAGCGGCCCGTCGTATCCGGGCGGGACGAAAAGGTAGGCGCCGCCGGTACCGCGGTCGGGGCCGGGCATCCCGGGGTCGGCGACCCAGCGGAACCACATGTCATTGCAGAAGCTGAGCGTCAGGGGCGGCATCTCCACCACCACGGGCCCCTGGGTCAGGTCGAGGAACGTCACGAAGTAGACGGTGTCGGCGTTCCCGGTCAGCAGCACCGTCCTGGAATCCATGAACTCGGAGAAGACCAGCACGTCGTGGTCGTTGACCCCCGCTGCCAGGAAGCCCTTGCGGGCCGCCCACACGCTGACGCCGGAGTACGCGTCGAGGAACGCGCGGACGCCGTGCAGATGATCCAGGTGGTCGTAGAGGCGGCCGGCGGTCTCGTCGGTGGGAACGCCGAGGGGGAATTCCAGGGTGCCCAGGCGTGTCTCGACCCGCTCCGGAGTCGAGATCGACTCCATGACCTGTGGTGAGATCCGTGCGGCTCGCTGCAAGAATCGCTCCGTTCTCCTGGGCGGGTCGGTTCGCGGTTGGCGTCCTATCGACCATGAGCCGTCCCTGCCGCAGACCACCACTGCACTTAGGCCGTCGGAGGGCCTGCGCCTTGATCGACGGACTTGCCCCCGACCGGCGCGGTCAACGTGTCGGGGAATCCGGGCGAGCGTTGTGGTGCCGACGAGCCGACTGCTCGTGAACGCGTGGCAGGGCGGACGTCGAGCGGTTCCGGCAGTGGTCCCGCCCCACCCATCGATGCGCGGCAGCGACGGCCCGGGAGGACGTCCGCGAAACCTCGAGCACGAGTGCGGAGTGTTCCGTTCCGGCGGGCCGCGCTCGCCGGAGCCGGCCCTAGGGCATGGCCGCGCGGCCGACCCTCCCCGCCTCCCGGACGGCCGACGCCTCACCGTTGCAGGTCCACGACCCTCCGAGCTCAGATGCCGGAGCCCGTGCGCCGCAGGACGCGCAGGGAACGGGTGGCGGAGATCTCGGTGAACGCACCGGACTCCAGGGCGCGCCGGTGGATGCGGTACGGGGCCTGCCCGCCGTCCGCCGGGTCGGCGAACACGTCGTGGATGACGAGCAGGCCGTCGCGCACGATGTGCGGGGCCCAGCCCTCGTAGTCGGCACTCGCGTGCTCGTCGGTGTGCCCGCCGTCGACGAAGACCAGACCCAGCGGACTGCCCCACAGCGCGGCGGCCCGCGGGGACCGGCCGACGAGCGCCACCACGTACTCCTCGAGCCCGGCCGCGAACAGCGTCCGCCGGAACGTCGGGAGGGTGTCCATCAGACCGGTCACCGGGTCGACGACACTGCTGTCGTGGTACTCCCAGCCCGGCTGCTGCTCCTCGGAGCCCCGATGGTGGTCGACGGTGACGGCAACCGTGCCCGCGGCCCGGGCCGCCCCGGCGAGCAGGATCGTGGAACGGCCGCAGTACGTGCCCACCTCGAGCAGCGGCAGGCCCAGCCGGGCGGCCTCCACGGCGGCCGCATACAGGGCCAGGCCCTCGTCGGCCGGCATGAAGCCCTTCGCCCCCTCGAACGCGGCCAGCACCTCCGGCGCCGGGTCCTGCGGCCGGTCTCCGGGGGCCTGCGGCTCGGTGATCACGGATTCCTCCTGGTCGTGGTGGTGCGGGCCATGGTGCCGTACGTGACGTCGCTGTCGTCACGCGCCCCCGCACGGGGGCCCCGGACCGAGCCGGACGCATCGTGGACACCACCTGGACAGGAGCCCGCCACTGGACCAGGCTTCACGCCCATGACCGATTCAGCACTCCGCTCCGCGCTGACCGCGCCCCTGACCGAAGCCCTCCACGGAGCGGCAGAGGAGACGGCCGCACTGCTGCGCCCCGGGGCCGACGTCACCGCGCGGATCCCCGGCGCCGAGTGGAACGTCGGCGAGGCGGCGGCGCATCTGGCGCTGGCCAACGCGTTCATGGCGGCGCTGGCCCGGGGCGAGGAGCACAGCTACGGGGACGGCACCCCGGGCGGCCTCGCCGCCGCCAACGAGGACTCCCTCAAGGCCTACCCGGAGCGCGACCCGGCGGTGCTGGCCGGCGAAATCACCCGTCACACCAGGGCGTTCACCGAGGCCGCGGCGCAGCGGGCTCCCGGGGACCCCGTGCTGACCCCGATGGGGCCCATGGACATGCGCACCTTCGGCTCCTACCTGCTGACCCACATCATGGGACACGGCTACGACATCGCCGCCGCCCTCCGCCGTCCGCACATGGTCGACGGGAAGCGGGTCGAGCTGACCCTCCCGTTCTTCGCCAATGCCATGCCCCGGGTCGTCCACCCGTCGGCCGCGGGCCTCACCGCCCGGTACCGGATGAAGCTGTGGGGCGGTACGGGCTTCACCGTCGTCTTCACCGACGGAGTCCCCGACGTCCGCCTGCAGTCCGCCGGTGCGGGAGCGGATGCCGCCGGCACCGGACCTGTCGACTGCACGATCTCGGGCCACCCCGTCGAATTCTTCCTGCTCGCCCTCGGCCGCCGCCGGATCCGGTCGGTCATGGGCCGCGGCAAGGTGTTCGCCTGGGGCCGCAAGCCGTGGCTCGCCGCGGGCTTCCCCGGCCTGTTCGTCGCGCCGTGACCGCGCCCCGTCCCGGAACGCCTCCGTTCCCCGCCACCGGACGCCGGGTCCTGGTCAGCGGTGCCGCACGCGGACTCGGGCGTGCCGTCGCCCACGCCTTCGCGGCCAACGGCGACCGGGTCGCCGTGCACTACGGCTCCCGCCGGGAGGAGGCCGAACGGACCCTCGCCGGGCTGCCCGGCACCGGTCACGTCCTGCTCGGTGCGGACCTGGCGGACCCCGGGCAGGCGGCGGCGCTGGCCCGGGATGCGGCGGAAGGCCTCGGCGGGCTCGATGTCCTGGTCAACAACGCGGCCGTCAACACCCCCCACCCGCCTGCCGGTACGGAGTCCGAGGATTGGGCGGCGGCCTGGCAGCTGCACGTCGACGTCAATCTGCTGGGCACGGCCAATCTCAGCCACGCCGCTGCCCGGATCATGATCGACCGGGGCTCCGGCGGCCGGATCGTCAACATCGGTTCGCGCGGGGCCTTCCGTGGCGAGCCGGACCACCCGGCGTACGCGGCCACGAAGGCGGCCGTGCACGCACTCGGCCAGTCGCTGGCGGTCGCCCTCGCCCCGCACGGCATCGCCGTCACCTCGGTGGCACCCGGCTTCATCGACACCGAACGCGTCGCCCACCGGCTGGCGGGGGAGCAGGGTGAGGCGATCCGTGCCCAGAGCCCGTTCGGCCGGGTCGCCGGGCCCGGGGAAATCGCCGACGCCGTGCTGTGGCTCGCCTCGCCGCAGGCCGAGTGGAGCTCGGGAGCCGTGCTGGACCTCAACGGGGCGTCCCACCTGCGGACGTGATGTCCCGCCGGAGGTTCCCGTGCTCCGGAGCGGGCGGAGCGGCACGCTCAGAGCCAGCCCTGGCGGCGTGCCGCACGTACCGCCTCCATGCGGTTGCGGCTGCCCGTCTTTCCGATGGCGGACGACAGGTAGTTGCGGACGGTGTTCGGGGACAGGTGGAGCTCGGCGGCGATGTCCGCCACCGTCCCGCCGTCCGTGGCGGCCGTCAGCACCTCGCACTCCCGCCCGGTCAGCGGATTCGGGCCGGCGCCGAGGGCGGCGGCCGCCAGCGCCGGGTCGATCACCGACTCGCCGTCCAGCACGCGCCGGACGGCGACGGCCAGTTCCTCCACCGGACCGTCCTTGACCAGGAATCCCGCCGCACCCGCCTCCATCGCCCGCCGCAGGTACCCGGGCCGCCCGAAGGTGGTGAGGATCAGGACCCTGCAGCCGGGCACTTCCTCGCGCAGCCTCGCCGCGGCGTCCAGCCCGCTGAGGCCGGGCAGTTCGATGTCGAGGAGGGCGACGTCGGGCCGGGTCTCCCGCGCGGCGGGTACGATCCCGTCCCCTCTCTCGACCTGGGCGACCACGTCGATGTCCTCCTCCAGCCCCAGCAGCAGGGCGAGGGCCCCCCGCATCATGCGCTGGTCCTCGGCCAGTAGGACCCGGATCACCGAAGGCCGCCCTCCCTCTCGTACTCCGCGCCGGCAGGCAGGCCCGCCGTCACACGGAAGCCGCCACCCGCGCGGGGGCCCGCGTCCAGGAACCCGCCCGCGTCCGCCATCCGTTCGGCCAGCCCGGTCAACCCGGTGCCGGCAGTGTGCCGTTCGCCGGCGCCGCCCCGCCCGTCGTCCGTGATCTCCAGCAGGACCTCGTGCGACGAACCGCGGACCTCGATCTCGCAGCGGTCCGCTCCGCTGTGCCGCACGGTGTTGGTGACCCCCTCCCGCACGACCCAGCCGAGCAGCGCCTCGGTCCGTGGCTCCAGCGGAGGGCCCGACTGCCGTACCACCGCCTCGATGCCGCAGGCGCCGAGGGCGGAGCGGGCACGGTCCAGTTCCGTGTCCAGACTGCCCGCACGGTACCCGGTGACCGCATCCCGGACCTCGATGAGGGCCCGCCGGCCCACCGATTCGATGTCGGCGGCCTGCGCGAGCGCGGCCCCCAGGTCCCGGGAGGCCAGCCGCCGCACCGCCTCGGCCTTCACCACCACGACCGACAGCGTGTGGCCCAGCAGGTCGTGCAGATCCCGGGAGAAGCGCAGCCGTTCCCGTTCCACGGCGCTGCGCGCCAACTCCTGCCTGGTCCCGTCCAGTTCGCGGACGGTGTCGGCGAGCCGGACGAGGGCCGAGGCCATGAGCCCGGACATGAGGGTGCCGTAGCCGATCGTCATGGTGTACGTGATGCCCTCGCCGCCCGCCCAGCCGACGGCCCCGGCGAACACGCTCAGCGGGATCAGCACCGGGAACAGCACCCGCCCCCGCAGCACGGTGCCGCAGGCGAGGGCGAACAACGGCAGGAACAGCAGCCACGAGTCGCCGTATCCGGCGGCGAGGGTGCAGGTGACGGCGCCCTGGGCGGCCAGCAGCCACCAGGTGGAACGGCTCTTCCTCCGCCGGGGGCACCAGGCGCGCGACACCACCGCGATGTAGAGGGTGTTGAAGAGCAGCAGGCCTGCCCCGCCGATCCACGGGTCGGGGGTCTCGCCCCGGAGGAGGTTGGCGAAGGATCCCGCGCCCAGCAGCAGCCAGGGCAGGAAGGCGAAGCCCCTCGGTGGTCCGGGGCGGTCGGACGCGTCGGCCGGGGGCGGCGCCGTCGCTGCGTCGGCCATGGGTCAGACCCTTCGTGCCGAACGGCGGTAGGCGTGCACCGCGTAGCCGCCGAAGAGGAGGAGCCAGCCGGCGAGCACGCTCACCGTCCCGGCCGTGGGATGCGATCCGCGGGTGACGCTCAGTCCCAGTTCGGCGAAGCTGTGAGCGGGTGTCCACTGCGCGATGCCCCCGAGCCAGTCCGGGAGGAGCGTGGACGGGAACCACAGCCCTCCGATGATGGACAGCAGCAGGGTGCAGCCCATGTTCACCAGGCCCGTGGTCTGGGCGGACAGGTGGTAGCCGTTGCCGAGCCCGAGCAGGGTGAACGGCGCGGTACCGATCCAGAGCAGGAAGGCGAGCGCACCCCACTGCCAGGCGTGCAGCGAAACCCCGTTGACGAGTGCCCCCGCCGCCAGCACGACGACGATCGCCGGGAGGACGACCACCGAGGCCGTCAGCGCCCGCCCGGCGACGATCTCGACCGGACGCAGCGGTGTCACGCGCAACTGCCGCAGCCAGCCGAGGGTCTTGTCCTCGGCGAGGACCGTCCCCTGGCTCAGCGCCGACCCCAGCGCCCCGTAGGCGGCCATGCCGACCATCGCCGTCGCCGCCCAGTCCCCGTCGGCGCCGCCTCCCAGGCGGGTGAACAGCAGGTACATCAGGACCGGCATGCCGACCCCGAAGATGACGAAGGCGGGTTCGCGCAGCGTCCGCCGCACCTCCAGCCAGGCGTAGCGGATCATCGGGTCGCTCCTTCGGGACGGGGCGCGGCGGTCAGGGCGAGGAAGGCGTCCTCCAGGCTGGCCGCGGTCACTTCCAGCCGGCGCAGGGCGCCCAGCCGGGCCAGCGCGACGACGGTGGCGTCCGAATCGGTGGTGCGGAGGAACGCCCGGTCCCGGCGCACCTCCACGGACAGCACACCGGGCAGGTCCCGCAGCCATGCGGTGCCGGACCCGGCGAGGTCGAACGAGACCAGATTGCCGCCCACCGCCCGCTTGACCTCCTCGCCGCTGCCGTCGGCGACGATCCGGCCGCGGTCGATGACGACGACCCGGTCGGCATTGCCGTCCGCCTCCTCCAGGTAGTGGGTGGAGAAAAGGACGGTGTTCCCGCGCTGCGCGTAGCGGTTCATGGAGGTCCAGAACGACCGCCGGGCCTCGACGTCCAGAGCGGCCGTCGGCTCGTCCAGGACGACCAGCTCCGGATTGCCGGCCAGCGCGAGGGCGAACCGCACCCGCTGGGTTTGGCCTCCGGACAGGCGGTCGGCACGCCGGTCGGCCACGTCGTCCAGGCCCGCCAGCTCCAGGGTCTCCCGCACGGGGAGCGGCCGCGGGTAGCTGTGGGCGACGAAGGTGACCAACTCCCGCACGGTGACGCGGGGGATGAGCCGTCCCTCCTGGAGCATCGCGCCCACCCGGCCCGCACCGACGGCGCGCCGGGGAGGGCCGCCGAACAGGCGGACGTCGCCCGCTTCCGGTTCCTCGAGCCCGAGCAGGAGTCCGATGGACGTCGTCTTGCCGGCCCCGTTGCGGCCCAGGAGCGCCACGGTCTCGCCGCGGGCGATCGACATGTCGATTCCGTCCACGGCGCGCACCGTGCCGTAGGTTCTGACCGCCCCCGTCACGGACACCGCCCGGGGTGTGCCCTCTGTCATCGTCATGGCACCGACGGTACGGGCTGCGCGGCTGTCCGGGCAGGGCCCGATGTCCGTGGTCGGGCAGTACGGATGTCACGGTTGCGGCAACGCCGGCCGTGGCGGGCGGTGTCCCACGGCGTCGGCATGTCCCAGGAGCGGCCGCACACGCCAACGGCCGCCGCGTTACGGGACGCGACGGCCGACGTGAGGCATCCGGTTGTCAGGATGCTTCGTTGTTGGGGCGCCGGTGACGGCCCCGGCCTGCGGTCGCCGATTCCTCGCGGGAGGCGGTGCCGCGGTGCCTGCCGGGACCGGAGGAATCGGCGGACACCTCTCGGGGGTGCGCCTCTGCCGTGCTGTTCGTGGCTTCGGACATCAGTTGAGTCACTCCGTCGATTTCGCTTGCTGCTGTGCGCGTTGGGCCGGACGCCGGTGGCACCGGGACATCACCGCAGGTGGCCGGGGCCTTTCGGTGGCCGGAACAGCACGAAGCCTAATCGGGGGCGCCGACAGTCGGCCAACGGAATGCGGCCCCCGGCATTCCGGGACGGCCGACGCTCAGGAGGCCCGGCGGACCGGGATCAGAGCCCTCTGCAGGGGGACGGGTCCGGTGGCCGGACCCGGAAGCGGGAGGGGCGAACCGGGCCCGGGATCCGAGGGGCCGGGCCCCGTCTCCACCCCCGTCGGCCGGTCGGCGGGAGCGGTGCCGGTGATTGGCGTGGTTCCGGCGGCCGGTGCGCTTCGGGGGGTCGTTGCGGACTCCGGAGCCGTTCCGCTCCCGGGCCCGGCTGCCGGTTCCGGCTCCGGGCCGGTGACGGTTGCGTCGGCACTCGCGTTCGCCTCCGACGGGCCGGTGCCGGGCCCCGGAACCGGGCGGCGGGACCGTTCGTCGGATCCCTCCGGCTCGTGCTGCGACGGCATCATCACGGGCAGGGCCGGGGTCGTGGTGCGGGCCAGCCCGCAGGGCACCTGGAACGTGGCGTACGGCAGGTGCAACTCGCCCTCCCGTGTCCACAGTCCGGCGCCGGTCAGCCAGCCGTCCGGCGCCGGGAACTGGCGCAGCCGCCGGTCGCAGGGCCGCCACACGCCCACCCAGCTGCCGCGGGCGCCGTCGATCCGCAGCGCGACCGCGCACTGCTCGGGCAGCAGTGCCTGTCCGGGCTGCAGGGCGAACGGGGTCACCGCCGCGTCCGGCAGCCGCAGGCACTCCGGGAAGCGGACCGGACGGCTGCTGCCGAGCACACCCCAGCCCATCCGGTCGTGCCCGGGGGCGTCGGAGCGCACGATCAGCAGGCCGCTGTCCGGGTCGGCCATCAGCAGCCGGTCGTTGCTCTTCTCGGTGAGCTGGAGCAGCGGTGTCACCAGCCCACCGCGCCGCAGGTCGACCACGACCGACTTCGTACGGCCGTCGAGTTCCTGGTCCACGGCGAGCAGATCGCCGGTGCGGTCGAGCCGGACGCCCCCGGAACAGCGCCCCGGCAGCCGGGTGATCCGCCGCGGGCCGCCGGAGTCCGTACCGCCGGAGGCGAGCGGTGCCACGAACCGCGGGTCGTGCACCAGCCACAGCTCCGTCGACGTCTCGCCGGGCGCCAGGCCGTACACCCGGGGGTCGTCCGCCGCCTGCGGGACGAGCGTGAACTCCGAACACCCGACGCCGCCGAGAGCGACCTCGCCCGTGCCGTCCCCCGAGGGGTACAGCAGCGCGAAGACGAACTGCTCACCCGCGCGGCGGCGGATCAGCACCCGCCCGTCGGACAGCGGGAGTACGGCGCAGTCCTCGTCCTCGGGCTGGTTGACCGGCAGCGGGACGGCGTACGGCTCCGGGCCGGCGAGCGTCCAGCGCTCCGGGTACCAGCACCCTTCGCCGCCCGGGACCAGGCGGGCCGCGTAGGAACCGTCCGCACCGATCGTGAGCGCGGTCCGGACCGTCCCGCCGCTGCTCGCGGCGGCTTCGATGGCACAAGCAGTCATCCGTGCGTCACCTCCCGGAAACCGAACGTAGTTAATCGCAGATCACGCGCACCAGTGCGACCGGGGTTCCCTTCACACATAAGGGTGTCTGCCGCTCGATTCGGCTGAACTCGGGGCGGTGAGTGTGCTTTGCCCGGTGTTCTCCCGACCCTCCACCGCGCGCGGCCGCCGCACCCGGCCGCAGCGGCCGGCGGCCGACCGCGGCAGAGCTGACCGACCCGTCCGGCAGGTAACCTCTGACCCGTGCCCGCACTGTCTGAAGTCATCGCCGCGCTCGAGGCTCTCTGGCCCCCCGGTCAGGCCGAGCAGTGGGACGCCGTCGGCACCGTCTGTGGTGACACCGGGAACCCCGAGGCCCGGGTGGAGCGCGTCCTCTTCGCCGTCGACCCGGTCCAGGAGGTCGTCGACGAGGCCGTCCGCCTCGGCGCGGACCTCCTCGTCACCCACCACCCGCTCTATCTGCGCGGCACGACGACCGTCGCCGCCTCCACGTTCAAGGGCAGGGTGGTCCACACCCTGATCCGCAACGGCATCGCGCTGCACGTGGCCCACACCAACGCCGACCGCGCCGACCCGGGCGTCTCCGACGCCCTCGCCGGAGCGCTCGGGCTGCGGGTGACCGCCCCGCTCGTCCCCGACACGGACGACCCGGCGGGCCGCCGCGGCCTCGGCCGGATCTGCGAGCTCGACGAACCGGTCACGCTGGCCGCCTTCGCCGAGCGCGCGGCCTCCCGGCTGCCCGCCACCGCCGCCGGGATCCGGGTGGCCGGGGATCCGGAGCGCGAGGTGCGTACGGTCGCCGTCTGCGGCGGCTCCGGCGACAGCCTCTTCGACGTGGTGCGTGCGGCCGGAGCGGACGTGTACGTCACTGCCGACCTGCGGCACCACCCCGCCTCCGAGGCGCAGCAGCAGGCAGCCATGCCCACCGGCGGCGGCCCCGCTCTGCTGGACGCCGCGCACTGGGCCACCGAGTGGCCGTGGACGGAGCAGGCCGCCGCGCAGCTCGACGAGATCTCCGACCGTCACGGCTGGAATCTGCGCACCCACGTCTCCCGCACGGTCACCGACCCCTGGACCGCCCACGTGGCGTCGTCCTCCGCCAACCCTCCCCCGGCCACCGGCGCGGGGGACACCGACACCCCAGGAGCCCCCCGCTGAACGCCGCGCCCGCCGACCAGATCCGACTGCTCGACGTCCAGGCTCTCGACCTCCGTCTCTCGCAGCTCGCGCACAAGCGCAGGAGCCTCCCCGAGCACGCGGAGATCGAGAAGCTCGACGCCGATCTCGCCGAGCTGCGCGACCTGCTGGTCGCCGCACAGACCGAGGAGAGTGACACCGCCCGCGAACAGACCAAGGCGGAACAGGACGTCGACCAGGTGCGCAAGCGCGCCGTCCGTGACCAGGAGCGGCTCGACTCCGGCGCCGTCACCTCCCCGAAGGACCTGGAGAACCTCCAGCACGAGATCGCGTCGCTGGCCAAGCGTCAGGGCGACCTCGAGGACGTCGTCCTCGAGGTGATGGAGCGCCGCGAGTCCGTGCAGGAGCGGGTGCGCGAGCTGTCGGAGCGGGTCGAGGCGGTGGCCGCCAAGTCCGAGGACACCGCGGCCCGTCGGGAGGAGGCGTCCGGCGGTATCGACGCCGAGATCGCCACGGCCACCAAGGAACGTGAGGCCGTCGCGGCCGCCGTGCCCGCCGACCTGATGAAGCTCTACGAGAAGCTGCGCACCCAGCAGGGCGGCGTCGGAGCGGCCCGCCTCTACCAGCGGCGCTGCGAGGGCTGCCGGCTCGAGCTGAACATCACCGAGCTGAACGAGTTGCGTGCCGCGGCCCCGGACGAGGTTGTGCGGTGCGAGAACTGCCGCCGCATCCTGGTCCGTACGCCCGACTCGGGCCTGTAGGCCATGGCCCGCAGCTTCGTCGTCGAGGCTGACGGCGGCTCCCGGGGCAATCCCGGGCCCGCCGGGTACGGGGCCGTCGTCCTGGACGCGACGACCGGCGAAACCCTCGCGGAGGCCGCCGAGTTCATCGGCACAGCGACCAACAACGTGGCCGAGTACCGGGGACTGATCGCCGGACTGCGCGCGGCCCATGCACTGGACCCGCAGGCGTCGGTCCGGGTGCGCATGGACTCCAAGCTGGTCGTCGAGCAGATGTCCGGCCGCTGGAAGATCAAGCACCCCGACATGCGCCCGCTGGCCGCCGAGGCCAAGTCCGTCTTCGCTCCCGGCCGGGTGACCTACGAGTGGATCCCGCGTGAGCGGAACAAGCACGCCGACCGGCTGGCGAACGAGGCGATGGACGCGGGCCGGCGGGGCCGGCAGTGGCGGGCCGCCGATTCGACGGCCGAGCTCGGCGCCGGGGCACGGCCGGTCGGTCGAGCCCCGGCAGCCGGACGCCGGGACGCGACGCCGGAACCCGAGGAGGCGCCCCCGCAGCCGGCCCCCGGCGCCTGGGCGACCTCCGCCGACCTCGGAACACCGACCACCTTCGTCCTGCTGCGGCACGGGGAGACCGAACTCACCGCGCAGAAGCGCTTCTCGGGCAGCGGCGGTGCGGACCCGTCGCTCTCGGCCGCGGGTCACCGGCAGGCGGAGGCCGCCGCTGCGGCGCTCGCCGCGCGCGGCACGGTGCAGGCGGTCGTCAGCTCCCCGCTGCGCCGCTGCCGGGAGACCGCCGACGCGGTCGCGGCCCGGCTCGGCCTGGAGGTCCGGGTCGACGAAGGGCTGCGCGAGACGGACTTCGGGGCCTGGGAGGGCCTCAGCTTCGCCGAGGTCCGCGAACGGTACCCGGACGACCTGAACGCCTGGCTGGGTTCGGCGAAGGCCGCGCCCACCGGCAGCGGCGAGTCCTTCGCGAGCGCGGCCCGGCGGATCGCGCTGTCCCGCGACAAGCTCATCGCCCGGTACGCGGGACGCACGGTGCTGCTGGTCACCCATGTCACCCCGGTCAAGACGCTGGTCCGCCTCGCCCTCGGGGCGCCGCCGGAAGCCCTGTTCCGGATGGACGTCTCGGCGGCCTCGCTCTCGGCGGTGGCTTACTACGGAGACGGCAATGCCTCGCTGCGGCTGCTGAACGACACCGGCCACCTGCGCTGACGGCCGGGCGGCGCGGCCGGGCGGTTGTCGCGGAGGATGCCGGCCCGGCCCCGAGCGGCCCTCCGGCCGGGCGCCGGTCAGCCGCGCAGGGCCGCCGCCTGCGCGGCCAGCCGCTCCACGTGCCCCCAGTCCTTCGCGCGGATCGCGTCCCGGGGGAGCATCCATGTCCCGCCCACACAGCCCACGTTGGGCAGCGCCAGATAGGACGGCGCGGAGCCGGGGCCGATGCCGCCGGTCGGGCAGAAGCGGGCCTGCGGCAGCGGGGCGGACAGGGACGCGAGGTAGGCGGTGCCGCCGGCGGCCTCCGCCGGGAAGAACTTCATCTCGGTCACGCCGCGTTCGAGCAGCGCCACGACCTCCGACACGGTGGAGACCCCCGGCAGGAACGGCAGGCCGGTGCCGCGCATCGCCTGGAGGAGGCCGTCGGTCCAGCCGGGGCTCACCAGGAAGCGTGCCCCCGCGGCGACCGCGGTTCGCACCCCCTCGGCACCGATCACCGTGCCCGCACCGACCACGGCCTCCGGCACCTCCTCGGCGACGGCGCGGATCGCGTCCGGCGCGGCAGGCGTGCGCAGGGTGATCTCGATCGCGGGAAGCCCGCCGGCCACCAGGGCCCGGGCCAGGGGCACGGCGTCGGCGGCGTCCTCCAGCACCACCACGGGGACGACGGGCGCGAGGTCGAGCACAGAGGTCATGCACGCCATCCTCGCCCCGGGCGTGTGCACAGCGCAACGACCGTTGCGCAGCGCGCAACCAGCCCTGACCGGCGGCGGCCCGTCAGTGGATCTCGGTCACCACGACGTCCAGCTGCCAGGGCGTGCCCGCCCTGGCCGGCGGCCGGGACTCCACGGTGTGGCCGAGGTCCCGCAGGGCGGTGACGAGCTCTGGCGGGGACGCCGGTTCCGCGCCCGCTGTCAGCAGGTCGCGGACCAGCCGTCCCTTCGTCGCCTTGTTGAAGTGGCTGACCACCGAACGCTTCTCGACGCCGTCGACGGTCCGCGCATGGAGAACGCGCAGGGTCGCGGTGCGTTCCGCGAGTTCGCCCGCCGGCTTCCACGCGGCGGCGTACGCGGCCGACCGCAGGTCCAGGACCAGGCCGCTGTCGGCCTCCTCGGGCAGCACCCCTGTCATCGGCGCGCGCCAGTACCGTCCGAGTGCGCCGGTCCCCGGCAGCTTCACGCCCATCGAGCAGCGGTAGGCGGGGATCCGGTCGGTGATCCGCAGTGCGCCCCACAGCCCGGAGAAGACGATCAGGGCGGCCTCGGCGCGGGCACGCGCCGAGGCGTCGAGCGAATCGAGGCCCAGCGCGTCGTAGAGGACGCCCGTGTAGATCTCCCCGGCCGGCCGGGCCGGGGCCTCGCGCAGAGTCGCGTTCCGGGCCACCTCGCCGCGCAGGCCCTCGCCGATCCCGAGGACCGCGCGCGCCTTGTCCTCGTCCGCAGCGCACAGCGCCGTCAACTCGTCGAGAACCACCGACCGGTGCTCGGTCAGGCCCGGCAGGGACAGGCGGTCCAGTTGCAGGGCCGCACCCGAGCCGTCCGTGGCTTTCCCCTCGGACGGCGGCAACAGCACGAGCACGGTGTTCTCCTCGGGGTCTGTCTCTCCCGGCGGCTCGGACGACGGCCGCAGGGCGGTGGCGGACGGGGGCGGTCCGGGTGCACCGCCGTGCCGTCCATGGTCCCCGACCGCGAGGGGTGCCCGGCCACCGGGCTCCGGCTGGGAGGGGATCTTCCTGCGGGTACCATGGCCGTACGGCAGACGAGCCGAGCGGGCGGTCGCGTCAGGACTTACGGTCCTGCCGAGGAACGTCCGGGCTCCACAGGGCAGGGTGGTGGGTAACACCCACCCGGGGTGACCCGCGGGACAGTGCCACAGAAAGCAGACCGCCGGGGGCTTCGGTCCCCGGTAAGGGTGAAACGGTGGTGTAAGAGACCACCAGCGTCCGAGGTGACTCGGACGGCTCGGTAAACCCCACCCGGAGCAAGGTCAAGAGGGGCCGCCGCGAGGCGGCCCTGCGCGGATGATCGAGGGCTGCCCGCCCGAGTCCGCGGGTGGACCGCACGAGGCCGGCGGCAACGCCGGTCCCAGATGGATGACCGCCTCCCTGCGGGCCGCGAGGCCCGCCGGAGACAGAACCCGGCGTACAGCTCGACTCGTCTGCCGCCCCGGTTTTGCCCAAGGGCCTCCGACCTGCGTCGGAGGCCCTTCGCCGTTGGCCGTGCCGCCAACACCGGGGTCCGCACCGCCTCTTCCGCCGACTCCCGTGTGGCCGAGGCAACACTGCGGAACCTGACCGGACGGTCAAAGTCTCCGCGCGACGCGTTGCGGCGGGAGATTCTCACCGCCGCCCAGCGCCCTGTTCAGCACGCTCGGGTTCCAGGCGACCTCGCTGCAGATGATCGCCGACGAGGTGTCCTGCTCGAATGCCGCACTGCTCTACCACTTCGAGACCAAGACAGCGATCCTCGACGCCCTGATCGCCAGCCTCAACGACGAACTCGACGACATTCTGCGCGAGTTGGTCACCCCGCCGGAATCCGGCCGCACGGCACGCGTCCTGGAGATGTCCGTCGCGCTGACCATCCGGAACCGCGCCGCACTGGCGATGCTGCGCGGACTCGAGGAACTCGCGGTCATCAGCCCCGCGGTGACGACCGTCCTGGAGCGGATCGAGCAGGCGACGACGATGCTGTTCGGCCCCCACCCCACACCGGCCGACCGCGCCGCGGCCCACATCTTCCGGCACGGGGTGCTGGGCGCCTGCCTGGAGATGCAGGACGTCGGCGACGAACTCGCCGCGGCGCTGCTGGAGATCGGCATGCGCATCTTCCAGGTCGACCCCGCTGAGGTCTCCCGCCCCGGCATCTGAGGCCGTCCGGCCTTTCCGATACCCACCCTCACCCCAGGAGTGCCTCCATGGCCGACCTGCTCTACAGGATCGGGCGCTCCGGATTCCGCCGCCGCGGCCTCGTGACGGCGATCTGGCTGGTCCTGCTCGGCGCGCTGATAGCCGGCGTGGCCGCAGTCGGCAAAGCACCCACCTCCGGTGTCACCATTCCCGGCACCGAGTCCCAGCGGGCGCTGGACGCTTTGGCCCACGAATTCCCCGAGGCCGGCGGGGCGTCCGGAACCGTCGTGGTGCGCGCCCCCGCCGGGGAGAGCCTGCTGGAGCCGGAGAACCGGCGACAGGTCCTGACGACCGTGCGCGAGGCGAACGAACTGCCCGGTGTGCTGGGCGCGATGAGCCCCTACGACACCCGGGCGATCGGCAAGGACGGCCGGTACACGCTGCTGAGCGTGCAGTTCGCCGAGACCGCCGACCGGCTCACCGACCGGGAACGCTCCGCCTACGAGGATCTGGGTGCCGACGCCCCGGAGGGCTGGCGGATCGCCGCGGGCGGGGAGCCGCTGTTCGTCGAGCCGGAGGTCGGATCGACCGAGGGCATCGGTGTCGCGGTGGCGCTGGTCGTCCTCGTGATCACCTTCGGTTCCCTCATGGCCGCGGGCATGACCATGGTCAACGCCCTGGCCGGGGTGGGCGCCGGAATGGCCGGGATCACGATGGTGGGACACACCCTCGACATGTCCGCCACGGCCCCGGTGCCGGCCCTGATGCCGGGGCTGGCCGTCGGCATCGACTACTCGCTGTTCATCCCACACTCCTTGCGTGGATACCCCGTGCTTCAGCTCGGGGAGGAAACGCATCCTTGGCCCGGAGCCGCGAAGCGGCGGAGGCTCGGTGCGTATTCGTTCTGACAGTGGGATCTTCACGAACAGTGCTGATAGTTTGTGAGATGTGAAGACCAAGCCGGTGAAGCGGGCGTTCAAGTACCGCTTCCACCCCACGAACGAGCAGGCGGCGGAGCTGTCGCGCACGTTCGGGTGTGTCCGCAAGGTCTACAACCTGGCGTTGGAAGCACGCACGGTGGCGTGGTTCCAGCGCCAGGAACGGGTGAACTACAACGCCACCTCGGCGATGCTGACGCAATGGAAGACCGAAGAGCCGGCCTTCCTGTCCGAGGTGTCGTCGGTGCCGTTGCAGCAGACACTGCGGCATCTGCCTCTCCCACTACCGCCACAACGTCGCCATCGGCCTCGACCGGGAGGAGGCGGTCGGCCGCGCGCGCCGTCTGAACCGCCGGCTCGGCCGTGGTGTTCGCCGGACTGACGGTGGTGATCGCGCTCGCGGGCCTCGCGATCGTGGGCATCCCCTTCCTGACGGTCATGGGGCTCGCCGCCGCCGGCACGGTGACCATCGCGGTCCTGGTCGCGGTCACCCTGCTCCCGGCACTCCTCGGTTTCGCGGGCGACAAGGTGCTGTCGCGGCGTCAGCGGAAGGCCGATGCCGCGGGGGCGGGCCAGG
Organism: Streptomyces meridianus; assembly: GCF_023703325.1. GTDB lineage: Bacteria > Actinomycetota > Actinomycetes > Streptomycetales > Streptomycetaceae > Streptomyces > Streptomyces meridianus. The sequence continues at coordinate 79,076 of NZ_JAMQGM010000039.1, forward strand.
AGGATCTCGAGGACACCACCACGAACGGAGGTTTCGCCTGGGGCCGTCTGGTGATGCGGGGACGGGTCCCGCTCCTGCTGGCCGGTGTGGCGGTCCTGGCCACTCTGGCCGTTCCCGCGGCCGGTATGCAGCTCGCGCTGCCCGACGACGGAACGGCCCCGGCGGGATCGAGCAAGCGGCAGGCCTACGACCTCGTGTCCGAGGGGTTCGGTGAGGGCTTCAACGGCCGGCTGGTGATGGTCGTCCATGCCGACACCCCGTCGGACGTGCGGACCAGCGTGCAGCGGGCGTCCACCGTCGCGGACAGGGCCGGCGTCCTGGCCGTTGCCCCGCCGCAGACCAGCAAGGACGGCCGGACGGCGTTGGTGGCGGTCGTCCCGCGGTCCGGCCCCAGCGACCCGGAGACGTTCGACCTGGTGCGCGATCTGCGCGACGACCTGGCTCCGGTCGAGCGTGCCACCGGAACCGGGATCTCGCTGACCGGAGTCACGGCGGTCGGCGTCGACGTCTCGGACAAAACTGCGTGCCGCGCTTCCGGTCTACCTCCTCGTGGTTGTCGGGCTGAGCTTCGTGCTGCTCATGCTGGTGTTCCGATCGGTCCTGGTGCCGCTCAAGGCGACCGCCGGATTCCTGCTCAGCCTGGGTGCGACGTTCGGCGCGACCGTGGCCGTCTTCCAGTGGGGATGGCTGTCGCACCTGGTCGGCGTCGACACCGCGGGTCCGCTGGTCAGCTTCCTGCCGATCCTGCTGATCGGCATCCTGTTCGGGCTGGCGATGGACTACGAGGTGTTCCTGGTCTCCCGGATGCGCGAGGACTTCGTCCACGGCGAGACGGCGGCGGATGCCGTCGTGTCCGGGGTGGGCCACTGCGCCCGGGTCGTGGTCGCCGCAGCCCTCATCATGATCTCGGTGTTCGCCGGGTTCGTCCTCGTGGAGGACTCGGTGGTGAAGTCGATGGGCTTCGCCCTGGCGTTCGGCGTGCTCGTCGACGCGTTCGTGGTCCGTCTGACGCTGGTCCCGGCGGTGATGTCCTTCCTCGGCGAGAGGGCCTGGTCGTTGCCCCGATGGCTGGACCGGGCACTGCCGAACGTCGACATCGAGGGCGAGGGCCTGCGGACCCGTGAGCCCGCGGCTGCCGCTCCGAGGGAGGCGGAGTCCGTCCGCTGAGCCGCTGTCCGTGCGGGGTTCCGGCCGGAGGCGGTCCGCGTGACGTGCCCGGTCGGGGGTCCTGATCCTGTCGGGGGCCGGCCCTCGTGGCCGGTCCCGGCTGTCGGACGACGCCCCCGGCCGGGGGCGGGATGCCGGTTCTCCCGGGAATTCGCAGGCGAACTCCTGACACCGCACCACAACCCCTCCAGGATATGGACGTCCCCCAGATTGGAGATGTCCATGTCACGCTGGAGACCGGCTCTCGCCGTCATTCCCGCCGCGGCCCTCGCCGTCACCGCGCTGTTCGTCGCTCCCGCCCCGGCCCAGGCCGCCCCCGGCGACGCCGAACTCGCCTACCGCTGGGCCCCGGTCCACTACCAGGACACGTCCTCGTCCTACTACACGGCCGACTACCTCTCGACGGTCGACTACGACGGCGACTGGAACGCACGCAACAACTGGGACAACCTGGACGCCGACGCCGGACGGCTGACCGGCGCGGTGTACTACTCGGTGGCCGAGACCGGAACCCACTGGTACCTGACCTACGCCTTCTTCCACCCCCGCGACTGGAAGGACTACCCGGTCAACGCGTTCTCCCACGAGAACGACATGGAGGGGCAACTGGAGGTGGTCCGCAAGGACGGCAGCCAGTACGGGAGCCTGGAGGCCGTGGTGACCCTCGCCCACAACAACTTCTACTCCTACGTGCCGCCCGGCAGTCCGTTCACCGACGGCCGCGAGAACATCGACGGCACCCTCGTCATGCAGAGCTTCGACGGCGCGCCCCACCCCACCAGCTTCCAGGAGGCCCGCGGCCACGGCGCCTACGCCTGGGACGGCGGCTCCTTCCCGGGCGGGGACGGCATCGTCTACCACCCCAGCCGCGGTGCGGGCTTCGTCCCGTCCGGCGGCAACGACCGTGCCGCCTCGTACGGTCTCGTCGACCTGACGGCGGCCGGAAGCCTGTGGGAGCGGCGCAACAACCCCGAGACCTACGCCTCCTACGGGGCCTTCTCGGGGGACAACGGCAAGGACAACGCCGCGCACGCGCCGTGGGCCTGGGACGACTCCGACGACGGTGACGACCTCCAGGCCGGAGTGATCGCCACCGACCCCGCCTATCTCGTGTCGCAGTATTTCGGGAACACGGGTAACTTTTCGCTTGCCTACCTCAGGAATCCGTACGGGTTCTGAGGGCAGGAGGCTCCTGCGCAGCCCCGGTCCGGTGTTCGCCGGACCGGGGCTGCCGGAAGGTCTCGGGAAGTTATGAGGAAGACCGTGGCGGAAACGGGACAGATGATCGGCATATGCCAATCGGGCGGCGGAAAATCCATCGCCGGAGTTCCGGTGCATGAACAATGTTCAACTCCGTTGGATCATGCTGCGATTGGCAATTCCTACGACTCCTTCATCTGTTAATCTGCCATCCCCTGGACGATCCTCCATCAGCCACTCTTCCGAACACCCCGACGACTCTGTGGGTGCAGTGAGGTGTCTTACCGGTGTACAGACCTCCGTTTTCCCCTGCCGAGCTGAAAGCGGCACGCGACAGAATGGGGTTGACGCCCTACCAAGTGGCTCAGTCCATGGCGACGTGCGGGGTGCCTGTCCACCCCGATTTCATCGACGCGTGGGAGTCCGGTTCCCACATCCCTGCCGAAACCGAACTGTTTGCGCTGGCGGACGTGCTCTGGTGTCCGGTGGCGACCTTGATGGGCCTGGAACCGCAGACGCTCAGGGAACTCCGTCTCGCTCGCCAACTCACCGCCGAGCGACTCGCGTTGAGGATCGGCATGGACCTCGACGTTTACACATACGCGGAGGAGAACGAAACCTGGGACGGCGACTACCGGCAGACCCGGGCGCTGGCCGACGCCCTGGGCCTGACCCTGCGCCAACTCGTCTCCGTCATCGGCCAGTCCGACGAACTGGGCGGCCTCCTTCGATCGGCGATCGAAGGCCGCTGGAAGGCGTACGTCGGACCGGTCTCGCAGATCGTCACGGTCAACGAGACCCGGGTGAGCGACGTCCTGCGAGCCCTGCACGCCGAGTACTCGGATTTCTCCGAGCGCTACATGGGCCATCTCGTGGCCCGCAACGACGACGCCCGCCTGCGGGAGATAGCCGCCGAGCGGTCCGCGTTCCTGCGCAACCTCGTCGACCACTTCTGGGAGCTCGTGGGCGAGGCCGGCGAGGCCGCGCCGTTCTCCTCGCACACCCGGTGACGGGGCGCCCGGTCAGCCGGGCCGGGACCTGTCGAACGACGGGCGGGCCGGGGCATGTCGCCCCGGCCCGCCCGTCGTTCCGGCCTCCCGGCCGCGGCGTCAGCTCGCAGGAGCCGGCGCCTCCTGCTCCTCCACCTTGTCCCAGTCGATGTCCACGGTCTCGCGGCGGCCGAGCACGTTGAAGAACAGGTTCAGCACGATGGCCGTGAGGCTGCCCAGCGTGATTCCACTGTCCAGGACGGCCCGGACGTCGTCCGGCATCCGCTCGAAGAACGGCGTCACAGTCGTCGGCAGCAGGGCGGCACCCAGGCTGACCGCGAGGATGAGGGCGTTCCGCTCGTCGCGGAGGTCCGCCTTGCCCAGGATCTGGATGCCGACCGAGGCGACCATGCCGAACATGGCGACGGCCGCGCCGCCGAGCACCGGGCCCGGGATGGCGGCGACGACGGTCCCCGCCTTGGGCAGCAGGCCCAGAATGATCATGATGACACCGGCGGCGACCACGATGTAGCGGCTCATCACCCGGGACATCCGCACCAGACCGATGTTCTGGCTGAACCCGACGTAGGGGAACGAGTTCAGGACACCGCCCATGACGGTCGTGAGACCGTCGGCCCGCAGGGCGGCCGCGACCCTCTCGTTGTCGACCTTCTTGCCCGTGACCTCGCCGATGGCGTAGACGTCACCGGTGGACTCCACCATGGTGATCATCATGACGATCATCATGGCGATGATCGGGAAGATCTCGAACCTCGGCAAGCCGTAGTGGAACGGGGTGCTGATGCCGAACCAGGCGGCCTCGCTGACTCCGCCGAGGTCCACGTCGCCCAGGAACCAGGCGACCACGGTGCCGAGGACGAGGCCGAGCAGAACCGCGATGCTGCGCACCGCCGGCTTGCCGATCTTGACGACGAGAAGGATGAAGAGCAGGGTGCCGAGGGCGTAAGCCAGGTTCTTCGGGTCGCCGAACTCCGGCTTGCCCTTCAGGTGTGCGCCGCCCGCCGCGTCGGTCAGGCCCACGGGAATGAGCACGAGGCCGATGATCGTCAGGATGGTTCCGATGACGATCGGCGGGAAGTACTTGAGCAGCCTGCTGAAGAACGGCGCGAACAGGAACGTGGCGATGCCCGCTGTGATGACGGAGCCGTAGACGACCAGCAGACCGGCCGTCCCCCCGCCCGCGCCCAGCGCGATGGCGATCATGGGGGAGACTGCGGTGAAGGTCACGCCCTGCACCAGCGGCAGTCGCGCGCCGATCTTCCATATGCCCCACGCCTGGATGATCGAGGCGACGCCGCAGGTGAGCAGGTCCGCATTGATCAGGTAGACGAGTTCCTCGCGGGAGAGGCCAATGGCGTTTCCGAGAATGATCGGTACGACCACCGCGCCCGCGTAGAACGCGAGGACGTGCTGGAATCCGTAGAGGGACAGCTTCGGCAGTGGAAGCACTTCGTCCACTGGGTGTGTTGTCTTTGTAGCGTCTCGGGCCATCTCTGCCTTGCCTTACGAGGTAGGTGAATGAGAGGAAGCCGCCGGCCGTGCCACGCCCCGGGCGGGGGCGCGGTGGCGGTGGCGGCCACAGGCCTCGTCCCCGGGGAGTTCGAGGGAAGCCGTCCTGCCGTGCACGAGCGACCCGGATGTTTCGGGCCCTTCGCTGGACCACCCACCGCACCACAGGTGTTCGGCGTCCCGCGGATTGCTGGGCTGATCGGAGGCAAACCCTAGAGGAACAGCGCTTTCCCCGCGAGCATTCGAAGCCATATCCCGATCTCGGTCGGGCAACTCCGTGCGCGGCCCGGCGAATTCGTGCCCGGGATCCCGGGAAAAAGATGTCGATCCCGTACTGGTCCCTGATCACCCGCTGTGGGACGAAAGATGGTGGGGCGTCAGTGAAAATGCGTTCTTCGGCATCGGAGAGCCACAGGTCCGACCGTCACGAAATCTCCGCACGCCCGCCGTGTCCGTGTTGTACCGGTGACAGCGGGCCGACCTTCCCGGACGCTCGGATGTGCTCAACATTCGTCAAGGGGAGGGCCAGATGACGTTCGCATTCCACGAGCGCGAGATGAGAGCCGCGGCCGCACACCTCGGCCGGCGGGGATTCCTCACCGCCACCGCAGCCGCCTCAGCACTCGCCTTCGTCACCGCCGTGCCGGGCACGGCCCGTGCGGCGGCAGGTGACGACCGTATCCTCAGGACCGAGCCGTTCACCCTCGGAGTCGCCTCCGGGGACCCGCTGCCCGGCGGGATCGTGCTGTGGACCAGACTCGCGCCCCACCCGTACGAACCCGACGGCGGCCTGCCCGGCGTCCGCATCCCCGTCCACTGGGAGATCGCCCACGACGAGCGGTTCCGGCGGATCGCAGCCCGCGGACTCGCCACGGCGCACCCCGAGTTCCACCACACCGTGCACGTCGAGGCGGACGGACTGGACCACGACCGCGTCTACCACTACCGCTTCCGTGCGGGTCACTGGATCAGCCCCGTCGGGCGAACCCGCACCGCCCCCGCCCACGACGCCCGCCTGACCGGGCTGCGCCTCGGCGTCGTCTCCTGCCAGGCGTACCACGACGGGTACTTCACCGCCTACCGCCATCTCGCGGACGAGGACCTGGACGCCGTGCTCCACGTCGGCGACTACCTCTACGAATACGCCGTCGACGCGGCCGGCGGCGCCCGCAGGTACACCGACCGTGTCCTGCCCGCGCACTTCGCCCGGGAGACGGTCACCCTCGACGACTACCGGATGCGCTACGCGCTCTACAAGAGCGACCCGGACCTGATGGCCGCGCACGCTGCGCACCCGTTCGTCGCGACCTGGGACGACCACGAGCTCGAGAACAACTACGCCGGAGCCGTCCCTCAGGACGGCTCTTCGCCGGAGGAGTTCCTCGTCCGCCGCGCCGCCGCCTACCGCGCCTACTGGGAGAACCAGCCGCTGCGCCGCCCGCAGCGGCCCCGGGGCCCCGACGCCCGGCTGTACCGGCGCCTGCGGTACGGCCGGCTCGCCCAGTTCGATGTGCTCGACACCCGCCAGTACCGCTCGGACCAGGCGTACGGCGGTGTCTGGCACGCCCCGGGGCCGGAGTCCGAGGATCCCGCCCGCACCATGGCGGGCGCCGCGCAGGAGCGCTGGCTCGTCGACGGCTGGCGTTCCTCGCAGGCCCTCTGGAACGTCGTTCCGCAGCAGGTCACCTTCTCCCGGCGGCGCAGCACCACCGCGGAGACCTACAAGTTGAGCATGGACGCCTGGGACGGCTACCCCGCGGCTCGTGACCGGCTGCTGGACGGCGCCCGGGACGCCGGAGTGGAGAACCTGGTCGTCCTGACCGGCGACGTGCACGTCGGCTACGGCATGGACATCAAACGGGACTTCACCGACCCGGACTCGCCCACCGTCGGCACCGAGTTCGTCACCACCTCGGTGACCAGCGGCAAGGACGGCGTCGACAAGCCGGCCAACTGGGAGAAGTACATGGCTGCCAATCCGCACATGAAGTTCTACAACGGCCGCCGCGGGTATCTGCGGCTCACGCTCGACCGGGAGAAGACCCGAGCGGACTACCGCACGCTCTCCGCGGTCACCACGCCCGGGGCGCCCGTCACCACCGCCGCGTCCTTCGTCACGGAGGCGGGGAACCCCGGGCTGCAGCCCGCCTGAACACCGGCCGCACACCGCGGCACCGCCCGCGGCCGGCGGACCTTCGGGCCCGCCGGCCTGGGGGGCGGTCCGCGGTCCCGACGACCGCGGATTGCTGAGAGCATGGGCAGTCGGTGCCCAGCGACCACACGAAGGAGAGCGATGGGGGAGCCCGTCCCGACCAGCCCCGGAACCGAATCCGTGCCCGCCCGGCACTCATGGGGCGAACCGCCCGCCCGTTACCCGGCGGTTCCGGCCCCTCCGGCCGACTCCGGGCAGCGTCGCGCGAGCCTGCTGGTCACGCTGATCCTCGGTGCACTGACCGCCCTCCCCCCGCTCTCGATGGACATGTACCTGCCCGCGCTGCCCCAGGTCACCGGGGCACTGAACAGCCCGGCCGCGACCGTGCAGCTGACGCTCACCGCGTGCCTGGCCGGCATGGCACTCGGACAGCTGGTGGTCGGGCCGCTGAGCGACCGCTGGGGCCGGCGGCGCCCCCTTCTGGCGGGCCTGGCCGTCTACGTGCTCGCCACCGCCGTCTGCGCACTGGCACCGACCGTCGAACTGCTCATCGCCTTCCGGCTGTTGCAGGGCCTGGCCGGTGCGGCGGGCATCGTCATCGCCCGCGCCGTCGTCCGGGACCTCTACGACGGCCTCGCCATGGCGCGCTTCTTCTCCACGCTCATGCTGATCTCCGGGACGGCGCCGATCATCGCGCCGGTCGTCGGCGGGCAGGTCATGCGGATCACCGACTGGCGGGGCGTCTTCGTCGTCCTCACCGGGATCGGCGTGCTCCTCACCCTCGTCGTGTGGCGGCTGCTGGACGAGACCCTCCCCCAGCACCGGCGCCACTCCGGTGGACTCCGGGCCACGCTGCGTACGGTGCGCGGGCTCCTCGGTGACCGGGTCTTCACCGGCTACACCCTCACCGGCAGCTTCGCCTTCGCGGCGCTCTTCGCCTACGTCGCGGCCTCCTCGTTCGTCGTCCAGGAGATCTTCGGCGCCTCGCCCCAGACGTTCAGCCTCCTGTTCGGTCTCAACTCGATCGGCCTCATCGGGGTCGGCCAGCTGAACGGGCGGGTCCTCGTCGGCCGGGTCAGCCTCGACAAGGTGCTCGCGGTGGGCCTGGCCGTCGTCATCGCCGCGGCAACGGCCCTGCTGCTGATGACGACGGGGGTGTTCGGGCCGGTCGGCCTGGCTCCGGTGGCCGCCGGGCTGTTCGTGCTGATGTCGGCCATGGGCGTCACCCTGCCCAACACCAATGCCCAGGCCCTGATGCGCACTCCGCACGCCGCCGGTTCGGCGTCGGCCCTGCTGGGCACGTCCTCGTTCCTCGTCGGGGCGATCGCCTCACCGCTCGTGGGCATCGCGGGGGAGCGGACCGCTGTGCCGATGGCCGTGGTGCAGCTGGTGTGCGCGGTGGCCGCCGCCGGTTGCTTCCTGGGTCTGTGCCGGCCCGGGCACCGGCGCGGGGCCTGACCGGGCTGCGGACCTCGCGAGCGTCCGGGCAGGCCGACCGGCCCGGACGCCCGCAGCGGCCGTCCCCCCATCGGCCGTGTGAACAACGCCCCAGGCCGGTACACCTAGAATCGGGGCGGTGCACACCCCCGACACCGGCGGCACCGCCCCTGCCCTGCCCGTCCGCGACGCGCTCCGCACTGCCCTGGCCGGTCTGCTCGACGGGCTCCCGCCACGGCAGGCCGTTCAGGCCGTCGACCGGCTGATCGCCAACTACCGCGGCACCACCCCCACGGACGCTCCCGTGCTGCGCGACCGCGCCGACGCGGTCGCCTACGCCGCCTACCGCATGCCCGCGACGTTCGAGGCCGTCCGCTCCGCGCTCGCCGCCTTCCGCGCCGCCGAGCCCGACCGGGTCCCTGCGGCTCACGTGGACCTCGGAGGGGGGACCGGCGCCGCGAGCTGGGCGGTCGCCGACGCCTGGCCCGCCGGGAAGCACACCACCACCGTGCTGGACTGGGCCGAGCCGGCCCTCGGCCTCGGCCGGGAACTCGCCGTCCGTTCCGGCCCCGCTCCGCTGCGCGACGCCCGCTGGCAGCGGCAGGCCCTCGGGGCCGGGACGGCACTGCCGGAGGGATGCGACCTGGTGACCCTCTGCTACGTGCTGGGAGAGCTGACGGAGCCCGCCCGCCACGCGGTGGTGGACGCGGCAGCCGCCACGGCGGAGGTCGTCCTGGTCGTCGAACCCGGCACCCCGGAGGGCTACCTGCGGGTCATCGCCGCCCGGGACCGGCTGATCGGGGCCGGGTTCCGGATCGCGGCGCCCTGCCCGCACAGCCGGGCGTGTCCCATCGAGCCGGGCTCCGACTGGTGCCACTTCGCTGCCCGCGTCAACCGGTCCTCGCTCCACCGGCAGGTCAAGGGCGGTTCGCTGCCGTACGAGGACGAGAAGTTCAGCTACGTCGCCGCGGTGCGGTCCGCCGCGCACGAGGACGCACAGCCCGGTCCGCGGGCGCGGGTCGTGCGGCGTCCCCAGTTGCGCAAGGGCCAGGTACTGCTCGACCTGTGCCTGCCGGAGCAGGGGCTGGGCCGGGAGACCGTCACCAAGCGCCGGGGCGCCCTGTACCGCGCCGCCCGCGACACGGAGTGGGGCGCGGCCTGGCCGCCGCCGGACCAGGACTGAGCGCGGGCAGGAAGAGGCTGCGACCGGCGGGACCGGAGCCGGTCGCAGCACGCGCCGGCCCGTTCCGGGGCCGGCCGGACCGTCAGACGGCGTCCCGCAGTTCCTGGGTGCAGCACTTGACGCTGCCGCCGCCCTTGAGGAGCTCGGAGAGGTCGATGCCGATCGGCTCGTACCCGCGCTCGCGCAGCGGCTCGAACAGGCCGACGGCGGCCTGCGGCAGAAGCACGTGCAGGCCGTCGGAGACCGCGTTGAGGCCGAGAGCCCCGGCATCCGGCTCCTCGGCGAGGACCGCGTCCGGGAAGAGCCGCTCCAGGACCGCCCGGCTGCCGGGCGAGAACGCGGGCGGGTAGTACATGATCTCGTCGCCGCCGAGCACGCACAGCGCGGTGTCGAGGTGGTAGTAGCGCGGGTCGACCAGGTTGAGGCCGATGACCGGCCGCCCGAAGAACTCCTGCGCCTCGTTGTGCGAGAGCGGGCTGCTGCGGAAGCCCCGTCCCGCGAGCAGCCAGGAGCCGGTGACGGCGAAGTCGCCCTCGCCCTCGTTGATGTGCTCCGGCTCGTGCACCTCGGTGTACCCGTGGGAACGGAACCAGGCCAGGTGGGCGGCGGCTTCCGCATGCCGTTCGGGATGCGCGAAGCGGGCCCCGAGGACTCGTCCGTCGACGACCGTCGCGCCGTTCGCGGCGTACACCATGTCCGGCAGTCCGGGGTCCGGCTCGAGTTCCTCGACGGTGTGGCCGAGGGACGTGTAGCGGTCCCGGAGGTCCTCCCACTGGGTGACCGCTAGCCGCAGGTCCACCGGCTTGGTGGGGTCCATCCAGGGGTTGATGGAGTACGTGACCTTGAAGTGTGCCGGTGGGCACATCAGGTACCGGCGGGCTGTGTACAAAGAGGGCTCCTCGCTGTGGTGGTCGGACCGTGCGGAGCGTTGCGAGCACATGGTCCATCAAGGGAGGCGCCCGCGCAGGTGTTTCGCCCGCCAATCCCGGACCGGGTGCTGCGCGTCGGGACGGGATGTGCCGGCCCGCCTCCGGTCCGGCCGTACCGAACGGGCCCCGCCGCGGCCGGCAGGAGTCCGGCCGCCCCGGCCGGCCCGGGCCGGGTGTCAGCGGACCGGGGTCGAGGTGAGCAGCCGCGGCGCGTCGGTGATGATGCCGTTGCACCCGAGCCGCAGGGCCCGGTCGCGGTCGCGCGGGGTGTTGACGGTGTGCGCCCACACCCGCGGAATGCCCGAGCGCACGGCCCGGTGCAGATCCTCGTCGCGCGCCCGGTAGTCCACGTCGAGCAGGTCGACGAACGACCGCCATCGCTGCGGCTCGTCGTTGCGCATCTGCCCGGCGGAGCGCCACAACTGGGCCATCAGCCCCATCCGGTGGGCCCGGAGCGCCACCGCGGGGGAGTTGCTGTTCACGAACACCGAGCGGGTGAGCCGCCGGGCGCGTATGAGTTCTGCCAGGCGCGGAAGGCTGCGGGGGTCCTTCGCCTCCAGCATCAGCACGGTCTTCCCCCCGAGCCGGTCGAGCACCTCGCCCACGCTCGGCGGATGCTCCGGTGCCCACCGGCCGCGCAGGGACCGGTCGGGCCGCAGCCGTACCTCCCGCCACTGGCGCCGGTCGAGCGCCCGGACCGCGCCCCGCCGGTCCGTCGTGCGGTCCAGCGTTGCGTCGTGCAGCACCACCAGCGTGCCGTCGCGCAGCATCCGGGTGTCGAAGTCGATCACCTGAGCGTCCCGGGTGCGCAGCGCCGCGAGCAGCCCCGACATGCTGTTCTCCGGCGCCTCGAGCGCACCGCCCCGGTGCGCGGTGTAGACGATTCCGCGCAGGGCCTGCGCGGTGGGTGCCCGGCCGGCGAACTCCAGGGGTATCAGCGGCCGGGTCAGCGTGAGGACGGCGGCCCCCGCCACCAGAGCAGTTGTCACCATGAGGACAAAACTAGAATCGCGGCGGGTGGAATGCCCTGTTGTCGCGCGCCGTCCGGGGCGGACGCGCCCCCCCGGATGCGGCGGGCGCCCGCAGCGGGAGCAGGATGGTGGCAGCATTGACCGTGCACCCGGTCGAAGTGAGGGGATAGATGGAACGCGAAGGCAGGTTCTCCCAGTGGCTGCGCCGTCGACCGCGGAGCGGGACGGGCAGCGGCACCCCTGCGGAAGCCGCGGCGCTCCGCGAGAACCTGCTGCTGGCCGCCGCCGAGGCCGGATTCCCGCTGGCTCTGGCGGCCCATCCGTCGGGATACGGCTGTTCGTGCGACCGGATCGGCTGTCCCACCCCCGGTCGGCACCCCGTCTCGTTCGCCTGGTCGACGCAGGCCGGCACCGACCCCGAGCAGATCGGCCGGCTGCTGAGGAACCACCCCGAGGCCAACTTCGTCACGGCGACCGGGATCAATCACGACGTCCTCGACGTGCCCGCCGACGCCGGTCGCAGCGCTCTGGAGAGCCTCGAGGCGCGGGGCATCGACGTCGGCCCCGTGGCCGAGTCGGGTTCGGGGCGGGATGCCCGTGTGCTGTTCTTCACGGCCACCCGCGGCACCCCGGAGGACGAGGACGAGTGGTGGCCCTGCCAACTCGACTGCCATCCCGAGACGATGGACGAGCACCCCGGCCTGCGCTGGCACTGCCGGGGCAGCTACGTGCCCGTGCCGCCGGCCCGCCTGCCGGCCGGTGAGTCCGTCGGATGGCTGCGCGGTCCCGAGCACCCGCTGCCCGACCCGCTGACCCTGCTCGAGGCGCTGACCGACGCCTGTGCGCGCCATGTGGGTGAGGAGCCGGAACAGCCGGCCTGGCCCCTCGGCCGCTGACACCGTGCACCGGCGCCGCGGGACGGCGGGGCATCCCGGCGGCCGGGACGCCGGTCAGCCGCCGCGCGCCTCGGTCAGACCTTCGAGCCGGTGCAGGAACTCGATCCGCTCCGACCCGGAGTCCTTCGCCGGAATCCGCACCGCGGACTCGGACATCTTGATCAGCGTGAGGGTCCGCCGTGCCTCGCCCTTCATCAGTGCCCGGATGTACGGGTCACCGATCCGGCCGATCCGGGATCCCTGCGCCACCGTGCGCTTCTGGGTGTGATGCGTGGCGAAGAACGCCAGCGCCCCGCCGTCAGCGGTCCGCAGGGCGATCGGCGGGTACTGCGGTGCACGACCCGGCTGGTCGTCGTACTGGGTCCAGTAGGTGGGTGTGCGCAGCTGGGACTTGCGCTGCTGACGCAGCTGCGTGGTGGCCGGTCCCGGGGCGAAGGGGGCGTCCTGGGCCTTGGCGTCGCCGGCGCCCTGCCCGGCGTCCGTGCTCACGTCCAGGAAGTCCGCGTACGTGCGGCTGAGCTGGTCGGGGGCCACTGCCAGTCCGGAGGCGTCGCCGTCCGGGACGGGTTCGGCGTAGCCGTCCTTGTCCGTCGCGAACTCCGGCATCTCCTCCTCGGTGACGACCGAGAGGTAGGCGGCCTTCCACTTCTGGTCCACGCCGGCTCGGGTGAACACCAGCAGCCAGCGGTTGTCGTCGCGGTTGCTGTCCGCGTCGGCGAGGAAGAACCTGGGCCAGCCGGCCAGCTTCGGGATCGTGTAGCGGACGTCCGTCAGCTCCAGCGGCGTGTACTTCGGATTGCCCTCGGGGCTGACCTTGCCCCGGGCCTTGAGCCCGGCCTGGTCTATCGCCGCCAGGGCACCCGTCTCGACGTCCTTGTCGAGCGCCGGGTCGAGTGCCTCGTTCGCCTTGTTGGTGGCGGCGGTGTAGGCCTTGAGGGCCTTCGCGGCCTCAGCCTTCCGCACCGCCGGGACGATCTCCCGCTCGCCGTGCACCGTCACGCATCCGGTCAGCGTCAGCAGCGCTGCGGCCGACAGGACGACCGACACCTTGGGCAGCGTGCGGGGCCTCGACGTCATCGGACTGGTGCTCCTTCGGGGCGGCTTGAGTCGGCGCAACCCTACCGGGGGCGAGGAACAGCGTGAGTGCGGGGACCAGATACGCCACCCACACGATGACCTGAAGAACGGTCGGATCGGGCTGGAAGTTGACGGTGCCCTTCAGCAGGGTGCCGTACCAGCTGTCCGGCGGGATCGTGGAGCTGACGTCGAAGGCCAAGGTGCCCAGGCCCGGAAGGAAGCGGGCCTCCTGCAGATCGTGGAAGCCGTACGAGAGCACCCCGGCCGCCACCAGCACGAGCATGGCACCCGTCCAGGTGAAGAACTTCGCCAGGTTGATCCGCAGCGCCCCGCGGTAGAACAGCCAGCCGAGCCCGGTCGCGGTGAGCAGCCCCAACAGGACGCCCACCAGCGGCAGTCCGGTGCCGTCGTCCGCGGCCTGTACGGCCGTCCAGACGAACAGCGCGGTCTCGAGCCCCTCCCGGCCGACGGCGAGGAAGGCCGTCAGCACCAGGGCGCCGGTGCCCAGCGCGAGTGCCTGGTCGAGCTTGCCGTGCAGTTCCCGCTTCAGGTGCCGCGCGGTGCGCCGCATCCAGAACACCATCCAGGTCACGAGCCCGACGGCGAGGATCGACAGGGTGCCGCCGAGCAGCTCCTGCGCCTCGAACGTCAGCGTGGTCGACCCGTACTGGAGGATTGCACCGAAACCGAAGCTGACGGCGACGGCGATGCCGACGCCGGCCCACACCGGCGGCAGCTTGTCGGTGCGTCCGGTCTTCACCAGGTACGCCACGAGGATGCAGACGACGAGACTGGCCTCCAGCCCCTCGCGCAGTCCGATCAGGTAATTGGCCAGCACGGCCGGTCACTTCCCTTCGGCGTCTTCGGAGCCGTCCGCCTCGGTGAACAGCCCGCGGCCCCACCAGTCGTGCCCGTCGCGCACACCCGGCGGGACGGCGAAGACGGCCGAACCCACGTGCTGGATGTACTCGTTGAGGGCGTCGTTGCGCGCCAGGTTCCGCTGCACGGGCACGAATCCGTCCCGGACGTCCCGCTGGTAGGCGAGGAAGAACAGGCCGGCCTCCAGCCGTCCGAGTCCGTCCGTCCCGTCCGTGAACGAGTAGCCGCGGCGCAGCAGCCGGGCTCCGCCGTTGCTGTCGGGGTGGGCGAGCCGGACGTGCGACGTGGGCGGCATGGCCCGCAGGTTCGGCTTGTCGTGCTCGCGGGACCTGCCGACCGGGGCGCCCTCGCGCTTGTCCCGGCCGAAGATGTCCTCCTGCTCCTTGAGCGGGGTGCGGTCCCACGTCTCGATGTGCATCCGGATCCGGCGGGCGACCAGGTAGGAGCCGCCCGCCATCCATTCCGGGCCGTCCTTGCCCGACACCCACACGTGCTTGCCGAGTGCCCGGTCGTCGGTGCCCGCGATGTTGTGGGTGCCGTCCTTGAAGCCGAACAGGTTGCGCGGCGTCTGCGCGTCCGGAGTGGTCGACGAGGTCTTGCCGAAACCGAGCTGGGACCAGCGGACGGCGACCTTGCCGAACCCGATCCGCGCCAGGTTGCGGATGGCGTGCACCGCCACCTGGGGGTCGTCGGCACAGGCCTGGACGCAGAGGTCGCCGTTGCTGCGCGCCGGGTCGAGGTTGTCGCCGGAGAACACCGGCAGGTCGATCAGCGCCTCCGGACGGCGGGACTTGATGCCGAAGCGGTCCTTGCCGTCCTTCTCGAACAGGGTGGGGCCGAAGCCCACGGTCAGCGTGAGCCGGGACGGGGGCAGCCCCAGTGCCTCGCCGGTGTCGTCCGGGGGTGCCTCGGCGAGCCCGCCGACGGCGCCGTCGCCCACCGGCTTGCCCGCGGTCATGCGGGCCGCCGCCTGGGACCATTCCTTGAGGAGCGCGACGAGTGCCTCGCGGTCGTCGGTCGTCACGTCGAAGGCAGCGAAGTGCAGCCGGTCCTGGACGGCGGTGGCGATGCCGGCCTGGTGCTCGCCGTGGAACGGCACGGCCCGGTTCCGGCTCCCGGTGTGGCGGGTGTCCTCGCCGACGGCTCCGGCCGCGGCTGCTGCCCCGCCTGCCGCGGCCGCGCCGATCGCCAGGCCTGCTCCGCCCCAGCCGAGCAGCGAGCGGCGGGACGGCGCCTTCGCGGTCATCTCTGCTTCCTGTGCGTGCGGTTCACTCACGGTGCGGATCCTCTACTTCTTCCCGACCACGGCGGCGGCCAGCCGGGACAGCGGCTCGGCGAGGGCGTTCACGCCGTCCGAGAGGTCCTTGCGGTCGGAGTCGCCGACGGTGTCGTACGCCACGAACCCGTCGCCCTCGCGGTATTCGTCGAGCTTCTTGAACAGCGCGGCGAACTGCCGGTCGAGCTCCCCGGCGAGTTCGGGGTCGTTCTCGGCGGCCACCGGCTTCAGCAGCTCGTAGGACTTCTGTGCGCCCTCGACATTGGCGTGGAAGTCGACCAGGTCGGTGTGGCTGTAGCGCTCCTCCTCGCCGGTCACCTTGCCGGTCGCGACCTCGTCGAGGAGTTCCTTGGCGCCGTTCGCCATGCCGGTCGGGGTGATCTCCGCGGACCCGACGCGCCCCCGCCAGTCCTCCAGGTCGTCGACCAGCTGCGAGGCCAGTTCCTTGTCGTCCGCGGTGATCTTCTTGTCGTGCCAGAGCGACTTCTCGAGCCGGTGCCAGCCCGTCCACTTCTGGCCCTTCTCCAGGCCGTCCTCGCGGAAGTCCACCTTGGGGTCGATGTCCCCGAAGGACTCGGCGACCGGCTCGGTCCGCTCCCAGCCGATCCGGGAGGGGGCGTAGGCCTTCTTGGCGGCCTCGAGGTCGCCCTTGCGGACGGCGTCGGCGAACTTCCGGGCCTTCGGCAGGGTCCCGTCGGCCTGCGCCTGGGCGTAGGTGCGGTACTCGGCGACGGCCTTCTCCAGCCGTGGGTCCAGCTTCGCCTTCGCGCTCCCGCCGGTGGCGGTGACCTTCTGCCGGATGCCCTCGCCCTTCATGCCGGGCTTGCAGGCGATCTCGTAACGCCCGGCCTTGACTTCGGCGTTGATGCGGACCCGGGTGCCCGGGCCGATGTTCTCCCGCTCGGTGACGATGCGGTCGCCCGGCGCGTAGACGTAGACCTCGGTGACCTGCGAGCCCTTGTTCTCCACGGCGAGCTGCACGTGCCCGGCCGGGAACTCGGGCTTCGACACCTTGCAGGCGTCGTCGCTCGCGGTCACCCGGATCGCGTCGCCGGCGCCGCCCTCGGCGTCGCTCTTGTCGGCGCAGCCGGTCACGGCGGCCAGCGTTGCGGCGGCAAGCAGGGCGGACAGACGGACGGCTCGCATGCGGGCTCCAGGCGGGTGCGGGGTCGGGAACGGACGGAAGCCAGAGCCAAATGACTAAGGCAGTCCTAAGTTATCTGAGGCTAACCACAGTGAGGTGCCGGCCGGGGTCACGAACCGGGTCGCCGGCTGTGACCCGGGACACCATGGGTCGCCCGAAGGGGGTCGCCCTGGAGGACCGGAGGGGCAAAACGTCATCAAACGGCGCCCCCGGGAGCCGGATCCTTTTGCCGGGTTTTTAACCGGAGGCCTCCGTCTGCAGCTCGTCGGCGGCCAGGATGGGCGGATGAAGGTCTCCGACGCCCAAGCCGTGGCCGCCCGCTGGGTCGCCGAACACGCGACCGCCTCCCCCGACTTCGCCGGCGCGTTCCTGAGCGGCTCCACGACCTGGATGCCGCCGGGCGCCGAGCTGCCCGTGGGCTCCGACGTGGACGTCGTGATCGTGACGAACCAGGACGAAGCGCCGCCGAAGCCGGGCAAGTTCGTCCACGACGGAGTTCTCCTCGAGGTCACCTGCCTCGCCTGGCAGGACCTGGCCTCCCCGGAACACGTCCTCGGCTCCTGTCACCTCGCGGGCAGCTTCCGGAAGGACACGGTCCTCGCCGACCCCACCGGACGTCTCGCCGAGCTGCGCGACGGGGCCATGGGCGAGTACGCCCGTGAGCCGTGGGTCCGCCTGCGCTGCGAGAACACCGAGCGGCGGATCGTCGACGGCCTCGGACGGCTGGACGTCTCCCTCCCGCACCACGAGCGCGTGACCGGATGGATGTTCCCCGCCGGGGTGACCACCCACGTGCTGCTGACCGCGGGGCTGCGCAACCCGACCGTCCGCCTGCGCTACTCGGCCGCGCGCGACCTGCTCCAGGAGTACGGCATGCCGCAACTCCACGAAAGCCTTCTCGAGTTGCACGGGTCCGCGGCCCTGACCCGGGAGCGGGTCGAACACCATCTGAAGGCCATGACCGCGGTCTTCGACGCCACGGTCCCGCTCGCCAGGAGCCCGTACTTCTTTGCCTCCGACATCACCGAACGGTCCCGGCCCATCGCGGTGGACGGCAGCCACGCGCTCATCGCCGGCGGACGGCACCGGGAGGCGGTCTTCTGGATCGCGGCGACCTACGCCCGTTGCCTCACCCTGCTGGCGGCCGACGCCCCTGCCGAGCGGGCCCGGTTCGCCGCGGGCTTCGAGGAGCTGACGGCGGACCTCGGGGTCGCCGACGGCCCGGCCCTCGAGCGCCGGGCGCGCGACGTCCTGGCCTTCCTGCCCCGGGTCCGGGAGGCCGCCGACGCGATCATCGGGGCGAATCCCGGCATCATGCCCTGAGACGGCCCGGACCGTCCGGCCGCGACGGGGCGGTTCCGTGGATCCCGTCAGGCGATGAGGGGATCCCGAGCCGCCCCCGGGCCGGACTCCTCGCCGAGTTCCCGGAACATCCCGGTGTTCAGCGCGAAGGCCCGCCGGCACTCCTCCACCGCGTCCCGCTTCTCCCCGTCGCCGACCGGCAGGGCGTCCAGCAGGGCTCGGTACTCCCGCTTGAAGGCCGCCGGATTGCCGATACCGGCGAACACGTAGAAGCGCACGCCGTCGCCCTTGTGGTCGAACCCCCACCGCTTCTCGGCGGCGGACCGGATGACCTGCCCGCCGCTGAGGTCACCCAGGTAGCGCGTGTAGTGATGGGCGACGTACCCGGCGGGCCACCGGCCGGCGACCTCGGTGATCCGGTCCGCGTACGTCCGGGTGGCCGGGAGCGCGGTTGCACGCTTGCGCCATCCGGCACCCAGGAGATGAGCCAGATCGCGCTCGAGTTCGGTGACGCGCAGCAGCTCGGGCCGGATGAACGGTCCGGCGACCGGGTCGTCCGCCAGCGCGCCCGCGGCCCCCTCCAGCGCCCGGTAGACGAACCACAGCTGTTCCGTGTAGCGCGCGTACGCACCCTGCCCGAGCCGGCCGCCGAGCATGTCGCCCACGAACGCCGAATTCTCCGCCTCGGTGTGCTGCGCCTGCGATGCGGTGCGCATCAGTGCGGAGAACGGCATCGAGCCGGTCGTCTCCAAGACGGACCTCCGGGTGTCAGCGGGTACGCGGTGACCGCTCCGGGGCAGCCGGGCGGGTTCCCGACCGCCTGTCGGCAAAGTACCCGCACGGGGTCACGGCAATGTGAGGATGTCCGCCCCGGTGTCGGTGACGACGAGGGTGTGCTCGAACTGCGCCGTGCGCTTGCGGTCCTTCGTGACCACCGTCCAGCCGTCGTCCCACATGTCGTACTCGTGGGTCCCCAGGGTCAGCATCGGCTCGATCGTGAAGGTCATGCCCGGCTTGATGACCTCGGTGGCGTGCGGGCTGTCGTAGTGCGGCACGATCAGGCCGGAGTGGAACGACGTGTTGATGCCGTGCCCGGTGAAGTCGCGCACCACGCCGTAGCCGAAGCGCTTGGCGTACGACTCGATGACCCGCCCGATGATGTTCAGCTGCCGGCCCGGCCGGACTGCCTTGATCGCCCGGCTCAGCGACTCCCGGGTCCGCTCGACCAGCAGCCGGGACTCCTCGTCCACGTCGCCGCACAGGTAGGTGGCGTTGGTGTCGCCGTGCACCCCTCCGATGTAGGCCGTGACGTCCAGATTCACGATGTCGCCGTCGCGCAGGACCGTCGAGTCCGGGATGCCGTGGCAGATGACCTCGTTCACCGAGGTGCAGATCGACTTCGGGAACCGCCGGTAGCCGAGGCACGAGGGGTAGGCGCCGTGGTCGCACAGGTACTCGTGGGCGATCCGGTCCAGCTCGTCCGTGGTCACCCCCGGCGCGATGTGCTTGGCGGCCTCCTCGCGGGCTCCCGCGGCGATCCGGCCCGCGGTCCGCATGAGTTCGACGGTGGCCTCGGTCTGGACCTCGGAACCGGTGTACGGGGTGGGCATGTCCCTGCCCACGTACTCGGGCCGCCGGATGGCACCGGGGACGGAACGGGTGGGAGAGAGCTCCCCTGGTACGAGCAGCGACTGGCCAGACATGTGAGCGAGTGTAACGAGGTCGCACCGGGCAGCATGAGCGGAGAGAGAAGGAGCACAGATGGCCCTGTTCAAGCGACGGACGACCGGCAAGCCGGGCGAGTGGTACTACTGCCTCGAACACAGGAAGGTCGAGGAGGGGCCGGAGTGCCCCGCCAAGGACCGCATGGGTCCGTACGCGAGCCGGACCGAGGCCGGGCACGCCATGGAGAAGGCCGACGAGCGGAACGCCGAATGGGACACCGATCCGCGCTGGCACGACAAGGCCGGCCAGGAGGGCGGCGGCGACACCTGAGCCGCCTGCGACCGGGCCGGACCGGCTGCTCTCCCGGCCGTGCGCGCCGGCCGGCCCGTGCTGCTCAGGGGGCGGTCGCCGAGGGCTCCTGCCGACCGCCCGGCAGATCGCGTGCCCGCTCCTGCTCCTGCTCCCGTGCCCGACGGGCGGCGCGGGTCCGCAGGGCGTGTTCGTCGGTGCGGGCGTCGTAGGACATCAGCCCGGGCAGCGCGAGGGCCAACAGCCCCACCGCCCCCAGACAGGCCAGCCCGCCGCTCCACACCGAGACCCGGACATGCGTCAACGACGCCATCGCGCCGGCACGGACCTGGCCCAGTTGCGGGCCGACCGAGTACGAGAGCACCTCGATGCCCGCCAGCCGGCCGCGCAGCTCGTCCGGGATGGTCTGGTTCCACATCGCGGACCGGAAGATCCCGCTGACCATGTCGCTCCCGCCCGCCACGGCCAGGAACAGCAGCACGAGCCACACGTTGTCCACCCAGCCCGCACACGCCATCGCCAGCCCCCAGCCGGCTGCGGCCGTCACCACCATCCGGCCGTGCCGGTGCATCCGGGACGTCCATCCGCTGGTCAGGCTCACCACGAGCGAGCCGGCCGATCCCGCCGCGTACATCAGGCCGAGTGCCCAGGGCGCGTCCAGGTCGTCTGCCAGGAACGGAAAGATCGCGACGGGGTACGCGAAGAACATCGCTGCCAGGTCGACGGCGTACGTCCCGAGCAGTTCCTTGCGGCTCCAGGCATACCGTCCGCCCTCGACGATGCCGCGCAGGGACGGCTTGCTCGCGCCGTGCGACGCGGGTGACGGGGCCATCCCCACCACGAGCGTGAGCGAGGCCAGGAACGTCCCGACGTCGAGCGCGTAGGCCCAGGGCAGTCCCGCGTACGCGATGATCACGCCCGCAAGGGAGGGGCCCGCGATGGCCCCCACCTGCCAGCGCAGGGCGTTGAGGGCCGCAGCCGGTGCGAGCAGGTCGTGCGGGACGACCCGGGGGACGATCGCGTTCAGGGCCGGTCGCTGCATGCCCGTCAGCGCACTGGCCAGGCCGGCGACGAGATACAGCGGCCACACCACGGGATCCGGCAGCAGCGTGTTGACCAGCAGGATCACGGCGAGGAGGCCGAGGCCCGCCTCGGTCCGCAGGATCAGGTTCCGCTGGTCCATGGCATCCGCGAGGGCACCGCCGTAGAGGCCGAACACGATCAGCGGCACGAGCTCCACGGCGCCGATCGCGCCGACCGCCAGCGCCGAGCCCGTCAGTTCCTTGATCTGGAGCGGCAGGGCGACCAGGGTCAGGAAGCTGCCGAACGTCGTCACCAGTCCCGCACACCACATCAGCCGGAAGTCGCGGGACGACCGCCAGGGCGCGAGGTCGGGCAGCAGCGCCCGGGCGCGGCGCGGAGAACTCGAAGGAGCGGACGGTGCCGGGTCCTCGCCGGGCGAGGGTGGCGGGACGGTGGGAGCGGGTTCGGTCACAGCCGGTCATGGTGCGCGGGCCAGGTCGCTCGGGGCAACCGGTTTCCGGCGGCGGGCGAGCGGCGGCGCGGCCGGCGGTTGCGCCTACCAGCGCGTGGGGGGCGGGGCCGTCAGCTGCTCGGCGATCCGGGCCAGCCGGTCACGGAAGCCCCGCGGGCCGCGGGGCGCCGGCAGCCGGTTCTCCCCGGCGGCGGCGCTGACCAGATGCTGCACTGTGTCGAACCCGATCGCGTTCTCCCGCTCCCGGTCGGTGCCGTCGTCCACCGGGTCCCGGTCCGGTGCAGGAGAGCCGGCGAGCGCCGTGGGGTCCGCAGGACTCTCCGGCACGGCGAGGGCTTCGTGGGCGAGGGCGTGCAGGTCGCGGTCGCCGGCGTCGAGGGCGAGCACCGTCGCGCCGGCGCGACGGGCGTCGTGCACCCGCTCCAGCAGTTCCGGCTCCGGGCGGCCGGGCGTCACCACGAGCAGGGTCTCCCCGCGCCGGGCGGCCTCGATCCGGCCCAGCCCGACGGCCAGATGCGGCGGCTCCCCCGGGCGGGTCCGGTGCCGGACCAGGGTGGGGGAGAGCTGCGGCAGCCCGGACCAGGCCGCTTCGTCGTCGAGGTGCGCAGCCAGATGCCAGGGCTCGTACTCCGCGCTGCCGACGAGCAGCAGTCCGCCCTGCTGCGGTTCCACGGCGGTGCGCAACGCCCCAGCGAACCGCCGGGTGGCCTGCAGCCATTCGGTGCCCGTGAGCACTTCGCGCAGCAGCGCGACACGTACGGCGTCCATGGCGAAATCCTGCCGTACCGGCGCCGCTCCCGGGGCCGGTACGGCGATCCCCGTCCGCGGGGAGCGTGGGGTGTGACGGCGGCCGCAGAAATTTGTTACCGCTCGGTAGGGTGTTGCGGCCCGGTTCCTGGCAGGATCGCCCCATGACTTCTACTGATGACGCGAACAAGGCGCCGGCGAAGGACCCGTGGGCGTTCCCGGACGTCTCCGACCTGGTCGTCGGCGTGCTCGGCGGCACCGGGGACCAGGGCCGTGGCCTCGCCTACCGGCTGGCCAGGGCGGGCCAGAAGGTGATCGTCGGCTCGCGCGCGGCCGACCGCGCACAGGCCGCCGCCGCGGAGCTGGGGGAGGGCGTGGAGGGCGCCGGCAACGCCGAGTGCGCCCGGCGCAGCGACGTGGTGATCGTGGCGGTGCCGTGGGACGGCCACGCCAAGACCCTCGAATCGCTGCGCGACGAGCTCGAGGGCAAGCTCGTGATCGACTGCGTCAACCCCCTCGGCTTCGACAAGAAGGGCGCCTACGCGATCCGGCCGGAGGAGGGCAGCGCCGCCGAACAGGCCGCCGCCCTGCTGCCCGGCTCGCGTGTCACCGCCGCCTTCCACCACCTGTCGGCCGTGCTGCTGAAGGACCCGGACATCGACGAGATCGACACCGATGTGATGGTGCTCGGCGAGAACCGGGCGGACACCGACCTCGTGCAGGCCCTGGCCGCGCGCATCCCCGGGATGCGGGGCGTCTTCGCGGGCCGGCTCCGCAACGCCCACCAGGTCGAGTCGCTCGTCGCCAACCTGATCTCGGTCAACCGCCGCTACAAGGCCCACGCGGGGCTGCGGGTCACCGACGTGTGAGCGCGGGCGGGGCGTGAGGGAGAATGGCGGCCGTACGACCGTCAGGCCCGTCCCCGGACAGGAGCTCCCCTCATGCCCCGCCTCGCCGTGTTCGCCCTCGTCGTCTGCGCGCTCGCCGTGGCCGCCGCGGTGGTCTCCTTCGCGCGGGGCAGCCTGCTCGGGATCGCCTGGATCCTGATGGCGGGCGTCTCGTCCAACATGGCCTGGTACTACGTGCGCCGCCTGCGCGCCGAGCGCCGCGAGCAGGACCCCACCGTCACGGGCTGAGCGCCGGGATCTGCGGCTCGCCCTGCCAGAAGCGGTAGAACTCCTGGCCCCAGTGGGTGTCCCACTGCGCGACGCCGAGGATGTCCAGGATTCCGTGCACCGCCCCGAAGAACGCCTGGTTGACCTCCGGGATCCACAGCAGGCCGAAGACGGCGAGCAACCCGAACGGGGCGAACGGCTCCACCTGGCGCCGGATGCCGTACGACAGCCAGGGCTCGACGACCCCGTAGCCGTCCAGGCCCGGCACGGGCAGGAAGTTGAGGATCGCCGCGGTCACCTGGAGCAGGGCGAGGAAGGCGAGGGCGTACCGGAAGGCGTCCGGCATGTCGTCCGCCGTCCCGAGCCAGAAGGGTGCCGTGAGGGCCAGCGCGAAGGCGACGTTGGTCAGCGGGCCCGCCGCCGAGATGACGCTGTGCTTCCAGCGGCCCCTGATCCGGCCGCGTTCGATGAACACCGCGCCGCCCGGCAGGCCGATCCCGCCGAGGATCACGAAGAGGACCGGCAGCACGATGCTGAGCAGCGCATGCGTGTATTTCAGCGGGTTGAGGGTCAGGTAGCCCTTGGCCCCGATGGTGATGTCACCGCCGTGCAGGGCGGTGCGCGCGTGCGCGTACTCGTGCAGGCAGAGGGACACGATCCAGCCCGACGTCACGAACAGGAAGACCGCGAAGCCGGTGCTCGCCGAATAGCCCGACCACACGGCCCAGGCGGACACCGACATCACGGCCAGCAGCCCGAGGAAGACAGGGCTGACCCGGCGTTCGCTGCTGGTGACTGCGGTGGTCATCGGGGCGGGTCTCCTGACGTGCGGGGGGGTGTGCGGTGACGCCGTGCAGCCCCGGGCGGTGCGGAGTGGGGGCGTCACTCCGGCGTCCGACCGTACCGGGCGCCGGGCCGGCCGGGACAGGCAGCGGCGGCCGGGAGCCGGCCGGGAGGCGCGGCACGGTCGGTCTACCGTCTCCCCGTCCACCTCCCGCCGGCCCTTCCGGCCGACCCCCGGGACAGGCAGCGGCGGCCGGGAGCCGGCCGGGAGGCGCGGCACGGTCGGTCTACCGTCTCCCCGTCCACCTCCCGCCGGCCCTTCCGGCCGACCGGAGGCGGCGCAGCGTCCACCCCCGCCCTCCCGGATCGAGGGGGCGGGTGGACGTGGTGAAGATCTCTGCGGCCCGGCGGTAGGAGAGTCGTCCGCGGCCGGAGAGCGGGCACACGTCCGCGGCGTCCG
This sequence comes from Streptomyces meridianus, assembly GCF_023703325.1. Lineage (GTDB taxonomy): Bacteria > Actinomycetota > Actinomycetes > Streptomycetales > Streptomycetaceae > Streptomyces > Streptomyces meridianus. Next base: position 103,782 of record NZ_JAMQGM010000039.1, read on the forward strand.
CCCGGGCGGACGCGCGCCGGTCGGTGAGGAACAGCGGTCCGGCCGTGCGGCTCAGGACGGCCAGCGGCAGCAGTCGCGCGGTGCCGCCGCGCCACCCGACGGGCCCGGCGCCGATCGGCGTGGAGGGCCCGCGGGTGCGGCGGCGGAGGACGTCCAGATCGTCGACGTCCAGGGCGAGCAGCCGCTCCACCGGCGCGCCCGACTCGTACAGCAGGTGCCACAGGAGCTGCTCGCGCAGCGGTACGCGCAGGGCGAGCACGGCCCGGACCTGCTCGTCGTCGAGCGGGCCGTCGGCCTCATCGGGCTCCGGCAGGGGCAGCGGGGGAATGCCGGCCGTGGGGTCGCCGGCGAGCCATCCCTGGTCGCGCCACCAGGCGACTGCGCTCCGCAGGATCGACAGTTCGCGGTTGGCGGTGCGCACTCCGGCCGCGGTGGCCCGCTCGGCGAATGCGGCTCGCAGCCGGGCGGCGGCCCCGGGGGTGTCGAGGAGGGCCAGCGGGAGGACCGGCGGAACAGCGCGACGCCGCGCCGCGCCGGCGGGAGGCGTGCGGTTCACGAGAGACCAGGCCCAGGTTGCGAGTGCCGTCCGGTAGACCCGGCGGGAGCCGTCGCCGAGCCGGGCCGCCGCGAGGTAGTGGTCGGCGGCGAGGCCGTACTCCACGGGTTGCGTCACGGGTGCTACCCCTCGCTGTCGCAGTAAATCTACCGCAGAGCAGAGCCTGTCCGGGCGGTTGAGTGCAAGTCAATTTCCTTTCACCGCAGTAAAGATGAGCTGTTTTCTGCGGTAGTGAAGCGCCTCCACAGAATTGCTTCGAATCGACTCAACTTTTCGGTGTGAAGTCATTGCGCCCGCAGCCCGGTAGCCGCCACGCTGCCGGGCATGGATACGGATTCCGCGCGTTCCGGGAGACCTGCCGAACCGGCGAGACCAGTTCGGACCGGGAGCCGCTTCGGCGGCATGCGGCGTCGGCTTGCCGTCCTGGCAGGCCGTGACTTCCGGCTGTTCTGCCTCGGGTACGGCACCTCCCTGCTGGGTTCCGCGATGGCCCCGCTCGCCGTGGCCTTCGCCGTGCTGGACACCGGCGAGGGAGGCACCGGGGTCGGCCTGGTGATGGCCGCCCGGATCCTGCCGGTCGTCCTCGTGCTACCGGTGGGAGGGGTCGTCGCCGACCGATGGGGCGGCCGGCGGGTGATGCTCGTCGCGGACGCCGTCCGGTGCCTGACCCAACTCCTGTTCGCCGCGGCGCTCCTGGGCAGCCCCGGCCTGGGAACGCTGGTGGCCCTGGGGGCGGTGCAGGGCATGGCGGAGGGGGTGTTCATGCCCTCCCTGGGAGCGGTGGTCCCACGCGTCGCCCCGGCCGACAAGCTCTCGGACGCCAATGCCGTGCTCGGCATCGCCCGCTCCACGACCGGTGTCGCCGGACCTGCCCTCGCCGGAATCCTCATCGCGCTGACCGGGCCCGCCCTGGTCCTCGTCGTGGACGCACTCAGCTACGCGGTGTGCTTCGCCGCCCTCCTCCGGCTGCCGCGGACCGCCGGGCAAACGGCCGGCGCCGGTTCCTTCACGACGGACCTGCGTGAAGGCTGGGTTGAGTTCCGTTCCCGGGCCTGGCTGTGGGTCACGTCCCTGCACGGCTGCCTGTTCAACCTGCTGGTGTGGGCGCCGTTCCTCGTCCTCGGGCCCGTCGTCGCCGACGACCGGCTCGGCGGCGCAGGCGGCTGGGGGACGGTCATGGCCCTGTACGGGGCGGGGGGCGCGGCCGCCGGGCTGACCATGCTCGGCCGCCGGGTGCAGCGGCCCCTCCTGGTGGGCACGATCGTCGCCGCGGGCTGGGCGCTGCCCTCCGGGGCCCTGGCCGCGCACCTGCCCCTGCCGTGGATCTGCGGGGCCGCGCTGGTCGCGGGCGTCGGTGGCGGCGTGTGCGGCACCCTCTACGACGCCACCCTCCAGAGCCGGGTGCCGCCCGCGGCACTGGCCCGCGTCAGCGCCTTCAGCACCCTGGGGGCCTTCGCCTTCGGCCCCCTCGGGCTTGCCGCCGCAGGCCCGACGGCCGAACTCCTCGGCACCACCGGGGTCCTGGGCTTCGGCGCCTGCTGGCAGATCCTCTCGGTCGCGGTGGTGGCCATGATCCCGGCGGTCAGGGCACCGCTGGGCCCCGGCCTGCCGGAGCCGCTGCCGCCGGCCCGCGGGGACGGTCCTCCCGGAGAACAGCCGGATCCGGACGAACGGCGGCCCGCCGCGAGGCGGCCGTAGCGGTGGCCCCTGCGGCCCCGGGCACGGCGCACCACGGAGGGGGGACGAGGTCCCGGTCGGCCGGTGCCGGCACCGGCCGACCGGCCGTGCCTCCGTTCGTGTGACCTCCGGGGCCGGTGCGTCCGGGGGAACGGACGCATCAGGCCCCGGGGCCTGCACTCACGTGCGGAAGCTGTGCTCCTCGGCCGGGTAGGCGCCGCCGACCACATCTTCGGCGAACGCCTTGGCCGCCCCGCCCAGCACCTCCCGCAGGTGCGCGTACTGCTTGACGAACCGCGGGACCCGGCCCGCCGTCATACCCGCCATGTCCGTCCACACCAGCACCTGCGCGTCGCACTCGGCGCCCGCCCCGATGCCGACGGTCGGAATGTGCAGCGACCGCGTGACCTCGGCCGCCAGCTCGGCCGGCACCAGCTCCAGCACCACCGCGAACGCCCCGGCGTCCTGTACGGCCTTGGCATCCCGCAGCAGCTGCTGCGCCGCCTCCTCACCGCGCCCCTGCACCGGGTAGCCGCCGTAGGCGTTGACCGACTGCGGGGTCAGACCCACGTGCGCCATCACCGGAATGCCCGACTGGACGAGCAGCTCGATCTGATGGGCGGACCGCTCGCCGCCCTCCAGCTTCACCGCGCCGACCCCCGCTTCCTTGACCAGCCGGGTCGCGCTGCGCAGCGCCTGCACCGGGCCCTCCTGGTACGAGCCGAAGGGCAGGTCGCCGACGATCAGGGCGCGCTTCGTGCCGCGCACGACGGCGGCGGACAGCAGGGTGATCTCGTCCATGGTGACCGGCACCGTGGACTCGTAGCCCAGGTGGCAGTTGCCCATGGAGTCGCCCACGAGCATGACCGGGATGCCGGACTCGTCGAAGACGGAGGCGGTCATGGCGTCGTAGGCGGTGAGCATGGGCCACTTCTCGCCCTGCTGTTTGGCCCTGGCGATGTCGCGGACGGTGATGCGCCGGTTCCCCGTGCCGCCGTAGAGCGTCCGGCTGCTGTCGGTTCCCCCGGTCTGCGGGGCGGTCTCGTGCGCACTGGTGGCATGCGTCATGGCAACGGCTCCTGATCGTCATCTCGAGGCGCCCTCACGGCGTCCCCGGACCGACTCCATGGTGACACCTGACGCCCGGGCGGGAAACCCCGGCGGAACCGGTCCCGGCGGAACCGGCCCCGGCCGCCGGTCGTCGCCGCGCCCGCGAGGGACGAGGGGCAGCACCGGACGCCGCGGGCCGATCCGCAAAGATCCGCCGGACGCCACCCTCGCGGAGCCCGCCCGGATCCGCTCCGGAAGCTAGCGTTACGGGCATGGCGAACCCCCAGGGCGACCGTGCCGCTCCGGTCCCGGATGCCGTTCACCGGCGCAGGTGGCTGATTCTCACCGTCCTGATGTTCAGCCTGCTGATCGTCGTCCTGGACAACTCGATCCTCAACGTGGCGCTCAAGACCATCGCCACGCCCCCGCCGCACGGCCTCGGGGCGAGCCAGAGCCAGCTCGAATGGGCGGTCAACTCCTACACCCTCGTCTTCGCCGGGGTCCTGTTCACCGCCGGTGTCCTCGGCGACCGGATCGGACGCAGGAAGGCGCTCGTCTTCGGCATGGCGCTGTTCGGGCTGGGGTCGCTGCTCGCCGCCTTCGCGGACACCCCGGCCCAGCTCGTCGCCTTCCGTGCGCTCATGGGCTTCGGCGGCGCATTCGTGATGCCGGCCACGCTCGCCGTCCTCATCAACGTCTTCGACCGCGCGGAGCAGCCGAGGGCGATCGGGATCTGGGTCGGCAGCGTCGGAGTCGCCATCGCCGCGGGGCCGATCACCGGCGGCCTGCTGCTCGCCCACTTCTGGTGGGGGTCGGTCTTCCTGATCAACATCCCGGTCGTGCTGACCGGCCTCGCAGCCATGCTGCTGATCATCCCCGAGTCCAGGGACCCGGCGCCCGGACGGCTCGACCCGCTCGGCGTGGTGCTGTCGGTCGTCGGGCTCGTCCTGCTCGTCTACGGCATCATCAAGGGCGGCCAGATCGCGGATTTCACCGATCCGTGGGTGCTGGCGTCCATCGCCGCCGGACTGTGCGTGCTGGCGCTGTTCGTCCTGCACGAGAAGCGCAGCAGCCACCCCGCCATGGAGGTCTCCTACTTCCGCAACCCGGCCTTCACCGCGGCGATCGCCGCGGTGTCGCTGGTGTTCTTCGCGCTGATGGGCGTGACGTTCTTCAGCGTCTTCTACCTGCAGAGCGTCCGCGGGCTCACCCCTTTCGAGAGCGGCCTCCTGCTGCTGCCGCTGGCGATCACCCAGCTGTTCTTCGCCCCGCAGGCCCGCCGCGTCGTCGAGCGCTACGGGGCCCGTGCCGTGTGCACGGTGAGCATGGTCGCGGTGGCCGTGCCGCTGGCCGGGTTCGGCTTCATGGACGAGCACACGCCGATCTGGCAACTGGAACTGCTCTATTTCGTCATGGGCTCCGGCATGGCGTTCAGCATGCCCCCCGTGACCACCTCGATCATGCAGACGCTGCCGAGGGAGAAGGCCGGATCGGGCTCGGCGATCAACAACACCTTCCGGCAGGTCGGAGGAGCGCTCGGGGTGGCCGTGCTGGGTTCGGTGCTCTCCGCCACCTACCGGTCCGCCGTGCACGACGAACTCGCTGTCCTTCCGGCCCGGCTCCGGCACGCCGCGGGCGAGTCCATCGAGGCGACGCTCGCCATCGCCGGACGCATGGGACCGGCCGGACGGACCCTCGTCGAACCAGCCAAGGACGCCTATGTGCACGCGATGCACGTGACCGCTTTCGGCGCTGCCGCCGTCGCCCTGGCCGGCGCGGGCATCGTCGCGGTGTTCCTGCCGGGACGGACCGCACCGGTGGAGGGGACGGCGCCGGCGGCGAAGGAACCCGTCACCGCCGGTGAGTCCGGGGACCAGGTCGGCCGGTGACACCGGCCGGAACCCCGCAGGCCGTTGTACGCGTCCACGATCATGAGGCACCCCCGGCGAGGGAGGCGTCCCCGGCGCATCACCTAGGGTCGTGGGGCGAGGATCAGGCGGTCGAGGCACGAGGACGGCACATGACCCAGGCGTACATGACGCAGACGCGACAAGGGGGCTCGGACGCGCGCTCCGGGTCCCGCACCCGGCTCCGCTTCCGGAGTCCGCACGGTGGCGGCCCATGGCGCCGCGGCATCATCCTCGTCCTGGCCGCGGTCCTGCTCACCCTGACCCTGGTCCTGCACGCCGACATCCCCAACAGCGTCGGCAACCTCGGCAGCCTGGTGGAGACCTTCCTGCCCTGGCTGGGGCTGGCAGTTCCGCTGCTGCTCGTGCTCGGCCTGCTGCGCCGCTCGGCGGCGGCGCTCGTGGCGCTCCTGCTGCCGACCGCGGCCTGGCTGAACCTCTTCGGCGGTCAGCTCGACAGCAAGTCCGGTACCGGCGGTGATCTGACCGTGGCCACCCACAACGTCAACGCCGAGAACCCCGACCCTGCGGGCACCGCGCGGGACGTGGCAGCGGGCGGCACGGACGTGGTGGCCCTGGAGGAGCTGACGGAGAAGGCGACCCCCGTCTACCGCAAGGCGCTGGCCGGCACGTACCGCTACCACACGGTGCAGGGCACCGTCGGCGTCTGGAGCAAGTACCCGCTGTCCGCGACCCGGCCGGTGGACATCCGGCTCGGCTGGACCCGCGCGCTGCGCACCACCGTCAGCACCCCTCAGGGGCCGGTGGCCGTGATCGCCGCCCATCTGCCTTCGGTCCGGGTCGAGGTCAAGGCGGGCTTCACCGCCGGGCAGCGCGACGGAAGCGCGGACGCCCTGGGCCGGGCGATCGCCGACGAGAAGCTCGAGCGCGTCGTCCTGCTCGGCGATCTCAACGGCACGATGAACGACCGTGCCCTGGCCGGCGTCACCTCGCAGATGCGCTCCGCCCAGGGCGCGGCGGGCGACGGGTTCGGCTTCACCTGGCCCGCTGCGTTCCCGATGGCGCGGATCGACCAGATCATGGCCCGCGGTGTCGAGCCGGTCCGGTCGTGGACCCTGCCGGAAACCGGCAGCGATCATCTGCCGATCGCGGCGGCCGTCGACCTCTGAGCCGCCGGGTGCCGATCCCCGAGAGCCCGGGGCGGGCGTCACCTCGGCAACGCACGGCTGCTCTTCCCGCCACTCCGGTTGTTCTGCGGTGATGTGCGCCTCCTGCGGCCGGCGGCAGGCCGCGTGGAGGTCCCGAACGCGCCGTCCTGCCGGGTGCGGGGGCGTTCTGCCGGGGCTTCCCGGTTTCCCTTTCCGCCGCTGACCGGTGTCGGGCGGAAACGCGCTGTTCACCAGGGGGAATACGTCGACCGGGTCGTTTGTTCCGCAAGGGAACTTAAATATGCTCCCAGTCTCCGCAGCCGAAAGGTCCCCCCATGCCCCTGGCCCTGCTCGCCCTCGCGATCGGCGCCTTCGGTATCGGCACCACCGAGTTCGTCATGATGGGGCTCCTGCCCAACGTCGCGGACGACCTGGGCATCCCGGTGCCCACAGCCGGCCACCTCGTCTCCGCCTACGCCATCGGCGTCGTCATCGGCGCCCCGCTGCTCACCGCACTCGGCGCCCGGGTGCCGCGCAAGCGGATGCTCGTGCTGCTCATGGCCGTCTTCACGGCCGGCAACCTCGCGTCCGCACTGGCCCCCGACTACGAACTGCTCCTCGTCGGGCGGGTGCTCGCCGGGCTCCCGCACGGTGCGTTCTTCGGCGTCGGTGCCGTCGTCGCGGCCCGGCTCGTGACCGAGGACCGGCGCGCCCGGGCAGTCGCCGCCATGTTCCTGGGCCTGACGGTTGCCAACATCGTCGGGGTCCCGGCGGCGACCCTGCTCGGCCAGAACCTCGGCTGGCGGACGACCTTCCTGCTCGTCGCCTCGATCGGCGTGCTCGCCATGGGCTCACTGGCGCTGCTCGTCCCGCGGATGCCGGCCGAGCCGGGCGGCGGACTCGTCCGCGAGGTCCGGGCACTCGGCGACCGGCAGGTGCTTCTGGGGCTGCTCACCGCGATCTTCGGGTTCGCCGGGATCTTCGCCGTCTACAGCTACCTGGCATCGATGATGACCGAGGTCACCGGCCTCGCCGAGTCGTCCGTCACCCTCGTTCTCGCCCTCTTCGGCATTGGCATGACCCTGGGGGCGCTGCTCGCCGGGCCGCTCACCGACCGGGCTCTGCGGCCCACCCTCTACGGTTCGCTCGCCGCGCTCGCCGTGGCGCTGGGCGTCTTCGGCTCCGTCGTGCACGTCCGATGGGCGGCGCTGGTGATGGTGGTGGTACTCGGGGCGGTCGGCTTCCTGACCACGACACCGCTCCAGATGCTCGTCATGAACAAGGCCCACCGGGCCCCGACCCTGGCGTCGGCCTCGAACCACTCCGCCTTCAACCTGGCGAATGCGGGCGGGGCCTGGCTGGGCGGCCTCGCCGTTACGGCGGGCTGGGGATGGACGTCGCCCGCATTCGTGGGCGCGGCGCTGGCGGTGGCGGGTCTGGGGATCGCGCTGCTCGCGGGGGCGATGGACCGCGGGCGGGGGGCGGTGGCGGACGTGGCCGAGGCCGGTGCGGTGGCCGACGCGGGGGGCTCGCGGGTGGTGGCGCGGGGTGGGGAGCGGACGGATGCGCGGTTGCCTGCGCGGGGCGGAGAGCGGGTGGGCCGACAGGGGCGCGGCTCGGGGTCGCGGGTCCTGGGGCCGGTGTCCGGGGCGGGGCGCCCTCCGCTGGACTGAGAGGTGGGCGCGGTGAGCAGCTCGCCCCTGCCGGGGGTAGGAGGGAAATCGGGATCCGGGGAGGGATGGGTGGCGGAGTCATGCTGTGTTGTCCCTCGTCGGTCTGTTCTGCGGAGGCCTGTGCCGCTCCGCTGTCCCCTGAGGGCGCCCGTGGCCTCGGCGTGGGACGAGTCGAGGCACGTGACCGGCCTATTGCGTCTGTCTGACACGATCTCCCGTGGGCGTTCGCCCGGCGGCCCGCGTGGGGCATGCCCGGTCGTGCCGCCGCGCGACCGGCGCCGGGCGTGAGCCGGGACTCAGGGCCTAGCCTGGGCCGGGAGCGGAGCGGTGCGTGGCGGGTACGAAACCCCGTGGAAACCGCGACGCGCGATACTGAGGTGGCGAACGTCGGGCGAAGTCGCTGAATCAGGACTCTGACCTGCGAGGATTGGGAACTATGGATAAGCAGCAGGAGTTCGTGCTCCGGACGCTCGAAGAGCGCGACATCCGCTTCGTGCGTCTGTGGTTCACCGATGTGCTCGGGTTCCTCAAGTCGGTCGCCGTGGCGCCGGCGGAACTGGAGCAGGCCTTCGACGAGGGCATCGGGTTCGACGGATCCGCGATCGAGGGGTTCGCGCGCGTCTACGAGTCCGACATGATCGCCAAACCGGATCCCGGCACCTTCCAGATCCTGCCGTGGCGCGCCGAAGCCCCCGGAACGGCGCGGATGTTCTGCGACATCCTGATGCCGGACGGTTCCCCCTCGTACGCCGACCCGCGCTATGTCCTCAAGCGCATCCTCGCCAAGACCTCCGACCTCGGGTTCACCTTCTACACACACCCGGAGATCGAGTTCTTCCTGCTGAAGGACAAACCGATGGACGGGCGCCGGCCGGTGCCCGCCGACTCGTCCGGTTACTTCGACCACACGCCGCAGAACGTCGGCATGGACTTCCGCCGCCAGGCCATCACCATGCTCGAATCCATGGGGATCTCGGTCGAGTTCTCGCACCACGAGGGCGCGCCGGGCCAGCAGGAGATCGATCTGCGCTATGCCGACGCGCTGTCCACGGCGGACAACATCATGACGTTCCGGCTGGTCATGAAGCAGGTCGCGCTGGAGCAGGGCGTCCAGGCCACGTTCATGCCCAAGCCGTTCTCGGAGTATCCCGGCTCGGGGATGCACACCCACCTCTCGCTCTTCGAGGGCGACCGCAACGCCTTCCACGAGTCGGGTGCCGAGTACCGGCTGTCCAAGGTGGGGCGTTCCTTCATCGCCGGCCTGCTGCGTCACGCCGCCGAGGTCTCGGCGGTGACGAACCAGTGGGTCAACTCCTACAAGCGGATCTGGGGCGGTTCCCAGCGCACTGCGGGCGCGGGCGGCGAGGCGCCGTCGTACATCTGCTGGGGTCACAACAACCGTTCGGCGCTCATCCGGGTGCCGATGTACAAGCCCGGCAAGACCGGGTCGACCCGGGTCGAGGTGCGTTCGCTGGACTCCGGCGCGAACCCCTACCTCGCGTACGCGGTGCTGCTCGCCGCCGGGCTCAAGGGCATCGAGCAGGGCTACGAGCTGCCGGCCGGCGCCGACGACGACGTCTGGGCGCTCACCGACGCCGAGCGGCGCGCCATGGGCATCGAACCGTTGCCGCAGAACCTGGGCGAGGCGATCACCCTCATGGAGCGCAGCGAACTGGTCGCCGAGACGCTCGGCGAGCACGTCTTCGACTTCTTCCTGCGCAACAAGAAGTCGGAGTGGGAGGAGTACCGCTCCGAGGTCACCGCCTTCGAGCTGCGCAAGAACCTGCCGGTGCTGTAGCGCAGCGACAACCTCTCGCGGGCCGGCGGCACATGGTCGCCGGCCCGGAGACGTCTCATCGGTCGTGGGTCGTCCATCAATTCCCACGCCTACGATGTGTCCATCACTGCTGCATCACCGTCGAGGCAGCATGGCGGACCACGTCAAGCTGTCCCGATTCCCACCATCCGGCGGGGCGTCCGGGAGGCGATCCGTGAAACGGCGGCTTACCCAGTTCGGTGTCACCCTTCTGGGCATCGAGGCGTGGGCAGCCCTTCGCGACACGACATCGCTTCTCTCGCTGGCGATCGGCTGTCTCTGCGTCGCGATACTCGCTTGTTACTTCTTTTTCCGGGTCTGGCGAGAGATCCAGGCCGTCAAGGAAGGCAACAGGCAGGCCCGGGAGCGTCGGGAAGCGCGTAGGCGTCGGCGACACGTAGGTGAGTAGCCGACCGCCCTCTTGGCCGGCGGTGGCAGGGCAGCCGTGCCCGATCCGTGCTCGACGGGTCGGTGAAGCACGGTCAACAGCGGGCACCGGGACGCACCCGAGACGCGCCAGGTCACCTGTTCGTCGCTGGTTCGACCCGGAGGACTACGAGGCCCGGTAGGCGGTCGAGTGCGGCATCAATCGCCTCAAGAGAGGCGATCGGTGGTCACCAGGCAGGCCGGACCCGTGGTCCGCTACGGGACCACCGTTCTCGTTGCCGTCGTCGACGAGTGGTTGTGACGTACTGTTCCGACGACAACTCGAACACCCGTACTCGCCGACCGCAGGTGGGATTGACGGTCTCTTGGACCGGATGCATCCCCAGTTTGGCAGTGATCCGCTCGGAGGCGTCGTTCCCCACTTGAATGATGCTGACGATCCGCTCCAGCCCTCGCTCTTCGAACCCGAACCGTACAGCGGCCGCAGCGGCCTCGGTGGCCAAGCCCTGCCCCCAGTGGGAACGTCCCAGCCGCCAGCCGACTTCAACCGCCGGCAGCACCTCCGGCAAGTAGTCGGGCACCGAAAGGCCGGTGAATCCGGCCAGTTCGCCGGTGGACCGGATCTCCACGGCGAACAGGCCGAAGCCCTGTGACTCCCACTCGCTCTCCCATGCCTGGACCCCGCCACGAGTCTGCTGTTCGTCACGGATGTTGCCGTCACGGATCCACCGCATGACCTCGGGGTCGGCATTGACGGCAGCCATGGGCGCAACGTCCTCCTCGCGCCAGCGACGCAGGATCGAACGGGGAGTCTCAAGCGGAACCATCCGATCATTCTGGATCAGGAATGGGCGCGCCGCCATCCTCACCAGACACGTTCGATACCCGCCCGAGTCCTCTTGTCGCTGATTCCAACGGAACCTGCTCCTGCACGGGACCGACCCTGCCGGTTGCCGTGGCGCAGGGACAACTTCTCGCGGGCCGCCGGCCCGGAACACACCAGGGCTCACCTGTTCCAGCTCGTCACCCGTCACCGCGATGTGAACTTCACCGTCCGCGAGGGGGACCCCGGCCAGGGCAGGCCACCGGCCGAACCCGCTTCACCGGCCCCGGGACAGCGGCCACGGGCCCGAAAATGGGTTGCCCGGACCGTCGCGACGTTCGCAGGATCTGTTCATGAATGCGACCCTCGCCTCTCTGCCGTCGACTTCCGCCGTCCGATCGGTGCGCGTCCAGCAGCAGCCCGGCCGACTGCGAAGGCCGATGCTCCCGCACTCGTGATTGCCGCGCTGGTCGCGGGCCTCCTCGCCGGCTACGGCATCGCCATGCCCGTGGGGGCGGTGGCAACACATCTGGTCGCTCTGACGGCCCGGACTTCTTTGAAGATCGGGGCTTGTGCCGCGCTGGGTGTCGCAACCGCCGACGGTCTCTACGCGTTGATCGCCGCGCTTGGGGGCTCCGCGCTCATCCCCGCCGTCGAACCGATCGTGATTCCCCTGCGGTGGGTCTCGGCCCTGGTGCTCATCGCACTGGCTGCCCACAGCAGTGCCACGGCAGTCAGCCGGTACCGCACTCGGCAGGCGGCGACCCGGACCGACGAGGTTCCCCTCCATCCCGCACGGGCCTATGCGGGACTGCTGGGAATCACGATGATGAACCCCCTGACCGTGGTCTACTTCACAGCACTTGTGATCGGCGGTCAGGGCACCGCGGCTCCGGGCCGGTCGGAGCAGGCCGTGTTCGTCCTCGCGGCCTTCGCGGCGTCCGCGAGTTGGCAACTGCTGCTCGCCGGTGGGGGAGCGCTCCTCGGCCGAACTCTGACCGGCAATCGGGGCCGGCTCATCACTGCCATGGCTTCCAGCGCGCTGATCGCCGGGCTCGCCGTCCACCTGCTCACCTCGGCGCCATGACGAGGTCCCGGTCCGACAACTGCGGCTGGCGCCGCAGGGCTGTGACGCGAGCCGGGCGTGGGTCGCTCTCCCGGGGGCACTCCGCCGGCCTCACGTGAGTTCGGTCAACGGCCCGGAGGCCCTCCGGCAGAAACGCGGACCGGCAGGTGAAGCACTGGAGGGCCGGTGTCGTCGTGCCAAAGCTGCCGACCGGGGAGTACCGGCGGCTCCCGCTCGCGTTCGGCGACGTTCACGTCGACCGGAACGACCGGAGTGCGTTCCGGCAGGTGCTGCAGTTCGGCGTTCGGAACCTGTGCGAAGCCGAGTTGGAGTGGCTCGTGGTGAACACGTTCGAGCACCGGCCCGGAACGGTCACGCTTCCCCCGGAGCGCGCGCGACCGACCTGACCCGGGTCTGTCGGCGCCTGCTCGGAGAGAACCGCCGGAGGCGCACCACCGCCGGCGGGCTCGCCCGTGCCGTCGGCGTGCACCCCTCGGGCGACGCCGGCCCGGCGTCAGCCGGGGGAGGCCGTGCGGAACCGGCGGAAGAACGTCCGGATGTCGTCGACCAGCAGGTCGGGCTCCTCCATCGCGGCGAAGTGACCGCCCCGGTCGAACTCCGACCATTGGACGATGTTGTTCGTCCGGTCCGCGATGTGCCGCAGCGGAATGAAGTTCTCCTGCGGGAACGCGGCCAGCGCGGTCGGCGTCGTCGACGGCTCCGGGGGTGCACCCCAGTAGTCCGCGTGGGCGCGCTCGTAGTAGATGCGCGCGGACGATCCCGCAGTTCCGGTCAGCCAGTACAGCATCACGTTCGTGAGCAGCTGGTCGCGGTCGACGGCGTCCTCCGGCCGGTCCTGCGAGTCCGTCCACTCCATGAACTTCTCAGCGATCCAGGCCAGTTGCCCCACCGGGGAGTCGGTGAGGGCGTAGGCGAGGGTCTGCGGACGGGTGGACTGGATGTCCGCGTAGCCCTGGCGATCCCGGTTCCACTCCCGGGTCCGTTCCCAGGAGGCCAGCGTGCGCGCACGTTCGGCCGAGTCGAGTCCGGCCAGTGTCTCCGCGGTCGGTTCCGTGACGGCAGCGGTCCCGGGGATCAGGTTCAGATGGACGCCGACGACCCGATCGGGACGGATGCGGCCGAGCTCGCGGGAGACGGCCGAGCCCCAGTCGCCGCCCTGTGCGCCGTACCGCCGGTAGCCGAGGCGCTCCATCAGCTCCGCGAACGCGGCGGCGATCCGCCGGTACTCCCAGCCGGTCTCCCGGGTCGGCCCGGAGAAGCCGAATCCGGGAATGCTCGGTATCACCAGGTGAAAGGCGTCGGAGGGGTCCGCTCCGTGGGTGCGCGGGTCGGTCAGCGGGCCGGTGATCCCGGTGAACTCCACGATGGAGCCAGGCCAGCCGTGCGTGATGATCAACGGGACCGCGTCGGGTTCCGGTGAACGGACGTGGGCGAAGTGGATCTTTGCTCCGTCGACGGTGGTGGTGGACTGCGGCCACCGGTTCAGCCGGGCCTCGGCGGCGCGCCAGTCGTACCCGTGACGCCAGTAGCGGACGAGTTCCTGCAGGTAGTCGCGCGGGATCCCGTACGCCCAGCCGACACCGGGCAGTTGATCCGGCCACCGGGTGCGGTCCAGGCGCTGGTTCAGGTCCTCCAGCTCGCTGTCGGGGACGGCGATGCGGAAGGGGTGGATGCCGTCGTCGGCCGGAGTGGTCATGGGGCGCATGCTAGGCGGCGCCCGGCCGGGACGGGAGCGCACGCCATGACGGAGGACGCGGGGAGGCGGGGGAAGGCGTCCCGCCAGGTGTGCGGTGGCACGATGCGGAGGATCCGCAGGCAGCGAGGCGGCCCGACTCGCCGTGGCCACCGCTCGGTTCGGCTCCGGACGAGGTCTGATGCGCCCCCGGCTGCCGGGACTTGCCGGCGGGCCCGCAGAGCGGCGGAGGCGGACGGCGTCCGGTCCGGGGGCCACCGCACCAACTGCGAGCGACGAAGCGGAATGTCCCGCGGACCCGGCGGGGTGATGCGTTCGCAAGGTTGCTCGACAGCCCCAAACAATGATTGCATCACGCGTCGACGCGGTGTCGGCAGTCGTGCCGCGCCGCCCTGCCCGCAATCCCCGGTGCCTTGCGATCGTCGACCGGGCACTGCAAGGACAGGAACCGAGAACGGTGACCGCCCACCCCGGACGGTCGGTGCGCGCCGCTCAGAAGGGAGCAACGTGGGTTGCTCACACGCTGCAGCATGTCCGCTCTTCCCCTTGCTCAAATCGAGCCTGCAGGGGTGGCGCGACCACTACTGCGACAGCCAGGACAGGTGGCTCGAGTGCGCGCGCTACCAGATGTCGCTCACCGGCGAGCGTGTGCCGATCAGTCTGCTGCCCAACGGGCACCAGGCACTGCACCTCGCGTCCCAGGCCAACTGGTCCGGTACGGTCGCGGAGGCGCAGGCACCGCGGCGGGCGCCCCGGCAGGAAGCCGCACAGGAAGCCCTTTCGGATTTCCGCCGGGAGTTCCGTGAGGAACCGCCGATGTCCGATCCGCGGTCGCGGGACACCGTGCACCGGTTCGAACCGGCCCTCCCGCCGGTCACGCCGCGGCACCGTCAGCCGTCGCAGCAAACCCAGTCCCCCCAGCCACAGGACCGCCCCGCCGGCCACTCGCGCCGAGCGGCGAAGCGCGGCCTGTGGGCCCGGCTCGTCGATTGGATGACAAGCCCCTCATGAGTACTTACTGGCCCTGGTGGGCGGGCGCCCTCGGGCTCGCCCTGGTGACCGTCCTCCACACCGTTGTCACCGGTCGCTCGCTGGGCATCTCGTCGGCGTGGGACCGCGTCCTGCACTGGCGCCGTGAACGCCGGATCGAGCGGCTGGAAGAGGAGTTCACCGACGAGAAGGCGCTCGCCGACGCCCTCGCCGCGGCCACCGCCGAGCACTTCGGGACCGTGCCCGCAGCGCCGGCCGCCGCGTACGCCCCGCAGGGGGAGACCGGGCCTGCGCCATGGGACGAGGAGCCGGCCCCGCCTGCCGCAGCTTCGGCCGCCAACCAGCGGCCGGCCCCGTTGTTCACCCAGGCCGCCCTGCTGGTGTCGGTCTTCGTCGGCGGACTGATCGCCGCGGTCACCTCCGGACGATTCGATCTCCGTCTCGACATGGGCCCCGGGTTCCGGGACATGGTCACGGCCGACCCCTGGATCATGACCGCTGTGCTGTTCGCCGGAGGCGTGCTGGTCGGCTTCGGCACACGCCTGGCGGGCGGGTGCAGCTCCGGCCACGGCCTGAGCGGCTGCGGCCGTCTGCGCCCGGTCAGCATCGTCGCGACCGCCGTGTTCTTCGGTACCGCCTCCGCGGTGTCGTTCCTCCTGTGGAAGGTGATCTGATGCGCACGCGCGGCGCAGTGCTACTGGGCAACGTCCTCGCCGGACTGGCACTCGGCTTCGTCGTCACCAACATCGGCTTCGGTGACTACACCGAGCTCAACCGCATGTTCACCTTCCAGGACCTGCGCATGTTCCTCGCCTTCGCCGGGGCGGTCGCGATCATCGTGTGCGTCTTCGCCCTGCTGCGGGTCCGCCGCACGCCGGGCCGCATCCACGCCGGTGTGGTCCCCGGCGCGGTGCTGTTCGGCACCGGCTGGGCGGTCTCCGGCGGGTGCCCGGCCATCCCGATCATCCAGGTCGCCAGCGGCTATCTGCCGGCGGTGATCACCATCGTCGGCGTCGTCGTCGGAATGCGGCTGTGCCGCTGGGCCAACGGCCGGTACTTCCACCTCGACAGGGGGTCCTGCGGGCTCTGACCCGGCGCTCCGCCAGGATCTGCACGGCTTCGGGCCGACGGTGACGAACCGTCGGCCCGGAGGTGTTTTCGGCGGGTGGTGGAGGCCCGGCCGGTTCCCCCGCTCTCCGGGTGCGCCGCGGCTCCCGCCCCGGCAGGGGACCGTGGCAGGGTTGCCGTGTGAACGCAGCAGATCGGCCCCTGGTCATCGTGGACGCGGCCAACACGGTGGGCTCCGTCCCGGACGGCTGGTGGCGCGACCGCCACGGCGCGACGGAACGCCTGCGGGACCGGCTGGCCCGGTTCGCCCGGGAGGGGCTGCCCCGGGGGCGGGACGTCCCCGAGTGGGCTGCCTCCGGTGACGCGCCGCCGGAGATCGTGCTGGTCGTCGAGGGGGCGGCGAAGCACGTGCCGTCCGTCCCGGGCGTCCGGGCGGATCCCGCAGGCGGGAGCGGCGACGACCGGATCGTGGAGCTGGTGCGGGAGCTCTCCGGTCGGCCGTGCCTGGTGGTCACCGCCGACCGGGAGCTGAGGCGGCGGGTGGCCGGACACGGGGCGGTGTGCGTGGGACCGCGTGCGGTTCGCCCCGCCCCCGGGGCATAGCGTCCCGGACGGGGCGTCCGGCCGCGATGTCGGGTTCGCCCACGCCCTGTTGCGCTGCGGCAGCCACGCGTTCCCGGACGGCGCCGGGTGAACCCGGTCGCGACGCCCCGGCCGTGCCACGGAGCACCTCCCGGATGGTGCCTCAGCTCATGAGCCGGTCCAGGAACCGCGCGGTGGCCGCCACGAAGCGGTCGGCGTCGTCGAGCCACGGGTAGTGCCCGGAACCCGGCAGGACGACGAACTCCGCGTCGGGGAACAGTGCCGCGAACTCCTCCATCGGGCGCGGGGGCGTCGCCAGGTCGAGGTCCCCGGCGAGCAGCAGCACCGGCTGTCCGAAGGCGGCGAGTGCCCTGCGGGTGGCGTCGGGGTCGAAGGCGCCGTCGTTGTACACGGCCGCCGCCTCCGTGTTGGTCTGCTCGTCCTCCGACGCCTGGAGGGACTGCGCCGCCTCGTCCCAACGGCCGTGCAGGAACGGCGTGATCGCACGCCAGGAGCCGTCCGTGCCGCTGCCCGCGACGATCTCCTCCAGGACGGTGAAGGCGGTCGGGAACCACGGCTCCTCCCGACGCGGCCGAGCCGCCCCGAGCCGGTCCTCGTCGGTGACCGCAATCCCGACGGCGTTGACGCTGGGCGTGATCAGGGCGAGCCTGCCGATCCGTTCCGGGTGGCGGCCCGCGTACAGCGCCGCCAGGCTCGCGCCGGCGGAGTGTGCGAGCAGGTCCATCCGATCGAGGCCGAGGTGCTCGCGCAGCGCCTCGAGGTCGCCGACGAGCCGGTCGCAGCGGTAGGAGCCGGGATCCGCGGGTACTGCCGACCGGCCGGTGCCGCGGAGGTCCAGCCTGATCAACTGCCGGTGTGCGGACAGGCCGCCGAGGTCGCCGAGGTAGGCGGAGTCCCGCATCGGGCCGCCTGGCAGACAGACGACGGGTGCGCCGTCCCCGGAGACGTGGTAGGCGAGTTCGGTTCCATCGGGTGCGGTGAAGGTGGGCATGGGGCACGACCCTGTCAGCGGGGCCCGGCCCGGATCAACCGCGTGGCCCGCGGCGCACGGCGGATGCCGCACGGGCCGGACTCAGGTCCGCGCCGCGACCCGGGCGCGCAGGTTGCGGAACTGCCGGGTCTGCATGACGAAGTGCGCGGGTTCGCCGAGCAGCAGGTCGAACGGCCGGGTGAGCGCGCGCGGCCGGCTCCGGCCGCGGGTGCGGACCACCAGACGAGTGCTGCCGCCGGGCCTCGGCCGCAGATGGAACCCCCAGACCCCCTGCGCGAAGCCGCGTGGCGCGGAACCGGGCCCGCTGTCCGGGGCCCGGGCCAGTGAGTGCCCGGAGGGCAGCTGCAGCTCCGAACGCAGCACCAGGGTCCGGTCCGGTTCCAGCACAGCCACCGTGAACCAGGTCCGGCGGTCGCGTGCCGCGACCAGGCGCTGTCCTTCCTCCAGGTGCTGCCACTCGGGCACGATGCGGTCGGCGCTCGGTTCCCCGTAGTGGTCCAGCCGGTCCCAGCTGTACCAGCCCCCGCGGTCGCCTCCCATCTGCACCAGCCAGGCCCAGACCGCACCGGGCGGTGCCGGCAGCGTGGTCGCCATCGTGGAGGTGCTGTCGGGGTCGGGAACGATCGCGTCGCCGGGGCAGGCCCGGTTCGTCTCCTCTTCGGTCGCACCCCAGGTGAGCATCCGCGGCCGGAACCAGAACGTGTACAGGACCGCCGCGGCGGAGGCCGTCACGAGCGGGAGCAGACCGGCTCGGCGTCGGTGTCCGCTCATGCCTCCAGAGTCGCATCGCCCCACGTGGACCGCCATCGGGGTGCGGACGCGACTCGCGTCCCCCCCGGGCCGCGTGCGAGCCTGGGTCCGTGGTCGCGGGACCTACGCTCCGACGAGCGTGAGGAGTGACGCACATGACTGCCGAGAACACGTCCCCCGTGCGGATCGAGGCGTCACTCGATCCGCAGCTCTCCCGATGGCTGTGGCTGGTGAAGTGGTTGCTGGCCATCCCGCACTACATCGTGCTGTGCTTCCTGTGGGTCGGGTTCGTGCTGGTGACCGTCGTGGCTTTCTTCGCGGTGCTCTTCACCGCCCGGTACCCACGGCCCCTGTTCGACTTCAACGTCGGTGTCCTGCGCTGGAACTGGCGCGTCGCCTACTACGCCCACACGGCGCTCGGCACCGACCGCTACCCGCCGTTCACGCTCGCCGACGTCCCCGACTACCCGGCACACCTCGACGTCGCCTACCCGGAACGGCTCTCCCGCGGCCTCGTCCTGGTGAAGTGGTGGTTGCTGGCGATCCCGCAGTACATCGTCGTCGGCATGCTCGCCGGAAACGGGTGGGGCAATGGCTGGCACAGCGGGCTCATCGCCTACCTGTCGCTGGTCGCCGTGATCGTGCTCGCCGCCACCGGCCGTTACCCGCGCTCCCTGTTCGGGCTGCTGATCGGGCTGACCCGCTGGGTCGCGCGCGTGACCGTCTACGCCGCGCTGATGACCGACGTCTACCCGCCGTTCCGGCTGGACCTGGGCGGCCGGGAGAACCGGCTGGAGCCGCAGCGCGGGACGGGCGACGACGGGTGAGCCGGTCTCCAGCACGGCGGAGTCACCGGAATATCTCATTCCGGCCATGGTTGATCATGTCGGCAATGATGGCTTGACCTGTGCAGTTCAAGCCACCTAGTGTCGCAATCCGACCTGGCCAGAAGGACAGGACGCACACTCGAGTCCTGTGGGGGGACACCATGAGCTGGTACCTGGAAGTCCTGAAGAAGTACGCGGTGTTCAGCGGTCGCGCGCGCCGCAAGGAGTACTGGATGTTCACGCTGGTCAGCGTCGTGATCAGCATCGTGCTGACGATCGTCGACAAGGCGGTCCTCGACTCGAGCATCCTCAACGGCCTCTACAGCCTCGCCGTCCTCCTCCCCACCCTCGCGGTGGGTGCGCGTCGGCTGCACGACACCGGCCGCTCCGGCTGGTGGCAGCTCATCGGCGTCGTCCCGCTGGTCGGCTGGATCGTCCTGATCGTCTTCTTCGCCTCCGCCGGCGAGCAGAACCAGAACGCGCACGGCGCCAACCCGAAGTTCGCGCCGGCCCAGGCCTGACCGACCGCCGCTCCGCCCGTCCCGACCGCCCGCCGGCAGCAGCCGGCGGGCGGTCGTCGTACCGGCGGCCTTCCGGCCGGATAGGCTCGGCAGCAGCCCTTGACCCACGGGAGGCGGCGGTATGTCCATGTCCGTTCCGCAAGGACGCCGGAGCAGTCCCTCCACTCAGCTGCTGCGGCGGGGTTTCACCGACCCGGCGGCCGCCGACACCCTGCTCGACGCGCCCGACCTGGTCGCAGTCCGCTCCGACCCCGTCCTCCTCGATGCGCTCGGCATGACGGCCGACCCCGACCTGGCCCTGCGCAGCCTGGTGCGCCTCATCGAGGCGCTCTCCGTCGGCGACGAGGTGCGGGCGGCGTCCGGCGAGGAAGTCCGCCCCGAGACCCAGGTCCTGCTGGAGACCCTGGTCGCCGCGAAACCCCTGCGCGACCGGCTGCTGGGCGTCCTGGGCGCATCCGAGGCGCTCGGCGACCACCTGGCCCGCCACCCCGGGGACTGGCAGGCCATGGCGACGTTCGACGCCGCGGCCGACCTCCACCCCGATCTGGGCGACTTCGAGACGTGCCTCGGCGACGCCGCCGACCCCGACAGCCTGCGCATCGCCTACCGCCGCTGCCTCCTCGGCATCGCCGCCCGCGACCTCTGCGGCACCACCGACCTGCCCGCCACCGCCGCCGAACTGGCCGACCTCGCCACCGCCACCCTCCGGGCCGCGCTGCGCATCGCCGAGGCGGCGGCTCCCGAAGACGCCGACCGGTGCCGGCTCGCGGTCATCGGCATGGGCAAGTGCGGCGGCCACGAGCTGAACTACGTCTCCGACGTCGACGTCATCTTCGTCGCGGAGGCCGCCGACGGGGCCCCGGAGGACGAGGCGCTCCAGGCGGCGACCCGGCTCGCCTCGCACCTCATGCGGATCTGCTCCGACAACACCGCCGAGGGCACGATCTGGCCGGTCGACGCCAACCTGCGCCCCGAGGGACGCAACGGGCCCCTGGTGCGCACCCTCGCCAGCCATCTCGCCTACTACCAGCGGTGGGCCAAGACCTGGGAGTTCCAGGCCCTGCTCAAGGCCCGGCCGGTCGCCGGCGACGCCCGGCTGGGGCGCGAGTACATCGACGCCGTGCACCCCCTGGTCTGGCAGGCCGCCGAGCGCGAGAACTTCGTCTCCGACGTGCAGCAGATGCGCCGCCGCGTCGTCGACAACATCCCCGCCGCCCAGGTGGACCGGGAGCTCAAACTCGGCCCCGGCGGGCTTCGGGACGTCGAGTTCGCCGTCCAGCTCCTGCAGTTGGTGCACGGGCGGGCGGACGCCTCGCTCCGCAGCGGAAGCACCCTCGACGCGCTCTCCGCCCTCGCGGCCGGCGGCTACGTGGGCCGGGCCGACGCCGGGGCGCTCGACGACGCGTACCGCTTCCTGCGCTCCATGGAGCACCACATCCAGCTCTACCGGATGCGCCGCACCCACCTGGTCCCCGAGGACGAGGCCGACCTGCGCCGACTCGGACGCTCCCTGGCGGGCCTCTACGGCTGGGACCGCCGCGCCGAACCCGTCGCCGAACTCCGCCGCGCCTGGAAGCGGTACGCCCGCGAGGTGCGCCGGCTCCACGAGAAGCTCTTCTACCGGCCGCTGCTCGACGCCGCCGCACAGCTGGAACCCGGCGAGGTCCGGCTGAGCCCGCGGGCTGCCGGCCAGCGGCTGGAGGCGCTCGGGTACATGGACCCGTCCGCCGCACTGCGCCACATCGAGGCGCTGGCCTCGGGGGTCACCCGCAAGGCGGCCATCCAGCGCACCCTGCTGCCCGTCCTCCTCGGCTGGTTCGCCGACTCGGCCGACCCGGACGCCGGTCTGCTGAACTTCCGCAAGGTCTCCGACGCCCTCGGCAAGACGCCCTGGTACCTGCGGCTCCTACGGGACGAGGGGGCCGCCGCCGAGAACCTGGCCCGCGTCCTGTCCGCCGGCCGCCTGGCTCCCGACCTGCTGCTGCGTGCCCCGGAGGCCGTTGCGCTGCTCGGAGACCCGGAGGGGCTGCGCCCGCGCGGGCGGGACCACCTGGAGCAGGAGATCCTGGCCGCCGTGGGCCGGGCCGACACCCCCGAGCAGGCGGTCGTCGCAGCCCGTGGCGTGCGCCGGCGCGAGCTGTTCCGCACGGCCGCGGCCGACCTCATCCGGGCCTACGGAACCGAGGAGCGGCCCGCTGACCAGGAACCCGGCGAGGCCGTCGACCTGATCGGGGGCGCGGTGTCCGACATCAACGCCGCGACCGTCGCGGGGGCCCTGCGGGCGGCCGTCCGCGCCCAGTGGGGCGACGAGCTGCCCACCCGCTTCGCCGTGATCGGCATGGGCCGCTTCGGCGGCCACGAACTCGGCTACGGATCCGACGCGGACGTGCTGTTCGTCCATGAGCCGCGCGAGGGTGTCGGCGAGCAGGAGGCGTCCCGGGCGGCGTTCGCCGTGGCCAACGAGATCCGCAGGCTGCTCCAGCTGCCCACGGCGGATCCGCCGCTGCTGGTCGATGCGGATCTGCGCCCGGAGGGCAAGACCGGCCCCCTGGTGCGCACGCTGTCCTCCTATGCCGCCTACTACCGGCGGTGGTCCCTGGTGTGGGAGTTCCAGGCCCTGCTGCGGGCGGCTCCCGTCGCTGGGGACCGGGAGCTCGGCGAGCGTTTTGTCGAGCTGATCGACCCGCTGCGTTACCCGGAGAACGGCCTCAAGGACGACTCGGTGCGCGAGATCAGGCGGCTCAAGGCACGGATGGAGGCCGAGCGGCTGCCGCGCGGCGCCGACCCGCAGACCCACACCAAGCTGGGGCGCGGAGGGCTCTCCGACGTGGAGTGGACCGTGCAGCTGCTGCAGATGAACCACGCCCACGCCGAGCCGGGGCTGCGCACCACCCGTACCCGCCCGGCGCTCGCGGTGGCCCGGGAGTGCGGACTGATCGGCGCGGAGGAGGCCGGAATCCTCGATGAGGCGTGGGTGCTGGCGAGCCGGGTGCGCAACGCCGTGATGCTGGTCCGGGGCCGGCCCGGGGACACGTTCCCCACCGAGGGTCGCGAGCTCGCCGCGGTCGGCCGCTACCTCGGCTACGAACCGGGGCACATCGGGGACATGCTCGACGACTACCGGCGCATCACCAGACGGGCCCGCGGCGTGATCGAGGACCTGTTCTACGGGGGCTAGGTCCGGGTCAGGTCCTTGTCCGGCACATAGCGCTGTCAACGCAGCAGGTGCGCGTGCCAGGGGCGCGGGCCCTCGCACGGTCGCACTCCGCGACGGCGGGGTGCGCGGGGTGACCCCGGCCCTGCCCCGGGCGCCGCGTCTACGGCGCAGGTCTGCGCTGCTGCGAACGGGCCGTTGCGCGGGGCCCGGCCGGAGCGGTCTCCCGGGGCGGAGGCGCCGGGGAAGCCACGGCGGCCGGGTGCGCGGGAGCCGAAGCCGGGGGAGCAGCCGCGGCGGTGCCTACGGGGACCGGCGCGGCCGCAGCCGTCGCGTCCGGACGCCCGGAGGCCGGGGGCACCGGCGGGTCCTGCCGCCACATCACCCGGTGGACCAGCCGGGTCGCGCCCGTGGCCGTCCGCGTCCGCGGGGAGGCCGCGGACGAGCACACCACCGTGCGGCGGACGGGGGCGACGTGCCGGGGCAGCCGGTGAGGCAGGCATCCGTACCAGGCGAAGGCCACCCCGTAACCGAAGGCCAGGCAGATCAGCCCGCCGACGGCGTCGAGCCAGAAGTGGTTCGCGGTGGCCACGATCACCACGAGGGTCAGCAACGGGTAGATCAGCCCGAGGGCCTTCACCCAGGTCCGCCGGGCCAGCAGCGCGAGGGTGATCCCGCACCACACGGACCAGCCGATGTGCATCGACGGCATGGCCGCGTACTGGTTGGACACCGAAGCCATGTAGCCCGAGGTCAGCGACCCCCAGGTGTGGTGCTCCAGGACGGTGTCGACGAATCCCTGTCCCGGCATCAGCCTCGGCGGCGCCAGTGGATACAGGTAGTAGCCGAGCAACGCCACGCCGGTGGTGGCGAACAGCACCAGCCGGATCGCCGCGTAACGGCCGGGGTGACGGCGGAAGAGCCACATCAGGACCAGGATCGTGACGGCGAAGTGCAGTGTCGCGTACCAGTAGTTCATGCCGACGATCAGCCAGCTCACCGAGTTCACGGCGTGGTTGACGCTCTTCTCGATCGCCAGGCCCAGCGCGGCTTCGGCGTCCCAGATCCAGCGGGCGTTGTGCAGAGCCGCAGCCTTCTGTTCGGGCACCGCGTTGCGCACCAGCGAGTACGTCCAGTAACTCACGCCCACCAGCAGGATTTCGAACCACAACCGGGGGCGTCGCGGCAAGCGCAGCCAGACCGGGGAGGGGCGGGAGCGGGATGTTCGCCCGGCGCGCTCCTCAGTGGGTGACAGCGGTGCGGCAGGCCCGTGCAGAGTCCTCACAATGGAATCACCCATAACGCGACATACTGCCAGAAGGTTCTCGCTATCGATGATCTCTCCGCGCGCGTCGGGATGCATCTCCTGGCTCGGCCGCGTCGGGACCGCCCCGGAGGCCCGTGGTCCGCTGTGGCCTGCTGCCGCGCGACGGTCCCGCTGTTACGCGGTGGCGCTGTCGGCCGCCCCGGCCGCCCCGGCCGCCCCGGCCGGCGCGGCGGCCGTCGAGCCGCGGACCACGAGTTCGGGGAGGAACACGAACTCGCTGGGCGGCGCGGGCGTCCCGCCGATCTCCTCCAGCAGGGCCCGCACGGCGGCTTGTCCCATCGCCGTGACCGGCTGCCTGATCGTGGTCAGCGGAGGGTCGGTGAACGCGATGAGCGGGGAGTCGTCGAAGCCCACCACCGACACGTCGCCCGGTACGTCCAGGCCGTGCATCCGGGCCGCCCGAATCGCCCCGAGGGCCATCATGTCGCTCGCGCACACCACGGCCGTGCAGCCGCGTTCGATCAGCGCGGACGCTGCCGCCTGCCCGCCCTCCAGCGTGAACAGCGAATGCTGGACCAGCTCCCGGGCCCGCTCGGCGGGCAGGCTCAGCACGTCCGCCATGCTCCGCAGGAAGCCGTCGATTTTCCGCTGCACCGGCACGTACCGTTTCGGGCCCAGTGCGAGGCCGATCCGCTCGTGCCCGAGCGCAGCGAGATGTGTGACGGCCAGCCGCATCGCCGCCCGGTCGTCGGGCGAGACGAACGGCGCCTGGACCTCCGCCGAGAAGCCGTTGATGAGCACGAACGGGATGCCCTGGGCCCGCAGCTGCTCGTAACGCTGCATGTCCGCCGAGGTGTCCGCGTGCAGTCCCGAGACGAAGATGATCCCGGCGACCCCGCGGTCCACCAGCATCTCGGTCAGCTCGTCCTCGGTGAATCCACCCGGGGTCTGGGTGGCGAGCACGGGTGTGTAGCCGTCCCGCGCCAGCACCTGCCCGATGACCTGAGCGAAGGCAGGGAAGATCGGGTTGTCCAGCTCCGGGATGATCAGCCCGACCAGGCCGGCGCTGCGCTGCCGCAGCCGCACCGGACGCTCGTAGCCCAGCACGTCGAGCGCGGCCAGCACCGACTGGCGGGTGGTCGCGGCCACGCCCGGCTTGCCGTTGAGCACCCGGCTCACCGTCGCCTCGCTGACCCCCGCCTGGGCGGCGATGTCGGCGAGGCGAGCAGTGGTGGGGGCGGCCTGTACCCGTCGCATGTCAGACAGTCCACCACACACACGCATCGGCGGGGATCCGCACCGTCCCGCTGCCCGTGCGGCCCTGCGGGAAGGCGACGGCCGGCGGCGTGCTGGAGAGGACCGGCCGCCCGGGCACGGGGAGTTCGACATCGTGGCCGAGCGTGTTCAGGGTGCAGACGAAACCGGGACGGGACAGGGCCAGTACGCCGTCGGGCGCGTCCAACCACGTCATGGCGCCGTCGCCCAGCCCCGGCAGCTGCCGGCGCAGCGCCAGCGCCGAGCGGTACAGCTCCAGGGTGGAATCCGGGTCGCCGCTCTGCGCGCCGACCGACAGCCCGGCCCACTCGGGCGGCTGCGGAAGCCAGCTGCCGCCCGTGCCGAATCCGTGGCTCGCGCCCTCGGGCGTCCACGGCAGCGGGACGCGGCAGCCGTCACGGGTGCCGTCCTGGCTCCCCTCGCGGAAGAACGCCGGGTCCTGGCGCACCTCGTCGGGGAGGTCCACGACCTCGGGCAGGCCGAGCTCCTCGCCCTGGTAGACGTACGTCGACCCGGGCAGCGCCAGCATCAGCAGCGCCGCCGCCCGGGCCCGGCGCAGGCCCGTCTCTCCGCCGCCGTAGCGGGTGGTGTGCCGGACCACGTCGTGGTTGGACAGCACCCAGGTGGTGGGGGCGCCCACCGAGGCCGTCGCGGCCAGCGACTCGTCGATCACGGAGCGCATCGCGGGCGCGTTCCAGTCGCAGCTCAGGAAGTGGAAGTTGAACGCCTGGTGGAGCTCGTCGGGGCGGACGTACAGCGCCAGCCGCTGGGAGTCCGGGGCCCACGCCTCGGCGACGCCGATGCGCTCGCCGTCGTAGGAGTCGAGGAGCGTGCGCCAGTGGCGGTGGATCTCGTGCACACCGTCCTGGTCGAAGAACGGGAGCCGCTGCGAGCCGATCATCTTCGCCTGCTCGTCGGCACCGATGTCGGGCAGCCCCGGCGCCTTGACCATGCCGTGTGCGACGTCGATCCGGAAGCCGTCGACGCCGAGGTCCAGCCAGAAGCGCAGGATCGAGTCGAACTCCTCGCGCACCTCGCGGCTGTCCCAGTTCAGGTCGGGCTGCTCGGGGGCGAAGATGTGCAGGTACCACTCGCCGGGGGTGCCGTCCGCGTTCACGGTGCGGGTCCAGGCGGGGCCGCCGAACACCGACTCCCAGTCGTTGGGCGGCAGTTCACCGTTCCTGCCCCGTCCGGGACGGAAGTGGTAGCGGTCCCGTGAGGCCGCGCCCGCCCCCTCCTCGAGCGCGGCCCGGAACCACACGTGCTGGTCCGAGGTGTGGTTCGGGACGATGTCCACGATCACCTTCAGCCCCAGCTCGTGAGCCGTGCGCACCAGGTCGTCCGCGTCCGCGAGGTCGCCGAACAGCGGGTCCACGGAGCGGCAGTCGGATACGTCGTACCCGCCGTCCGCCTGCGGTGAGGCGTAGAACGGGGTGAGCCAGACCGCGTCCACGCCCAGCTCCGCGAGGTACGGCAGCCGTCGGCGGATGCCCGGCAGGTCGCCGATGCCGTCGCCGTCGCTGTCCGCGAACGAGCGCACGTACACCTGGTAGATGACGGCGCTGCGCCACCAGCCTTCCGCTTCGGTGGGGGCGGCGGTGTGGAGGCCGACGGACGGAGCGAGGTCCTGGGTCATGATGCGTCCCAATCGGATGGGCCCCGGGTCGGGGCTTCAGGTGCGGTGGCTCGGCGCCCGCACGACGCGGGCGGGGTGGGGGAGCGGTCAGCCCTTGGTACCGCCCGCTGTGAGCCCGGAGACCAGGCCCTTCTGTGCGAAGAAGAAGACCAGTGCGGCCGGGATGGTGATGAGCACGGAGGCGGCCGTCATCGCGCCCCAGTTGCTGGTGTGCTGTCCCACGAAGGTCTGCAGGCCGGCGGCCAGGGTCTTGTTCTCGTCGGAGGAGATCAGCGCGGTGGCGTAGGCGACCTCGCCCCACGCCGTGATGAAGGCGTAGAAGCCGGTGACGGCCAGCCCCGGCCGGGCCAGTGGCAGAGCCAATCGGTAGAACGTGCCGAAGGGGGTGAGACCGTCGACCCTGCCCGCCTCGTCGATCTCGTGCGGGATGGTGTCGAAGTATCCCTTGAGCATCCAGGCGCAGAAGGGGACCGCCGTCGAGCAGTACGCCAGCACCAGGCCCGCGTGGCTGTCGACCAGCCTGAGGTCGCTGAAGATGTTGTAGATCGGCACGATCAGCACCGCGATGGGGAACATCTGGGTGATGAGGAAGACCCACATCAGCGGCTTCTGGCCGGGGAAACGCATCCGGGAGATCGCGTAGCCGGAGCTGGCCGCGATGAAGACGCCGAGCAGCGTGGTGAAGAACGCCACGATCAGCGAGTTGCCGAACCAGGTGAGGAACTCGGTGTCGCCCAGCACGTGGGCGTAGTTGGTGAGGTCCAGGCCGCCGGACAGGTTCCGGGGGTCCTTCCAGCCGTCGGCGCCGCGCAGCGAGATCCAGAGCACCCAGACCAGCGGGAAGACCGCGATGAGACATGCGGTGATCACGGTGAGGTGCAGGGCCACGGAGGCGCCGGTGCCGCGCTCGTCGCGGCCCCGTCGGCGTACGGGCGCCTCAGCGGCCGGCAGAGCGGCGGCCGGCGAGGGAACGGCGGCGGTGGCCGGCGCCGTCGGCGTGGTCGGTGCCTTCATCGGGCGTCCTCCTGGCGGATGAGCAGCCGTCGGTAGAACACGGCGAAGACGAGCAGCATGGAGAGGATGATCACGCCGTAGGTGGCGGACTGGGCGTAGTCGCGCACCGAGGAGAAGGCCAGGTCGAACGCGTACGTGGCGAGGATGTCGGTGTCGTCACCCGCGTTCTGGCCGATCACCAGGTAGATGATCGGGAACATGTTGAAGGTCCAGATGGTGCCGAGCAGGATCACCGTGGAGCTCACCGGGCGCAGCCCCGGGAGCGTCACGTGCCGGAACCGCTGCCAGGCCGTGGCGCCGTCCATCTCGGCGGCCTCGTGCAACTCCCGTGGGATGGACTGCAGTCCGCCGAGGAGGGCGACCATCATGAAGGGCACGCCGAGCCAGACGTTGACCGCGACGACGGAGACCTTCTGCATCAGCGGATCGCCGAGCCAGCTCACCGGCTCCATGCCGACCGAGGCGAGCAGGGTGTTGAACAGCCCGCCCTCGCTGTTGTACATCAGCCGCCAGGAGAAGGCGGCGACGAACGGCGGCACCGCCCAGGGCAGGATCAGCAGGATCCGGTAGAGACCCCGGAAGCGCAGGTCGCGGTTGAGCAGCAACGCCAGGCCGAGACCGATGGTGTAGTGGAAGAACACGCAACTCGCGGTCCACACCAGGGTCCAGAGCAGGCGCGGGTAGAACATCCCCTCCTCGCCGGAGAGGATGTTCCAGTAGTTGTCCAGGCCGAGGAACTTGTACGTGGCCGGGATGTGGTTGACCCCGTAGGTGCCGCCCATGTTGGCCTCGGTGGCGTCCGTCAGCGACAGGTAGACGCCCCGGACGAGCGGGTAGCCGACCAGCACGCCGAGAACGATCACCACCGGCACGACCATGGCCCAGGCGTACCAGTGCGCGTCGAACGAGCGCTTCAGACGTGCCGGAAGCCCGCGCCGCGGGCGCGGGTCCTCGGCGGGCCGGTCGGCCCGCTTCGCCCCCTGGGGCGGGACGGTGGCTGTGGTCATGGGATGCGGCTTCCTGGTGTCGTCACGCGCGGGCGGTCACCTCGCGCGGCGGGGGCGGCGTGCTGGGCCCGATCCGGCCGGCCGGGCGCGTGGGGCCGGGAGCCCCGCAGGGGAGCCCCGGCCCTCCGGCCGGCCGGATCGGAGTCACGCGTTACTGGACCGAGTAGTCCTTCAGGTACTTCTTCTTCCAGGCCTGCGCGGTGGCGTCCAGCCCCTCCTCGACGGTCACGCTGCCGCTGAGGATCTTGGCGTAGTTCTGCGCCAGGTCGGCGAAGAGGTCACCGGTGGCGGCATGCGCCGGGCGCGGCTTGGCGGAGTCCAGGGCGCCCTTGAAGGCGGCGCGCACCGGGTCGGCCGTCACCTTGTCGGTGTAGGCGGAGGTGCGGGTCGGCAGGGTGTTGTTCGCGACCGCGACCTTGGCCTGGTTCTCCGCCGAGTTCAGGAACCGGACGAAGAGGTACGAGGCGTCGACGTTCTTCGAGGCCGCGTAGACCGCGAGGTTGTGACCGCCCGTCGGGGCGCCGGAGCCCTTGGTGCCGCCCGGGATCGGGGCGATGCCGAGGTTGTCCTCGTTGCCCTTGAAGGCCGAGCCCTTGAGGATGTCGGCGGTCGCCCAGGGACCGTTGACGATCATCGCGAGCTTGCCGGACGCCATCTGCGCCTGCATGTTGTTGTAGCCCTCGGTGGTGTCGGGCTTGCCCGCCGCACCGGACTTGATGAGGCTCACGGCCTCCTTGACGCCCTTGACGGCCTCGGGCGAGTTGATCGTGATCTTCTTCTTGTCGACGTCGATCATGTCGGTGCCCTCGCCGTACAGGAACGGCCAGGCGAAGTACGAGTCCGGGTTGACGTAGGTCGCCTTGACGCCCTTGGCCTTGGACTCGATCTTCTTCGAGGCGGCCTCGATCTCGGCCCACGTCTTCGGCGGCTCCGTGATGCCGGCCTTCTTGAGGATCTCCTTGTTGTAGAGGAGCGCCAGGGTGTCGGTGACCTGCGGGACGGCGTACGTCTTGCCGTTCATCCTCGCGCCCTCGAGCGGGCCCTCGAGGTAGTCGTCGGCCTTGTCCAGGGCCGGGGTGCCGTCGAGCGGGGCGAGGTAGCCGAGCTGGGCGAAGCCCGGGGTCCAGCCGACCTCGGCGCGCAGCACGTCCGGCGCGCCCTTCTTCGCCTGCGCAGCGGTCTTGAACTTCTGCTGCGCCTGGTCGAACGGGACGGCGACCCGCTTCACGTCGATCTTCGGGTACTTCTTCTCGAAGTCGGCGACCAGCTTCTCGTACGCCGGGGCCTCGGCCTCGTTGGAGGTGTCCCACCACGTGATGCTGCCGGAGACGCTGCCGGGGTCCTTCGCGGCCTTCGAACCACCGTTGCCGGTGTCGTTGCCGCCGCACGCCGTCGCCGTCAGAGCCAGCACGCCGGCCACAGCGGCGACCGATATGCCTCGTCGCATATTGATCTCCTCGAGGAAAGTGGCCCGGTCGTCCTTCCGCGCGTTCACGGACCGGGGGATGCCGCCTTTCCGAGGCGGCCCGGGCTGACCAGGAACGTAACAGGCTTGCAAGGTTTTGCGAAAGTACTTGCAGGGCAGAAGTGGCCGCGTTTCCCAGCTGTTACCTGTCCGTGTCCACACCCTTGACCCCGGTCTCCGGGGCTCGTACGGTCTGGTCGCGACAGTTCGATGATGTCTTGCTGCAAGAACTGTCATTCCTCCAACGGCCTTACGGGCATGGCGCGTTGTCTCACGAGGCTGCTCCGTCATCCGCACCTCCCTCCCCACAGGAGGCACCATGTCCCGCACCTCACGCACCGCGCTCGGTGCTGCTCTCGCCCTCGTGGCAGGCGCGGCCGGGGTCCTGGCCGCACCCGGCGCTCCACGGGCCGAGGCCGCCCCGCCCGGAACCAAGGACGTCACCGCCGTCCTCTTCGAGTGGCGCTTCGACTCCGTCGCCCGCGAGTGCCAGACCACCCTCGGCCCGGCCGGCTACGGCTACGTCCAGGTCTCGCCGCCCCAGGAACACATCCAGGGCAGTCAGTGGTGGACGTCGTACCAGCCGGTCAGCTACAGGATCGCCGGACGGCTCGGCGACCGCACCGCCTTCAAGAACATGATCGACACCTGCCACGCCGCGGGCGTGAAGGTCGTCGCCGACACCGTCATCAACCACATGTCGGCCGGTTCGGGCACCGGCACCGGCGGCTCGTCGTACAGTAAGTACGACTACCCCGGCACCTACAGCGGCTGGGACATGGACGACTGCCGGTCCTCGATCAGCAACTACCAGGACCGTGCCAACGTGCAGAACTGCGAGCTCGTCGGTCTCGCGGATCTGGACACCGGCGAGGAGTACGTCCGCACGCGCATCGCCCAGTACATGAACGACCTGCTCTCCCTCGGCGTCGACGGCTTCCGTATCGACGCGGCCAAGCACATGCCGACGAACGACCTCGCCGCCGTCAAGTCCAAGCTCAGCAACCCGAACGCCTACTGGAAGCAGGAGGCCATCTTCGGCTCCGGCGAGGCGGTCTCCCCCAGCGAGTACCTCCAGAACGGCGACGTCCAGGAGTTCCGCTACGCCCGCGACCTCAAACGCGTCTTCCAGAACGAGAAACTCGCCTACCTGGCCAACTACGGCGAGGGCTGGGGCTACATGGCCTCCGGCCAGTCGGCCGTGTTCGTCGACAACCACGACACCGAGCGCGGCGGCGACACCCTCAACTACAAGAACGGCGCCGACTACACGCTCGCCAACGTCTTCATGCTGGCCTGGCCGTACGGCTCCCCGGACATCAACTCCGGCTACGAGTGGTCCGACAGGGACGCCGGCCCGCCGAACGGCGGTACCGTCAACGCCTGCTGGCAGGACGGCTGGAAGTGCCAGCACAAGTGGCCGGAGATCCAGAGCATGGTCGCCTTCCGCAACACCGTGCGCGGCACCGGCGTCACCAACTGGTGGGACAACGGCAACGACGCCATCGCCTTCGGCCGTGGCGACAAGGGCTTCGTGGCCGTCAACCACGAGACCTCCACCGTCTCGCGCACCTACCAGACCTCCCTGCCCGCCGGCGGATACTGCGACGTCCAGAGCCGTACCCCGGTGACGGTCGACAGCTCCGGCCGGTTCACCGCATCCCTCGCGCCCAACACCGCGCTCGCCCTGCACACCGGGGCGCGCACCTGCTGAACCGCCTTGACGCCGGCCCTCCGCCCGGCGGTCGCACCGGCCGCCGGGCGGAACCCCGTCCTCGTACCTCCCGAAGGAGCCCCGCCTTGACCGGCCCCTCCCGCCACCCGCTCCGCAGACCCGCGGCAGCGGTGGCCACCGCGGTGGCGACGGCGCTGCTCGCAGCGCTCGTCCCCGCCCTGGCCGCGCCCGCCTACGCGGCGCCGCCGCCCCCGCCGTCGGACCGGGCGCTGGCCGCCGAGCCGGCCCGCCACGACCTGACGCGCGAGCAGTTCTACTTCGTTCTGCCGGACCGTTTCGCCAACGGCTCCACCGCCAACGACCGGGGCGGGCTGACCGGCGGGCGGCTCGAGACCGGGTTCGACCCGGAGGACAAGGGCTTCTACCAGGGCGGCGACCTCAAGGGGATCACCGAGAAGCTCGACTACATCAAAGGCCTGGGCACCACCGCCATCTGGATGGCGCCGATCTTCAAGAACAAGCCGGTCCAGGGCGAGGGCTCCGGGGGAGCATCGGCCGGCTACCACGGTTACTGGATCACCGACTTCACCCAGGTCGACCCGCACTTCGGCACCAACGCCGAACTCGAGAAGCTGATCGACAAGGCCCACGCCAAGGGCATGAAGGTCTTCTTCGACGTCATCACCAACCACACCGCCGACACCGTCGACTACGCCGAGAAGAAGTACGGCTACCGCTCCAAGGGCGCCCACCCCTACCTCGACCGCGACGGACGGCCCTTCGACGACCGGGACGGGATGCGACCCGTCGACGAGGACTCCTTCCCGTACACCCCGAGGGTGCGGGCCCGCGAGAAGACCCCGGCCTGGCTCAACGACCCGACGATGTACCACAACCGGGGCGACTCCACCTTCGCCGGCGAGAGCTCCGAGTACGGCGACTTCGTCGGCCTGGACGACCTGTGGACCGAACGCCCCGAGGTCGTCGAGGGCATGGAGAAGATCTACCAGCGCTGGGTGCGCGACTTCGACATCGACGGCTTCCGCATCGACACCGTCAAGCACGTCGACATGGACTTCTGGACCCAGTGGGCCACCACCCTCGACGCCTACGCGGCGAAGCAGGGCCGCGACGACTTCTTCATGTTCGGCGAGGTCTACGCCGCCGACCCGAAGATCACCTCGCCCTATGTCACGCAGGGCCGGCTGGACTCCACGCTCGACTTCCCCTTCCAGGACGCGGCCCGCGCCTACGCCTCCCGGAGCGCGTCGGCCGGGAAGCTCGCCTCCGTCTACGGCCAGGACTACCGCTACACCACCGACAAGGCCAACGCCTACGAGCAGGTGTCCTTCCTCGGCAACCACGACATGGGCCGCATCGGCACCTTCCTGAAGCAGGACAACCCGAAGGCCGACGACACCGAACTGCTGCGCCGCGCGAAGCTGGCGAACGCGCTGATGTTCCTCGGCCGGGGCAACCCCGTCGTCTACTACGGCGACGAACAGGGCTTCACCGGCGCCGGAGGCGACAAGGACGCCCGCCAGACCCTGTTCGCGTCGAAGACGGCCGACTACCTCGACGACGACCAGCTCGGCACCGACCGCACCCATGCGAGCGACGCCTACGACACCTCGCACCCCCTCTACCGGTCGATCGCCGGACTCTCCCGGCTCACCGGGGCCCACCCCGCCCTGCGAGACGGGATCCAGCAGGAGCGGTACGCGGCGGACGGCGAGGGCGTCTACGCCTTCACCCGGACCGATGCGAAGCAGCGGGTCGAGTACCTGGTCGCGGTGAACAACGCCACCGAGGCCAAGTCCGTCGACGTGCCGGTCGGTTCGGCCGCCGGGACCGCCTTCGAGGGCCTCTACGGAGACGAGGGCACCGTACGCGCCGGAGCCGACCGCAAGGTCACGGTCGAGGTGCCCGCCCTGTCGGCCGTGGTGCTCAAGGCCGGCAAGCGCCTGCCGGAGCCGTCGGTGAAGCCGTCGATCGAGGTGAAGGCCCCGGAGGCGGGAGCCACCGGGACCGTCGAGATCGCGGCCGACGTGGACGGCGGCGGTCTGAACCGCGTCGTCTTCGCCGCCCAGACCGGCAACGGCCCCTGGCGGGTGCTCGGCTCGGCCGACCACGCCCCCTACAAGGTCACCCAGCACCTGCCCGACCGGGTCCGGGCCGGAACGCCCCTGCGCTACAAGGCGGTCGTCGTCGACAGCGCCGGCCGCAGGGCGGGCGCTCTCGCCTCGTCCACCGCCGGCCAGGCCCCCGAGCCCGAGAAGCCCTCGGCCGTACAGCGCGACTACGCGGTCGTCCACTACCAGCGCCCGGACGGCGACTACGAAGGCTGGCAGCTCAAGTCCGGCGACACCGCCGCCGCCTTCATCGGCCGCGACGCCTACGGCGCCTTCGCCTGGGTCAAGCTCGGCGAGGACGCCACGGAACTGCCGTTCACCGTGGAGAAGAACGGCACCGCCGACGGACCGCAGCGCACCGTCAACCTCGCCCGGACCGGCGAGGTGTGGATCGAGCAGGGCAAGGACGGCCTCGAGCAGACGAAGCCCGACGGCGCCTACCCGCCGCAGGACGAGAAGAAGGCAGTCCTGCACTACCACCGGGCCGACGGCGACTACGACGGCTGGGGCCTGCACACCTGGACCGGCGCTGCCGAACCCACCGACTGGAACAAGCCGCTCCAGCCGGTGAAGCAGGACGCGTACGGCGTCACCTTCGAGGTTCCCCTCGCCGAGGGCGCCACCTCGCTCAGCTACATCCTCCACAAGGGCGACGAGAAGGACCTGCCCTCCGACCAGTCGCTGGACCTCGCCACCCACGGCCACGAGGTCTGGATGCTCGCCGGACAGCAGCCGTACCTGCTGCCGCAGACCGGCGGCGCGCCCGACCTCGACCTGGAGAAGGCCGAGGCCCAGTGGATCGACCGCGACACCGTCGTCTGGAAGGTGAAGGCCACCGAGGCCACCAGTCAGCAACTCGTGTACGCCTCCGAGGGCGGCATCACCGTCGAGGACGGCGCGCTGTCCGACGAGGGCCACTGGCTGCGGCTGAACCCCGGCTCGCTCACCGACGCGCAGAAGGCGAAGTACCCGCACCTGAAGGACCGTCCGGCCTTCACCGTCGACCCGCGCGACCGCGACCGGGTGCGTGCCGCGCTGCGCGGCCAGGTCATCGCCACCCAGCGCGCGGCTTCGGGCGCGCTGACGGCCGCCACCGGCGTGCAGATCCCCGGTGCACTCGACGACCTCTACGCAAAGCAGGCGGCCGGCGCGGACCTCGGCCCGGTCTTCTCGAAGGGCCGGCCCACGCTCTCCGTGTGGGCCCCCACCGCCCGCAAGGTCGCGCTCGAACTCGACGGCCGCACCGTGCCGATGAGACGTGACGACGGCAGCGGGGTGTGGAGTGTCACCGGTGCGCGGAGCTGGTCCGGCAAGCCGTACCGCTACGCCGTCACCGTATGGGCGCCGTCGGTGCAGAAGCTCGTCACCAACAAGGTCACCGACCCCTACTCGACCGCGCTGACCGCCGACTCGAAGCGCAGCCTGGTCACCGACCTGGAGGACCCGAGGCTGGCCCCGAAGGGGTGGGACCGGCTGCGCAAGCCGAAGGCGACGCCGTTGCGGAACGCCCAGATCCAGGAACTGCACATTCGCGACTTCTCGATCGCCGACCGGACGTCGAAGCACCCCGGGCAGTACCTGGCCTTCACCGACCGCGGCTCGGACGGCATGCGGCACCTGACGTCCCTGGCCCGCGCAGGCACCTCGTACGTCCACCTGCTGCCCGCCTTCGACATCGGGACCGTCCCGGAGCGCAAGCAGGACCAGGCCACCCCGGACTGCGACCTCGCCTCGTACGCCCCCGACTCCGGGAAGCAGCAGGAGTGCGTGGGCAAGGCGGCCGCGAAGGACGGCTTCAACTGGGGCTACGACCCGTTCCACTACACGGTCCCCGAGGGCAGCTACGCCAGTGACCCCGACGGCCCGCGCCGCACGGTCGAGTTCCGGCGGATGGTCCAGGGGCTGAACGGCGCCGGGCTGCGCACCGTCATGGACGTCGTCTACAACCACACCGTGGCCGGCGGGCAGGACGGCAAGTCCGTCCTGGACCGGATCGTGCCGGGCTACTACCAGCGGCTGCTGGACGACGGCTCCGTCGCCACGTCCACCTGCTGCGCCAACACCGCGCCCGAGCACACCATGATGGGCAAGCTCGTCGTCGACTCGGTGGTCACCTGGGCCAAGGAGTACAAGGTCGACGGGTTCCGCTTCGACCTGATGGGCCACCACCCGAAAGCCAACATGCTCGCCGTCCGCAAGGCCCTCGACGGGCTCACGCCCGCCGAGGACGGAGTCGACGGCAAGAAGATCGTCCTCTACGGCGAGGGCTGGAACTTCGGCGAGGTCGCCGACGACGCCCGGTTCGAGCAGGCGACCCAGAAGAACATGGCGGGCACCGGCATCGCCACGTTCAGCGACCGGGCCCGCGACGCGGTGCGCGGCGGAGGCCCCTTCGACGAGGACCCCGGCATCCAGGGCTTCGGGTCCGGACTGTTCACCGACCCCAACGGGTCGGAGAACAACGGAAGCCCGGCCCAGCAGAAGGCCCGGCTGATGCACTACCAGGACCTCATCAAGGTCGGGCTGAGCGGCAACCTCGCCGACTACACCTTCACCGACTCGTCGGGGAAGAAGGTGCGCGGCGCGGACGTCGACTACAACGGGTCGCCCGCCGGGTACGCGAAGGCGCCGGGCGACGCCCTGGCCTACGCGGACGCGCACGACAACGAATCGCTGTACGACGCGCTCGCGTTCAAGCTCCCGCGGAAGACCTCGGCGGCCGACCGCGGCCGGATGCAGGTCCTCTCCATGGCGACCGCGGCGCTCTCGCAGGGCCCGGCGCTCTCCCAGGCCGGCTCGGACCTGCTGCGATCCAAGTCGCTGGACCGCAACTCCTACGACAGCGGCGACTGGTTCAACGCCCTGCACTGGAGTTGCGCCGACGGCAACGGGTTCGGGCGCGGACTGCCCCCCGCCGCGGACAACAAGGCCAAGTGGCCGTTCGCGAAGCCGCTGCTGGCGGATGCCGCGCTGAAGCCCGGCTGCCGGGAGATCCGGGGCGCCTCGGCCGCGTACCGGGACCTGCTGCGGATCCGCAGCACGGAGAAGGCGTTCGGCCTCGCCTCCGCCGGTGAGGTCCAGTCGGCGCTGTCGTTCCCGCTGTCGGGGAAGGCGGAGACACCGGGCGTCGTCACCATGCGACTCGGCGCGCTCGTGGTCGTCTTCAACGCGAGCCCCGAGCGGCAGGAGCAGCGGGTCCCGGACCTCGCCGGTACGGCGTACGCCCTGCACGAGGTCCAGGCGAAGGGCGCGGACGAGACAGTCCGCAGGTCCTCGTACGACAAGTCATCCGGGACGTTCACCGTCCCGGCCCGTACGGTCGCGGTCTTCGAGCGCGGCTGACGGTCCCGGCATTCCAGCGGACCGCCGCGCGAGGCCCGTCCCCGACCCAGGGGGCGGGTCTCGGCCGTTCCCGGGGTCGGGCGGCGTCGGGACCGGGGGCTCAGTTCGCGGCGGCCCGCTCGGCCGGGGCCGGGCCCAGTGCCCCGCCGCGGCGCAGCACCGCGTAGCCGATGCCGATGCCCACGGCCACCGGCCACTCCAGGATCCCGGCCAGGCCCAGTGCCCCCAGACCGGCATACAACGGCAGTCCGCCCTTGGCGGGCAGCACCCGCTGGACCGTCGCGATCGGCATGGTGACGGCCTTCTCGGCGGCGTGCGCGGCGCGGTCGAGGGGGATGGTGATGGTGACGTCGTGCTCGCCCGCCTCGTGCCGGGAGCCGTCGGCGGCCTTGGCTCCGGCTTTCCCGGCGCCGGCCTTCTTGGTGTTCGCCTTCTTCGTCGTCCCGGCGGCAGCCTTGGTGTCGGAGCCTCCCTTGCCCTTCGCGGCTGGTCCGCTCGGCGGCTTCGACGCCTTCTTCCGGGTGCTCTTCGCGGACGCGGCGGGAGTACTCACGATGCCTCCTCCTGATGGCCGTACCGTTTGCATGCTCGTATTTCGATTCGACCAATGATGGACGGGTTTGTCGATCCGGGGGTGGCGTGATCCCCCGTACGGAGGCGGCATGACGGTCCCCGTGACGGCTGACCGGAGAGGAGATCGCCCCGTGCCGGACACCCCGACGGCCGCGCCCACCGCCGGCACCGCCCCCGCCACGGGGCCGTCGATCGCCGGGGCGGTGCTCGGGGCCGTCGGAGTGACGGCGGCGCTCGTCGGACGACCGTTGCGAAGCGTGGCAGCCGCCTGGGCCGACGGGGTGGAAAACGCTGCGGGTGCCGTCGGCCGCACCGGCCGGCACGCCGTTCACCGTGCCGAGGGCCTCACGGACTCCGTCACAGCGCTGTTCGATGCCGGCGAAAACCGGGCCAGGCGGCGGATGTGGTCGCGTCCCGGGCGGGCGCACATCGAAGTGCGCGGGCTGACCGGCCACGGGGACCGGCACCGGCGGCTGGCGCGCGGCGTGACGGAGGCGCTGCGCGACCTGGAGGGCGTCCGCTGGGCCGAGGTCAACGCTGTCCTGGGGCAGGTGGTCGTCGACGCCGACGAGGAAGGCTTCGACCTCGAGGGCCTGCTGGACGTGGTGGAAACGGTCGAAGAGGAGCACGGCACCCACCACGAGTCCTTCGCCGGCAGGCGCCCGCCCCACCCGTTCGATCCCACCCCCGCCGTGCTCGCGTCCGCGTCACTCGTCGCGGACTGCCTGGGCCTCGCCCTGTCGGCGGCCCGGCGCGTGACCCCGGTGCGGGTGTTCTCCCCGGCTCTGCGCGTCCCGCTGGTCGTCGCCGAGGCCCAGCCCCGCATCCGGCGCTACCTCGGGGAGCAACTCGGCCGTCCGCACGCCGACATGGTGCTCGGGGTGGCCCACGCGGTGACGCACGCCGTGACCGACGGGGCGACCCCCCTCGCGCTGGACGCCCTGCAACGCCTGCTGCAACTCGCCGAGATCCGGACCCGGCAGCAGGTGTGGGAGCGGCGCGAGGACGAACTCGTGCGGGCCGGCGAACTGCCGGAGCACGCGCCGGACCGGCTCGAACGCCCCGTCCCGCTGCCGAAGGGGCCGGTCGAGAAATGCGGCGACCGGACCTCGCTGGCCGCCCTGATCGGGGCCGGAGGCCTGCTTGCCTGGGCCCGCAGGACCGACCGCGCGGCCGACGTGATGCTGGCTACCGTCCCCAAGGCCGCCGGGGCGGGCCGGGAGGCGTTCGTCTCCTGGCTGGCGCGGGGTCTGGCCCGTGGCGGTGCCATTCCGATGAACCCCTCGGCGCTGCGGACGCTGGACCGCGTCTCCGCCGTCGTCATCGACTCGGGGATCCTGTGCGCTCCACGGCCCCTGCTGGAGTCCGTCACCGCACGGGACGGGCTCGACGATGCCGAGGCATGGAGTGCTGCCCATGCGGTGCTCTCCGGCCGCTCCGTCGCCGACCTGGCCCACGAGGGCCCGTGGGAGAACAGCGAGTGGGGGCTGCGGCGGCCTCACGGCGCGCCGATCATCCGGCCGGACGATCCGGGCGGCCTCGTGCTTGAGCTGTATGCGGTCGCGGACGGAAGGCCGCGGGCGAGCACCGTGGTCTGTTGTGAGCTCGACCCGCTGGCGGACGCCGTGGTGTCCGCGGCCCGTTCGGGGTCCCGTCGGCTGGTGCTCACGGAGCACACGAGCGCGGGCGAACTCCTGGCGTGGGCGCACCGCACGCTCCCGGACACCGCATCGATGACCGCGGAGGTGCGGAACCTGCAGGCCGAGGGGGGCTGTGTGTTGCTGATCGCCCGTCACGACCACGCGTTGGCCGCCGCCGATCTCGGCGTCTCCGTCCTGGCGCGGTCCGGGATCGGTGATGACGGGGCCGGCTGGGCCGCCGACCTGATCTGCGGGCCGGGCCTGGAACAGGTCTGGCGCGTGCTGCACGCCGTGGACGAGGCGCGCCGGGTCAGCTGCCGGTCGGTGCAGCTGTCCCTCGGCGGCTCGGCCCTCGGTGCTCTGCTCGCCGTCTCGCGCACCGGGCGGAAAGTCGGAGGACACACCACGTCGCCGGTGTACGGCGCCGCGTTCCTCGCCCTGCTCAGCGGGATCGGCTCCGCCCGCCGGGTGCACCGCAGGAAGCCGCCGCCCGCCCGCGTTCGCGGCGCCTGGCACGCCCTGGGCGCGCGGGAGACCGTGGGCCGCCTGCACGCCCTGCGCGGGCCCGGAC
>NZ_JAMQGM010000004.1 GCF_023703325.1 Streptomyces meridianus
CCG
This sequence comes from Streptomyces meridianus, assembly GCF_023703325.1. Taxonomy (GTDB): domain Bacteria; phylum Actinomycetota; class Actinomycetes; order Streptomycetales; family Streptomycetaceae; genus Streptomyces; species Streptomyces meridianus. Next base: position 4 of record NZ_JAMQGM010000004.1, read on the forward strand.
AAACGGCGAGGCTAGGGGTGGCAGGGGTTCGCTAAGGGTTGGCCGCCCCATGGGCTCTCAGTAGCGTTCCAGGCGATCGGCAGAACGGGACGAGCAGCCGAAAGCCCCTGAAGCCGGTGTCTTTTCCGTGCAGCGGAGCCAGAGCCGTGCGGACAGGCGATTCCCCCCTTCCGTGAGCAAGTCGCCCTGGTTTCCCGGCCCGAAGGAGAACGTTCCGGTGAGCAATGAGCAGCGGCTTCTCGACTATCTCAAGAGGACCACCTCGGATCTGAGAGAGGCCCGGCGGCGGCTCGCCGAAGCCGAGGAGCGTTTGCGCCCCGATGCCGATCCGGTGGTGATCGTGGGGATGGCGTGCCGGTATCCGGGCGGGGTGGCGTCGCCGGAGGATCTGTGGCGGCTGGTGGCCGATGGTGTGGATGCCATCGGGGGGTTTCCCGAGGACCGGGGCTGGGATCCGGACGTGTATGACCCGGAGCCGGGTGTGCCGGGCAGGACGTATGCCCGGGAGGGCGGGTTCCTGTATGACGCTGCCGGTTTCGATCCGGGTTTCTTCGGGATCGGTCCGAACGAGGCGCTGATGATGGATCCGCAGCAGCGATTGCTGCTGGAGGTCTCGTGGGAGGCGATCGAGCGGGCGGGCATCGATCCGACGACGCTCAAGGGCAGCCGTACCGGTGTCTGGGCCGGTCTGATGTACCACGACTACGCCCTCGGGCGCGCCCCGGGAAGCACCAGCGCGGGCAGCGTCCTCACCGGCCGTGTGGCGTACACCCTGGGCCTGGAGGGGCCGGCGGTGACCCTGGACACGGCGTGTTCGTCGTCGCTGGTCGCGCTGGACACGGCGGCTCAGGCGCTGCGGTCGGGGGAGTGCTCGCTGGCCCTGGCCGGTGGTGTCACGGTGATGTCCACGCCGGACATGTTCGTCTACTTCAGCGAGCAGCAGGGGCTCGCCGCCGACGGCCGGTCGAAGTCCTTCGCTGCTGCGGCCGACGGCGTCGCCTGCTCCGAGGGTGCGGGTGTGCTGCTGTTGGAGCGGTTGTCGGATGCGCGGGCGAACGGGCATCCGGTGTTGGCGGTGGTGCGTGGCTCGGCCGTCAACCAGGACGGTGCGTCGAACGGTCTGACGGCGCCGAACGGTCCGTCGCAGCAGCGGGTGATCCGGCAGGCGCTGGCCGCGGGCGGCTTGAGTGCGGCGGATGTGGATGTGGTGGAGGCGCATGGGACGGGGACGCGGCTGGGTGATCCGATCGAGGCGCAGGCGCTGTTGGCGACGTATGGCCAGGAGCGTTCGGAGGACCGGCCGTTGTGGCTGGGTTCGGTGAAGTCGAACCTGGGTCACGCGCAGGCGGCGGCGGGTGTGGCGGGTGTCATCAAGATGGTGATGGCGATGCGCCACGGGATGCTGCCGAGGACGTTGCACGTGGACGAGCCGTCGGACCAGGTGGACTGGACCGAGGGTCACGTGGAACTGCTCACCGAGGCGAGGGAGTGGCCGGCGGAGGGCAGCCCGCGGCGTGCTGGTGTGTCGTCCTTCGGGATCAGTGGTACCAACGCCCACGTCATCCTCGAGGAACCCGGACCCGTCGCGTCGGAGCAGGCGGAGACCACGGTGGCACTTCCGGTGGTGCCGTGGGTGGTGTCGGCCAAGAGCCCCGAGGCGCTGATCGATCACGCGCGGCAGTTGCAGGGCGCCGTGGTCGATGCCCGTCCGGTGGATGCGGGGTGGTCGTTGGCGACGTCGCGGTCGGTGTTCACGCACCGGGCCTGTGTGGTGGGTGCCGATCGTGAGGAGTTGCTGCGCGGGGTGGCGGCGCTGGCCGAGGGCCGGACCGC
>NZ_JAMQGM010000040.1 GCF_023703325.1 Streptomyces meridianus
TTCACCGTGTGCGGCTCGGTGTCGGAGGAGCCGGTGAAGTTGGCGTTGCCGGTGTAGGTGGCGGTGATGGTGTAGGAACCCGCTGTGGCGTAGGTGTGGGGCGGTGCGGTCGCCGTCCCGCCCGAAAGGGGCACGGAGACGGTGGGTGAGCCGTCGCCGAAGTTGAACGTCACCGTGCCGGTCGGGGTTCCGGATGCCGGCGGAACCGGCGCCACCGTTGCCGACACGTTGACCGGTTCTCCGACGACCGACGGGTCGGGTGCGTCGGTGATCGTGGTCGTCGTGGACGCGGGCGGCGATACGGTGTGCGTGTCGGTGCCGCTGGAGGGCAGGAAGTTGGCGTCCCCGCCGTAGCTGGCCGTGACGGTGTGAGGGCCTGCACCCAGCGTGCTGGTGGTGACCGTGGCGACGCCGCTTCCGTTGAGCGTGCCCGTCAGAGTTCCGCCGCCGGAACCCGAGATCGCGAACGTGACGGTGCCCGTGGGCGTGCCGGACCCGGGCGGAACGGCCGCCACCGTGGCGGTGAACGTGACCGGTTGTCCGGGAGTCGACGGATCGGGGGACGAGCCCACCGACGTGGTCGTCGACGCCTTGGTGACGGAGAAGGCCGTCGTGCCGGTGGACGGGTCGAATCCGGGAGCGCCGTTGTAGTGCGCGGTGACGGTGTGGGTGCCGACGCCGACACCGTTGACCGTGACGGTTGCGGTTCCGCCGGACAGTGTCCCCGTGAGAGTGGGTCCACCACTGACGGTGAAGGTGACGGTGCCGGTGGGTGTTCCGCCCAGGGGCGCTATCACGGTGGCCGTGAGGTTGACCGGCTGTCCGAAGACCGGTGCGGCCGGCGAAGCGGTGACCAGGGTGATGGTGAGTGCCATGGTGCGACCTTCCGAACTCTGTGGTTGAAAGCGGACGTTCGCCTCGGGGCCGGTGCCGGAAGTGCCGGCGGGGAGCGGCAAGTTCACTGCCCTGCCCCCCGGTTTCCGGGTTCCGGATATCGACGAGGTCGGTGCCCGCTTGCCGATGTCTGCAGTAGGCCCCGGCCGCTCGTCGTTGAGCCAGATGGGCGGGGGCAATATCGCCCTTTTGGCGCAGCGCAGTTGGGGGCGAACGGCGCGTTGGGCCGACGGCGCGCGACGCTGCGGCGCATATCTCTTTTGGCCTGATAAGGAGATGTTCGTCCCTTGCGGTGTTGCGTAAGTCGAGGGTGTTGGTGAGAGAGAATCCGGATCGCGCGGTTCACTCACGGTGATGATGGATCGGTCAGAAATTCGATCGTGCGCCGGGTGTGCCTCGTGTGTGCCCGCTCCTGCGCCCCCCTTCGGGAGGATCGTGGCGTCCCGGGGCGATCCGGCGGCGAAGGGCATGCCGAGCGGCCGGCGCAGGCCGTGAGGGGTGTCCCGTGGTTGTGCCCTGATGGATGCGTGTGACGACAGTCGTGCGTCCCGGCACGTCGCGGTGAACGCCGACGAACGGCCGACGTCGCGTGCTAGGGCCCGCGGCCACGCCCCGTAGCCGGAAGCGGCGTCGTCGTGAGCTGCTTCTCCGAAGACGGGGTTGTACCCGGGGGCGGGGCCTGAAGGTGCAGTCCCCCCGGATCCTCGTGCGCCTTCTTGCGCCCCTCCCTCCCGGTGGAGGCCGTGGGCAGCCCGGCGTACGGGGGTCGTCCGGTCCGGAGGACTGTGCGTACCCCAGCCGGGCACGGATCGTGCACGCCCGGCGCGGGCGGACGACGGCGCGGACGGGGGAGGGCGGGCCCCCGACAGAAGGCCCGGAGGACGGGTGTCTCTTCCGGTGCCTGCTCACCCGAACGGGCGCCGGACGAGGGGTGGCGCCGCGGCCGGTGTCCGGCGGAACCGGGTCGCGCCTCGAGCGCCGCCGAGGGCCGGTGCGATCGGGCGGGGGCACCTGTGCGTCCGGCCTCCCGACTGTCGTCGCCCGTACCCGGCCGCCCGCACCGTTCCCGCCCCGCGGCCCGCGACGCCCCTCCGGCCGCCGGGACGTGACGTCGTGGACCTCCGGCTCGACCACCGGACCGGCCGGGCCGGAATCCGTATGGCACCCCCGGACCGGTGCTCCCGCAAGCGGGACCGCCCGGCCCTGCTTACCGTGGGATGGCTCCGCCGCACCTGGGCCCCGCCCGGCGTCGGGGCGCCCCTCGTCTGCGGGCACGTGACTTCCCGTGGCTGCAGACCGGCAGACCGGCAGGGAGGCAGTGTGAGCGGCTCGCGGCAGGAGCACCCGACAGGCGCGCCAGGAACCGCCGGCGCCGCGCCGCCCCGGGGACGGGCCTGGCTCGACGGCCTGGGCACCGTGCTCGCCGGGATCGTCGTCATGTGGATCGTGGCGACCCTCGGCCTGTGGGCCGCCGGCGCCACCGATCTGCCCGACGGGGCGTTCCCCCGCGTGGTGGCCGCCGTGGTCGTCGACGCGGTCGGCGGCACCGTGGAACTCCACGGGAACGCCGGCTTCCTCGCCCAGACGGACGCTGCCCTCGACGTGGTCCCGCTGTCCGTCACTCTCGTCGGCGCCCTGGTGATCGGGGTACTGTTCCTCCGGCCGCTGCGCCGCCGGCCGGCGGTCACCGGAGCGGAACTGGGAGGCCGCGTCGCTTGGACGGCCGGGTGGTGGATCGTTGCGCTGATCGTCCTCGCGGTCGTCACCCGCCACACGTTCAAAGTGTCCGTGGGAGGTGGGATCGCCCAGGAACTCGGCGACGCCCTCGACGCGGCCCCCACCGTCGGCTTCCGTGCCGACGGCGTCGCCACGGTCGGCCTCGGCCTGCTGTGGCTGCTGGCCGTTCTGGCCTTGACGTTCATGGTGTCGCGCAAGGCCCCGTTGCCCACCGGGGCGCGGCGCTTCCAGGACGCCGTCCGGCCGCCCGCGCACGCCATGCTGCTGGTTCTGCTCTGCTGTGTGGTCATCGGCGTGATCGTCGGGGTGATCGTGGCGATCGCCGGGGACTACCCGGGCGAGACCTTCGCGGTCGTCCTCCTCAGTCTGCCGAACCTCGTCTGGATGGGCCTCGGCATCGGCATGGGCGGTTCGTGGGACGGCCACGTCACCAAGCCCGTCGGCCTGCCCATGCCCCAGGTGCTCGACCAGGTCCTCAGAACCGGCGGCAACGACCGCACCCTCGATCTGGGCACCCTCGCCGGCTACGACGGCCGGGCCTGGCTGCTGCTGCCCGCTGCGGCCGTGCTGCTGCTCGGCGCCGGGATCCTCGCCGCGCTCCGCACCCCGGCCGACGGGGGCGGGCGGATGCAACCGTGGAGGCACGCGCTGCGCATGGCCGTCGCCGTGGGCGTCACCCTGCTCGTCGTCGGGCTCGTCACCCCCATCGAGGCGCGCTTCGGTCTGTCGGTGCTCGGTGTGGGGAACATCGACAGCCTCGGCGGCAACATCACCCTCGACCCGAACCTCGGGGCGCTGGTCGGCTTCGGTCTGTTGTGGGGCCTGGTCGTCGGCTTCATCGGCGGGCTGGTCGCTGCACGCCGTCGCCGCTCCGGCGAAGCGGAGTGACATCCTCGCGCACGTCTGTTCCCCGCCGACGGGGAGGACGGCCCCGACCGGTCCTGCCGGTTCCGGGCGGGCCCGTCCGGGGCCTCAGCGGACCCGCGCCGGGTAGGCGCGGACGGCCGTCGTGTCGTCCAGGCCCCGGCCGGTGGCGAGGTCGTAGCGCTGCTTGAGCAGCGGGGACGCGACGAAGGGCCGTCCGTTCACGGACCCGGTCAGGCCGCGGGAGAGGACGTACGCGCCGGTCACCGGGTCCCGGTTGTCGATCGCGTACACCTGCCCGGACCGGTCGGTGAACAGGGCCGCCTGGCTGCCGTCCGGGAGGATCGCGGCGACGCCGCGGCCGGGGGTGAGGCAGGTGTGGTCGCAGACGGCGAACCAGTCACGGCCGAGCAGCAGTTCTGCGCGCATGACGGTGTGCTCGGGGGCGAGTGGCGGGGCGATGCTCATCAGGTGGTGCTCCCTTCGAGGCTGCGTACAGGCAGGACGGGGCCGGCCAGGACATTCAGGTCCGGCTTGATCTGGTCGCGTTCGGGGACGAACCGCACCGAGGGGTCGGGCGTCCCGGGTGCGTTGACGAAGGAGACGAACCGGCGGAGCCGCTCCGGGTCGTCGAGCGTGGCGCTCCACTCGTCCCGGTAGCCGGCTACGTGGTCGGCCATGAGCTGTTCCAGCTCGTCGCAGATGCCGAGCGAGTCGTGGACGACCACGTCCCGCACGTGCTCGAGACCGCCGTCGATGCGCTCCAGCCATGCGGAGGTGCGCTCCAGCCGGTCCGCGGTGCGGATGTAGAACATCAGGAACCGGTCGATGATGCGGATCAGTTCGGCGTCCGAGAGGTCCTGGGTGAGCAGGTCGGCGTGGCGCGGCTCGGCCCCGCCGTTGCCGCCGACGTACAGGTTCCAGCCGCTCGCGGTGGCGATGACCCCGAAGTCCTTGCCGCGCGCCTCGGCGCACTCGCGGGCGCAGCCGGACACGGCGGACTTCAGCTTGTGCGGGGCGCGCAGCCCCCGGTAGCGCAGTTCGAGGTCGATGGCCATGCGGACCGAGTCCTGGACCCCGTAGCGGCACCAGGTCCGCCCCACGCAGGACTTCACGGTCCGCAGCGCCTTGCCGTAGGCGTGGCCGGATTCGAAGCCGGCGTCGACCAGCCGGGACCAGATGAGCGGCAGCTGGTCGACGGCCGCGCCGAAGAGGTCGATCCGCTGCCCACCGGTGATCTTGGTGTAGAGGCCGAAGTCCCGGGCCACCTCGCCGATGACTATCAGCTTCTCGGGGGTGATCTCGCCGCCGGGAATGCGCGGGACGACCGAGTACGAGCCGTTGCGCTGGAGGTTGGCGAGGAAGTGGTCGTTGGTGTCCTGCAGGGCGGCCTGTTCGCCGTTCAGGACGTAGCCGTCCGCGCCGATCGACGGGGCCAGCGAGGCGATCACGGACGCCACCACCGGTTTGCAGGTCTCGCAGCCGTCGCCGCCGCGTGCCTCCGGGCGGCCGTGCTCGTCCAGCACCCTGGCGTAGGAGGCCAGTCGGCGCACCCGCACGATCTCGTACAGCTCGGCACGGGTGTGTGCGAAGCAGCCGCACAGTCCGCTGTCGGTGCTGACGCCCGACGCCTGGAGCTCGTCGCCGACCAGCGTGGTGAGTGCCTTGACACAACTGCCGCAGCCCGTACCGGCCTTGGTGCACTTCTTCACCGCAGGCACGTCCGTGCAGCCGTCTCCGGTGACGGCCGACCGGATGGCGCCCTTGGTGACGTTGTGGCAGCTGCACACCACCGCGTCGTCGGGCAGGGCGGAGGGGCCGGGAGCCGCGGTCGGCCCGGCGCCGGCCGGCAGCACCAGCTGCTCGGGAGGGACCGGCGGCACCGAGCCGGTCAGCGGCCTCAAGGTGCCGTAGGCGTCGGCGTCACCGACGAGCACCCCGCCCAGCAGGGTGCCGTCCACGCCGACGACGAGCTTCTTGTAGACGCCGGCGCGAGAGTCGGCCCAGACGACGTCGAGGCAGCCGTCGGCGGTGCCGTGTGCGTCGCCGAAACTCGCCACGTCCACGCCGAGCAGCTTCAGCTTGGTGGAGGTGTCGGCGCCGGTGAACCGCGCCGGTGACGCCTGCTCCGCCACCGCGTCGGCGGCGGTCGCGGCCATCTCGTAGCCGGGTGCGACGAGTCCGTACACCCGCCCGTCGGCGGCGAGCGCGCACTCGCCGATCGCGTACACCGCCGGGTCCGACGTCCGGCAGTGCTCGTCCACGGCGATGCCGCCCCGTTCCCCGACCTCCAGACCGCAGTCACGCGCCAGCTGGTCGCGCGGACGGATACCGGCGGAGAACACGACGAGGCCCGTGTCGAGCGCGGATCCGTCGGACAGGACGAGCCCGGTGACGGCCCCGGCGTCGTCCGCGACGATCTTCTTCGCCCCCACGCCGGTGTGTACGTGCAGGCCCATCCCTTCGACGGTGCGGCGCAGCGCGGCGCCGCCGCCCTCGTCGACCTGGACGGGCATCAGGCGCGGCGCGAACTCCACGACGTGCGTGTCCAGTCCGAGCCCGCTCAGTGCCCCGGCGGCCTCCAGCCCGAGCAGGCCGCCACCGATCACCGCGCCGGAGGTCGGGCCGCGCTGCGCGTACGCCTCGATGGCCAGGAGGTCCTCGATCGTGCGGTAGACGAACACGCCCTCGGCGTCCTTGCCGGGCACCGGCGGCACGAACGGGTACGAGCCGGTGGCCAGGACGAGCGTGTCGTAGGCGACGGTGAACCCGGACCGGGTGGTGACCGTGCGGGCTTCGCGGTCGACGGCGGTCACCGGGTCGCCGAGGCGGGTCTCGATGCCGTGGCGCTGGGCGAAGTCGCTCTCGCCGAGGCGGAGTCCGTCCGGGGTGACCCCGGTGAAGTACGAGGTGAGCCGGACCCGGTCGTAGGCCGGGCGGGGCTCCTCGCCGAGCACGACCACACGTGCCCGGTCCGTGACGCCCCGCTCGGCGAGGGCCTCGAGGAACCGCTGGCCGACCATTCCGTGGCCGGCGAGCACGATCGTGGGGCCGGGCGTCTCGGCAGCGGCGGTCGCTTTCGGAACGGTGGTCATCGCGGTCCTCCGTGGTCGGTGAACAGGTGCAGCAGGCTGTCGGCGGGCAGGGGTTCGTCGCGCTCCCAGGTCCGGGAGAGCGCGCCGACCCCGCTGAGATCGCCCAGCAGGATTCCGCCCGCCAGCCGGCCGTCACGGACGACGACCTTGCGGTAGGCGCCGCGGGTGGCGTCGGAGAGCCGGACGACCTCGTCGCCGGGTGCGGGCCGGACGTCGCCGAACGCGGCCAGGTCGAAGGGGCCTCGGCTGCCGTGCGCCGCAAGCGTCAGCCGGGTCAGCAGGCGGGTTCCGGTGTAGCGCGGCGCGGGCTCCCGTCCGGCCAGGATCGCGGCCAGCACGTCCGCCTGTTCCCGGGCCGGTCCGGCCAGCCCGTGCACGACGCCGTCGTGTTCGGAGCAGTCGCCGATCGCGTGGATCCGGGGGTCACTCGTCCGCAGCCGGTCGTCGACGACGATGCCGTGCCGCACGTCCAGCCCGGCGTCCCGGGCGAGTCGGGTGCGGGGCCGCACCCCGCAGGCGAGCACGACGAGTTGGGCGTCGAGCACGTATCCGTCGGCGAGTTCGACGGCGTGCACGGCCCGTGCGCCTCCCCGGTCGCGACGCCTGCGCGGCGAGCCGTCCGGGGCCTCGTTCCCCGGACCCGTCAGCAGCCCGCGGGCCCAGCACTCGGTGTGCACCTCGACACCGGATGCCTCGAGGTGACGGACCAGTTCGCGTGCCGCAGCGGCGTCCAGCAGGCGTTCCATCAGCTGTTCGCCCTGCTGGGCCAGGACGACGCGGCAGCCGAGCCGGGCCAGCGCCCGGGCTGCCGAGACGCCGAGCAGCCCGCCGCCGATGACCACGGCGGGCAGTCCCGGCCGGGCCGCGGCCGACAGGGCGAGGCAGTCGTCCAGGGTGCGGAAGGGATGCACCCCGGCGGGCAGAGTCCCGCCGCCGTGCGGGCCGTGGTCGGCCGGGCCGCGCAGCGGCGGCAGCACCGGGTTGGCGCCGGTGGCCAGCACCAGCTCGTCGTACGGCACCCGCTGTCCGTCGGAGCAGTGCACCTCGGCGGCCGTCCGGTCGATGCGCACGGCCCGGGTCCCGCGCAGGGTGCGGATGCCCGCGGTGGACGCGGGAGAGGGGAGGGCGGCGACCTCGGGCGCGTACCGCCCGGCCAGCACCTCGGCGAGCAGCACCCGGTTGTAGGGCGGGTGCGGTTCCTCGCCGATGACGGTGACCTCGGCTCCCGTCCGGTATCCGGCCAGCTGCTGGACGAGCCGGCTGCCGGCCATGCCACCGCCGACCACCACGATGCGGTGGGGGTGGGGGCTGTGGCGGGGACCGGCGGTCGTCGAAGGGGCCATGCACCGCAGTGTGCGCGGCGGCCGTTTCCCGCCCGCATCCCGGCGGTTACCCGCCGGGAACGCTGCCCTCAGCGCCGCCCTGCAGGAGCTGTGAGGAGGGATGCCGCTTCGAGCGCGGCTGCTCTTCGGGCGAAGAGCCCCGAATTCCGTCCCACCTCGTGCCGGTCAGGCTTTCTGGTGGAAGCGGCGGTGCAGATCGCGTACCTGCTCCGCGAGGCCGGGAACCGGACCTTCCACAACGACGCCGGGGACGATCTCCCGGATGGGCAGGGGGCGGACGGGAGGCGCGGGAACCCCCAACGCGGTCAGCCAGGAAGTGAGTTGCTCGGACGAGCACACGTACACGATGCGCCCCAGCCCGACCCAGCCATGCGCGGCGGCGCACATCGGGCAGTGCTCGCCGGAGGTGAAGACGGTCGCCGCCGCCCGTTCCCCGGACGTCATGTTCGCCGCGGCCCATCGCGCCAGCGCGAACTCCGGATGGCGGGTCCGGTCGCCCGAGGCCACACGGTTGTGGTCCTCGGCGAGGACCGTCCCGTCCGCGGCGACGAGTACGGAGCCGAACGGTTCGTCGCCCGCCTCCAGTGCTTCCGACGCCAGTTCCACGCAGCGGCTCAGGTGTTTCAGCTCGGCGTTGTCCATCTTGCTGCCCCCAGTACGCGATCTCGAGGGCATGGTAGGGGGCGTCCGGCGAATGACGCTGCACAACGCGTTGCACTGAGGGGTCGACGACGGCCGTGCCCCTGAGCGCGACCGGTCCGCCGGGCACGGCCTACGGTCGCCGGACCTCGAACTGGAAGCAGCCGTACTCCAGAGCCCGCACGTGCACCAGTGCCACCTCCGGCTCGGCGAACGCTTCCTCGAAGACCCGGTCGAACCCGGCCTCGGCATGGTCCGGGATCTCGAAGAAGCGGCCCCCGACGATGTGTCCTTCGGCGTTGTACCGGCGGATGGTGCGCAGAGCCCCCGGTCGCGCGAAGGGGTAGCCCCGGGCGCTCCGTGGCCCTCCGCATGCGTCGGTGTGGATGAACACCGGCCCTGCTTCGTCGTAGGCCCCGGGCTCGGCCCCGGTCGCCGTCGCCCATCGGCGCAGCGGCGCGTAGGAGACGAGGGCGACCCGCTCGCCGGGCTCGATGGCCCTCAGGCAACAGCGCAGCGGGCTTCCCACGCAGTCGAGGGGGACACCGTCCTCGCGCGCGGTGTACGGCCGCGGCAGCTGCCCGGCGTCATCGATGTCGCGGAGTTCCTCGAGCGCGGTGGGAGGGATGGGCAGAGGCGTGTATGCGGTCACAGGTCCAGTGTCGACAGCCGGCCCACGGCGCGCCGGCGGAAATCGGACACGAGGTTCGACCGAACTGCTTCGGCGCATCCGGCAGGTCACGAACGTGCACGCGTGGCCGCATGTCGACAGGCCTCGCGACGGCCGACCCGGCTCGGCCGATCCGCTGAGGCGGGACCCTAGTGGTCGGATTCCTCGCCCATGTACAGCTCCGCGAACGCCGTGCTCGCCGCCGCGGAGCCGAGCATCCGCCGCAGCCGGGCCTCGGCGGTCCCGGCCCGGAACGGGTCGCCGGAGGATGCGCCGTGCAGGACGTCCGAGAACCACAGGGAGAACTCCTGGTACTGCCACACGCGCCGCAGACAGGTGTCCGAGTAGCCGTCCAGGGCGCTCCCGTCCCCGGCGGCATCGGCGATGAGCGCGTCGGCGAGCGTCAGCGCGTCGTGGATGGCGAGGTTCATGCCCTTCGCGGCGATGGGTGCGACGAGGTGGGCTGCGTCGCCCGCCAGGAACAGCCGTCCGTGACGCATCGGCTCGACCACGTAGTTGTGCATGTCCAGTACGCGCTTCTCGATCAGCCGGCCCTCGTTGAGCGGCGGCACGTCCGCAGCGGCCAGGCGGGTCCGCAGCTCCGACCAGACGCGCTCGTGCGGCCAGTTCTCCGGGTCGTCCCCGGCGGGGCATTCCAGGTAGTAGCGGGTCACCTCGGGGCTGCGGGCCATGTGGGCGCCGAAACCGCTGGGGTGGACGCCGAAGACGACGCCGTCGGAGGAGGGCGGGGCCTCGGCGAGCAGCGCAAGCCAGCCGAGGCCGTAGTCGTGTCGGGCGACGGTCATCCGGTCCTCCGGGACGGCGGCCCGCGACACGCCGCGCGCACCGTCGCAGCCCGCGACCGTGGCGCAGGCGATGCGGTGTCGCTCGCCGGTCGCCGGGTCGGTGTACGACACCGCGGGCTGCTCGCTCTCGAGTCCGTGCAGTTCGACGTCCTGGACCCCGAAACGGATGTCGCCGCCCTGGGCGTCCGCGTAGGCGGCGACCAGGTCGGTCACCAGCAGCGGCTGCGGGTAGACGAAGTGGCGCCGCCCGATCCGGTCCACCGGCCGGACGGTGTGGCGGTGGCCGGAGAAGCGGAACTCGAACTTCTCCTGGGTCTGGGCACGTTGGAGCAGGCGGTCCGCCAGCCCGCGCGCCTGCAGCGCCCGGACGGCCCACTCCTCCATGAACCCCGCGCGCGGCCGCTGCTCGATGAACTCCCGGTTCTCCGCCTCCAGCACGACGCAGTCCACGCCGCCGGAGCGCAGCACGTTCGCCAGAGTGAGTCCGGCCGGGCCGGCGCCTATGACGACGACCGAGGTGCGGGTGGTCGAGGGAGACAGAGCCACGTCGCGGGGTCCCTTCGAGCAGTGATGGGGGATCAGGGGACGCAGTATGGGCCCCCGGTGCCGCGGCCGGAGCGGCGGGGGTGCAGGTGTCCGGTCCACTTCGCCCCGCGCCGGCAACCGGTTCGACGTTACGGGCCGCACCAGTGCCGCAGCATTCCCGGAGCACCGGGGAGCAAAGAACACCGGATCGAACGTCGCCTGCCGGCCGGTCGCCGGCGGATCCCGACCGAACCCGCGGCACCGGTTCGGCCGGCCCCCCGCATAGGGTCGTCCGGTGACGATCGGCGACATACCCCTGACGACCCTGGTCCTGCTCTGCCTCGCCGCTGCCGCCGCCGGCTGGATCGACGCCGTGGTCGGCGGCGGCGGACTGCTCCAACTCCCCGCTTTGATGGTCGGGTTGCCGCAGGCTCCACCGACGTTCGTCCTCGGCACCAACAAGGCGGTGGGCATCGTCGGCACGTCGGCGGCGGCCGTGACGTACATCCGCCGCGCGCCGGTCGACGTGCGCACCGCCGTCCGCATCGGGTTGGCCGCGATCGCCGGATCGGCCGGCGGGGCGTCGCTCGCCGCCGGGATCGACAGCGACCTGCTGCGCCCGCTGATCATGGTGGTCCTGCTCGCCGTTCTGGCGTTCGTCCTGTTCCGGCCCGCCTTCGGCACCGCGCCCGCGCCCGGACCGGCGGGGCGGCAGCGTGTGCTGGTCGCGATCCTCGTCGCGGGCGTCGGCATCGGCTTCTACGACGGACTCATCGGGCCCGGCACCGGCACGTTCCTGGTGATCGCACTGGCCGCGATCCTCCACATGGACCTGGTCACGGCCTCGGCCACCACCAAGGTCGTCAACGTGTGCACCAACTTCGGCGCGCTGGTGATGTTCACCGCCCAGGGCACCGTTCTGTGGCGGCTCGCGGCACTCATGGCCGTGTTCAACCTCGCCGGCGGCACCCTCGGCGCCCGTACCGCGCTCAAGCGCGGCAGCGGGTTCGTGCGGACCGTCCTGGTCGTGGTCGTCGTCGGCCTGATCGGCAAGCTCGCCCACGACCAGTGGCTCGCGGGCTGAGCGGACGACGGACGAGATCACCATCCGCCCCCGGTGACAGTCACCGGGTATCAGTGACTCATGCCGTAGGCGACGCCGTAGAACGGCAGGTTGCCGCGCTGCATGAAGTCGCCGTGGCGGGACGCGTGCGCCGCTCACGCTACGAGAAGAGCGAAGGGCTGAACTCCCAGCAGGCCACCCGCGACATGCAGGCACTCGTCAAGGCGGGCATCCTCAGTGCCGTCGGCCGGACCAAGGCCGCCACTGTGTGGCCGGCGACCGCTTCCCCCAGGACGTCCTCGAGGCTGCTCAGCGCCGCCACACGATCCGTGACCCCTACGGCTCCCAGAGCGGTTTGCGATGCCGCCGCATGCGGTGTGGACTCGGCCGTACGAGACGAACTCCGCAGTGCCGGACGACCAGGGACGGAGGACCCGTGCACGCCGAACACCTCACCGTGCTGACCACCACCGACAGCGCCGAGAAGGCCGAGACGCTCGCCCGAGGGGCCGTGGAGGACCGGGTCGCGGCCTGCGCGCAGATCAGCGGGCCCGTCACCTCCGTGTACCGCTGGGAGGGCGCAATCGAGACGGCCCCCGAGTGGCAGGTGCTGCTCAAGACGGCGGCTTCGCAGTACGAGCACCTGGAGGCGTACATCCGCTCGGTGCACGACTACGACACCCCGGAGATCATCGCCACCCCCGTCGTCCGCGGCGGCGCCGACTACCTCGCGTGGGTGACCGCCGAAACCGCCGCTCCCGCAGAAAGCACCGGCCCCGGACGGTGACCCCCGTGCGCGACCCCGAGCACCCGCCCGTCTTCGTCTACGGCACCCTGCGCCCCGGCCAGGGCAACCACGCCCGCCACGTCCGGGGCCGCACCCTCTCCGAGGAGCCCGCCGTCCTCCCCGGTGCCATCCTGTACGAGGGCCCCGGCTATCCGTTCGCCCTCCCCGAACCGGGCTGCGAGGTCCGGGGCGAGGTCCTGCAGCCGGAACCCGCGCAGTACGCGCCGCTGCTCACCGCACTCGACGAACTGGAGGGGTACCGGCCCGGCGCCCGCGACAACCTGTACGAGCGGGAGCTGCGCACGGTCCGCCTGAGCGACGGCAGTACGACCGACGCCTGGGTGTACTTCGCCGCCGCCCCGATGGCCTGCCGGCTGCGGACCTCGGGGACGCCGCTGCCGGGCGGCCGATGGCCGGCAGCCGCCTCCGGACAGGCCGCCCGCAAGGAGGAATCCCGTTGACAGAGCCGACCTCGCCGCCCCTGCCCAAGGCCGAGCTGCACCTGCACATCGAGGGCACGCTCGAACCCGGGCTCGCCTTCGAACTCGCCCGCCGCAACGGCGTAGAACTGCCGTTCGCCGATGAGGACGCGCTGCGCGCCGCCTACTCCTTCGACGGCCTCCAGTCGTTCCTGGACCTCTACTACGCGCTCATGGCAGTGCTGCGCACGGCCGACGACTTCACCGAACTCGCCGACGCCTACCTGGCCCGTGCCCGGCAGCAGGGTGTCCGCCACGCGGAGATCTTCTTCGACCCGCAGGCCCACACCGCCCGCGGGGTGCCGATCGGCACCGTGATCGAGGGCCTCAGCCGCGCCCTGGACCGGGCCCCGGAGACGTACGGCATCAGCACCCGGCTGATCCTGTGCTTCCTCCGTGACGCCAGTGCGGAGGAGGCGCTCGAAACGTTCGACAGCGCCCGGCCGTACCTCGACCGCATCACTGCCGTCGGCCTGGACTCCGCCGAGGTGGGCAACCCGCCGTCGAAGTTCCGCGAGGTGTTCGCCCGTGCCCGGAACGCCGGGCTCAGGTGCGTGGCCCACGCCGGGGAGGAAGGCCCGCCGTCCTACGTGTGGGAGGCGCTCGACGTCCTCGGCGTCGACCGCGTCGACCACGGCGTGCGCTGCCTGGAGGACGACACCCTCGTCGCGCGGCTGGCCGCCGAGCAGATCCCCCTCACCGTCTGCCCGCTGTCGAACGTGACGCTGCGCGTCGTCGACCGGCTCGCCGACCATCCGCTGCCCGCCATGCTGGACGCCGGGCTGCTGGTGACCGTCAACTCCGACGATCCCGCCTACTTCGGCGGCTACGTCGACGACAACTTCCGGGCGATCCGGGAGGACCTGGGCCTCGGCGAGGAGCAACTGCGCACCCTGGCACGGAACTCCTTCCGCGCCTCCTTCCTCGATGCCGCCGGCCGCGACGCCCTCATCGCGGAGGTCGACCGGCACCCGGCCCGCATCTCATAGGGCGGCTCGTGCCCGTCCGTCCAGCGGCTCCAGCCGGACCGCGCACACCTTGAACTCCGGCATCCGGGACACCGGATCGAGCGCCGGATTCGTCACGGTGTTCGCGCGGCCCTCGCCCGGCCAGTGGAAGGGCATGAAGACGGTGTCCGGCCGGATGTCCGTCCCGATCCGCGCCGGTGCGACGGCCCGGCCCCGCCGGGACACCACCGCCACCGCGTCGCCCTCGGACACCCCCAACCGGTCCGCCGGCAGCGGGTGCACCTGCACGAACGGTCCGGGCGCGGCAGCGTTGAGCTCGGTCACCCGCCGGGTCTGCGCCCCGGACTGGTACTGGGCCAGCACCCGCCCGGTCGTCAGCAGCACCGGGAAGTCGGCGTCCGGCTCCTCCGCGGCCGGGCGGTGCGCCACGGGGACGAACCTCGCCCGGCCGTCGTCCGTGGCGAAGCGGTCCAGGAACAGCCGGGGCGTGCCGGGGTGCGGGGCGGCCGCGGCTCTCGCGTCCGACGCGCCGTCTTCGGAGTCCGGCGCCGGGGCGTCCGGGCAGGGCCAGAACACGCCGTCCTCCTCGGCGATCCGGCGGTAGGAGATCCCGGAGTAGTCGGCCGGGCCGCCCGCCGACGCCCGCGCCAGCTCCCCGAACACCTGCTGCGGATCAGTCGGGAAACCGTCGCCGTGGCCGAGCCGCACGGCCAGCCCGTGCAGTACCTCCAGGTCGGAGCGGACCCCGGGCGGCGGATCGGCCGCCTGCCGCCGCAGGATCACCCGTCCCTCCAGGTTGGTGGTGGTGCCGGTCTCCTCGGCCCACTGCGTCACCGGCAGGACGACGTCGGCAAGTCGGGCCGTTTCGGACAGCACCACGTCGGCGACCGCCAGGAAGTCCAGCGCCCCGATCCGCTCGGTGATCCGGGAGGCGTGAGGGGCCGACACCACCGGGTTGGAGCCCATCAGCAGCAGCGACTTGACGTCGCCGCCGAGGGCGTCGAGGAGCTCGTACGCGCTGCGGCCCGGCCCCGGGAGCGCGTCCGGGTCCACGCTCCAGACGGCCGCCACGTGGGCCCGGGCGGCCGGGTCGTCGAGCTTGCGGTAGCCGGGCAACTGGTCGGCCTTCTGGCCGTGTTCCCGACCGCCCTGGCCGTTGCCCTGGCCGGTCAGGCAGCCGTAACCGGAGAACGGGCGGCCCGCCCGGCCGGTGGCCAGGCAGAGGTTGACCCATGCGCCCACGGTGTCCGTGCCCTTGGAGTGCTGCTCCGGTCCGCGTGCCGTCAGCACCATCGACGCCGGTGCGTCGCAGAACAGCGCCACGGCCTCGCGCAGCGCGGGCAGCGGGACACCGGTGATCCGCTCGACCAGCTCCGGCCAGTGCGCCATCACCGACGCCCGTGCCTCCGGCCAGCCGCTGGTGCGCGCCGCGATGAACTCCTCGTCCAGCCGGCCCTCCGCGACCACCAGATGCAGCAGCCCGAGGGCGAGCGCCAGATCGGTGCCCGGGCGCGGCGCCAGATGCAGATCCGCCTGCTCGGCGGTCCGGGTCCGGCGCGGATCGACGACGATCAGTTTCCCGCCGTTCGCCCGCAGCTGCGTCAGGTACCGCAGCGCGGGCGGCATCGTCTCGGCGAGGTTCGACCCCACCAGGATCAGGCACCCGGTGTGCGGGATGTCGTCCAGCGGGAACGGCAGTCCCCGGTCGAGGCCGAACGCCCGCTGATGGGCGGCGGCGGCCGACGACATGCAGAACCGGCCGTTGTAGTCGATCTGCGAGGTGCCCAGCACCACCCGCGCGAACTTGCCCAGCGCGTACGCCTTCTCGTTGGTCAGGCAGCCCCCGCCGAACACCGCGACCGCGTCCGCGCCGTGGGCGTCCCGGCTGCCGGAGAGGACGTGCGCGATCCGGTCCAACGCCTCGTCCCAGCCCGCCGGTCGAAGCCCCCTGCCGGGGCGGCGCACCAGGGGCCGGGTCAGCCGCGTCCCCGGGGCGAGCAGGTCAGGCGCGGTACGGCCCTTTCCGCACAGGGCGCCCCGGTTCACGGGGAATCCCGGGCGTTCCACCACTTCGAGCGCCTCACCGCCGGGGCGCTGCCGCAGCCCCATGCCGCACTGGAGCGCGCAGTAGGGGCAGTGGGTGGGCACGGCAGGCGGGGCGGCGGGGGAGACGTTCATGGCCGACAGCCTGGTCCCCGCGTGTTACGCCGCGGACCGCCGTCGGGTTACACCGGCGGCTCGGGAACCTCAGCGGTCCGGGCCGGGCGCCGTGAGCAGGGACGGGTGCCCGCACACGTCAGCGTTCGAGGGCCCGCTCCACGCCACGCTCCCGCGGCCCGAGGAAACGCGGATCGGGCCGCACCGCCGCGTCCCACGCCGCCTTGCCCGCCGCGACCATCTCGCGCACCCCGCCGTAGTACCAGGTGATGTCGCGCGGGTCCGAGGACGCCGCGACACCGTAGGCGTCCACGCCCGCCGCCCGGCACAGAACGAGAGCCCGGCGGATGTGGAAGCCCTGGCTGATCAGCACCGCCCGCTGCACGCCGAAGATCCGGCGGGCCCGGGCGCAGGAGTCCCAGGTGTCGAACCCCGCGTAGTCGTCGACGACCTGCGAACCGGGCACACCCCGCCGCACCAGGTAATGGCGCATCGCGCTCGGCTCGTCGTAGTCGCGGCGGCTGTTGTCGCCCGTCACCAGCACCGCCCGCACCCGGCCCGCCCGGTACAACTGTGCGGCGGTGTCCAGCCGGTGGGCCAGGTACGGCGACGGCTCGCCGTCCCACAGTCCCGCACCGAACACCACCGCCACCGGCGCCGCGGGCACCCCGGCCGCGGACCGCACCCGCGCCGAAGCAGTCACGTTCATCCACGTCGCCGGCAGCAGCGCGAGCACACAGCCCAGTACCGCCACCCGCAGCAGCCGACGCTGCGAGGCCCTCGTCCGCGGTGGCCGCCGCTGACGCAACCACCCGACGACGTCCGGCCGATGACGTTCCACAGCGATTTCCCCCTTGCCCTCCCACACCTCGCGACATCCTCCCAGCACGGGCACGACGTCGCGGGTGAGGACGCCGAAACCCCCCGTGACCGTGCGGCAATCACCACGAAATCCGTACCCGCGACGATCGGTCCATGACGGCACCGCACCGCACCGCATCACCCGCCCCGCCCGCACTCGTCGCCGTCGCCCACGGCAGTCGCCACCCCGAGGCACTGCGCACGGTCACCGCGCTGCTGGACCGCGTCCGCCGGCTGAGCCCCGGGCTGCGCGTCGAACTCGGGCACATCGAGATCGATCATCCGCTGCTCGCCGCCACCCTGGCCCGGCTGCGCGGCAGCGCGGTGCTGGTGCCGCTGCTGCTCGGCCGCGGCCACCACACCGGGCACGACCTGCCGCGTGCGGTCGCCGCCGCCCCGCACCTGGACGCCCGGATCGCCCCGCCGCTCGGCCCCCACCCGCTGCTGGCCGAGGTGCTGCACGACCGTCTCCGGGAAGCGGGGCTGCCCCGCCGGCCCTCGCCCGCCCGGGGCGACGCCGTGGTGCTGGCAGCCGCCGGTTCCCGCCACCCCTGCTCGGCAGAGGACACCTCCCGCGCCGCCCGGCTGCTCTCCGCCCGGCTCGGCGGCGTGCCCGTCAGGCCCGCCTACGCCTCGGCCTCCGCTCCCACCGTTCCCGACGCCGTCCGCGACCTCGCCGTGGGCGGGCACCGGAACATCGCCGTCGCCTCGTACTTCGCAGCGCCGGGGTACTTCGCCGACCGGTGCCGGGCCGCCGCCCCCGGCACCGCCGCCGCCCCGCTCGGCGACCATCCGGCACTGGCCCGGCTCGTCCTCGAGCGCTACCGCCGGGCGCTCGGGGCGGCCCCGGGGCGGCCGGGCGGGGCGCTGACGGCCGCGTGGACGGCGCGTTCACCGGACTTCTGCCGAGGATGCCCGGTTGTTCGGGGCCCGGGTGTCGCCCGCGGTGAAGCCGAGGGCGAGGGGAGAATCGCTCCCTGGTCCGGCGGCGCGGAGCGTCGCCGTTCCCGCTTACCTGCGGGTCGGACCGTGATCGCCGGCCTCGGCCCCGTTCGAAAAGGTGACCCCACCCCTGAGCGCATGCCACCCGGCGACGCCGGTTACCTTCCCTCCATGGCAGGCAATCACCGGTCGGACGCCCCGGCGGCGCACCACACGCCGGACCCCGACGGCCCGTACGACGAGTCCGACGCCGAGCGCTGGGCCCCCGAGCCCGACAAGCGCCCCGGCCGCACCGCGTTCCAGCGCGACCGTGCACGGGTCCTGCACTCCGCAGCCCTGCGCCGGCTGGCCGGGAAGACCCAGGTCGTCACCCCCGGTGCCCGGTCCTCGGACTGGGACGCGACGCCCCGCACCCGGCTGACCCACTCCCTCGAATGCGCCCAGGTCGGGCGGGAGCTCGGCGCGGCCCTCGGCTGCGACCCCGACCTCGTCGAGACAGCGTGCCTCGCCCACGACCTCGGGCATCCGCCCTTCGGCCACAACGGCGAGCAGGTGCTGAACGAATTCGCCCACGACTGCGGGGGGTTCGAGGGCAACGCGCAGTCCCTGCGGCTCCTCACCCGGATCGAGCCCAAGCGGTTCGCCCCCGAGGAGGGCACCGGCGAACTCGTCAGCGTGGGCCTCAATCTCACCCGCGCGGCACTCGACGCCGCGACCAAGTACCCGTGGCCCCGCGGCGAACGCCCCGACGACCCCGAATCCCCGAAGTTCGGCGTCTACGAGGACGACCGGCCCGTCTTCGCCTGGCTCCGCCGGGGCGCCCGGCAGCACCGCCAGTGCTTCGAGGCACAGGTCATGGACTGGTCGGACGACGTGGCCTACTCGGTGCACGACTTCGAGGACGGCCTGCACGCCGGGCACCTCGACCCCAACCTGCTGCTGGCCGACGCCGAGCGCCAGGAGGTCTTCGCCACCGCCGTCGACCGGTACGCCCCGGCCGGCACCGAGCCGGACGAGATCGCCGAGGCCCTCGACCGCCTCCTCGAACAGGAGTGGTGGCCGCACGGCTACGACGGATCGGCCGTCGCCCAGGCCCGGTTGAAGGACGCGACCAGCCAGCTCATCGGCCGCTTTTGTCTCGCCGCGGAGGCCGCCACCCGGCAGGCGTACGGATCCGGCCGCCTCACCCGGTACTCCGCCGAGCTGGTTGTGCCCCGGGAGGCCCGCCTGGAGTGCGCCGTGCTCAAGGCGCTCGCCGATCTGTACGTCATACAGCGCGCGGACCAGGAGCAGGTCCGCGCCCAGCAGCGCGTCGTCGTCACCGAGCTGGCCGAAGCCCTCGCGGCGAACGCGCCGGACGGGCTCGACCCCATGTTCCGGGCCCTCTACGCCGCCGCCCCGGACGAGCCCGCCCGCAAGCGTGTCGTTGTCGACCAGATCGCGTCCCTGACCGACGCATCCGCGCTGAACCTGCACGCCCGGCTGGTCCGGCGCCGCTGACGAGCGCTGCCGGGGGTCGGGTCCGCGCTGCGGACCCGATCCCGCCCCCGGACGTGGTAGCTCCAATGGCGCAGCGCTCCGCCCGAGCCGGTGCGGCGGCCGGACCCGATCGGCCGGAACCCGTGCCCGGAAGGCCCCGGGCGGTGCCGGTCCTCTTCCCCGATCACGCTCCGTGCGGGACGCTCGATGCGTGATCGGGGGGACGGGCCCGCCGGAACCGCGCCCGTCGGCTCGACTCCGGCACCGGATTGACCCACGCTGGATGTCGGTAGCGAGGAGGCGCCAAGTGGTCGACGCACACGAGACGTACGTCATCGTCGGAGGGGGACTGGCCGGAGCGAAGGCCGCCGAGACCCTGCGGTCCGAGGGCTTCACCGGCCGGGTGATCGTCATCGGCGACGAGCGGGACCACCCCTACGAACGTCCACCGCTGTCGAAGGGCTATCTGACCGGCGCGGACGAACGCGACAGCGTCTTCGTCCACGAGCCCGCCTGGTACGCCCGGGCCGAGATCGAACTGCACTTGGGTCAGCCGGCCGTCGAACTCGACCGCGAGGAGCGGACCGTCACCCTCGGCGACGGCACCCGCGTCCACTACGACAAGCTGCTGCTGGCCACCGGCGCCGAACCCCGCCGCCTCGACATCCCCGGCACCGACCTCGCCGGCGTGCACCATCTGCGCCGTCTCGCCCACGCCGACCTGCTGCGCGGGATGCTCGCCTCGCTCGGCCGCGACAACGGCCACCTCGTCATCGCCGGAGCGGGCTGGATCGGCCTCGAGGTCGCCGCGGCGGCCCGGGGCTACGGGGCCGAGGTGACGGTGATCGAGCCGCTGCCGACACCGCTGCACAACGTCCTCGGCCCGGAACTCGGGACGATGTTCACCGATCTGCACCGTGAGCACGGCGTCCGCTTCCACTTCGGCACCCGGCTCTCCGAGATCATCGGGGAGGACGGCATGGTGCTCGCGGTCCGCACCGAGGACGGCGAGGAGCACCCCTGCCACAGCGTGCTCGCCGCCGTCGGCGCGGCCCCCCGCACCGGCCTCGCCGAGGCGGCCGGCCTGGACATGGCCGACCGTGAGCACGGCGGCGGCATCGCCGTCGACGCCGGCCTGCGCACCAGTGACCCGGACATCTACGCGGCCGGCGACGTGGCCTCGGCCGAGCACCCCCTGTTCGGGACCCGGCTGCGGGTCGAGCACTGGGCCAACGCGCTCAACGGCGGACCGGCCGCGGCTCGTGCGATGCTCGGCCTTCCGGTGACGTACGACCGCGTCCCGTACTTCTTCTCCGACCAGTACGACCTGGGCCTGGAGTACTCCGGGTACGCGCCGCTCGGCGGCTACGACCAGGTGGTGTGCCGCGGTGACGTCGGCAAGCGGGAGTTCCTCGGCTTCTGGCTCCGGGAGGGCAGGGTCCTGGCCGGGATGAACGTCAACGTGTGGGACGTGACGGACCCGATCCAGCAGCTCATCCGCTCAGGCCGGCAGGTCGACCCCGAGGCGCTCGCCGACCCGGGCAAACCGCTCGCGGACCTGCTCGCGTGACCGGCGGTCCGGTGGCCGTCCGCACCGCGACCGTCCCGCTGGAGGAGATCTTCCCGCTGCGCCGGGACGTGCTGCGCCCCGGCGGGCCGGAGGAGTCCGCCCGCTTCCCCGAGGACGCGGATCCGGACGTCTTCCACGTCGCGGCCTACCGGCCGCGGGCCGCTGCCGGGGAGGGGCGGGACCCGGCATCCGGCGGGCCGGTCCTGGCCTGCATCACGTTCTTCCCGGACCCGCTGCCCGCCGAGGCGGCCCGGGCCGCCGGGCTCCCGGCCGGCGGCCCGGCGGCCCGTACCGCCTACCGGTTCCGGGGGATGGCGACCGCGCCCGAGGTCCGCGGACAGGGCTGTGGCCGGGCCGTCCTCGAGGCCGGGATCGCCGAGCTGCGGCGGCGCGGCGTGCGCGCCGTCTGGTGCAACGGCCGCACTCCGGCCGCGGCCTTCTACGAGCGGCAGGGCTTCACCCGGGCCGGGGAGGAGTTCGTCCTGGAGCCGGCCGGGCCGCATCACGTCTTCGTGAAGGATCTCGCCGGGCGGACGAGGGCCCCGTCCCCGGCACCGTAGAATTCACGCGTGGCAGGCAGGATCAACGACGACGACGTGAAGGCGGTCCGGGACGCGGTCCCGATCGACGCAGTCGTCTCCGAGTATCTCCAGCTGCGCAACGCCGGCGGGGGCAACCTCAAGGGGCTCTGCCCGTTCCACGACGAGAAATCCCCGTCCTTCCAGGTCAGCCCCAGTAAGGGACTCTTCTACTGCTTCGGCTGCCAGGAGGGCGGCGACACCCTCGACTTCGTGATGAAGGTCGACCACCTGTCGTTCTCCGAGGCCGTCGAGCGGCTGGCCGCCCAGGCGGGAATCACCCTCCGCTACGAGGAGGGCGGCTACGCGCCCGGACGCCAGCAGGGTGAGCGGATCCGTCTGGTCGAGGCGCACCGGGCCGCCGCCCAGTTCTACGTCGAGAAGCTGGACGGTGCCGAGGCAGCGATCGCCCGGCAGTTCCTGGCGGACCGCGGTTTCGACCAGGATGCCGCCCGGCACTTCGGCGTGGGATACGCCCCGGCCGGCTGGGACCATCTCGTGCGTTTCCTGCGGGGCCGCGGCTTCAGCGACAAGGAGCTCATTCTCTCCGGCATCGCGCAGGACGGTCGCCGGGGCCCGATCGACCGGTTCCGCGGACGCCTGATGTGGCCGATCCGGGACATCACCGGGGAGGTGGTGGGATTCGGCGCCCGCAAGCTCCGCGACGACGACAACGGGCCCAAGTACCTCAACACCCCCGAGACCCCGCTCTACAAGAAGTCGCAGGTCCTCTACGGCATCGACCTCGCCAAGAAGGAGATCGCGAAGTCCAGTACGGCGGTGGTCGTCGAGGGCTACACCGACGTCATGGCCTGCCACCTCGCCGGGGTCACCACGGCCATCGCCACCTGCGGCACCGCGTTCGGCGGCGACCACGTCAAGATCCTCCGGCGGCTGCTGATGGACAACGCCAACGCCGAGGTGATCTTCACCTTCGACGGTGACGCCGCCGGCCAGAAGGCCGCCCTGCGCGCGTTCGAGGACGACCAGAAATTCGCGGCGGAGACCTCGATCGCCGTCACTCCCGAGGGCATGGACCCGTGCGAACTGCGTCTCGCCCGCGGCGACGACGCCGTCGAGGCGCTGGTCAAGAGCCGCACGCCGCTCTTCGAGTTCGCCATCCGGCAGGTGGTCTCCCGGCACAACCTCGACACCACCGTGGGCCGCGCCGCTGCTCTCGAGGAGGCCGCGCCGATCGTCGCGAGCATCAAGAACGGATCGATCCAGCACGAGTCGGCAGTCCAGCTGGCGGGACTGCTCGGCATCCTGGACACCCAGTTCGTGGTCCGCCGGGTCGGCCAGCTCGCCCGCTGGGCACGTGAGCGCGGACGCGGCGGCACGCCCGTCACCGGCTCCCGTTCCCCTCGGCACCGCACCTCCGCGTCGTCGGAGCAGCAGACGCCGCCACCGGTGACCCGGTCGGGTCCTGCGCTGAACCTGCGCAGCCCGGCCCACCGCGTGGAGCGCGAACTGCTCAAACTCGCCCTCCAGTTCCCGGATTTGGTCTCACCGGCGTTCGACGCCTACGGCGCCGACGAGTTCACCGCGCCGCCGTACGCGGTGGTGCGGCAGACCATCGAGGCCGCCGGGGGAACGACGGCGGCGGGCAGCGGTTTCCTGGCGCGGGTCCGCGACGCCGCCCCCGACGATTCCGTGCGCGCCCTCGTCACGGAGCTCGCCGTCGAGCCGCTGCACACCCGCCGCGACCCCGACGAGGCCTATGCCGGAGTGCAGTTGGTGGCCGTGCGCCTGGCCGCGGTGAACCAGCGCATCGCCGACATCCGCGGCACGCTCCAACGGCTGGGCGGGGGAGCGGACCCCGGGCAGCTCGCCGCCGTGCAGCAGGAGCTGTGGGTGCTCCAGCAGT
Source organism: Streptomyces meridianus (assembly GCF_023703325.1). Classification (GTDB taxonomy): domain Bacteria; phylum Actinomycetota; class Actinomycetes; order Streptomycetales; family Streptomycetaceae; genus Streptomyces; species Streptomyces meridianus. Next base: position 23,325 of record NZ_JAMQGM010000040.1, read on the forward strand.
ACGGCCAGTCGCTGCGCGAGCGCGGCGCGGCGGCACTCTGATCCCTGCCGTCACCCCATGATTCCGGCTTAACCGGCTGATCGCCCCTCGGTGCAGAAAGTGGGCGCACACCCCTCGTGGCCGCGGTGTGTCGTACAGCACACTGGGTCGGGCGGACGAGTTCGTTCCGGCCGAATCCCCCTGCCGCGCTTCCTCCGGTCCGGCAGCGACTCTTCTGGAGGGCGCCCCCGTGCAGACTCCGCCCCTCACCGTCCCCGGCGCAACCGTTCCGGCCCAGGGTGCCGCCGTGCACCACCCGGAGGCGCCGCCGCCGTCACCCGGACCGGTCGCCGTGAAGGCCGCCCTGCGGGCGGACACCGCTTCCTCCTCGGACCTGCTGCGCCAGTACCTGCGCGAGATCGGCCGCATTCCGCTGCTCACGGCGGCGGAGGAGGTCGAACTGGCCCGCCGGGTCGAGGCCGGGCTGTTCGCCGAGGAGAAGCTCGCGGAGGCGTCCGACCTCGGCTCCGGGCCGGCCGGCGACCTCGACCGGCTTGTCGTCCTCGGGCGGATGGCGAAGCGCCGCCTCATCGAGGCCAACCTCCGGCTGGTCGTCTCGGTCGCCAAGCGGTACGCGGGCCGCGGGCTGACTCTGCTGGACCTCGTCCAGGAGGGCAACCTCGGGCTGATCCGAGCCGTGGAGAAGTTCGACTACGCCCGCGGCTACAAGTTCTCGACGTACGCGACGTGGTGGATCCGCCAGGGCATGTCGCGGGCCATCGCCGACCAGGCGCGCACGATCCGGATCCCGGTCCACGTCGTGGAGTTGATCAACCGGGTCGTCCGCCTCCAGCGCCACATGCTCCAGGAGCGCGGATACGAGCCCACCGCCGAGGAGGTCGCCGGGCAGCTCGGACTCACCGAGGAGCGGGTCAGCGAGGTGCTGTGCCTGGCCCAGGAGCCGGTCTCGCTGTTCACGCCCGTGGGCGAGGAGAACGACGTGTCGTTCGGCGATCTCATCGAGGACCGCGACGCCGCCTCACCGGCGGAATCGGCCGCGTTCCTGCTGCTGCGTGAGCACCTCGAGACGGTTCTGTCGACGCTCGGCGAGCGGGAACGCAGGGTCGTGCAGCTCCGGTACGGCCTGGTGGACGGACGTCCGCGAACCCTGGAGGAGATCGGCCGGGACTTCGGGGTGACCCGGGAGCGCATCCGGCAGATCGAGCACAAGACGCTCAACAAGCTGCGGCATCACGCCTACGCGCAGCAGCTGCGCGGCTACCTGGACTGAGCCGGGCACCCCGCGTCCGAACCGGTCGTCCGCGCTGCGGTGCTGTGGACGACAGGCGGGATCAGCGGGAGCCGCCGGCGCCGAAGCCGGACTCGTGCGACCAGAGGTGCGTGCAGTTGGGGCACTGCAGGTGCAGCAGGCTGCCGCGGTTCGAGAGCAGGTAGCGCCAGTGGTCGGTGCAGTTGCGGCCGGCCAGGCAGGTGGGGCAGTCCGTGTGGTCCTCGCAGCGGGGGCACGGGATCCAGGCGCGGCGTCCGAGATCGGCGCTGGGGTCAAGCGGCAGCACTGTCGTCCTCGGGCAGGGGCGGCAGGATCCCGGCGGCGACGAGCTCGCGGTGGACGGCTGCCTGTTCCTCGTCCAGCCCGGAGTAGAGAAGGCGGTACGCCTCCTCCTCGCCCTTGACGACGGCGACCGGGTCCCAGTCGTCGCCGAGCGCCGCGACGACCTCGGCGCGGCGCCGGGCCTCGTCCTGGGTCAGGTCCATCTCGAGCACGTGGTGCTGCTCGGACGTGTTGTCGTGAGACATGAAAACCTCTGAGCCGTTCGGGGGACTATCCAAACGTGTGTATCAAATCGGACGGCGAGAAAACAGGCCGAATGCCCGGTTGTGACCCATTTCATCGGGCTCTGTGTTCCGTTCCGTGCCGGTTCTTCCCCCGGTCCTGAGCCCCCGTACTCCCGACCCGGGGCCGCGGCCCGGCCGCCGCGCCATCGCTGCCGCTGCTTCCGGGCGGCCCGGACCCATCGGACGCCCCTGGTCCGGACCGACGCCCCCGCCGAACCGGTCGGGCGGCAGGACGGCGTGCGCCGCCGACGCATTCCGGGGCAGGACAGCGCCCGTGCCCGCGTCGTCACCCGGCGCCGAACGCCCCGGGGTGGGCAGCCTCCCGGACGGCCTCGTACTGCTGCCGCACGGCGAGGCCCGCGGATGCGTCGTCGCCGGGCTCGAACCTCCGGCAGGCCGCCTGCTGCCATTGCGGGGGGTCGTGCGGGGACAGGTTCCCCTGCACCGCGCCCAGCGACCAGGCAGCCTGCCGGGCCGCGCCCAGCGCCGCGTAGTCGGCCGGATCCGGTACGAGCACCTGTGCGCCGAGCACCGCGGGCGCCACGGCCTGTACCGCCGGAAGCTCGGCCGCGGTACCGAGGAGGAAGACCCGGCGCACCTCGACCCCCCGCCTGCGCAGCACGTCCAGCGCGTCCGCGATCCCGCACAGCATCCCCTCGACCGCCGCCCGCGCGAGGTGCTCCGGCTTCATGCTCTCCCGCCGCAGCCCGGACAGGGTGCCCGCGGTGTGCGGAAGCCGTGGGGTCCGCTCGCCCTCCAGGTAGGGCAGCAGCACCAGACCGTGCGCACCGGGCGTGGAGTTCAGGGCCAGCTCCGACAACCCCTCGAGACCGGTCCCGAGCAGCTCGGCCGTTCCGCGCAGGACGCGCACCGCGTTGAGCAGGTGGAGTACCGGCAGGTGCCGGCCCGTGGCGTCCGCGAAGGAGGTGATCAGGCCGCCGGAGTTGGTGAGCGGCTCGTGATGGACGGCGAAGACGGACCCGGAGGCGCCCAGGGACACCACCGCGTCACCGGGGCCGACGCCCAGTCCGAGGGCGGCGGCCATGGTCTCGCCGGTGCCGGCGGAGATGAGCAGGCCCTCGGGCGTGCGTCCGGCGGGTTCGGCCGGGCCGAGCACGTCGGGAAGCATCACCCGGTGTCCGAGCGCGAGTTCGGCGAGCTCGGGCACGTAGGACTCGGCCTCCGCGGACCAGTAACCGGTCCCGGAGGCATCGCCCCGATCGGTCGTGCGGCGGGCCGGGCGGCCGAGCAACTGCCACGCCAGCCAGTCGTGCGGTTGCAGCACCTCGGCGGTCCGCCGGGCTGCCTCCGGCTCGGAGTCCGCCAGCCAGCGCAGTTTCGCCACCGGCAGGGCGGCCTGCGGCACGCACCCGACGGCATCCGCCCACGCGTCCCGGCCGCCCATCGCCTCGATCAGGTCCGCAGCCGCCGGCTGCGCCCGCCGGTCGTTGCCGGTCAGGGCGGGGCGCACCGGAGCCCCGGCTTCGTCCAGCGGCAGCATCCCGTGCTGCTGCGCGGAGACGCCGATGGCCTGCACGCCCTCCAGGAGACCGCCGCCGGCGGCCTCGCCCAGGGACATGAGCCAGCACTGCGGGTCGGCCTCGTTGCGACGGCCGGAGCCCTCGGCCTCGACGGCCGGGTGCGGGGCGTGGCCCTGTCGGAGCACGGCACCGGTATCGGTGTCGCAGACGACGATGCGTGTGTGGACGGACGAACTGTCCAGTCCGGCGACTATGCCCATTGGTCAGATGTTGCCTCATTCCGCGGCTGCGGCGGCGGCCCGGGGCAAGGCCGCCGCCGCAACGCCCTCAGGTGTTGCTCGTGCCCCAGTCGTCCCCGGCCCCGTTGTTCTGCTCCCGCAGAGAACGGATGCGGTCGGCGACCGCGCGCGGGATGCGGTCGCCCATCCTGGCGCTCACCGTGCCCGCCGCCTTCGAGGCGAACTCGCGGCCGCCGAGGGCGGCGGACTCCGTCGCGTTGCGGAGGGCGGGGTTCTGGGCGACCTGTTGGGCTGCCTTGCGCAGCTGCTCGTACCGTTCCCGTCCGGCGCGTGCGCCGAGGACGTAGCCGGCCGCGAGGCCGATCATGAAAGTGAGCCGGTACCGCATGGCTTCCACCCTTCTCTCCGTGGCGTCCAGGGACACCTGCCCCGCCTTGCCGGACACGATGCGAATACCGATTTCGGAGCACCCCCAGGCATGCGCTAATGTATTGCTCGCAGCAAGGGAACGCCCCCGGGGAACCGGCCGGCCTCCCGAGCAGAGCAGTCCCCTGTAGCTCAATTGGCAGAGCAGCCGGCTGTTAACCGGCAGGTTACTGGTTCGAGTCCAGTCGGGGGAGCGCATCGCGAAGGGCCCCGTCAGGGGCCTTTTTTGATGTTCCGGATCTTTCGGGAACCGCGGATGCCATGATCGACGTCACTGGGTTCGGTCGACTGCGGCCCGTAGGGGCGGCAGATCGTATGAGCAGCTATGCTGCGGCAGACGGCGCGCACAGATGTGCGCGGCGCGCCGTTACGGGGCGGTAGCTCAGCCGGTTAGAGCAGCGGACTCATAATCCGTCGGTCGTGGGTTCGAGTCCCACCCGCCCCACCAGTGCAGGCATGTGACCTGCGGAAACGTCTCTTCAGTACCTCTGGGTCACCTACTCGGTCCCGACGGAGAGAATCCGCTGCTCACAAGTGTTGTCTGAGGTTCGCTGCGGGCGTCCGGATGTCCCTGTCAACGCTCTGACCTGCGACGATTCAGAATAAGATCGGCTGCTGCTGGTTACGCAGTGAAGTCGAGAAGCAAGATCCAGGGGACATGCAGGGGACGCGAGGCAATGGGGCGGGCCGCAAGAAGCCCGGGCGCCCCGACCGTCAGCGCCATCGATCCATCTACCCCGAGCCTGCCGGGCGGCGCTCCCCCGCAGGTGTTCGGCTCGACCTCCCGCCTTGTCGGATATCAGATTCTCTGAGAGCATGAGGTCATGAGGACGATGACCGCTACCGAAGCATCACGGAACTTCGCCTCCGTGCTGGACAGCGCGGAACGCGGCGAAACCATCGTGATCACCCGCGGGGGCAAACGCCTGGCCGTGCTCGGCCCGGCACCCAAAGCCACCGGCCGCGCGGTGAAGGATGCTCTCCTGCCCTACGTCGACTCCCTCGACGACGCCTTCGAGGGCGATGTGATGGCCACCCGTGATCTGCTGACCCTGGACGATCCGTGGAACGACTGATCCTGGACACCGGCGTATTGATCGCGGTCGAGCGCCGGAAAGTCGTTCTCGACGATGTACTCGCGGACGATGACGATCCAGTGATCGCTGCCATTACGGCTGCGGAGTTGCTCCAGGGCGTCGAACTGGCCGACGACACCGACCGGCTTGCCCGCCAGTCATTCGTAGATGCCATCCTCGCCACGGTTCCGGTCGAGGAGTACGCCGTGGACATCGCGCGGGCTCATGCGCGGCTGCTCGCCCACGTCCGCAGGGCCGGCCAGCCCAGAGGAGCCCACGATCTGATCATCGCGGCAACCGCCCTGACCACCGCACGCACAGTAGTCACCTACGACAAGCGAGCGCGCTTCGACGGCCTTCCCGGTGTTCGCGTACGTCGGTTGTGACGGGCCCGGGGCGATTGGCTGTTGGCAAGTGCGCCTGCCTCAGCCGCTGGCTGCCCACCGAGTGACGGGAGTTGTGGCATCGTGCGCGGTCATCCACCCCGTGCGGTAGGTGAAAGCGGTGGTGGGTCAGAAGGCGCGGTCCATAGGATGCCCGCCGCGACGCCGGCAGCGACGCATCGCATGGGACTCGGCCGGGCGTCAGCTCGGGATGGGGCGCCGAGGGAGGGGGATGGCTGAGATCTTCGGGACTCCCCGACCCGTCTTCCGCGGTTGAATACCGGTGTGGCACGAAGAGTGGTGGGGTTCGGCGAGGACGATCTGCGGGCGGTGGCGGGGACTCGGTCCTTCGAGCGGGGGCTGGGGTATCTGGACGCGGTGAGCGGACTGGAGGTGGGGGAGGGCTCGGTCACCGCCGTGGTGTACGGCACGGATGTCTACGAGGTGGAGCTCACTCTCGGTGGCGGCGAGGGCATCTCGGGGTGGTGCGACTGCCCGTACGGGCAGGAGGGCAACTTCTGCAAGCACTGTGTGGCGGTCGGGCTGACCGTGCTGCGGCGGGCGAAGACGATCCCGCATCAGCGGGCCGCGGCGCGGGCACGGTCTTCCGGCTTGGAAGCGTGGCTTTCAGGGCTGTCACGCGACCAACTCCTGGTGCTGGTGCGGGAGCAGATCGCCGAGGACCGGGAACTGCGCCGGCGCTTGGAGCTGCGGGCAGCCGCTGCGCGCACTGACCTCGGTACGGTCCGGGATCGGATCATCGCCCTGATCGATCCGCGGCCGTTCGCCCGGTACGGGTACATCGAGTACGCGGATGCCTCCGGCTATGCGCGGCAAGTCGCCGAGGCGGTGAGCGCCCTGCGCGCCCTGACCGCCGACGGGCAGTCGGCGCAGGCGGTCGGTCTGGCCGAGGAGGCGCTCCGGGCGCTGGGAGAGACGTACGGGGAGATCGACGACTCGGACGGCGTGGTCGGGGAGGCCGCCGCCGCAGTGGCGGAGGTCCATCTGGAGGCCTGCGGGGTCGCACGCCCCGATCCGGAGCGGCTGGCGGAGTGGCTGGTAGGACGTCTGCTCGCCGACGACAGCGATGTGACAGACCTGGATCCGCTCGACTATGCCGACGTGCTGGGGCCGAGCGGACTGGCCCGCATGCGGCAGCTGACGGCCGAGGCGCTCAGGCGCAGGCGGTCCGGCTGGGCGGAGCGGTACCTGATGGAGCGTCTGATCAAGGCAGCGGGTGACGTCGACGCGTTGGTCGCCCTGCATGCGCAGGACCTCGACCCGTCCGGTGCCACCCATCTGCTCATCGCCGAGGAACTGGAAACGGCGGGCCGTGCGGACGAGGCACTCGCCTGGGCGGAACGGGGACTGCGGGAGTGCGCCGCCGAGACGTACATCGACGGCCGTCTGGTCGACTACGTGTGCGTGCGGTACGCGCAGACGGGGCGGGAGGCCGACGCGGTCGCGGTGCGCCGGGACCGGTTCCGTGTCGAGCGGTCCCTGGCCGCCTACCGGCAGTTGCGCTCCGCCGCCGGGGCTGTGGACTGCTGGGAGGCGGAGCGCGCGGCGGCGCTGGCCACCTTGGAGGAGGGCGCCCGTCGTGAGCGCGGCGGCCGGTACGGCGGGCCCGTGCTGATCGACGCACTGCTCGACGACGGCGACCTGGACGCCGCCTGGCGCGAGGCCCCCGGCCGCGCCGACGACCGGCAGTGGGCGCAACTCGCCGACCTGTCGCGCGAGACGCGCCCGGCCGAGGCGCTCGGCGTGTACCTGCGGCTGGTCGAGCGGTCGAAGGAGCCGACGGGGGACCGCGCCTACGAGCACCTGGCACGGCTGCTGCAGGGCGTCCGTGACTGCCATCGTGCGCTGCGCACCGAGGAGGTGTTCGGCGTGTATCTCGCCGGCCTGCGGACAGAACTGAAACGCAGGCGGAAATTGATGAGCATCCTCGACCGGCACGGGCTGTGACGGTGAGCGGACCCGGCACCCGCTCATCTGCGTGCTGGACGGCGTCTGACGGCCCGAGGCCGATCAGTCCTTGAGATCGATCATCCGTGCCGGCTGTCCGGTCGTGCGGGCGATCGTCTCGAAGTCGCGGTCGTAGTGGAGCAGGGTCAGCCCCGCCTCTTCCGCAGCGGCGGCGATGAGCAGGTCGACGGGGCCCGCACTGCGGTGCTCGCCCTTGGCGGTGAGCAGTTCCTGGACGACGCGTGCGCGCCGGTAGATGCCGTCGGGCATGGGGCACCAGGTGTAATGGGCTTCCAGCGCGCGTTTCACGCGTTCCCGGTCCGCCGCCGATCGGGCTGAGTAGAGGACTTCCAGTTCGGTGATGTCGCACAGGGCGACGAGTCCCGCGCCGATCCTGTCGTCCCACTCGGCCGTGGTCCGGCCGAGCAGGACGCGGGCTAGGGCGGAGGTGTCGATCAGGTAGTCGGCGATGGTCACGCATCCGCTCCTGCGTCGCGGACCCCGTCCTGCCCGCCGATGGGCCGGAATGTGCTCTTGTCGAGGAGGACGTCCACGTCCAGTGCGCCGTCGGCGACCAGTTCGCGGGCTTCTGCCAGCGCGCGCAGTCGCCGGTAGCGGGCGGTGATCTCCCGCAGGGCGGTGTTGATGGTGTCGCGCTTGGTCGTGGTGCCGAGTTCCTTGGCTGCGGCCTCCAGCGCCTCGTCGTCGAGATCGATCACCGTGCGACTCATGACGGCCTCCTGAATATCTGGAGTCGTATATCAATATACACGCCCCCTTATATCTGGTGGAGGCTCAAGGGGCTCGAACCGGGATTGTCGCTGCAGGGGTTCTTTGGGAAGAATGCCTGGACGATGACGTCACGCCCTGCCGAGTTGGACCGCACCGGCCCCGCCGATGCCGCTCCCTCCACAGAGTCCTCCACGGAGACCCCGTACGCCCCCTTCGCTCACCTCACCGCACCCAACGCCGTCCTCTACCGCCAGGTGATGCGCGTGTTCCTGGCGGCCAAGGAGCGGTTCGCGGTGCATCTGCGGCCCGAGGACGTGCACGCCGCGCTGCCGCCGGAGCATCGCCCGGTCGGCCCGGACGCTGTCGTCAAGGCGCTGGACAGTCTCGTCGGGTGGGGCAATCTGCGGGCGGATCCGGACACCTCCCGGGTCACCGCGGTCGAGGACTTCTACCGCAGACGCTTCATCTATCAGCTCACCCAGGCCGGCGAAGCCGCCGAGCAGGCGCTGTCCGTGTACGACGAGGCGCTGGGGCGGCGCGGAGCACTCCAGGCGGTGGCGCTGCACGACATCGTCACGCACCTGCGGGCGCTGCTCGTGCTCGCCGCGGACGAGGAGCCGGACGCGGCCAAGGCGCATCTGGCGCTGTCCGCGCTGACGGACCGGTTCGGGGCGCTGGCCGAGAACGCGCGGGCGTTCATGGGATCGCTCCAGCGCACCATCGATCTGCACGGCGTCGAGGTCGAGGTGTTCCTCGCCTACAAGGACCGGCTGATCCAGTACCTGGAGCGGTTCATCCAGGACCTGATCACGCTCGGCGGGCGGATCGCCCTGCTCATCGGGGAGCTGGAGGACCGGGACAGGGTGAGCGTGCTGCTGCGGCTGGCGGCCGCTCGGGAGGCGGCCGATGCCGCTCCGGACGAGGCGGACACCGCCGAGGCGCAGGCGTACGAGCGGTGGGCGGGGCGCTGGGCCGGACTCGCCGCCTGGTTCGTGTCGGCGGACGGCCGCGAGTCCCAGGCCCGCCTGCTGCGCGGACGCGCACTCGGCGCGATCCCCCAACTCCTGGCAGTTGTACGGCAGTTGAACGAGCGGCGGGCCGGTCGCTCGGACCGGTCGGCAGACTTCCGGACCCTGGCGCGCTGGTTCGCCGAAGCCCCGGACGACGACGCGCGGCACCGGCTGTGGCGCGCCGCCTTCGGCCTCTACTCCGCCCGTCATCTCACCGTCGACGCCGACACGCTCGCCGAACGCGCGGCGCACCCGGTGCCCCCCGCCACCCCTTGGGCCGGGGCCGAACCGCTGCGGATCAGCCCGCAGTTGCGCCGTACCGGAAGCTATGAACGACGTGGCAAGCCCCGCAGAGTGCAGGACCGCTCCGAGCAGCGGCGGCAGCTGGCCGAACTCGCCGCGAAACAGGCGGAGGAGATCGCCGCCGCCCGCGCCCGGCTGGCGACGGACGGTGCCACCCGGCTGTCCGCGCTCGGGGAGCTGGACCCGGTGGCCTTCGGCCTGTTCCTCCGGCTGCTCGGTGACGCCCTGGCCACCTGGCGGCCCGGCACGACCACGACCGCGGCGACCAGCAACGACGGAACGATGGAGATCCGACTCACCGCTCTGAACGATGGTACGGCGGCCGAGATCCGCACGCCGGGCGGGGTGTTCCGGGGCCCCGACCACACCGTCGAGATCACCGACCTCACGCAGGGCATCCCCGAACAGGAGGCCCGGTGACCACATCCCTGGGCGAGGTGCTGGACAACCGGCGCATCGCCGAGTTCCACAAGGCCGCCCGCGCCCTGCTGAGGGAGCCGCTGCTGCTCGCCCGCGGTCCGAGTGCCGACGCCTACCGCCTGGTCCGCCGGTACGCCGCCGAGCTGCGCGACTGGTTCGACCGCAACACCGGCTGGTCGTTGCGGGTGGACGCGGAGTCCGCGCGGTTGCGCAGGACGCCCGGGACCCTGGCCGACGCGACCCATCCGGCGCGCGAGGCGTCCCGCGCCGGTGTGCCGTTCACCCGCCGCCGCTATGTCCTGCTGTGTCTGGCGCTGGCCGCACTGGAACGCGGGGAGGCTCAGATCGCGCTCGGCCGCCTCGCCGAACAGGTGGTGCTGGACGCCGCCGACCCGCATCTGGCCGCCGCCGGCGTGGAGTTCACGCTGGAACGGCGCGACGAGCGCCTGGACCTCGCCGCCGTCGTACGGCTGCTGCTGCGGTACGGGGTGCTGCGCCGGGTGGCCGGGGACGAGGACGCCTACGTGAGCGGGGCGGGCGACGTGCTCTACGACGTGGAGCGCCGCGTCCTGGCCGGGCTGCTGGCCGCCCGCCACGGACCGTCGATGATCACTGCCGTGGACTTCGAGGAGCGGCTGGCCGTGCTCACCGCGGAGAGCGCCCTGGACAGCGACGAGTTGCGGTTCCGCGCGATCCGCCAGAAGCTCACCCGCCGCCTCCTCGACGACCCGGTGCTCTACTACGACGAGCTGACCGACGACGAGCTGGTCTACCTCACCCGCCAGCGCGCCTTCCTCACCGCACGCGTGAGCGAACTGACCGGCCTGGTGCCCGAGGTACGGGCCGAGGGCATCGCGATGGTCGACCCCCTCGACGACCTCACCGACGTACGCATGCCGGAACAGGGCACCCACGGGCACATCACCCTGCTGCTCGCCGAGCACCTCGCCGCCGCGGACGGCGAGGTCGGCCGGGCCGAACTGGAACGGCGCGTGCGGGAACTGGCCGCCGTTCACGGCGCGTTCTGGTCCAAGAGTGCCAAGCAACCGGGCACGGAGGGGGAACTGGTCGAGCGGGCAGTGGCCAGACTGACCGCACTCGGCCTGGTGGAGCGCACACCCGACGGCGTGGCCGCACTGCCCGCGCTCGCCCGGTACGCGGTCGGCGAGACCGTCGTCGTGGAACCCGGACAGCGCACCTCCCCGCGAAAGGCAAAACAACCGTGACTGCCCTGCCCCACCCCGTGCCCGGCCGGTGGCGGCCCCTGCGCATCGGCCTGGTCGACCTCTTCTACTACGACACCGAGGAGTTCTGGTTCCGCGACGGCCGCCTGCTGCTGCGCGGCAACAACGGCACCGGCAAGTCCAAGGTGCTCGCCCTCACGCTCCCGTTCCTGCTGGACGGCGACCTGTCGCCGCGCCGGGTGGAGCCCGACGCCGACCCGGGCAAGCGCATGGAGTGGAACCTGCTGCTCGGCGGGGAGCACCCGCACCCCGAGCGGCTCGGCTACACCTGGATCGAGTTCGGGCGTGTCGACACCGACACCGGACAGAGCCACTTCCGCACCCTCGCCTGCGGGCTGAAGGCAGTGGCGGGCCGCGGCATCGCCCGCCACTGGTACGCCGTCACCGACCAGCGCATCGGCCAGGACCTCAGCCTGCTCGACGCGACCGGCACCGCCCTGTCGCGTGACCGGCTCGCGGAGGCCCTCGCCGGGCACGGCATGGTGTACGACACGGCCACGACGTACCGCCGCGCGGTCGACGAGGCGCTGTTCGGCCTCGGCGAGCGACGCTACGCCGCTCTGGTCGATCTGCTCATCCAACTGCGTCAGCCGCAGCTGTCGAAGCGGCCCAACGAGGCCGCCCTGTCCCGTGCCCTGACCGAGGCGCTGCCCCCGATGGACCAGGCAGTGATCGCCGACGTGGCGGAGGCGTTCCGCTCCCTGGACGAGGAGAAGGACGAGCTGCGCGCGGCGAGCGAGGCCGAGCGGGCCGCCTCCGCCTTCCTGGACCACTACCGGCGCTACGCCCGGGTCGCCGCCCGCCGCCGCGCCCGGTTGCCCCGCAGCGAGCACGCCCGCTACGAGCAGCTGCACCGCGACCTGGCCCAGGCCCGGGCCGAGCGGAAGCAGGCCGAGACGGACCGGGAGGCCGCGGCCGGGCGGATCGCGGAGCTGGAGCAGAGGGCCACGCGGCTGAAGGCACAGCAGGCCGCGCTGCGTGAGGGCCCCGAGATGCGCAGCGCCCGGGAGCTGGAGCAGGTGGCGGCCGAGGCGCGCCGCACCGCCGAGGAGCTGAGGCGGACCGAAGCCGACCGTCAGGACGCGGGCCAGGCGCACACCCGGGCCCTGGGGCGCCTGGGCACGGCCGAGCGGCGCCTCGCGGCGGCCGGGGAACGCGTCGCTGACCTGGCCGGGCGCGCCCGGGACACGGC
>NZ_JAMQGM010000041.1 GCF_023703325.1 Streptomyces meridianus
ACGGCAGCGCCCACAGCAGGGCCGCCGCGTGCACGGCCGCCCCGGCGAGGCACAGCCCGGTGGACAGACCCCGGCGCCCGGCGGCGAAGCGGGCACCGAGCAGCAGACCCGTGGCACACACTGCGTAGCCGACGACGGCCCAGTCCTCCGGCAGGACGACACGCAGCATCCCACCGGACGCGGCCACGGCCGCGGCTCCGCTCAGGACGGACCACCACACGTCCGGCCGGCGCAGGGCGGACCCGGACCGGGCGGCGGAGTCGTCGGCGGCTGCCCGGCCGGTGGGGAGGAGCACGCCCGCCAGCCCACCGGCCGATACCCCGAGCAGTACGGCAGCGGCCTGCGCAGCATCGACCGCACCGGTGGCGGACAGCGACAGCCCCAGTGCGAGGCCCAGGCCCGGGCAGCCGGTGACGGCTGCGCACACCGCGGCGGTTCCGCGCACCCCGGGGGTGCCGCGCCAACGGGTGACCAGGACGTCCAGCGTTGCCGTGGCGGTCAGCGCCCAGGCGTGGCCGAGGGCGTCGGCGGAAAGTGCGACCGCCCAGAGAGAAAAGGGGAGTTGAGCCAGGCAGAGAGCCAACGGCAGAGGCAGCCGCAGCCCGTTGGGGGACGCCGGACGCCGGCCCGCCCCGGCAGCGTCCGCCCCCGGCGAGTGCGCCCGGGCAGCAGGGGCCGGCCGGCCCGGCCACAGCCCGTAGCCCGCCCAGACCAGGGCGAGCACGGTGCCCGCCACCGCGCCGTAGCCGGCCCAGCCGGAGTCCGGGAAGGCCAGAACGTGCAGGGCGTACGCGTCCAGCATCAGCAGCACCAGCCCCAGGCAGCCGACCACTTCGGCCGTCGCGGTCAGGGACCTGCGCAGCAGCGGGACCGGCGCCGTCAGCGCCGTGAGCGTCAGCAGCGCCAGGACCGCGGCCCGTCCGCCCGTTCCCATGCGGCCCCAGCTGACCACCGTGAAGGCGGTCACCGCCACGGCCAGCAGGACCCCGCCGAGCCCCAGCAGGACGTTCTGCACGGTCGGCGGGTTCGTCTCTCGCCGGGCGGCCGGAGGCCCTTGCCACCCGGGCCGAGCGGGCCACGCTCCGGGCGGGGCCGGCGGGCCGGTGACCGGCCATCCGCTGCGGTTCAGCTGGGTGAGGATTTGTCCCCGCCGGGCCAGAAGCCGCGCGCGGTCGGCGTCGAGCCGGGCGAGCATCAGGTCAATCTGCTGCAGTTCCACGGCGGGAGGGACGCTGTTCATACGGTGCAGTGTGGCCGCGCCGCCCGCCAGGGAACATGGGTACGTGTACTCAGGCCGATCGTGAGTACCGCTGTGCGCCGGACGCGCACGGCGGCACACTGGGGAAGTGGACTGGTGCAGCTACCGCTTCCGGAGCCTGTGGGACGTCGATGCCCCGCCCGACGCCGTCTTCGTGGTGCTCGGGACGCCCGAGGAGTATCCGCTCTGGTGGCCGCAGGTCCGTGAGGTGGCCCGGATCGACGACACCAGCGGCCGGGCCCGGTTCCGTTCGGTTCTGCCGTACGACCTGGTCGTCACCGTCCGCAAGGTCCGCCACGACCCTGCCGCCCGCGTGCTGGAGGTGGCGCTCGCGGGAGATCTCGACGGGTGGGCGCGGTGGACCGTCGCGCCGTGCGGCGGCGGTACCCGCGCCGTGTACGACCAGCAGGTCGAGGTGAGGCATCCGTTGATGCGCGTCCTCGCCGTCCCGGGGCGTCCGCTGTTCCGCGCCAACCACGCTCTGATGATGCGCGCGGGGCTGCACGGCCTGCGGGTCAGGCTCGCCGCCGGCTGACCCCGCGGACCGGGCGCGGCGGCCGTGGCTCTCCTCCTCTGGCACCGGAGGTCGCGGTTTGTACGGAGTCCGCCGTGCGCTGTATGGTTCTCGCCGTGCCGCGGTCCGCAATCCGCGACGCGAAGGGGCGATTAGCTCAGTGGGAGAGCGCTTCGTTCACACCGAAGAGGTCACTGGTTCGAACCCAGTATCGCCCACCTCCGAACCGGGCCGCCGGACAGGCGGCCCGGTTCTCTGCATTCGATGACGTCGACTCTCAGGCAGCGGTGGGCAGTTGGGGCCGGAGCGGCCAGGCGGGGTCGACCTGTTCCGGGGAGCCGTTGCGGGCGAACCACGCCTGGAGGCCCCGGGCCTGCCCGGCATGCCAGACGGCCTGGAGGCTGTGCAGCTCCGCCGCACTCAGCTGTTCCAGCCGCGGCGCGAAGCGTCGCCCCAGGGCCCGGACCAGGTCGAGCGACGCGACGGCGTCCGCCGCCGCGTCGTGCGCACCGGTCAACTCCACGCCGTAGTGAGCACACAAATCGGTGAGCGTGCGCCGCCCCTTGCGATACGGGTCGAGATGCTTGTCCAGAACGCGGGGATCGATCACGCACAGCGAGGCGCCGCCGAGGTATCCCGCCAGCGACGAGGCCCGGTGCCGACGCAACTCACGGTCGAGAAGCGTGAGATCGAAGGGCGCGTTCATCACCACCAGGGGCGTGCGCGCCGCGCAGAGCGCGGCCAGGGCCCGTGCGGCCTCCTCGACGACCGGTGACGGCCACCGGCCGTGGCGCTGCAGGTGCTCTTCTGTCAGCCCGTGCACGGCCGTCGCCTCCGCGGGTATCGGAACGCCGGGGCTCACCAGCCACCTGGTGACACGCGCCACCGCGCCCGGTGAGCTCTGGACGACCAGGGCAGCCGAAACCATGCGATCACGCTCGACGTCGACCCCGGTCGTCTCGGTGTCGAATGCGGCGAGTGGTCCCTCGAACCAGTACATGTCACCAACTCCTCGCCTTGGCGCGGAACATGGGAATTGGTCCCGTTACGAGCTGGTGATACCCCGACCGTTTGCTGCGTACGCCGCCCGGAGACAACACAGATGACGGGCCGTCGGTGGCCGGCGTGCCCGCAGGGGGACATCGCGCGGAAGGCGCAGGGAACATGACGCTCGCTCATCCGGAACCCGGGGGCCTGCACCGCGACGGGGAACGTGGAAACCCGTCGGCTGCGGGGCCCGCACGGGGCCAACTCGCCGTCACCGCCTGCATGGAGACACTCCAGGTGGGATACCTCCACGCCGTCGCGGCGGCGGCCGGCTGCTCGCTGGCCCAGCCGTTCCCCGACAACGGCATCGACTGGCACGTCAGCCACAGCGCACCCGGCCATGCCGTGGACGACGAGGTGACCATCAAGGTCCAGCTGAAGTGCACCTACCAGATGCCGCCGCACCCCGCCGGGAGCTCCTTCTCGTTCACGCTCGACAACGACCACCTGGTGAAGCTCGCGCGCACACCGGTGGCCGTCCACAAGATCCTCGTGGTGATGCTGGTGCCGAGGACCCCCGGGGAGTGGCTGAACGCCTCGCACGACCGGCTGGCCCTGCGGCACTGCTGCTACTGGACCAACCTGGCAGGCCACCGCGTGACGGGGCGCACCCGTACCACCGTGCGGATTCCGACCGCGCGCATCTTCGACGACCGGGCGCTCTGCGAGATCATGACCCGGGTCGGGCGGGGAGGGAGACCGTGATGAACCTGCCGTTCGGCGAACCGTCCCCGGGCCGACGGCCCGGCGGAAGCTTCCCGCGGGAGGGTCTGGACCCCGGCCGGGTCGACCCGCACGTCCTCACCACCCTGCTCGCCCGGCGCGGCTGGCAGCGCCGCGGCGGAGAACCGGGCCGGTACGCGCGATGGACGCCCCCGCCCTCCGACCCCGGTGCCGCCAGCCTTCTCGTCCCTGAGAGCCTCGCCTTCCCCGACAGCCGGGATCTGCTCGCGGACGCCCTCACCGGACTGGTCCGCAGCCCCACCGCCACCGCGCGCCAGGTCCTGGTCGCCCTCGCCGTGCCCAGCGACGAGCTGCGCTGGTCGCGTCGGGTGCCGGATCGCGACACGGGTCCGTGCGGCAGCTCGCCGTGGCCGGCCGGGGACCGGCTGCGCCGGGGAGCCCGGGCGATGCTGCTGGCCGGGGCGCTGGGGGCACTCGGCCGGGCCGCACACCACGGGGCACGGCACCGCAGGCGCGCCGAGGAGGCCCTCGGACAGGTACTCGTCGGGCCGGAGTCCGCGGCCGGAACACTGACCGCCCATCTGCCCGTCGCGAGCGGGCGAGCCGCCGCGACCACACTGCTGCGGGCGCTTCACGCGGCCCGCGACGCAACCGACTATCACCGTGCGACCGGCCGGCCGGAGGCGTTCGACGCGGCCGTCCGGCTCGGTGTGAGCCGTGAGCTGACCGAGGCAGTCGTCGATCTCGTCCACGGCTCCGAGGGCATCCGCTTCGCGCTGGAATGGTCACCGGCCACGGGCGCCCCCGCCGGATTCTCCGCCGCGCCCGAACCGGTGGAGTTCTCCCCGGGCGATCTGCCCGCGCTGCGGGACGCCGGTGCCCGGTTCGTCCGCTGCGAACCGTCCGTTCCGGTCCGGCTGACCGGGGTCGTGGTGCGGATGCGGCGCCGCTCGGCGGCCGGACCGGGAACGGTGGCGCTGCGGGTCCTGACCGGGGCGGACGTCGGCCGGGTCCGGGCGGAACTCGACGAGAACTCGTAC
Organism: Streptomyces meridianus; assembly: GCF_023703325.1. Taxonomy (GTDB): domain Bacteria; phylum Actinomycetota; class Actinomycetes; order Streptomycetales; family Streptomycetaceae; genus Streptomyces; species Streptomyces meridianus. The sequence continues at coordinate 4,544 of NZ_JAMQGM010000041.1, forward strand.
CGGACGGCCGTCCACGCCCACCTCGTCGGACTGCCGATCAGGGTGAGCGGACGCCTGGAGAGCAGTGGAGGCTTCCGCCGCCTCACCGGCGCCCGGGACGTGGAGCCGGTGCGCGTCGACGAGACCGAGCGGGACCGCATGATGAAGTCGCTGCACGAGAACCTGGGCTGCTTCGAGGAGGCATGGGGCGGCGAGGACGACGGGTAGTCCGGTGCGGAACCGCTCCCGGAGGCGGGCCACGGCGCACCACCGGACGTGCGCCGGTGCCCGGGAAACGTTTAGCGGTCCGCCCCGGCGGATCGGTACCATCTGGGGGACCCGGGTGAATGCCTCCCCGGGGCCAGCGCCACCTGCGCAGCGTCCGCTGCCGCAGAGCCACGAGTCAGGAGAAACCGGTGTCGGACGTCCGTGTGATCATCCATCGCGATTCCGAGCGGGAAGAGCGCGTGGTGACCACGGGCACGACGGCGGCGGACCTCTTCCCCGGCGATCGCAGCATCGTCGCCGCGCGGGTGACCGGTGAGCTCAGGGACCTGACCCACGAGATCGCCGAGGGCGACGTGGTCGAGCCGGTCCTGATCGGATCCGACGACGGCCTGAACATCCTGCGGCACTCGACCGCGCACGTCATGGCGCAGGCCGTGCAGGAGCTGTTCCCCGAGGCGAAGCTCGGCATCGGCCCGCCGATCAAGGACGGCTTCTACTACGACTTCGATGTCGAGAAGCCCTTCCACCCCGACGACCTCAAGCGCATCGAGAAGAAGATGCAGGAGATCGTCAAGCGCGGGCAGCGCTTCTCGCGCCGGGTGACCACCGACGAGGACGCCCGCGAGGAGCTCGCGGACGAGCCCTACAAGCTGGAGCTGATCGGCCTCAAGGGTTCGGCCGCCGAGGCAGCCGAGGGTGCCTCCGCAGAGGTCGGCGCCGGTGAGCTGACCATCTACGACAACCTGGACCCGAAGACGGGCGACCTGTGCTGGAAGGACCTGTGCCGGGGTCCGCACCTGCCGACCACCCGGAACATCCCGGCGTTCAAGCTGATGCGTTCTGCCGCCGCCTACTGGCGCGGCAGCGAGAAGAACCCGCAGCTTCAGCGCATCTACGGCACCGCCTGGCCGGCCAAGGACGAGCTCAAGGCGTACCTGGAGTTCCTCGCCGAGGCCGAGAAGCGCGACCACCGCAAGCTCGGCGCCGAGCTCGACCTGTTCTCCATCCCGGAGGAGCTGGGATCCGGCCTCGCCGTTTTCCACCCCAAGGGCGGCATCATCCGCCGGGAGATGGAGACATACTCGCGCGAGCGCCACCAGGCCGCGGACTACGAGTTCGTCAACACCCCGCACATCTCGAAGGAGCACCTCTTCGAGACCTCGGGGCACCTGCCGAACTATGCCGAGGGAATGTTCCCGCCCCTGGAGTTCGACGGGCAGAACTACCGCCTCAAGGCGATGAACTGCCCCATGCACAACCTGATCTTCAAGGCACGCGGACGCTCCTACCGTGAACTGCCGCTGCGTCTCTTCGAGTTCGGCACGGTGTATCGCTACGAGAAGTCCGGCGTCGTGCACGGCCTGACCCGGGCCCGCGGCTTCACCCAGGACGACTCGCACATCTACTGCACGAAGGAGCAGATGGCGGACGAACTGGACTCGCTGCTCACCTTCGTCCTGGATCTCCTGCGCGACTACGGGCTCAACGAGTTCGAGCTCGAGCTCTCCACCCGCGACGACTCCCCGAAGTTCATCGGTGAGGACGCGGAGTGGGAGGAGGCAACCGAGGCGCTGCGCCAGGCGGCCGAGAAGCAGGGCCTGCCGCTGGTCCCGGACCCGGGCGGCGCCGCCTACTACGGGCCGAAGATCTCGGTCCAGGCGAAGGACGCCATCGGCCGTTCCTGGCAGATGTCCACCATCCAGGTCGACTTCCAGCAGCCCAAGCGCTTCGAGCTCGAGTACACGGCGGCGGACGGTTCCCGTCAGCAGCCGGTGATGATCCACCGTGCCCTCTTCGGCTCGATCGAGCGGTTCTTCGCGGTGCTCCTGGAGCACTACGCCGGCGCCTTCCCGGCCTGGCTCGCCCCCGTCCAGGTCGTCGGCATCCCGATCGGCGACAGTCACGTGCCCTACCTGCGGGAGGTCGCGGCGAAGCTGAAGGCGCGCGGCATCCGCGTCGAGGTGGACGCCTCCTCCGACCGGATGCAGAAGAAGATCCGCAACGCCCAGAAGTCCAAGATCCCTTACATGCTGATCGCGGGTGACGACGATGTGGCGGCCGGTGCCGTCTCCTTCCGCTACCGCAACGGCGAGCAGAAGAACGGTGTGCCGGTCGACGAGGCGGTCGCCGAGATCGTCAAGGCCGTGGAGGACCGCGTGCAGGTCTGACAAGAGGCCGCACCACGCCCACCGGCCTTCGTGCCCCCGCCCCGCACCGGGCGGGGGCACGTGCCGTCCGGAGGCCGGAGCCGGTGCGCCGCGTGCGGGACCGGCCCGGCGTCAGTCCTCCGAACGCCTGCGGGCCTCCTGCGTCTTCTCCCGGAAGCTCTGCACCAGCCAGGACGAGAAGACACCGACCACCGCGCCGATCAGGGCGACGCCGACCGCCATCATCAGTACCGCCAGGACGCGGCCCCGCCAAGTCACCGGCACCACGTCGCCGTAGCCGGTCGTCGAGAGCGTCACGCAGGCCCACCACACCGCGTCCCCGAACGTGAGGATCGACGCACCGGGTGCGCCCTGCTCCACCCGGTAGACCGCGAGACTCCCGGAGTAGCCGAGTAGCAGTGCGGTCAGCAGGGTCAGGGCCATCACCTGCCCCTCCAGGGACAGCCTCGGGTGCGGACGCCGGAGCTGGGCCGCGGCGTACACCTGCACCATCCGCAGGGGGCGCAGCAACGGCAGCAGCACGACGAGCAGGTCGAGCCAGTGCTTGCGGGCGTAGACCCAGCGGCTGGGGCTGAGTCCCAGCCGCACCGCGTAGTCGATGATGAAGGCGGCCCAGGTGCCGAACGTGATCGTCAGCCAGAACTCGTGCCAGCCCGGTGACACCTCCGGTACGAGCACGTGCACGGTGTAGGCGGCGAGATACAGCAGCGAGGCCACCAGCAGCGGCACCTGGCAGTACCGCTCCCACTCCGCAATCGCACTGTCACCGCGCACCGGCCAAGCATCGCCGTCCGTGGCGCTGCCCCGCCCCGGCGACACGCTTCGCTGCTGCGAAGTTCTATGCTGCTCAGCATGACGAGTGAGCCGGAGCAGCAGATCGGAGTGGGAGCCCAGGACGCCTTCCAGCGTCTGTGGACCCCCCACCGGATGGCGTACATCCAGGGCCAGGGCAAGCCCACCGGTCCCGGCGCCGATGACGGCTGCCCGTTCTGCACCATCCCTGAGAAGTCCGATGAGGACGGCCTCGTCATCGCCCGCGGTGAGCACGTGTACGCGGTCCTCAACCTTTACCCCTACAACGGCGGCCACCTCATGGTGGTGCCGTTCAGGCACGTCGCGGACTACACGGAGCTCGACGGCCCGGAGACCGCGGAGCTCGCCGATCTGACCAAGCGGGCGATGACGGCTCTGCGCAAGGCATCCGGGGCCCACGGGTTCAACATTGGCATGAACCAGGGCGGAGCCGCGGGGGCCGGTATCGCGGCTCATCTGCACCAGCACGTGGTGCCCCGGTGGGGCGGGGACTCGAACTTCATGCCGGTCGTCGGGCACACGCGGGTGCTCCCGCAGCTGCTCGCCGAAACCCGGCGGATGCTCGCCGACGCCTGGCCCGTCTGACCCCTCCCGCCCGGCGTCCGACCCCGGACCGACCTCCGGTCCGGCGGAACGGGATCAGGCGTTGTAGAGGTCCGCCTTCTTCGGCTCGACGTCCTGCACCAGGTTGCTCATGAAGGTCGACCGGGTGCCGAAGACCTCGGTGTCCACGCCGTTCTCCTCCAGCATCCGCATGGTCGCGGCATGCACGGAGCGCAGCACCGGGGTCGCGGCTCGCAGCGCGTCGTCCGCCATGAAGCGGTGCCGCCAGGGCGGGGACGCCCAGGCGTGCCGCAGGCCGAACGGTTCGGGCAGCGTGACCTTGCCGCCGAGGAAGTCGACGAACGGCGGGAACCAGGTGAAGGGGGCGCGCACTGCCAGCCGCACCACCTCGTCCGGCTTCACCAGGGGCTGGACGACCTCCTTCGTCTCCCAGAACCGCCAGCCGTTCGTGACCTCCTTCTTCTCCGGCTCCGGTTTGGTGGTGAAGAGCGAGTGCACCGGTCCGAGGGCGTGCCCGGTCACCTCGATGCGCAGGGTCTTGTGCAGCACCGTGACGGTGACCAGGAAGGTGAGGACCAGCTGGCCGTCCCACAGGACGAACTGGACCCCGAGGTAGTGCCGGTTGCCGCTGCCGAACTGCTGCTCGTTGCAGATGCGCTGGATCTCGTGGCCCTTGATCCGGTAGGCGTCGGTGTCCGTGTTGTTGGGCCGGGTGACCTCCTTGGCACCCTCGCCGATCGGTGACACCACCCAGTGCGCCACGGACGGCTTGGGGAACCCGCCGGTGTGCAGCGGACCGCGTTCCAGCATCCGCAGCTGGTCGTGGATCGCGCGTATGACGTCCCAGCTGCGGAACGGGTTGAAGTCCTTGCCCGGTTCGGCCGAGACGAGCTCCTCGGCGAGGTGCCAGCTGCCCCACCGCGTGCCCATGCCCAGTATGCCCTTGGGCCCGGCGTAGAAGACGAGGTTGCTGTTCTGCTCGGCCGTCAGCTGCGCGAGGGCCTTGCGCAGCCGCTCGGCGCTCGTGTGGTTCGGGTCCTGCGGAACGGCCTCGGGGATCTTCGGGCCCAGACCGCTTCCGGTGAGCAGGCTCTCCCACCGGGCGCGCATGTCCTGCGCGCTGCGCTCGCAGATCTGCTTCGCCACCCACCAGCCGATGACCGGTGCCACCACCATCACCCGCAGGTACACGCCCCACAGCCCGGGCAGCGGCGGCCGGAGCAGGAACAGCAGGGACACGCCGCCCGCGACGACCAGCACGATCGAACCGAGTGCCGTCGCACGCCGGTTCTCGGGACCCGTGATCGTCCGGCGCAGCTGGAAGGCGGTCAGCCACAGCAGGGTGCCGGGCAGGAACAGCAGGGCACTGAGCGCCATGACGACCGTCAGCTTGGCGTCCCGGGCCCGGCGTATCCGGGTCGCGGCCAGACAGTGCTCGACCACGGTCTGGGGCTCCGTCCCGAAGGACTGGATCAGGGGCTTGCGAGCCCCGCCGAGCAGCCGCACCTGCACCGCCCGGGCGAACGCCTCTCCCAGATTCGGCTGGAACAGGGAGAGGAACGCGGACTTCGGCTTCTTGACGGTGGTCTTGTGCCACTCGTTGTCCGTCTTGAGGAACTCCTCCAGCGGGGTGTCGCGATAGGCCGCGGAAGCGAGGGCATGGGTCGCCGCGGTCTGACCGGCCGCCCCGGTCAGCGGAACCTGGGCCCCGGGGCTGAAGTCGAATCCGTCCTGTGCCACTACCGCCCCCAACGCTGCGCGCATCCGATGGTGCGGCTCTGCCCGACTACCGCCCCGTGCACACCTTCTGAAGTGCATCTCAGCGTATCCGTGCGGGTGCCCATCCCGCAGGGGGTTGATCGGACGGGCCGTCAGCAGCCTGTTGGCGCGGAATGTCCGCGGCCCCGGGGCCCTCGCGGCCCCGCTGCCCGGGCGTCGCCTCTCGGTGAAGCCCAGGGACAGCCGTCGGCACGGGAACCCCTCCGCGGCGACCGGGCGAACTCCCGGTCCCTGCAGAGCCGTTCCCGTGCCTGTGGGCCGTGGGCTACGCGCCGGCCCCGGCTGTTTCGCGGATCTTCGACGCCACCTGGGCCGGCATCGGCTCGTGCCGGGCGTAGGCGCGGCTGAACCGTCCGGTGCCGTGCGACAGCGAGCGCAGATCGACGGCGTACCGGCCGATCTCCATCTCCGGGATCTCGGCCTTGACCAGCGTGCGGCCCGGCCCGGACTGATCGGTGCCCACCACCCGGCCCCGCCGGCCCGACAGATCGCTCATCACCTGGCCCACGTACTCGTCGGCCACCATGACCTGAACCTCCGAGACCGGCTCCAGCAGGTCGATCCGCACGGACGCGGCAGCCTCCCGGAGCGCCAAGGCCCCCGCGGCCTGGAACGCGGCATCGGAGGAGTCCACCGAGTGCGCCTTGCCGTCCACCAGGGTCACCCGGATGTCCACCAGCGGATATCCGGCGGCGATACCGCGGGCGGCCTGGGCCCGTACGCCCTTCTCCACCGACGGGATGAACTGCCGGGGCACGGCGCCGCCGACCACACGGTCGACGAACTCGATGCCCGACCCCGGCGGCAGCGGCTCCACCTCGATGTCGCAGATCGCGTACTGGCCGTGCCCGCCGGACTGCTTGACGTGCCGGCCGTGCCCGTTCGACGCGACGCCGAAGGTCTCGCGCAGCGCAACCCTGTGCGGCACCGCATCGACCTGCACGCCGTACCGGCCGCGCAGCCGCTCCAGCACCACGCTCATGTGCGCCTCGCCCAGACACCACAGCACCACCTGACGGGTGTCCGGATTCTGCTCCAGCCGGGTCGTCGGGTCCTCGGCGACGAGCCGTGACAGGCCCTGCGAGAGCCGGTCCTCGTCCTGCTTGCTGTGCGCCTGCACGGCCACCGGCAGCAGCGGGTCCGGCATCAGCCAGGGTTCCATCAACAGCGGATCGTCCTTCGACGACAACGTGTCGCCCGTCTCCGCCCGGCCGAGCTTCGCCGCGCAGACCAGATCGCCCGCGATCCCGCTCGGCAGGATGCGCTGCTGCTTGCCGAACGGCATCGACAGCGCGCCCACACGCTCGTCGACGTCGTGGTCCTCGTGACCGCGGTCCTCCAGGCCGTGGCCCGAGACGTGGACGGTCTCGTCCGGCCGCAGGGTGCCCGAGAAGATCCGGACCAGACTGATGCGCCCCACGTAGGGGTCGGAGAACGTCTTGACCACCTCGGCCGCCAACGGTCCGGCCGGGTCGCACTCGAGGGCGGGCCGCGGTTTGCCGTCCGGTGTCGTCACCGCCGGGAGTTCGCGCTCGGGAGGTGTGGGGAAACCGCCGGCGATCAGCTCCAGCAACTCCACCGTGCCCAGGCCGTACCGCGCGCCGTCGGCGGCCGGTGCGGCCGCGAGAACCGGGTGGAAGGACCCGCGCGCCACCGCCCTTTCCAGGTCCCCGACCAGGGTCTTGACGTCGATGTCCTCGCCGGCGAGATACCGGTCCATCAGGGTTTCGTCCTCGCTCTCGGCGATGATCCCCTCGATGAGCCGGTTGCGGGCCTCCTCGATCAGCGGCAGATGCTCCGGATCGGGCGGCTGCTCCGCGCGCTCCCCGTTCGAGTAGTCGAAGATGCGCTGGGAGAGCAGCCCGATGAGCCCGACGACCGGCGCGTGTCCGTCCCCCCCCGCCTCGCCGTGCAGCGGCAGGTAGAGGGGCAGGACCGCGTCCGGGTCCTCGCCGCCGAAGGTGCGCGCGCAGATCGCCGTCATCTCGTCGAAGTCGGCCCGCGCCGCCTCGAGATGGGTGACGACGATGGCTCGCGGCATGCCCACGGCCGCGCACTCGTCCCAGACCATCCGGGTCGAGCCGTCCACGCCGTCGGAAGCCGAGACGACGAAGAGGGCCGCGTCCGCCGCTCGCAGACCGGCCCTCAACTCTCCGACGAAATCGGCGTATCCGGGGGTGTCCAGGATATTGATCTTGATGCCGTCCCATTCCACGGGGACCAGCGACAGCTGGACGGAGCGCTGCCGGCTCTGCTCGATCTCGTCGTAGTCGGAGAGCGTGGTCCCGTCCTCGACCCGCCCCGGCCGGTTGATCGCCCCGGCCGCCAGGGCGAGCGCCTCCACCAGCGTGGTCTTGCCCGATCCGCTGTGGCCGACCAGCACGACGTTCCGTATCGCGGAGGGCCGGTCGGCCGTTGCCGCCCTGCCGGCGGCTCCGGGCTGTGTGCGTGTTTTGTCGCCCATGTGCCTCACCTTCCGGTCTGCACCTGCGTACTTCGAGCTTTCCACCACCGTCACCCTGCGTCCATACGTCCGGCGCGCGTCCGTCGACGGGTGCACGGCACGAGCGGCCCGGTGGCCTGGCTACGATGGGCCAGCCGACGCCTGTCCGGGGCGCGCGGCACCGACCGATCCCCGGGAAGGCCATGCTGAACAAGTACGCGCGTGCGTTCTTCACGCGTGTCCTCACCCCCTTCGCCGCACTGCTGCTCAGGCTCGGGGTCAGTCCCGACACCGTCACCCTGGTGGGGACCGGCGGTGTCGTGGCCGGCGCACTGGTCTTCTTCCCCATGGGGGAGCTGTTCTGGGGCACGGTCGTGATCACCCTGTTCGTCTTCTCCGACCTGGTGGACGGCACCATGGCCCGCCTCTCGGGTCGGTCCAGCCGCTGGGGCGCCTTCCTGGACTCGACGCTCGACCGGGTGGCCGACGCGGCAGTCTTCGGCGGGCTGGCGCTCTGGTACGCGGGCGGGGGCGACGACCTGCTGCTGTGCGGCATCGCCATCTTCTGCCTGGCCGGCGGCCAGGTCGTCTCCTACACCAAAGCGCGCGGGGAGAGCATCGGGCTGCCGGTGAACGTCAACGGGCTGGTGGAACGGGCCGAGCGCCTCGTCATCTCCCTGGTGGCCGCCGGGCTTGCGGGACTGCACGCCTTCGGCGTGCCCTACATCGAGATCCTGCTGCCCATCGCGCTGTGGGTGGTGGCGGTGGGCAGCCTGATCACCCTCGGGCAGCGAATGGTGACCGTGCGAAGTGAGGCGGCGGAGATGGACGCTGCGGCGGCCCCCGGCACCGGGACCGGAGACGAGGCGGCATGAAGGAGCAGGTCACGGACGCCCTGTACGGCCTGGGCTGGGCCACGGTCAAGCGGCTCCCCGAGCCGGCGGCCGAGGCCCTGGGGCGGACCGTCGCCGATACGGTCTGGCGTCGCCGCGGCAAGCAGATACTCCGCCTCGAGGCCAACCTCGCGCGGGTCGTCCCCGAAGCGGACGCGGACCGGCTCGCCGAGCTCTCGCGCGCCGGCATGCGCTCCTACCTGCGGTACTGGATGGAGTCGTTCCGGCTCCCCGCGTACAGCAGGGACCGGATCCGTGACGCCTTCACGCCCGAGGACGTCCACCTGCTCGAGGAGGGACTCGCCTCGGGCCGAGGGGTGATACTCGCGCTCCCCCACCTGGGCAACTGGGACCTCGCCGGGGCCTGGGTCACCACGCAGCTCGGCGTGCCCTTCGCCACGGTCGCCGAGCGGCTCAGGCCCGAGACGCTGTACGACCGGTTCGTCGCCTATCGCGAGAGCCTCGGTATGGAGGTGCTTCCGCACAGTGGCGGCACCGCCTTCGGCACCCTGGCCCGCCGGCTGCGCGCGGGCGGCCTGGTCTGCCTCGTCGCCGACCGGGACCTGTCCGCCTCCGGCGTCGAGGTCGACTTCTTCGGCGACCGCACGCGCATGCCCGCCGGGCCGGCGATGCTCGCCCAGCAGACCGGCGCCCAGTTGCTGCCCGTCACCCTCTGGTACGACGAGCCGCCGGTGATGGGCGGTCGGGTCCACCCGCCGGTGACGGTCCCCGAGCAGGGAACCCGGGCGGAGAAGACGGCTGCAATGACCCAGGCCCTCGCCGACGTCTTCGCCGGCGGAATCCGTGAACATCCGCAGGACTGGCACATGCTGCAGCGGCTCTGGCTCGCCGATCTCGAGCCTCGTGAGGAGAAGCCTTGAGGATCGGCATCGTCTGCCCCTATTCCTGGGACGTGCCCGGCGGCGTGCAGTTCCACATCCGGGATCTCGCCGAGCACCTCATCGCTCTGGGGCACGAGGTGTCCGTGCTCGCCCCCGCGGACGACGACACACCGCTGCCGGAGTACGTCGTCCCGGCCGGGCGCGCTGTCCCCGTCCCGTACAACGGCTCGGTGGCCCGGCTCAACTTCGGTTTCCTGTCGGCCGCGCGGGTCCGGCGATGGCTGCAGCACGGCCGCTTCGACGTGCTGCACATCCACGAACCCGCCTCGCCGTCCCTGGGCCTGCTCGCCTGCTGGGCGGCCCAGGGGCCGATCGTGGCCACCTTCCACACCTCGAACCCCCGGTCGCGCGCCATGGTGGCCGCCTATGCGATCCTGCAGGCCGCACTGGAGAAGATCAGTGCCCGGATCGCGGTGAGCGAGTATGCCCGGCGCACCCTCGTCGAGCACCTCGGCGGGGACGCCGTGGTGATCCCCAACGGCGTCGACGTCGACTTCTTCGCCCGCGCCGAGCCCGAACCGCGCTGGCAGGGGCAGACCATCGGGTTCATCGGCCGGATCGACGAACCCCGAAAGGGGCTGCCGGTGCTGATGCGGGCCCTGCCGGAAATCCTCGCCGAACGCCCGGACGCCAGGCTGCTCGTCGCCGGCCGCGGGGACGAGCAGGAGGCGGTCGCCGGACTTCCGGAGAAGATGCGGGAGCGTGTGGAGTTCCTCGGCATGGTCAGCGACGAGGAGAAGGCCCGTCTGCTGCGCAGTGTCGATCTCTACGTCGCCCCGAACACCGGCGGCGAGAGCTTCGGCATCATCCTGGTCGAGGCGATGTCGGCGGGCGCCCCGGTACTGGCCAGCGACCTCGACGCCTTCGTGCAGGTCCTCGACGGGGGGGAAGCCGGGGAACTGTTCGCCAACGAGGAAGCCGGAGCCCTGGCCTCGGCGGCCGTCCGGCTGCTGGGGGATGCCGGGCGGCGCGCCGAACTGCGGGAACGGGGCATGAACCACGTCCGGCGCTTCGACTGGTCGACGGTGGGTGCGGACATCCTCGCCGTCTACGAGACGGTGACGGACGGCGCGGCCTCGGTCGCCGAGGACGAGCGCACCGGCCTGCGGAGCCGCCTCGGGCTCGCCCGCGGCTGACCCGGCCCGGGCTCGGGCGCATCCGCAGGCGTGGTGCGGGCTGCCGTGGGGGAGCGCCGGTTTCCGCCGGACCGGGTGCCGGTACTGTGACCCGCCGTGAGCACACTGATCTGGATTGTCGTCGCCCTGGCCCTCGTCGGCGTCTACCTCAGCTGGACGGCCGGACGCCTGGACCGGTTGCACGCCCGCATCGACGCCACTCGCGCCGCCCTCGACGCCGCGCTCGTCCGGCGGGCCTCGATCAGCCAGGAGGTGGCCACCTCGGGTCTGCTCGACCCGGCCGCTTCGATGGTGCTGTATCAGTCCGCGCATGCCGCGCGGCAGGCCGACGAGGACGGCCGGGAGGTCGCTGAGAGCGAACTCAGCCAGGCGCTGCGGGCGGTGTTCGCCGAGAGCGCACAGGTGGACGCGGTACGGGAGGCCCCCGGAGGTGCGGAGGCCGCCGGGGAGCTGTCGGCCGCCGTCCGCCGGGTTCCGATGGCCCGCAGGTTCCACAACGACGCGGTGCGTGCCGCCCGGGCGCTGCGCCGGCACCGCAAGGTCCGCTGGTTCCGCCTCGCGGGCCACGCCCCGTTTCCGCTGGCCTTCGAGATGGACGACGAGCCCCCGGTCACCCTCGACGGCCGCGCGGTTCGCTGACCGGACCGGAACGGCCCATGACGGGCCACTGGGTGCGAATTGGCCCTTGTCGCCCTGGATCCGGGTGGGGTTTCCTCTTGCGTGCAGCAGTGCGGGCGCACCTGCCCGCACCGGACGGCCGGGCGGAGCCGGTGGCGCAGCAGCCTACGATGGGCTCATCGCACGATTCATTCAAGTGAGGTCAAACCGTGTCCAGCGAGCTCTCCAGCACGTCTGCCCAGGTTCCCGGCGGCAATCCCGAGACCGGCACCGCGCGCGTCAAGCGCGGCATGGCCGAGCAGCTCAAGGGCGGCGTGATCATGGACGTCGTCACGCCGGAGGAAGCGAAGATCGCCGAGGACGCCGGCGCGGTCGCGGTCATGGCCCTGGAGCGGGTCCCGGCCGACATCCGCAAGGACGGCGGCGTCGCGCGGATGTCCGACCCCGACATGATCGACGGAATCATCAGCGCGGTCTCCATCCCGGTGATGGCAAAGTCCCGGATCGGCCACTTCGTCGAAGCGCAGGTCCTGCAGTCCCTCGGCGTCGACTACATCGACGAGTCCGAGGTCCTCACCCCCGCCGACGAGGTCAACCACAGCGACAAGTGGGCCTTCACCACGCCCTTCGTCTGCGGTGCCACGAACCTGGGTGAAGCTCTGCGCCGGATCGCCGAGGGCGCGGCCATGATCCGTTCCAAGGGCGAGGCGGGCACGGGCAACGTCGTCGAGGCCGTCCGCCACCTGCGCCAGATCAAGAACGAGATCGGCAGGCTGCGCGCGCTGGACAACCACGAGCTGTACGCGGCGGCGAAGGAGCTGCGTGCCCCGTACGAGCTGGTCAAGGAGGTCGCCGAGCTCGGCAAGCTGCCGGTCGTGCTGTTCTCCGCCGGTGGTGTGGCCACCCCCGCCGATGCCGCGCTGATGCGGCAGCTGGGTGCCGAGGGTGTGTTCGTGGGCTCGGGCATCTTCAAGTCCGGCGACCCGGCCAAGCGCGCCGCGGCCATCGTCAAGGCGACGACCTTCTACGACGACCCGAAGATCATCGCCGACGCGTCCCGTGATCTGGGCGAGGCCATGGTCGGCATCAACTGCGACACCCTGCCCGAGGCGGAGCGCTACGCCAACCGCGGCTGGTAGTCCCGGCGCCAGAAGCACTCGATGGACGGCCCCGCCGGAGTCGGCCGGGGTCGTCCATCGGCTTTCCTCCGGAGACGGAGGAACCGAACGACCCGTGCACGACAGAGCGGTGCGGGCGCGCACGGCGTCCCGCACCCGGAAGAGGTAGCCCGTGTCCACCCACTCCAAGCCGTCGGCGGCCGACCACCCCGTGATCGGCGTCCTCGCCCTCCAGGGTGACGTCCGTGAACACCTCGCAGCGCTCGCCGGTGCCGGTGCGCTGGCCCGCCCGGTCCGCCGGCCGGACGAGCTCGCCGAGGCCGACGGCCTCGTGGTCCCCGGCGGCGAGTCGACCACCATGGCCAAGCTCGCCGTCGCCTTCGGACTGCTCGAACCGCTGCGGGAGCGGATCCGCGCCGGAATGCCCGCCTACGGTTCGTGCGCCGGCATGATCATGCTCGCGGACAAGATTCTCGACGGCCGGGACGACCAGGAGACCATCGGCGGCATCGACATGATCGTGCGCCGCAACGCGTTCGGACGGCAGAACGAGTCGTTCGAGGCGGCGGTCGAGATGGCAGGCATCGACGGCGGTCCGGTGGAAGGGCTCTTCATCCGTGCCCCATGGGTCGAGTCCGTGGGCGCCGGGGTCGAGGTCCTGGCCACCGTGCGGTCCGGCGAGAGCGGTACCCACCCCGTCGCGGTCCGCCAGGGCAACCTCCTCGCGACCTCGTTCCATCCCGAGCTCACCGGTGATCACCGGGTGCACGAACTCTTCGTCGCAATGGTGCGAGCCGCGGCCCGCTGTGCTGCGGCCGGTGCCTGACCCGGGCGTGGGAGGACGCGGGACCGGGGCGGGTCCGACCGTCCCGGTAGGATCGTTTCCGTTCGTGCAGTAATCGGTGACGTGAAGGAGACAGGCGGATGTCCGGCCACTCTAAATGGGCTACGACGAAGCACAAGAAGGCCGTGATCGACGCCAAGCGCGGCAAGCTCTTCGCGAAGCTGATCAAGAACATCGAGGTCGCTGCCCGGACCGGCGGTCCGGACCCGGACGGCAACCCGACCCTGTTCGACGCCATCCAGAAGGCGAAGAAGCAGTCCGTCCCGAACAAGAACATCGACTCCGCGGTCAAGCGCGGCGGCGGTCTCGAGGGCGGCGGTGTCGACTACGAGACGATCATGTACGAGGGTTACGGCCCCAACGGTGTCGCGGTGCTCGTCGAGTGCCTGACGGACAACCGCAACCGTGCGGCGTCCGACGTGCGCGTCGCCATGACCCGCAACGGCGGCTCGATGGCCGACCCGGGCTCGGTCTCCTACCTGTTCAACCGCAAGGGCGTCGTGATCGTGCCCAAGGGCGAGCTGACCGAGGACGACGTGCTCGGCGCCGTCCTGGACGCCGGTGCCGAGGAGGTCAACGACCTCGGCGAGAGCTTCGAGGTCCTCAGCGAGGCCACCGACCTCGTCGCGGTGCGCTCCGCGCTCCAGGAGTCGGGCATCGACTACGACTCGGCCGACGCCAACTTCGTCCCGACCATGCAGGTCGAGCTCGACGAGGAGGGCGCCCGGAAGATCTTCAAGCTGATCGACGCCCTCGAGGACAGCGACGACGTGCAGAACGTGTTCGCGAACTTCGACGTCTCCGACGACGTCATGGAGAAGGTCGACGCCTGACGTTCCGACAGCGAGCGGCGGCGCGGGCCGGCGGGGGGAAACACCCCGCCGGCCCGCCGCTGTTGTCGGTACCTGCCGATAGCCTGCCGGAACACGTCCGAGTCAGGTGGAAGGGAGCGGCGCCGGTGCGCGTGCTGGGGGTGGACCCGGGGCTGACCCGTTGCGGGATCGGGGTCGTCGAAGGGGTCGCGGGCCGTGCGCTCACCATGGCCGGGGTCGGAGTCGTCCGTACGCCGGCGGATGCCGACATCGGCGCGCGCCTCGTCCTCATCGAGCAGGGCCTGGAGCAGTGGCTCGACGAGTACCGGCCCGAATACGTCGCCGTGGAGCGGGTGTTCAGCCAGCACAACGTGCGCACGGTCATGGGCACCGCACAGGCCAGCGCCGTGGCGATGCTTTGCGCCTCGCGCCGCGGTCTGCCCGTCGCCCTGCACACGCCCAGCGAGGTCAAGGCCGCCGTGACCGGCAGCGGCCGCGCGGACAAGGCCCAGGTCGGTGCCATGGTGACCCGGCTGCTGCGGCTCGACGCCCCGCCGAAACCGGCGGATGCCGCCGACGCCCTCGCCCTGGCGATCTGTCACATCTGGCGCGCGCCCGCGGTCAACCGGCTCCAGCAGGCGCACGCGGCGGCGCGCGGGCGGACACCGGCTCCGCCCGCCACGGTTGCCCGGGCGAGCCGGACGGCCGTACGTCAACGAACCTCCCGGAAGGACACCTGACTGTGATCGCCTTCGTCAGCGGCCCCGTCGCCGCCCTCGCGCCGGACTCCGCGGTCGTCGAGGTCGGCGGCATCGGCATGTCCGTCCAGTGCGCCCCGAACACCCTCTCCGCGCTGCGGGTGGGGGAGCGGGCCCGGCTCGCGACCTCCCTGGTCGTCCGGGAGGACTCGCTGACGCTCTACGGGTTCGCGGACGACGACGAGCGCCAGGTCTTCGAACTCCTGCAGACCGCAAGCGGTGTCGGCCCCCGGCTGGCCCAGGCGATGCTCGCCGTGCACAGCCCGGACGCCCTGCGTCGCGCGGTCGCACTCGGCGACGAGAAAGCACTGACAGCCGTCTCCGGCATCGGCAAGAAGGGCGCTCAGCGGCTGCTGCTGGAGCTGAAGGACCGGCTCGGCGAACCCATCGGCACCCCCGCCGTGCAGACCGCCCGGGCCGGGGGGACACCGCCGTGGCGTGAGCAACTGCATGCCGCACTCGTGGGTCTCGGCTACGCAGCCCGGGAGGCCGACGACGCCGTCGAGGCTGTCACCCCGCAGGCGGAGGCCGCGGCCGTGGACGGTGCGGCTCCACCGGTCCCGCAGTTGCTGCGGGCCGCCCTGCAGACCCTCAACCGCGCACGCTGAACCGCACCCCCGTTCGGTCCCCCGCCGCTCCGGCCGGGGGACCCGGAAGGACTCAGGCACACATGGACTTCGACGTATCCGGACCCGGAACCGACAACCGGCTGGTCGAAGCAGCCGCCGACGGTGAGGACCAGGCCGTCGAGGCCGCGCTGCGGCCCAAGGACCTCGAGGAGTTCATCGGGCAGGAGCGGGTCCGTGAACAGCTCGATCTCGTCCTGCGCGCCGCCCGCGCGCGCGGCGCGACCGCCGACCACGTCCTGCTCTCCGGCGGGCCCGGGCTCGGCAAGACCACCCTCTCCATGATCATCGCCGCGGAGATGGGCGCCCCGATCCGCATCACCTCCGGCCCCGCCATCCAGCACGCCGGCGACCTCGCCGCGATCCTCTCGTCCCTCACGGAGGGCGAGGTGCTCTTCCTCGACGAGATCCACCGGATGTCCCGGCCGGCCGAGGAGATGCTCTACATGGCGATGGAGGACTTCCGGGTCGACGTCATCGTCGGCAAGGGCCCCGGCGCCACCGCCATCCCGCTGGAGCTGCCGCCGTTCACCCTCGTCGGCGCGACCACCCGAGCCGGACTGCTGCCGCCTCCGCTGCGCGACCGCTTCGGATTCACCGGCCACATGGAGTTCTACGGGCCGGCCGAGCTGGAGCGCGTCATCCACCGTTCGGCCGGACTGCTGGACGTCAGGATCGAGACGGAGGGGGCAGCGGAGATCGCGGGCCGCTCCCGTGGCACCCCCCGGATCGCCAACCGTCTCCTGCGCCGCGTGCGGGACTACGCCCAGGTCAAGACTGACGGGCTGATCACCCGGGAGGTGGCCGCGGCCGCCCTCCAGGTCTACGAGGTCGACGCCCGGGGCCTCGACCGGCTGGACCGCGCGGTGCTCACGGCCCTGCTCAAGCTGTTCGGTGGCGGTCCCGTCGGTCTGTCCACCCTGGCGGTCGCGGTGGGGGAGGAGCGGGAGACGGTGGAAGAGGTCGCCGAACCGTTCCTGGTCCGCGAAGGCCTGCTCGCCCGGACCCCCCGGGGCCGGGTCGCCACGCCCGCGGCGTGGGACCACCTCGGGCTGACGCCCCCGAACGGCGCCGGACCGGCCCAGCAGGGGCTCTTCGGCGGGTGACGGCGCGGGTACTCGCCCGGGCAGGAACCCCGGTGACATGCTGGGCGTTGTTCCTGATACGCGGACTCCCTTAGACTCCGCCGATGCCGTCCCCTCCCGGACGGCCTTGCCCATACCCGCTCACCAGGCCGCCATGCGCGGTCGTGCGAAGGATTTCCGGCCGTGGATATTGTGACCCTCCTCCCGCTCGTTCTGATCATCGGCGTCATGTTCCTCATGACCCGCTCGGCAAAGAACAAGCAGCGGCAGGCCGTGCAGATGCGTGACTCGATGCAGCCGGGCGCCGGTATCCGGACGATCGGGGGCATGTACGCCACCGTCAAGGAGATCCACGACGACACGATCCTCCTCGAGGTCGCCCCGGGCGTGCACGCTGTCTACGCGAAGAACGCCGTCGGCGCCGTCCTGGAGGACGAGGAGTACAACCGCATCGTGCACGGCATCGACCCGGCCGTGCAGAAGACCGACGAGCCGGTCGTCCCGGACGACGCCTCCTCGCTGACCGATGACGCGGACGATGCCGCCCGGATCGACCTCGGCAAGTCCGAGGCCGGGGACCAGGCCGCTCCGGCCGCCGGCGCCGAGCAGACCGACGCGCCGAAGGCCGCCGACCGGGCCGAGGACGGCAAGAAGGACGACGGCGGCACCGACGCGAAGTAGACCTCCCGAGAACCGCGAGCGTCCGGGTGTGCCATCCTGCTGCGACCGCCCCCGGACGCACCGCGGTTGCCTGACGGTCTAGGCTCCGGCGGGGCACGTCCCCACATCACTTCGTGGCCGCCCGCGACAGCCGACGCGCGGCGGTTGGACAGGGAGAAACAAGAAGGTGGCAGCACCGAAGAAGGGCCGGCGGTCCTCGGGGGGTCAGAGCAGGCCAGGGCGTGCTCTGGCGCTCATCGCGATCGCCCTGGTCGCCCTCACCGGGGGGATGTTCCTCTCCGGTCACACCACGCCCCGACTGGGCATCGATCTCGCCGGCGGCACCAGCATCACGCTCAGTGCCAAGGAACAGCCGGGCCAGAAGAACGCGATCAACCCGACCAACATGAACACGGCCGTCGGCATCATCGAGCGGCGTGTCAACGGGCTGGGCGTCTCCGAGGCCGAGGTACAGACCCAGGGCGACCGGAACATCATCGTCAACATCCCCCGGGGGACGAACGAGAAGCAGGCCCGGGAACAGGTCGGCACCACGGCGCAGCTGTACTTCCGGCCGGTGCTCACCATCGCGCCCGGCACTCCGGCGCCCAAGCCGAAGCCCTCCGAATCCCCCGCGGGCAAGGCCGGGGACAAGGGGAAGGCCGGCAGCGGTGAGAAGGCCACCGGCACGGACAAGCCCTCGGACGGACCGAGCGCCTCGGCGCCGGCACCGAGCAGCACCACGCAGGGCCGCGCCGTCACCGACGCGCTGAAGGCCGACGCCTCGAAGTCCCCGCAGGCCGCGCCGTCGAAGGCCGCCCCCAGCGGTTCCGCCCGGCCCACGGGCTCGCCCGCGCCGTCCGGGGCCGCGACCCCCGCCCCGCAGCCCACGCCGGGCGCCAACATCCCGCCCGAGCTGAAGAAGAAGCTCGACGCGCTCAACTGCGCCGACCCGAAGGCACGCGCCGAGGCCGGCCTGGGCGTCAAGCCCAGTGAGCCCACCGTCGCCTGCGACGAGCAGGGCAAGGCCAAGTACGCCCTCGGGCCGGCCGGCGTCAGCGGAACCGACGTCGACGACGCCAAGGCCGCCTTCGACCAGCAGTCCGGTGCCGGCTGGATCGTCACGCTGGACTTCAACTCCAAGGGCGCCGACAAGTTCGCCGACGTGACCGGCAAGCTCGCTGCCCAGCAGCCGCCGAACAACCAGTTCGCGATCGTCCTCGACAACGAGGTGGTCTCGGCACCGAGCGTTTCCTCCGCGATCACCGGCGGCAACGCCCAGATCTCCGGAAGCTTCACCCAGCAGTCCGCGAGTGACCTGGCCAACGTGCTGTCCTACGGCGCCCTGCCGCTGACCTTCACGGAGTCCAACGTCACCACCGTCTCCCCGGCCCTCGGCGGGGAGCAGCTGCACGCCGGACTCGTCGCCGGCGCCCTGGGCCTCGCCCTCGTCGTGCTCTACCTGGTCATCTACTACAGGGGCCTGTCGCTCATCGCGATCCTGAGCCTCCTGGTCTCGGCGGCGATGACGTACACGATCATGACGCTGCTCGGCCCGGCCATCGGCTTCGCGCTGAACCTCCCGGCCGTGTGCGGTGCCATCGTCGCGATCGGGATCACCGCCGACTCCTTCATCGTGTACTTCGAGCGCATCCGGGACGAGATCCGGGAGGGCCGCAGCCTGCGCCCGGCCGTCGAGCGCGGCTGGCCGAGGGCCCGGCGCACCATCCTGGTCGCGGACTTCGTGTCCTTCCTCGCCGCCGCGGTGCTGTTCATCGCAACGGTGGGCAAGGTGCAGGGCTTCGCCTTCACCCTGGGTCTGACCACGCTCCTCGACGTCGTGGTCGTCTTCCTCTTCACCAAGCCGCTGATGACGATCCTCGCCAAGCGGAAGTTCTTCTCGAGCGGGCATCCGTGGTCCGGCCTCGACCCGACGCGCCTGGGTGCCAGGCCGCCGCTGCGCGGCCGCCGTCGTCCTGCCGCCCCGACCGACCCGAAGGAGGCGTGAGATGTCGCGACTCGGCACCTTGGGCGCCCGGCTCTACCGCGGTGAGGTCGGCTACGACTTCGTCGGCAAGCGCAAGATCTGGTACGGCATCTCGATCCTGATCACCATCACGGCCATCGTGGGCCTGGCGGTGCGCGGCCTCAACATGGGCATCGAGTTCTCCGGCGGTGCGGTCTTCACCACTCCCAAGGCCAGCGTCTCGGTGGGCCAGGCGGAGCAGTTCGCGGAGCGGGCCTCCGGCCACGCCGCACTGGTGCAGGAACTCGGCAACGGCGGCCTGCGGATCCAGATCAGCGAGGTCGACACCGCCAAGTCGGACCAGATCAAGCAGAAGCTCTCCCAGGACCTGGACATCCCGGCGTCCCAGATCAACGCCGACCTCGTCGGCCCGAGCTGGGGCGAGCAGATCGCCAACAAGGCCTGGCTGGGCCTCGGCATCTTCATGCTCCTGGTGGTGATCTACCTGGCCATCGCCTTCGAGTGGCGGATGGCGCTGGCCGCACTGATCGCGCTCATTCACGACCTCACGATCACCGTCGGCATCTACTCGCTCGTCGGGTTCGAGGTCACCGTCGGTACGGTCATCGGCCTGCTGACCATCCTCGGTTACTCCCTGTACGACACCGTCGTCGTCTTCGACGGACTGAAGGAGGCCAGCCGGGGCATCACCAAGCAGGCCCGCCGTACCTACAGCGAGGTCGCCAACCGGAGCCTCAACGGCACCCTGGTGCGGTCCATCAACACCACGGTGGTGGCGCTCCTGCCGGTTGCCGCCCTGCTCTTCATCGGGGGCGGCTTCCTCGGCGCGGGCATGCTCAACGACATCTCGCTGTCGCTGTTCGTCGGTCTCGCGGCCGGCGCCTACTCATCGATCTTCATTGCCACCCCGCTGGTCGCCGACCTCAAGGAGCGCCAGCCGCAGATGAAGGCCCTGGCCAAGCGGGTGCGCGCCAAGCGGGCCTCTGCCGCCGCCAAGGGTGAGACGGACGGGGCGGAACAGCAGGACCGGGAGGACGGCGAGTACGAGGAGAACGGCACCTCGGTGGTCCGTCCCCGGTACCAGCCCCCGGCCCGCAACCGTGGCCGCGGCGGGCCCTCGGGCGGCCGCCGATGACGGCCATACCGGTGCGGGACCTGCTGCTGGAACGGATCCGGGACGTCGCGGACTACCCCAAGCCCGGGGTGATGTTCAAGGACATCACTCCGCTGCTGGCCGACCCCGCCGCCTTCGGGGCGCTCACCGAGAGCCTCGCGGAGCTTTGCACCCGGCACGGCGCAACCAAGGTGGTGGGGCTCGAGGCCCGCGGCTTCATCCTCGCCGCACCTGCCGCCCTGCGGGCCGGTCTCGGGTTCGTCCCCGTGCGCAAAGCGGGCAAGCTCCCCGGAGCGACCCTCGCCCAGGCGTACGAGCTCGAGTACGGCACCGCCGAGATCGAGGTGCACGCCGAGGACCTGAACGCCGGCGACCGCGTCATGGTCATCGACGACGTGCTCGCCACCGGCGGCACCGCCGGGGCCTCGCTGCAGCTCATCCGCCGGGCCGGCGCCGACGTCGCGGGCGTGGCGGTCCTCATGGAACTGGGTTTCCTGAACGGGCGCCTCCGCCTGGCGGAGGAACTCGGCGGAGCGCCCCTGGAGGCTCTGATCACGGTCTGATCCCCCGACGGCCGCAGCAGCACATCGCCCCGAGGCGGGTGCCCGGAAGCACCGGGTTCCCGCCTCGGGGTGTGATCGGGACTGCTCGTACGGCGACCGGGCACGGCGTGTGATGCCGGGATCGATACCATGGGGATTCCGGGCCTGACCGGGGGCCGGAACAACTCTCCTCGCGCGCCCGCGGTGAGGAGGGGCCCACTGAGGAGTGCTCTTGCCAGACAAGGCCCAGCCGCTCTCCCCCAGGACCCGTCCGGGGGAGCAACCGGATCCGCAGACCGCCGAGGCACCGGCAGCACCGACTGCGCCGGCTGCACCGGTAACGGGCCCGCCTGCCGAGAACAGAGCCGACGCGGCGGAGCCCCGGACCACTCCCGTCTCCGTGGACAAGCCCCTTCCTGCAGGGTCCACCGCCCCTCCCACGCCGCCGGCCGACGCTGCGGCGAGGCCGCGGCCGGGCCGTACGTCCCCGCCCGCCGCTCCCACGCCCGGCCGCACCGGCTCGTCGAACCGCGTGCGCGCCCGGCTGGCCCGGCTGGGCGTGCAGCGCTCCAGCCCGTACAACCCCGTGCTCGAGCCGTTGCTGCGCATCGTCCGCAGTAACGACCCGAAGATCGAGGCCGCCACGCTCCGCCAGATCGAGCAGGCCTATCAGGTCGCCGAGCGCTGGCACCGGGGCCAGAAGCGCAAGAGCGGCGACCCTTACATCACGCATCCGCTCGCGGTCACGACGATCCTCGCCGAACTGGGTATGGACCCCGCGACGCTCATGGCGGGCCTGTTGCACGACACGGTCGAGGACACCGAATACGGACTCGACACCCTGCGCCGCGACTTCGGCGACCAGGTCGCGCTGCTCGTCGACGGCGTCACCAAGCTGGACAAGGTCAAGTTCGGCGAGGCCGCCCAGGCCGAGACCGTCCGCAAGATGGTCGTCGCGATGGCCCGGGACCCCCGGGTGCTGGTCATCAAGCTCGCGGACCGGCTGCACAACATGCGCACCATGCGCTACCTCAAGCGGGAGAAGCAGGAGAAGAAGGCCCGCGAGACCCTCGAGATCTACGCCCCGCTGGCGCACCGCCTGGGCATGAACACCATCAAGTGGGAGCTCGAGGACCTCGCCTTCGCGATCCTCTACCCGAAGATGTACGACGAGATCGTACGACTCGTCGCCGAACGCGCCCCCAAGCGCGACGAGTACTTGGCTGTGGTGACCGACCAGGTGCAGGGCGACCTACGGGCGGCCCGCATCAAGGCGACCGTCACCGGCCGGCCGAAGCACTACTACTCCGTCTACCAGAAGATGATCGTCCGCGGCCGGGACTTCGCAGAGATCTACGACCTGGTCGGCATCCGCGTCCTCGTCGACACCGTCCGCGACTGCTACGCGGCGCTCGGGACCATCCACGCGCGGTGGAACCCGGTACCCGGGAGGTTCAAGGACTACATCGCGATGCCGAAGTTCAACATGTACCAGTCGCTCCACACGACGGTCATCGGGCCCAGCGGCAAGCCGGTCGAGCTGCAGATCCGCACCTTCGACATGCACCGGCGCGCGGAGTACGGCATCGCCGCGCACTGGAAGTACAAGCAGGAGGCGGTCGCCGGAGCCTCGAAGGTGCGTACCGACGTGCCGAAGCGGACCGGCAAGGACGACGCGTTCAACGACATGGCCTGGCTGCGCCAGCTGCTGGACTGGCAGAAGGAGACGGAGGACCCCGGGGAGTTCCTCGAGTCGCTGCGCTTCGACCTCTCCCGCAACGAGGTCTTCGTCTTCACGCCGAAGGGCGATGTCATAGCGCTTCCGGCCGGAGCCACCCCGGTCGACTTCGCCTACGCGGTCCACACCGAGGTCGGGCACCGGACGATAGGAGCCCGCGTCAACGGCCGCCTCGTACCGTTGGAGTCCACTCTGGACAACGGCGACCTGGTGGAGGTCTTCACCTCCAAGGCGGCCGGCGCGGGACCGTCCCGCGACTGGCTCGGTTTCGTCAAGTCGCCACGCGCCCGCAACAAGATCCGCGCCTGGTTCTCCAAGGAGCGGCGCGACGAGGCCATCGAGCAGGGCAAGGACGCCATCGTGCGGGCCATGCGCAAGCAGAACCTGCCGATCCAGCGCATCCTCACCGGGGACTCCCTCGTCACCCTCGCGCACGAGATGCGCTACCCGGACATCTCCTCGCTCTACGCGGCCATCGGCGAGAGCCACGTCTCCGCGCAGAACGTGGTGCAGAAGCTGGTACAGGCCCTCGGCGGCGAGGACGCCGCCAACGAGGACATCGCCGAGACCACACCGCCCATCCAGCGTCGTACCAAGCGCCGTTCGAGCTCCGACCCGGGTGTCGTGGTCAAGGGCGTCGAGGACGTGTGGGTCAAGCTGGCCCGCTGCTGCACCCCCGTCCCGGGCGACCCGATCATCGGGTTCGTCACCCGGGGCAGCGGCGTCTCGGTGCACCGGGCGGACTGCGTCAACGTGGACTCGCTCTCCCGCCAGCCCGAACGCATCCTCGAAGTCGAGTGGGCGCCCACCCAGTCGTCCGTTTTCCTGGTAGCCATCCAGGTGGAGGCGCTCGACCGGTCCCGGCTGCTCTCGGACGTCACACGGGTCCTGTCGGACCAGCACGTGAACATCCTGTCGGCGGCCGTCCAGACTTCCCGGGACCGGGTCGCGGTCTCGCGTTTCACGTTCGAGATGGGCGATCCCAAACACCTCGGTCACGTGCTCCGTGCGGTCCGGGGCGTGGAGGGCGTCTACGACGTCTATCGCGTGACCTCCGCCCGCAGGGCCTGACCAGGACCGGTCACCGCGGTGGCCCCGGTGCTTCGAGCACCGGGGCCACCGCCGTGCGCCGCGCCGTGAGGACGCGGCACGCGCTCAACCGCCGAACTCCTGCAGGCCCTTGAGTGCCTGGTCCAGGAGCGCCTGGCGGCCCTCGAGTTCCTTTGCCAGCTTGTCGGCCTTGGTGTTGTTGCTGGCCGCACGCGCCGCGTCGACCTGCGTGCGCAGCTTGTCGACCGCGTCCTGCAGCTGGCCGGTCAGCCCCGCGGCGCGGGCCCGGGCCTCGGGGTTGGTACGGCGCCACTCGGCCTCTTCGGCTTCGAGGATCGCGCGCTCCACCGTGTGCATCCGGCCCTCGACCTTCGGCCGGGCGTCGCGCGGCACGTGACCGATGGCCTCCCAGCGTTCGTTGATCGAACGGAATGCGGCGCGAACCGCCTTCAGATCGGTCACCGGCAGCAGCTTCTCGGCCTCGAGAGCGAGTTCCTCCTTGCGGGCCAGGTTCTCCCGCTGCTCCGAGTCACGTTCGGCGAAGACCGCGCTGCGCGCCTGGAAGAAGACGTCCTGGGCGCCCCGGAAGCGGTTCCACAGGTCCTCCTCGGCCTCGCGCTGGGCGCGGCCCGCGGCCTTCCACTCGGTCATCAGCTCGCGATAGCGGGCGGCGGTCTGGCCCCAGTCGGTGGAATCGGACAGCGATTCGGCCTCCGTGACCAGCCTCTCCTTGGTCCTGCGGGCCTCCTCGCGCTGCGCGTCCAGCGCCGCGAAGTGGGCCTTGCGCCGCTTCGAGAACGCCGATCGGGCATGCGAGAAACGGTGCCAGAGCTCGTCGTCGGTCTTCCGGTCCAGGCGCGGCAGGCCCTTCCAGGTGTCGACGAGCGCCCGCAGCCGATCGCCGGCCACCCGCCACTGCTCGCTCGCGGCCAGCTCCTCGGCCTCGGCGACGAGCTGCTCCTTGGCCTGGCGGGCCTCGGCCGACTGCTTGGCCTTGGCCGCCTTGCGCTCCTCCCGGCGTTCCGCGACGCCGGCCTCGAGCTTGTCCAGCCGCTTGCCGAGGGCCTCGAGGTCACCGACCGCGTGCGCCTCGTCCACCTGTGCGCGCAGATGCTCGATGGCGGTCGTCGCATCCTTCGACGACAGGTCGGTCGTCCTCACCCGGCGCTCGAGAAGACCGATCTCCACGACCAGGCCGTCATACTTGCGCTCGAAGTAGGCAAGGGCCTCGTCCGGAGATCCCGCCTGCCACGATCCGACGACCTTCTCGCCCTCGGCCGTCCGCACGTACACGGTCCCCGTCTCGTCGACGCGTCCCCATGGGTCGCTGCTCACAGCGCCTCCTCCACATGATGCCTGCACGAGCGCTGGGCCCGTGGGCATCGTCCACAGTTCTTCCGGCAGGGCGTCGCCCCGGCCGGTCCGACAGTCGGCTGCACCGCGCGGACTTGTCCGCGGGGGACCGGCGGCGAACCGCCGGTCCCCAAGGTCCGCGCACGAAGGCGGCGGCCGTCGGCGCCGACACCCCTGTACACCGCCCAACATAGGCGAACGGCGGTGCGGCTGTCCGCATCCTTGAGCAAGCGAAAACCAGCCCCCACCTCGGGCTCAGGACGTGCGCACCGTCGCCCGGTCGATCACCACGGTCGCGTTGGGCGCAGTGTTCTGCGCGGCGTCGGGGGGTGCGGCCCCGGCGTCCGCGATCTTCTTCAGCACGTCCTTGCCACCGGTGACGGTGCCGAACGGCGTGTAGTCGGGCGGCAGCCGGCTGTCCTTGTACACGAGGAAGAACTGGCTGCCGCCACTGTTCCGGCCCTGGCCGGTCCGGGCGTTGTACTGGTTGGCCATGGCGACCGTGCCCGCCGGGTAGACCTTGCCCTTCAGCCTCGGGTCCTTGAGGTTCTCGTCCGGGATCGTGTAACCGGGACCGCCCCGGCCGGTGCCCTCGGGGTCGCCGCACTGGAGGACGTAGATGCCGCCGGTCGTCAGACGGTGACATTTGGTGTGGTCGAAGAAGCCCTGTCCGGCAAGGAAGTTGAAGGAGTTGACCGTGTGCGGGGCCTTGGTCGCGTTCATCGTGATGCCGATGTCGCCGCAGGTGGTCTCGAGTCGCATGATGTACGACGCGGTCCGGTCGACGCTGAGGGCCGGCTCCTTCTTCCACTGCTCGCCGCTCGGTTTCCCCGCGGCCGGCCTCGCACAGGGGTCGGCGGGCTTGCCCGAGGGGGACGCCTCGGGCGCCGCGTTGTCCTTCTTCCCCTCGTCGTCCCGGAAGACGTCGGTGGCGTACGCGAACACCCCCGCGCCCAGGGCGATGGCGAGGCCGACGGCGATCGCGGCGTTCCGGCGGTGGGCCTTCCTGCGCTGCGCTGTGCGGCGTTCCTGCTGCCGCAGGAACTTCTCCCTGGCGAGCTGCCGTCGCCGCTGGTCCTTGGTGACCACCGGTTCCCTCCTGTCGCGTCGTGTGCGGGCCTTCGGGCCGCCTGCTGCGTCGAGGCGTACCGTATACGGGTTCGCCGTCCGCAGGGCACCGCCGGTAGGCTCTGATCTGCTCAGATTCCTGATCCGGACGAAAGCTGAGGGCGAACGTGCTCATTGCCGGGTTCCCCGCCGGGGCCTGGGGGACCAACTGCTACCTGGTCGCCCCCGCCGCCGGCGAGGAGTGCGTGATCATCGATCCGGGGCACCAGGCGGCCCAGGGCGTCGAAGAGGCACTCGCGAAGCATCGGCTCAAGCCCGTCGCCGTCGTCCTCACCCACGGACACATCGACCACGTGGCCTCCGTGGTGCCGGTCTGCGGCGCGCACGACGTGCCGGCCTGGATCCACCCACGGGACCGCTACATGATGAGCGACCCGGAGAAGGCGCTCGGCCGGTCGATCGGGCAGCCGCTGATGGGCGAGCTGACGGTGGGCGAACCCGACGACGTCCAGGAGCTTGCGGACGGTGCCCAACTGGACCTTGCCGGCATGCGGTTCGGTGTCACGCACGCACCGGGGCATACCAAGGGGTCGGTGACCTTCAGGCTGCCCGAGAGCGCCGACGTGCCGTCGATCTTCTTCTCGGGCGACCTGCTTTTCGCCGGCTCCATAGGACGCACCGACCTGCCCGGCGGCGACCACACCGAGATGCTCGCCTCGCTGGGCCGGGTGTGCCTGCCGCTCGACGACTCGACCGTGGTGCTGTCCGGCCACGGCCCCCAGACGACCATCGGCCGCGAGCGCGCCACCAACCCGTTTCTGCGGGAGGTGGCGGCCGGCCTCGGAAGCGGCGGAAGCGCCGCTCCGCGACGAGGAATGTGACGACTTCTCCCGTGAGCACCTTCAAGGCCCCCAAGGGCACCTACGACCTGCTTCCGCCGGACTCCGCGAACTATCTGGCGGTGCGCGAGATGATCTCCGCCCCGCTCCGGCGCGCGGGGTACGGCTACATCGAGACCCCCGGTTTCGAGAACGTCGAGCTCTTCGCCCGCGGTGTCGGCGAGTCCACCGACATCGTGACCAAGGAGATGTACACGCTCACCACCAAGGGCGGCGACGAGCTCGCCCTGCGCCCGGAGGGCACCGCCTCCGTGCTGCGTGCCGCGCTGGAGGCCAACCTCCACAAACTCGGGAACCTGCCCGTCAAGCTCTGGTACTCCGGGTCCTACTACCGCTACGAGCGGCCGCAGAAGGGCCGCTACCGCCACTTCTCGCAGGTCGGCGCCGAGGCCATCGGGGCTCAGGACCCCGCGCTCGACGCAGAGTTGATCATCCTGGCGGTGGACGCATACCGCTCGCTGGGCCTGAAGAACTTCCGGCTGCTGCTGAACTCGCTCGGCGACCAGGAGTGCCGCCCGGTCTACCGCGCCGCGCTCCAGGACTTCCTGCGCGGGCTCGACCTCGACGACGACACCCGCAAGCGGATCGACATCAATCCGCTGCGGGTGCTCGACGACAAGCGCGACTCGGTGCAGAAGCAGCTCGCCGGTGCGCCGATGATGCGCGACCACCTGTGCGAGGCGTGCAAGGAGTACCACGACACGGTGCGTGAACTCCTGCTCGCGGCAGGTGTCGAGTTCGAGGACGACCCGAAGCTGGTCCGCGGTCTCGACTACTACACGCGCACGACCTTCGAGTTCGTCCACGACGGCCTGGGCTCGCAGTCCGCGGTCGGCGGTGGCGGGCGCTACGACGGTCTGTCGGAGATGATCGGCGGCCCGGCGCTGCCCTCCGTCGGCTGGGCGCTCGGCGTGGACCGCACGGTTCTCGCGTTGCAGGCCGAGGGAGTCGAACTCCGACTGCCGTCCGCCACGCAGGTGTTCGCGGTACCGCTCGGCGACGATGCGCGGCGTGCCCTGTTCGGCATCGTCACCGGGTTGCGCCGGGCCGGGATCGCCGCGGACTTCGCGTTCGGCGGCAAGGGCCTCAAGAACGCGATGAAATCGGCCAACCGGTCGGGCGCGCGGTACGCCGTGGTCGCCGGCGAGCGGGACCTCGCCGAGGGCAGCGTCCAGCTCAAGGACCTCGAGACGGGCGAGCAGCAGCCGGTCGCGCTGGACGAGGTCGTGGCCGAGCTCTCCCGCCGGCTGGCCTGAGCACGCCGTACCGTCGCACCGCAGTGCCCGGACGGCCGTCGCCGTCCGGGCACTGCGCTGTGCGGTGGCCCCGAAGAGCCCGGACGGCAACACCGTGCCGAGCCGGTCCCTCGTCCGGTGGACAACTCCCGGTGACCGGTCTCCCTGGGGCACAATGTGCCTCGTGCCCGGCAGGGCGGCCATCTTCTCGGGAGCGACGGAACGGCACTATGACGATGACAGCGCTTGACGACGTGTCCACCGACGGTGAACGGGGGGACGACACCCCGGCCACCATCGGCAGCAGCCGCGGCTTCGGATGGCTGCTGGTGATCACGGGCGCCGCCGGACTGCTCGCCGCCTGGGTGATCACCCTCGACAAGCTCAAGATCATGGAGGCGAAGCTCGAGGGGAAGACCTTCACCCCCGGCTGCAGCCTCAACCCGATCGTCTCCTGCGGCAACATCATGGAGAGCGCGCAGGCCAAGGCGTTCGGCTTTCCCAACCCCTGGCTGGGCCTGGCCACCTACGGCGTGGTGATCGGTATCGGCCTCGGTCTCCTCGCCGGCGCACGCTACCGCCGCTGGTACTGGCTCGGTCTCAACGCCGGCACGCTGTTCGGCGTGGGCTTCTGCAGCTGGCTCCAGTACCAGTCGCTGTACGTCATCGGCTCGCTGTGCCTGTGGTGCTGCCTGGCCTGGGTCGCCACCATCGTCATGTTCTGCTATGTGACCGTGCACAACGTCCGCAACCGGGTCCTTCCCGCTCCCGAGGGCCTGCGGCGGACGCTGACCGAGTTCCACTGGGTGCCCCCGGTGCTTTGGGTGGGCGTGATCGGAATGCTCGTCCTGACCCGCTGGTGGTCGTTCTGGACCGGCTGACCGGGCGGACCCACCCGGCCCGAGCCTGATCCGGCACCCCACCGGACTGTCGGAACGGTGCCATAGGCTTCTCTGCGTGGAGCCCGATCTGTTCACCGCCGCCGCCGAGGACCGCCAGGAGAAGGACCCGGCAGGCAGCCCGCTGGCCGTGCGCATGCGCCCCCGCACCCTGGACGAGGTCGTGGGCCAGCAGCATCTGCTGAGACCCGGAGCGCCGCTGCGACGCCTGGTCGGCGAGGGTGCGGGCGGACCGGCCGGCGCCTCGTCCGTGATCCTCTGGGGCCCTCCGGGAACCGGCAAGACGACCCTGGCCTATGTGGTCAGTCAGGCCACCAACAAGCGTTTCGTGGAGCTGTCCGCGATCACCTCCGGGGTCAAGGAGGTCCGCGCGGTCATCGACGGCGCACGGCGGGCATCGGGTGGGTACGGCAAGGAGACCGTGCTGTTCCTCGACGAGATCCACCGGTTCAGCAAGGCCCAGCAGGACTCGCTGCTCCCGGCCGTCGAGAACCGCTGGGTGACCCTTGTTGCGGCGACCACCGAGAACCCCTACTTCTCGATCATCTCGCCCCTGCTCTCCCGCTCACTGCTGCTCACGCTGGAGCCGCTCACCGACGACGACCTGCGCTCCCTGCTGCGCCGGGCGGTCGGGGACGAGCGCGGGCTCGGCGGCGCCGTCCGCCTGCCGGAGGACGCCGAGGCGCACCTGCTGCGGATCGCCGGCGGAGACGCCCGTCGTGCGCTCACCGCGCTGGAGGCGGGGGCGGGCTCGGCCATCGCCCGCGGCGAGCAGGAGGTCTCGCTGCGCACGCTGGAGGAGTCCGTCGACCGGGCCGCGGTGACGTACGACCGGGACGGCGACCAGCACTACGACGTCGCCAGCGCGCTCATCAAGTCCATCCGCGGGTCCGACGTGGACGCCGCCCTGCACTACCTGGCCCGCATGATCGAGGCGGGCGAGGACCCCCGGTTCATCGCCCGGCGTCTGATGATCTCGGCGAGCGAGGACATCGGCATGGCCGACCCCACGGCGCTGCAGACCGCCGTCGCAGCCGCTCAGGCCGTGGCGCTGATCGGTTTTCCCGAGGCGCGCATAGCCCTCGGTCAGGCGACAGTCGCGCTTGCTCTCGCGCCGAAGTCCAACGCCGCCTATCTGGCGATCGACGCGGCTCTGGCCGACGTCCGGGCGGGCCATGCGGGCCCCGTGCCGCCGCACCTGCGCGACGGCCACTACAAGGGCGCGCAGAAGCTCGGTCATGCGCGGGGGTACGTGTACCCGCACGACGTGCCGGGCGGCATCGCCCAGCAGCAGTACGCGCCCGACGCGGTGCGGGGCAGGCGCTACTACGAACCGACCCGTTACGGCGCCGAGGCCCGTTATGCCGACGTGCTGGAGCGGGTCCGTGAACGGCTGGGCCGTGGTGGGGCTCCCGAGGGCGACGGTGACAGCGCCGGGGCTGCGGACCCGGCCGGTGACAGCGGACGGCAGTCCGGCACCTGACGGGTCAGCCGGCCCGGTACGGCAGGCAGCGACCGGGGATGCCGCGCGGACTCAGCCCGCCCGGGCCGCGCCGTCGAGGAGCCGGTGCAGGGCCCGGCGCAGGGCGGGGAGGTCCCGGACCGGTTCGGGGAAGTCGAAGCGGGCGTCGAAGACGGGCCGGTCCCGGAGGTCCACGGTGTTGTCCTCCGGCCGCTCGGACCGGCCGAAGAAACGGACCCGCAGTCCGAACCGGTTCAGGGCCACCGGAACCGCCGTTTCGTCCGCGGCGCAGGTGGTCGCACCGGGTCGGTCGAGCAGGGTGCACAGGCCCCGGATCAGGTCGCCGTGCGCCGAGGCCAGGTGCTGGAGCAGCTCCGTCTCGTGGTGGACGAAAGGATCGTGGCCGGCCGCGGCGAACTCGTCCGCCTCGACATCGCCCGCTCCCCGCAGGTCGTCGATGTTCGCCTCACCCACCTCGAGCCGCAGCAGCATCCAGCCGCTCCCCGGAGCGGTCGGGGCCTCGGCCGCGACCGCCGCAGCGGCCGCAGTCCGCTTCGCCGGCAGCGCCGCACCGGCCTCGCGTTCGGCCCGGTCGCGCACCGGCGTCAGCCACCCGCCGACCCGGGCGCGGCCGCGGATACGATGGGGTACGGCGACCGGCGCCACGTCCGTGACCTCCATCACGGCCACCACGTCGTCGTCCTGTGCGTGGGTCGCGGCGCGAGCCGCGGGGGAGTCCCCGGGCACCAGCAGGAGCACGTTTCCGTCGGGAGCGACGGTGCGTGCCACGGGCGTCCCCGCCAGGTGTTCCACCGGTTCCGCTCCGGGAACAACGAGCACCGCGGAGGCGTCGGACTCCACGAGGGTTCGTACACGCTCGGCGGCCGAGGGCCGTCCGGCGTCTTCCGCGGGACGCGGCTGACCCGCATCCGAGCCGCACGCCGGTGTTCCGGCGGCGCCGGTCGCGGGGGTCCCAGGTCGAAACATGCGTTCTCCTCCGCTAAGGTAAGCCTCACCTAATTTACATGGAGGATCGTTCCACGTGAACCAGTCGCGTCCCAAGGTCAAGAAGTCGAGGGCGCTCGGCATTGCGCTGACCCCGAAGGCCGTCAAGTACTTCGAGGCACGCCCCTACCCGCCCGGCGAGCACGGCCGCGGCCGCAAGCAGAACAGCGACTACAAGGTCCGGCTGCTGGAGAAGCAGCGCCTGCGTGCCCAGTACGACATCAGCGAGCGTCAGATGGTTCGCGCCTACGACCGTGCCCGGAAGGTCGAGGGCAAGACGGGCGAGGCTCTGATCATCGAGCTCGAGCGCCGTCTGGATGCGCTCGTCCTGCGCTCGGGTATCGCCCGCACCGTCTACCAGGCGCGCCAGATGGTGGTGCACGGCCACATCGAGGTCAACGGCCGCAAGGTCGACAAGCCGTCGTTCCGGGTCCGCCCGGACGACGTGGTCATGGTCCGCGAGCGCAGCCGTGACAAGCACCCCTTCCAGGTGGCCCGCGAGGGCGGCTACGCGCCCGACGGCGAGACCCCGCGCTACCTCGAGGTCAACCTGAAGGCGCTCGCCTTCCGGCTCGACCGGGACCCGAACCGCAAGGAGGTCCCGGTGATCTGCGACGAGCAGCTCGTCGTCGAGTACTACGCGCGCTGAACGTCCGGTGCCCGCGTCCCACCGGTCCGCCGCACCCCCCGGGGGGGTGCGGCGGACTCGTGCGTCGCCGCCCGGTCCGTGCCGCCCGGGTGCCGGGTGGTAATCCGGTACGGGCCCCTCGCACAGGCGCGATAAGGTCGATACCTGCCGCCGACCGGCCCGGAGATCCGGCCGCCCTTGAACGCGGCGGCCGAATCGATCACAGGGAGCGGTGGATGGTGTCCGGTGGAGAGGTGGCCGGGATCCTCGTGGCCGTCTTCTGGGCGATCCTGGTGTCATTCCTCGCCGTGGTGCTGGTGCGGCTCGCCCAAGTCCTCAAGGCGACCACCAAGTTGGTGGCCGACGTGACGGAGCAGGCGGTCCCGCTGCTCGGTGAGGCATCCGCGACGGTGCGCACGGCGCAGACCCAGCTTGAGCGGGTCGACGCGATCGCCACCGATGTCCAGGAGGTCACCTCCAACGCCTCGGCGCTCTCCACCACCGTCGCATCGACTTTCGGCGGTCCGCTCGTCAAGGTCGCGGCCTTCGGTTACGGCGTTCGCCGGGCCCTGGGCCGCAAGGACGCACCCGTCCCGTCCCCGCGGCGTACCGTGATCGTGGGACGCACACTGCCATCGGCCCGGCGCGGCAGCAGGCGCGACCGGGGCAAGAAGGACTGAGAGAGCGATGTTCCGCCGTACGTTCTGGTTCACCGCGGGCGCCGCTGCCGGTGTGTGGGCCACCACGAAGGTCCAGAGCAGGCTGCGCCGGCTCACCCCCGAGAGTCTGGCCGCCCAGGCGGCCGACAAGGCCGTCGAAGCTGGACACCGGATCAAGGAGTTCGCGCTCGACGTCCGCGCAGGCATGGCTCAGCGCGAGGGGGAGCTCAACGAAGCGCTCGGCCTCGAGGCCGGGGCCGGAACCGAGCACGAGCGGGAACTCGTCGCACGGCCCCGCCCCGCCCCGCTCACCCAGAAGCACACGTACAACCGGAATGAGGACCACTGATGGAGTCGGCTGAAATCCGTCGCCGCTGGCTGCGCTTCTTCGAGGAGCGGGGGCACACCGTCGTGCCGTCGGCGTCGCTCATCGCTGACGACCCGACCCTGCTGCTCGTCAATGCGGGCATGGTCCCCTTCAAGCCCTACTTCCTGGGCGAGGTCAAACCGCCGGCCCCGCGGGCCACCAGCGTGCAGAAGTGCGTGCGTACGCCCGACATCGAAGAGGTCGGCAAGACCACGCGGCACGGCACGTTCTTCCAGATGTGCGGCAACTTCTCCTTCGGCGACTACTTCAAGGAAGGCGCCATCAAGCTTGCCTGGGAGCTGCTCACCAGCTCCCAGGAGGACGGCGGCTACGGGCTGGACCCGGAGCGGCTCTGGGTCACCGTCTACAAGGACGACGACGAGGCCGAACAGATCTGGCGCGACGTCGTCGGTGTCCCCGCCGAGCGCATCCAGCGCCTGGGCATGGCCGACAACTACTGGTCGATGGGCGTTCCCGGTCCCTGCGGCCCCTGCTCCGAGATCAACTACGACCGCGGCCCCGGGTTCGGAGCCGAGGGCGGCCCCGCCGTCAACGACGAGCGCTACGTGGAGATCTGGAACCTGGTCTTCATGCAGTACGAGCGCGGGCAGGGCTCCGGCAAGGACGACTTCCCGATCCTGGGCGAACTGCCGAGCAAGAACATCGACACCGGCCTCGGTCTCGAGCGCCTCGCGATGATCCTGCAGGACGTCCACAACATGTACGAGACCGACACCCTGCGCGTCGTGATGGACAAGGCCACGGAGCTCACCGGGGTCCGTTACGGCAGCGCCGCCGACACCGACGTGTCCCTGCGCGTCATCGCCGACCACCTGCGGACTTCCGTCATGCTCATCGGCGACGGCGTGACCCCGGGCAACGAGGGCCGCGGCTACGTCCTGCGCCGCATCATGCGCCGGGCCATCCGCAACATGCGCCTGCTCGGCGCCACGGGGCCCGTCGTCGGTGAACTCGTCGACACCGTCATCAAGATGATGGGCGAGCAGTATCCCGAACTGCTCACCGAGCGGAAGCGGATCGAGACCGTCGCGCTCGGCGAGGAGGCCGCCTTCCTCAAGACCTTGAAGACCGGCACCAACATCCTCGACACGGCCGTGTCCGAGACCAAGGCCGGCGGCTCGGGGGTGCTGCCGGGCGACAAGGCGTTCCTGCTGCACGACACGTGGGGCTTCCCCATCGACCTCACCCTCGAGATGGCCGCCGAACAGGGCCTGACCGTGGACGAGGAGGGCTTCCGCCGCCTGATGAAGGAGCAGCGGGAGCGCGCCAAGGCCGATGCCAAGGCCAAGAAGCAGGGCCACGCCGACCTGTCCGCCTACCGGGAGGTCGCCGACACCTCCGGATCCACCGTCTTCACCGGCTACACCGACACCGAGGGCGAGTGCACGGTCGTCGGTCTGCTCGTCGACGGCGTGCCGTCGCCGGCCGCCCTGGAGGGCGA
This sequence comes from Streptomyces meridianus, assembly GCF_023703325.1. Taxonomy (GTDB): domain Bacteria; phylum Actinomycetota; class Actinomycetes; order Streptomycetales; family Streptomycetaceae; genus Streptomyces; species Streptomyces meridianus. Next base: position 39,438 of record NZ_JAMQGM010000041.1, read on the forward strand.
CGAGGTGGAGATCGTCCTCGACCGCACACCGTTCTACGCCGAGGGCGGCGGCCAGTTGGCCGACACCGGCCGGATCAGGCTCGAGAACGGCGCGGTCGTCGAGGTCCGGGACGTGCAGCAGCCGGTGCCGGGCGTCAGCGTGCACAAGGGCGTCGTCCAGGTCGGCGAGGTCACCGTCGGCTCGTCGGCCCACGCGCACATCGACGTGACCCGCCGCCGGGCTATCGCCCGTGCCCACAGCGCCACCCACCTCACCCACCAGGCGCTGCGGGACGCCCTCGGTCCCACCGCCGCGCAGGCCGGTTCGGAGAACTCTCCGGGACGCTTCCGCTTCGACTTCGGGTCGCCGTCCGCCGTGCCCGGCGGGGTGCTCACCGACGTCGAGCAGAAGATCAACGAGGTCCTCGCGCGTGAACTCGACGTGCGCGCCGAGGTCATGAGCATGGACGAGGCCAAGAAGCAGGGTGCCATCGCCGAGTTCGGCGAGAAGTACGGCGACCGGGTCCGCGTCGTCACGATCGGTGACTTCTCCAAGGAGCTGTGCGGCGGCACCCACGTGCACAACACCTCGCAGCTCGGCCTCGTCAAGCTGCTCGGCGAGTCGTCCATCGGCTCCGGCGTGCGCCGGGTGGAGGCGCTGGTCGGCGTCGACGCCTACAACTTCCTGGCCCGCGAACACACGGTCGTCTCGCAGCTCACCGATCTGCTCAAGGGCCGGCCCGAGGAGCTGCCGGAGAAGATCTCCGGAATGCTCACGAAACTCCGGGACGCCGAGAAGGAGATCGAGCGCTTCCGCGCCGAAAAGGTCCTCCAGGCCGCTGCGGGCCTGGCCGAGGGTGCCCGGGACGTCCACGGGACCGCTCTGGTCACCGGACGGCTTCCGGACGGCACCGGTGCCGACGACCTGCGCAAGCTCGTCCTCGACGTGCGCGGTCGGATCCAGGGCGGCCGGCCGGCCGTCGTGGCCCTGTTCGCCGTGACCAACGGCCGGCCGCTGACGGTGATCGCCACCAACGAGGGCGCCCGGGAGCGGGGCATCAAGGCCGGCGAACTGGTCCGTGCCGCCGCCAAGACCCTGGGCGGCGGCGGTGGAGGCAAGGACGACGTCGCTCAGGGCGGCGGGCAGAACCCGGGCGCCGTCGACGAGGCCGTGGCCGCAGTGGAGCGCCTGGTCGCCGAGAAGGCGTGAACGAGCCGGTGACGGAGCAGTCGATGCGGCGCGGCCGGCGGATCGCCGTGGACGTGGGGGACGCCCGGATCGGGGTCGCCTCGTGCGACCCCGACGGGGTCCTCGCCACCCCGGTGGAAACGGTGCCGGGACGCGATGTCCCGGCCGCCCACCGCCGGTTGGCCGCGATCGTCGAGGAGTACGAACCCCTCGAGGTCGTGGTCGGCCTGCCCCGCTCGCTCAGCGGTGGCGAGGGGCCGGCCGCGGCCAAGGTGCGGGCGTTCGCGAGCACACTCGCACGGACCATCGCGCCCGTACCGGTGAGGCTGGTGGACGAGCGCATGAGCACCGTCACGGCGGCGCAGAGCCTGCGGGCGTCCGGCGTCGGCTCCCGGAAGGGCCGATCGGTCGTCGACCAGGCGGCCGCCGTGGTGATCCTTCAGAACGCCCTCGAGACGGAGCGCAGCTCGGGTCGGCCCCCGGGCGAGGACGTCGAAGTGGTCATCTGATCGCGATACGGTAACGTTCCCGGCGGCGCGGCGGCGTTCGAATCGATCAACTGCCGTGCGGAACGAGGTGGCCCGGGCATGTGTGCCGTGCGACGAGAGCCGCCTCGCGGCTCTCTCTAGGGGATCGATGACTGAGTATGGCCGGGGCCAGGGCTCCGAACCGTGGCATCCCGAGGACCCGCTGTACGGGGACCAGGGGTGGCACGGCCAGCAGCAGGCCGCGCACGGCCCGGATGCCTACGCCCCCCAGGGCGGGCAGTATCCCCAGGCTGAGCACTACCCCCAGGGCGGTCAGTGGGACACGGGGCAGTGGGAGACCGGCCAGTGGGACGCCGCGCAGACCGGCCAGTGGGACACGGGGCAGTGGAACAGCCAGGCCGCCCAGTACACCGGGCAGGGCCGGCAGTACCAGCAGCAGTCCCAGGGCTGGGATCCCTCGCCGGGCGGGGCCACGGGTCACGCGCCCGGGCCCGGGGACCCGTACGGCCGGCAGGAGCCGGATCCCTACGGAACCGACCACGGTCACCCCGACCCCTACAGCCAGTCGTACGGCTACCAGCAGCCGCAGCAGATGCGCAGCGGTCCGGCCGGAGGCCCCGGCCCGTTCGAGCAGAACCCTCACACCGGCTACGGCACGCAGGAGATGCCGCACATCCGGCCCGAGGAGCCCCGGCAGCCCCATCCGCCGCAGCGGCCCGGGGGCGCCGAGGCGGACGGCTGGGACGACGAACCGGACGAGCCCGAGCACGCCTTCTTCCGCCAGGACCGTGACGAACACGATCACTACGCGGACGAGGACGCTCCGGACCGCCGGTGCCGTCCGAGGCTGCGTGGCGGCCGGGGCGACGGCCCGTCGAAGCCCGGACGACGCAGCGGTCTGGCCTGCCTGCTGGTCGGTGCGGTGCTGGTCGGCGGCGTCGGGGGCGCGGGCTGGTTCGGCTACCAGTTCTGGGAGAGCCGCTTCGCGGACGCCCCCGACTACTCCGGTGACGGCTCGGGCAGCGTGCAGATCGAGATCCCGAGCGACACGAGCCTGGCCGGGATGGGCCGGATTCTGAAGAGCAAGGGCGTGGTGAAGAGCGTCGACGCCTTCGTCGAGGCCGCCGACACCCCCAAGGGCCGTGGAATCCAGTCGGGCATCTACACGCTGCACCGCAGGATGTCCGCCGAGGCAGCGGTCGAGATGATGACCGACCCGGCGGCCATGAACGCCCTCATCATCCGCGAGGGCATGCGCGCCTCCCAGGTCTACGCTGCGATCGACGACAAGCTCGGCGTCAAGGCCGGAACGACGAAGAAGGTCGCCAAGTCGGATGCCGGCTCCCTCGGTCTGCCGCGCTGGGCGGCCGGCAACCGGAAGGCCATGGACCCCCTCGAGGGCTTCCTCTTCCCCTCGCGCTACGACGCGGCCGAGGGCTCGAAGCCGGCCGACGTGCTGCGCCAGATGGTCCAGCGGGCCACGAAGCAGTACGAGCAGCAGGGCGTCGTGCAGGAGGCGAAGAAGCTCGGGCTCGACTCGCCGCTCGAGCTCGTCACGGTGGCGAGCCTCGTCCAGGCCGAGGGCATGACCCACGACGACTTCCGCAAGATGGCGCGGGTCGTCTACAACCGGCTGAAGGCGGGCAACACCGAGACCAACGGGCGTCTCGAGTTCGACTCGACGTACAACTACCTCAAGGGCCAGAGCAAGATCGATCTCGACCCGAACGAGCTCCGGACCTACGACCACCCGTACAACACGTACTTCTACAAGGGCCTGCCGCCCGGCCCCATCGGCAACCCCGGCGACGAAGCGGTGAACGCGGCGATCCACCCGGAGCGGGGCTCCTGGTACTACTTCGTCTCGATCAAGGGCAAGACCAAGTTCGCCGACACGCTGGAGGAGCACAACAAGCTCGTCCGCGAGTTCAACAGGAGCCGGCGGGACGGCTGACCCGCCGGCCGGCGGCGCGCACGACAGCACAACGAGGAACTGATGGTGGAACAGCGACGGGCGGCCGTCCTCGGCTCGCCGATCGCGCATTCCCTCTCGCCGGAGCTGCACCGGGCGGCCTACGAGGCGCTGGGGCTGACCGGTTGGGCGTACGACCGCTTCGAGGTGGACGAGGCGGCCCTGCCGGGCTTCCTCGCGGAACTCCCTCCGGGCGACTGGGCCGGACTCTCGCTGACCATGCCGCTCAAGCGGGCGGTCATCCCGCTGCTCGACGGCATCAGCGACACGGCGGCCGCGGTGGAGGCGGTCAACACCGTCGTCTTCGGCCCTTCCGGACGCCTGGTCGGTGACAACACCGACATCCCCGGGATGGCCGCGGCTCTCCGCGAACGCGGCATCGAGAAGGTCGACCGGGCCGCCGTGCTCGGCGCCGGCGCCACCGCCTCCTCCGCACTCGCGGCGCTGGCCCGGATCTGCACCGGCGAGGTGACGGTCCACGTGCGCACCAGCGCCCGGGCCGATGAGATGCGGCGGTGGGGGGAGCGTCTGGGCGTGCCCGTGCGCATCGCCGACTGGACGGATGCCGCCGCGGCGTTCGACGCGCCGCTGGTGATCGCGACCACTCCCGCCGGGACGACCGACCCGCTCGCGGCCGCCGTCCCGGAACGGCCGGGAACGCTCTTCGACGTGCTGTACGAGCCCTGGCCGACCCCGCTGGCCGCTGCCTGGCGGGCGCGCGGCGGAGCCGTGGTCGGCGGCCTGGACCTCCTGGTGCACCAGGCGGTCCTTCAGGTCGAGCTGATGACGGGCCGCACGCCCGCGCCGCTGGCGGCCATGCGCGCGGCGGGAATGCGGGCCCTGGCGGCACGCTCCGCGGGCTGACCGGGACGCCGTCCGTCTGCTGGACCCGCGTCGGAATCAGGCCCCGGACATGGGAGGATCGGGGAAAAGCGGGCCGGGCCGCGCACCGGGCCACGCTGCAGAACCGAGGCGCGAGCAAGAGGAGCACCGTTGAGCAGGTTGCGCTGGCTGACGGCGGGGGAGTCGCACGGTCCCGCACTGGTGGCGACGCTGGAGGGACTTCCGGCCGGGGTCCCCGTCACCACGGACATGGTGGCCGACGCGCTGGCCCGGCGGCGGCTCGGCTACGGCCGCGGCGCCCGCATGAAGTTCGAGCGCGACGAGGTCACCTTCCTCGGCGGCGTGCGGCACGGCCGCACCCTCGGCAGCCCGGTCGCGATCATGGTGGGCAACACCGAGTGGCCGAAGTGGGAGAAGGTCATGGCGGCCGACCCCGTCGACCCCGATGAGCTGGCCGACCTCGCCCGGAACGCGCCGCTGACCCGTCCCCGCCCCGGACACGCCGACCTGGCCGGTATGCAGAAGTACGGCTTCGACGAGGCCCGGCCGATCCTGGAGCGCGCCAGCGCCCGGGAGACCGCGGCCCGCGTCGCCCTGGGCACCGTCGCCCGCTCCTACCTCGAGGAGACGGTCGGCATCGAGATCGTCTCGCACGTCGTCGAACTGGCCGCGGCCAAAGCCCCCTACGGCGTCGTGCCCCGGCCCGAGGACGTGGACCGGCTCGACGCGGACCCGGTCCGCTGTCTCGACCCTGCGGCAAGCGAGGCGATGGTCGCCGAGATCGACCAGGCCCACAAGGACGGCGACACGCTCGGCGGGATCGTCGAGGTCTTGGCCTACGGCGTGCCCGTCGGGCTCGGCTCGCACGTCCACTGGGACCGGCGGCTCGACGCGCGCCTCGCCGCAGCGCTCATGGGCATCCAGGCGATCAAGGGCGTCGAGGTCGGCGACGGCTTCGACCTCGCCCGGGTCCCGGGCTCCCGGGCCCATGACGAGATCGTGAGCACCGGCGACGGCATCCGCCGCACCTCCGGCCGCTCCGGCGGCACCGAGGGCGGGCTGACCACCGGTGAACTGCTGCGCGTCCGCGCCGCGATGAAGCCGATCGCGACCGTCCCGCGCGCTCTGGCCACGGTCGATGTCGCCACCGGCGAGGCCGCGCAGGCCCACCACCAGCGCTCGGACGTCTGCGCGGTACCTGCGGCGGGCATCGTCGCCGAGGCCATGGTCGCCCTGGTTCTCGCGGATGCGGTTGCCGAGAAGTTCGGCGGCGACTCGGTCCCCGAGACCCGCCGCAACGTCCGGACGTTCCTCGACAACCTGGCGATCCGATGAGCGGCGCACCGGGCGCCGGCCACCGCCCGGGACCGGTGGCGGTCCTCGTCGGCCCCATGGGCGTCGGCAAGTCGACCGTCGGCAGGGTTCTCGCCGAGCGGCTGGGCGTCGGCTTCCGGGACACGGACGAGGACATCGTCCGGGCCGCCGGCAAGCCGGTCTCCGACATCTTCGTGGACGAGGGCGAACCCCGCTTCCGGGAACTGGAACGGCAGGCCGTGGCCGACGCCGTCGCCGGGCACCGCGGGATCCTCGCCCTCGGCGGCGGGGCGGTCATGGACGACGGCACCCGCGCACTGCTCGCCGGACTGCCCGTGGTCTTCCTCGACGTGGGCGTCGGCGAAGCCGTCAAGCGTGTCGGTCTGAACGCTCCCCGGCCGCTGCTGGCCGTCAACCCGCGGCAGCGCTGGCGCGAACTCATGGAACAGCGCCGTCCGCTGTACACCGAGGTGGCGCGGGCCGTCGTCACCACCGATGACCGCACCCCGGAGGAAGCCGCCGAAGCGGTCCTCGACGCACTGGAACTGAGGAAGTCATGACGGACACCGTTCCCCCGGCCGATCCGGGCCGGTCCCCGATCCGCGTCCAGGTGGGCGGGAGCGCGGGCAGCGACCCCTACGAGGTCCTCATCGGGCGGCAGTTGCTCGGCGACCTCGGCGGCCTGGTCGGCACCCGCGCCAAGCGCGTCGCCGTGCTGCACCCCGAGGCGCTCGCTGCCACCGGGGAGGCGCTGCGCGAGGACCTGGCCGAGCAGGGCTACGAGGCCATCGCGATCCAGCTGCCGAACGCCGAGGAGGCCAAGACCGCCGAGGTCGCCGCCTACTGCTGGAAGGCGCTGGGCCAGACCGGGTTCACCCGCAGCGACGTGATCGTGGGCGTCGGCGGCGGCGCGACCACGGACCTCGCCGGTTTCGTGGCCGCCACCTGGCTGCGCGGTGTGCGCTGGATCGCCGTGCCCACCACCGTGCTCGGCATGGTCGACGCGGCGGTCGGCGGCAAGACCGGCATCAACACGGCCGAGGGCAAGAACCTCGTCGGTGCGTTCCACCCGCCGGCCGGAGTGCTCTGCGACCTCGCCAGCCTCGACTCGCTGCCCGTCAACGACTACATCAGCGGACTCGCCGAGATCATCAAGGCCGGCTTCATCGCCGACCCGGTGATTCTCGACCTGATCGAGTCGGACCCGGAGGCCGCCCGCACACCGGCCGGGCCGCACACCGCGGAGCTCATCGAGCGGTCGGTCCGCGTCAAGGCGGACGTCGTCTCATCCGACCTCCGGGAGTCGGGCCCGCGGGAGGTACTGAACTACGGCCACACGCTGGCCCACGCCATCGAGAAGAACGAGCGCTACAACTGGCGCCACGGGGCCGCGGTGTCCATCGGCATGGTCTTTGCCGCGGAACTCGGCCGTCTCGCGGGCCGGTTGGACGACGCGACCGCCGACCGTCACCGCACGGTCCTGGACGCGGTCGGTCTGCCGCTCACCTACCGCGGTGACCAGTGGCCCAAGCTGCTGGAGACGATGAAGGTCGACAAGAAGTCCCGCGGCGACGTCCTGCGCTTCATCGTCCTCGACGGCCTGGCCAAGCCCGTCGTCCTCGAGGGCCCGGACCCGGCCGTGCTGGTCGCCGCCTACGCCGAGGTGGCCCGGTGAGCCGGCCGGTGTTCGTGCTCAACGGCCCGAACCTCGGGCGGCTGGGCAGCAGGGAGCCGGACGTGTACGGCGCGACCTCCTACAAGGGGCTCGTCGAGGAGTGCACGGCGCTCGGCGCCGAACTCGGGTTCGACGTCGACGTGCGCGAGACCAACGACGAGGGCGAGCTCATCCGCTGGCTGCACGAGGCGGCCGACGGATCCGTCCCCGTCGTCCTCAACCCGGGTGCCTTCACCCACTACTCGTACGGGATGCGGGACGCCGCGGCGCAGCGCACCGCGCCGCTGATCGAGGTGCACATCTCCAACCCGCACGCCCGCGAGGAGTTCCGGCACACCAGCGTCGTCGCGGCCGTCGCGTCGGGCACGATCGCCGGGTTCGGCATCGGCTCGTACCGGCTCGCGCTGCGCGCGCTCGCGGACGAACTCCCCGCCTGAACCGGGCACTTCCCACCGCCCTCCGGGCACCACGGCATCCGCCGGCCGGAGGGCGGTGGGCATCCCACGGCACCGGCCGGGGTAACGTTCGACCCGACCGGCGCCAAGACCGGTCGACCGAGTGCCAGTTGCCGCCTGCACGAGACGGAGAACCAGCGGATGCAGCACGCAGTGGGGGGAGCGCTGCCACCGTCGCACGGCCCGCACCGGGGCGCCGCTGCCGGCCCCCCGGCGCCCCCGGGCGGGCCGGATCCGGGACACCCCGTTCACCCCGGCGCCCCCGGGAGGCCACCCGCGCCGCCCGCCCACCAGCCCCCGCCCGGGCACGACGGCGCGCCGCCCGTCCCGGGCACGCCCCCCGGAACCGGCTGGGCCCCGCCGTCCCCCCGCCACGGCTCTTTTCCGCCCGCGGAGGCCGGTGGCCCGACGGGGCACATACCGCTGCCGTCCGGCGCCCCGGTGCCGCTCCCGGAGTCCCACGCGGTGAACGACACGACACAGATCACGCTCGCCGTGCTGCTCATCGGACCCGCGGGAGCCGGCAAGACGACCGTGGCGCGGCACTGGGCGGGCAGCCGCCGACTTCCGACCGCCCACATCAGCCTGGACGACGTCCGTGAGTGGGTCCGCTCCGGCTTCGCCGACCCGCAGAGCGGCTGGAACGACCACTCCGAGGCGCAGTACCGGCTGGCCCGGCGCACCTGTGGCTTCGCCGCGCGCAACTTCCTCGCCAACGGCATCTCCTGCATCCTCGACGACGCCGTCTTCCCCGACCGCCCGGTCGTCGGGCTCGGAGGCTGGAAGCGGCACGTCGGCCCCGGCCTGCTGCCCGTCGTCCTGCTGCCCGGGCTGGAGGTGGTGCTGGAGCGCAACGCCGCCCGCAGCGGGAACCGGCGGCTCAGCGACGAGGAGGTCGCCCGGATCCACGGCCGCATGGCCGGCTGGTACGGGTCCGGGCTGCCGATCATCGACAACTCCCAGTACGACGTGGAGACGACGGCCCGCGCCCTTGACGACGCCCTCGCCCGGAGCATCGCCAGCCCGCCCAGCTGGTGACCCGGGCAGACCGTTGCGGCGCTGTCGCACCGCGGTGCACCGCCGCCCCGCCGCTCGGTCGGACGCGCTGGGAAGGACGGGCCGGGACTTCGCTCGTACGCTCGGGAGCATGTCAGAGGTGCACGCGGTCCGACGCTCGGCGCTGCGCGACCGGTGCGCGGCGGGCGGCTGGGCGGCGGCGCTCATCTCCCGTCCGGCGAACGTCCGCTATCTCGCGGGCTCCGCACCGGCCGGCTCCGCGCTGCTGGTCGGCCCGGCCGAGGACGTCCTGGTCTGCCCCGGCGATCTCCCCCCGGACGCATCCGGGGCACGCGTCGCCGACGGGGTGCGGCTGCACCGGCTTCCGACGGCGGGAGGGGATGCCGCGGTGGCCGCGGCCGGCCTCGCCGCCTCGGCCGGCGCCGAGACGCTCGCCGTCGAGGAGCACCACCTGACCGTCGCCCGCCACCGCGCCCTGGTCTCCGTCGCACCGCGGATGCGGCTGACCGACGTGGCCGCGGCCGTCGAGCAGCAGCGGCTGGTCAAGGACGAGGACGAGCTCGCCTGCCTGCGCATCGCCGCGGAGATCACGGACCAGGCACTCGGGGAACTGCTCGAATCCATTCTGGTCGGCCGGACCGAGCGTCATCTCGCTCTGGAGCTGGAACGCCGTCTGGTCGACCACGGTGCGGCCGGACCTGCCTTCCCCACATCGGTGGCGACCGGACCGAACGCCGGCGCCGCCGGGCATCTGCCGACCGACCGCCGGGTCGAGGAGGGGGACTTCCTGAGCGTGCGGCTCGGTGCGGACTACCGCGGCTACCGCTGCGAGATCGGCCGGACGTTCGTGATCGGACCGTCCCCCGACAACTGGCAGATCGACCTGTACGACCTGGTCTTCGACGCGCAGCGGGCCGGACGTGAGGCGCTGCTGCCCGGTGCGGAGTGCCGCGAGGTCGACCATGCGGCCCGGCAGGTCCTCGACAGCGCCGGGTACGGTGGGGACCTGTCGCCGTGGATGGGCCATGGCGTCGGACTCGAAATCGGTGAGGACCCTCAGCTGTCCCCGTCGGCCATGGGTAAACTGGACGCTTGTGTGCCGGTCACCGTCGATCCGGGGGTCCACCTCCCGGGCCGGGGCGGTGTCCGCATCGACGACACTCTCGTCGTCCGCTCCGAGGCGGACGGCGGACCCGAGCTACTCACCATCACGACCAAGGAACTGCTCGCGCTCTGACAGCTGAGGCGCGCAACCCCTCGGTCTCCGCTCCAGCCAGTCCAGGAGATTCCGCAACCGTGGCATCCACGAACGACCTCAAGAACGGCATGGTGCTCAAGCTCGACGGCGGCCAGCTCTGGTCCGTGGTCGAGTTCCAGCACGTCAAGCCCGGCAAGGGCCCCGCCTTCGTCCGCACCAAGCTCAAGAACGTGCTCTCCGGCAAGGTCGTCGACAAGACCTTCAACGCCGGCGTGAAGGTCGAGACGGCCAACGTCGACAAGCGCGGAATGCAGTTCTCGTACATGGACGGCGAATACTTCGTCTTCATGGACATGGACACCTACGACCAGCTGCACGTCGACCGCAAGACGGTCGGCGACGCGGCCAACTTCCTGCTGGAGGGCTTCGAGGCCGTCGTCGCGATGTACGAGGGCAGCTGCCTGTACGTCGAGCTGCCGGCCGCCGTCGAGCTGGTGATCGAGCACACCGAGCCCGGTGTCCAGGGAGACCGTTCCACCGGCGGCTCCAAGCCCGCGAAGCTCGAGACCGGCTACGAGATCCAGGTCCCGCTGTTCATCACGACCGGTGAGAAGATCAAGGTCGACACCCGCTCCGGCGAGTACCTCGGCCGGGTGAACAAGTAGCCGTGGCCGCACGCAACAAGGCCCGTAAACGCGCTTTCCAGATCCTCTTCGAGGCCGACCAGCGCGGGAGTTCCGTGCAGACGGTGCTCGCGGACTGGCTCCGGCACGCACGGACCGACGAGCGGCAGCCGCCGGTCGGCGAGTACACCATGCAGCTGGTCGAGGGGTACGCCGAGCACGCGGACCGGATCGACGAGCTGCTTTCCACCTACTCGGTGGGCTGGACCCTGGACCGCATGCCCGTCGTGGACCGGAACATCCTCCGGCTCGGCGCCCACGAGCTGATCTGGGAGGACGACGTCCCCGACGCCGTCGTGATCGACGAGGCCGTGCAGCTCGCCAAGGAGTTCTCCACGGACGAGTCGCCCTCGTTCGTGAACGGCATGCTGGGGCGGCTCAAGGAACTCAAGCCGGGCCTGCGCAGAGCCTAGGAACGCACGTCCGGGCGAGTGCCCGGACCCTGGTCCACCCACCGGCCCGGAGCAGAACCTGAACAATGTTCTGCTCCGGGTCTGGTGCGTTCCCGGAGCCGTGTCCTAGGTTCTGCCGCATGCCCGATCACGGACCGGCGGAGAGCAGCCGGCTGCACGCACGTGTCCGTATCGGCTACGGCCTCGGCTCGTTCGCCACCGGGACCTTCGGCACCGTTCCCGGCCTGCTGCTGCTCTACTACCTGACCGACATCCTCGGGGTGGCCGCAGGAGTCGCCGGCCTGCTGGTCTTCCTTCCCAAGGCATGGGACGTCCTGCTCAACCCCTGGATCGGCAGCCTCTCCGACCGCACCATCCACCGGTGGGGGCCGCGCCGGCCCTGGATGCTGCTCGGCGCCCTGACCATGCCGCTCTGCTTCGCCGCCATGTTCGCGGTCCCGTCCGCGCTGCAGCGCGGCTGGGCCGCCGCCTGGGTCACCGTCCTCTTCCTGCTCACCGCGACCGCGTACGCCTGCTTCCAGGTCCCGTATGTGGCCCTGCCCGCCGAGTTGACGGCCGACCCCGGCGAACGAGCCCGAGTGATGTCCTGGCGCATCGCCTTCCTCGGAGCAGCGATCCTGCTGTCGGGGGCCACCGCGCCGCTCCTGGCGGGGGCCTCGGCCGACGGCCCGGGCTCACCGGACGGCTACCGGTTCATGGGCCTGGTCATAGGCTGCGTCCTGATGCTGGGGATGCTCGCTGCCTTCGCCGCCACAGCGGGCGTGCACGGCGTCGCCGAACCGGTCGCCGAGCCGACCCTGCTCGCCCAGCTGCGTGCCACCCGCGGCAACCGTCCGTTCGCCTGCCTGATCGTGCCCTGTCTGCTCGCCATGCCGTTGTGGCTCGCTCTCGGGCTCCGCACCGGCAAGCGCGCTGCCGCAATCGCGGCGTCCCTCTGCTTCCTGACCGGGGCCCTGAGCACCGCCTTCGCCCCGATCCTTCCGCTCGCGGCCGTGTACGCCGCGGTGGCCCTCGCGGGTGTCGGCTACGCCGGCATGCAGATGCTGCCGCCGGCCATGCTCGGGGACGCCATCGCGGCGGACGGGCTGACCAGCGGCCGCCGCCGGGCCGGCGTGTTCACCGGACTGTGGACCGCGGGGGAGACGCTGGGGCTCGCCCTGGGCCCGGGACTTTTCGGGCTCGTGCTGTCGGCCGGGGGTTTCGTCTCCTCCGACGCCGCCCATCGGGTCGACCAGCCCGAATCGGCACTGACCGCGATCCTCGCCGGCTTCGGGGTGCTGCCGGCCCTGCTGCTGCTGGTCAGTCTTCCCCTGCTCGGGCGGTACGACCTGACGGAGGCGGAGCTGGGCCGCCTGCGGGGAGCCGCCCGGGCACGGGACACGCCACCCGCCCCCGCCATCGACACGGAGAGCCCATGACCACCGACAGCCCGACGAAAGGCGCCGAGGAGCAGCACATCCTCCAGCGGCTCGCCACACTCCGCGAGGCCGACCTGCCCGTGCGCGGCGGCCGGACGATGGCGTACGTCTACGACTCCGGCCTCGACGGGCTCCAGGAACTCGCCTCCGCGGCGCAGGCCGCGTTCGACGGGGTCAACGGCCTGGACATGACGGTGTTTCCCAGCGTCGTCACCCTGGAGAACGAGGTGGTGGGCCGCGCGGCCGCCCTGCTGGGCGGAGGGCCGGAGACCACGGGCACGTTCACCAGCGGCGGTACCGAGAGCTGTCTGCTCGCGGTGCTGACGGCCCGGGAGTACGCGCGGCGAACCCGCGGCGTCGGCGCGCCCGAACTCGTCCTGCCCGTCACCGCGCACCCCGCGTTCCACAAGGCAGCCGCCTACTTCGGGCTGCGGGTGGTGACGGTACCGGTCGAGCCGGAAAGCTTCCGCGTGCGGGCGGCCGATGTCGCCACGGCGATCACCGACGACACCGCACTGGTGGTCGTCTCGGCCCCGTCCTACGCGCACGGGGTGGTCGACCCGATCGCGGAGGTGGCCGCCGAGACCGCCCGGCGCGGGGTGCTCTGCCACGTCGACGCCTGCATCGGCGGCTGGTACCTCGGGCATCTCCGGCTCGTGGCCGAGGGCGGGCATCTGCCCGCCTTCGACCTGTCGGTGCCGGGGGTGACCTCCCTGTCCGTGGATCTGCACAAGTACGGCTACACCCCCAAGGGGGCTTCCGTGCTGCTGATGCGGGACGCCGAACTCAGGCGCCACGGCTGGTTCGCCCATGCGGGATGGCCCGGCTATCCGGTGGTGGGTTCCACACTGCAGGGCACCAAGTCGGCGGCTCCGCTGGCCGCCGCCTGGGCTGTGACCGAACGGCTGGGAACCGGCGGCTATGTCGAGCTGTCCCGGCGGGTGCACCGGGCCGTCAGCGAACTCATCGAGGGAATCGGCCGGATCGAGGGCATCCGCGTCCTGGGGCGCCCGGACGCCTCACTGATCGCCGTCGCCGCCGACGGACCGCTGACCGACCCGTTCGTGGTGGCCGACGAGATGAGAGCCCGGGGCTGGTACCTCCAGCCGCAGCTCGCGTTCGGGGTTTCTCCCGCCAACCTGCATCTGACGGTGACGGCGGCAGTGGCCGGATCGGAAACCGTCACGGATCTGCTGGCCGAACTGGAAGTGGCGGTGGCGCGGGCGCGCGAGGCCGGTCCCACTGCGGTCGACCCGGCCCTGGCCGAACTGGCGGCGGCGCTGGACCCCGACGCGCTGGGGGCGGACGAGGTCGCGGCCGCACTTGCAATCGCGGGAATCGGAGAGGACGGTGCGCTGCCGGGGCGGATGGCCCCGGTCCTCGCGGTGATGCAGGTGATGCCACCGCGCTTGGTGGAGCGGCTGCTGCCCGAAGTGATCGGCAGGCTCTACGCCTGCCCGCCGGCTGACGGGCCCACCGGCGCCGGGGGGAGCATGTCCGGCAAGGCACCGGTTCGTCAGGGACGTTGACGCACACCGGTGCCGAGGTGCCGGCCCATGCGGTCGGCGATGGGCCGGGGCGGTGCCGGACGTTTTCGGGACGCCGGACCGGGGCCCGGTCCCGGGGCCGCGTGAGGGAATCACGCGGCCCCGCGGTGTCAGGCGTCCTCGTGCACCGCGCGTCGGGCATCCGCGTCCAGCACACCCCAGCTGATCAGCTGCTCGGTCAGCACCGAGGGGGACTGGTCGTAGATGACGGCGAGGGTCCGCAGGTCGTCCTGGCGGATCGAGAGGACCTTGCCGTTGTAGTCGCCTCGCTGGCTCTGGATGGTCGCGGCGTAGCGCTGGAGCGGGCCCGCCTTCTCCGCGGGCACGTGCTGCAGCCGCTCCAGGTCCAGAACGAGCTTCGGAGGCGGCTCGGCGGCTCCACCGGGCGTGGTGCCCGGCAGCAGTTCCTGCACCGGCACCCCGTAGAAGTCCGCCAGTTCGGCGAGGCGCTGTACGGTCACGGCGCGGTCGCCGCGCTCGTACGAGCCGACCACGACGGCCTTCCAGCGGCCCTGCGACTTCTCCTCGACGCCGTGGAGGGAGAGGCCCTGCTGGGTGCGGATGGCGCGGAGTTTGGCCCCGAGCTGTTTGGCGTATTCGCTGGACATAAAGCTCCCCGGACGCAATATCGACGTGCGGCTGAGCCGCGCGGCTGGTGACTCACTGTGAGGTTACGCAGCGTAATTGCGCTCGTCAAGCCGAACGGTCCACCCCCGTCCGAGGGGGACGGGTGCCGCACCCGGCGACGGCCCTGGTAGCGTCTGTGGTGCACATCCGACGTCCTTTAATGTCCGTCCCGTGAGGCGGAGAAGGAGGTCCGTTTCGTATGGACTCGATCAGTTCCCCACATGCGGCCCCGGCCCGATCCGTGCTCGAAGGCCCGGACATCGCGCGGGTCCTGACCCGCATCGCCCACGAGATCGTCGAACGCGCCAAGGGCGCCGACGACGTGGTGCTCCTCGGCATCCCCACCCGTGGCGTCTTCCTCGCCCGCCGGCTGGCCGCCAAACTCGACGCGATCACCGGCCGCAGCACCCAGGTCGGCTCCCTCGACATCACCATGTACCGCGA
Source organism: Streptomyces meridianus (assembly GCF_023703325.1). Lineage (GTDB taxonomy): Bacteria > Actinomycetota > Actinomycetes > Streptomycetales > Streptomycetaceae > Streptomyces > Streptomyces meridianus. The sequence goes on from NZ_JAMQGM010000041.1 coordinate 54,700, forward strand.
CGACCTGCGGCTCCGCCCGGCCCGCACGCTGGGCCGGACCGAGATTCCCGCCGACGGCGTCGACGGCCGCCTCGTCGTCCTCGTCGACGACGTGCTGTTCTCGGGCCGCACGATCCGCGCCGCGCTGGACGCCCTGGGCGACATCGGCCGGCCGCGCGCCGTGCAGCTCGCCGTCCTGGTCGACCGCGGCCACCGCGAGCTGCCCATCCGTGCCGACTACGTCGGCAAGAACCTCCCCACATCCCTGCGGGAGACGGTCAGGGTCCAGCTCGACGAGGAGGACGGCCGCGACAGCGTGCTCCTCGGCGTCCGTGAGACCCCCGCGCCGGGCGAGTAGCCCCCTTACCGCACCGACCGGTGCGCGGGCCGCCGACGCCTGCCCAGGCCCCTGCGCGCGCACGCCCCGGTGACGCCGGTGCACCCCCGACCGGGCCGGAACGGCCCGGCGGTGCCCGATCGCCCCGCACGTCCTCCTCACCCACGGAGAGAACCGGATGAAGCGCCACCTCATCTCGGCCGCCGACCTCACCCGCGACGACGCCGTCCTGATCCTCGACACCGCCGAGGAGATGGCGCGCGTAGCCGACCGGCCGATCAAGAAACTGCCCACGCTGCGCGGCCGCACCGTCGTGAACCTCTTCTTCGAGGACTCCACCCGGACCCGCATCTCCTTCGAGGCCGCGGCCAAACGCCTGTCGGCCGACGTCATCAACTTCTCCGCCAAGGGCTCCTCGGTCTCCAAGGGCGAGTCCCTGAAGGACACCGCGCTCACCCTCGAGGCCATGGGCGCCGACGCCGTCGTGATCCGCCACCACGACTCGGGCGCACCGCACCGCCTCGCCACCTCCGGCTGGATCGGCGGCTCGGTGGTCAACGCGGGTGACGGCACGCACGAGCACCCCACCCAGGCGCTGCTCGACGCCTTCACCATGCGCCGTCATCTCGCCGGGGCGCCGGACGGCGGGCCCACCCGCCACGGGGAGCCGGGAGACAGCAGCGGCCGTGATCTCGCCGGACGGCGCATCACGGTGGTCGGCGACATCCTGCACAGCCGCGTCGCCCGTTCCAACGTGCACCTGCTCACCACGCTCGGAGCCGAGGTCACCCTGGTCGCGCCGCCCACCCTGGTGCCCGTCGGCGCCGGGAACTGGCCCTGTGAGATCTCCTACGACCTCGACGCCGTGCTGCCCAAGTCCGACGCCGTGATGATGCTGCGTGTCCAGCGCGAACGCATGAACGCGGCCTTCTTCCCCACCGAGCGCGAGTACGCGCGCCGCTACGGCCTGGACGCCGACCGGATGGCGCGCATGCCGGGCCACGCGATCGTCATGCACCCCGGGCCGATGAACCGTGGCATGGAGATCACCGCCGAGGTCGCCGACTCCGAGCGCTGCACGGCGGTCGAGCAGGTCGCCAACGGCGTCAGCATCCGGATGGCGGTCCTTTACCTGCTGCTCGGCGGCAACGAGCCCGCCGTCGGCGCCCCCATCGCCCGTACCGAGGAGAGCAAGTGACCGTGAGTGACGACAGGAACACGCTGATTCGCGGAGCCCGGGTACTCGGCGCCGAAGCGCAGGACGTCCTGATCGAGGGCGGGACGATCGCCGCGGTCGGCCCGGGGCTCTCCGCCCCGGACGCCGTCGTCGTCGAGGCGGACGGGCAGATCCTGCTCCCGGGCCTGGTGGACCTGCACACCCACCTCCGCGAACCCGGCCGGGAGGACTCCGAGACCGTCCTCACCGGCACCCGGGCGGCAGCCGCCGGCGGCTTCACCGCCGTCCACGCCATGGCCAACACCTTCCCGGTCGCCGACACCGCCGGCGTCGTCGAGCAGGTCTGGCGCCTCGGCCGCGAGTCCGGCTACTGCGATGTGCAGCCCGTCGGCGCCGTCACCGTCGGCCTCGAGGGACGCAAGCTCGCGGAGCTCGGTGCCATGCACGACTCCGCGGCCGGCGTCCGGATCTTCTCCGACGACGGCAAGTGCGTCGACGACGCGGTGATCATGCGTCGTGCGCTGGAGTACGTGAAGGCGTTCGACGGCGTCATCGCCCAGCACGCCCAGGAACCCCGGCTGACCGAGGGCGCCCAGATGAACGAGGGCGTCGTCTCCGCGGAACTCGGCCTGGGCGGCTGGCCCGCCGTCGCCGAGGAGTCGGTCATCGCCCGGGACGTGCTGCTGGCGGCCCACGTCGGCTCCCGCGTCCACATCTGCCACGTCTCCACGGCGGGGTCGGTCGAGATCGTCCGCTGGGCCAAGTCCAAGGGCTGGAACGTCACCGCCGAGGTCACCCCGCATCACCTGCTGCTCACCGACGAACTGGTGCGCTCCTACGACCCCGTCTACAAGGTCAACCCGCCGCTGCGCACCGAGGCCGACGTGACGGCGCTCCGGGAGGGACTGGCCGACGGCACCATCGACTGTGTCGCCACCGATCACGCCCCCCACCCGCACGAGGACAAGGACTGCGAGTGGGGCGCCGCAGCCATGGGCATGGTGGGCCTGGAGACGGCGCTGTCCGTCGTCCAGCACACGATGGTCGAGACCGGCCTGCTGGACTGGGCGCAGGTCGCCGATCGGATGTCGTTCCGCCCGGCGGCCATCGGCCGCCTCGGCCACCAGGGACGGCCCGTCTCGACGGGTGAGCCGGCCAACCTCACGCTGGTCGATCCGGCTTACCGTGGTGTGGTGAACCCCGTGGGCTTCGCCTCCCGCAGCCGCAACACCCCCTACGAGGGCAGGGAGCTGCCGGGACGCGTGACGCACACCTTCCTGCGGGGCCGGGCAACGGTCGTGGACGGGAAGCTGGCGTGAGCACCGTGGGAACTCTGCAGACACTCGACCCCCTGGCAGCGCAGACGGCGCTGGCCGCTCTCGCCGCGGAGCCGAAGTCCCAGGAGGTCACCGACTGGGCCGCGCGTATCGGCTGGGTCGTCGGCCTGCTGCTGTTCGTCGCGCTTGTCTACTGGCTGATGCGCGAGGGCTGGAAGTGGCGCGGTCTGCTCCAGTCGGGACTGCCCGAGCTGCCCGCGGTCCCCGCCGGGACGGCCGAAGCCGAGCTGACCATGACCGGCCGCTACCACGGCAGCACCACCTCCGGGCAGTGGCTCGACCGGATCGTCGCCCACGGCCTGGGCACCCGCAGTCGCGCCGAGCTCGCCCTGACCGCGAACGGCATCACCGTCGTGCGCCCCGGGGCCCGGGACTTCCTCATCCCGACCACTGCCCTGCGCGGCGCCCGCCTGGACAAGGGCATCGCCGGCAAGGTCCTCACCGAGGGCGGGCTGCTGGTCGTCACCTGGCAGCACGGCGACATCTTGATCGATTCGGGTTTCCGCTCCGACCGCTCGGCGGAGCACCGGGCGTGGACCGAGCGGATCAGCACACTCTGCGGCGACACCGGCGTCGCCGCCCAGCACGACCAGGAAGGCGCACGATGACGACCTCCAACCGGGGATCCGCCGCGACCGCGGCCCCCGCCGTTCTCGTCCTGGAGGACGGCCGCACGTTCCGCGGCCGCTCCTACGGGGCGGTGGGGGAGACCTTCGGCGAGGCGGTGTTCTCCACCGGCATGTCCGGCTACCAGGAGACCCTGACCGACCCGTCGTACCACCGCCAGGTGGTCGTCATGACGGCCCCGCACATCGGCAACACCGGCATCAACGACGAGGACCCCGAGTCGAAGCGGATCTGGGTCTCCGGCTACGTCGTACGCGATCCCGCCCGCATCCCGTCCAACTGGCGTTCCGTGCGCAGCCTCGACGACGAACTGGTCGCCCAGGGCGTCGTCGGCATCAGCGGCATCGACACCCGTGCCCTGACCCGCCATCTGCGCGAGCGCGGCGCGATGCGCGTGGGCATCTTCTCCGGTGACGCGCTGGCCGGCGACGCCGCGCTCCTGGCCAGGGTCCAGGGGGCCCCGCAGATGAAGGGCGCGGATCTGTGCGGCGAGGTGGCCACCGCCGAGCCGTACGTCGTCCCGGCCGTCGGCACCAAGCGGTTCACGGTCGCCGCGATCGACCTGGGCATCAAGGGCATGACCCCGCAGCGGATGGCCGAGCGCGGCATCGAGGTGCACGTCCTGCCGCCGTCCGCCGCCCTCGACGAGATCTACGCGCTGAACCCCGACGGCGTGTTCTTCTCCAACGGCCCCGGTGACCCGGCAACCGCCGACCGCCCGGTCGCCCTGATGCGCGGCGTGCTGGAGCGGCGGACCCCGCTGTTCGGCATCTGCTTCGGCAACCAGATCCTGGGCCGCGCGCTCGGCTTCGGCACGTACAAGCTCAAGTACGGCCACCGGGGCATCAACCAGCCGGTGCAGGACCGGACCACCGGAAAGGTCGAGGTCACCGCGCACAACCACGGATTCGCCGTCGACGCCCCGCTCGACGAGGTCTCCGAGACCCCCTACGGGCGGGCCGAGGTCAGCCACGTCTGCCTCAACGACCAGGTCGTCGAGGGCCTCCGGTTGCTCGACCGTCCGGCATTCAGCGTCCAGTACCACCCCGAAGCAGCAGCGGGTCCGCACGACGCGGCGTACCTGTTCGACCGCTTCGTCTCCCTGATGGAGGGCCAGCGTGCCTAAGCGCACCGATATCCAGTCCGTCCTGGTCATCGGCTCCGGCCCGATCGTCATCGGCCAGGCCGCCGAGTTCGACTACTCCGGCAGCCAGGCCTGCCGGGTGCTCAAGGCCGAGGGCCTGCGGGTCGTCCTGGTGAACTCCAACCCGGCGACGATCATGACCGACCCCGAGATCGCCGACGCCACCTACGTCGAGCCGATCACACCGGAGTTCGTCGAGAAGATCATCGCCAAGGAGCGCCCGGACGCGCTGCTGCCCACCCTCGGCGGACAGACCGCGCTCAACACGGCGATCTCGCTGCACGAGTCCGGCGTCCTCGACACCTACGGCGTCGAGCTGATCGGTGCCAACGTCGAGGCGATCAACAAGGGCGAGGACCGCGACCTGTTCAAGGGCGTCGTGGACGCCGTCAACGCCCGTATCGGGCACGGTGAGTCGGCCCGCTCGGTGATCTGCCACTCCATGGACGACGTGCTGCGCGGCGTCGACGAACTCGGCGGCTACCCGGTCGTGGTCCGGCCCTCCTTCACCATGGGCGGCGCCGGCTCCGGCTTCGCGCACGACGAGGAGGACCTGCGCCGGATCGCCGGCCAGGGGCTCACGCTCTCCCCGACCACCGAGGTGCTCCTCGAGGAGTCCATCCTCGGCTGGAAGGAGTACGAGCTGGAGCTGATGCGCGACAAGCACGACAACGTCGTGGTCGTCTGCTCCATCGAGAACTTCGACCCGATGGGCGTGCACACCGGGGACTCGATCACCGTCGCCCCGGCGATGACGCTCACCGACCGCGAGTACCAGACCCTGCGCGACATCGGCATCGCGGTCATCCGCGAGGTCGGCGTCGACACCGGCGGCTGCAACATCCAGTTCGCGGTCAACCCGGAGAACGGCCGGGTCATCGTCATCGAGATGAACCCGCGGGTCTCCCGCTCCTCGGCACTCGCCTCCAAGGCCACCGGTTTCCCGATCGCCAAGATCGCCGCCCGCCTGGCCATCGGCTACACCCTCGACGAGATCCCCAACGACATCACCGAGAAGACACCGGCCTCCTTCGAGCCCACGCTCGACTACGTGGTCGTCAAGGTGCCGCGGTTCGCGTTCGAGAAGTTCCCGGCGGCCGACAACAGCCTCACCACCACCATGAAGTCGGTGGGGGAGGCCATGGCCATCGGCCGCAACTTCCCCGAGGCGCTTCAGAAGGCCCTGCGTTCGCTGGAGAAAAAGGGGTCCCAGTTCAGCTTCACCGGCGACCCCGGTGACAAGGGCGGACTGCTGGCCGCGAGCCGCATCCCCACCGACGGCCGGATCAACACCGTCATGCAGGCCATCCGCGCCGGCGCGACCCCGCAGGAGGTCTTCGACGCCACCAGGATCGACCCCTGGTTCGTCGACCAGCTCTTCCTGCTCAAGGAGATCGCGGACGACATCGCCGCCGCGGGCAGGCTCGAGCCGGAGCTGCTCGCCGACGCCAAGCGCCACGGTTTCTCCGACGCCCAGGTCGGGGCGATCAGGGGCCTGCGCGAGGACGTCGTCCGGGAGGTTCGGCACGCGCTCGGAGTGCGTCCGGTCTACAAGACGGTCGACACCTGCGCCGCCGAATTCGCCGCCGACACCCCCTACTTCTACTCGTCCTACGACGAGGAGAGCGAGGTCGAGCCGCGCGAGCGGCCGGCGGTGATCATCCTCGGCTCCGGCCCCAACCGCATCGGCCAGGGCGTGGAGTTCGACTACTCCTGCGTCCACGCCTCGTTCGCCCTGCACGACGCGGGCTACGAGACCGTGATGGTCAACTGCAACCCGGAGACCGTCTCCACCGACTACGACACCTCCGACCGGCTCTACTTCGAGCCGCTCACCCTGGAGGACGTCCTGGAGATCGTCCACGCCGAGCAGCAGGCCGGTCCGGTCGCCGGCGTCATCGTGCAGCTCGGCGGGCAGACCCCGCTGGGTCTCGCCCAGGCCCTCAAGGACAACGGGGTGCCGATCGTCGGAACCTCGCCGGAGTCCATCCATCTCGCCGAGGAGCGGGGGGCGTTCGGCCGGGTGCTGACCCAGGCGGGGCTTCCCGCGCCCAAGCACGGCACGGCGTTCTCCTTCGACGAGGCCAAGGCCATCGCCGACGAGATCGGCTACCCGGTGCTGGTCCGGCCGTCGTACGTGCTCGGTGGCCGGGGCATGGAGATCGTCTACGACGAGAAGTCCCTCGCCGAGTACCTGGAGCGCCACGCCGGCCTGATCTCCGAACACCCGGTCCTCATCGACCGGTTCCTCGACGACGCCATCGAGATCGACGTCGACGCGCTCTACGACGGCCAGGAGCTCTACCTCGGCGGCGTCATGGAGCACATCGAGGAGGCCGGCATCCACTCCGGCGACTCCGCCTGCGCGCTCCCGCCGATCACCCTCGGCGGGTTCGACATCAAGCGGCTGAGGGCGTCGACCGAGGCCATCGCCGAGGGCGTCGGCGTCCGCGGACTGATCAACATCCAGTTCGCCATGGCCGGGGACATCCTCTACGTGCTCGAGGCGAATCCGCGTGCCTCGCGCACCGTCCCCTTCACCTCGAAGGCGACGGCCGTACCGCTGGCGAAGGCGGCGGCACGCATCTCGCTGGGCGCCACCGTCGCCGAGCTGCGGGCCGAGGGGATGCTGCCGAAGACCGGCGACGGCGGCACCCTGCCGCTCGACGCGCCGATCTCCGTCAAGGAGGCCGTCATGCCCTGGAGCCGCTTCCGCGACTCCTCGGGGCAGGGCGTCGACATCATCCTCGGACCGGAGATGCGCTCCACCGGTGAGGTCATGGGCATCGACTCGGTCTTCGGCACCGCCTACGCCAAGTCGCAGGCCGGAGCGTACGGCGCGCTGCCCACCAAGGGGCGTGCCTTCGTCTCCGTCGCCAACCGCGACAAGCGGTCCATGGTGTTCCCGGCGCGCGAACTGGTGGCCCACGGTTTCGAGTTGCTCGCCACCTCGGGCACGGCCGAGGTCCTCAAGCGCAACGGCATCAACGCCACCGTCGTGCGCAAGCACAACGAGGGCCCGGGGCCGAACGGCGAGCGGACCATCGTCCAGCTCATCCACGACGGCCAGGTCGACCTGATCGTCAACACCCCGTACGGCACCGGCGGCCGGCTCGACGGCTACGACATCCGCACCGCGGCCGTCTCCCGCGGCGTGCCGTGCCTGACGACGGTCCAGGCACTCGCCGCCGCCGTCCAGGGCATCGAGGCGCTGAGCCGAGGTGACGTCACCGTCCGCTCCCTCCAGGAGCACGCGGAACACCTCACCGCGGCACGCGAGGAGTGAGGCAGGAGGGGGCGCCCCGGCGGGCGCCCCCTTCCGCTGTGTGCCCCCGCGGCGCCGCCGCCCCCCTCACCTCGCTCCCGTGGAAGGCCCGGCATGTACCGTCTCCTCTTCGACCTGCTCTTCCGGCGCATGGACCCGGAACGAGCCCATCACCTGGCCTTCGGCTGGATCCGGCAGGTCTCACGTGTCCCGGTGCTCCGGCGTCTCGTCGCGGCCGTGCTCGCTCCCCGCCTGCCGCAGCTGCGCACCGAGGCCTTCGGGCTGAGCCTGCCCGGTCCGTTCGGGCTGGCGGCCGGCTTCGACAAGAACGCCGTCGCGATCGACGGGATGGCGATGCTCGGCTTCGGCCACGTCGAGATCGGCACCGTCACCGGGCAACCGCAGCCCGGAAATCCGCGGCAGCGCCTCTTCCGGCTCGTCCCGGACCGGGCTCTGGTGAACCGGATGGGGTTCAACAACGAGGGTTCGGCCGCGGTCGCAGCCCGCCTCGCCGCCCGGAACCCCGTGTTCCCGGTCACCGTCGGCGTCAACATCGGCAAGACCAAGGTCATCCCGGAGAACGAAGCCGCCGCCGACTACGTCACCTCGGCCGAACGTCTCGCCCGCCACGCCGACTACCTCGTGGTCAACGTGTCCTCGCCGAACACTCCGGGCCTGCGCGACCTCCAGGCAGTCGGGCAGCTGCGGCCGCTGCTGAGCGCGGTGCGCGAGGCGGCCGACCGCAGTGTCCCCGGCCGGCGCGTTCCGCTCCTGGTGAAGATCGCCCCCGATCTGGCCGACGAGGACGTGGACGCGGTCGCCGACCTCGCCGTCGAGCTCGGCCTCGACGGCATCATCGCCACGAACACCACCATCGCCCGCGACGGCCTCGGACTGGCCACGGAGGCGTCGGCGATCGAGGCGATCGGCGCGGGCGGGCTCTCCGGAGCCCCGCTCAGGTCCCGCTCCCTGGAGGTCCTGCGCCGCCTGTACGCCAGGGTCGGCGGCCGGATCACCCTGGTCGGCGTCGGCGGCATCGAGACCGCGGACGACGCCTGGGAACGGATCCTGGCCGGGGCCACACTTGTCCAGGGCTACAGCGCCTTCGTCTACGAGGGCCCCTGCTGGGCCCGTCGGATCCACCGCGGGCTCGCCGCCCGGCTGGCCGCGAGCCCCTACGCCACCCTCGCCGACGCCGTCGGCGCCGACACCCGGAAGGCAGCAGTCTGATGTCCCAGTCCGCACCCCCGCACCAGCAGACGCAGTCCTTCGGCGCCCGGCTGCGCCGCGCCATGGACACCCGCGGTCCGCTGTGCGTCGGCATCGACCCGCATGCCTCGCTGCTCACCGACTGGGGACTGAACGACGACGTCGCCGGGCTCGAGCGGTTCACCCTCACCGTGGTCGAGGCGCTGGCCGACCGGGTCGCGGTGCTCAAGCCGCAGAGCGCGTTCTTCGAGCGGTTCGGCTCCCGCGGCATCGCCGTGCTGGAGCGGGCGGTCGAGGACGGCCGCGCCGCCGGGGCGCTGGTCCTGATGGATGCCAAGCGGGGTGACATCGGGTCCACCATGGGCGCCTACGCCGCCACCTACCTGACGCCCGGCAGCCCGCTGTTCTCGGACGCCGTCACCCTCAGTCCGTACCTGGGTTTCGGCTCGCTGCGTCCCGCTCTGGACGCGGCACGCGACGGCGGTTCCGGGGTCTTCGTGCTCGCCCTCACCTCGAACCCCGAGGGCGCCGAGGTCCAGCGGTCAACCGCGGACGACGGCCGGTCACTCGCGCAGGTGATGCTCGACCACATGCGTGAGGAGAACGCCGGTGCACAGCCCCTCGGATCGGTCGGCGCGGTCGTGGGCGCGACGCTGGGCGAGTCCGGTGCGGACCTCGACATCAACGGTCCGCTGCTCGCACCCGGCATCGGTGCTCAGGGAGCCGCCCCGGAGGATCTGCCCCGCGTCTTCGGCCGGCAGACCGGGAACGTGCTGCCGAGCGTGAGCCGCGGGGTGCTCCGTCACGGTCCCGGTGCGGCGGGGCTGCGCGAGGCGGCTGCCCGGTTCGCCGAAGCCTCACGGGCGGCCGTGGCCGGCGCGGGCGGCACGGCCACTCGGTGAATAGCGGCGGAAAGTGGGGATGTTTCGCACTATTTGTCTCTGCGGATAGAGTCTGACCAGGAGTTTTCGTTCGTTCTCGCTGACTCGAGCGGCCTTGGGCGCTAGTCTCCGTCGGGAGTGGACGTGCAAGACCTTGCTCGTTGCTCATGTGACGTGGGCCGACGGGGTCCGCATCACTTTCGTATCCGACAGTTCGACATCCGAGGTGACGCAGGCGTGGCTCTTCCGCCCCTTACCCCTGAACAGCGCGCAGCCGCGCTCGAAAAGGCCGCCGCGGCTCGCCGGGAGCGGGCCGAGGTCAAGAATCGACTCAAGCATTCCGGCGCCTCGCTGCACGAGGTCATCAAGCAGGGCCAGGAGAACGACGTCATCGGCAAGATGAAGGTCTCGGCGCTCCTCGAGTCCCTGCCGGGCGTGGGCAAGGTCCGCGCCAAGCAGATCATGGAGCGTCTCGGAATCTCCGAGAGCCGTCGCGTGCGCGGCCTCGGTTCCAACCAGATCGCTTCCCTGGAGCGGGAGTTCGGCGGCACTGCCGCCTGATTTCCGGGAGCTGCCCAGAACCTGGATAATCGCTGCATGAGTACTGCAGGCCCCCGGGGGACGAGCGACCCCCTCGTTTCGCCGGGGGAATCTCCCTCCCCCCAGGTCAGGAAGCCGCGGCTGACCGTGCTCTCCGGCCCCTCCGGGGTCGGCAAGAGCACGGTCGTCGCGCACATGCGCCAGGTGCATCCCGAGGTCTGGCTCTCCGTCTCGGCCACCACCCGCAAACCGCGTCCAGGTGAGCGGCACGGCGTCGAGTACTTCTTCGTCGAGGACGAGGAGTTCGACAAGCTCGTCGCCAACGGTGAACTGCTCGAATGGGCCGAGTTTGCGGGCAACCGCTACGGCACCCCGCGCCGGGCCGTCCTCGACAGGCTCGAGTCCGGGCAGCCGGTGCTGCTGGAGATCGACCTCCAGGGTGCACGGCTGGTGCGCGCCTCGATGCCGGAGGCTCAGCTGGTCTTCCTCGCCCCGCCCGACTGGGACGAGCTGGTGCGCCGGCTGACCGGCCGTGGAACCGAGGCGCCCGAGGTCATCGAGCGGCGCCTGGAGGCCGCCCGGGTCGAACTTGCGGCCGAGCCCGAGTTCGACCGGACCCTGGTCAATACCTCCGTCGAGGACGTGGCGCGCGAACTGCTAGCCTTGCTGTGTTGAACTGGGGCGTCCCAGATTCAAAGGAATTTTCCACCCTTTTCGGAAGGTAGAGCGTGTCCTCTTCCATGACTGCGCCCGAGGGCATCATCAACCCGCCGATCGACGAGCTCCTCGAGGCCACCGACTCGAAGTACAGCCTCGTGATCTACGCGGCCAAGCGCGCCCGCCAGATCAACGCGTACTACTCGCAGCTCGGTGAAGGCCTGCTCGAGTACGTCGGCCCGCTCGTGGACACCCATGTTCACGAGAAGCCGCTGTCGATTGCGCTCCGCGAGATCAACGCGGGCCTGCTGACGTCGGAGTCCATCGAGGGCCCGGCCCAGTAGCACCACCTCATGCATGACCCGGGCCCGGCAGCGCCGCTGCCGGGCCCGGGGCGTCTCCGGGGACCCGGCCTGCGTCGAGTCGCTGCCGACCGGCCCCCACCCGGGAACAGCCGGCCGGCGGCTCGGGCAGGATGGGGACGTACGCAGAAGAGCGCTGGGAAAGGCGAGGGATGGACAAGCCGAAGGTCGTGCTGGGGGTCAGCGGCGGTATCGCCGCCTACAAGGCGTGCGAACTGCTGCGCCGGCTGACCGAGACCGGGCACGACGTGACGGTCGTCCCCACCGGCTCGGCGCTGAACTTCGTCGGCGAGGCCACCTGGTCGGCGCTCTCCGGCAACCCCGTCTCGACCGAGGTCTGGGAGCGGGTCCACGAGGTGCCGCACGTGCGCATCGGCCAGGACGCCGACCTCGTGGTGGTCGCTCCGGCCACGGTCGATCTGCTCGCCAGGGCCGCCCACGGGCTCGCCGACGACCTGCTGACGAACACCCTCCTGACCGCCCGGTGCCCGGTGGTCTTCGCCCCCGCCATGCACACCGAGATGTGGGAGCACCCGGCGACCCAGGACAACGTCGCCACGCTGCGCCGGCGCGGCGCCGTCGTCATCGAGCCCGCAGTGGGCCGCCTCACCGGTGCGGACACCGGCAAGGGCCGGCTCCCCGACCCCGTCCAGATCTTCGAGACCTGCCGCCGCGTGCTCGCCCGCGGACCGCAGGCCCTCAACCAGGACCTCGCCGGGCGTCACGTGGTGATCAGCGCCGGAGGCACCCGTGAACCTCTCGATCCCGTCCGCTACCTGGGCAACCGCTCCTCGGGCAAACAGGGCTACGCGCTCGCCCGCACCGCGGTCGCCCGCGGCGCCCGCGTCACTCTCGTCGCCGCGCACACGGACGCGCTCGCGGATCCCGCCGGTGCCGACGTGGTGCACGTGGGGACGGCCGTGCAGCTGCGGGAGGCGGTCCTCAAGGCCGCCGCGGATGCGGACGTCGTGGTCATGGCCGCGGCAGTCGCCGACTTCCGGCCCGCCCGCTACACCGAAGGCAAGATCAAGAAGAAGGACGACCAGGAACCGGCGCCGGTCGGTCTGGTCCGCAACCCGGACGTCCTGGCCGAGATCTCCGCGGACCGGCCGGCCCCCGGCCAGGTGGTGGTGGGCTTCGCCGCCGAAACGGACGACGTGCTGGTCAACGGCCGTTCCAAGCTGGCCCGCAAGGGCTGCGACCTCCTGGTGGTCAACGAGGTCGGCGACCGGAAGGCGTTCGGGACCGAGGGGAACGAGGCCGTGGTGCTGGGGACCGACGGCACCGAGACGGCCGTGCCGTTCGGCCCGAAGGAGGACCTGGCCGACACGGTCTGGGACCTGGTCGTCGGCCGGCTCGCCTGATCGGCCGAGTCGCGCCGGGCTGCGGCGGGACCGGACGGAGGGCCCGCCGGAGCCCGGAAAACGGGTGCGCGACAGGCTGTGCGCCCGGGCCCGGGGACCGTGCCGCGCGTCACACATCTCCTGCGTGTCGAGACACCGTGCCCGCAGAACGGACCGGCCGGATAAACTGGTCGCGGATTCGGGCCGGGCGCAGCTCCCGGCCGTTCCGCAAATGATGAGCCAGCAGCCGCTGCAACCCCAGGGAGCGATGTGTCCCGCCGCCTGTTCACCTCGGAATCCGTGACCGAGGGCCACCCCGACAAGATCGCTGACCAGATCAGCGACACGATCCTCGACGCTCTCCTGGCGGCGGACCCGGCTTCCCGGGTCGCCGTGGAGACGCTGATCACCACCGGCCTGGTGCACGTGGCCGGCGAGGTGACGACCAAGGCGTACGCGGACATCGCGACCCTGGTGCGGAACAAGATTCTCGAGATCGGATACGACTCGTCGAAGAAGGGCTTCGACGGCGCGTCCTGCGGCGTCTCGGTGTCCATCGGCTCGCAGTCTCCCGACATCGCGCAGGGCGTGGACACCGCCTACGAGAAGCGGACCGGCGCCGGTGACGAGGGCGACGAGCTGGACCGGCAGGGCGCCGGTGACCAGGGTCTGATGTTCGGCTACGCGTGCGACGAGACGCCCGAGCTGATGCCGCTGCCGATCCACCTGGCGCACCGGCTGTCGCGTCGGCTGTCCGAGGTGCGCAAGAACGGGACCATTCCCTACCTGCGTCCGGACGGCAAGACCCAGGTCACCATCGAGTACGACGGCGACCAGGCCGTGCGACTCGACACGGTTGTGGTCTCCTCGCAGCACGCCTCCGACATCGATCTGGACTCGCTCCTCGCCCCGGACATCCGCGAGTACGTCGTCGAGCACGTCCTCAAGCAGCTGCTCGAGGACGGGATCGCGCTGGACACCGACAGCTACCGGCTGCTGGTGAACCCGACCGGGCGGTTCGAGATCGGCGGGCCGATGGGTGACGCGGGTCTGACCGGCCGCAAGATCATCATCGACACCTACGGTGGTATGGCCCGGCACGGTGGCGGCGCCTTCTCCGGCAAGGACCCGTCCAAGGTCGACCGCTCCGCGGCGTACGCGATGCGCTGGGTGGCCAAGAACGTGGTGGCCGCCGGCCTGGCGACGCGGTGCGAGGTGCAGGTGGCGTACGCGATCGGAAAGGCCGAGCCGGTGGGCCTGTTCGTGGAGACCTTCGGAACCGCGACCGTGGACGCCGAGAAGATCGAGCAGGCGATCGGGGAGGTCTTCGACCTGCGCCCCGCAGCGATCATCCGTGATCTGGAGCTGCTGCGGCCGATCTACGCGCAGACCGCCGCCTATGGCCACTTCGGCCGCGAGCTGCCCGATTTCACCTGGGAGCGCACCGACCGCGTCGACGAACTGCGCGCGGCAGCGGGGCGATAGCACGCCCCCTGGCATTGCTGATGCGTCACGAGGGCCCCGGACCGTCGCCCGACGGGCCGGGGCCCCGCACGTCGTCGCCGCAGTGGGGCGGCCCCGGACGCTCCGTGCAGCCCGGCCGGTCCCGGAACCTGGCCGCCTCGCCGTGCTGTCGGTGCCCTCTGGCAGGATTCGGCTGTGAGCAGGGACGACCAGGAGCCGCAGGAGCCAGCCGAGGACGGGCCCGAGCAGCTTGCGCTCATCCGCGAGACGGTCCGCAGGACCAAGGCGCCGAAGGCCAAGCCGAGGACGTGGCGTGGAGCGGCCCTCGCCGAGGAGCTTCCGGTCGCGCGGGTCGTGGTCGACAGGGGCGCGCTGCACCTCGACCGGTTGTGGGACTACGCCGTGCCCGAGGAACTCGACGCCACGGCCCGGCCCGGCGTCCGCGTCCGGGTCCGCTTCGGTGCCGGCGCACGTCACGTGCGCCAGGGCCGCCGGGAGGGCGGCGGGCTCGTCGACGGCTTCCTGATCGAGCGCCGGGCCGAGTCCGACTTCGAAGGACCGCTCGCGGCACTCGCCCACGTCGTGTCACCCGAGCCGGTGCTGAGCCCCGGCATGCTCGCTCTCGCCCGCGCCGTCGCCGACCGGTACGCCGGCAGCCTCGCCGACGTGCTGCAGCTCGCCGTCCCGCCGCGGAATGCACGGGCCGAGGCGGCGCCCTCCCCCGAACCGCTGCCCCCGCCGACGGCGCCCGGCCCGGGAAGCTGGGAGCGGTACGAGCGCGGGGCCGAGTTCGTCGCCGCACTCGCGGACGGCGACACTCCGCGCGCGGTGTGGACCGCGCTTCCCGGCCCGCACTGGCCCGACGAACTGGCGCGTGCCGCCGCGTCCACCCTGGCATCGGGGCGCGGAGCCCTGCTCGTCGTGCCGGACGGACGGCGCGTCGCCCGGGTCGACGCCGCCCTGCGGGCCCACCTCGGCGACGGCCGCCACGCCGTGCTGACTGCCGAGTCCGGACCGGAGAAGCGCTACCGGCAGTGGCTGGCCGTCAGCCGCGGCTCGGTGCGAGCCGTCGTCGGAACCCGGGCCGCGATGTTCGCCCCCGTCCGGGACCTCGGTCTCGTCGCCGTCTGGGACGACGGGGACGCCAGCCTCAGCGATGACAACGCGCCCTTCCCGCACGTACGCGAAGTCCTCGAGCTGCGCGCCGCTCACGAGCGGACGGCCTTCCTGCTCGGCGGCGTCAGCTGCACCGTGGAGGCGGCCCAGCTGGTGGGGACGGGCTGGGCGCTCCCGCTCACCCCCTCGCGCGACCGCTTCCGCGCCGCCGCACCGATCGTCCGCACCATCGGCGACACCGACCTGGAACGGGACGAGGCCGCCCGCGCCGCCCGGCTGCCCACACTGGCCTGGCGGACGGTCCGGGACGGCCTGCAGAACGGGCCGGTGCTCATCCAGGTACCGCGCCGCGGGTACGTTCCGCGGCTGGCCTGCGAACGCTGCCGCAACCCGGCCCGTTGCCGCGAGTGCGCCGGGCCGCTCGAGGGCAGGGAGGGGCAACGACTGGTCTGCGGCTGGTGCGGACGTTCCGAGGAGTCGTGGCACTGCGCGGAGTGCGGCGGGTTCCGGCTGCGCGCCCAGGTCGTCGGCGCCCGCCGTACCGCCGAGGAACTGGGGCGCGCCTTCCCCGAGGTACCCGTGCGCACTTCGGGACGGGATCAGGTACTGGACGCCGTCCCCGGCACCCCGGCCCTGATCGTCAGCACACCGGGTGCGGAACCGGTCGCCGAAGGCGGCTACGCGGCTGCCCTGCTGCTGGACGGCTGGGCGATGCTCGGCCGCCCCGACCTGAGAGCCGACGAGGAGGCATTGCGCCGCTGGCTGGGCGCGGCGTCCCTGGTCCGGGCACAGAGCGCCGGAGGAACCGTGGTGGTCGTCGCGGAGCCGACGCTGCGCCCGGTACAGGCGCTCGTCCGGTGGGATCCGGTGGGGCACGCGGTGCGCGAACTCGCCGAGCGGTCGCAGCTCGGCTTTCCGCCGGTCTCCCGGATGGCGTCCGTGTCCGGACCGCCGGAAGCCGTGGCCGACTTCCTCGCGACAGTACGACTCCCCCGTGAGGCGGAGGTGCTCGGACCGGTACCGGCGCCCGCACCTCGCCCGGCCGGGGCCCGCGGCAGCCAGGAGGAGTCCGGGGAAACGTGGGAGCGCGCCCTGCTGCGCATCCCACCGGGCAGGGGAGCGGCTCTGGCGGCCGCGCTCAGGACGGCACAGGCGGCGCGGACGGCCCGGCGCGACAGCGCGCCGGTCCGACTCCGCGTCGATCCCCCCGAAGTCGGCTGAACAGGGGGTGCGTCAGCCGAGCCGGGGGCCGGGGAAGGCACCGGTCCGGGAATCCTCCCGATCCGTGGCCCCCGTGGCCCGGCCGGGCTCCGTGCGGGCCGCCGGCACTGCGGGAACCTGAAGGTCCGTCGTCGTCTCGGCGGTCCGTGCGGCTGGTGAGGCACCGCCGCGCTCCGCCCTCGCCGTTGCGCGCCGGGTGCCGTAACGGCGGTGCACCGCCTGCTTGGTGACGCCCAGTGCGGAGCCCACCGCGTCCCACGAGAAGCCGAGCGAGCGGTCGAAGTCCACGGCGGCGGTGACCAGTGCCTCGACACTGTCCCGGAGTTCCTGGGCCAGGCGCACGGTGGGAGCCGGGGCCCGCCCGTAGACGACGAATCCCGCCGAGGGCCCGCTGCGCCGCGGCCGGTAGACGTTGCCGAGCTGCGCGGTCAGCGTGCGCAGGGCGTCCACCTGGCGGCGGACCCGCTCGATGTCCCGGACCAGCAGATGCAGGCTGGCCCGGGCCTGGGCGTCGGGGGTTGCGTGGTCGGCCATGGACAAGCCTCTCGAGCCGGCGATGGTGTCGGCACGGACCGCACCCGGCAGTCCGGCACTTCGGTCAATCTGTCTTGACCAACGTCCGAACCGCCTCCGGGGTCACGGTGCACGCCGCGCATGCTGTCGCCGGTCAGGGTGCGCCCGGACACCGTGCGCCCCCGTCGATCCGGAGATCTAGACTGGAGAGCTCAGCCGCGCACGTACGACGGCGTCCTTCGTCCCCCTTCCGAGAGGCAGTCCGCCACCGATGAAGCTGGTCTTCGCCGGCACCCCCGAGGTCGCCGTTCCCGCCCTGGACGCCCTGCTCGCCTCCGAGCGCCACGAGGTCGCCGCCGTCGTGACCAGGCCGGACGCCCCGGCCGGCCGCGGACGCCGGCTGGTGGCGAGCCCGGTCGCCGAGCGCGCCGAGGAGGCCGGGATCGAGGTGCTCAAGCCCGCCTCCCCCCGGGACGCGGACTTCCAGGCCCGGCTGCGGGAGATCGGACCCGACTGCTGTCCCGTCGTCGCCTACGGAGCCCTGCTGCCGAAGGCCGCACTCGAAATCCCCCGCCACGGCTGGGTCAACCTGCACTTCTCGCTGCTCCCGGCCTGGCGCGGCGCAGCGCCCGTGCAGCACGCCCTGCTCGCCGGGGACGAGGTCACCGGCGCCTCGACCTTCCTCATCGAGGAGGGTCTCGACTCCGGCCCGGTGTACGGCGTGATCACCGAGGAGATCCGCCCGACCGACACCAGCGGTGACCTCCTGACCCGGCTGGCCTTCGCCGGGGCGGGACTGCTCGCCGCGACCATGGACGGCGTCGAGGACGGCTCCCTCCAGGCCGTGCCGCAGCCCGCCGACGGCGTCACCCTCGCCCCCAAGATCAACGTCGAGGACGCCCGGGTCGACTGGACGGCCCCTGCGTTGCGCATCGACCGGCTCGTGCGCGGCTGCGCCCCGGCCCCCGGCGCATGGACGGGCTTCCGCGGCGAGCGGCTCAAGCTGGTGGCCGTCGCGCCGCGTCCCGAGCGGGAGGGCCTGGCCCCCGGTGAACCGGCCGTGAGCAAGAACGCCGTTCACGTCGGCACGGGTTCGCACGCCGTCGAACTCCTCTGGGTGCAGCCGCAGGGCAAGAAGCCGATGCGCGCGGCCGATTGGGCCAGGGGAGTACGGATCGGCGCGGGGGAGCGGCTGGGAGGATGACCGCGCCCGGTGCCGTGTGAACCGGCACGGGCACTCCCTCCGGGAGGGATGTGCGGAGCCGCCGGCCTGCCCGGCAACTGCGACCCGAACCGCCGGCGCCCTTCCGGGCCGTGAATGCCGTGCTTCAACGCCCCCGGCGCCGGAACCGCCTTGACCTCACGTTCGGTTGAGGTCTTAGGTTCCTTTCACGCCCGGGCCCGCCGGGTGCTACCTGAGCCCGGAGGTCCCCCCATGGACATGGAAGTCGCGGCCTGGACGGCGCTGCACCGAGCGGCGTATGCCCAGGACGGCGACGCGCGGCCGTTCTCCCGCGCCACCCTCCGCCGGATCGGCGTCTTCGCGCGCCCCCATCGCCGCCGGCTTCTGTGGTTCCTGCTGCTCAGCACGGTGACGGCCATGCTGGCCGTGGCCACCCCGCTGCTCGCCGGCCGGGTCGTCGACGCGATCGTCGACCGGGCCGACGAGGACGTGGTGACCGGCCTCGCCGCCCTCATCGCCGTGATCGCGCTGGCGGAGGCCGGGATCGGACTGGTGACCCGCAAGCTGTCGGCCACCATCGGTGAGGGTCTGATCCTCGACCTGCGGACGGCCGTCTTCGACCACGTCCAGCGGATGCCCGTTGCCTTCTTCACCCGCACCCGAACCGGCGCGCTCGTCAGCCGTCTCAACAACGACGTCATCGGGGCACAGCGGGCGTTCAGCGACACCCTCTCCGGCGTCGTATCCAATCTGGTGACCCTGCTGCTCACTCTGGGCGTGATGCTCGGCATCTCCTGGCGGATCACGCTGCTGGCGCTGCTCCTGCTCCCGTTGTTCCTGCTGCCCGCACGCCGGGTCGGCCGCCGGCTGGCCGCACTGAGACGCGAGGGCGCGGACCTCAACGCGGCGATGAGCACCCGGATGACCGAGCGGTTCTCCGCTCCCGGTGCCACCCTGGTCAAGCTCTTCGGGCGGCCCGCCGACGAGTCCGCCGAATTCCGGACGCGTGCCGCCCGGGTGCGCGACATCGGCGTCCGCTCCGCCATGGTTCAGATCTCCTTCGTCACCGCGCTGACCCTCGTGTCGGCCCTGGCGCTCGCACTCGTCTACGGGCTGGGCGGCTATTACGCGCTGCGCGGCTCCCTGGACCCCGGCGCCGTCGTGGCCCTCGCACTGCTGCTCACCCGTCTCTATTCGCCGCTCACCTCGCTGGCCGGGGCACGGGTCGAGGTGATGAGCGCTCTGGTCAGCTTCGAGCGCGTCTTCGAAGTGCTGTCGCTGAAACCGCTGATCACCGAGCGGCCGAACGCGCGGAGCGTCCCCGAGGGACCGGTGACCGTCGAGTTCGACGGTGTGCACTTCGCCTACCCGTCCGCCGACAAGGTCTCCCTGGCATCCCTCGAGGAGGTCGCCTCCCTCGACACTCGTGGCGGCGTACGGGTCCTGCACGACGTGTCCTTCCGTGCCGAGGCCGGTCGCATGACCGCCCTCGTCGGCTCGTCCGGTGCCGGCAAGTCGACGATCGCCCAGCTCCTGCCGCGGCTGTACGACGTGGACGAGGGCGCCGTACGGCTCTCCGGCATCGACGTCCGCGATCTGACGGCCGACTCCCTGCGCGCCTGTCTCGGACTGGTCACCCAGGACGGGCACCTCTTCCACGACTCGGTCCGTGCCAACCTCCTGATCGCCGCGCCCGCCGCCGGTGATCAGGAGCTGTGGGACGCGCTGCGCCGGGCACGGATCGACGACCTCGTCGCGGCTCTCCCCGACGGGCTCGACACCGTGGTCGGAGAACGCGGCTACCGGCTCTCCGGCGGCGAACGACAGCGGCTGACCATCGCCCGCCTGCTGCTGGCCCGTCCCCGCGTGGTGATCCTCGACGAGGCCACCGCGCACCTGGACTCCACGTCGGAGGCAGCCGTCCAGGAGGCACTGACCGAGGCGCTGGCCGGACGGACGGCGGTCGTCATCGCACACCGGCTGTCCACCGTCCGCGCCGCCGACCGGATCCTCGTCGTCGAGGACGGGCGGATCGTCGAGCGCGGTACGCACACCGAACTGCTCGCGGCCGGCGGACGGTACGAGGAGCTGCACCGCACCCAGTTCTCCCAGCAGGACGACACCTCCGCGGCGGACCGGGCACCGGCCCCGCCGGCTGTCCCCGTCTCCGGGAAGGCCCCGGGCTGAGGTCCGCACCGAGGCGGGCGGCGGGCGACGTAGGCTGGTGGTTCCCGGTCCGTGGCGACCGGTCCGCGTCCCCTCGGCAGCCGCGTGTCCCCCTCCCCGTAATTCCCGGAGCACCTTTCGTGAACGCATCGCCCCGTCGCCGTCCCGGCAAGCCGTACCGCCGTCCGCAGAAGGACCCCGTACGGATCCTCGCCTTCGAGGCGCTGCGGGCCGTGGACGAGCGGGACGCCTACGCCAACCTCGTCCTGCCGCCGCTGCTGCGCAAGGCGCGCGAGAGCGGCACGTTCGACGCACGCGACGCCGCCCTCGCCACCGAGCTCGTCTACGGCACGCTGCGGCGCCAGGGCACCTACGACGAGATCGTCGCGCGGTGCGTCGACCGGCCGCTGCGCGAGGTCGACCCGCCGGTGCTCGACGTCCTGACCCTCGGGGCGCACCAGCTTCTCGGCACCCGCATCCCCACCCACGCCGCCGTGTCCGCGACCGTCGAACTGGCCCGCGTGGTGCTCGGGGACGGGCGGGCCAGGTTCGTCAACGCCGTGCTGCGCAAGGTCGCGGCGGACGACCTGGACGGCTGGCTGGAAAGGGTCGCGCCGCCCTACGACGAGGACCCCGAGGACCACCTCGCCGTGGTCCACTCGCACCCGCGCTGGATCGTCTCCGCGCTGTGGGACGCCCTCGGCGGCGGGCGGGCCGGTATCGAGGAACTGCTGGAGGCCGACAACGAGCGGCCCGAAGTGACGCTCGTCGCCCGGCCCGGACGGTCCACGCCCGAAGAGCTGCTCGACTCCCTGCCCGAGGGCGCCGCACTGCCCGGGCGCTGGTCGCCCCTCGCCGTACGGCTCGCCGAGGGCGGCGAGCCCGGAGCGCTCGATGCGGTGCGCGAAGGCCGGGCGGGGGTCCAGGACGAGGGCAGCCAGCTGGTCGCCGCAGCCCTCGCAGCCGCCCCGGTCGACGGCCGGGACAGTCGCTGGCTCGACGGCTGCGCCGGGCCGGGCGGCAAGGCCGCGCTGCTGGCCGCCTTCGCCGCGCAGCGCGGAGCGGTACTGCTGGCCTCCGAGAAGCAGCCGCACCGTGCCCGACTCGTCGAGCGTGCGCTGTCCGGCAACCCCGGCCCCCACCAGGTGATCGCCGCCGACGGAACCCGGCCGCCCTGGAAACCGGGCAGTTTCGACCGGGTGCTGGTCGACGTGCCGTGCACCGGGCTCGGCGCGCTCCGGCGGCGGCCCGAGGCCCGCTGGCGGCGTCGTCCCGAGGACCTCGAACGCTTCGCGCCGCTTCAGCGGGCGCTGCTGCGCGAGGCGCTGCGCGCGGTACGCACGGGCGGTGTCGTCGCCTACGCCACGTGCTCCCCGCATCCGGCCGAGACCCGGGCCGTGGTCGACGACGTGCTGCGGGACAGCGGTGCCCCCGAGGCCGAATGGATCGACGCCCGCCCGCTGATGCCCGGTGTTCCGGCGACCGGCGACGGCCCGGACGTTCAGCTGTGGCCACACCTGCACGGCACCGACGCCATGTACCTGGCGCTGCTGCGCCGGACCGGCTGAGCCGGGACCGGCTGAGCCGGGGCCGGGTGGCCGGGCCGGAGTGCCCGTGGCGGCAGGGGACGTACGACCTCCCCCGTCAGGCGTCCTGCCGGGAGACGGACAGCGGAGCGGCGGCGAAGGCGTAGGTGAAGCGGCGGCACCAGATCACGACGGCGCGGAAGCGGTCGAGGCGTACGCCGGCCGGCACGCCGTAGTTCTGGTTGCCCAGGTTGCCCTTCAGCGCTCCGAGATCGACGTAGTCGTGGCGGTAGCTGTCGTCGGAGGCTCGCGGCCCCGCCTCGGTCAGCCGGACGCGCAGGTCCGGTCCGTTCTCCACGTTCAGCTGCTCCAGACGCAGGACGCGGGAGCCGTTCTGCAGCCGCAGGACACGCGTGGTCCCCGAACCGGGGTGGCCGCGGGAGATCACCCGCCCCTGGGACAGCACGGTCGCCGGCGTGCCCGCCGCGGCGGGCGGCGGCTCGTCCACCCGGTCGTCCAGGACGAGCTTCTGCGGCTCGAAGTACAGCAGGACGAAAACCACCGCGGCCGTCATGAGGACCCCGGTGGCGATCACCAGTCGCAGATGCCGTCGCAGAAACGAGAAAGATCCGGCCATGGCGGTCATGATGCCGGATCGGCCCCGCCTGACCTGCCGTCACACAGCGCACGGAAGACGGCGATCCGTCCTGCCGCTTCCGGGGACGGAAGGTCAGCCCACGTCCTCGAGGTCATCCGCCAGCAGGCCGGCGACGTCGAGCGGGTCGGGGGCACCCTCCTGACCGGGAATCACCTGCTCGCACCAGATGGTCTTGCCGTCCCGGGTGTGCCGGGTCCCCCAGCGCTCGGTGAGCTGGGCGACCAGCAGCAATCCGCGTCCTCCCTCGTCGGACAGCCGTGCCCGCCTCAGGTGCGGGGCGGTGCTGCTGGCGTCGGACACCTCGCAGATCAGCGTCCGGTCCCGGATCAGCCGCAACTGCATGGGGCCGTGCCCGTAGCGGATGGCGTTGGTGACCAGCTCGCTCACCACGAGCTCGGTGACGAAGGCGTCCTCCAGGCCCCACTCGGCGAGCCGGTCGCCGGCCCAGGCACGGGCATCGGACACCGCGGCCGGGTCGGACGGCAGGTCCCTGACGGCCACCTGCTCGTCGCCCAGCGCGCGGGTGGCGGCGACGAGCAGGGCGACATCGTCGCTCGGATGCTCCGGCAGGACGTCGGCGAGGATGCTGTCGCACAGCTCCTCCAGTGACGGGGCCGGCTTGGCGAGAGCCCGGCACAGCCGTTCCATCCCCCCTTCCATGTCCCCCTGCCGCTCGAAGAAGCCGTCGGTGAACAGGGCGATCAGAGTGTCCTCGTCGAGTTCCAGCTCCGTGGCCTCGAACGGCAGCGTCCCCAGCCCCAGCGGTGGCCCCGGGGGCACGTCGACGAACCGCGCCTCGCCGTCCGGTGTGACCAGCACCGGCGGCGGATGCCCGGCCCGGGCGATCGAGCACCTCCGCGAGACCGGGTCGTAGACCGCGTACACGCAGGTGGCGCCGAGGTCCTCGGCCTCGCTGTCCGCCTGGTACTCCTCGGACGCCAGCCGCGAGACCAGGTCGTCCAGATGCGTGAGCAGTTCGTCCGGCGGCAGGTCGACGTCGGCCAGGGTCCGCACTGCCGTACGCAACCGCCCCATGGTGGCCGCCGCGTTGATGCCGTGTCCTGCCACGTCACCGACGACCAGAGCCGTGCGGGCGCCGGACAGCGGTATGACGTCGAACCAGTCGCCGCCCAGGCCGTACTGCCCTCCGGCGGGCAGGTAGCGGGACGCGGCGTCGACCGCGATCTGGGTGGGAAGCCGCTGGGGGAGCAGGTTGTGCTGGAGCTCGAGGGCTGCGGTGCGCTCCCGGGTGTAGCGCCGTGCGTTGTCGAGGCAGACGGCGGCCCGGGCGACCAGTTCCTCGGCGAACAGGCGGTCGTCCTTGCTGTAGGGCTGCTCGCTGCGCCGGAGGAAGACGGTGACTCCCAGCGTGGTGCCCCGGGCCCGCACGGGTACGCACATCACGTACCGGAAGCCGTGCTCGGCGAAGCTGTCGGCGCGGATGTCGTCGGCGGCGAGCCACGAGCGGGTGGCCTCGTCCCCGACCTCGTGGATGAGCGACTCGCCGGTCGTCATGCAGCGCACGGGCGGGGAGTGAGCGGGGTAGCAGTCGACGTCGCCGGGCTGGTGAAGCGCCTCGGCACCGTGCAGTACCGACTGGTTGGCGACCCGGCGCAGGGCGACCCCGCCGCGGAACAGGCCGGGCTCCTTGCCTCCGAGCAGCGTCTCGAGGAGATCGACGTTGATCCAGTCGGCCAGCACCGGGACTGCCATGTCGGCGAGCTCCTGCGCGGTGCGCATCACGTCCAGGGTGGTGCCGATCCGGGTGCCCGCCTCGTTGAGCATGGCCAGCCGCTCCCGGGCGTGGTGCTGCTCGGTGACGTCGCTGACGGTCGTGCACAGGCCCAGCACCCTGCCTTGAGCGTCCCGCAGCGGAGAGGCGACGGCCGAGTAGAAGTGGTCGGCCTCCGGGTCGGCCGGCATCCGGCCGCGTATCTCCTCGCTGGCCGCGAGCTCACCGGTCTCGACGACCTCGCGCATGCGCCGCTCCCAGGCGACGGCGTCGTCGCCGGTGAGGATCTGGGGCAGCCGTGTCCCGCGGCGCTCCTCCTCGGTCACGCCGCACAGCCGTTCCATCGCCGCGTTCTGCCGGACGAAGCGGAGCTCCCGGTCGTAGACGCTGAGGGCGACCGACGAGCGGGTGAAGAGCCAGTCCAGCATTGCGCGGTCGTGCACGGCCCCCGAATGATCGGGCTCCCCGCGACCGCCCGCGACCAGCAGCCAGCGATCCCGGGCGTCGTCCTCCGCCACCCGGTAGCAGACGGCCTCGATGCGCAGGAAGTGACCGTCCAGGTGCAGCATCGCCAGCTCGCCCAGCCAGACGTGCTCCCCGGCCGGGAGCTTCCAGAACGGAGGACCCCCGAGGGCGTGAAGGAGGTCGGTCGCGGGGCGGCCCAGGACATCGGCCGTGGCGTGCCCGAGCAGACGCTGGGCCGCAGGGCTCCACCCCGTGACCACACCCTGGTCGTCAGCCATGATCACGGCTGCGCTCAGGGCGTTCGATTCCGCCTCTCGCCCGCTGAGGGGAAGGGCATCGAAGGCGTTCATACCGCCCCGTCTCGCTGAGGTGACCGCGTGTCCGGGCATGCTGCACTGATCACGCTTCCTCCCCAGCATGCGCCACCGCCCGGGTCACGGACAACCGCGCGGCGGCAGCGGGCGGCCTGCCGCCCCCGCGGGGAACGGGTCCGCGGCCGGGGATGACGGGCACGGACACCGTCCGGTCATGTGATCTCGCAGATCGGATCGCCCTCGTCGACGACCGAGCCCTCGGACACGGCGACGGAGGCGATCGTTCCGGACATCTCGGCGAGCACCGGGATCTCCATCTTCATCGACTCCAGCACCACGAGCGTGTCACCTTCCTCGACGGTGGCTCCTTCGGTCACGAGCACCTTCCAGACATTGGCGGCGAGCTCGGCGACGACTTTCTCAGCCATTTCGGTTCTCCTGTCAGGGGGCCGACGGACGGCGCATGCGGGCAACGAGCCCGGTGTCGTACCGACCGGATACGAATTCCTCGTGGTCGAGCAGTTCGGTGAAGAACGCCAGGTTGCTCTTGGGACCCTGCACCTCGAACTCCGCCACCGCACTCCGGGCGCGGGCCAGTGCCTCCTCCCGGGTGGGTGCGTGAACGACCAGCTTGGCCATCAGGGAGTCGTAGAACGGGGTGACCTTGGTGCCCGCGGCGTATCCGGAGTCGACCCGGACGCCCTCGCCCGTGGGCTCCCGCCACTGGGTGATCGCGCCGGGGCCGGGCAGGAAGCGCTTCGGGTCCTCGGCGTTGATCCGCAGTTCCAGTGCATGCCCCGTGGCGGTCAGCGTGTCCGGGTCGAACGTCACGGGTTCGCCGGCCGCGACCCGGAACTGCTCCTCCACCAGGTCGATGCCGAACACCGCCTCGGTGACCGGGTGCTCGACCTGGAGCCGGGTGTTCATCTCCAGGAAGACGAACTCGTCCCCGCTGACGAGGCATTCGACGGTGCCCGCGTTGCGGTAGCCGACCGCCTCCCCGGCCCGTACGGCTGCCTCCAGCATGCGCTGCCGGAGCTCCTCGCCGACGCCGGGCGAGGGCGTCTCCTCGGCGACCTTCTGGTTGCGCCGCTGCACCGAGCAGTCCCGTTCGCCGAGGGCGACGACCCGTCCGTCGGCCAGGCCGAGGATCTGCACCTCGACGTGGCGGGCCTGCGGGAAGAAGCGTTCCAGCAGGATCGACGCGTCGCCGAAGGTCCGCTCGGCGAAGCCTTGGATGGCGTCGAACTGCTTGCGCAGCTCCTCCTCGCCGTGCACGGCGGTCATGCCCATGCCGCCGCCGCCCGCCGATGCCTTGATCATCACCGGGTAGCCGATGGCCGCCGCGGCTTTGACGGCCGCCTCCACGTCGGTGACCGGGTCCCCGGTCCCCTTGCCCACCGGCACCCCGGCACGCTCCATGACGTTCCGGGCGTTGATCTTGTCTCCCATGAGGTCGATGACCTCCGGGTCCGGGCCGATCCAGATCAGGCCGGCATCCTGGACGGCACGGGCGAACTCGGCGTTCTCGGAGAGGAAGCCGTAGCCGGGGTGCACGGCCTGCGCCCCCGACTCCCGTGCGGCGGCGATGACCTTGTCGATGTTGCGGTACGACTCCGCGTGTGCGGAACCGCCCAGGTGGACGGCGGTGTCGGCCTCGGTGACGAAGGGCATGGACGCGTCGGCGTCGGAGTACACGGCGACCCCGCGGATGCCGAGGCGCCGGGCGGTGCGCAGGATCCTGCGCGCGATCTCGCCACGGTTGGCGACGAGCACTGTGTCGAACACGGTGGATTTCCTTAACGTGTCAGCGGGCGATTCAGACAGCCGGTATCAGGGAGCCGAGCGGGACGATGTCGACCCCCGCCGCGTCGAGCGCCGCGCGGACGGTGCGGACGATGTCGACGCTGTTCGGGGCATCGCCGTGGATGCACAGCGACCGGGCGTCGACGTCGATGTCGACGCCGCCGACCGAGGCGACCTTGCCCTCGACGGCCATCCTGACGGCACGTTCGGCCACGGTGTCCGGGTTCCAGGCGGCCTTGGACTTCTCGATCACGAGCTTGCCGTGGTCGTCGTAACCCAGGTCGGGGAAAGCTTCCGGAACCAGGGTGACGCCGGCCCGCACCACCGCGTCCTCGCACTGACGGTTCAGCAGCATCAGGGGGAGCGACGGGTCGACGGCCGCGGTGGCCGCGGCAATGGCGTGTGCCATCTCCGGGTCCTCGGAGGCCATCACGTACAGCGCGCCGTGCGGCTTGACGTGCGCCAGACGCCCGCCGGCCGCGCGGACGAAGCCCTGGAGCGCGCCGATCTGGTACAGGCAGTAGTCCTGCAGATCCCGGGGCGGGATGACCATGCGCCGACGGCCGAAGCCCATGAGGTCGGGGAAGGCGATGTGAGCACCGATGCCCAGCCCGTGCTCCACCGCGCCCTCGACGGTCCGGCGGATGGTGACGGGGTCGCCGGCGTGGTAGCCGGTGGCGATGTTGACCGACGACAGGTACGGCATCATCGCCGCGTCGTCGCCCAGCGACCAGCGGCCGAAGCTCTCGCCCATGTCGCAGTTGACGTCGATGCGTGGGGTGGTGCTCACAGTTCCTCCAGGTGGGCCGGGTCGAGGAGATACCCGACGTGCTCGGTCAGCGCCATGGCCTCGTCGAAGTCCACTTCGCGGAAACGGATGGTGTCGCGGCCCGGTCGCAGCTGGCCGATCTTCCACAGGGCCGGGTGGACGACGGTGGCGATGATGGTGAACCCGCCGGAGGTGGGTCCGTCCGGCCCGAGGATCACCGGGACGTCGCCGTTGGTGTTGATGCCGCCGAGCGGATAGCTGCCGTCCAGCACGTTCGACGGGTGGCCGCCGGCGACTCCGCCGCTCTCCCGCGCCCAGGTGAAGCGGTGGGAGTTGAGGCGGGTGCCGACCCGGTTCGAGTTCAGGTCGACCTTCCAGCTCAATGAGCAGAAGTCGCTCCAGTCCTGCGAGGTGAGGAAGTCGGGGTCGGCGTGCGGCCCGCGCATGACCTCGATCTCCCACTCGTTGGTGTAGGCGGGGCGCAGCGACTGCGGCAGCCGCAGCCGACGGGTCCGGCCGACGCCCTCGGGAAGGACGAACAGCCGGTCACCGCGGGCCAGTGCGCGCCCGTCGAGGCCGCCCATGCCGCCCATCGTGTAGGTCGACCGGGAACCGAGGACCTCGGGTACGTCGATGCCGCCGGAGACGGCCAGGTACAGCCGGAAGCCGGGGCCCTTGGCGATGCCGGAGGCGATGACGTCACCGGGGGAGACCCGGACGGACTCCCACAGCGGCATGGGTTCGCCGTTGAGGGTCGGTTTGGCCCCCTCCGCACCCGTGGCGGCAACGGTCCCCTCGAACCCGAACCGGGCCTTGAACCGGCCCATGGGGATCTCCAGCCCGGCCGCCCCCTGCTCGTTGCCGACCAGCAGGTTGGCCACCCGGAAGGCAAGGTGGTCGACCGGTCCTGCCGGGAAGAAGCCCTTCGCCTGGAGTCCGCGCCGGCCCGGGTAGTCCTGCACGGTGGTCTGTACGCCCGGCTCGATGACCTCGAGGGCCACCGGCCGCTCGGTCGTCCCGGAGGAGTCGGCGGGATTCGTCGGCTGGGACGGCGTTGCCATCACGGCACCTCCACGTTTCTGACGGCGGCGGCGCGCTGCGCGCGCAGTTCTTCGGCCTCGGCGGCATGCCGCTCGGCCTCGGCGAGGTGGTCGGCGACCACGAAGGGCGAGTCCTCGATCGCGTACTCGTAGTCGTCCTCGAAGACCCGGCGGCGAAACTCCAGGAGTTCCTCTTCACTGACCCGGGTGAAGCGGACGCGGTCACCCGGCCGCAGCAGCAGCGGGTTGTCGTGGAAGGCACGGTGCCGGCCGAGGATGTCGAAGATCGGCACCGTGCGCCCGAACAGCTGGTAGCCGCCCGGCGATTCCACCGGGTAGACGGCCACGCACGGACCGCCGATGCCCACCGCGCCCTCCGCCGTCCAGGTACGCGTCGGGTTGTACTTGGGAACGGTGATCTCGCGTCGCGAATCCAGCGGGAACATGAACGGCAGGCCGGGGAAGAAACCGGTGAAGGCGTTCCACCATTCGGTGGCCATGATGTTCTCGTACAGCGCCTCGCGGTCGGCCAGTCCGGTGTGATCCACGACGTAGTCGATGTTGTTGCCACCCACGCAGTTGGGCGCGTCCTGCCGGATGGTCGTCATGTAGCGCTCGACGGCGTCGAAACTCGTCGAGTCCTCGAAGGCGATCGGCAGCGTGATCCGCCGGCTCGGGATGACCAGCGACGACGTGTCGCCTTCCGCGTCGTGCACCGCCTCCAGCGCGTCGATCAGATCGGAGCGCCTGGTCACGGTGGGGTCGAAGCTGACGAGGATGGAACGCAGCCCGGGTGCCGCCTCGACGAAGCCCGGGGGAGGGGACTCGGTCAGCCGGGCCAGCGCGGCGATGACGAAGAAGTTCAGCCGCAGGTCGAGCTTGGGCTCGCCGTACTCGACCAGGATGTGACGGTCCCCGGCGGGGCGGTAGGTGATGGCGGGACGGTCCGCGACCGCGGGTGTCGTCGAGATGATCGCGGGAGCAGTCATGGGTGTCTCCTGACGTGGTCTCGGCTGCTCAGGCGCCCTTGAGCGCGGGGGCCTTCGGGGCGCGCCGTTCTGCGGACTCGGCACGGGCGGCGTGATAGAAGCCCGGGCTCTCGGCGGCACAGCCGGAGCAGATCGCGGCGTGCTGCGCACTGGGGTCGCGGTCCATCTCGACGGCCACGTAGTGCTTGTCGCAGACGTGGCAGCGGATGCGGGCCTCCCAGATGTCGTCGACCTCGTCGCGCGGGTCGTTCCCGCGGTGCAGCAGCGGACCCGGGCCGAGCTTCAGCGCCGCCGCGTAGCCGCCGACGGCCAGGGCGAGGCTGGCGGGGGCGGACCAGGACGCGGCGGTGGGGCCGCCGAACTCGGCCATCGCGATGCCGGTGCCGGCGGCCGCCAGCCAGACCAGGACGCCGGGCGTCATCAGACGCAGCCGTCCGGGCCGGAATTCGGGCAGGCCGTCGCGGTCGTCCTCGGCGAGCACGATGTGGGTGAGGGCGATGCCGACCCAGGCCACCACGAACACGCCCTGCCACTGCAGTGCCGTGAGGAGGTAGCTGAGCACGTCGGTCAGCATGAGCAGGTAGACCAGGACGCCGGCCGCGACCGTCCACACCGTGCGGTGCAGCCGCACTTTGAACAGGCGGGAGCAGAAGGCCTCGAGGTTCGTCGAGGCGAGGTAGAAGTTGGCGGTGTTGATGCGGGTCTGGCTGACCCAGATCAGGCCGACTCCGGCCAGGCCCATGAGCCCCACCACCGCGTACACGACGGACACCTCGCTGAAGCCGCCCTCGGTGGGAACGGTGGAGGCCAGGTAGATCCCGATGAGTCCGTTGACCAGGAAGGTCGCCAGGTAGAAGACGGGGCCGAAGGTGACCGCGCCGTGGAACCGGGCGTCGCGCTCCTTGGAGAACCGGGCGAAGTCGATCGTGTACATCATCATGATCCACACGCCCATGTACGTCGTGTAGGCGAACAGCCATCCGGGGACCCCGGGGACGGCCGGCGCCGTGGCCTGGACATGCAGCCAGTCTCCGCTGAAGCCGTAGCGGACGCCCGCCCAGATGACGGCGGCGGTCAGGCCGATGACGTAGAAGGGCAGCAGGACGCCGTTCAGCTTGTCGAGCCAGGCGCGGACGCCACCGAACACCAGCGGCACGCTGTAGGCCACCACGACCAGGTACCAGAAGGCGATGTCCATGCCGCCGAAGTAGTGATGCAGGGCCACGGCCACCACGGATCCCTCGAACACCGCGTAGTAGATCGCGGTTGCGGCGAAGATCAGCGGGGCCAGCACGGCGCCGAAGTAGCCGAACATGCGGCGCGACATCAGCGCGACGGTCAGGCCCGTGCGGGCGGCGTAGCGGGACAGCACGTAGTTGAGCCCCCCGTGGGTGGCGACGGCCAGACCGATGCCGACGAGCGCCGGCCCGGTGCCCACGGCGGAGGCCACCGACGCGGCCACCACCAGCCAGAACATCGCACTGAACAGTGCGGCCCAGGCCATGGACAGCGACAGCCGGCCGCTGCGCCAGGAACGCGGAACGACGTGTGTGGAGTAGTCCTCCGTCGCCGCTTCCTTCACCACTCTGGGGTCGTCTTCGAACGAGACCTCGAGCTCGGCTCGCTCGGTTGCTTCTCGGGACATGCGCAACCTCCCACGCATTCGCCGGACTCTCCTGGCGAGGCGTGCAAGCCAGACTCCGGATGAAGACGTCCCCGACCAATGCGCGGTTGGGACAGCTCGGCGAAGGGCTTTGGCCCACTGGGTGATTTCGCAGGTCAGGACTGTTCGCGAAGCCGGAGGGCGATCCAGAGTTCGGCGCGGACCGTGGGATCGTCCAGCTCGCAGTCGAGGAGTTCGGCAATCCGGTTGAGCCGGTAGCGCAGCGTGTGGCGGTGGATGCCGAGTGCCGATGCGGAGGCGTCGACCAGGCCGTTGTGGGAGAGGAAGACGTGGAGCGTGGCCACCAGGTCCAGCCGTGACCGGTTCGCGTGACGGTCCAGCGGTTCCAGCAGCGACCCGGCCCAGCCGGCGGCGTCCGGGGTGCGCAGATGCTTCAGCAGTCCCGCCGCCGCGAGGTCCCGGGCGAGAACGAGACGGCCCGACGACGGTGAGGCATGGAAGACGGCGCGCGCCCGCCGCCAGGCGTCGGGCAGTTCGTTCATCGGGGCGGGATCGCTGACCGCTCCGCGCGAGTGCGGTACGTGCATCAGGACCTCTTCGAGGCTCGTCGTCTCGCCCTCGGCCTCCGAGAGCACGACGAGCACCATGTCCGGCTCGTGGGAAGCGGTCAGAGCGGACATCATGCGCAGCGCCTGATGGTCCTCGGCAGCCTGCAGCAGATCGGGCAACTGCTCGTGCGGAGCGCCCAGCACGGCGATGCGCAGCGGCGGGTCCGGGAAGGGGACGGCGAGGGTCTCCGCGAGCCGGACCGCGAGGTCGCAGTGACCGCTCACCGCCAGCTGGACGACGGCCGAGTGGGCCCGCCGGTCGGCTTCCCGCAGGTCCCACCGTCCGTACAGGTCCAGGGAGAGCAGCCCCACCGCGGTGGTCAGCACCGACCGTTCGACCGGGCTGAGCGCGGTGGCCCGGCCGGCCACCAGGAAGCCGCCGATCCGGCCGTGCACCGGCAGCGGCAGCATCGCGACGCTCTCCCCGGCCATGGTCAGCGCGACGCTGCGCTGCGGGTCCGCGGTGTACAGCCGATCGATCTCGATCCGCACCCTGGCGGCGTGCTTGCGGGCCGACTCCGGCGCCCCGCAGCGCAGGGACCCCGTCGGGTCCAGCAGCAGGATCCAGCAGTCGAGAGCCCGGGCCAGCCGGTTGACGACCTCGCGGACCCCGCCGGACGACAGCGCTCCGCGCGTCAGGTTGTACTGGGCCTGGACCGCTCCGAGCAGGCCTTGCTGCTCGTCGCGGGCGACGGCCCCGGCGACGGCCTTGCTGATCTCGATGAAGGGCGTCGCGGACGGGACCTCGATCAGCGGGAAGCCGTGCCGGCGGGCGGCCTCGACGAGCGCACCGGGGATCTCGCCATGTGCCGGGCCGACTCCGAATCCGAGTCCGGCGGCCCGCCGTTCGGCGAGCCGGGCGACGTACCCGTCCCACCCGGGGTCCGGTTCGGTGCGCTGCAGCCCGGTGGTCAGCAGAAGCTCGCCCGGCTCGAGGTAGGGGGTGGGATCGTCGAGTTCGCTCACATGGACGCGGCACACCGGCCGGTCCGGTTCGGCGGGCACGATCGCCTTCAGAGCCAGGTCCCGGCGCGCCAGCAGGAAGCTGAGCGAGGACGGCATCTGTTCTCCCGGGCGCACAGGCCGGGGCCTGCGAGGGGCGCGGATTCGATTACGTCCAGTATGGCGTGTTTGCCGGATTTTGAGCCGGGTGCTTTCCGGCCGGTCCGCGCGGCGGCGTCCGCACCTGCCCCGCGCGGATCGGCCGGTCAGGATTCCGGGGTGCCCGCCGTGCCGCTGTGCTCGGGTTCGTCCGGGCGGCGGCTGAGCCGGTGCGGCCACCACATGGGCGGCCCGACGTCCAGGAACAGTGCGGTGACCAGGACGGACCGCACGATGAAGGTGTCCAGCAGCACGCCGACGGCGACCGTGAAACCGATCTCGGAGAAGCCGGTGAGCGGCAGTGTCCCCAGCGCCGCGAAGGTGCCGGCGAGTACCAGACCGGCCGAGGTGATGACCGCGCCGGTCGCGGCCAGGGCGGTGAGCGTTCCGCGGCGGGTGCCCTCCAGGGCGGACTCCTCGCGGATCCGGGTGGACAGGAAGATGTTGTAGTCGATGCCGAGGGCCACCAGGAAGACGAACACGAAGAGCGGGAACGCGCTGTCCTCGCCTGCGTAGTCGAAGACGTGACGGAAGGCCAGGGCACTGATGCCCAGAGCGGCCGCGAACGACAGCACCACCGTGGCCATCAACACCAGGGGCGCCACCAGGGCCCTCAGCAGCAGGGTGAGGATCACCAGCACCACGACGAGCACCAGCGGGATCACCACGACGTTGTCGCGGGAGGACGCCGTCTGCGCGTCCAGCAGCGCCGCCGTGCCGCCGCCGACCTTCGCGTCGGCCCCCGGTACCGTGTGCACGGCGTCGCGCACGCGCCGGACGGTGTCCTTGGCCGCCTGGCTGTCGGACGGCGCGGTCATCGTCGCCTCGAACAGCACCCTGCCGTCGTGCCGGGGCGCCGCACCCTGCGGGATCCCGATCGACCGCGGGACGACACCGGGGGTGGTCGCCACCACCCGACCGACCTCCCGCTCGGTGCCCGTACGGGTGACGATCAGCAGCGGGTCGCCGCTGCCCGCCGGGAAGTACCGTGCGGCCAGCCGCTGCCCGGTGATCGACTCCTTGTCCTCGGTGAACGCATCGGCGTTGCTGATGCCCTCGGCACGCAGCCCGAGGATGCCGAACGACACCGCGCCCAGGACCACGGCCGTGATCACCCAGACGGCCCGCGGCCGCACGGCCAGCCGCCTGCCCACGCGGGCCCACAGTCCCTTCTCCGTCGGCTCGACGGTCCCCTGGTGGGGGATCGGCGGCCAGAAGACCCACCGCCCTACGATCACCAGCAGCGCCGGGAACAGCGTGAGCATGGCGATCACGCCGATCAGGACGCCGACCGCGCACACCGGTCCCAGGCCGCTGGTCGAGTTCATCTCGGCGACCAGAAGCACGAGCATGCCCATGCAGACCGTGGCACCGCTCGCCAGCACGGCCGGCCCGGCCCGGTGCAGGGCGAGCGCCATCGCCTCGTGCCGGTCCTCGTGGCGGCGCAGTTCCTCGCGGTAGCGGGCGACCAGCAGCAGGGCGTAGTCGGTGCCGGCGCCGAACACGAGCACCGTGAGAATGCCGGCGCTCTGCGCGTTGACCGTCAGATCGGCGTGTGCGGCGAGCAGATAGA
Source organism: Streptomyces meridianus (assembly GCF_023703325.1). GTDB lineage: Bacteria > Actinomycetota > Actinomycetes > Streptomycetales > Streptomycetaceae > Streptomyces > Streptomyces meridianus. The sequence continues at coordinate 89,426 of NZ_JAMQGM010000041.1, forward strand.
CGATCGCCTGTGCGCACAGCAGCGCGGCCACCACGGACACCACCGGAACCAGCAGCAGCGTCGGACTGCGGTAGGTGATCAGCAGGGCCACGACCACGACGGCGAGGGCCGCCAGCAGCAGGGTCGAGTCGATTCCCGCGAAGGTCTCCGAGAAATCCGCCGCGGTACCCGCCGGTCCGGTGACGTGGACCGAGAGCCCGCCGCCACCGCCCACGTCCCGGCGGATGACGTCGACGGCCTCGGCGACACTGTCGAAACCCTTCTCACCGACCGTGACCGGCACGAGAACCAGGGCGGCCCGGGGAGCCGACGGGCTGTTGTAGACGGGGCCGCGGGTCTGCTCGCCGCGGATGCCGTTCTTGTCCAGAGTCCGGAAGCGGGCCGCTGCTCCGGCGATCTCCCGGCGGTCGGCGTCCGTCAGGCCGGACGCCCGTGCGTAGAGCACCACGGCGGGTAGCGTCTCGGGCCGGAACTCCTTGGACAGCTCCAGCACTTGGGTCGACTCGGCGCCCCCGGGCAGCCACGAGACCGCGTCGTTGTCCTCGACGTCACCGAGCTTCTGGGCCAGAGGTGCCAGCGCAAACAGCACCAGCAGCCACAGCAGCAGCACCAGCCACTTGGAGCGGCGGCCGCACACCAGCCACGCCACGCTCCCACGCGGTCTGTTCGACACAGGGCCCCCATCGCCGGTGAGCGTGCCCGGCGGACGCCCACGAAACAGTTCCCCATACGATTCGGCCCGACGGCTTCCGGAATGTGCCCGTTCCGTGTCCGTGCGCAGCCGTCGGCCATGGCAGGCTTGTGCCATGGCCGTGCAGATCAACCCCAGTATCCTCTCCGCCGACTTCTCGCGCCTGGCGGAGGAGGCGAAGGCCGTCGACGGCGCCGACTGGCTTCATGTGGACATCATGGACAACCATTTCGTCCCCAACCTCACCCTGGGCGTGCCGGTCGTGGAATCCCTCAGCCGGGCCGCCGGCACGCCGCTCGACTGCCATCTGATGATCGAGGACCCAGACCGGTGGGCGCCTGCGTACGTGGAGGCCGGGGCCGGTTCGGTCACCTTCCACGCCGAGGCGGCGGCCGCGCCGGTGCGCCTGGCCCGCGAGATCCGGGCCAAGGGCGCGCGGGCGTCGATGGCACTGAAGCCGGCCACCCCGATCGAGCCGTACGAGGACCTGCTGCCCGAACTCGACATGCTGCTGGTCATGACCGTCGAGCCCGGCTTCGGCGGCCAGGCGTTCCTCGACGTCATGCTGCCGAAGATCCGCCGTACCCGGGAACTGATCGCCCGCAACGGGCTCGAGCTGTGGCTCCAGGTGGACGGCGGGGTCTCGGCGTCCACCATCGAACGCTGTGCCGAGGCGGGCGCCGATGTGTTCGTCGCCGGATCGGCCGTCTACGGGGCGGACAACCCCGCAGCGGCCGTCGAGGCGCTGCGGAACCAGGCCGAGGAGGCGACGCACAAGGCTCCGTGGGCCTGCGCCCACTGACCCGGGGGTCTCGCTCCGGTCGCCGCAGGCCGGGGACGCGCGAGGATGATCGACTCCTATGGCGTCTGACAGGATGAGCATCAGATCGAGCAATTGAGCAGTGAGGAGATCGCGGTGTCGACTGGCCGGATGGGACCCGCTGAGCTGGTGCAGGCGGCGGCCATGGCCCGCCGCTTCTACCTCGAGAGCAAGTCCAAGATCCAGATCGCGGAGGAATTCGGGGTCAGCCGTTTCAAGGTCGCGCGGGTGCTGGAGACCGCGCTCGAACGCGATCTCGTCCGGATCGAGATCCGGGTGCCGGCCGAGCTCGACGCGGAACGCTCCGACGCCCTGCGGGCCCGGTACGGCCTTCGGCATGCCGTCGTCGTCGAGTCCCCGGCCGACGCCGCGGACGACGCACCCGACCCCGAGAACCTGGGCGAGGTCGCGGCCGGCCTGCTCGGTGAACTCGTGACGGAGGGGGACGTTCTGGGGTTGGCCTGGGGCCGCTCCACCATCCACATGGCCGCCGCCCTGGACCGCCTTCCGCCCTGCACGGTCGTCCAGCTCACCGGGGTGTACGACGCGGGGACGGCCGAGCGCGGCTCCGTCGAGGCGGTGCGCCGGGCGGCGCAGGTCTCCGGGGGCGAGGCGCACCCCATCTACGCACCCATGCTGCTGCCGGATCCCGCCACGGCCGCCGCCCTGCGCGGACAGACCGGTATCGCCCGGGCCTTCGAGTACTTCGACAAGGTCACGGTCGCGTGCGTGTCCATCGGCTCGTGGGAGCCGGGCGTCTCGACGGTGTACGACATGCTGTCCAACGACGAGCGCGCCCACTACGCCTCGCTCGGCACCGCCGCCGAGATGTCGGCCCACCTCTTCGACTCCGAGGGCCGGCGGATCGGCCGCGACCTGCAGGAGCGCTGCATCACGGTCGAGGCGGACCGGCTGCGCCGGATCCCTGAGGTCGTCGCCATCGCGGGGGGCCGCCGCAAGGCCGCGGCGATCGGCGCCGTCCTGCGATCCGGCCTGGTCACCAGCCTGGTCACGGACACCGCTGCCGCCGATTTCCTGCTCCACGAGAGCGTTCCCGGCCCGCGCCCGGCTCTGGACCGCGCAGACCCGGACGGCTGACCCGGCCGCCCCGGACGTCTCCTCCGGCGGTGCCGGACGGCCCGTGCCGCGGCAGGTCTTCCTGCTTCCCCGTGACAGCGTCGGCAAGCCTCTCCGGAAGGGGCGCACGGGAGCATCCGGAAGGTGACGGACCGCTCGCCGATGACGGAGCCGGTCCCTTGGCCGTGCCCGCACGGACGGTCCTCCTCACGACGGCTGCCGAACTGCCCAGCCGGCGCCGACGGGCGGGTGAACAAGCAGTTCAGCGACGCGACGCCGGTTCGTGGAGACACCCAGCGAGGCTGCGGCACGGTCGTCGCGTGCCCCCTGGAACCGGCAGGAACGCGGGTTCTGCCGGGCAGGGCCGATACGGTCCTTGACATCCGACTATGACGCGGTCAGTTCTGCCGAACACCCTTCGAACGGCAACGCTGGGTGTGCTCCCCTCGTGAACCTCGGACCGCCTCCGGCCAGGGTTCGGCCCGCTCCCGCCGCTGACCGGCCCGGACACCGTGCCGGTCAGCTCGTACGGCCCTCGAGCCGTCCCGTCCGGACAGTCACCGGCCGGGCGGGGCGACCCACGAACCCACGGCCGCGGCGTTCCACGCGACCGTGCGCCCTGTCGGGTACGGGCCCCGGCCGTCACATTCGGTAGGGACGGGTGCGATCGGAAACGGCCGAGTCCGCAGCACCCGGCGCCTGAACACCCGCACCCGGTACCGGGACAGCGGTCCGGCCGGCGCTCGGCAGCACCCCGGCCGGTCCACGCGTCCCGTCCGGCCACCCGTTTTGTGGAGGCAGCGCCATGGTTCTCTGTCCCGCAGTCCACACACTCGACCACCCCGTGGGCGCCCTCGACCCGGACGCCGCCGACCTCCACACCGAGGGCGAACTCCTGCGCCGGTACGGTCCGATCATCCCGGTGACGGTCTCCGGGGTGCCGGTCTGGATGACCACGGGACACGCCGCCTCGAAGGCCGTGCTGGACCACCACCCGGACCTGGCCAAGGGCCTCGCGCACTGGCGGGCCCTCCAGGAGGGCCGGGTTCCGCAGGGCTGGCCGCTGCTGCCGATCCTGGCCGGGGCGAACATGCTCAACGCCAACGGCGCGGACCACAGGCGGTTGCGCACGCTGATCGCCCAGGCGTTCACCCCGCGCCGGATCCGGGAGTTCACCCCCCGCATCGAGGAGATCACCGAAGGGCTCCTCCACCGTCTTGCGGCGGGGACCGCCGACGGACCGGCCGACCTCAAGGCGGAGTTCGCCTACCCGATGCCCATGGCGGTGATCTGCGAGTTCTTCGGCGTCCCCGACCCGCGCGACCGGAACGCCCTGCACACCCACTTCGAGACCCTGCTCAGCAGCACGCCCACACCAGAGGAACTCCAGGCCGCCCACCTCGGTATCCAGAGCGAGCTGCGGCGGCTCGTCGACGGCAAGCGGCGCGTCCCGGGCGACGACCTGACCACCGCACTCATCGCCGCCCACGCGGAGGACGGCGACCGGCTCAGCGAACAGGAACTCATCGACACGCTTCTGCTGTTCCTGCTCGGCGGCCACGACACCACCGTCAATCTCATCACCAACACCGTCCGGGCCCTGCTGTCCCACCCCGATCAGCTCGACCGGCTGCAGCGGGGCGTGCACGACTGGGCCGACGCGGTCGAGGCCGGTCTGCAGTGGTCCGGACCCGTCCGCGGCATCTACCTGCGGTTCGCGACCCGCGACACGCACATCGCGGGGACCCTGGTCCGGTCCGGCGAACCCGTCATGGTCGCCCTTGCCTCCGCCAACCGCGACGCCGACGTGATCCCGCAGGCCGAACGCTTCGACATCACCCGCAACAACCGCTCCCACATCGCCTTCGGCGCCGGTGCCCACTTCTGCATCGGCGCGCCGCTGGCCCGCGTGGAGGCCGCGATCGCCCTGCGGGCGCTCTTCACGCGCTTCCCCCGACTGACGGCGGCCGTGGCCGACCGCGACCTCGTCCCCCTCACGTCCTACGGGATGAACGGCCTCCAGGCGCTGCCCGTCCATCTGGAGCCGCAGGCTCTCGCAGCCTGAGAAACCAAGCAGCACCGAGTCGGCATCCGGGCGCCTCGTGTGCCGGTGATCTGCGCGGTGGGAGGCTCGCGGAGATCACCGGCATGCGTGTCGTCCGGAGAGCGGAAAAAACCTCGCGCGGCGGTGTCGAGAACCCGTGACCGGCTCCGTCCCCGGTGTGAACGCGACCACAATGGGTCGCACCAGCACCGAGGAGAACCACGATGGCCAAGTACCTGCTGCTGAAGCACTACCGCGGCGCCCCGGCTCCGGTCAACGACGTGCCCATGAACCAGTGGGAGCCGGAGGAGATCTCGGCGCACGTGCAGTACATGAACGACTTCGCGGCCCGGCTGGAGAGGTCCGGCGAGTTCGTCGACGGCCAGGCGCTCGCCCCCGAGGGGACGTGGGTCCGGTACGACGGCGAGGGACTCCCGCCGGTCACCGACGGCCCGTTCGCCGAGACGAAGGACCTCATCGCCGGCTGGATGGTGATCGACGTCGACAGCCACGAGCGGGCCGTCGAGCTGGCCGGGGAACTGTCGGCCGCGCCCGGGGCGGGCGGCAAGCCGATCCACGAGTGGCTCGAGGTCCGCCCGTTCCTGACCGCGCCGCCCACCGTCACGGAGTGAACAGATGGACGAGGCCCTGCTCCGGAGCCTCACGCCGAGCGTGCTCGCCGTCCTCGTCCGCCGCGGAGCCGACTTCGCGGCGGCCGAGGACGCCGTGCAGGACGCGCTGGTCGAGGCGGTCCGCCTCTGGCCGGCCGGTCCTCCGCAGGACCCGAAGGGCTGGCTGGTCACCGTCGCGTGGCGCAAGTTCCTCGACCGGGCCCGGGCGGACACCGCCCGCCGCCGGCGTGAGGACCTCGTCAGCGTCGACGCGGCGGAGCCGGCGCCCGGGCCCGCGGTGGACGACACGCTCCGGCTGTACTTCCTGTGCGCCCACCCGTCCCTCACGCCGTCGTCGGCGGTCGCGCTCACGCTGCGCGCCGTCGGCGGGCTGACCACCCGCCAGATCGCCCGGGCCTACCTGGTCCCCGAGGCGACCATGGCGCAGCGCATCAGCCGTGCCAAGCGCACCGTCTCCGGGGTGCGGTTCGACCGGCCCGGCGATGTCGCCACCGTGCTGCGCGTCCTCTACCTGGTCTTCAACGAGGGCTACTCGGGCGACGTCGACCTCGCCGCCGAGGCCATCCGGCTCACCCGGCAACTGGCGGCCGCGATCGACCATCCCGAGGTGGCGGGTCTGCTCGCCCTCATGCTGCTCCACCACGCACGGCGCTCCGCCCGGACCGCGCCCGACGGCAGCCTGGTGCCGCTCGCCGAACAGGACCGCAGCCGGTGGGACACCGAGTCGATCGCCGAGGGCATCGAGATCCTCCAGGCGGCTCTCGCCAGCGACCGGCTGGGGGAGTACCAGGCCCAGGCCGCCATCGCTGCACTCCACGCCGACGCACCCACCGCCGGAGAGACCGACTGGGGGCAGATCGTCGAGTGGTACGACGAGCTCGTACGCCTTACCGGCAGCCCGGTCGTCCGACTGAACCGCGCGGTGGCCGTCGGTGAGGCCGACGGGCCGCGCGCCGGGCTGGCGGCGCTTGCGGAGGTGGACGCCTCCATGCCCCGCCATGCGGCGGTGTCGGCGCACCTCCACGAGCGCGACGGCGACCTGGTGACGGCCGCACGTCTGTACGCCGAGGCGGCATGCCAGGCCTCCAACCTCGCCGAGCGTGACCACCTGACGCGCCGGGCCGCCCGGCTCAATGCCCGGTGCCGCTGACGGGTCGGGATCGGCTCTTCCGGCCTCCGTGACGGCCGTGCGGGACCCTGGATGGCCACGGACGGGGGTCATCGGAGATGATGATCGAGGAGCCGGAGACCGCTCCGGATGCCGGACGGCACTGAACTCCCCACCAGCCCCGACGCGAAGCAGCAGGTGAGAGAGTCAGCATGCGTTTCCTCAACGACATCGAACCGTCGTACGACCTGACGTACGACGACGTGTTCATGGTGCCCGGCCGTTCCGCGGTCGGCTCCCGTCAGCAGGTCGACCTGTCGTCGCCCGACGGGACGGGCACCACGATTCCCCTCGTGGTCGCCAACATGACCGCGATCGCCGGCCGCCGCATGGCCGAGACGGTCGCCCGCCGGGGCGGCATGACCGTCATCCCGCAGGACATCCCGCTGGACGTGGTCACCGAGGTCATCGGATGGGTCAAGCAGCGGCATCTGCTCCTGGACACGCCCATCGTGCTCGAGCCGCACTCGACGGTCGCCGACGCACTGTCCCTGCTGCCCAAGCGGGCGCACGGCGCGGGAGTCGTCGTCGCCGAGGGCCGTCCGGTCGGCGTCGTCACCGAATCCGACCTCACCGGCGTGGACCGCTTCACGCAGCTGTCCGAGGTGATGTCGCGGGAGCTCCTGCTGCTCGCCGCGGACATCGACCCGCACGAGGCCTTCGACCGTCTCGACTCCGCCCACCGCAAGCTCGCGCCCGCCGTGGACCGCGACGGGCGGCTGGCCGGCATCCTCACCCGCAAGGGGGCACTGCGCGCCACGCTCTACACCCCGGCCACCGACGACCGGGGAAGGCTGCGGATCGCCGCGGCCCTCGGCGTCAACGGCGACATCGCGGGGCGCGCCGAGGGCCTGCTCGACGCCGGTGTGGACACCCTCGTGGTCGACACCGCGCACGGCCACCAGGAGTCGATGATCAACGCGCTCAGGGCCGTGCGCGCGCTGGATCCCCAGGTCCCCGTCGTCGCCGGCAACGTCGTCGCGGCCGAGGGCGTCCGCGACCTCGTCGAAGCCGGGGCGGACATCGTCAAGGTGGGCGTCGGGCCGGGCGCCATGTGCACCACCCGGATGATGACCGGCGTGGGCCGCCCGCAGTTCTCCGCGGTTCTCGAGTGCGCCGCCGAGGCGCGCCGGCTCGGCAAGCACGTCTGGGCGGACGGAGGGGTCCGGCACCCCCGTGATGTCGCGATGGCCCTGGCAGCCGGTGCCTCCAACGTCATGATCGGCTCCTGGTTCGCGGGCACCTACGAGTCGCCGGGGGACCTCCAGCACGCGGCCGACGGCCGCCCGTACAAGGAGAGCTTCGGGATGGCCTCGGCCCGCGCCGTGCTCAACCGCACCAGCGAGGAATCGGCCTACGACCGGGCCCGCAAGGGCCTGTTCGAGGAGGGCATCTCCACGTCGAGGATGTTCCTCGACCCGGACCGGCCCGGAGTCGAGGACCTGATCGACTCGATCATCGCCGGGGTCCGCAGCTCCTGCACCTATGCGGGCGCCGACACCCTGGAAGCGTTCCACGAGCGCGCCGTCGTCGGAGTGCAGAGCGCTGCGGGGTACGCGGAGGGCAAGCCCCTGCATGCCAGCTGGTAGTCGCGGCCGGACCCCTGGGGCCCGGCCGCGGGTGACGGCAGGCGCAGCGCACGCCTGCCGTCACCCCGCCCTCAGCCGGCGGCGGCCGCCGCCGGCTGAGGGCGGGGTGACGGCCATGCGCAGGGCGTCCGCGACGGCGGCGGCCAAGGTCGCGTGCCCGTCGTCGTTCGGGTGCAGACCGTCGGCGAGATGCTCCGGACCCAGCAGCCGGAGGCCCGGCAGCAGTGCCAGATGCCGGTCCCCGGCTGCCGCACGCTCCAGCACCGCCGACTCCTGGGCGTCGCGCAACCGGCCGAGCGTGGCGCCCAGCCGGTTCGGGACGTCTTCCGCCTCGGGACGCAGCGGCGGGGACACGACGAGCAGCGGCGTACCGGGCCGGCCCTGCCGGACGAGGTCGAGGAAGGTCCGCGTCGTCTCGTACAGCAGCGCAGCCGAAGCCGGCACTCCCGACCAGCAGTTGGTGCCGAAGGCGAGGGTGATCAGGTCGCAGGGGAGCGCGGCGATCTGTTCGGCGCACGCGGCCTCGCCGTGCGCCGAACCCGCGTAGCCCAGGTTGACCGTGTCGAGCCCGAGAGTGCGTCCCACGACGGACGGCCAGCTCAGCGCAGGGCGGGTGGCGAGCCAGCCCTCGGTGATGGAGTCGCCGTGCACGACCCAGCGCGGTCGCGGGGGTGCGGGGGCAACGGCTCCGCTGCCGCGCACGCCCAGGACGACGGGGGACAGGGACTCCGGCAGGTGGACGGTGACCGGGCCGAGGCCCGGCGGCAGGGTCAGTCGCACCGTCTCGTCCTCGCCCACCACCGCCGGTACACGATCGAGCGGTACGTCGCCGCGCCACGCCTCGAAGACGGGCTCGGCCACCCTGAGGGCCTCGGCCGGACCGGGCTCGCCCGCGCGGTAGCGCACCTCGAGACGCGCACCCGCGTCGGCCGTCAGCTCCAGCCGGACGCCGGCCGGCAGCGCCGCGCGCTCCCACATGTCCAGGGGCAACCGCAGCCGGTCGTCGGGGTCCGCCCGCACCGGCCGACCCTCGTACCACCAGGACAGACCTCGCAGGTAGGGCGCCGGATCCTGCCAGTCGCCGCTCATCGCTCACCGCCGTTCGTCAGGGGTCGCATCCCGGCTACCCCGCCCCGGGCCGGACCCACGCAGGAATGTGATCTTCCGGTGCTGCGAGAGCCCGTCTGCCTCGTGTTGTACTTCAGATGCGGCTTCGGCGCCGCATCCGGCAGAGCCCACACGCCCCCTCGGAGAAGTGATCCACCCGTCGTGCGACTCAACGATCTCGACGAACGCATCGTCCACGTCCTCGCCGAGGACGCCCGCCGCTCCTACGCGGACATCGGCGCCGAGGTGGGCCTGTCGGCGCCCGCCGTCAAACGGCGGGTCGACCGGCTCCGCGCCCAAGGGGCCATCACCGGGTTCACCGTGCGGGTGGACCCGGCCGCACTGGGCTGGGAGACCGAGGGGTTCATCGAGATGTACTGCCGCCGGAACACCTCGCCCGAGGCGATCCACCGGGGGCTGTCCCGATACCCGGAGGTGGCCTCCGCCTCCACCGTGACCGGCGAGGCCGATGCCATCGTCCAGGTCTTCGCCTCCGACATGCGCCATTTCGAGCGCGTCCTGGAGCGGATCGCGGGCGAGCCGTTCGTGGAGCGCACCAAGTCCGTGCTGGTGCTCTCCCCGCTGCTGCGCCGCTACGGTTCGGGCACTCCCGGTTGAACCGCCCTGCGGAGCACCGCAGTTGAGAGCGCGCGAACCGGGAGTCGGCACCAGCATCGGTACGCGCTTCTCCCTCTCTGGTGGCCCTCGGGCCGCGGCTGACATCCATGGCGTCGAACCCCGACCGGTGACCGGCGCCCATCAGACAACGAATCGCCGGATCGGGCCGGAAACGCGCAACGAATCGCACGCCGGTGCGCAACGGAGCAGCCTTGTCCGCCGCGAGAGCCGGCCGTACCGTCGATGACGTCACTCCGAAAGAGCCCCACCGCACCACGCAAGAGGAACCATGACGCCGCTGCGCATTGCGCTGCACCAAGGTCCGAGCGGCGTCCCCGCCACCAGCAGCGAAAGCCTCACCGCGCTCGAGAGCGCCGCGGCCCGTGCCGAGTCCGCCGGCGCATCGCTGCTGGTCGCCTCGGAGCTCTATCTGACGGGCTATGCCCTCGGCGGCGCTGTCCGGGATCTGGCCGAGCCCGCCGACGGCGACGGCGCGCGGCGGGTGGCGGAGATCGCCGCCGAGCACCGCATCTCCGTCGCCTACGGTTACCCCGAGCGGGACGGCGAGGCGCTCCACAACTCCGTCCAGCTGATCGGCCCGGACGGCGGCCGGCAGGCCAACTACCGCAAGACCCATCTCTTCGGCGACTTCGAGACGGCCCACTTCACCCCCGGGGACGTCCCCGTGGTCCAGGCCGTCGTCGACGGTGTCACCGTCGGTCTGCTCATCTGCTACGACGTGGAGTTCCCGGAAACCGTGCGTGCCCACGCGCTCGCCGGAACCGAAGTGCTGCTGGTGCCGACCGCCCTGATGCGGCCCTTCGAGATCGTCCCGCAGACCGTTCTCCCGGTGCGCGCCTGGGAGAACCAGATGTACATCGCCTACGCCAACCGCTGCGGCCGGGAAGGGGAGTTCGACTTCGCCGGCCTCAGCTGCCTCGCCGCCCCCGACGGCACGGTGCGGGCCCGCGCCGGAGCCGACGACGACCTTCTCGTCGCCGAGGCCGACACCGCGTTGCTGACGGCCTCCCGGCTGCGCAATCCCTATCTCGGCGATCGCCGCCCGGCGCTCTACACCTCGCTGGTCTGAGCCGCCGACCACTCCGATCAGACCCCGAATCACCTTTTCCCGCAGGAGAGTTCAGCCCATGACGTCCACGGTGCCCACCGCGGTCCACGACGAGCAGCACGCCGCGGCGCAGGCCGACCCGCCGATCACCATGTTCGGCCCGGACTTCCCCTACGCCTACGACGACTACCTCGCCCACCCGGCCGGTCTCGGATCGGTTCCGGCGACCGAGCACGGCAGCGAGGTCGCGGTCATCGGCGGCGGACTCTCCGGCATCGTCACCGCGTACGAACTGATGAAGATGGGCCTCAGGCCCGTGGTCTACGAGGCCGACCGAATCGGCGGCCGGCTGCGCACGGTGGGCTTCGAGGGCTGCGACGCGGCCGCCGGGGACGGCGCTCCGCTGACGGCGGAGATGGGCGCCATGCGCTTCCCCCCGAGCTCGACGGCCTTCCGCCACTACGTCGACCTCGTCGACCTGGAGACCAAGCCGTTCCCCAACCCCCTGTCCCCCGGTACCCCTTCGACCGTCGTCGACCTCAAGGGCGAGTCCCACTACGCGCGCAGCCTCGACGACCTCCCCGAGGTCTACCACCAGGTCATGCACGCCTGGAACCGCTGTCTGGAGGAGGGCGCCGACTTCTCCGGGATGCAGCGCGCCATCCGCGAGCGCGACGTGCCGAGGATCCGCGAGATCTGGTCGCAGCTCGTCGAGAAGCTCGACAACCAGACCTTCTACGGCTTCCTCTGCGACTCGCCGGCCTTCAAGTCCTTCCGGCACCGGGAGATCTTCGGCCAGGTCGGGTTCGGCACCGGCGGCTGGGACACCGACTTCCCGAACTCGATCCTGGAGATCCTGCGCGTCGTCTACACCGGCGCGGACGACGACCACCGCGGCATCGTCGGCGGCAGCCAGCAGCTGCCGCTGCGGCTGTGGGAGCGGGAGCCGGCCAAGGTCGTGCACTGGCCGTACGGGACCTCGCTCGCCTCGCTGCACGACGGCGCGCCGCGCCCGGCGGTCACCCGGTTGCACCGCACCGCCGGCAACCGGGTCACGGTCACGGACGCCTCGGGAGCCGTCCGCACCTACCGTGCCGCGGTCTTCACGGCACAGAGCTGGTTGCTGCTGTCCCGGATCGACTGCGACGACTCGCTCTTCCCGATCGATCACTGGACGGCGATGGAGCGTACCCACTACATGGAGTCGTCCAAGCTCTTCGTGCCGGTCGACCGGCCGTTCTGGCGGGACCAGGAGGTCGACGACCGGGGCGAACCCACGGGCCGTGACGTGATGAGCATGACGCTCACCGACCGCATGACGCGGGGAACCTACCTCCTCGACGACGGACCGGACCGGCCGGCCGTCATCTGCCTCTCCTACACCTGGTGCGACGACAGCCTCAAGTGGCTGCCGTTGAACGCGAAGGAGCGGATGGACGTCATGCTGAAGTCGCTGTCGGAGATCTATCCGAAGGTCGACATCCGCAGGCACATCATCGGCGACCCGGTGACCGTCTCCTGGGAGAACGAGCCGTGGTTCATGGGCGCGTTCAAGGCGAACCTGCCCGGCCACTACCGGTACCAGCGGCGCCTGTTCACCCACTTCATGCAGGACCGGCTCCCGCAGGACAAGCGCGGGATCTTCCTTGCCGGTGACGACATCTCGTGGACGGCGGGGTGGGCGGAAGGCGCGGTCCAGACTGCGCTCAACGCGGTGTGGGGCGTCATGAAGCAGTTCGGGGGCGGGACGGACCCGTCCAACCCCGGACCGGGCGACGTCTACGACGCGATCGCGCCGGTGGAGCTGCCGGAGGACTGACGGGCCGTCCGGGGTGCCGCCGGTTGCCGGCGCCCCGGATTCCCCGAAACCCTCGAGCGGCAGGAACCCGCTCCCGACTGTGGGCAATTGTCGCCTCGTCGCTTTGTCGCCGAGTGCTGGTGTCTTCGCCGGTGAACTCCTCGCATCCCGGTCGTCGTCTCCCCTTCCGGTGTGCGGCGCCGGTGACCTGACGGGCCGGTCCCGTGCGTTCCGGAATGCATTGCCCTGAGCAACTACCGGCCACGTTCGCCGGGTTCGCGTTTTCGCGACGGCGGTGTCCGGCTGGGGGAGTCCGGTAGCGCTGACCACACCGTCATCCGCTCCGCAGGAATCGGAATACAAAATTCCCGAATATGCGGCCTCGCCCGCTTTTCGGCCAACTCATCGACAGAGTATGGCAATGTGAAAAACAGGCATGCTGTCATGTCCTCGCTAAAGACGGCTCCGACGGGCGGGGCCGTTTTTCAACGGGAGGACATGAGATGCGAAAAGTCCTGAGAGGTATTGCCGCATCGTTCATCGCCACTCTGACCCTCGTCGGTACGGCCACCGCCGCCTCGGCCGCCCCCGCGGACAAGCCGCAGGTACTCGCGAGCTGGACCCAGACCAGCGCGAGCAGCCAGAACGCCTGGATCGCCGCCAATGCCAACCAGGGAGCGTGGGCCGCGTACGGCTACGACTGGTCGACGGACCTCTGTTCCAACTCGCCGGACAATCCGTTCGGCTTCCCCTTCGAACAGTCCTGTGCCCGCCATGACTTCGGCTACCGCAACTACAAGGCCATGGGCACGTTCGACGCCAACAAGTCACGTCTCGACAGCGCCTTCTACGAGGACCTCAAGCGCGTGTGCAACCGCTACAGCGGAGCCACGAAGAGCTCCTGCAACGCCACCGCCTGGACGTACTACGAGGCCGTCAGCGTTTTCGGATACAAGAACGCGACCCTGGGCGGATGAGGGGGCACAGGCCTGACGGTCTCCGGCCCGAGTCCGGATTCTCTCCGTGAAACCGGCCCTCACCTGAAATCGGTGCACGGCCCCTGAGCCCAGCGAGGCCCCCACGGCACCCGGAAGCCGC
>NZ_JAMQGM010000042.1 GCF_023703325.1 Streptomyces meridianus
CTGCGAATAGACCCGGTAGCGGGCGAAGCCGTCGCACTCCATGCCGTACCGCTCGGCAATGGCGGTGCGGACCTCGCCCTTGGAGGCCGAGCCCTTCCCGGCCGCGTACAGCGCCCGGCAGGACGGCGGGACGAGCGCGTAGGGGATGCCGCGGCGCCAGCAGGCGTGACGGATCATGACGCGCAGCCCGGCGAGGTCTTCGTGCCGGTGGGCGACGCCGCCACCGAAGCTCGGTCCCTCGATGACGACGAGGTCGGCGCGCTTGATGAACGTGGCGACCTGGTCGACGAGGAAGTCCAGCCGCGGGTGGCCGGTGAGCTTCTTCGGCCGGATGTAGTCGACCCACTCGGCGCCGGCGACACCGGTGCAGGTGAGGGAGAGGTCCAGCCCTATGACGAGTGGGGCCGAAGCCCCGGTGATCACCTTGGCGGCGCCGCCAAGGTGATCACCGGAGGCTGCCGGGATGGTCGCAGTCACGCCGTGGCCTTCGAATTCGCGGCGTCTACCGAGACGGCAGGGCGAGCCGAGCTCTCTACCCAGCCGTTGAGTTCGAGCATCATGCCGAACTGCTCAGCAGCTGCGCCTCGGGTCACCAGTGTCTTGTCGCCGGCCCAGTCGTCGACCTGGGCGTCCGCCCGGTTGAGAGCCCGGGATATCTTGTCCAGCCGCTCGTAGAGGGCGTCGAGCTGTTCGTCCGTGATGGTCGAGGCCTTCGGCCGAGAGGCCATGAAGATCTCCTTCTTCTAAGCCGCGGCGGCCGTGTCGGCCCAGCGGTCGATGCGGTTGGAGGCGAGGGCGACGTCCATCAGGTCGGAGACGTCGCCTGCGGTGGCGCCGGACGGGACCCGGATGCCGAGCCGACGGCAGAACGACGCCTGCTTCGGGGACGGTTGCCCGGACCGCCACCGGGCGCCCTTGTTGGCCAGCTGCGGGGCACGGCGACGGGCGTAGATCTCCGCCCAGCGCATCGCGAACTCCAGCGGGTACTCGCTGTCCGGGTTCGGCACCCGGGCGCCCATCTCCCGCTCCCACAGCCGGATCCGGTAGGTCTGCGGCTCCTCCCCGGGGACAAGGAACAGGGAGTCGTTGCCTGCCGGGATGAACCAGGTGCCGCGGCGGGTCTGCAGCCAGCGGATGCTGGAGTTGTGGAACAGGTCCACGTCCTGCCAGGAAACGCCGCCGCGGAGGCGGGCCCGCTCTTCCTCGTCGCGGGCCGCGGCCTCGCCGAGCGTCCGATCCTCGGCAACCTCGTCAAGCTCGCGGCTGGTGAGGTCGGCGAGGGACGCCAGCTTGTGGCGGGTCGAGGCGCCCATCACGTCGAGCACCAGGGCGTCCTGCTTGCCCTGCCACGGGCGCAGGACGCGGCCGACCATCTGCACGTACAGCGCCGAGGACTGCGTGGGCCGGGCGATGACCGCGCACGACGCCCACGGGGCGTCGAACCCCTCGGTCAGCACCATGCAGTTGCTGAGCACCTGCACGTCGCCGTCGGCGAACGCGTTGAGCGCGGTCGCCCGGTCCTCGCGGGGCATGTCGCCCCACACGGTCGCAGTGCGCAGGCCGCGGGCATTCATCGTCTCGGCCATCGACTTGGCGCTGTCGACCGTCGGCGTGAACACGATGCCGCGCCGGTCCGAGGCGTGCTCGAGGTACGCGTCGGCGACCACGTCGGCGGCCCCCGAGTCGGCGAGCTGCTGCGCGAGCTGCCCGTCCTGCAGGTCGCCGTGACGCACCTTCACGTCGTCGAGGGCGAGGCCGGCGACCTTGACCGCCTTACCCCGCACGTCGACGAGGTGCCCGTCGGCGATCATCTCGAGGATGTCGCGGCGGTACACGATGTCCTCCCACACGGCGCCGAGCCCGCCCTGCTCGCGCTGCATGGTGGCGGTGAACCCGGCGGCCGGGGTGCGGTCGAAGCAACCGAAGTGGCGCAACACCTCGACGTAGGTGGGGGCGGCCGCGTGGTGGGCCTCGTCGACGACGACCAGGCCGATCCCTCGTATCGCCGAGCGGCGTCGCTCGCCGGCGAGCGTCTGCACGCTGGCCACGATCACGTCCGCGTCGACCTCGTCGCGCTCGGCCTTGACGATGCCGACAGCGAGGTGCGGGGCCACGGCGCGGATCTTCGCGGCAGCCTGCTGGATCAGCTCGTCCCGGTGCGCGATGACGAGAGTGCGGATACCTCGGGCGCGCTGCTCGGCCGCGAGGTGGGAGAAGACCACCGTTTTTCCTGCGCCGGTTGGCAGGAGCACGGCCAGGCGGACACCGCCGGCCTGCCAGCCCGCGTGGAGGGAGTCGATGGCCGCGCGCTGGTAGTCGCGCAGAGGGAGCGTTTCAGGCATAGCAGTCACCTCGGTTCGTCACGCAGGGACTTGCAGGGAGCCGCAGGGAGCAGCGCAGGGAGGACACAAACCCTCCGAACCTGCTCTGACCTGTTGTTTTGCCGGGAGGCAGGGACTTGCAGGNNCCTGCAAGTCCCTGCCTCCCTGCGAATCCCCAGGTCAGGTGGCATGCAGGGACCTTCGCGGGTCCCTGCATGCCTCCCTGCCAGGTCCCTGCACTCCCTGCGTCGGACCAGGTCGCGGTTGCCGTCACGACTCGTCCCGCCCGGTCCCGCGGTCCTGGTGAACATCCACGCGCCAGGTGTTCTGGCAGCGGTGCGCATCCCAGACGCGGACGACCTTGTGAGTGCCGAAGTAGCGGCCGTCTCTGGCCTTGAGCCAGCCGCCGAGGACGTTGGCGGACGGGAGCTCGCCGTTCTTCTGGCGGGGCGTGTGGTCGGCGACGGAGCCGAGGACCGCGCCGGTGGTGACCGGGGCACCACCGAGCTTGCTGCGCCACACGGTGAGGAACGCGGACCACTCCAGGGTCTCGTCATCCATCTCGGTCGCGTCGGACCGGTCGGCCATCCAGCCCTGCACGTCGAGGTACTTGAGAATCCCGGCGAGCATGCTGGCCCACTCCGAGTAGTCGCCTTTGCGGACCCGGACGGTGGGGGCGCCGGCCGCGAGCCAGCCGCGAACCATGGTGACGAGCGCGGCGACGACGGTGGAGGCGTTGGCCCGGAGCCAGGGGCGGAGGTCGCCGACCTTGTATCCGTCGCGCTGGTCGGGGTTGGGGCAGTCCGGGTCCAGACGGACCCAGACGACGCGCCGACCGTTGTCTCCGCCGGTGCGGAGGCCGTTGCCGGTGGCGATCCACAGACGGTCGTTGGGCATGGTGACGGAGTTCGTACTGCCCAGCACGCGGTCACCCCAGTACTCGGCGGTCAACAGGCTGCTGAGGATCGGGGACTTGATGACGTACCCGTTCGGCAGGTTGTCGAGAACGACGACGGGCTGCCCGGTCGTGTAGAGCTGCGTGGTGATGGACTTCCGGAGCTCGGTGTCGTTCTCCGGCCACGGCGTCTCGCTGATGCCGAACAGGTACAGGAAGATGTCCTTGAGCAGGCTCTTGCCCGACCCCATGGTGGTCGCGGTGAAGACGAACATCGGCGTGGTGCCGTAGAAGTACGGGCGCAGGATCGGCGTGAGCAGCGCGCCGAGGAAGTGCGCCCTGTCGGACGGTTCCTTCCAGGGGAAGTCGGCGAGCATCTGCCCGAGGATGATCTCCTTGGCCTTCTCCAGTGCGTCGTTGGTGACCTGGGGGCGCAGGCGCCGGAGCTTGACCCGCGGCTGGAGGTAGAGGCCGGTGGCCTTGTCGTAGCCGGGGGCCTGGAGCAGGGAGCCGTCGGGGCGCACCACCGGTGAGGTGACGATGCCGCGCAGAGGGAGCAGCGGCCAGTCCTTGCGGCCGAGGATCGTTCCGCACGTCTTCGGCATCAGCAGCTCGCGGACTTCTTTGGTGCCCTCGGTCAGGGGGTCCGCGACGACCTGATAGGTGGTGACGTGGTCGGCGAGGTAGGCGCGCAGGTTGTCCGCGGCCAGCTGCTTGACGAGCGGGTTGCCCTGGTCGTCCTCGTACACCCAGCAGGGGCCGCCGGATCGCTTGTAGAGGTCGGGGAGCTGCTCGGCGGCCATGATGGCGAGGAGCCCGTCGATGGCGTCGGCCTCGTTGGTGATGTCCAGTTCGGGCCGGGCCGCCTCCACGACGCGCAGGGTCGGGCCGGCCTCGAAGTCGGGGGCTTCGCCCGGGGCGACGTCCGGGGCGACGTCCGGGTCGACGTCCGGGTCGAGAGCCGACGAGCCGTCGGTGAACGGTCCGGACTGCTGCGGTACGACGTCGACGCGGCGGTGCGGCGGTTCGGAGCCGAAGCCCTGGCGGCGCAGGGCCGATGCGGCCTGCTTGTAGTCGCCTCCGTGGTGCAGCAGGGCGTAGGCGCCGAACTTGTTGTACGGGGTCTCCGAGACGAATTCGGTGCCGGTGCTGAAGACGTACAGCCGGTCGCGGTCGGAGGCGCGGCCGGTCGTGGCGGAGACGCCACGGTTCTTGCCGGGGCGCCGCCAGTATCGGGTGCTGCCGTGCTGGTAGACGAAGGTCCAGCCTTCGGGTTCGAGGAGGTCGGCCCAGTCGGTCTTGGCCTCGTAGTCCTCGCCCGGCCGGAGCCCGCCGCCAGGGAGGGGCTGCGGAGCTCGGGGGGCGGTCTTGGTGGTCTCCTGCTTGGGCAGTGCGTCGACCATGCGGCAGACCTCGCGGATCGCCGCCATGACCTCGCTGTCGATCGTGGGGATTGACCCAGGCCCGCCGGCGATCCGGACGTAGGGCTTGCCGCTGGCGTGCACGGGGCCGCAGGACGGCTCGACGAGGCCGTAGCCGCCTTCGCCGCGCGTCTCGATCAGAACGCGAATGATCTTCGCGGTCGGCTTTTCGGCGATCCTCTGCCGGTCCTCGGGGGTGTACTCCTCTTCGCGGGCGAGGCGACTGGCCAGCTTCGTGTTGCCGGGGACCTGGCCCCCCTCGACGCGCACCCGGTAGTGCCGGCCACCGGAAGGCGACTCGGCCACCCACCCGTTGAGGATGGCTTTCCATTCCTCGCCGAGGCCGGACGCCTGCATGATCTCGGTGACCTCGTCGAGGAGCCCTTCCGCGATCGCGAGGCCTTCGAACTCGATCAGCTCGACGTTGCCGGACACGCCGCCGTAGACGACCGCAATGCCACGGGGCCGGGCGCCGCCAAACCAGGTGTCGTGCTCGTCCGGGGTGCTGCGGTTGACCTTGTACGGCATCCAGGCGACAGCAGGGCGCTTGGTGCCGTCGGCCTTGATGGGGAGGACGCACAGGCCGGCGTCGTGGAGCTCGCGGGCGGCGGCCCGGAGGTCCTGCGCATCGGTGACGGCGTCGTCCGAGGCGGTGTTGTCCACGAGCGGTGGCTCCTGAGTTGGGCTGGAGGAAGAGGTGTGCGGTGCGGCCGGACGGCCGGGCACAGGCCCGGCCGCCGCAGCGTCGTTCTGGTCGGTCACGCCGTGCTCTCCGGCCACTCGGCGCGGACCTGGAGGAGCTGGGCGTGGACCTCGTCGAGCCGGTCGCAGTGGGCGCGTATCTGGGCGATGACGGCGCCGAACTCGTCGGGGCCGAGGCACTCCATGACCTCGTCCATGAACGGTTCGAAGTGGATGTGCGGGGTGCGCCGCTTCGGGTTCTCGGAGTACGGGTCGATGTTGATTCGCCCGGCGAGGATCTGGACGGGGGCGGTTCCCTGCTCGGCGTCGAAGACGGGCAGCTCGGGGCCGTCGAAGTAGTCGCCGTGGGTCAGGTCGTCGAGGGAGCTGGCACGCTCGACGTCGAGGTGGTGGCTGTCGGTGCACCAGGCGGGGCAGGTCTCGATGATCTGGCCGCCGCCGCGGATCTGCCGGGCCCAGGTTCGGGCGCCGCTTTCGTGCTGGTCAGCCGGGGTCGACGGCGCTGCGGCCATCGTGGGAAGCTGGTTCATGAGCGTGCTCTTCTCTACTTGTTGGTGGACGTGGTGCGCTCGACTGACGCCGTTGGGGATGCCGCCCCGACGGCGTCGCCGTTTTCCAGGCCGAGGAAGGCCAGGAGGTCTGTGTGGCGGACCTTGAGGGACCGACCGAGCTTGATGACGGGGATGGGGAACTCGCCGCGCGTGGCCAGCTCGTAGCCCGTCTCGCGGGAGATGCCGCACGCTGCGGAGGCCTGCGGCAGCGTGGGCATCGCGGGCAGTGCCCGGACCTCGTCGACGCTGAGTGGCTTCAGGCGGGTCGCGGTCGTCATGCCGCCACCTCGGCCTGCTGGTCCACGAGCTCCTCGACGCTGAGCCCGTAGGTCGTTGCCAGAGTCAGCAGCGTCTCGGCGGCCGGGCTGGCTATGCCGCGACGGAGGCGGGAGAGCGTCGATTCGGCGATGCCGGTGCGCTTGGCGATCTTGTAGAAGCTGTGATCGCCCTTCGCTGCGGCAGCCTCACGCAGGCGCTCGCTGCGCAGGCTAAAGCTGGGCATAGATCTCTCCTTGCTCGGAACGACGCTGTTACGTTCGTTCTAGCAAGTACGCTACACGGCGATGATCCGGGTTACAAGGTACTCGTGAGGACGCTATGTCTCGAGCGTTGCCCGTGGTGCACCGTTCGCGGTGTCCAAGGTTCTCCTAGGCACGCACGTGGTTACTTGCTAGCGTGTACGTATGACCACCGACCACAGCGAGCCCCCCACCAGAGCGCAACGCTTTGGCGCATACACCGCCCGCGCTGCGCGCGCTGCTGGCTACGACATCGACAGCCCCCGCGGTGGCGGCAAGAAGGCGTTGGCGACCCGGGCCGGCATGTCCCATGCGAGCGTCAGCAGGATGCTCGCCGGTCTGACCATCCCGGACACCAGCTTCTTCGAGTCGCTCGCCAAGGCGCTGCGCGTGCCTGTGTCCCAGATGCTGATCGAGTCGGGCATCGTCTCCGAGGAGTCGTTGGCCCGGCCGGTTGTCTCCGAGAAACCCTTGAATCCGCGAGACGTTGCTGAGCAACTCGGCATCGTTTCCGCCGAGAAGATCGACGCATTCGAGGCCATGGTCCGAGTCCTGATCGAAGGCGACCACGGCACTTCTGGCTTCAGGAGGAGCGCATGAACGACGCAGTAGACGGGGCTGAATCCAAGCGCGTGTGTGTGAGCCTTCGGCTCGCCCTGATGAACTTCGTGCAGTACGCGGCGGCCGCAGCATCAATGGTCGGGGTGATATCCGCCCTCGCCTTCGACGGCGGGTGGGTCATCTCCTTCGTGTCTGCCGCCCTGGCCGTTCTCATCGAGGTCGCTCTGCGAGTAGAAGCCCTGGTCCTGCGGTGGATCGTTCACCAGAAGCGGGCCGAGATCGCCCGAATCCGAGCCGAGACTCTGCAACTTCAGCTACTCAATTCCCAGAGGGCGACTGAGATTGCCGCGAAGGAAACCTACATTTCCCAGCTGCGTACCGAGGTTGCGGAGAGCGAGCGCCTCAAGTCCCAACTGGAGACAGAGCTTGAGGTGCGTCTCTCACGCCAGAGGAACACCGAACTGCTCATCGCGGCCAACGAAGCCAGGGTCAGCCAGCTTGAGATTGAAGTGCAGCAGAGCGAGCTTCGCACTGCCCAACTCGAGATGAGGCTTGAGCAGTCCTCCCTGTGGGAGGCGGTTGCAGCGCTGCAAGCCGCCAAAGAGGATGGGATCATTGAGGCGTATGCGCGGGGCTTTGTCAGCGGGCGGAAGGGAGAACCCTTCACGCTCGAGACTGGCAGACACCTGCGCCTCGTCCAATCCTCGGCATAGAGGGGGGCATCGGTGCCCAGTAGCCGCCGCGGTGGTGGTGTAACGAAGCGGTGTGAGTGCCGCGGCGCGGACGGCAGGCTGCTGGGCTCCAGTTGTCCGCAGGCGGCGAAGAAGAACCACGGCCGCCCCGCTCTCCGCCAGGAGTTGCCCCCTGGCGAAGACGGCAAGCGCAGGGCCTTCCGTCGTACCGGGTACGGCAGCGTGAAGGAAGCGCAGGCCGACCTCGACCGTGTCCGGGCGATCCTCGACCTGGCCGGCGACGACGACGATGCCCAGCAGCGCGTCGGCGACCTCCTGCAGGACGTGATGACGCGCCGGGCTCCGATCCCGGAACCCGGCGAGGTCTCCCGTCGCCTCGGCGTCGGCGTCCCGCTGGACGGCCGCATGACGGTGGGGGAGTGGCTCGACGTCTGGCTCGCCACGAAGAAGACCCGGGCGACGACAACCGCGGGATACACATCACACGTTCGGGTGCATCTCAAGCCCCGGCTCGGGCACCTGCGGCTCGACCGCCTCAACGTCGGCCACGTCCAGGAGATGTTCGACGCGATCGCCGACGAGAACGAGACGGTAGCCGCAGAGAACCAGGCCCGCCGCGACCAGGTCGCTCGCTGCACCCGCGGCCGGCCCGGGGTGCCGAAGGCAGCCGAGCGCGAGCAACTCGCGTCCGAGCGGGGGAAGCTGGCGGCCATGCCGCCGTTCCGGCGCACCGCCGGCGCGGCAACGCGGCAGCGGATCCGCTCGACTCTGCGGGCCGCGCTGAACAAGGCCATCTCCCGGCAGCTCATCACCTTCAACCCGGCGGAGCACGTGGAGCTCGACAGTGGCCGGCGGCCGAAGCCGCTGCTGTGGACCGAGGAGCGCGTGGCTCGATGGCGGGAGACGGGCGAGAAGCCCGGGCCGGTGATGGTCTGGACTCCGGACCAGCTCGGCGCCTTCCTCGACGCGGCCGAGGGCGATCGGCTGTACGCCTTCTTCCACCTAATCGCGTTCCGCGGCCTGCGGCGCGGCGAGGGTGTCGGGCAGGACTGGTCGAACGTCGACCTCGACAAGCAGCTGCTGACGGTCGCCAAGGAGATCGTGGTCGACGGCTGGACGCCGGTCGAGACCGAGCCGAAGACCGACGGCAGTGCGGCCACCATCGGCTTGGACAGCGCCACGGTGCAGGTCCTGCGTGAGCACCGGGCACGACAGCTGGCGGAGCGGGATGCCTGGAACGTGCGGGCCGCAAAGGAGCGGGAAGCAGGCAAGGCGACGCTCGATTGGATGGACACGGGCAAGGTGTTCGTCCAGGAGGACGGAAGCTGGCTGCACCCGGAGACGGTGTCGGACGCCTTCCGCCGGCTGTGTGCGGCCGCGGACCTGCCACCGATCAATCTGCGGGATCTGCGGCACGGTGCGGCGACGCTCATGCACGCGGGCGGCGGCGACCTCCATGCGATCAAGGAGACGCTGCGGCACTCGACGATCACCCTGACGTCGGACACGTACACGTCGCTGCTGCCGGAGGTGGACCAGGCCATCGCGGAGAGGGCGGCAGCGCTGGTGCCCCGGGCGCGCAGGGGTGACGTGGTCGCACCGGCCGAGTAATCTGGGTCCAGCGAACGAACAGGCTCCGTCATCGCAGGTGGCGGGGCCTTTCTGCTGGCCCGCTGCTGGCCCGAACGCCCGGCAACGCGCTCCGACGAAACCCGACAGGGCCCGATGAAGGTGAGTGAGGGGACGGCTGCTGACCAGGCCATATGCCCACACGGCCCGACGGAAGCCGACGGCATCCAGGGAGATCAACTAGGCTCCCATGGCACCGACGCAGACTTTTAATCCATTGGTTG
>NZ_JAMQGM010000043.1 GCF_023703325.1 Streptomyces meridianus
CACTTCCAAGGACGCAACCCGCTTCCCGCCGGCTCATCTCCGGCATGCCCACCGGCAAGCTCAAGGCCCGCATCATCTCCATGGCCTGCGAGCACGGGCTGAGCATCGTGGCCGTCGACCCCGCGTACACCTCCATATGGGGCCATGAACACTGGCGCAAGCCCCTCACCGGCAACACTCGCGCCATGACTCGCCATGATGCTGCTTCGGTGGCGATCGGCAGGCGCGCCCTCGGCCATCCGATCCGGCGACGGACGGCACCGCCCCAGCATCACCGGAGTGATGGTGCTGGGTATCGGACCGTCCAGGCCGACCGTGGTACCCGAGGGCGTGAGGAATCCCGCCCACCCGTCACGGACCGTGCACACGATGCACGCCGCCGGGCGGCGACAACGAGAACGCGGGAAACCAGCACATCCAACACCGTTCGGGATGCGCGCAGTTCCAGGACGTGGGTACAAGACCCACTCCTGGACACTGTTTAGGAACGGTATAGCGCCATGATTCCGGACGATCAGTGGTTGCCGGCGAACTCGCCGCTGAGCTTGCCGTGCATCCGGGCACTCCGCTGGTTGAGGCCGACGATCGTGGCCTTCTTGCCGCGTTCGGCGTACTTGGTCTCGATGGCGTCCAGCGCGGCGACCGAGGAAGCGTCCCAGATGTGCGCGTCGGTCAGGTCGATGACGACGTCCTCGGGGTCGTCCTTGTAGTCGAACTGGTGGACGAGGTCGTTGCTGGAGGCGAAGAAGAGCTCACCGGTGACCGCGTAGACAACCTGCGTGCCGTCGGGGTCCAGGACCCCGGAAACCTCGGCGAGGTGAGCGACCCGCTTGGCGAAGATGACCACCGCGGTGATGGAGCCGGCGACGACTCCGACCGCAAGGTTGTGCGTGGCCACGACACACGCCACGGTCACTGCCATGACCGTGGTCTCGCCCAGGGGCATGCGCTTCAGGGTCTTCGGCCGGACGGAATGCCAGTCGAACGTCCCGAAGGAGACCAGGATCATCACCGCGACCAGGGCCGCCATCGGAATGTCGGAAACGACCGGCCCGAAGACGATGCACAGTACCATGAGGAAGGAGCCGGCCAGGAAGGTGGACAGCCGGGTGCGGGCACCGGACGTCTTCACGTTGATCATGGTCTGCCCGATCATCGCGCAGCCGCCCATGCCGCCGAAGAAGCCGGTGACAACATTGGCGATCCCCTGCCCGACGGACTCACGGGTCTTGCTGGAGTGCGTGTCGGTGATGTCGTCCACCAGCTTGGCCGTCATCAGCGACTCCATCAGACCGACCAGCGCGAATGCGAAGGCGTACGGGGCGATGGTGGTCAGCGTGTCCAGCGTGAACGGCACGTCCGGGAGGCCCGGCACCGGCAGCGAGGAGGGCAGGTCGCCCTTGTCGCCGACCGTGGGCACCGCGATGCCCGCACCCACCGTGATGACGGTCAGGATGACGATGGAGACCAGCGGCGCGGGGACGGTCCGGGTGATCCGCGGGAACAGCACCATCAGCGCCAGGCCCCCGAGGATCAGCGGGTACACCGCCCAGGGGACGTTCTGCATCTCGGGCACCTGGGCCAGGAAGATCAGGACGGCAAGGGCGTTGACGAAGCCCACCATCACGCTGCGCGGCACGAACCGCATCAGCTTCGCGACGCCGAGCGCCCCGAGCGCGACCTGCATCAGGCCGCCGAGGATGACGGCGGCGACGAGGTGGCCGAGCCCGTACTCGTGGTTGAGCGGAGCGATGACCAGGGCGATGGCGCCGGTGGCCGCGGAGATCATCGCCTTGCGGCCGCCGACGACGGAGATGACGACGGCCATGGTGAAGGAGGCGAACAACCCGACGCTGGGATCGACCCCGGCGATGATCGAGAACGAGATCGCCTCGGGAATCAGTGCGAGAGCAACCACGAGGCCGGCCAGCACCTCCGTGCGCAAGATCTGCGGCGAGGCGAGCCACTCCGGGCGCGTCAGGCGCGGCTTGGGGACTGCGGACTGCGGTGAGGACATGCAACCGTTTTCCGTTCGGGCGCACACGTCGGCTGGACACATGCGCGTCGTGCTCTGCTCCGGCAGGGTGCGGAACGTGGGGCGGCCCAGCCGCCCCACGGCGGGGGCCTGCCGGTGACGGCGTCTCGTGGTGCCGACTCCAGGAGCCGGGGCAGACTGCCGATCGGGCATCATTGCCCGAAAGCGTGTGGGGGGCGCCGTGGGCCCGGTCCGGATCCGCGGCGACGGTGCGGGCCGGCCCGCACGGCAGACTCTACCCTGACGTTAGGGAAGAAGCTGACGGATCGGATGCGCATCACAGGCCAGGAGGCCTGGATGGCCTGTGATTCGCCGCACTTCGGCGCGTCCCACTCGAAAAAGGGCAGAAATAGAAGGAGAGCACGCGGCGATGGCTGAACGGCAGATGCAGATCGGCGAGGTGGCCGAGCGGACCGGGCTGTCGTTGCGCACGATCCGCCACTACGAGGACGTCGGCCTCGTGATCCCGTCGGCCCGCAGCAAGGGCGGTTTCCGGCTGTACACCGACACCGACGTCGAGCGCCTCATGGTGATCCGCCGGATGAAGCCGCTGGACTTCTCCCTGGAGGAGATGCGGGATTTGCTGGAGATCACCGACCGGCTCTCCGCCACGGACGACCACCCGAGCGCCGCAGAACGCGAGCGTCTCCGCGAGCGACTGGACGCCTATCGCAAGGTGGCCGACGCGCGCTGCGAGACGCTACGCGCCCGGTTGATGGCCGCCGAGGACTTCGCCGCGACGCTGCGGCGCAGATTCGACACGCGCACCTGAGACCTCGTCGACCCGTCCGGTTGCGCCGAGTGCCGGCGCGGCGCAACCGGACGCCGGCAGGCCCCTGCGACCGGCCGCCCGCAGCGCTCGGCGCCGCCCCTCCGGGGTCTGAAAGTAGTGTCGTCCGCCCCTGGGGCGGGGCTTGCGGCGTCGGGTGCGTGCAGCCGCAAGGCGGAGAGTCGGCCTCGTAGTGGGCTACTCGGACGACTCGACAACGCAGCGGATGTGCGTGCCAGGCGCCGCAAGCCAGACGGGACTTTCACACCACGCCGTCGTGGGCCGCGATCAGATGTTCCAGAAGGGCATCCGGAAACGCGCGCTGGAACGAATTGGCCTGCCACCGGTCCGGAAATAGGGCCAGCACGGCCTTGTCCCGGCTTCGCACGAGAGACTCCCCCCTGACGATCCGGGAGCGGTTGAGCGCCTCGCCTCCGGATGCGTCGGTGAGCCGGGCCAGACGGTACGGGAGCGGCTCCAGCCGTACAGGAGCAGCGAATTCACCCTCCATCCGGTGGATCACGACGTCGAACTGCATCGGCCCGACCGCGGCCAGCACCGGCGCCTGTTCCCCGCGCAGATCCGATGCGAGCACCTGGACCACGCCCTCCTCGTCCAGTTGGGCGATGCCCCGGCGGAACTGCTTCGAGCGGCCGATGTCCACCGGACGGACGACGGCAAAGTGCTCGGGGGCGAACGTCGGCATGCCCGGAAACTCGGCGGGACGCTCTGCGTAGAGGGTGTCACCCACCCGCAGGGAGGCGGCGTTCACCAGCCCGACGACATCCCCGGGGTAGGCAGTCTCGACCATGGACCGGTCCTGCCCGAAGACACTGTGCGCGTACTTGGTGGAGAACGGCTTCCCGCTCGCCGCACGGGTCACGGTCATGCCCCGCCGGAAAACCCCCGAGCAGACGCGCAGGAACGCAATCCGGTCGCGGTGCGAGGGATCCATGTTGGCCTGCACCTTGAACACCAGCCCGGAGAACGGCGCGTCCACCGGACGGTCGCCGCCCGTCTCCAGCGGCCTCGCGGCGGGCGGCGGCGCCAGATCCACCACCGCGTCGAGCAGCAGCCGCACCCCGATGTTCGGCATGGCCGCACCGAAGAACACCGGAGTCGACCGCCCGGCCAGGAACGAATCGGCTTCGTGTACGGCAGCGTCGGCCCCGAGCAGTTCCACCTCCTCCACGGCCTGCGACCAGTCCGCGCCTTCCTGATCAGCGGCCTGATCGGCCGTGATCGTCTCCTCCAGCGCCGCGTGTGCTCCGCCGGGAGCCCGTGTGTAGCGGAGCATGCGGTCGGGGTGCCGCACGTCCATCAGCCCGCGAAGATGTCCGGCGATGCCGACGGGCCAGGTGACCGGGGTCGGCTTGAGCCGGAACTCGCGCTCGATCTCGTCGAGCAGTTCCAGTGCGTCACGGCCCGGCCGGTCCCACTTGTTCACGAAGGTGATGACGGGGATACCGCGGTGCCGGCAGACGTCGAAGAGTTTGCGGGTCTGCTCCTCCAGGCCCTTGGCCGCGTCGACGAGCATGATCGCGCAGTCGACCGCCGCCAGGACCCGGTAGGTGTCCTCCGAGAAGTCGGCGTGTCCGGGGGTGTCCAGCAGATTGAGCACGCAGTCGCGGTAGGCGAACTGCAGCACGGCCGAGGTCACCGAGATCCCGCGGGACCTCTCCATCTCCATCCAGTCCGAGGCGACACTGCGCCGCCCTGTCTTGCCGTGCACGGCGCCCGCCTCGGTGATCGCCCGGGCGTGCAGGGCCAGCGCCTCGGTCAGGGTCGACTTGCCCGCATCCGGGTGGCTGATCACTGCAAAGGTTCGCCGGCGGGCAGCCTGCTCGGCGGCCGCCACGTGGACGGCGGGCAGGGTGGTCGTACTCATCGGGAGGTTCCTTCCACTGCCTGGGGCAGGTGGGCGAGGGGGCGGGATGTCCGTGTCCGTGCAGGTGGCGGGCGAATTCCTCCGCGCATGCAGGTTCCTGGCGAAGGTCTCCACAGCGCGTGTCGGTTTCCTGCCAGTGCTCGCGCAGCGTCCCCACCAGTTCCTCGTGGGCCCGATCACCGTCGGGCGCGCCGGGCCCGCCCGAGTCGGGCAGCTTCTCCGACGCTTCCAGCAGCGAGCGCGCGGCCTCCGGGCAGGGGCCGAGGGGCGCATCCGTCGCACCGGCCCCAGGCGGGCGTCCGCCTCAGTGTAGAGGCGCGAACCGCCGCTGCTCCGCCTACTGGGGCCGACGATGCCGACGTCCTCGTAGTGACGGATGGTGCGCAGTGGCGCCCGGTCCGCGCGGCCACCTCGCCGATCTGCACGAGTCCCTGCCCCCATGCCACCACCCCGCGCGTCGGATCCACGTCATGCAAAGCGCGCCGCGCCGTCGTCAAATCTACCCGTCAGGGTAAATTTCCAAGGTCGCAGGCGCCGGGAGACACCTGCGGCCGGCCCGCCCGGGAGCGTCGCTCCTTCCGACGCGACGCCACCGGCCTCTCACGGCCGGGAACGGTGAGCACGGCTGCCTGCTGCGCCGTACGGTCCGCGCCATGCGCACACGGCCGGGGCACCCCGGCGCTGCCCGTGCGCCCCGGCGACCGGGCGGCACCACCGGCGGTCGGTCAGGCTCCGACCAGCGGTGGGCGCGGGGAACTCGTCAAAGGCGCCGCGAGGTCGGTGAGTGCGCGTTCCAGGCCGTGGAGGTGGGCGAGTGCCGGCTCGGTGTCGCACGACCCGGGGGCGGCACCGATCGCCCGGGGTTCGGCGTCCGGCGTGGTCAGGGCCCCGACCGCGGCTTCGACACGCCAGCAGGCGGCGGCCAGCCGCGCATCGTGCGAGGCGTCCGGATCGGCGGCGACGGAGGCCAGACCGTGCACCTCGCGGGCGCAGACGTCGAGCAGTTCGGCCACCCGGCGGGCGCGTGCCTTGCGGGCCCGCAGCGGGCTGAGCGGGTGCAGCAGGGGAGCGAGCGAGAGCCGAACCCTGCCGAGCAGCAGTTCCAGCTCGGCTGTACGCGCAGCCGGGTCGGCGGTCGGGGAGCCCGCGAGGCGCGCAGCGGCCTCGGAGGTGCAGTCGGACACGCAGCGCAGCGCCCGCTGGATCCATGCGTCGGTGGTGGCATGGGTCGTCACCGGCAGCACCACGGCCACGGCGAGGCCGGCGGCGAGGGCTCCGACCGCGGTCTCCTCGATGCGCAGGACGAGCATGCCGGGATGGAGGACCCCGAGCAGGCCGTAGAGGAGTCCGACCATGACGGTCACGAAGAACATCATCCAGCTGTAGGAGAGCGGGGCTGTGTAGAAGATTCCTGCCACACAGACGGCCGTCAGCACCGCGGTGGGTGTCACGGCACCGTGGAGCGGCACGGCGAGCAGGAGGCCTACCGGAATTCCGCCGAGGGTGCCCAGCACGCGGCGGAATCCGCGCACCAGCGTCTCGCCCCGCGACGAGGTGTTGACGAAGATCCACCAGGCCGCTCCCACCGCCCAGTACCAGCGTTCGTGGGAGAGGAGCTGCCCGGCGGCGAGGGCGAGCGTGCAGGCTGCGGTGACCTGGACGGCCTGCCGCGTGGTGGGGGCGGCCAGGCCGCGGCCGGCGGGCAGAGCGGGCGCCGGCGGGACGGGGGTGCGCCGCTCTACGGGCCACAGCACGAAGCGGACCGCCGAGGACGCCACCATGGCCAGCGCCACGGCCAGGGCCAACTCGGGGAGCATGCGGGTGTCGGCGTGGAGGAACTGCGCGGCGAAGAACATCATGAAGGCGAAGATCCCGAGCGCGTGACCGCGTGGTCCCCATCTCCGGGCGTAGCCGCCGCAGAAGACGACACCGAGGAACGCGGCGTCGCGCAGCAGCGGGTCGGCGTGCAGTTCCGCGGCCAGGGCGATGAGGGGCAGCCCCGCCAGGGGGAGCAGGGCCGTGGTGAGCGCCTGCCGGGAGCGGGTGGCATCGGTGACGGTGAAGAGGGCGAGCAGCGCGGCGAGTCCGCCGGTGACGCAGGCCCGCAGGGACAGGCCGGACAGCGACGCGGCGGCGACGGCCAGGCCGATGCCCAGGACCGCACGCCCCGAGACACGCAGGCGCTGCAGCCCCGGGTCCGGTGCCACGAACATCCTCTTCACTCCGGTGGTCCCCCTCCTGGTCGGTCCGTGGGCCGCACGCTCACCGCGCGTCGGCACGACAAAGGCGCTGCGAGGGTCCGGACCGGCGTCGTCGCCGCGTCCGGCGCAGCCCAGCGCAACGCCATCTGCATCCCAGTCAAGCACTTGCTCTGTCAATGGCTCAACTGGACCATTCTCGGGTGTGCCATTGGTACAGTAGGCGGCGTGCTGTTCCATCGCGAGGAGGCCGTTGGCTCATGACTGCTGTGGACGCGCTCGACGCACGCATTCTGACGCTGCTCCTGGAACGGCCGCGGACGAGCGTGCGCGAGTACGCCCGGATCCTCGGGATCGCCCGCGGCACCCTTCAGGCGCGGCTCGACCGGCTCGAACGTGACGGCGTGATCACCGGCTCCGGCCCGCACCTCTCCCCCGCCGCCATGGGCCATCCCGTGCTGGCCTTCGTGCACATCGAGGTGACCCAGGGACACCTCGACGACGTGGGAGACGGGCTGGCCGCCGTCCCGGAGATCATCGAGGCCTTCTCCATCACCGGAGGCGGAGACCTGATGACCCGGGTGGCGGCCCGGGACGCGGGGCACCTGGAGGACGTCGTCCAGACGCTCATCCAACTGCCGGGCGTGGTCCGGACCCGCACCGAGGTCGCCCTGCGCGAACGCGTGCCGTACCGCGTGCTGCCGCTCGTCCGGTCGGTGGGCCGGGCCGCAGCGGCCGGGTGAGCGGCCCGCTTCCGTGCCCCGGGGCCGAGAACGCTCTGCGGCAGGGCCTCCTGCCTCCGAACAGCAAAGGCCTGCGACGTGACGGGGCGCCGGCATTCTCCGCAGAGACCGCCCATCGCCGTGGCCGTTCGGCGATGCCCTGCGGGACAGGGCGCCCCGATCTGCCGGCGACGGCGTCCGGGGCGCGAAACGGGAAAGCTATACCCGTGAAGTGATCACCTATTCCTGTGTTGTTGTTCACCGCACGCAACAACACGTCATCCGGACATCGGGGACACGCGGTGGCGCAGTGCTCGTCTAGGGTCCCGCCCCATGAGCAACGCCGGAACCTTCCCCTCCGCAAACAACGCCGACCGGCGACCGGTTCGCGTCCTGCGCCACGTCTGGATACCGCTGGCCGACGGCACCCGGCTCGCCGCACGCGTGTGGCTCCCGGCCGACGCGGAGGAACCGGTCCCGGCCGTTCTCGAGTACATCCCCTACCGCAAGAACGACGGGACCGCTGCGCGCGACGTGACGCTGCACCCGCGCTTCGCCCAGGCCGGCTACGCATCGGTGCGCGTCGACTGCCGAGGCAGCGGTGACTCCGACGGTGTGATGCTCGACGAGTACCACCCCACCGAACTCGCCGACGCACTCGAAGTCCTGGACTGGATCGAGAAGCAGCACTGGTCGGACGGACAGGTGTCGATCATCGGCAAGTCCTGGGGCGGCTTCAACGGTCTCCAGATCGCGGCCCTCCGGCCGCGTCAGCTGCGCAGCATCGTCACGGTCTGCTCCACCGACGACCGGTACGCGGACGACGTGCACTACGCCGGCGGCTCCCTGCTCGCCTCCGAGATGCTCCCCTGGGCGTCGACGATGCTCGCTTACAACGCCCGCCCCCAGGACCCCGCTGTCCTCGGCGACGGCTGGCGGCAGGAGTGGCTCGACCGCCTGGAGCGCACCCCCGCCTACGTCGAGGAGTGGCTGTCCCACCAACGGCGCGACGCCTACTGGGAGCACGGCTCGGTCTGTGAGGACTACGCCGCGATCAACGTGCCCGTCTTCGCCGTCGGCGGCTGGCTCGACCAGTACCGCGGCTCCGTGTTCCGCCTGCTGGAGCACCTGCGGGTGCCGGTGAAGGGCCTGATCGGCCCTTGGGCCCACAACTACCCGCACCAGGGTGAGCCCGGTCCCGCGATGGACTTCCAGGGCGAGTGCGTCCGCTGGTTCGACCACTGGATGAGGGGGGCCGACAACGGCGTGGCCGATGACCCCGCGCTGCGGGCCTGGATACCGGACCCCTCCCCGGTCGGATCCGACCGCGAGATCTCGCCCGGCCGGTGGGTGTCCGAGCCCGATTGGCCTGCACCGGGGATCGAGCCGCTGCAGCTCCTGCTCGCCGACGGGACGCAGGCGGCAGCTGCCGTCCTGCGCTCGCCCCTGGCGGTCGGCGCGTCCGCCGGCGACTTCCTCAAGTTCGGCGACATACCCGGGCAGTACGGGGACCAGGCCGCCGACGACGGCCGGTCGCACACCGTCACCTGGGCTGCGATCCCCGAACGGCTGGAGATCCTCGGCGCACCGGAGGTCGCCCTCCGGATCACCAGCGACCGTCCGCAGGCCCAGCTCGCCGTCCGGCTCTGCGAGGTCGCCCCCGACGGCACCTCCCGCCTCGTCACCACGGGACTGCTCAACCTCACCCATCGCGACGGTCACGCAGAACCCTGCGCGCTGGAGCCGGGCCGCCCCTACGAGGTGACCGTGCCGCTGTTCGCCATCGGCCACGCCTTCGCCCCCGGCAGCCGGATCCGGATATCGGTGTCCGCGTCCCTGTGGCCGTGGGCCTGGCCGTCGCCCGAGCGTGTGGCCGTGGAACTCGCCCCCGGGTTCGGCACACTGACGCTTCCGGTGCGCAGGCCGCGACCGGCCGAGGAGGCGGCGCTGCGGCCGTACGAACCACCACGCGACGGGCCGCCGCACAGTATCGACACCACGCCCGTCCCCGGTTCCCGGGAGGTGACCTGGGATCCCGTGGCGGGCGAGCAGACCGTCGTCTCCACCTCCGCCGACGGCACCGTGACCGACCGGGCCGACGGGCTGACCCGTACCGGCCGGGCCGTCAACCGGTTCCGGCTGGTGGAGGACGACCCGGGGTCGGCCGTGGTCGAGTGCGATCGCGAGGAGACCGTGGGCCGGGGCGACTGGAGGACACGGGTCGTCACGTACTCCCGCATGACGGCCGACGTCCGCGACTTCTGCGTGGTGAACCGACTCACCGCGCACGAAGGATCCGGCGCCGGGGAGCGCGAGGTCTTCACGCGAACCTGGTCGTTCACCGTCCCCCGGGACCAGGTGTGAGGGGCGCCGGCCGCGCGGCGGCCCCCGCGTTCCGTGCCCCGGCCCCGTTCGTGGCCGGCCCCGCCGGGGAACGGCGACGGCCGAGGGCCGTGATGTCGGCTCTGCTGGCATTCGTCTGTCTCGCCGTCCTCACCGGCTGCACCGGCGGCTCCGCGAACGCCGGCGGACGGCCCACGGTCGTCATCGGGGCCAAGCAGTTCACCGAGCAGTGGATCATCGGCGAGTTGTACGAGCAGGCCCTGTCGGATGCCGGCTACGACGTCGAGCTGAAGTCCAACATCGGCAGCACCAACATCATCGACGGCGCCCTCACCTCCCGGCAGATCGACCTGTATCCCGAGTACACCGGAGTCGTCCTGCAGGTCCTGGCCGGGGACGACACCCTGCCGCCCTCGGCCGCCGACACCTTCCGGAAGGCCAAGGAGTTCCAGAAGACGCGCGGCCTGACGATGCTGGACCCGACGCCGTTCCAGAACCGCAACGCCGTCGGCGTGAAGCCCGAATTCGCGAAGAAGTACGGGCTGAAGACCATCGGCGACCTGAAGAAGGCCGGGCACGTCGTGTTCGGCGAGTACCCGGACAACCTCGAGGGCCCGCTCGGCTACCACCACATGGTCAAGACGTACGGACTCGACGACACCGAGGTGAAGAGCCTCAACATCGGGCTTCAGTACCCGGCCCTCGACAACGGGCAGGTGGACGCGGCCGACGTGTTCACCACCGACCCGCAACTGGCTCGCGGCGACTACACGATCCTCGAGGACACCAAGGGCATCTACGGCTTCCAGAACGTGGCCCCGGTGGTGCACCGGGATGTCCTGAAGGAGCAGGGCCCCGGCTTCGAGAAGGTGCTGAACCGGGTGAACGGGCTCCTGACCGACCAGGCCGTCCGGGAGATGAACCGCGCCGTCGACGTCGTACGGCTGCCCCCGTCCGAGGTCGCCGAGACCTTCCTGCGCGCCAATGGCCTGATCCGATGACGCGCGTCCCGTACCGAGCCGGCCGCCCGGCCCGCATCCCCGCGAGCACCGCCGCCCCCAGCCCGTTCCAGGAGAGACACCCCCGATGAGCCAGGACCCCAGCACTGCACCTGTCGGAGCACAGGAGATCGTCTTCGACCGGGTCGTGAAGGCCTACCCCGGCGCCGCCGCCCCCGCGGTCGACGACCTGTCACTGACCGTTCCCGCCGGCGAGATCTGCGTGCTGCTCGGCCCGTCCGGCAGCGGCAAGACCACCGCCCTGATGATGGTGAACCGGCTCGCCGAGCCCACCGGGGGCGACATCCGCATCGGCGGGCGTTCGGTCCGCGACATGGACCCGATCGAGCTGCGCCGCTCCATCGGCTACGTCATCCAGAGCGCGGGCCTGTTCCCGCACCAGACGATCGCCGACAACGTGGCCACCGTGCCCCGGGTGCTCGGCTGGGCGAAGAAGAGGACCCGGGAGCGCGTCGCCGAGCTGCTGGACCTCGTCGGACTGCCCGTGAACGAGTTCGGCGGACGCTACCCGGCCCAGCTGTCCGGCGGCCAGCGTCAGCGGGTGGGCATTGCCCGCGCACTCGCCGCCGATCCCCCGGTCATGCTGATGGACGAGCCGTTCGGAGCACTCGATCCGATCACCCGGGAGCACGTCCAGGACGAGTTCCTGGCCCTGCACGACCGCATCCGCAAGACCGTCGTCTTCGTCAGCCACGACATCGACGAGGCAGTGAAGATGGGCGATCGCATCGCGGTCCTGCGCGAAGGCGGCCGGCTCGCCCAGTACGACGAGCCGAGGACCCTTCTGAAGGAGCCCGCCGACGCGTTCGTTGCCCGATTCGTCGGTGCGGACCGCGGGCTGAAGCGGCTGTCCCTGCTCCGGCTCTCCGACCTCGAACCCGCGGCCGCCGGCGAGGACTCCGCGGGACTCCCCGAGCTGCCCGCCGAAGCCACCCTGAGGGCGGCGCTCTCCCTCATGGTGGCCCAGGGCACCGACCGTGTCCGTGTGCGCGGCGCCGACGACACCCGGCTCGGAACCGTCTCGCTGGACGCCGTGCGGAAGGCCGGTGCCGCGTGAGTGATCAGCCCGTTCTCCCCGACTACGGCGACCCGAGCCCGTGCGTGGCAGACAACGCGTCCTTCTGCACGGACTGGTTCACGGCGCACTGGTCGACCCTCTTCTGGCCCGCTCTCGCCGAACACGTCGAACTGACCGTCCTCGCGGTGGGCTTCGGCTTCGTACTGGCGCTCGCGGCCGCCGTCCTCGCGCACTTCCAGGGCTGGTTCACGGCACCGGCGTCCTTCGTGGCGTCGTTCCTCTACACGGTGCCCCCGCTGGCCCTGTTCCAGCTGCTCGTCCCCGTCACCGGATTCTCCGTCCTGACGGTGGAGATCGCGCTCGTCGCCTACAGCCTGTATCTGCTCTTCACGACGGTTCTCACCGGCCTGCGGGAGGTTCCGCAGGACGCGGTCCGGGCGGCTACGGGCATGGGCCTCACCCGGCGCCAGATCCTCTTCCGGGTCGAACTGCCGCTGGCCGTCCCGTCGCTGGTCTCCGCACTGCGGATCACGACGGTCATGACCATCGGCACCGTGGCCATCGCGGCCTACGTCATCGACGCCGGCCTCGGATCTCTCATCCTGAAGGCGCTGCAGTCACCCTTCAACACCCTGTTCATCGGATCCGGAGCGCTGGCGGTCGCGCTGGCGCTGACCGCGGACGGACTGCTGCTGCTCGCGGGCCGGCTGCTCACACCCTGGGCACGCAGCAGGAGGAACGCCTGATGGACACCTTCATCCGATCGTTCGCCTTCATGCAGGAACGGTTTCCGCTGCTGCTGGAGAAGACCGGGCAGCACGTGTGGATGTGCGCCGTCGTGATCGCCGTCTCGGTGCTTCTCTCGGTCCCCGCCGGCCTGGTCCTGGGACATCTGCATCGTGGTGAGTTCCTCACCACCAGCATCTCGAACATCGGCCGCGCCCTGCCGAGTCTTGCGGTCATCGCCATCGGGCTGGGTTTCATCGGCCTCAACTTCACCAACATCGCGGTGGCCCTGCTCATCACAGCCGTTCCCCCGATCCTGAGTCAGACGTACCTGGCGATCGACCAGGTCGATCCGGACACGGTCCGGGCGGCCCGCGGCATGGGACTCACCCCGGCGCAGGTGCTCCTCCGGGTGGAGTTGCCGCTGGCGCTTCCGGTCCTCTTCTCGGGCGTCCGGATCGCGGTGATCTACGTCATCTCCGCCGCGACACTGGCCACGGTGGCCGGCGGCGGCGGGCTCGGCGACATCGTGCTGGGCCAGGCCACGTACGGAATCGAGGGCGTGGTCGCCGCCGCCCTCTGGGTGGCCGCACTGGCCCTGGTCTCGGACGGACTGATCTGGGGGCTGCAGCGGCTGCTGGCGCCGAAGGGTCTGCGCGTCTCCGGGGTGGGCCGAGGAGCCGGGTGACGGCTGGGGCCGCTCGTCGAATGCGCCGTGGTGCCGCCCCGCAGCCGTCTCGAAGGCGTCGGGCACGGCGAACGGGGCGGCCTCCGGCCGGGACATGCGCAGGCACCTCCGGCAGCACCCGGCCCGGGTCACCTCGGACAACACGGCTCCCGACGTCGTTCCTGCGGGCACGAGGCCGCAGGAACGGACCACCGGGCTGTCAGGTCACCTGGGTCCCGGCGGCAGAACGGGCCTTCTGCTTGATCTTCCTGGCAGCGTTGTGCAGCCCCAGGCGTACCGAGGTCGCCGAGAGCAGGGCGACGAACGCCACGAGGATGAAGACGGACAGCCACATCTGCCTGCTGCCGGGCCGATGCCACACTTCGAGCACCAGGCCGAGCGTCCACAGGACGATACCGCCGAGGTAGACGGTGCGGACCCTGCGCAACTGCCGCACGGCCCAGGGGGCGAGGGGACGGAGAGTCTTCTTCACTGCCATGTGCGACACCTACCCTCGTCTCGCCGAGCCAGACAGGATCGGGGCGTTCCCCCTCGGTTCCTCGCCCGGACAGCGCAGGAAGCGGCACCGGGCAGGGCCTGCGCGCCACCGCTTTCTGCGATCAGTACGGGCAACACCGGCGAATGGCGCGAAATCGCGCCTATGGCATGCAACCGTCTGCTCTGCCGGTAAGTCCTCTCAATGACGCGGAAAGAGCGTCGACAGAACACCGGAGGGGAAACATGAACATTTCTCGCAGGCTCACGGCCGGCGCGGCGGTTCTCGCCACGACCGCGGCACTGGCCGCGTTCTCCGCACCGCAGGCAGGTGCCGCAACCGCGGCGGCGACGTACAACGGTGAATGCGGTTCCGGCTACACGGTGGTCA
Organism: Streptomyces meridianus; assembly: GCF_023703325.1. GTDB lineage: Bacteria > Actinomycetota > Actinomycetes > Streptomycetales > Streptomycetaceae > Streptomyces > Streptomyces meridianus. The sequence goes on from NZ_JAMQGM010000043.1 coordinate 14,272, forward strand.
ACTCCGCGCCGATCGGCTCACAGGGCACCGTGTTCCTCACCTACAAGTCGGCCAACGGGTACAACTGCGTGGTCACCAAGAAGAACAACACGTCCACGCGGACCGACATGTTCGCCTACCTCTACGTGCCGGAGTCCGGCGAGGGCAACAGCGACTGGGGTTCCTACTACTCCTACGCGGGCCCGGTGTACGCCTACGGCAAGGGCATGTGCATCGACTGGGGCGGCGGCATCACCAACCAGGAGACCTGGACGTTCGGGTCCAACTGCGGCTCCCTGAAGGAGCACCGGGTCACCAAGGGCTGGTGAGGACGGTCCGACGGACCCCGTTCGGTCCACGCCTCCGGGCCCTGCGGGCCGCCGCGCCTTCGCGCCCGCAGGGCTCCGTGCCGTTCAGGACCGCATGCGCGCCAGTTCTTCCGCGGTGACGAACGAGGTGCGCGTACCTGCTGTCGCGCAGGCGTACGCCCCGACCGCGGACCCCGCCCTCGCGCACGAGGCCCAGTTCTCCCCGGCCAGATGGGCGTACAGGAACCCGGCGACGTAGCTGTCTCCCGCGCCATTGGTGTCGACGACCCGGCCGCCCGGCACGGCCGCAACGGGCACGTGGACGACCGGCCGGTCCGGCAGAACGAGGTAGCTGCCCTCTCCGCCCGCGGTGGCGATCACCACACGGGCCCTGCCCTTGGCGAGGATGCCCAACGCCGTTTCCTCCACCCGGTCCCCGAGCGCCGCGGTCGAGACGAAGACCAGGTCGGCTCCATGGGCGAAGTCCCGGTGGTAGTCGTTCCGGCCGTCCCAGTCGTGCAGGTCGGTCGAGGTGGACATGCCCGCCTCGACGGCTTCGGCCAGTGCATGCCGGGCCCAGTTCATGATCGATACGTGGACGTGCCGGGTGCGGCCGAACACAGGACGGTACAGATCCGGGTCGACCGACATGTCTAAGGGGTGCCGCCCGTCGTAGAACGAAGGCCGCCGGCCGCGGTCATCGACCAGGTTCACACTGCGCCGGGTGCCGCTGGGATGCGTGCGGTGGTCGAAGGAGAGTCCCGCTTCGGCATAGGCGGCGAGCACCCTGTCGCCCTCCGGGTCGGCACCGATCACATCGGCGAAGTGGGTGCGCAGACCCAGCCTGTGGCAGCCGAGGGCGACTCCGTTCCCGGTGTGGGCGACGTACGACTCGATCGGGGGGACCCCGACCGAATCGCACAGGGCGAACGGCAGTTCCGGCACCCGCACCACGGTGTCGATCCCTGCCCCGCCGACAACGAACACATCGAATTCGGCCACGGTTCTCCTCACGCTCGGGACCGCCCCCGCACATGTCCCTGCGGACGGTATCCGTGAGCGCCCGGAAGTAGTCCGCGCGGAGCGGCATAGTGGGGCGCTTCCATGAGCGTCCCATGGGACGGCCGACAAACCGACAGAGCGAAGGTGACGATGGATGCCGACAGCGAGAACGACTTCCGGGAGTTCGTGGATCACCGGTCGCCGGCACTGCTGAGGACGGCGATGCTGCTCAGCGGCGGCGACCGGCACGCGGCCGAGGACCTGCTCCAGAGCGCGCTGATGAAGGTCGCCGGGCGCTGGCATCGCGTCGAGGACCCCGAGGCCTACGTGCGGCAGGTGCTCTACCGCCAGCAGATCGGCATCTGGCGTGTGCGGGGGCGAAGACGCGAACTGACTGTCGCCTCCCCGCCCGAGGGCCGGTCGGCCGACGGGGCCGGCGCCGCGGAGCTACGGGTTCTGATGCGTCAGGCGCTGGGCCGGCTCACGCAACGCCAGCGCACGGTGCTGGCGCTGCGGTATTTCGAGGATCTGCCGGAAGGGGAGGTGGCGCGGCTCCTCGGGTGCTCCGTCGGCACCGTGCGCAGTACGACGCACCGGTCCCTGGCCAAACTGCGCCGGGTAGCGCCGGAGCTGTTCACCACGGAGGCCGACCACTCCGGGCCGTGCCATGAGCTGTCGTCTGTGGAGGTGCAGCGGTGAACGTCCAAGAACTGGTGCGTGACACGTTTCAGGACTGGTCGCAGGAGGAGGTGCGGCCCTCCCCCGATCTCGCCGACCGGGTGCTGCGGGCTCGGCGCCGTCGCAGGGCGCGCGGCTTCGCCGCTGTGGCGGCGGCCCTCGTCGCTGTCGTCGTCACGGCGGCAGCGCTGCCGGCACTGACCGGCCGAACCGACCGGGTTCGGCCCGCCTCCTTCGCGGAGACCGTGCTGGCTCACCCCGACCAGTCGCCGCCCCGTGAGCTGATCGCCGCGGGCGACATCGCCGTCTCGGCATTCTCCGGTACCAAGTGGGTCGAGCAGTCCAACGGGGACAAAGTGCTGACCCGGGCCTGGCAGGTGCACAACCCCGCCACCGGGCGCTACGAGCGGACCGAATGGGCCTGGCTCGACGTGGCGCCCGGGTTGGAGACCGCGGCCGTCCTGGAGGGTGAGTTGCCCGCCCGGCGCATCGGGCTGCTCGACACGTCGACGGGGAAGGTGGACCGCTGGATCGAGGTCGACCGCGGCTTGGCTTCCGTGGAGTGGTCGCCGGACGGCAAGCGGCTGCTTGCCACCACGTACAGCAAGAACCCGGACCGCTTCTCGCACGATAAGCCGATGAACGTCAACGGTAAGGAAGAGCCCGGGCCGGTGCAGAGCAGAACGGGCTTCTACGTCCTCGACGTGGCCTCCGGGAACGCGGAGTGGACCGAGCGGCCGTTCGATCGGGACAGGAGCGGATTCCCGGGCAACGCCCGCGAGGATTTCGCATGGAGCCACGACGGTTCGCTGGTCTGGGCGCCGAGCATGTACGCACCGGGACGGATCTTCTATGACCTCGACGGCAGGAGGATGCCCGCCCCGAAGGCCGAGAAGCACGTGGGCTACCCCGAGGCCGGGCTGTCTCCTGACGGCCGCCGCGTCGCGGGCGACTTCGCAGGAGCGGACGACGGCATCAACTCGTGGGTGCTGGACGCGGCCACCGGTCGCAGGGTCGAAGTCGTTCCCGGCCAGCAGCTGCTTGCCTGGGCGGACGACAGCCACCTGATCGCGTGGGGCTGCGACCCCAAGAGGTGCTCCGGCAGGGGAGAGTTCCGCAACCAGTTGCTGGTCGTCTCCCTCACGAGCAAGAAGGTGATCCCGCTCTCCGGCTTTCGGAAGGCCGCTGCCGACGGCGAGGGCCGGTGGACGCCCGTCTTCAGCCGGAAGTGAGGACGGTTCGACGGGTCCGGGCGGCTGCGCGTGCAGCCGCCCGGACGTCCTCGCCACAGATCCGGCTGGTACCGGATGGAGGCATGAGTCGGCCGGTGGCCGAACCTGTCGTCCGCCGCATGCACGGATTGCGCACATCGACGGTTCCGGGCGGGAATCCGGCCCGAACCGTCGCCGGCCGAACCAGACGGTGGGAAGCCCCACTGTGCTCCGGGTCGGTGGGTGCGGTGATGCGCATCGGCACGGGCGGCTCCGTCCATGAGTGCGGGGTGGGCCGGAGACCCCGACCACCGCGGACTCCCCTGCCTCGAACGCCATTCCTCCGTGCCCGACCGTGAGGCCGGACCGGCGAAACCGGTCGGCCCTGCCACAGCGGTGCGCCGCAGCGCGGCAGCACGGCCGCGGAGCGCGGCGCAACCGTCGGGGCGCGCCACGAGTCTTCCAGTGCAGGAGGATCCGACCGCAGGGGGACAGATCATGCGTGCGACGCTCAATGGCACCACCGGGCTCGGGGTGCTGGCCGCCACCACCGCGCTGACCGTGGCAGCCGTCGGAACGGCGACGGCCCGGTCGGAGGCCGCTCCGGCACCGGCCTTCCTGGCCACGGGCGAACTGCCACCGGACCCGGCTTCGGACTGGAACGCGGGCGAGGTGACCGCGGGCCTCCCGGAGGTGCCCGTGTTCTGCCTCGAGGACGCCCTGCCCGAGCGGCGCGCCTCCCACCGGCAGTTCTGGACCGACCTCGACACCAACGCCGTGCAGGTCACCGTCGTGACCCGGAGCGACAGCGCGGCACGCCGGCTGGCCGCCATGGCGGAGTCGTCGGTCCGCAACTGCGCCCGCGACTGGGAGCAGCAGGTCCCCGGAGGCACCGCGGAGTGGCGGGACTTCGGGACGATGTCCGTGGAGGAGGGCGCGCACGTCTACGGTGTCGGGATCTCCAACCCGGAGACCGCGGACGACGTCCACCTCTTCGGCGTGGGCCGGGACGGACACACGGTCACCGTCGTCCGCTGGGGCCGAATGGGGACGTTCGAGCAGGCCGATCCCGCGGCTTTCCGGGCCACCACGCGCACGGCTGTGGACAAGCTGTACGACTGACCTGACGGACCGTGCGCCGGGCCGGACGCTGTTGCTGAGAACGCCGACCCGGTTCGTACCGTGGCAGGTTGCTGCTCGGTTCGGTCATGCCGACACGGTGCCGGGGGCGGCCCGGAGGGCTCGGTGACTCCCCGGGACGCGGGGAGCTTCGTGCCGTCCCGGCCGAGCCTCTCCCTGCGGGACCGGGGACACGTCATGGCTCACACGCAGTGCCACGTCCGGATCGCTCGCTGCTCCGGCAGCAGTCGTCCGTCGCCAACGGCGGGCAGGCACTGCCCGTGGCTGCTGCGCACCCTGGCCCCGGGGGCCGCGGCGGCGGACGGCACCCGACCGCCGTCCGGCCGGTGCCGCAGGCGGTGTTTACGCGGTGGCGTTCCACCGCTACGGTGCAGCAGGTTCCCGGTTTCCACGTCCGGGATCCGTTCACCGGCTGCAGGCGCGTGCCGCCGGCTCCCACCCCTCGTGAAGGAGCCGCCGTGCGTCCGTTCCGTCCCGCCCGGGCCAGAGCCCGGCTCGTGCCGTTCCTGCTCGCCGCGGTACTGGGCGCCCTCCTGGCCGTACCGGGGCTCCCGCCGCTTCCGACCGCCGCCGCAGCCGCCGCGCCGGGAGATCTCGGCGCCCGCTACTCCGACGACGGCACCGGCATCACGTTCCGCGTGCACTCCTCGGCCGCCACCCGCATCGCCCTGTACGTCTACAGCACCGCGTCCGGCAGCCAGGAAAAGGCGAGTTACCTGCTGACGAAGGACACCTCGACCGGTGTCTGGTCGGCCACGGTCACGGTCCAGGAGCTCCAGCAGAAGGGCGTCACCGGAACCGTCTACTACGGCTACCGGGCCTGGGGCCCCAACTGGCCTTGGGATCCGGCCTGGACGAAGGGCTCGTCGGCCGGATTCCTCTCGGACGTCGACAGCACCGGCAACCGTTTCAACCCGAACAAGCTGCTGAGCGATCCCTATGCACGGGAGCTCAGCCACGATCCGCTCACCCCGTCGCAGACTGCGGGGGACGTCTACGGCACCGGCCCGCAGTACCGGACCCGGGACAGCGGAGCGGTCGCCCCCAAGGGCATCGTCCTGCCCGACGGCACCGCGTCCACCGGCACCAAGCCCACCCGTGCACTCAAGGACGACGTGGTCTACGAGGTCCACGTGAAGGGTCTGACCGCGAACGACCCGGGCATCCCCGCCTCCGCCCGGGGCACCTACCGGGGAGCCGCGCTCAAGGCCGCCGATCTGGCCGCCCTCGGGGTCACCGCCGTCGAGTTCCTGCCGGTCCAGGAGACGCAGAACGACACCAACGACGTGGATCCCACCAGCACCTCCGGGGACAACTACTGGGGCTACTCGACCCTCGACTACTTCGCTCCCGACCGGCGTTACTCCTCGGACCGGAGTCCCGGCGGGCCCACACGCGAGTTCCAGGCCATGGTGAAGGCCTACCACGACGCGGGCATCAAGGTGTTCACGGACGTCGTCTACAACCACACCGGCGAGGGAGGCCCCTGGAACGCAAACGACAAGAACACCTACAGTCTGCTGTCACTGCGCGGCCTGGACAACCCGACGTACTACTCACTGACGTCCGACCGGCAGAGCCCCTGGGACAACACGGGTGTCGGCGGGAACGTGAACACCTACAACCCGGTCACCCGGAGCCTCATCACCGACTCCCTGGCGTACTGGAAGGGAACCCTCGGGGTCGACGGTTTCCGCTTCGACCTGGCCCCGGTCCTGGGCAACACCTGCCAGCACGGCTGCTTCCAGTACAGCAGGACCGATCCCGCCACGGCGCTCAACAGCATCACCGCGAGGATGCCCGCGCGTCCGGCCGGGGGCGGCAGCGGTACCGACTGGATCGCCGAACCCTGGGCCCTGGGCAGCGGGACGTATCAGGTGGGCAACTTCCCCGCCGGCTGGTCGGAATGGAACGACCAGTTCCGTGACACGGTCCGTCGCGACCAGAACAAACTGGGCGTGGAGAACGTCACGCCGGGGCAGTTGGCCAACCGGTTCGCCGGCTCCTCCGACCTCTACGAGGACGACGGCCGCGCGCCGTTCAATTCCGTCAACTTCGTAGTCGCCCACGACGGTTTCACCCTCGCCGACCTCTACTCCTGCAACAGCAAGAACAACGGCCAGGCCTGGCCGTACGGGCCCTCCGACGGAGGATCCGACAACAACCTCTCGTGGGATCAGGGCGGCAGTGCCGCCAACCGACGGCAGGCGGCCCGCAACGGGTTCGCCCTGCTCATGCTGTCGGCCGGGACGCCCATGATGACCGGTGGTGACGAGTACCTGCGATCCCTGAAGTGCAACAACAATCCCTACAACCTGGACTCGCCGGCCAACTGGCTGAGCACGTCCTGGAGTGGCGACCAGGCCACGTTCCGCACCTTCGCCCAGCGTCTGATCGCCTTCCGCAAGGCGCACCCGTCCCTGCGCCCGGCGGGCTTCTACAAGGCCTCCGACACCAACGGCAACGGCCTCGCACAGGTGAGCTGGTTCACCGCCGGAGGCGGGGCCCCCGACGACGCCTACTGGACGAGCGCCTCGGAGCACGCCCTCGGCTGGCGCCTCGACGGCAGCGAGTTCGGGGACTCGGCGAGCGCGCTGTACGTCGGCTACAACGGCTGGTCGGGAGATGTCGACTTCACGCTCCCCTCGCCCGGGACGGGCAAGCAGTGGTACCGCGTCACCGACACCGCCGCCTGGGCCGAGGGAACCGGGCAGGTCGCAACTCCCGGGAACGAGGCCCTCATCGGTGGCACGGGCACGGTCTACCGGCTGCACGGCCGCTCCGCGCTCGTACTGATCGCCAAGTAGGCCCTCGGCGGCGAGCCCCCGGGCGGCGAGGACACCGTCCAGGGGCCTGCTGCCGGGTGGACGCGGCCGGAAACCACCGTGATCGCCGCGTGGTGGCCCGATGGCCCGGTGTGCCCCGGCGCGTCCCGCGGAGGTCAGCCGCCGAGGCCGGCCATGACCTCGCGCGCCGCCCGGGTCCCCGAGGCGAGCGCACCCTGCACCGATCCCGTCGCCCGATGGTCGCCGCACACATACCGGCCCGGTGCGAAACGGGTCGTCCGGCTCAGCGGCCACGGGGGCGTCATCGCCGGCAGCGCGCCCTCCACCGTGTACGTACCGATCAGCTCCCAGGAACCGGTGCCGGTTCCGTAGGCGTCACCGAGGTGACCGCGCACCTCCCCCTCACGCCCCGGCGCGTCCGGCCCCAGCACGGATGTGGAGACCAGCGACCGGTTCACCGGCGCGTACGAGGGCGCCACCTGGCTCGGCACACAGCTGTTGAGGAAGCGTCTGCGGCTGTCGACGAGCAGGGTGGGTTCGCCCAGCGGCGGGCCGTCGGTCGCGTGGTAATAGGTGGTGACGGTGCGGGGGGCCGGCACCGTCAGCCCGGGCAGGAGGTTCGCCGCCGTGCGCTGGTCCGTTGCCACGACGACGGCACGGGCGGTGCGCTCGCCGCCGTCCTCGAGAACCGCGGTTCCGTCGTCGACGGCGCGCACCGGGCTCTCCAGCGAGACCGTTCCGGGTGGCAGCCCGGCAGCGAGTTGCGCGGGGACGGCGCCGATTCCGTCCGCCGGAAGACACAGGGTGCCACGGGCCATGCTGCGCCACACCAGGTGGAAGAACCGCGCGGAGGTCTCGAGTTCGTCCTCCAGGAACACCCCCGACAGGAACGGACGCAACAGGGCGTCGATCGCGGCCTCGGAAACACCGGCGGCCGCCAGGTCGGTCCTGGTCGTCCGGTCCGGCCGCCTCTTGAGGGCGGCCACCGGCCCCAGCATGTCGCGTGCGGTGAGGAGTCCGAGTGCCGCCGCGTCACGGCCGGTCAGGAGCCGGCCCGGCAGGAGGCCGGCAGCGGCGCCCGGACGCCGGGTGGGGTCGGCGACCAGCAGGCGACGGCCCTCCCGATGCAGCAGGATTCCCGGGGTGAAGGGCCGCAGCCGCAGGTCCCGTAGCGAGAGCCGTCTTTTCACCTGCGGGTAGGCGGTGTTGAAAACCTGGAAGCCCCGGTCGAGGAGGAAGCCCTTCCGGCGGTCGGTCCGCATCCTTCCGCCCACGCCGTCCGAGGCTTCGAGAACGTTCACCCGCAGCCCGGCCCGGGTCAGGTCCAGGGCACAGGCGAGCCCGGCAAGCCCGGCGCCGACCACCAGTACGTCGCAACTCCCGGGCGTTCCCCGCATGATTCGCTCCCGTGTGTGGCGTAGGCCGGACTCGAGCCGGAGGTGCGGAAATGGTCGCACGCACCGAAGCGGATGCCGCCGATCCGGCAGGGGTCGGCGCACGCGTGTCGGCACCGCTGCCGAGGCCGCGCCGGAACACCCGACGCCTCAGCCGGCCAGTGGCAATTCGAACCACACCACCTTGCCGGAACGAACGGACCGCGCGCCCCACCCCCGGGCGATGCCGTCGACCACCGCCAGCCCGCGCCCCTTTTCGTCCAGTTCTGTCACATGCGCCCGGTGCGGAAGGCGTTCGTCGTCGTCCGAGACCTCGACCACCAGCGTCTCTCCCTTGGCCATCTGGATCTCGATGTCCCCGCGGGCGTGCCGGACCGCGTTCGTGACCAGTTCGCTCATCAGCAGCTGGGCCGTGTCCATCAGGGCTTCCAGACCCCAGTCACGCATCGCCCGTCCGACCAGCTCTCGTGCGCGGGGCGCGGATCCGGGGACGGGAGGCACGGTCCAGCGGGCGGATCGGTGATCGGGCACGGCCGGCGCCCGGGCCATCAGCACCGCGAGATCGTCATCGTTGATGCCGTTCTCGAGGGCGGCGACCGTGTCGTCGCACACCTGCTGCACCGAGAGGCCGGAAGGCACCGGCGCCGCGAGGGCCGCTCGCAACGCCTCGATGCCGACGTCGATGTCCCGGCTTCGGCGCTCCACCAGTCCGTCGGTGTAGAGCACGAGGATGCTGTCCTCGGGCAGCTCCAGATCCACGACGGTGAACTCCGGTCCGCCGAGCCCCGTGCCGAGGGGCATCCCGGGATCCACCCGGGCCACCTCCGTGGTCCGGTCGGAGTACCGCAGGACCGGCGGAGGGTGACCCGCATTCGCGATGCTGCACCGGCGGGTCACGGTGTTGTACACGGCGTATACACAGGTCGCGTGGTCCATCGCCGGGTTGTTCTCGACGATGCCGTCCAGCCGGACGAAGAGGTCCACCGGATCCAGGTCGAGTTCGGCCAGCGTGTGCATCGCCGTGCGCAACTGACCCATACCGGCCGCGGCATGGATGTCGTGGCCCATCATGTCGCCGACGACCAGGGCGACCCGGTGGCCGGAGAGCGGAATCACGTCGAACCAGTCCCCGCCCACTCTGGCCGAACTGCCGGTGGACCAGTAGTGGTAGGCGATGTCGAGTCCCGGCCGCCCGGCAACGTCCTTCGCGTCCGGAAGCATGTTGCGCTGGAGTGCGATCGCGACCCGTCGCTCTTCGTCGTACAGGCGCGCGTTGTCGAGACTGATGGCGGTCCGGGTCGCCAGTTCCTCGGCGACCTTGACGTCGTCCGCGTCGAGCGGCTCCCGTTCGGTGGAACGGGCGAACGCGACGAAGCCGAGACACCGCCCGCGGGCTTTCAGCGGAGCCAGGATCAGGGAACCCGGGCCACGGGCCGGGGACAGACCGACTGTCCCGTCGTCGGGGGCGAGTTCCGCCAAGGTCCGGGAGGTCAGAACCCGGCTTCGCCAGGCACGCCCCGTGCACACGACCTCGTGCACCGGCGATCCGACGGGGTGCATCCGCTCCCTGCCGGAGACCGTGAAGAGCAGTCGGGCTACGGGGTCGTCCAGCACGCTCCGCGCCGCGATGCGCAACGTCGGCACCGGTTCGCCGGCGGGACGATGGCGCCCGCTCTCGAGGAATTCCCGGCGGAGTTCCACGATCGCCGCGTCGGCGAACTCCGGGACGGCGAAATCGGTCAGCTCGCGTGCCGTCTCGGCCATGCCCAGGCTGGTTCCCACCTCGGTTCCGGCCTGGTTGACCAGAGAGAGGCGCTGGCGCACGGCCGAGGCGTCCAGCAGGGCGGTCTCCCGCTCCGTCACGTCGAAGATCATCCCGCCCAGGCCCAGCACCTGGTTCTCATTCCCCGTCAGACGGAAGAAGGAGACGGACCAGACCCTGTCGCGGTCCGGCCGCCCCTCGGTGCGGCAGGCGATCAGGAGGTTGCGCAGCGACTCGCCCGTCTCCAGCACCCTTCGCAACCGCTTCTCGTACTCCCCGCCGTCGGCGGCGCGCACCAGCTCCCCCACGCGGCGGCCGAGGTGATCCGGGGCGGGCACGCCGTTGAAATCGGCCAGCGTGTCGTTGACCAGCACGTAGCGCAGGTCGTTGTCCAGTACCCCCAGGCCGAGCGGCGATTTGCGCATCAGGGCGTCCACGAAGGCGGTCCGCACCTCGTTCGAGGAAAGCTCCTCCACGTCGGCCACCTGGCACAGCAGGGCGGGTCTCCCGGTGATCTCGCTCAGCGGCGAACAGGTCACCAGCACATCGCGTCGCGTGCCGTCACCGAGTGTCGCAGGCAGCACCGTCGTGTGGATCTCGCCTGCTGCAGCCCTGACCGACGCGTCGGCGAGCACCTCGTGGGCATCCTCGCCGAAGAGGAGCCCACAGTGCTGCCCCAGCACCTCTTCGGCCGAGCGACCGAACCACGCGGCGGCGTCGGTACCCCACGACGTGATGCGCGCACCGCCGTCGACGACGAAAGAGGCCATCGGAACATTTCCGCATTCCATGGACGAATTGCTTGTCGTTCCGAGTGTATGGGCCGATCAACGCTCACGCCCGACGACGTCACCGGCGCTGCGCCGGCCTGGTCACCGGGCCCGTGGGGCCCGTTTCACGATCGAGCCGGAGCGGCGCACCGGGATGAGCTGCGCCGGAGTGGAGACCCCACGTCACACGCTGCTCAGCGGCCCGCCGATCGCCGCCGGCACCGTCGGGGGCCCTACCGGCCGACATGACGACGGACACAGCGACGAAATGCGGGTCGCTCGGCCGTGCCCCTGCCGGACCACCGGCAGGGGCACGGCTTGGATGCCCTACCTCGGGCCGCGTTCGCCTGCGGAACCTGACACCTTCGCGATCCACTCCTCCACGTCGTGGCTACTGCGCGGCATCGCAGCGGACAGGTTTTCGCACCCGTCCTCCGTCACCAGCACGTCGTCCTCGATGCGCACCCCGATGCCGCGGAATTCCTCCGGTGCCAGCAGGTCGTCCGCCTTGAAGTACAGGCCCGGCTCGACCGTGAGGACCATGCCCGGCCTCAGCTCGCCGTCCATGTAGTCCTCGCGCAGCAGCAGCTGGCAGTCGTGCACGTCCATGCCCAGGTGATGGGAGGTCCCGTGGACCATCCAGCGGCGGTGCCAGCCCCCGTGCTCCGGGTCGAGGGTCTGCTCGAGCGTGACTCCCTCGGGCAGCAGTCCCCACTCGTGCAGGCGACGTGCGATGACCTGGTTCGCGGCGGCGTGGACGTCGCTGAACTTGTTGCCCGGCTTCACCGCGGACATGCCGGCCTGCTGTGCCTCGTGGACCGCATCGTAGATCTTGCGCTGCACGTCGGTGAAACGGCCGTTCACTGGAAGGGTGCGGGTGATGTCGGCGGTGAAGAGGGAGTCGACCTCGATCCCGGCATCGACCAGGATCAGGTCTCCCTCACGGACCTCACCGTTGTTCTTCGTCCAGTGGATGGTGTTGGCGTGGTCCCCGGACGCGCAGATCGACTCGTACCCGACCCCATTGCCCTCGTGCCGGGCATACAGGCCGAAGATCCCCTCGACCCAGCGCTCACCGCGCCCCTTGCGCACGGCTTCCGGCAGGGTGGCGATGATCGCCTCGAATCCCTCGTGGGTGGCGGCGATCGCCTTGCGCATCTCGCCGACCTCCCACTCGTCCTTGACGATCCGCATTCCGGACAGGTGGCGGGCCAACTCCTCGTCGGCCTCCTCCTGCTGTTCGCCGGACAGGGGCGTTCCCGCCTGGGTACGGGTGGTGTCGACGAGCTCGGCGAGCTGCGGGTCGGCCGATCGGACCACGCGCAGCCGGGCAGCAGCGTCGTCCTTGGCCAGGTCGTCGGCGAGCGAGTCGATGTGACGGGCGGTGAGGCCGAGTTGCGACTCGACGTCAGCGATGGTCGGGCGGGAGCCGACCCAGAACTCCCCGTACCGGGAGTCGGTGTAGAACTCCTCGGTGTCCCGCGGGGCCGGCGGACGGAAGTACAGGACGGCATGGTGTCCGCCCTCGGGGCGGGGATCCAGTACCAGGACGCTGTCGGGCTCGGCCTGTGCGCCGAGCCCGGACAGGTGGGCGAAAGCGGTGTGCGGCCGGAAGGTGTAGTCGCTGTCGTTGCTGCGCACCTTCAGGCCCCCGCCGGGGATGACGAGCCGATCGCCGGGGAACCGCTGGGACACGGCCGCACGTCGGCGGGCCGCATGGTCGGCGACCTCGGCTCGGGGCGTGGGCGAACGGTCGTCGGTTGCCCATCCGGAGGCCATGAACTCGCGGAACTCGGTATTGCTGGGAGTGCCGCGGTGGCCGGCCTTGGGTTGATTCTCGCTCGTCATGCCGGACATTCTGTCAGACCGACCGACCGTTCGGCCCTTTATTGATCGAACTGGCGAACCACTGAGGACCGTTGCATCGGGCCGGCCGTCGGGAACGACGGCTGCCCTCCCGGGTCGTCGGTCCCCGGCAGGTCGGCCTCCTCGCGGCAGCGGACCATGAACGACCGCTCGAAGACGATGACGGTCTCTCCCGTCGACTTCGAGCCCGTCGTCTCCACCGTGATGATCCCCTGCCCCGGCCGGGACCGGGAGAGCCGCTTGTCGAGGATCCGGCTCGTCGCGTAGAGGGTGTCCCCGACGAAGACGGGGCTCTTCAGACGGACCTTGTCCCACCCCAGGTTGGCCACCGCCCGCGCCGACAGCGCCTGTACGGTCATCCCGCCGATCAGGCAGAGCGTGATGCCGCTGTTGACCAGGACCTTTCCGTACTCGGCGCCGGCACCGTAGTGCTGGTCGAAGTGGAGCGGGTGCTGGTTCATCGTCAGCAGGGTCAGCCAGGTGTTGTCGGCCTCGGAGATGGTGCGGCCCGGCCAGTGCCGGATCACCATGCCGGGCTCGAAGTCCTCGTAGTCCCCGCCGTGTTCCTCGACGTAGTCGTTGTCCTTGACGTGACGCAGGGTCATGCGGTTTCACTCCGGTGATGTCGCTGAAAGGAGATCGGCGCGGACGGCACGCCGGGACGAAGGGCAGGGCATGAGGCGGGCCGGGCTTCGGCTGCCGTCAGATCACCACCATCACGTTGTCGGAGCTGCTCGTACCTGCCCGGACACTGACGATGCCGGCGGAACCGTCGCCGTGGAACCGGCAGAACAACCCGGCCGGGCGACCGCCGAACACCAGGAGTCCCAGCACCGGGGCGACATCGGCGTCGTGCGGCTCGTCGGAGCCGTCGGCGATCAGCGCGACCCGGCAGGTCTGCGGCTGCACGAACTCCTGCACCACGCTGGTGCCGCCGTCGACGGCGTCGCCGACGGCGGACTCCCACCCGGCCTGGTCGACCTCACGGCCGATGACCACCTGTTTCCCGCTCTCCCCCAAGCCGGCTTTGAGCACCAGCAGTTCCCGGTTCTCCAGCACGAACCGGAGCAGGTCGACCTGCCGGCCCCCGCGGTCGGTCTTCCGCTCCGAGAGGACCCGCGTCCACGGCAGGTACCGCTCGACCAGCCGCCGGTCGCCCTCGGTCATCCAGGGCCGCCCCTCCGACAGCAGGCCCATGGTGAGCTTGCTGTGCAGGAAGGTCGACGTCTGGGTGCCCACCAGCAGGCAGCCGTTGTCCAGGGCGTCCTGGACCGGCGTGGTGTCGAGACCCGCCTCGAGCCAGTCCGGAATGGTGAAGTTCCGCAGCCCGATCGGATGACGCAGATGCGGGGCGCAGTCCCACGCCTCGGACAGCTCCTCCGGCTCGAAGAACCGGGCGGTCAGGCCGTGGCTGTTGCAGTGGTCGGCCTCCATCTCGAAGTACCGCCTCTCCACGCCGGTCACCCGGGCGCTGCCGACGACGGCCACGCGCGGTGCCAGCGCCAGCTCCGCACTGAGCGACCGGAACATCTCGGCGCGTACGGCGAACGGGTTCGGGGAACGGAACGGGGTCCGGCCCCACTCGTCGGCGTGGAGCCTGCGCCACACCGCCAGACGGCTCTGCGTCTCCACGACGCCACCGAGCGCACCGCTGACGTTGAATTCCAGGAACTGCGGCCCGTTCGGCCCGATGACAAGATCCGGGCGGACCACACAGTCGGCGTACCGCTCCTCCATGAACGGGTCGCGCATCCACAGCCGGTCCTCGGTGACAGGCATGTCGTAGGCCGCCAGCCTGTCGGCGGTGGTGGGTCCGGTCTCCAGGGCCGTACGGCGCAACAGTTCGACCAGGGCGGTGCTCACCCGGAAGATCTCGGCGTAGGCCGCACGCGGGATCGCCATCGGTGCCGCGGGAAGGAGCTGCTGATACGGCCAGCCGGTGTCCCGGAGCTCGTGCCGCAGCAGGTGCCGGATCGTGTCCGCCGGGGCGGCGGGCCGCAGCCGGTGACGTCCGAACCACGGGTGCCCGTGTCCCGTACCGAGGTCCTCATACGTGTCCATCCGGCGTTCCCTCCCTTGCCGTTGCCGGCGGAACGGCGGACGGGGTGCCCGTTCCCCCCTCGGCCGCGCGGCGCAGCTCGAACAGCGCCACCGCGGCGGCGGTGTCCTCGATGGCCATCCCGACCGTACGCAGGACCGACGTCCGGCCGGCGACGCCGACCTCGCCGCTCACCAGCCTGCCCAGCTCGTACAGGTCCTCGGCCCGGATCGAGCCGGAGGCCAGTGCGGCCCGGATCTCACCCGCACCGTCCATCGCCGCGGCCCGGTCCTCGACGATGTTCACGGCATCGTTCAGAAGCGCCGGGTCGAGCTCGACGGCGCCCGGGTGGGTTCCACCGATCACGTTCACATGTGCCCCGGCGGCCACCCAGCCCGCCTCCACCACGGGTGTGCTGTCGCCGGTCGAGGTGGCCGTGCAGATGATCGGCGCGTCGGCGACGGCATCCCTCGCCGTGTCGCAGACCGTCGCGCGGATGGAGCGGGGTGCGGTCTCCCGGATCCAGTCGGCGAGCTTCTCGGCGCCGGCGCGCGTGCGCGAGTGGATCCGCACCATGCGGATCGGGCGTACCGCCGCCGTCGCCCGGATCAGGGCACGCGCCTGCGTCCCCGCGCCGATCACCGCCATGTCGTCCGTGTCGTCAGGAGTGCACCAGCGGGTCGCCAGAGCGGCGACCGCGCCGGTGCGGACGGCGGTGAGCTCGGCGCCGTCCAGCAGGGCGGTGATCTGCCCCGTCTCCAGGTCGGTGAGCGCGACGATCCCGTGGATCAGCGGCAGCCCGCGTGCCGGGTTGTCCGGGGTGAGCGTGGTGACTTTGACGCTGCCCACCCCGCGCTGCTCCCAGACGGCAGGGCTGACCAGGAGGACGCGCCGGTCGCCGTGGTCGACGACGGTACGGGCCGGGGACCGGGTCCGACCGGCGGCCAGGTCCGCGAACATCTCGCCGAGCACGTCGATCACGCGGGTCATCCGCCGGCTACCGGACATGTCGGCGGCGTGGATCATCACGGATGCGATCATGCGATCGCACCTTCGCCGCCGAACCGGCTCGTCCAGGCGTCCTCGCGCGCCACCGTGCTGCGGGCCAGCCGGGCGAACGGCGGGCCGACCATGTTGCCGTCCAGGACGGCGATCCCACCGTTGGCCGCTGTGACGGCCTCCGCCACCCGGCGTGCCAGTCCCAGCTCATCGGGGCGGGGCCGCAGGAGGCGGTTGATCACGTCGAGTTCGCCCGGGTGCACCGTCGCCTTGCCGTGGAAGCCGAGTGCCCGCACCCGAGTGGTCTCCTCGGTGAGGACCGCCGGCTCGGCGAGCCGGAAGTTGGCCGTATCGATGCAGGCCGTGCCGTGCCGGGCGCAGGCCATCGCCATCGCCTGCCGGGCGGCCTGCATGGCTTCCCAGGTGATCTCGACGCCGAGTGCGGCGGCCAGATCGGCCGAGCCGAGCACCAGGCCGTCGGCGGAGCGCGCGATGGCGTCGATGCCGGTGACCGCCTCGACCGTCTCCACCGTCACGTAGATCTCCGGATGCGCTCCCCCTGACGCCAGGATCCGGCGCAGCAGGTCCACCTCGGCCGCCGAGGTCACCATCGTCATCATGACGATGCCGGGCTTCACCGGACTGTCGGTCAGCATCAGCACGTCGTGCACCGCCGCGAGGCTGCCGAGCTCGTTCATGCGCACGGCGACGTTCGCCGCCCGAGCCGACTTCTCCAGCGCGTCCCGGCAGACGATGCGGGCGGCCGGCTTGTCGGCGGGCGGCACGGAGTCCTCGAGATCGATCAGATGGACATCCGCGTCGTACGACCAGGCCTTCACCACCCGTTCCAGCGACAGGGCCGGTGTGTACAGGATGCTGCGCGGGATCGCCCGCACCACGCCGGTCACCGGGCCCCCGCCCCGGACAGCGCGGACGCCGGGCGCGCCCCGGCCTCGACCAGCGCGGAGCAGAGCCGCTTCAGCTGCTCCCCGGTCTGGCCGGCCCGCAGCATCACGCGCAGTCCGGCGGTGCCGCGGGCGACGATCGGGAAGAACACGGGCGAGGTGTAGAACCCGGCCGCGAAGACCTGCTTGGCGGCGTCGACAACCGTCTCGTCGCTCATCGGCACCACCCGGATCGGGTATGTGCTGCCGGACTGCTCGGTCGCGACCAGCGAGTCGAACAGCTCGATGTTGGAGCGCAGGCGGCCCTGCAGCCGGGTGAGTTCCTCGGTGCGATGGATCTCGGCCGAGGCGAGAGCCGCACCGACCGCGGCGGCGTTCATCTTCTGCGAGTAGCCCAGCGGGCCCGCGAATCGTTCGACGAGCCGCCGCGTGTCCTCTGCGTACCCGTCGAGCAGGATCGCCGTACCGCCGGCGCCGAAGCCCTTGCTCAAGGTCGCCACGGTGATGGTCCGTTCGTCCAGCACCGGAGCGTGCGAGCGTACGTAGCCGATGCCGCGCTCACCGTACGCGGACAGGGAGTGCGAGTCGTCGTAGAAGACCAGGAGGTTGTACTTCTCCTGCAGTTCGGCCAACTCGTCGACGGGCGCGTAGCCGCCGAGACTGTCAGAGCCGTCCACCACGTAGCAGACACGCTCGTAGGTGCGGCACATGTCCTTGAGGAAGTCGAGGTCGTGGTGGCGGCAGGTCACGACCTCGGTCTCGTCGGCGCAGCTCGGCTTGGCATTGGCCAGCGAGACGTGGGCGTTCTTGTCGAAGACCATCAGCGGCCGGGTGCCGTTGCCGAGGTGCCCCGACGCGATCAGCGGCAGCAGGCCGGTGCTGGCCGCCGCGGTGGAGATCGCGCTGATCACCATCGCGTCGAACAGCTCGCCCAGCGACTCCTCCAGCTCCAGCAGTACCGGTGTCTGGACGCGGGTGCGCGGGATGCAGTGGTCCAGTACACCGAAGCGGCGCAGTGAGTCGACCGCACCGTCGATGACCTTGGGGTGGGTGTCCAGGTCCAGGTAGGAACAGACCGTGAAGTTGACGAATTCGTGCCCGTCGGGCATGTGGAACACACCGTCCTCGAGGTCGCCGACGATGCCGGCGACCCCGTGCTCACAGGACTTGTTCCAGAACGCGTTTCCGATCCCGATGAGCTTGTCGTTGTTGCGGTACCGGTGGGTCGGAGTGATGGTCTTGCGCTCGCTCATCAGGAGTTCACCTCGGTGGGCCGGTAGCTGTAGACGCCCTTGAATCTCCGGTAGGCGTAGGTGTACAGCGCAACGCCGAGCACGTGTGGCCTGTGGAGGATCTTCTTGGACTTGAGCCAGAAGTTGACGTTGATGTTCATCTCGTCCAGCGACTCGGCCTGGTGCCACCAGCCGAGCGGCAGGTAGAGCATGTGACCCGGTTCGAGGACGAAATCACGGCGCCGGGCGAGCTTGTCCGCCAGCCTCGGGAAGCGTTTCAGGTCGACATCGTCGAGGTCGACCACCTGGGACTTGTCCCCCAGCCCACGCAGTACCGACCTCGGGTAGTAGTCCCGCACACCGGGTGGGGCGATGATGAACCTCTTGCGGCCCTCGAGCGCGATGTTGAAGTTCTCGAACTCGTCGAAGTGGTTCTTGGTGAACACGCCGCGGTGGCTGATCCACAGGTTGGCCGCGTACAAGGAGTTGCCGTAGCCGAAGAGCTCCTGGGCGTCGAAGCCGATGACGGCGTTCACGTCGGCCGGACTGCTGCGGATGTTGGACACCACGCGGTGCCAGGTGTCCGCGCTGGTCAGGTGCCGCTCGTCCGCGAAGAACTCGCGGAGCTTGATGTCCCGTGTCTCCCAGCGACCCGGGTGGTTCTTGTCTCCCGGCTCGGTGAACAGGGTGACGTTCATCTCGGCCAGGCGCGCCACCACTTCGTCCCGGCCGAGTCCCTGCACGCTGCTGGGCAGCTCGATCACCACGGGTCGGTCGGCCTTGTAGAGCCCCTGGGGGCCGACGGCCATGAATGCGTCGAACGACATGCGGGTGACCTCCACACCCGCCGTCCCGTTCGACTCGGGCACAGCGTCCGCAACTGCCATGTCGTTGGTCCTCCTTCCTGAAAGGCCGGTCACATGCCCCGTCAGCCGTCGGTTTTGCTGCCGCTCAGCTCCGCCACCACGTCCACGATCAGGTCCTCCTGGCCGGCAATGGCCTGTCGCCGGCCGAGTTCGAAGAAGACGTCACGTGGGTCCACTGCGGCGGCCGCGGAGAGTTCGACGACCCGGTGCTTGAATCCGGAGAACACTCCTGCCAGGCCGCTGACGATGCTCATCGACGCCGTCACCGGTGGCGCGGGCATGAGTTCGCGCTCGGCGAGATCGGCGGCGTCCAGCAGTGCGTACAGGTCGATGCCGGTGGCGAAGCCGCTCCGCTCGAGCACCGGTACCAGCACCTCGAGCTGGGTGTTGCCCGCCCCGGCCCCGAAGCCACGGGCGCAGCCGTCGATGATCAGGGCGCCGGCATCGGCTGCGGCCACCGAGTTGGCGACAGCCATGCCGAGGTTGTTGTGTCCGTGGAAGATCACCGGGGTGGTCTCGACCGCCTCGACGATCGCGCTGATCCGCGCGGTGACGTCCGGAGGGAGGAAGTGACCCGCGGAGTCCATGATTCCCACGGCCTGCGCCCCGTATCCGACGGCCTGCGCGGCCTGCTCGGCCAGCTCCTCCGGGGAGGCCATGTGACTCATCATCAGGACGCAGTGCGCTTCGGCGCCCGCGTCCCGCAGGAAGCCCAAATGACGCTCGGCGAGTGACGTCTCGGTGGCGTGTACGCCGATGCGGAAGACGTCGATTCCGTGCGCGATCGCCCGCCGGAGGTCGTCGGAGGTACCCCAGCCGGGCAGCATGAAGGTACCCATCCGGCTGTGGCGCAGCGCCTCCCGGACGGTCGACAGCATCTCGTCGTCACTCGCTGCGGCCGGCCCGACCTGCAGCGAGGAGGCGCCCAGACCGTTGCCGTGGCCCACTTCCACCACGGGAATCCGTGCCGCGTCCGCCGCTTCCGCGTACCGGCGCAGCGCGGTCAATCCGAGCTGGTGCCGGACCGCGTGCTGGCCGTCCCGCAACGTCGGGTCGTGAATCACCACGGGCTTCATGAGGTCACCCCTGTCCGGGACGCCCGGTCCGGCCGGGCCGCGTACTGCTCGGCGACCATGACGGCAGCGGAGTTGATGATGTCGAGGTTTCCGGCGTACGGCGGCAGGACGTCGCTGTGCGCCGTGACCTGGAGGGTGATCGTCACCAGGTCGTCGACCGCGGTGCAGGCGACGGCCTCGAACCCGGGGGCGAAGGACCGCACCTCCTCGGCCGCCCGGTCGACCACCGCGCGCACTGCCGCCAGGTCGGCACCGGCCATGCGGGCATGGACGGCCGTCCGGAAGGTCGCCGGCGGCACCGCCGGACTGATGTTGAGGATCGCCTTCACGTCGGTCACGCCGGAGAAGGTCGACACGGCGTGACCGGTGGTCGCCACGTACTCGTCGAGGTTCAGCCTGGTCGCGCGACCCGCGACGTCACTGGCCACGGTCGAGACGACCTCGAGGTACGTCACCGGGAAGCGGGCCGCGAGCGCGTGCACGACCGGGACTGACGCCTGGCCACCGCAGCTGATCAGGTTCACGTTGCGCCCGGTTGCCGCCGACGTTCCGGTCACCGTGGGCGCCACCATCTGCCCGACCTTGCTGGGCGTCAGGTCGATCACCAGCGTCCCCAGCGGCTCCAGCAGCGGCCAGTGGTCCAGGTGGGCCGCGGCGCTGGTGGCGTCGAAGACGACGTCGAACGGGCGCGCGGCCGCCAGTACGGCCTCGATGCCGTCGGCAGTGGTGGCGTAGCCGAGGCTCTCGGCGTACCGCAGGCCCGCCGACCCCGGATTGCGGCCGGCCACCAGCCGGCAGTCCAGCGCAGGTGACCGGTCGATCTTGCTGACCAGATCACGGCCGATCGCCCCGGTGCCGATGACGGCGACCGTCACCGGTTCGACGACGTCCGGGTGGGTTTCCGTCAAACCGGCCATGACAGTCAACGCATGCCTCCGTGCGGCATGAGGTGGCCGGTCTGCGGATCACATGAGAGGCAACGGCGGGGGCCGGGCGTACGTCTCGCCGCATCCTGTTCGCAGGTTCCCATGAACGTTTTCCTCACCCTTCGACGTGCGCGCGGCTGCTTGGCAGCAGCCCTGACTGCAGGCACCCAGGTGCCTCACCGGGATGTCCGTCCGTTCCAGGCCGTGGACCGACGCGACCGGTCACGATGCCTCTGGTGCAAGCGTCGGCTTTCCCGGCACTGCCGGCGGGATGCCGAGAGGCGAAACGTGAGGAAGCCGACGTGGGGTCGCGCGACTGGGGGACCGAGAGGTCCAAGACCACTCGGCCGCGGCTCGTCCCGCCCCCAACGGGCGGCCCGTGCACGAACCGAGGTCTTGATGAGTATGTGAAAACCCCGTTGACCGGCATGCCCTCCCATGCATGCACCCTGCCAACCACCCTTTTCGGCGCCCGGCGGCGGTGAACATATCAGAAGACCACAGGACACAACCCCCCTCATTCGCACGGAGATTGGTCTCCCACCAACGGCGCTCGGCCGGTTTGCGACGAGCCATTCGAGCGGCAGGCGCGCTGCCTCGCGACGAACCCGATCCTTCACTCGACGCCGTCGCGGACTCCGGCTATTGTCGGCAATCCCGTGCGCCCGACCGGTACTTGCGGCGGCGAGCGACGACGGGACGGCATTCGGAGGGGGAGACCATGGACTGTCGGCTGCGCTGCCACGCGGCATCATGAACGCGTCGACGACCGACACGTCCACCTCGCAACGGCCGCGCCTGGGAAGCGACTTCCCCCGGCTGTGGTGGTCCGCCGCCGTGTCCTCGCTCGGCGACGGGGTCACGATCGCCGCGGCCCCCCTGCTGGCCAGCCGGCTGACCGACGACCCCCGCCTGATCGGCGCGGCCTCGGTCGCCTTCACCGCGCCGTTCATCCTGTTCGGCATCCCGGCAGGGCTGCTGGTCGACCGTCTCGACATCCGGGCGATGATGGTGCGCGTCGACATCGCCCGGGCCGTCCTGCTCACGGTGCTGACCCTCGGGATCCTCGGCGGCTGGGGCGGGCTGCCGCTGCTCTACGTGTGCATGTTCCTGCTCGGCGTCGGCGAGGTTCTCTGCCGCAACGCCGCCCAGGTCCTCGTCCCCTTCATCACCCCGCAGGCCGGGCTCTCCACCGCCAACGCCCGGATCATGGCCGCGCAGGAGGCCGGCGCCGGCTTCGTCGGCCCGCTCGTCGGCGCGCTGCTCTTCGGTGTGGCGATGGCTCTGCCCTTCGGCGTGGACGCGACCACGTTCCTGTGCTCCGCCGTACTGGTCAGCCGCATCCGCGGCACCCGGCCGATCGAGCCCCGGCCCGACAGCGCCGGCGTGCTGTCGGAGATGCTGGCCGGTGCCAAGTGGCTGTACTCGCATCACCTGCTGCGCAGCCTCGCCCTGGTGTCCTGTCTGATCAACCTGGCCGGGAGCGCGATGCTCGCCGTGCTGGTGGTGCACAGCGGGAAGGTACTCCATCTGGGCCCGTTCGGGTACGGCGTCCTCCTGGCCTGCCAAGCCGTGGGGGCCGTCATCGCCTCACGCCTGGCCCCCGCCCTCACGGAACGCCTCGGCCGGGAAGCAGCGCTGGTCGCCACCGCCGCCCTGATCGCCACGAGTGAGACGGTGCTGGCCACCATGGCGTCGGCGTATGCGGCCGGGGTGGCTCTCGCGATCTTCGCGTGCGGAACGGTGACGTGGAACGTCGTCGTGGTCGTCCTGCGACAGACCCTGGTGCCGCAGCACTTGCTCGGACGGGCCAACAGCGTGTACCGGCTCGTTGCCTGGGGCGGGCTGCCCGTCGGTGCGGCGGCCGGCGGCATCGTCGCCGCCGAGGTCGGCACCCGCGCCGTGTTCGGTATCGGCGCAGTCGTCATGGCGGTCGTCGCGATGGCGCTCCTCGTGGGAGCCCGCCGCCAATGGATCACCCGCGCCGCGCAGAGCACCGAACAGGTTCCGCAACCGACGGACACGGACTGAGCGGACAGCCGGCCGGCGCGCGGCGCCGTGGTAGGCCGGCGCCGTACCCGACACGCGGTCCGCTTCGGAAAGGACATGCAGTGACGACCACCATCCTGCCCCGACCGCCCAGGTCGCGGTTGGGGCACGCGTACGGGGAGCAACTCGCGCAACATGCGCCGGCGGGCCACCCCACGGCCGCCGCCCGGGAGTCGGCCGCGCTCACCCTGGCCTACCGGGACCGGTTCCTGAACGGCCCCGCCTTTCTCAGCCAGGCCGAGCGCCGCACCGTCGTGGAAGACCTCCACACGGCCTACGAGCTGCTGCGCTCGCTGCCGGAACGGGTGTTCGGCGGCAACGTCACCGAACTGGCCGCGGCAGTCGGCATGGATCCCCTGCAATCAGCGCTGATCACACGTAGCGCCCGGACCGGGTCGCTCCTTCCGCTGGGGCGGGCCGACCTCTATCACGACGGTGCGGGGTTCAGACTTCTCGAATTCAACATCACCAGCGCCCTCGGCGGCTTCGAGAACGCAGACATCAACCGGGCGATGCTGGCCTATCCACCACTCGAGGAGTTCGTCCGGCGGCACGGCCTCCGCTACCGGGACACGCTGGGTTGCATGGTGCGGACCATGTACGCCGAGTGTGCCGCGACCATCCCCACCCATCGGACACCCGTCGTCGCCGTCGTCGACACGGTGGAGAACTTCGCCGTCGTAGGGCCCCGACTGCAGGTGTTCGCTGCGAAACTGGCCGACCACGGCATTGAGGGGATCGCCTGCGACCTCGGCCGGCTCACGTACCCGAAGGGCCGTCCGACGGTCTCGGGCCGGGCCGTCGACGTCGTCTTCCGGTACTTCCTGGCCGAGGACCTCACCGACCCCGCCTCGGCGGCCCAGCTGGAACCCTTGCTGCTCGCGGCCGAGCAGGGCAAAGTGGGCCTGTTCAGCGGGCTGGACGCCGAACTGTACGGCAACAAGGGCACCCTGGCGATGCTCTCGGACGAGCAGCACCGTGACCTGTTCGACGCTGCCGAACTGGCATGCATCAACCGGCTCCTGCCGTGGACGCGGTACGTTCGCCCACGCACCACGGACCCCGGCGGAGACCGGGTCGGCATGCTCGCCTACGCCCTGGCCCACCAGCACGAGCTGATCCTCAAGCCGACTCTGCTGCACGGGGGCAACGGAATCACCGCCGGCTGGCAGGTGGACACGGCGGAGTGGGAGAACAAGATCACCTCGGCGATGAACGGCCCTTTCGTGCTCCAGCGCCGTGTACGTCCCGCCGCCGAGCCGTTTCCCGACCATGCCGGCGGTCTGCAGGGACTCTTCCTCAACTGGGGCATCTACCTGGGCGCACGCAGTGCCGGCGACGACGGGTACGCGGGCGGCTTCGTACGAGGCAGCACAGATCCGGCCGTGGGGGTGGTCAGCATGGGCAGCGGCGCTGCGGTCGGTTGTGTCTTCCACGGGGGCGACTGCTGATGTCACGCACCCGGACATGACCGTGCGGTCGCCGGTCACGCCGCCCGATTGCCGCGCTCGCGACCGCTACCCGAGAAACGACAGCCGCACCTGACGGTTGGCATTGTCCCTGTTGGTGTCCACGAGGCACACGGACTGCCAGGTGCCGAGTTCCAGCCGGCCGCTGATCACGGGGAGGGTCGCGTGCGGGGGGACGATGGCCGGCAGCACGTGGTCCCGGCCGTGCCCTGCACTGCCGTGGCGGTGCCGCCAGCGATCGTCCGCGGGCAGCAGCGTCTGCAACGCGTCGAGAAGGTCATCGTCGCTGCCGGCTCCGGTCTCGATGATCGCGATTCCGGCCGTGGCGTGCGGGACGAAGACGTTCAGCAGGCCGTCACGGCCATCGGCGACCTCACGGAGGAAAGCGACGCAGGAACCGGTCAGGTCGTGCACCGTCTCGGATGCGCCGGTCGCGATGTCGAGGGTCCGGGTGGCGAAGGCGTCGGGCATGCCTCCAGTCTGACGTACGAGCGCACCCCGGTGTACAGGCGCGGTACGTGTGTCCGTGGTTCGCGCTGCACCCGCCGCCGGTGGCCGGTCGGCCGTGGCCCCGTGGCGACGCGCCCGCTGGCGGGCTTCGGGGACGTCGCCACGTCCGCCCTCACCGCTCCAAGGGCTTCTTCGCGGTCTCCGGAAGCGTCAGGTACACGCAGAAGGAGACCAGGCACAGCGCCGCCACGTACCAGGGGAACAGGTCCGGATGCCCCGCCTGCTTGAACCACGTTCCGACGTACGGGGCAGTGCCGCCGAACAGCGCCACCGTCAGCGAGTAGGGGAAGCCGATGCCGGCGGCACGCACCCGGGCCGGGAAGATCTCCGCATTGATCGCAGCGGCCACCGAGGTGTATCCCGTCAGCAGCACCATGCCGGCGCACTGCACGAGGAGCAGCGACCAGAACGCGTCGGTCACCAACTGCAGCATGGGCACGGCAAGGAGGGCGAAGCCCAGGGCGAATCCGATCAGCATCGGCTTGCGGCCGATCCGGTCGGAGAGCATCCCGCCCAGCGGCTGGAGCAGGGCGAAGAAGGCGAGGGATATCGTCCCGACCGTGAGCGCCTGGCCCTTGTCGAAGCCCGCGTTGACCGTGGCGTAGGTGGGCAGGTACGCGGTCCAGGTGTAATAGGCAATGGTGCCGCCGGTGGTGATCCCACAGATCAGCAGCGACTGGCGGGGGTGGCGGCGCAGCGCGTCGAAGATGCCCGGGCGGGCGGCCTCCTGCTGCTCGCGGCTGCGTGTCTCCTGGGCTCCGCGGCGGATCCAGAAGCCGGCCAGGCTGAGCAACGCGCCGACGAGGAAGGGGATGCGCCACCCCCAGCTGCTCATCTGACCGGTGGTCAGGGATGCGGCGAGCAGTGCGGCGAGACCGGAGGCGATGAGCTGTCCGACCGTGGTCGAGACGTACTGGAAGCTGGAGAACAGGCCACGGCGGCCTTCGCCCGCGGACTCGACGAGAAAAGTGGTGGAGGCGGCGAACTCACCGCCGACGGACAGGCCTTGGACGAGTCGGGCGACCACCAGCACGACGGGGGCCAGGATTCCCGCCGTGGCGTAGGTGGGGGTCACGGCGACGAGCAGGCTTCCGCCGCCCATCAGCAGGATCGTCACGGTCAGTGCCGCGCGCCGGCCGTGACGGTCGGCGACCGCGCCCATCAGCAGTCCGCCGACAGGACGCATGAAGAAGCCCACGGCGAAGACGGCGAAGGTGGACAGCAGCGGCACGAGGGAGCTACCGGCGCCCTCGGGGAAGATCTGGTCGGCGAAGTAGACGGCGAGGAAGGAATAGGCGTACCAGTCATACCATTCGACGGCGTTGCCGACCGATGCGGCAGAGAGCTGGCGGCCCTGGGATGCGGTGGGCCCGGGTCCGGCGGAACTGCCCGCGGGCCGGGGTTCGGTGTTCGTCATGTCCCTTGGGCTCCCCCGGGAACCTGGGCCGCACACGCGTCCGAGACGAACCGTTGCGGGGGGAGGCGTCAGCCCCGGAGATGCTTCCCGTCACCCATCACCACGACCGGTTTCGCAGCGGGTTCGAGAGTGCGCAGCAGGTACGTCATGGCCGGCTTCGACAGGCTCACGCAACCGGACGTGCCGCTGCCGTGGTCGAGGTGGAGCCAGATGCTTCCGCCCCTCTCCTGGCCCTGGGGCCGGGCCGGGTCGGCGGGTGAGCGCCCGGTGACGCGGTTGTAGTCGATGGCGATGACGTAGTCGAAGTCGTGCCAGTGCGTCCGGGGCCAGGACCGGGGAGCGGCGAAACCGCCCGATCGGTGGTACGGCAGACCCGTGCCGGACGGGGGCGCGAGGACGCCGCCCGCGTCGGAGAGACCGAACACACCCACCGGACTGCGTTTGTCGCCCTCCCGGTGACGCGTGGTCCAGCCCCGCTTGCCGTTGTGCGCCGCCCAGGTGCGCGTACGGTCCCAGGTGTCGCCGTGCCGGGTGTAGAGGGAGACCCGGGAATCCGCGGAGTTCACGCCCTCGCCGTGCACGGTGACGACCTGGCGCGACGTCTCCGGGATGTGAGCGAGGAGGCCGGCCCTCACCCCGGGGATCCTCTTCAGGTCCGTGCCGGGGGCGGGTGTCCGGGTGGTGTGCACCCCGCTGCCGTCACGCCCGGCCGAACTCCTGTTCCCGGAACCGTCCGCGAGGCCGCAGCCCGTGAGGAGTGCCATCCCGGCGGTGACGACAACGGCTGTCCGCACGAAACCCGGTGTTCCCATGCCTGCCATCTTCGCACCGGCCGGTCGTCGGTCCCACAGTGCCCGGACTCCTTTCCGGACCGTTCCCGCCGGAGTCCCACGCCCGGCACCCGAAAAACCGGTTGAACCGGCTGTGCCCGCAGGGCGAACCTTTCACCTCAATCCCGAGACCCCCTGTGGGACATCATGCGCATCAGCGATCTCCCTTTCCCCGATCCCGGTGTCCCGGACGTCCGCTCGGGCCCGCGGTTCCTGTGGTGGCTGGGCAGACACCAGTGGGCCGGACAGCTCAAGTCCCTGTTGTGGGGGACGGCGTACATGTCCGGTGTCGCGCTCGTTCCGTTCGTGGTCGGCCTGGCGGTGCAGGGCGTCGCAGAACGCTCCGCCGGCCGACTGGCCCTGGCAGGAGTGTTTTTGGCCGGTGCGGCTGCCGCCATCGCCGTCGGTGACACCATGCTGCACCGCACGTCCGTCACGAACTGGATCACCGCTGCCGCCCGGGTGCAGCAGCTGCTGGCGCGCAAGAGCGCCGAACTGGGCTCCACGCTGACCCGCCAGGTTGCGGCCGGTGAGATCACCGCGGTCTCGACAGGCGATGTGGAGAAGATCGGCTGGTTCGTGGAGGCCCTGTCCCGGTTCACCGCTGCGGTGCTCGTCACCCTTGCGGTGTGCACGGGCCTGGTCGTGTACCAGCCCGCGCTCGGGACGATGGTCGCCGTCGGGGTCCCGGTCATGGCCGTGGTCGTCCTGCCGCTGTTGCCGCCTGCCACCCGACGGGCCGACGAGCAGCGCGAGAAGGCCGGCCGGGCGACGGAGCTGGCCTCGGACACGGTGGCGGGCCTGCGGGTCCTGCGCGGGATCGGCGGCGAGGAACTGTTCCTGGCCCGGTACCGGGCGGCGTCGCAGGAGGTGCGCCGGGCCGCGGTGCGCAGCGCCCGGATGTGGGCGCTGATCAAGGCCGTCCAGGTGGCCGTGCCGGGGCTGCTGCTGATCGTGATCGTCCTCCACGGCGTGGGGCTGGCCCGCGCGGGGCGCATCACGGTCGGCGACCTCGTGACGGTGTACGGCGCGGTGGCATTCCTGCTGATGCCGTTGCGGCACTTCTCTGAGATCGCGATGGCGTACTCGTTCTCCCGCCCGTCGGCGAAGCGTGCGGCGCGTGTGCTCGCGCTCGAGCGCGTGGCACGCGGCCCGAGGCAGTGCACGGGTCGGGTGCCGGCGGGCGACCTCGAGGACCCCGTGACCGGGCTGCGAGCCGCGTCCGGGCGTCTGACCGCGGTGGTGTGCGGCGACCCCGATGCGGCCGGGCGGCTGGCCGGACGGCTCGGCGGCCACGCCTCCCGCCGGGCGGACGAGTCGGCCGAACCCTCGGTGCTGTTGGGCGGGGTGGCGCTGGACACGCTGCCACTGGATGCGGCGCGTGCCGCGGTCCTCGTCCAGGACAAGGACCCGGTGCTGCTGTCGGGGACGCTCGCGGAACTCCTCGACGTACCCTCCTCCGGTGCGGTCGGCGCGGAGGACGCCCTGGCCGCCGCACGGTGCGGCGACGTGCTGGAGTCGCTGGCCCAGGCGTCCGCGGAGGCATCCGGCGACCCCATGCGGACGTGGATCACCGAGCGGGGCCGTTCCCTGTCGGGTGGCCAGCGGCAGCGCCTGGCACTGGCGCGTTCCCTCGTCACCGATCCGGAGGTTCTGGTCCTGGACGAGCCGACGTCCGCCGTCGACTCGCACACCGAGGCCGCCATCGCGGAGGGCCTGCGCACGCTCCGGACCGGGCGCACCACCGTGGTGTTCACTTCGAGCCCGCTGCTCCTGGACCGGTCCGACCACGTGGTGTTCGTGCCCGCGGGCAGGGTCGCGGCGACCGGGACGCACCGCGAGCTGATGCAGGGTCATCCCGCCTACCGTGCCGTCGTCGCCCGGGAGACGGAAGCGGAATCGAAGCCTTCGCACAGCGCCATCCCGTCGGCGGCGGTCGCAGGCGCGGCACAGGACGGGGAGGCGTCATGACCGGAACCGGCAGGACGATCGGGGTCGCCCCTCCGGCGTACGATCCTGCTTCCCCCACGACGGCCTCGACGCTTCCGGTGGGCACACCGGCGACCGTGCGGAGGTACGTACGCCACCTCCTGGAGCGCAACCGGCGGGCCTTCGCGCTTCTCGTCGGCGTGAACGTCGTCGCGATCGTCGCCTCCATGGCCGGTCCCTACCTGCTGGGCGGCCTGGTGGAGTCGCTGACCGAGGGCGCCGCGGACCTCCATCCGGAACGGACGGCCGCGCTGTTCGTCGCCGCCCTGTGCGTCCACACCCTCTTCGAGCGCCTGGTGCACCTGCGCGGCGCGATGCTCGGCGAGGAGATGCTGGCCGATCTGCGCGAGGACTTCCTGGTCCGCGCGGTCGATCTGCCCCCGGGCGTGCTCGAGCGTGCCGGCACGGGAGATCTGCTGTCCCGGATCACCACCGATGTCGACCGTCTAGCGGAAGCCATGCGCCAGGCCGTACCTCAACTGGCCATCGGAGTGGTGTGGGCCGTCCTGCTCCTCGGCGGGCTGGCAGTCACGGCACCGCCGCTGCTGGTGGCGGTTCTGGCGGCGCTGCCGGTGCTGGTGGCCGCCTGCCGGTGGTACTACCGGCGGGCACCGGGCGGCTACCGGGCGGAGGCCGCCGGATATGCGGCGGTCGCGGCTGCCCTGGCCGAGACCGTGGACGCGGGCCGGACCGTCGAAGCGCACCGCCTGGGGCCGTGGCGGGTCGCCCTGTCCGAACAGCGGATCCGCGAGTGGACCGCGTGGGAGCGCTACACGCTCTGGCTGCGCTCGGTGCTGTTCCCCGCGGTCAACGTCTCCAACATGCTCGTGCTCGGCGGGGTGCTCATGGTCGGCGGGGTGTGCGTGCTGCAGGGCTGGATGACGGTCGGCGAGCTGACGACGGGGGCGCTGCTGTCGCAGATGCTGTTCGAGCCGGTCGGCCTGATTCTGCGCTGGTACGACGAGCTCCAGGTGGCGCAGGTCTCGCTCGCGCGTCTGGTGGGGGTGCACGAGGTCCCCACCGACGGCGCCGACGACAGCGTGCACCCCGACGGGCGGGACATGCGGGCAGGGGATGTCCGCTTCGGCTACCGGCACAACAGCGACGTCCTGCACGGGGTGTCACTGGACGTACGGCCCGGTACCCGGCTGGCGCTGGTCGGCCCGTCCGGTGCGGGGAAGTCGACGCTCGGACGGCTGCTCGCCGGGATCTACGCGCCCCGCACCGGGGAGGTCACGCTCGGCGGAGCGCATCTGTCGCGGATGCCTGCGGAGCGGGTGCGCGAGCACGTCGCTCTGGTGAACCAGGAGCATCACGTGTTCGTGGGCACGCTGCGCGACAACCTGCTGCTGGCGCGGCCGGCGGCGGACGACACCCGGCTGTGGAGTGCGCTGAGCGCGGTGGATGCGGCGGGCTGGGCCGAGGGGCTCACCGACGGTCTCGACACCGAGGTCGGATCCGGGGCCCACGCGCTGACACCGGCCCAGGCACAGCAGGTGGCCCTGGCCCGCCTGGTACTGGCCGATCCGCACACCCTGGTCCTGGACGAGGCCACCTCACTGCTGGATCCGAGGGCGGCACGCCACCTCGAGCGCTCGCTGGCCCGGGTCCTGGACGGACGGACCGTGGTGGCGATCGCGCACCGGCTGAACACGGCGCACGACGCGGACCTCATCGCCGTGGTGGAGGACGGCCGGATCAGCGAGCTGGGCAGCCACCACGAACTCGTCGCCGCGGACGGTGCCTATGCGGCGCTCTGGCGTTCCTGGCACGGCTGACCGGTCGTCCGGTCGGTCGGGACGGGGGGTCGGTCAGAGGATCCCGAGGGCCCCGAGCCCGCACGCGCCGCCGAGCAGCATGAAGACCGGCATCAGAACCTTGAGCTCGACCCAGCTGCCGGCCCGGAAACGCATGGGCTTGGGCGGCCCGACCGGGTACCAGCGCTTGCGGCGCACCGGTATGGGCCACAGGATCGGACAGCCGGAGACCGTCAGGGCATCGCCGATGTCGTGGATCAGAGCGCCGAGCACGATGGGGAGGCCGAGCCAGAGGTACTCCTGGCCGGGGGCGGTGAACAGCCAGTCGGCGCCTTTCCCGGGCTCGGCCAGGAAGTCGGCGAGGATCCAGGCGCTGGTCCCTCCCAGCAGCCAGACGAGGATGTCGCTGGAGACCCGGGCCGCACGCCACAGCAGCCCCTCGACGGCGAGCACCATGTGCACGAAGAGGATGAACAGCACGGCCCACCGGCCGCCGAACACCGCGAGGACGGAGGCGCCCAGGCCGACCAGGACCGCCCACAGCCAGGTGTGGGTGAGCGTGCGGTGACCACCGGTGCGCCGCGAGTCGGCAGGCATCCTGGTGGCCTTGTAGACGGCGAAGGACAGCTTGTCGGTCACCTCGCACAGGGTCTTCGATATCGGCCCGAAGGACCGGGATATCGTCGCGGCCTTGTGGTCGAGGTCGGGTGCCAGGGCGGCACCGGCGCAGATGAAGGCCCCCGCGACGAGTACGGGCCAGGGCATCGGATGGCCTGCGGCGGTCGCGAGAGCCCCCACCCCCAGCCAGCCCGCGGCTCCCGACAGCGAGTGCGCCGGTCCCATCATGTCTGTTGCCCCCCTTGTGTGCCGTGCGTTCGCACGGTCGCCTGATGACGCATCGGCGACACAGCGTAGCGTCATGTGATCTTCGCTCGTCCGGCCGGTTCCCGGGTCGGACCGGAAGGCAGGCAGTATGGAGGGCGTGACCCTCATCGATCATCTCCCGAACGCCGCCGACCCCGATGCCCTTTTCGACGCCTTCTCGACCTGGGCCGAGGGGCAGGGCATCGCTCTCTACCCGGCCCAGGAAGAGGCGCTGATCGAGGTGGTCTCGGGGGCGAACGTCATCCTGTCCACCCCCACCGGCTCGGGCAAGAGCCTGGTCGCCGCCGGCGCCCACTTCACCGCGCTGGCCAAGGACCAGGTCACCTTCTACACGGCGCCGATCAAGGCGCTGGTGTCGGAGAAGTTCTTCGACCTGTGCAAACTGTTCGGCACCGAGAACGTCGGCATGCTGACCGGCGACGCGTCGGTGAACGCCGACGCCCCAGTCATCTGCTGCACCGCCGAGGTCCTGGCGTCCATCGCGCTGCGGGACGGCAGGAACGCGGACATCGGCCAGGTGGTCATGGACGAGTTCCACTTCTACGCGGAGCCCGACCGCGGGTGGGCCTGGCAGATCCCGCTGCTGGAACTCCCCCAGGCGCAGTTCATTCTGATGTCGGCGACGCTCGGGGACGTGACCCGGTTCGAGGAGGACCTCACCCGGCGCACCGGTCGCCCGACGTCGGTCGTGCGATCCGCCACCCGGCCCGTTCCGCTGTCCTACGAGTACGTGACGACTCCGCTGACCGAGACGCTGACGGAACTCCTGGAGACCCGGCAGGCCCCGGTGTACATCGTGCACTTCACGCAGGCCGCTGCGGTGGAGCGGGCCCAGGCACTGATGAGCATCAACATGTGCACCCGCGCCGAGAAGGACGAGATCGCCTCGCTGATCGGCAACTTCCGCTTCACCACGAGGTTCGGCCGGAACCTGTCCCGCTTCGTGCGTCACGGCATCGGCGTGCACCACGCCGGCATGCTGCCCAAGTACCGGCGGCTGGTGGAACGGCTGGCCCAGGCGGGCCTGCTGAAGGTCATCTGCGGTACGGACACGCTCGGCGTCGGCGTCAACGTGCCCATTCGCACGGTGCTGTTCACGGCGCTGACGAAGTACGACGGCACCCGGGTGCGTACTCTGCGCGCCCGGGAGTTCCACCAGATCGCCGGCCGGGCGGGCCGGGCAGGGTTCGACACTTCGGGCTTCGTCGTCGCCCAGGCGCCCGAACACGTCATCGAGAACGAGAAAGCCCTGGCGAAAGCGGGTGACGACCCGAAGAAGCGGCGGAAGGTCGTCCGCAAGAAGGCCCCTGAAGGGTTCGTCTCCTGGGGGCAGAACACTTTCGAGAAGCTCATCGGCTCCGACCCCGAGCCGTTGAACTCCCGCTTCCGCGTCACGCACGCGATGCTGCTGTCCGTCATCGCCCGGCCCGGCAACGCCTTCGACGCCATGCGGCACCTGCTCGAGGACAACCACGAGGACCGCAGGTCCCAGCTGCGCCACATCCGCCGGGCCATCGCGATCTACCGTTCTCTGCTCGCGGGCGGCGTCGTCGAACAGCTCGACACCCCGGATGAGGAGGGCCGCATCGTCCGGCTGACGGTCGACCTCCAGTCCGACTTCGCACTGAACCAGCCGTTGTCGACGTTCGCCCTGGCCACGTTCGACCTGCTCGACCCCGAGTCCCCCTCGTACGCGCTGGACATGGTGTCCGTGGTCGAGTCCACGCTCGACGACCCGCGGCAGATCCTCGCCGCCCAGCAGAACAAGGCGCGCGGCGAAGCGGTCCAGCAGATGAAGGCGGACGGACTCGAGTACGAGGAGCGCATGGAGCGCCTCCAGGACGTCACCCATCCCAAGCCGCTGGAGGAGCTGCTGCTGCACGCCTACGGGGTCTACCGCACCAGCCATCCCTGGGTCGGCGACCACCCGCTCTCCCCGAAGTCCGTCATTCGCGACATGTACGAACGGGCCATGACCTTCACCGAGTTCACCTCGTACTACGAGCTGGCTCGCACCGAGGGCATCGTGCTGCGCTACCTGGCCAGCGCCTACAAGGCCCTGGAGCACACCGTGCCGGACGACCTCAAGTCCGAGGACTTCCAGGACCTGACGGCCTGGCTGGGCGAGATGGTGCGGCAGGTCGACTCCAGCCTGCTCGACGAGTGGGAGCAGCTGGCGAATCCGGAGGAGGAGACCGCGGAGGAAGCCCGGGAGCGGGCCGACGACGTCAAGCCGGTCACGTCCAATCCCCGGGCCTTCCGGGTGCTCGTCCGCAACGCGATGTTCCGCCGCGTCGAACTGGCCGCCCTGGACAAGGTGGCCGAGCTCGGCGAGATGGACAAGGAAACGGGGTGGGACGAGGACGCCTGGGGGGAGGCCATGGACGGCTACTGGGACGAGTACGACGACCTCGGCACCGGTCCGGATGCCCGGGGACCCAAGCTGTTGCAGATCGAGGAGCAGCCCGAACACGGCCTGTGGAAGGTCCGCCAGACCTTCGCCGACCCGGCCGAGGACCACGACTGGGGCATCAGCGCCGAGGTGGATCTCGCCGCCTCCGACGAGGAGGGCCGGGCGGTGGTCCGGGTCACGTCGGTCGGCCGGCTCTGAGGGGACGTCCCGTGGTTCCGACGCATGCTTCCCGGGCCGAGAGTGAGGAGGGCCGGCGATGACCAGTCCGGCGGAACGTCTGGTTGATCTGCTCGACCTGGAGCGGATCGAGGAGAACATCTTCCGGGGGCGCAGCCCGGACGAGTCCCTGCAGCGCGTCTTCGGAGGCCAGGTCGCCGGCCAGGCTCTGGTGGCGGCCGGACGGACGACGGACGGGAAACGGCCCGTGCATTCGCTGCACGCGTACTTCCTGCGGCCGGGACGCCCCGGCGTACCGATCGTCTACCAGGTGGAACGGGTGCGCGACGGCCGGTCCTTCACGACCCGCCGGGTGGTCGCGGTGCAGCAGGGCCGGACCATCTTCAACCTGACGGCCTCCTTCCATCGGCCCGAGCCGGGCATCGAGCAGCAGCTGCCGATGCCGTCGGTGCCGGGCCCGGAGGGCCTGCCCCGGCTGGTCGACGAGATCCGCGACCATCTCGGGGTCCTGCCCGAGGCCCTCGAGCGCATGGCCCGGCGTCAGGCCTTCGACATCCGTTACGTGGAGCGGCTCCGCTGGACGAAGGAGCAGGTCGAGGCCGCGCAGCCACGCAGCGCTGTGTGGATGCGGGCGATGGGGACACTCGGGGACGACCCCCTGGTGCACACCTGCGCACTCACCTACGCCAGCGACATGATGCTGCTCGACGCGGTACGCGTACCCATCGAACCCCTGTGGGGGTCCCGGGGGTTCGACATCGCCTCGCTCGACCATGCGATGTGGTTCCACCGTGCGTTCCGGGCGGACGAGTGGTTCCTGTACCAGCAGGAGTCGCCCATTGCGACGGGGGCTCGAGGACTGGCGCGGGGTCAGATCTTCGACCGCGAGGGAAGGCTGCTGGTGTCGGTGATGCAGGAGGGGCTCTTCCGCCCGCATGCCGGGTCCACCCCGGAAAACGGCTGACGCAGCCGTCGACCGGCCCGGGCCCTGCGCGGTCATCGCCGCCGCCCGGCCGGGCCGGCTGTGGCGGCCGGCCTTCGCGAAGCCCGCCTCCGGCCGGCGCCGGGTGTCTCGAGCCAGGGCGCCGGACGGGACTCCCTCGCATCGTCCAGGCAGAGCCCGAGACTGATCCGGTGCCAGAGCAGCTCATCCGGATCGTCGGCCCTGATCACCTGCTCGATCATCCGCCGCGACGCCGGGACACGGGCACCCACGTCGATCAGGGCGGGCCGCAGCCGGCGCAGATGGGCCCGCTCGCCCGGGTCCTCGACGACCTGGGCGAGTTCGTCCCCGCCGAGCACGGCTGCCGACACCGCCGCGCGTTCCCAGGGGTCGTCCGTCTGGCGCACGAGCTGGCCCATGCGGCGGCTCCGCCAGTTCCTGGCACGCCAGTCCTCCCCCGCCTCCAGCATCCCGCGCATCGCACGGGGGGTCCGTCCCGTGAGCAACTGCGGGTGGCACTCGGCGAACCTCTTCAGCTCGACCGCCCGGTAGACCCAGACAACGGCCCGGTACCGGTTGACTGAGAACCTCACGGGACTGAAACAGCCCACCCGGGCGAGCCGGGCGAAGCGGGCGGGGCCGGTACCCATCAGTGCCGCCCCCTGGGCCGTCCCCACCACCCGCAGCCGTTCGGTCAGGGATCCGGGGAAGCCCTCGGCCGCGCGCAACCGCTCGATCTCCTCGACCGGCACTCTCCGGCCGCGCCCCGACGGCACGGTGCGGATCTCCTCCAGCAGCACAGCGAGGTCGAGTTGCCCCCGCTTCAGTCCCAGTTCACCCGCAGCGCTCATCAGCGACACCGACGGGTCGCCGCCGGCCACCGCACTGCGCACCCTCATCTCCACCGCCATGACACCGATCCCCTCCACAACCGTACGATCACTTTCCGTGACGACGATAACGGGGGCAGGCGTCAGCCGGCCGAGCCTGTGGACAACTTGGACGGCTGCTCCGCGCGGGCAGCGGACGGGCCGTTCAGGCCCCGGGAGCGCCGGATTCCTGACCCCGGCGCGCCTGGACCGCGAGGTGGTCGCCCACCCGGTTGACGAGCAGCGTCATCTCATAGGCGACCTGGCCGACGTCCGCCTCCGCATGCGTGAGCAGACACAGGCAACTGCCCTCACCGGCAGCCGACACGAGCAGCAGCGCACCTTCGAATTCGATCACGGTCTGCCGCACGCGTCCGGCGTCGAAGTGGCGTCCGGTGCCACCCGCCAGACTGTGCAGTCCCGAGGAAACGGCGGCGAGGTGTTCCGCGTCCTCGCGGGCGAGTTCGGAGTCGGACGCGGTGACCAGTCCGTCGTCGGACAGGAGCAGTGCGTGCCGGATGTACGAGTCCCGCTTCGTCAGGTCGTCGAGCAGCCAGCCGAGTCCCTTGCCGAGCCCCATTCAGCCTCCCCGTTCGGCGATTTCCCGCAGCTCACCCCAGCGTGTCCCACACGGACCCCTGGGGCAACCCGCCTCTCCCGGCCAGTGGCTCGCGAACGGTCTTGCGGAGGCAACGTTCCGGCCGGGCACAGGAACGTCTCGTGCGGCTTGCCGACCCTGCGCCGGTCTTTCCCTGGGCCGAGGGGACATCCCCGATCGCCGGACGGGACCCGCCGCCGAACACCCCGACTGGGGTGTTTCACAGTGGAATCGGCTGCCGGACACCCAGCAGCCCGTTCCACCCGACCGGGAAGGCTCGACTACGCGGCGGCCACTGGCTAGTGTTCCCGCACAACTGATCGATGGGGAGGGGCCGTGACCTCGACTGATAACGCCGAACGCACCGACGATGCACTCTTCGTACTGACAGCGGTGCTGCTGACTCCGGCGCAGTTCCCGAGCGTGCTCGGCGACGACTATCCGGAAGCATGCTCGGCGCTGGGCCTGGAGCCCTACGCCGAGGGATACGGCCTGGTCCTGGGGCAGGACGGCGAGGGCGCACGATGGACCGTCGTGATCGAGGACGTGACACTCGTCGCCTGCGCCCTGGCCGCCTGGGACTGCGGCATGGAGTACGACCTGTCGCCGGACGAGCGCAGCGTGGTGGACGCCCTTCCCGGTTGGCCGCTCGCGCTGGCCGTGGCGACGCCCGGCATTCCGGATCCGCATGATCCCCGGCCCGAGCCGGGCGGCGAGAACCGTCCGCCGCTCACCCCGCCGGACGCGGAGACCTGGGGTTCCGCGCAGCGGCGTCTGGGCGCCGACGAGATCGCCCTGCAGTGGGCGGTATGGCGCGAACAGGTGGACAACGAGGTCGAGTTCGTCGAGTCCGGGCAGCAGCCGAACCCGAGCATCAGCCGGGTTCTCGAGGATGCCCGCGGCTACCTGGAGTCTCCCCCTCCGCCCGGCCGCATCCGCTCGGCGTTCGCCTCCGGAGGTGCGCGCACGCTGCGCGTCGACGGCCCGGGGTGGAGCATGGTCGCCCGCACCGACGACATCGCGTTCGTGCTGCTGGACGACGAGCCGGGCGAGGTGCTGACCGTGGGGCGCGGCCCGGAGCTGCCCAAACTGCTGGAGTCCCTCGACGAACTGGCGGTCCGTCCGGCTGCCTGAACACCTTTTCGACGGAGGGGAGTTGCCGTATGCGTGCCGGCGACACGGTGCACGGTGCAGGCATGTGTGCGGCGCTCCCATGGCCGGCCGGACCGCGCAATCGGACAATGTGGTCGTACCAGGACCGCCTTGTCCGATTCGCGACCCCGGAGGACGACCGTTCATGCGACTACGCCGGCAACTACCCCTTGCTGCCGCTCTTCTGATCGCTCTGACCGTGCCGGGCTCGGCCGCGGCGGACCCTCCCACTCCCCCGGCCGGTGAGCACTGCGCGGGCCGGCAGGTGCACGTCCCCCATGCGGCACACCAGCGTTCCGCATGCCTGGAGGATCTGACGACGGCGGGGCTCGCCGGCACGGAGTACACGGATCCTGCCGATCAGGCGGGGCTCGCGGCGAAGGGCACCATCCAGCCGCGGGGGGTGCCGGGGGTTCAGATCGACGGCTACTTCGCCGACACCTCCGGGTTCAACAAGACCCACGGCTGGAACCACGACGCCCAGTTCGTGATCCGCCTGCCCGACCACTGGAACGGCGGGCTGGTCGTCACCGGAGCGCCGGGCAACCGCAAGCAGTACTCCACGGACGCGCTGATCTCGGATCAGGTTCTGGCGCGGGGGTTCGCCTACGCGGCGACGGACAAGGGCAACAGCGGCCCCGACTTCTACCGGGACGGCGACCGGCCCGGTGACGCGATCGCCGAGTGGAACCGCCGTACGACCCAACTGACGCGGGCGGCGCGGGCCGCAGTGACCCGCACGTACGGGCACGCGCCCCGCCGCACCTACATGACCGGAATCTCGAACGGCGGCTACCTGACCCGCTGGCAACTGGAGAACCACCCCGGGCTCTACGACGGCGGCGTGGACTGGGAGGGCGCACTCTGGACCGCCGACGGTCCGAACCTGCTCACGTCGCTGCCGACGGCAGTGGCGCGTTCCCTGGGCAGGGCCTCGGACGACGACCTGGTCGCGGCGGGATTCGACCCGCGTTCGGACTTCCTGTGGCCCTATCACGAGAAGGCCTACTGGGGCGTGACCCAGAAGATCTACCGGGCGGAGCTCGACCCGTCGTACGACCGTGGCTGCCCGGGGGCATCCGCCGGCAGCTCGACGGAGGAGATCCTGGCCCCCTGCGCGTCGGACGCCGACTACGACTACGCCTCCCGCCCGCGATCGGTGCACCGAGCGGTCGAACGCATCGCCCTCACGGGCAGGATCGGCAAGCCCATGATCACGCTGCACGGCGACCTGGACGCACTGCTGCCGAGGGCCGCCGACTCGGATGTCTACGACGACATGATCGCCGCCCGGAAACGCGACCACCTCCACCGCTACTACACGATCGAGGGAGGCACTCACGTCGACGGGCTGTACGACACCCGCCCGGACCGGTTGCGGCCGATCCTGCCCTGTTACCGCACGGCGTTCGACGCGCTCACCGGCTGGGTCGAACGTGGCACCCCGCCACCGGCCGACCGTACGGTGCCCCGGCCCGCAGAGGGCGATCCGGTGAACTCCTGCCCGCTGCGCTGACGCCGCCGGCGTCAGACGCGTTCGAGGGGACGGTGCGGTTCGGCGGGCAACTCGACGGTGACCGGGTCACCGGGCCGCACCTCTCCCCCGTCCACGACGACGGCCATGACGCCCGCCTTGCGCCTCACGTCCCCCGCCTCGTCCCGGTGCACGACCTCCTTCAGCAGGCCCTTCCGGAAACCGTCGATCTGCGCACAGGGGTTGCGCAGCCCGGTGACCTCGACCACGGCCTCGGCGCCGAGGCGCAGCCGGGTTCCGGTCGGCAGGCCGAGCAGATCGAGGCCGGTCGTTGTCACGTTCTCGCCGAGCTGGCCGGGCGCGACGGCGTAGCCCTTGACCCGGACCTCCTCCAGGAGCTCCGTGGCGATCAGATGGACCTGCCGCAGATTGGGCTGTGCCGGGTCCTGCCGCACCCGCGAGAGGTGCTGCACCGTCACGCCCAGGTGCGCGTCGCCCTCCACGCCGAGCCCGGCGAGCAGCCGGATGGACGGCCTGGTCTGCTTGCTGAAGCCGTGCTCGCCGCTGCGGCTGACCGCCGTCACGCTGCCGTGCATGCGTCGTCCCCCGTCACCGGCCCCGGGCCGGACCGTCTCAGCGGCCGATCTGCTTGCGGCCGGTCCTGCGCAGCCTACGGCGCTGCGAGGGGTCGAGCAGCAGATATGCGGCAGCCGGGACGCCCACCATCACGAGCAGACCCCACCAGAAACCGAGCGTCGCCATGAGGATCACTCCCAGTGCCACACCCGCGACAGCGACCTTCGTCCCGTTCGACATCTCCGACGCCTCCTTCGCGGCATGCGCCGCTTCTGCCCTGTGAACGGGCGGCCCCGTCGCACAGTTCCTGAGCCGCCGCCGCACCCCGCCGACGCCGCACCCCGCCGACGCCGCACGTCGCCCGTGCCGTCTTCGATGATGCCGCGCCGGGCGCTCAGCCGCGAGCGCCCAGCAGATGCTCCATGGCCAGCTGGTCGAGCTGCTCGAAGGCCATGCCGCGGGCGGCTGCGGCGTCCGGGTCGAAGTCCTCGAACGCGCTGCGGTCCGACAGCAGCGACGAGGCCGTCTCTCCCTCGGCCAGCGTGGGCCGTGCCAGCTCGTCGAGCCGGGACGCCCGCAGGGCCTCCTGCACGGCCGGATCCGACCGGAAGGCCAGGGCCCGCTGCTTGAGCAGCAGGTAGTTGCGCATACAGCCGGCGGCCGAGGTCCAGACTCCCTCGAGGTCCTCCGTGCGCGGCGGCTTGAAGTCGAAGTGCCGCGGGCCGTCGTAGCCGCCGCTCTCCAGGAGGTCGACGAGCCAGAAGGCGGAACGCAGGTCACCGGCGCCGAACCGCAGGTCCTGGTCGTACTTGATGCCCGTCTGGCCGTTCAGATCGATGTGGAACAGCTTGTCCGACCAGAGGGCCTGGGCGATGCCGTGGGGGAAGTTGAGCCCGGCCATCTGCTCGTGGCCGACCTCGGGGTTCACCCCGAACAGCTCGGGACGCTCCAGGCGGCCGATGAAGGCGAGGGCGTGGCCGACGGTGGGCAGCAGGATGTCGCCGCGCGGCTCGTTCGGCTTGGGCTCGATGGCGAAGCGCAGATCGTAGCCCTGCTCGGTGACGTGGTCGGCCAGCAGGTCGAACGCTTCCTTCAGCCGGTCGAGGGCGGCCCGTACGTCCTTCGCCGCCCCGGACTCCGCGCCCTCACGGCCGCCCCAGGCGACGTAGGTCCGTGCCCCCAGCCGGGCGGCGAGGTCGATGTTGCGCATCGTCTTGCGCAGGGCGTAGCGGCGCACGTCCCGGTCGTTGGCCGTGAAGGCGCCGTCCTTGAACACGGGGTGGGTGAAGAGGTTGGTGGTGGCCATCGGCACGACGAGGCCGGTGGCGTCGAGCGCCGTGCGGAAACGGTCGACGCAGGCGTCCCGTTCGGTGTCGGAGGCGCCGAACGGGATGAGGTCGTCGTCGTGGAACGTCACGCCCCAGGCACCCAGATCCGCGAGACGGTGCACGGACTCCACCGGGTCGAGCGCGCGGCGGGTCGCGTCACCGAAGGGGTCGCGGCCCTGCCATCCGACGGTCCAGAGACCGAAGCTGAACTTGTCTCCGGGCGCGGGCTGGATGCTCATGCTTCTCCCTCGGCTATTTCGTCATGGCCGTTGACAAATTAGTATGCCGAGGCAGTGGAAGGAAACCCGGTGGGAGGAATCGCACGATGCCGCACGCTGCAGGACCGCTGGTGGTGGGCGTCGACAGCTCGACGCAGTCGGCCACCGCGCTGGTCGTCGACGCCGGGACCGGAGAAGTCGTGGCACGCGGCCGGGCACCGCACCGGGTCAGTGACGGGCCCGGCCGGGAGAGCGATCCGGAGCAGTGGTGGGAGGCCCTGGCGGCGGCGCTCCGGCAGTGCGGACCCGCGGCGCGGGACGCAGTGGCCGTCTCGGTCGCCGGCCAGCAGCACGGACTGGTGACCCTGGACGGACGCGGGGCACCGGTGCGGCCCGCCCTGCTGTGGAACGACGTCCGCTCGGCGCCCCAGCGCGACCGGCTCCTCGGCCGGCTCGGCGGTGCGGCGGCCTGGGCCGAACGGGTCGGCAGCGTACCCGCCCCTGCCTTCACGGTGACGAAGTGGGCGTGGCTGGCCGAGCACGAGCCCGAGGCGGCCCGCGCCACCACCGGAGTGCGGCTGCCCCACGACTTCCTGACGGAACGGCTCACCGGCCGGGCCACGACCGACCGCGGCGACGTCTCCGGCACCGGATGGTGGGCGACCGCGACCGGATCCTACGACGAGGAGATCCTGGGAATCGCCGGCCTCGACCGGGGCCTGCTGCCCGAGGTCCTGGAGCCGGGCGAGCCCGCGGGCGAGGTGCGGTCGGCGCTGCCCGGCCTGCCCCTGCGGCCCGGCGCCCTCGTCGCGGCGGGCACCGGGGACAACATGGCGGCAGCGCTGGGCCTCGGACTGCGGCCCGGGCGCCCTGTTCTCAGCCTGGGCACCTCCGGAACCGTCTATGCGGTCTCGCAGCAGCGTCCGGCCGATCCCACCGGCGCGGTCAACGGCTTCGCGGATGCGCGGGGCGACTGGCTGCCCCTCGCCTGCACGCTCAACTGCACGCTGGCGGTCGACCGGGTCGCCGCACTGCTGGGACGCGATCGCGAGGCCGTGGAGGCCGGCGGGTCGGTCGTCGCCCTCCCCTTCCTCGACGGTGAACGGACACCCGACCTGCCCGACGCGTCCGGATTGCTGACCGGCCTGCGCCACGACACCACCGCAGGGCAGATCCTGCAGGCCGCATACGACGGGGCGGTGCACACGCTGATGACCGCCCTGGAACGGGTTCTCGACGCCGATGCCGACCCCGCCGGGCCGCTGCTGCTCATCGGCGGCGGTGCCCGCGGTCGCGCCTGGCGCGACACCGTGCTGCGCCTGTCCGGCCGCCCGGTGCTGGTGCCCGAGGCGCAGGATCTCGTCGCGCTGGGGGCCGCGGTCCAGGCAGCGGGGCTGCTGTCGGGCGAGGATCCCGCCACGGTCGCCCGGCGCTGGAGGACCGATCGTGGCCCGCAGTACGACGCCGTGGACCGCGACGAGGAGGCCGTGGAGCGCCTGACCACCGCCCTCGACCGGGCGAAGCCGCTGCTCGCGCCCCGATGACCCGCCGGCGCGGCCGCCGGTGCGGGCGTCCACCTGGCGGTGCGTCGCGGCCGGCACTGGCCGTAGGGTCCCACCGACGAGACGAGAGGAGGCGGCCGTGCGGTCCGCAGCGCCCAACACGCAGCACGGGATGCGGCAGCGCAATCTGTCCATGGTCATGCGTGCGATCGCCGACCACGGCCCGCTCTCCCGCGCCCGGATCGCCGAACACGTCGGGCTGACCCGGGCGGCGGTCTCCACGCTCGTCGGCGAACTGGCCGGTGCGGAGCTGCTGGTGGAGCTGGGCCGGGACCGGCCCGGCACCGTCGGCCGCCCCGGCAGCGCGCTCGCCCTCAGCGACCGCGGACCGGCAGGGCTCGGCGCCGAGATCGGCGTGGACCACCTCGCCGTGTGCGCGGTCGACCTGCGCGGCGAGGTACGGGTGAAGGCGGAGGAATCCGCGCCGAACCGGGACAGTTCACCTTCCCTCGTCCTGGGACGCCTTGCGGGGCTGGTGCGACGGGTCGCCGACGAGGCCGGTGCGGGTGGGCTGCGCCCGGCCGGTCTGTGCGTCGCCGTGCCGGGCCCGGTCGAGCGGGGGTCGACGCGTGTCGTACGGACCCCGAATCTCGGATGGCCGCCCGTGGACCTCGGCGACGCCCTCTCCGGGACCCTCCCGGAACCGGTACCCATGACCGTCGCCAACGAAGCGAACCTCGGAGCGCTGGCCGAGCTGTGGATCGGCGGCCACGGCCCGGGGCTCACCGACTTCGTGCACGTCTCCGCCGAGATCGGGATCGGTGCCGCGGTGGTCGTGGACGGCGAACTGCTG
This sequence comes from Streptomyces meridianus, assembly GCF_023703325.1. Lineage (GTDB taxonomy): Bacteria > Actinomycetota > Actinomycetes > Streptomycetales > Streptomycetaceae > Streptomyces > Streptomyces meridianus. Next base: position 58,219 of record NZ_JAMQGM010000043.1, read on the forward strand.
CGCGGCGCCCACGGTTTCGCCGGCGAGCTGGGGCACGTGCCGGTGCGTCCGGAGGGGCTGCCCTGCCGCTGCGGCGGTCGTGGCTGCCTGGAGCAGTACGCAGGTGAAGCCGCGGTGCTGCACGCAGCGGGCGTCGTCGCTCCGGCCGGAGCGGGGGTGGAGCTGCTGCGGCGGAGCGCCTCGGACGGCGACCGCGCCGTGCTCGAGGCCCTGTGCGGCGCGGGCTCGGCACTGGGTATTGCGCTCACCGCCACGGTCCAGCTCCTCGACCCGCAGGCCGTGGTGCTGGGCGGTGCCCTCGCCGAGCTCGCCACATGGCTGGCGCCCGCCGCCGAGGAGGAGTTGCGCCGCCGACTGCAGCTTCCGCGCAGCAGGCTCGTGGTGTCCCGGCTGGGCCGCAGCGGTCCGCTGCTCGGCGCGGCGCACTCGGTGGTCCGGGCGGTGCTGGACGATCCTCTGGCGTCCGGGGCTCCGGCGGGTTGAGCGCCGTACGCCCGCCGAGGGTGCCTCACCGTGCCGCCGGCCGTCCCGTCCCGTCCCCCGTAGTGTGTTCCGGGTGGCTTGCCATGCGCGAGCGAACTCACGGGCGTTTCGGGGGGTCGTGGTGGAGCGGGGGCCTGACGGCCGACGTGCCGTGGTGCGGGCCGGGCTGCTCTTCGGAGCGGCCGCGGCGGCCACGGCGGTTTCGGCCGCACTGCCTGTGCTGGGTCGCGAGCGCAGGCTCGTGGACTATCCGCACGCCCATTGGGCACCGGCCGCCGGATCCACCTGCACGGCATCCGACCGTCCGTCGGCACATCCGATCGACCGCGTCGTGATCCACGTGACCCAGGAGACCTTCGCGGACACGATCGGCATCTTCCAGAACCCGGACAAGCCGGTCTCGGCGCACTACGTGGTGAGGTCCGTCGACGGCCGCATCGCCCAGTGCGTGCGGGACAGGAACATCGCCTGGCACGCCGGCAACTGGCACCACAACACCCGCAGCATCGGCATCGAGCACGAGGGCTGGGTGGACCGGCCGCGGTACTTCACCGCGGCGATGTACGAGGCGTCCGCGGCGCTCACCGCCCATCTCTGCGCCACCTACGGCATACCCGGAGACCGGGACCACATCATCGGCCACTCCGAGGTGCCGGGGGCCGACCACACCGACCCCGGACCCCTCTGGGACTGGGACCGATACCTGCATCTGGTCAATGGCTGAACGCCGCTGGTGGAACCGAGCCGCGCAGGACTCCCGGAGAGGCTGTCGCGTGGTCCGTCAGCGCGGGAAGAGTTCGAACGTGGTCGCGGGCCGCCCGCCGAACCGGGACGCCGCGCTCCGGGTGGTGCCGGTCAGGAAGTTGCGGCAGTAGGTTTCCGGGTCCTCGTCCGTCAGGCCCTCGATGTACGCCCGGTGGGCGAGCAGGGACCGGACCCCGCGCTCGAACCCCTCGGAGACGTCGACCGCGTGCGTGGGGTTCGGCGAACCCGCGACCGCCACCCACCGCACCCCGCCCCAGGGTTCGAGGCCGTCGTCCGCCAGGTCGGTGAAGATCCAGCGGTTGCCGGCGTCCCCGGCCGCGTCGAGCACCGCCCGGCCCACGGCGCGGTGGTCCGGGCTGTTCCAGTACGTGCCGCCCCAGGTGTCCTGGTGGTTGAGCGTGAGCACCAGCTCCGGGCGGTGCCTGCGGATGGCTGCGGTGAGGTCGCGACGCAGACCGACGCCGTACTCGATCACGCCGTCCCGGTGGTCCAGGAACTCGACGGACCGGACGCCGACCACCTCGGCGCTCGCCCGTTGCTCCTTCTCGCGCAGCGGGGCGCAACGGCTCGGGTCGATCCCGTCGATGCCGGCCTCGCCCCGCGTGACCAGCAGATAGCCGACCTCCGCGCCCCGGTCGGTCCACGTGGCGACTGCGGCAGCCGCGCCGTACTCCAGATCGTCGGGATGGGCGACGATCGCCAGGCAGCTCTGCCAGTCGGTGGGCATGGCCTCGAGGGGTGCGGTCACCGCACTCTCCTGCCGTTCGGGCCGCGGGCGCCCCCTGCCGTCACGGTTTGACGCTTCCGACGACCTCAGCCGTCGCGGAGAGGCCGTTGTAGAGCGTCGGGGCGAGGCTGGTCCCCGCGAGACTGAATCCGAGCATCACACATACGAGGGCGTGCGACATCTTCAGTGTGCCGCTGCGCACGAAGATGACTGCCAGGAGCAGGAGCAGGACGACCACTGAGATGGAAATGGCCACGATGAACCTCCTTGGCCGCGGGCGACGGAGCGGCGAACGGCCGCCAGTGTGACCCATCGCCGTGCCTTCTCCGGCCGTACGGGCGTCCTCCGAACGGGTGTTGACTGCCTGTTACCTCGATCGTCGGCGAACAGGCGGCCGGTTCGGCGCCCGAGCAGCGATGCCGCCGCTGAGCGCCTTCGGCCCGACGGCCACGGAACGACGCGCGGATGCCCGAGGACCGGACAGGCGTGCGGGGCTGCGAGGCGTTCTCTTCGACTCGGGCGGCGTGTTGATGCGACCGACCGTACGCAGGGCGCGTGATCTGCAGGGAGCCGGCCACCTCGCAGGTTCCCCTCATCAGGGCGCTGACCGAACTTTCCGGCTTCTTCTGACACACGCACACGGGCTGGGCCGAAAACGCGTGACCGCCCCGGCCCGGTCCCGCACGTCCTGGTGTGCCAGGACGTCGCGGCCCACGGGCCGGAATCGGACACTCAGTCCATCGGAGCCGGCAGATCGACCAGTCCCGCCAGCCGGGAGCGGTGGCGGCCGGCGGTGCCCAGCGCGGTCGCGTCGCTCTTGGCGCGCTTGAGGTAGAGGTGGGCCGGGTGTTCCCAGGTCATGCCGAGTCCGCCGTGCAGTTGCACGCACTCCTCCGCCGCGTGCACCGCAACGCCGGAGCAGAGGGCCTGGGCGACGGAGACCGCCACCGGGGCGTCCGGGCTGCCCGTCGCCAGAGCGTCGGCCGCGTTGCGGGCCGTGGCCCGGGCGGAGACCAGATCCAGCCAGATCCGGGCGAGACGGTGCTTGAGCGCCTGGAACGAGCCGACGGGACGGTTGAACTGGTGCCGCTCGCTCGTGTGGCGCACGGTCTCCCGCAAGCACCATTCGGCGAGGCCCAGTTGTTCCGACGCGAGGAGTCCGGCACCGGCGAGCAGGGCCCGCTGCACGGCGGCATCGGCGTCGCCGGATCCGGCCAGGAGGCGAGTGGGCGCTGCGTCGAACCCGACGTCCGCGATCGGCCGGGTCAGGTCCAGCGGCACCCGAGGGGAGATCGTGACTGCGGCGTCCCGGGCCTCGACGGCGTGGAGCGCTGAACCCTCCGGCCCGTGCGCCGGGACGATCAGGACGTCCGCGCGTGCCGCGTCGGCCACCGCCGGCACCTGGCCGTCCAGTCGGCCGTCGGCCGCAGCGCGCACCGAAGGTGCGATCTCGCCTCCCGCCGCCGTCGACCACGGGACGGCCAGCACGGCCACCGACCGGCCCGACGCCACCGGCGCGAGCGTTCCGGCGACGGTGTCCGAGCCTGCCGGCCCGCAGCCCAGCAGCGCCTCGACGGCGATCACCGCGCTCGTCAGATACGGCAACGGGGCGACGCTGCGCCCCAATTCCTCCAGGACGACCGCAGCCTCGCGGGCCGTCGCGCCCTGCCCGCCGAGGTCCTCGGGCACCAGCAGTCCGGCCGCTCCGATCCCGGAGGTCAGGGCGTCCCACAGGGCAGGGTCGTACGGCTCGTCCGTCTCCTGGCGGGCGAGGACGACCGCTGCGTCGCAGCGGTCCGTCAACAGCGCCCGGACAGCGGCCCGCAGGTCTTCCTCGGCCTCGGAGTACAGCAGATCGGGTCCGGCGCTCAACGGGAGAGTTCCTTCCACGGGACGTCCTTGTCGGTGCGTGGTTCGGCCGGTAGTCCGAGGACGCGTTCGGCGACGATGTTCAGCAGGACCTCCGAAGTGCCGCCCTCGATCGAGTTCCCCTTGGCCCGCAGGTAGCGGTACCCGGCGTCATGTCCGGTGAAGTCGACTTTTTCGGGACGGCGCATCGTCCAGTCCTCGTAGGTGAGGCCGTCGTCGGCGAGGAGTTCCACCTCCAGTCCGCTGATCTCCTGGTTGAGGCGGGCGAACGCGAGTTTCATCGCGGAGCCCTCGGGACCGGGCTGGCCGACGGCCAGTTGCTGCCGCAGCCGCTCCCCCGCGAGCCGCGCCGCCTCGGCCTCCACCCACAGCCCGAGCAGCCGCTGGTGCAGGTCATGGGTACGCAGTTCGGGCCGGGCCCGCCAGGTCCCGGCGACGAGTCCGATCATGCCGCCCTCGCGGGGGACGGTGCCGCCGCCGATGGCCACCCGCTCGTTCATCAGCGTGGTCTGCGCGACCCGCCAGCCGTCGCCGACCGCCCCGAGGCGGTGGCGGTCGGGGATGCGCACCCCGGTGAGGAACACCTCGTTGAACTCGGCCTCGCCCGTGATCTGGCGCAGCGGGCGGACCTCGACACCGGGGTCCGTCATGTCGCACACGAAGTAGCTGATGCCGCGGTGCTTGGGCACGCCGGGGTCGGTGCGGGCGATGAGGATGGCCCACCGGGCCAGGTGGGCGCTGGAGGTCCACACCTTCTGCCCGTCGACGATCCAGTCCTCCCCGTCCCGGACGGCGCGGGTGGCGAGCCCGGCGAGGTCCGATCCGGCACCGGGTTCGCTGAACAGCTGGCACCACACCTCCTCGCCCAGCCACAGCGGGCGCAGGAAACGCCGTTGCTGCTCCTCCGTGCCGTACTTCAGGATGGTCGGGGCGGCCATGCCCAGGCCGATGCCGATGCGGCGCGGGTCGTTGTCGGGTGCGCCGGCGGCTTCGAGTGCGGCGTCCACGACCGTCTGCAGCGACCGGGGGGCGCCGAGTCCGCCGAGGCCTGCGGGGAAGTGCACCCAGGCCAGTCCGGCGTCGAACCGGGCGCGCAGGAAGTCGGCGCGATCAGTGGTCGCGGGGTCGTGGGCCGCGGTCAGTTCCGCGACGCGCCGTCGCAGTTCGTCCGCGTCGGGCACGGCGGCCGGGTTCGGGGTCGGGGCTTCGTTGCGTGGCACGGCGGCCTCCCTGGGGTCAGTCGGTGGTGACGACGACGCGGCCGGTGGTGGTGCCGTCCGCCACTCGCTGGACGGCGTCCGCTGCCGCCTCGAGCGGCACCCGCTCGCTGACCAGCGGAGCGACGGCGCCCTTTGCCGCCAGCTCGGTCAGCTCGTCGTGGCAGGCGCGCACCGATGCCGGGTCGTGGACGTTGTAGAGGCCCCAGTGCAGGCCCAGGATCGAATAGTTCTTCACCAGCGCGTGGTTGAGTCCGGGCGTGGGGATCGCCCCGCTCGCAAAGCCGACGACGACGATGCGGCCTTCGAAGGCGATGCACTTGACCGACTTGGCATAGGCGTCTCCACCGACCGGGTCGTAGACGACGTCCGCGCCTCGTCCGCCGGTCGCCTCCTTCACCGCGGCGACGATGTCGTCGGAGCGACGGTCGATGACGAGGTCGCAGCCCAGGTCACGGGCCGTCGCGGCCTTGTCCGGTCCGCCGACCACGCCGATGACCCGTGCGCCGGCCGCCTTGCCGAGCTGGACGGCTGCGCTGCCCACACCGCCGGCCGCGGCGTGGACCAGCAGCGTCTCGCCGCTCTGCAGTCGGGCCCGGCGATGGAGGCCGAACCAGCCGGTCTGGTAGCCGATGTGGAGGGCCGCGGCCTGGGCGTCGTCCAGCGCGGCGGGCACGGGAAGGACGGCTGAGGCGTCAGCCAGGACGTACTCGGCGAAGCCGCCCGCGGGCAGTGCGGGCTGGGCGAGCACCCGGGTGCCGACGGTCGCGTCCGCACCCACGCCCACGCCCACGACTTCGGCGCAGACCTCGACGCCCGGCGTGAACGGCAGCGGCGGCCGGGACTGGTACTGACCGCGGCACAGCAGTGCGTCCGGGAAGTTGACGTTCGCCGCGCGGACGCGCAGCAGGAGCCGGCCCGGGCCGGCGACGGGGTCCGGCGTCTCGTCGAGGCTCATCACCTCGCGGGGCTCGCCGTTCTCGTGCACGCGCCATGCCTTCATGGGGTGGCCTCCACGACCGTCGAGGGGGCGGCGGGCCGAAGGGCTCCGGCACCGCCGTCGGTTTGCGCATACTAACCAGTCGGTATGAATGGGGGGAAGGGCCCGTCCGGGCCCCGGCGAGGGCTGCGTAGTGTGTGAGCCCAGCTGGGACGGCGGGCGGAGCGCACCCTTCATGACGGACACGCGAAGGACAGGTCACGTGAGGCTCCCGGACGCACTCGGCACCGGACTGGTGTTCATCCGCGAGGAGGAAGTCACCGTCGGGCTGTCCGGCGCTGCGGTGCACCGGCTGCTGGACGCGGACGGCGTGCCCGTCGCCTACGCGAAGGCCGCGGGCCCTCAGGTGCCGGATCTTCAGGACGAGTTGCGGGCCGAGGCGGACCGTCTGGTGTGGCTTCACGGCAGGGGCGTGGCCGTGCCCGAACTGCTCGCCTTCGACGTCATCGACGGCACGGCCTGGCTGTTGACCCGTGCCGTGGCCGGAACACCGGCTTCCGGCCCGTGGCCCGCGGGAGACCGGGACGCAGTCGTGGTGCAGCTCGCCGAGTGCCTGCACACACTGCATGCCGTCGACCGCACCGGTTGCCCCTTCGACCGATCGCTGCCGGTCGCGCTGGAGCACGCCGCATCCCGTACCGAGGCAGGCATGGTCGACCGGTCGTGGCGGGAGCGGGGTGCGGACGACCGTCCCGCCACGACCCTGCTCGGCGAACTCACAGCAGCAGTGGAACAGTTCGGGCCGGATGACCTCGTCGTCAGCCACGGCGACTTCTGCCTGCCGAACGTGCTGCTGCGCCCGGACGGCCCGGCCGCGCTCGTCGACCTGGGACGAGCCGGGGTCGCGGACCGCCACTCCGACGTCGCCGACTTGCTCCGCAGTCTGCGCAACGCCGAACTGAACCCGCAGTTCGGAGAGTCGTACGCCCAATTGTTCCTCGACGCCTACGGGCGGGACGGGCTGTCCGAAGAACGGCTGCGCGTGCACGACCTCGTGGAGCGGTTCTTCTGGCCGGTCTCGCGGCAGCCGGGCCCGGCCGGTCCCGTTGCGCCGTGAGCCGCTCCGGCGGGCCCGCGGTCCGGCCGGTGGTCCGCTGCTCGACGCGGACCTCGTCACGGAAGCACTGCGCCGTGTACGACCACGAGGAGGGCGAGGGCACGAAGACGTACGCGGCCCCCGAGCCTCCGCTTCGACGGCCGCGGATTCACCGGCCGGCAGCCGAGCGTCAGCCCTCCCGTCCGGGAAGGGGTGCCTCCGGATCCGCCGTGACCTCGGCGAGCAGCGCTGCGAACTCCTCGCCCCAGGAGGCGATCGTCGACGCGTCGAAGAGGTCGGTGGAGTACTCGATGACGACCTCGATCCCGTCGTCTCCCGGTACCAGCACCACGTAGAGCTCGTTGCGTGCCAGTCCGGGTACGGGAAGGCTCCGGATCCGGGTGCGCAGCCCGTCCAGGTCCATCGACGGGGAGGCGGTCGTCACCACGGTGAACAGCACCGTGGGGAACAGCTGCTCCGCCATCTCGGGGGCGGCCAGCCGCACGACCTCCTCGAGCGGCAACGCCTGGTGATCGATGGCCGGGAAGAGCATGGAGCCCAAGTGCGTCACCAGCTCCGAGAACGTCGTGGCCCCGGAGGTGCGGGTGCGGAGCAGCACCGCGTCACCGATGAAGCCGACGGTGTTCTCGAACTCCTGGCGGGTGCGGTTCGCGCTGGAGGCCGCCAGCACGACATCGGAGCTGCTGCCGGACCTTGCGCCGGCCCAGGCGGCGAACGCGCCGGCCAGCACCAGGTAGGCGGTGGTGCCGAGCCGGGCCGCCGTGCCTGCCACCCGCTCGGCGACCGCTTCGCCGATGCTCAGCCGGTGCAGTGCGCCCTCGCCGGAGAGGACCTCGGGGCGGGGACGGTCGTAGGGAAGCTCCATGCGCAGCTTCGCGCCCGCCAGTTCGCGACGCCAGAACGCCTCGAGCTCCTCGCGTCGTGCGCCGGTGAGCTGTTCACGCTCCCAGCGCGCATAATCCGTGAACTGCGCCGGAACAGCGCCGAGTTCGGGTTCCCGGCCGGAGCGCCGCGCGTTGTGGAGTTCTTCGAGTTCGCGCCACAGCACGCCCATCGACCAGCCGTCGCAGATCGCGTGGGACAGCACCGCGACGAGCACCCACCGGTCCTCGCCGAGGCGGGCGAGTCCGAACCGGAACAGCGGGGCGGTGTCCAGGGAGAAGGGCCGCCGTGCCTGCTCCCGGCACCAACGGTCGACCCGCTCCTCGTCCGCGGCGGTGAGATCGGTGACGGGCAGATCCGGTTCGAGGTCGGCGAGGACCTCGATCAGGTACTCGCCGTCGCGGTGGACGGCCCGGCTCCGCAGCGCGGCATGCCGGCGCACGAGCACGGTCAGAGCGTGCGAGAGCGCGGCCGTGTCGAGTTCGCCGTGCAGGTCGATCCGGTGGGCCACGTTGTAGACCGAGGGATCGGAGCGCTCGTGGTGGCGCCGCCACATCCTGCGTACGGTGCCGGGCATCGGGGCCCGGTCGGCCGTCGCCCCGGACGTGGACGCCATCCGCCCGGCCACGGCCCGGACGGTGGGTGCGCGGAAGAAGTCCGCCATGGACATCTCGAAGCCGTGCTCCCTGGTCATGCGGTTGAGGAGCCGGACAGCGCTCAGCGAGTGGCCGCCCAGTTCGAAGAACGACCGGTTCACCGGCACCGAGGTGCGCCCCAGTTCGTCGCACCACACCTCGTGCATGACCTTCTCGGCCGGGGTGGACGGCTCGCCCGCCGCAGCCGCCCGGTCCGTCCTGCCGTCCGGGTCCGGGGCGGGATCCGTTTCCGGTGCCGGCAGCCGGTCCCGGTCGATCTTGCCGCTGCTGTTGAGCGGGATCCGGTCCATGCGCACCCACTGCCGCGGGACGAGGTGGTCGGGCAGTCCGGCCGCGAGAGCCGCGGCGAGGTGGCCGATGCCGTCCGCGGCGCGCGCGGGCACCACGTAGGCGGCGAGCACGGTCTCACCGTTCCGGTCGCGCCGGGGCACGACCGCTGCGGCCGTCACGTCGTCCCGGACGGCCAACGCCGCCTGAACCTCGGCCGGTTCGACCCGGAAGCCGCGGATCTTCACCTGGTCGTCGGCGCGGCCGAGATATTCGAGCTCCCCGTCGGAACGCCATCTGCCGAGGTCACCGGTGCGGTAGAGGGTGCCGTCCCGGGCGTCCCGCACGAACGCGGCGGCCGTCTCCTCGGGGCGGCCGTGGTAGCCGTGCGCCAGTGCCACGCCCGCCACATGGATCTCGCCGACGGCGCCGACCGGCACCTCGCGGCCGCTGCCGTCGAGCAGCCGGATCCGCACTCCGGGTACGGGCATGCCGATCGGGGGCCGGTCGCCCTCGGCCGGATCCACCCGGTGGGAGGTGACGATCACGGACGCCTCGGTGGGCCCGTACTGGTTGTAGAGCGCGCATTCGGGATGCCGCCCGAGGAAGCGGCGCAACGGCGGAGTGAGTGTCAGGGCCTCTCCCGCGACGAACACCTCGCGCACGGAGGGCATCAGCGGGTCGGTCTCCATGAGGTATCTCAGCGGTGTGTACGGCATGAACAGGCGCTGCACCCCGTGACGCCGCACGGCCTCGGTGACTGCCGCCGGGTCGAGCCGGGTCTCGTCCCCGATCAGGACGAGCGCCGCGCCCGCCGCCAGTGTGGTGAACAACTCCTGGACGCTGACGTCGAACGACGGGGAGGTCCACTGCAGGGTGCGCATCGGCTCGTGCCCCTCGAGGTGCCGCCGGACCAGGTTCGCCGGGCCGCGGTGCGGTACGACGACGCCCTTCGGACGGCCCGTGGAGCCCGAGGTGTAGATGCAGTAGGCGGGGTCCTCGGGCCGTGCTCCGCCCTCCGGGGGACTCTCGTCGCCCCCGTCCGCGGCAGTCATCGGCTCCCCCGGACCCCCGAGGCGCTCCGGGAACGTGACGTCCCCTGCTTCGGCCGCCTCGTCCACGAGGTGCACGCGCATGCCGTCGGGGAGTCCGAGCCCCGAGCGCAGAGCGCTGGTCGTCACCAGCAGGGCCGGCGCACCGTCCTGGAGGAGCCACTCCGTCCTGGCCGTCGGCGCGCCCGGGTCCAGAGGGAGGTAGCCGGCGCCGCTCTTCAGCACCGCGAGCAGTGCCGTGATCAGCTCGGGGCCCCTCGGCAGCAGCACCGCGACGAGGACGCCGCGTTCTGCTCCCCTGGCGCCGAGCTGCCGGGCCAGCCGGTTCGCGTGTTCGTCCAGCTCCCGGTAGCCGATGCCGCGGTCGTCCGTGATCAGGGCGACGGCATCGGGGCTTCTGCGCGCCTGCTCCTCGAACAGTTCGTGCAGCGTCCGGCCGGAACCGGATTCGGTCCCGCCCTCGAAGGCGGTCAGCGCGGACCGGTCGGCCGCGGTGAGGGCGGTGAGGGCGGTGAGCTCGGGCAGGGGCGCGGTCGGCGCTTCGAGCGCCCTGCGCAGCGCGGTCTCCGCATAGTCGATGAACCTGCGCACGGTGCCCTCGTCGAAGAGCGCCGTGTCGTACTCGACCATGAGGCGCAGGCCGTTCCGGTGGTGCGTGAGGTAGATGCTGAGGTCGAACGGGGCGCGGGCGCTGGGCACGTCGAGGAGGGTCGCCTCCAGCCGGGGCGGGTCGAACTCGACCCGCCCCTCGTTCTCGTACTCGACCAGGACCTGGAAGAGCGGATTGCGCGACGGGTCGCGGGGGACGCCGAGCGCGCCCACGAGCTCGTCGAACGGGACGCCGCGGTGCTCGTACGCGGTCGTGGTGCTCTCCCGCACCCGGTGGACCAGTTCGGCGAAACCGGGGTCGCCCGACAGGTCGATCCGCAGCGCCAGGGTGTCCAGGAACAGCCCGATCTCGTCCTCGGCGGCCACGGGCCGTCCGCCGACGGCCGTGCCGATCACGACGTCGTCCTGTCCGCTGAACCGGGCGAGGACCGCGCAGATCGTCGCGAGGAGCGACATGAACGGCGTGACCCGGTGATCGGCGCTGAACCGGCGCAGTTCGGCGACGAGTTCGGGGTGGAATTCATGGGTGAAGCCGGCGCCCGCGCCTGATCTGACCGCCGGGCGGGGCCGGTCGGCGGGCAGTTGCAGAACGGGGGCGCCGGCGAGTTCGCGCCGCCAGAACGCGAGGTCCCGTGCCGTGTCGGCCGGGTCGGGCCGCGGTTCCGGCCTGTCCGCCAGGGGCGGGGGCGGGGCGGCCCCGTGCTGCTCGGCGCGGTAGAAGGCGGCGAGGTCGCGGACGAACACGGCGGTGGAGGCGGAGTCGAGCACGATGTGGTGGGCCCGCAGGAACAGCAGGTGCACGTCCGGTGCGGTGCGGAGCAGCCGGGCGGAGAACAAGGGGCCGCTGCCCAGGTCGAACACACGCTGTGCCTCGCGCTCGAGCACCGACCTGAGGGCCTCCTCCTCTCCGGCCCCGGTGTGGTCCTCGACGGGGCAGTCGACCGGGACGTCGTCCAGGATTCGGCGCCACGGCACGCCGTCGTCGTCGGGGAAGACGGTGCGCAGGGCCGGCTGCCGGGCGACGACCTTCCGGAGGGCTCTGGCGAACGCCTTCTCGTCCAGGGGCCCTTGGAGCCGGACGGCCTTCGGCTCGTGGTACATGGCGGTGCCGGGGTGCAGCTTCTCCAGGAACCAGATCCGGCGCTGGGCCGGGGAGAGCGGCAGACGTTCGGGCTCCCGGGCGGCCCGGCCGGGGGACGACCGTCCGAGCCGGTCGATCGCGGGCAGCGCGGCGAGCACGCGGTCCTTCGGCACCCCGAAGTCGACGAAGCAGGCGATCTCGTCGGCTCCGGCCTCGGTCAGGAGCCGCACCGTCTCGGCGGCCGTGCGTTCGTCTCCGATCAGGGCGCGGGACTCGCAGTAGCGTTCGTAGGCCCGTCCGAGCAGGAACTCCAGGTCCTCCTCGGGGGTGTTGTCCAGGTCGACATCGAACCCGAGGCTGTTCGTGACCTGGTCGAACAGGGAGAGCGACGAGCGAAGGTAGCCGATGAAGGGCCGGTAGGCCTCGGCGCGGGCTCGCTCGGCGTCCTCGCCGAGGTAGGTGTGCACGAGCACGACGACGCGGCCCGCGGCCGGGTCGAGCCCGTGATCGGCCCGGGTCTTCCGGTACAGCGCGATGTTCTCCGCGAGTTGCTCGACGCTCTGCGACATGAGGTTGGTGACCACGCCGAGACCGTTCTCGGCCGCCCTGCGGTAGCTGTCGGGGTTGCCCAAGACCGCGACGAACAGCGGCGGCTGCGGTTGGACGGGCGTGGGGTGCAGCCGGACCTCCGCGGGTTCGCCGCCGCCCGCGGTCACCGGAACCGCTTGCCCCGACCAGAGGCGGCGCACGGTGTCCAGCTGTTCGTACATCAGCTCGCGATGGCGTCCGAAGTTGTCCGGGGCGAGCGCGAAGTCCTGGGCGTGCCAGCCACTGGCCACGCACATCCCTGCGCGTCCGCCGGAGAGGTTGTCGACGACCGACCACTCCTCGGCGACGCGAACGGGGTGGTGCAGCGGCAGGACGACCGAGCCGGCGTGCAACCGGATGCGACTGGTGCGCGCAGCCAGTGCGGCGGCCAGGACCGAGGGGTTGGGGAAGAGGGAGCCGAAGGAGTTGAAGTGCCGCTCGGGGAACCAGAGGGTGTGGAAGCCGTGCCGGTCGGCGAACTCGGCGGCCGACATGATGAGGTCGTACCGGCCGGTTTCCCCGCTCTCCGGGTAGTCGCCGAAGAAGTACAGACTGAAGTCGCAGCCGGAGGCGTCCGGGACGTCGACGTCCGCGCAGGGGGGCAGCGCCGTGAGGGGCCGGGCGGCCGCTGGGGGCGCCGTCCGTGCGGGTTCCGTCCGGGGCGCCGGCACCGGGCTTGCACCGGCGGGCTCTCCAGCCGGGGCGGGTACGGCCGTAGCGGGCGTGACGGAAGGGGGCGCGGCGGGTGGCAGCGCCGCGCCGAGCGCCTGAAGCTGGCGTGACATCAGGCCGGTGACCTGGTCGACCATCTTCTCGGCCAGTCTCAGCTGCTGTCCGGCGATCGCATGGAGGCCGTCCGCAGCAGGGCCGTCGGTGGCCGAGAGGACCGGAACGGTCGGGTACGCCGGCAGTTCGTCCACGGGGCAGATGTCCGCCTCCGCGGTCCGGTGCTCGTGGGCGGCTGTCGGAGCCGGTTCACTCCCCGTCCTTTCCTGCACGGTTCCGGTCGCGGTCCCTGCCGACTCCGTCGGCGTGATGACCGCACCGCCCTCCCGTACGACGAGTTCCGCGAGCTTGCGGGGGGTGTCCGCCGTGGAGAACAGTTCGCGGACGGGGATGCGGACCTGGTGGAGCGTCTCCAGCTCTCGCGTCATCCCCATGAGGGAGAGGGAGTCGGCGCCGAGCAGGAAGAACGACGTGTCGGGGCTCATCTCCTCCGGGTCGGCGCCCAGTTGGGCGGCGGTCAGCTCCACCACCGAACGCAGGACCGGACCGACCCGCGCATCGTCGCCGCGCCGGGTGGACGGATCGCCGGGCGCCGGGGCGGGTGATGAGCTCTCGCGGGCAGCTGCCACCCGTTGCTGCGCCGGGAGTGCCGTGGGGGTGCGGCGCAGCGGGTGGCCGGGCAGCGGTATACGGCCGCCGTCCGGTACGACATCGCTCCAGGTCACGTCCGCTCCTCCGGTGTAGAGCTCTCCGAGTGCCTCCAGCAGGCCCTCCATCGCGTCGGTGTCCCGGCCCTGGTGCACCCAGCGGCTGCCGGGCAGGCACTGTCTGCCGGGGCCGGCCAGGACGCCGGCCGCTCCGATCTCCAGGAAGTCCGCGCATCCCTGCTCGGCGGCTGTCCGCAGGGCGAGGTCGAAGCGGACGGCCTCGCGTGCTTGCGCGTGGAGATAACCGGCGTCGACAACCCGGCCCACGGACCGCAGTACGCCGTCGAGTCCTCCGACGAAGGGCGCGCTCAACGGCGCGAGCGTCAACCGGTCGGTGACGGAGCGGAATTCCGCCAGGGCTGAGTCCATCAGGGACGTGTGGAAGGCCCGGTCGACGGACAGGGCGCGCCACGGGATGCCGTCCCGGTCCAGGAGGACAGCGGCTTCCCGTATCGCCCCCGCGGCTCCGGAGAGCACCTGGGAGCGGGGCCCGTTCACCGCGGCCGGCTCGGTGCCGCTCGCCTGCGCGATGCGGTCCGCGGTCGCCCGGTCGCAGCGCACGGCGAGCATCGCGCCGGGCGGGGTCTCCTGCATCAGCAGGCCGCGCCGGGCCGTGAGCCGCAGGCCGTCGGCGAGCGACACGGCTCCCGCGGCGCACAGGGCGGCGTACTCGCCGAGGCTGTGTCCCATCAGCAGGGCGGGCCGGACACCGCAAGCGCGCCAGAGTTCGAAGAGCGCCATCTGGTGGGCGAAGAGCGCCGGTTGGGCCGTGCGCGTGGGCATGGCGGCGGACGGCCCGGCGTCGTCCGCGAGCAGGACGTCGAGCAGGCTGCCGCCGTAGTCGTCCGAGAACAGCTGCTCGCACTGCTCGAGCACGCGTCGCGCGACGGGCGCGTGCGCGTGCAGCGCCCGCGACATGCCGGGGGCGGCGCTGCCCTGACCGGAGAAGACGAATGCCAGGGATCCCAGGGGCTGCCGGGCAGCCGGCTTCCACCGCGCGAGGGCCGCGACGAGATCCTCGCCCGAGCGCGCGACGAACGCGGCCCGCTGCTCCCGGTGCCGTCTGCCGAGAGCGAGCGTGCGGACCACGTCGGCGCATGCGGTTCCGGGACGGTCCCGCAGGTGCTTCTCCAGGCCCGCGACGAGGTCGCCCAGCGCTCCGGGGTCCTTGGCGGAGACCGGTACGAGCACGGGGCCCTCGGCCGTCGGCCGTGGCGCCCGGGGCGGCGTCTCCTCGAGGAGGACGTGGGCGTTGGTGCCGCCGACGCCGAGGGCGCAGACTCCCGCGCGCCGCGGCAGTCCGCTCCCGGTCGGCCAGGGCCGGAGCTCGGTGGCCAGGACGAACGGGCTGCCCTCGAGGCGCAGAGCCGGATTGGGGCGGGTGAGGTTCAGGGTCGGCACGAGCATGCCGTGCCGCAGCATCAGCACGGTCTTGATCAGGCCGGCCATGCCCGCGCAGCTGTCCAGATGACCGATGTTCGGCTTGACGGAGCCCAGCGCGCAGAATCCCGTCCTGCCGGTGCCCTCGCCCAGCGCCCGCGACAGGGCCTCGAACTCGACCGGGTCACCGAGCCTCGTGCCCGTGCCGTGCGCCTCCACGTACGAGACGGTGTCAGCGGGGACGTTCGCGCGGTGCAGCGCCTGCCGGACCACGTCGACCTGACCGGCCACTCCCGGTGCGGTGAAACCGACCTTGCCCGAGCCGTCGTTGTTCACCGCGGACCCGATGATCACGGCGTGCACGGTGTCGCCGTCGGCGAGTGCCCGGTCCAGGCGCTTGAGCAGGACCGCCGCGACCCCGCTGCCGCCCACGGTGCCGTCGGCGTCGGCGTCGAAGGCACGGCATCGCCCGGTCGGCGAGAGGATGGAGCCGGGGTGGCTGCGGTAGCCCGACTCCTGGGGGGTGTGCACGGCGGCTGCGCCCGCGAGGGCCAGGTCCGCGTCGCCGCTCAGCAGGGCCTGCGCAGCAAGGTGTACGGCCACGAGCGAGGTGGAGCAGGCGGTCTGCACGCCAATGGCGGGGCCGGTGAGGCCGAGCCGGTAGGCCACCCGGGAAGCCATGAAGTCCGGCTGCCGGCCGACAGCGGCCTGGATTCCGGCTGCCGGATCGTCCGGTCGGGGGCCGGCGGTGGCGGTCGGCTGCTGGTGGCCGTACAGGTGCATGCCGGATCCGGCGAACACGCCGACACGGGTGCCCGGTTCGCCGGCGGCGTACCCGCCGTCCTCCAGGGCCTGGTGGCAGGACTCGAGGAAGAGCCGGTGGGCGGGGTCGGTGAGTTCGGCCTCGCGGCGGCTGATGCCGAAGAAGTCCGCGTCGAAGCCGTCGGCCTCGTCGAGGTGCCCGGCGACGGACACCCGTCCGGGCTCCTCGAGCAGTGCGGGCGGCAGTCCAGCCGCGGTGAGGTCGTCGGCTGTATAGGTGCGGACGCTGTCGACGCCCGCACACAGGTTGCTCCAGAACTCGTCCACGGAGGCGGCTCCTGGGAACCGCGCGGACATACCGATGACCGCGATGCGCCGGTCCGCGGGGGTGGCCGGGGAGACCGGCTCCGTCACGTCGGCGGTACCGCCGGCCGGGGCCGCGTCGAGGTGGGCGGCCAGCGCGGCGGCCGTCGGGTGCTCGAAGAAGGCCGTCGCGGGGACGGTCCGGCCGAGCCGGCGTTCGAGGTCGCCGCGCGTCCGCATCAACAGCAGCGAGTTCATGCCGAGTTCGTAGAACGGCGTGTGCGGGTCAACCGGGTGTCCCAGGATCGCCGTGACGCACTCCTGCACGGCGGCCGTCGTCCCCGCACCCGCCACGAGAGCCGACGGTGCCGCCGGGGACGTGCCTTCGTACTCCCCCGACTCCAGGCGGTCGCGCAGTACGCCGCGGCGCACCTTCCCGGCCGGTGTCCTCGGGAATGCGGCCTCCGGCACGGGGACGACCCGGTCGGCCGTGAGTCTCAGCCGGGTGAACACCCTTTCCCTGAGGGCGCCGGCGACGCGCCGGTCGGCATCGCGGGCGCCGGTGCTCACGAAGAAGAGGGCCAGCGACTCGCTGCCGGTGTTCCGATCGGGAACCCCGCAGGCCGCCACGCTTCCGGTCCGGACGCCGGGGACGCCGGCCGCCACCTCCTCGATCTCGTGGCTGTAGTGGTTGTGCCCGTTGAGGATGATGACGTCCTTGCGCCGCCCGGTGACGACCACCTGGCCGTCCGCGAAGAAGGCGAGATCACCGGTGTCCAGCCAGTCGGGACCGTCCGGGAACGCCTCCGCGGTGGCCTCCGGACGGGCCGCATACCCCGGTGTCACCCGGGCGGAACGGACCTGGAGTCTGCCGATCCTGCGCTCCGGTACCGGCTCGCCGCGCTCGTCCACGGCGCGCAGCTCGGCGCGGTGCGCCGGCGAGCCGGCTGCGACGAAGGTGATGCAGTCGGCGTCCGGGTCGTCCTCACCGGCCGGAATCAGGTCGCCGCCCAGGGACGACTTGAGGACGCGGTGCACGCTTCCCGGGGCACCCAGCCGGCCGTAGGTGATGGCGGTGACGGTCTCGGCCATTCCCCAGGCGGGCACGATGTGCTCGTCCCGGACGCCGAAGGGCGCGACCGCGTCGAGGAAGCGGCGCATCACGGGCAGGGGTATGCGTTCGCCTCCGCAGAGCAGGGTGCGCAGCCGGGACAGGTCCCACCGGGCGCCGGGCCGGCCGCCGATCGCGTCCGCGATCAGCGCGAAGGCGAACGCGGGGGCCCACGAGTGAACGGCCCGGTGCTCCTCCAGCAGGTCGAGCCAGTGCAGGGGGTCGGCCAGGACCCGGTCGGTCGGCACGTGGACGTTGGTGCAGCCCGCGAACACCTGGAGGACGTGGAAGATCAGGAACGCCCCGCTGTGGTCGACCGGGAGCCAGTTCAGTGTGACGTCACCGGGTCCCACGCCGAGGATCCGCCGGGTGCTCGCGGCGAACTCCGCGAGACCGCCGTGCGTCAGCTGGGCGGCCTTCGGCAGGCCCGTACTGCCCGAGGACAGCATGAGCAGCGCGACATCGCCCGGGGCGGGCTCTTCGAGCCGGCCGGCCGGTTCGTGGCGGAGGCAGTCGGCGGCGACTGCGACGCGCAGGGCGGGGTCCGTCCGGGCGAGCGACGAGGCACCGGCCCTGTCGCTGAGCACCACTGGAGCTCCGAGTAACTCGCCGGTGTGCCGGAGGCGTTCGAGCGCCGGGGTGCCCTCACCGCAGTGCTCGGCGATGGCGACCGGGCGGATTCCGCCGAGCGCGCAGGCCCAGAAGGCGGGAAAGAATTCGGCGAGCGGGAGACCGCAGAGAACGACGTGCTGACCGGGACGCAGGCCGTGTGCGCGGAGTCCGGTGAGCAGTTTCCGCGCCCGGGTCAGCAATTCGGCGTAGGTGAGCGTGTGCGTGGCGCCGTCCTGGTCCACGGTGACCACCGCTGATTCCGGAAAGAGTTCCGCGGCTCGCAGCAGAGCCGACGCGGCGGTCGGTGAATCGTCCGCTGAGAACGCGAGTTCGGGTCCCCGGTAGTGGGAGAGACCTCGCGGCTTGTTCATATGCAGTCCTTCTCTCCGCTTTCGGCTACCGGAGCGTTCGCGCCGCTCCGGTGTCTGCCGGCCAGTACCAGGAACGCAAGCGCCCCGCACAGGGCGATGCCGTGGAAGGCCGCGACGACGTGCAGGGGCGGTGCCGTCTCGAGAGCCCAGGCGGACACCACGGTGCCGACGGCGAACCCGGAGGTCTCGGCGACGGCGGAGAGGCCGAACAGACGGCTTCGTCGGGCATCGGGCTCGGCCTGCAGGCGTGAGGTGTAGGCGATGTCGGTGAAGCCGTCCGCCAGCCCCGCGGCCAGGGCCACGGCCACGAGGGCGGGTCCCGGCAGCCCGGTGAACGCCAGCACGAAGGAGACCGACATCAGGCAGGTGCCGACCGCGAACGCGCGCTCGTCCTCGAGGGCCTGGCGCCATGGCTCCCAGCGCTTGACCAGCTGGTGCGGGAGAAGGCTGCCGACCGCCCACGCCGCCCAGAACTGCGTCATGAACACGGCCGGGCTGCCCGGATCGGCCAGTTCGGCGACCACGGGCAGGGCGACGTTGTGCGAGGACGAGCCGAGGGCGTCGGCGCCCCGGAGCAGGAGCATGCCCAGCAGTGGCGGGGCGAGGACGGCCGTTCCGATGCGGGTGGAAGACGGCGCGGCGGCCTCGGAAGGCTCCGCGGTGGCTTCGTCCCGGGTGCTCAGCCGCAGGAACAGCAGCGCCGCGGCCGACACCAGAAAGCTCAGGGCGTTCAGGGCGAAGGCCGCGCGGTAGCCGCCGACCGCGATCACCGGAGCGGCGGAGGCGAAGCCGAGCACCGTGGCCAGGGAACGCGCCGTGACGAGCAGCCCGTTGGCCCGCACCCGGTTGTCCTGACCGACCATGTCCGGCACCGCGCTGCGCAGCGCGACGTTGAACAGCGTGTTGCCCGATCCGAGCACCACCACGACGGCGGAGAGAAGCAGCACCCCGGTCTCCGCGCGTGCGGCGAGCACCGTCATGGCCGCCGCCTGGGCGAGATCGGTGCAGATCATGAAGGTGCGGCGGTTGTGAGGCCTGACGAGAACACCGGCGGCCAGCCCGGCGAGCACTCCAGCTGCCAGGCGCAGGGCCATGAACGCGCCGATGCCGAAGGCGGTGCCCGCGACCTCGTAGGAGAACAGGCTGAGCGCGATCAGATTGAGGTAGTTCCCGTAGGTGGACACCGCATGAGCTGCGACGAGACTCCGGAAACGTCGATCACTTCCCGCCACCACAGTTCCTAATTCATGAGAAATCAAGAAAAACTCCGCAACACAATATTTCCCATGACTTTTTGGGGCAGTGAGGCTTCCGGCCGGAGTTTACGACGCGATGGATGCCCTGGCAATGCCTTCGTAAAATCCCGACGCAATGACGCGATATATGAGGTCATATGGAGTTGACGGAACATGATTTCGGAAGCGGGCCTTGATGATTACTCAGGGCCCGCCCCGATGTTGATGTGACGTCAGGTTTCGACGCTCCGGCCGTCGGGGCCGCCAACTCGGGTCCGGGCAGGCCAGCGGACGGCCAGAGCGGAGACAGTGAGGCTGGTGACGATCAGCAGGGCCAGCGCGGTGCGCAGGCTCGTGGCATCGGCGAGAGCCCCGATGAGAGCGGGTCCTGCGACGAACGCGCTGTAGCCGACGGCCGTGGTCAGCGCCACTGCCTTGCCCGCATGACCTGGGACGCTACGGCCTGCCAGCGACAGGGCCAGGGGGACGACGGGTGCCACCGCAGCGCCGACGGCCAGCAGCCCGCAGATCGCCGGAACGGGCGTGGTCGACTCAACCACTGCGGTCATTCCCGCCGCTGCCAGGATCCCCGCACAGAACAGCAGCCGCCGCTCTCCCCACCGCTGCTGGACACCGACCGAGCCGAGCCGTCCGATCAGTGAGGCGAGGTGGTAGCCGCCGATGCCGATACCCGTCAGCACGCCGTCGGGGGCGTTCCAGCGGGTGAGGAAGACGCCGAGGAAGCTCTCCAGGGCACCGTCGCCGAAGAACGTGACGGTCACGGCGCCCATCGCGAGGACAACGCCGAGTTCACGCCACACCGGCCGCTCGGGCCGGGCCGAGGCGGCGCCGCCTGCTTCCGCACCCTGATGGCCGGCGTTCCGAGTAGGCAGCGACGCCACGGCGGTGATCAGGGCGGTGAGCGCGAGCACGACGGCGAGAAGCACGTAGACCGTGCGGAACCCTGCGCCCGCCCACAGCAAAAGGGAACTGGCCAGGGCTCCGAGCAGGGCGCCCAGGCTGAATCCGGCATGCAGACCGGTCATGGCCTGCCGCCCGTGGGTTCGTTCGTAGTCGGAACCGACCGTGTTGGCTCCGAGATCGATGAAGCTCACCGTCAGGCCGTACAGGACGAACACAAGGATGAGCATCGGCGTCGAGCGGACCTGAGCGAGCGACACGAACGCGGCAGCGGTACCGCCGAAACCGGCGAGCAGGACGGGACGGCGGCCGAACCGGTCGGCCAGCCGGCCACCGCCGAAGAGCGTGACGATCCCTGCTGCCGCCGAGGCGCTGACGGCCGCGCCGAGGGCTCCGGGCTCGAGATGGAGGGCGTCGGCGAGGCGGGGCAACTCGACGGCCCAGACCCCGACGTGGAACCCCAGGACGAGGAAGACGCCGGCTGCGAGGAGAGCGTGGCGGTGCCGTTCGATCCGTGCGGATCGGGGCGCGCTGAAGAATTGCGTATGCACGAGGGGACTCCTGCGAGGATGCGGAAAGGAAACCGCGTCCGGGCAACACGAGTTCACCGGCGGCTGTGCCCGGTTTCGTCTCATGTGCGGGAGAGGACGCGCGGGCTCACCGCACGCGGGGAGTCTCCCCCTCGCCGAGCTCTCCCCCTTGTGCTCGAGTCATGGCCACGGACCCTACCCCGGGCGACCGTCAGGGGCACCCGGATATCCGGGCTCCGGCAACTCGACTGCGCGTGGCGCCCCATGGAGCGGCGGCCCCCGGAAGGCCGTCGGGAACCCGGGACGGCAGAGATGTGACCGGTACACAGCGCGTCCGCAGTCCGTCGCGGTGCGTTCTCCCCCACGACGGCGCATGTCCGGACCTGCGGCACCGGCATCCCGGCTCGCACGACCGGCAAGGAGAGTGCACGGGGGGGACACGCATCAGGACGGTCGGGACGCGCACGACCCCGGCGGCGGCTCTTTCCGCGCGCTGGGCGGATTCCCTGCCCCACCGGGCATACGACCTGATCACGTTCCGGCTCGGCTACGCCTTTCTGAGACGGGAATCGTGGCCGCCACCGCGCCACACTGGGAAGCCGCGGGCTGTGTCCGCGGCGGCTCACTCGCCCGGCTGCACACGCGCAAGATCGTGGAGGATACCGAAACAGGCTCCTGCACCTGGGAGTTCGGGGTCCACGTCTACGGCCCGGACGCCGCTGCGCTCGCCGGGACGATGGCGGAGCGGATCATCACCTGGGACCGAAAGTATCGCCACACCACACCCGTGCTCACCGTTCGTCCGGTCGCCCGTTCGGGCCCCTCCGACGCAGATGTGCACACGGTCGTCAAGCGGTGTGCCCGGCTCGAATTCCGCCGGCCCGCACCGGATGTGGAGCCGGACCGGCCGCTCACTCCGAGTCCGGCCACCAGCGGACGGCGCCCCCGCAGGGTCGGAGGACAGGGCGGGGAGCCCTTGCCGCCGGCCCTCTCCTGAACGACGCCGCCCTCGGCCGAAGGCCGCCGTCGGCTGCCGAGCGCGGTTCCCGCCCGGGGGGCAGGGACCGCGCTCGCTCATGTTCAGTGCCAGTACTTCATGTCAGTTCCTCCTTCCCGTCTGCCGTGGGCGCAGGCTGACCTCGAAGCGGTCGAGGCCGCGCAGGGTCAGATTGCGCCGGTGTTCGGGTTCCGCGACCGCCCGCGCGTCGGGGTATTCCCCGGCGAGGATCCCGAGGACCGTTCCGGTCAGCCGGATCGCCATGGACGCGCCCAGACAGGCGTGGGCACCGCGACCGAACCCCAGGTGCGGGTTCGGGGCGCGGTCCAGCCGCAGTTCGGTGGGGTGGGCGAACCGGAGCGGGTCGTGGTTGGCCGCGCCGAGGAACAGCGTGACCGGGTCCCCCGCTCGTACGGTGACGCCTGCGAGTTCGGTATCAGTGACACAGACCCGGGCATCAGCCTGGACCGGGGCGTCGTAGCGGATCAGTTCGTCCACGGCGGCAGCCCGGGGCGCCGAACGGAAGGCCGCGGCCGCACCGGTAGTCGTGAGCATCGCGACGGCCGCGTTGCCGAGGAGCCGGGAGACGGATTCGTAGCCGGCATGGAGCACGACACGCAGGCTGTTGCGCAGCACATCGGGCTGTACGTCCGTGCCGGCGGCTTCCTGCGCCACGTGGGCTACGAGGCCGTTCTCGGGCGGGTCGGCGAGCCAACCCCCGGTGAACTGCGCAAGTTCGGCCCGGGCGGCGACGGCAGGCTCGTGTTTCTCCGGCCAGAGCCCGGCGTCCATCCCGTCGACGATCGCACGGGACATCGGCACGAACCAGGCCGGGTCCGGCGCAGGCACCCCGAGGAACGCGGTCACGAAGCGCAGGGCGAGCGGTTCGGCCAGTTCTCCCACGAAGTCGAAGGAAGACAGCCGGGCGAGCCGGGCGAGCATGTCCCGGGCCTGGTGTTCCAGGCCGTGGTGCAGTGCCTGGCGGTCCTGTGCGCGGAATCCGTCGAGCAGCAGGTGCCGGACGGCGGTGTGCTCGGGTGGGTCGATCATCTGAATGCTGAGCAGCGAAGAGGGGATGTCCTCCCCGGCCCGGCGCCAGTCGGACGCGAATCGCGTGCTGTCGGTGAGGACGGCAAGACAATCGGAATGGCGCGTCAATACCCACGAGCCGAGCAATTCATGCCAGAAAACCGGCCGGTTTTCGCGCAGGCGCGCATAAGCGGGGTAGGGGTTTCGCAGGACCGACGGACGGGCGAGTTCCAGGATCGGGTCAGCAGCCATCACGTGATGCACAGAAACGTCTCCCCTTGCAAGAAGGCCTGGTTCAGCGCCCATGCGTCGATCGGCACAACGCGAAACGCCAATGTGCTGGTAGGCATGGTGTGTTCGCGATACATCCCCGAACCGATCGCCGGTGACGCTACCACGCAACCGGACCTACTGATATGAATATCCGCCTGAGATCTTTCACGTTCCTCGGGAGTTGCGGATGTCCGATCGCGGCCAGGCCCTCGTCCATGATGTTCCGCTGGATGTCGCCCAACAACACGACCCCTACCCGTTGTTCGAACGCATTCGAAAGCACGGTGCCATCCAACGCGTTCGTCTGAATCCCACGCTTGAAGTCTGGATGATCACCGGCTACGACGAGGCGGTTTCCGCGCTCACTGACCCGAAGCTGAGCTCCAGCCCCGTCAGGGTCGACGGTCTCACCGAAGAGATGGATCACCAGGAGCGGACCAACGTCCTGATGGCCAGCATGCTGGTCGCCGACGGCGAGAACCACACGCGCTTGCGCAATCTGGTGTCCAGGGCGTTCACGTCACGCCGCGTGGAGATGCTGGCGCCCCGGATCCAGGAGCACACCGACGCGTTTCTGGATGCCATAGCCCTCCGGGGAACCGCCGATCTGGTATCCGAGTTCGCCCTGCCACTGCCCATGGCCGTACTCAGTGAACTCATCGGTATTCCGGTCGACGACCAACCGGATTTCGCCAAACTCGCCGTCGGGCTCATCATGCCGCCGAACACCCCCGAGCGACTGGCCAAGGGAGCCCGGGCCCGCGCCGAACTGACGACATTCTTCGAACCCCTGATCGCACAGCGCAAAGCGGAACCGCGTGACGACCTGCTGAGCGCACTGTGCGCGGCCCAGGCCGAAGAACGGATCAGCGACCGCGAACTGACCGCCATGGCCATTCTTCTCACCCTCGCCGGCCATGAAACGACCGCCGGCCTCATCGCCAACGGCATCCACGCGCTCCTCAGGAACCCCGACCAGTTCACGGCCCTCCGAGACGATCCCGCGCTGCTCCCCGCCGCCGTCGAGGAGTTGCTGCGCTACGAGGGACCGGTCAGCCGCGGCGTCGCCCGCTTCACGGTCGAGCCGTTCGACATCGCCGGCGTCAGCATCCCCGCAGGCCAGATGATCATCATCGGCCTCGCCGCGGCGAACCGCGACCCGGCCCGCTTCGACCGGCCCGACATCCTCGACATCGCCCGCCGCGAGGTACCGCAGCAACTGGCCTTCGGTCACGGTGTGCACTTCTGCCTGGGCGCACCGCTGGCCCGCGCCGAGGCGAGGATCGCCATCGGCACGTTGCTGCGCCGCTTCCCCGACCTGAAGCTGGCTGCGCCGGACGAAACCCTGACGCGGCGTGAGGGCATCCTGCGCGGCATGGCCAGCCTGCCGGTGACCTTCACACCTCAGTCGTAGACGGGAACGCCCCCGGCCCCTCCGATTCACCAGGACGGCTCCGGGCACGTTGCTCCGGACATTTCGCATCCCCTGGCATCGAACGGAGAGAGGAAGTCGGCATGCCATCGGCCCCGGGAACTGCGGAGTTCGACGACATCGCTCCCGTGTACGACGATTCACGCGGCGGAACGGCCCGAGCAGCCGGCTTCGCCGACCAGTTGGCCCCGTTGTTGGACTCCGAGCGGTGGGTACTCGACATCGGCGTCGGCACCGGCATCGTGGCCGCCGAGTTGACCGAGCGGGGCCACACCGTGTTCGGGGTGGACCTCTCGGCGGGCATGCTCGCCCGTGCCCGGTCCCGGCTGGGCCGGCGCGTGGCCGTGGCCGACGCCGGCCGGCTGCCGGTGCGGACGGCGTCGGTGACGCAGGCGGTGTCGACCTGGCTGCTGCACACCGGGCCCGACCGTCGGGCCGTGTTCGGCGAAGTGGCCAGGATTCTGCGTCCCGGTGGTCGTTACCTGGTGATTCCGGCCCGGGGCATGCGCCCCGTGGACGACATCGGGCGCATCGTCAACGAGCTGGAGGACCGTCTGGATCCCGCGGGATCGCGGCAGGACGGGCCGCAGTCCCTCGCCCCCGTCGCAGCCGAGCACGGCCTGGTCTACGAGGGAACCGCGAGTGAACGGCCCACCAGCTTCGAGGTGTCGCCGCAGCAGATGGCGCGGTCGCTGTCCGAGGGAGGACTGTTCACCGGAGCCTGGAAGGTCAGCGGCGAGGACGTGGAGATCGTGCAGCAGGCCTGTGAGCGGCTGCGGGCCCTGCCCGATCCCGCCGTGCCCCGGGTCCGGGAGATGTCCGACTTCGTGATGGTGTTCACCCGCGCACGTCGACATCACAGGTAGGGGGACCTTGGACGCGCCGCACCGGCGCCCCACTGGCGGGACATCCGTCGGCTTCGTGCCGGAGCCTCTGCGCTGCGAGTGGTGTGCACGGCGTCGGCAGCGTGCGCAAGGGGGCCGGATGCCCCTCCCTCACCTGCCGACGAGCAGGTCCGCCAGTTCGCCCAAGTCCTCGGCGACGAGGCTCGGCGCCGTCATCGAGGAGGGGTAGAACGAGGCGCCGCGGCGGAGCCAGGCGGCACCCAGGCCCGCCCGGCGGGCCCCGTCGAGGTCCCACGGGTGCACCGCGACCAGAAGCGCCTGCTCGGCCTTCACTCCGAGGCGTTCGACCGCGTACTCGTAGGCGGCTCGTCCGGGCTTCCACGTCCGTGGCCCCCCGACATCCAGCAGTTCGTCGAAGCAGTCCTCGATGCCGGCCCTCTCCAGCAGACCACGGGTGAATGCTGCGGAGCCGTTGGTCATCGTCGCCAGTCGCATGCCTCCCCCGCGCAGCACGCGGACGGCGTCGGGCACCTCCGGATGCACGGTCAACCGGTCGAAACCGCCCAGAATGTGCTGAACCGCCGCCTCCGCATCACCCGACCGGCCGGACTCCGGGGGCAGGAGGCCGCGCAGTCCGTCGGCCGCGACCTCGCCGAACTCGGCGTAACCTCCTGCGGCAGTGAGGGCGAAGCCGTCCCGCAGCACGCCGGCGAACCACGTCGGAGCAAGGCTGCCCGGCGCGCCCACCTCTTCGAAGCGGGCCTGCAGCGGAGCCATGTCGCTCAGTGTCTCGTTGACGTCGAACACGATGGCGCGTGGCGAAAAGACCGGCATGGGGCTGCCTCCAGTGCGACGGTGAACTCTCCCCCGAGCAACGCGGCTCCACGCCGCGCACATTCCGATGGTGGCCCGCTGCGCACGAAGGCGTGCCGATGCAGTCCGCCCCCGCAGCCGGCGTGATCGCGCTGTGGCCTGCAACGTTGCATATCCGCCCCCTGGCCGTGCGCCCGAGTGTGCCGGGGTGCCGGCACCGTCCCTGAGAACGGCGCCCGTACCGCGGCCGCTTCCTGCGCGGGCCTGAGCCATCACTGCAACGCACGGGCCACCGGGCCCTGGTGCGGAAGCGACATCGAGGCCGGCCCGCCCGGGAAGGGGGCGAGCCGGCCTCGACAAAAAGCCCGAAGGCATGCTCATAGGCTCGGCACGGGCCCGTCGGACACCCCCGAAGCGGCCTCGTCCCGGGTGCATCGCCGACCGGTGACCGTCCACTCGTCAGCCGGCGTCCGCGCCCGGTCCGACGCGGGGGTCTCGAGGAGGGTCGCCGTCAGGATCAACCCGTCCCGGACCGCCCACCGTCCGCTCAGCGCCTTCAGCCTGCGGCCGCGCACGACCGGCCCGTCGATCAGCAGTCGCGCAGTGAAGCTCCCGGTGACGAGGTCGAAGAGGATCTCCGCCTCGTGGAAGTCGAGGAAGCGCCGGGCGAGCGGGTACCAGGCCTTGTAGACGCTTTCCTTCGCGCTGAACACCAGCCGGTCCCAGCACACGTCGGGACGCTGGGCGGCGAGCGTCGGAAGCCGGACCCGCTCCTGGGCGAGGGCGACGAGGCCGAGCACACCATCGTCGCGCAGGGGAAGGTTCGGTTCGGCATCGATGCCGACGGCGGTGACGTCCGAAGCACGCGCCACCGCCGCGGCGCGGTAACCCACGCAGTGCGTCATGCTGCCGACCACACCTGTCGGCCAGACCGGCGCCCCGAAATCCCCCCGCAGCAAAGGCGTGCGCGGTGCACCGATCCGCTGGAGCGCCTCCCGCGCACATGCCCGCACCGTGGTGAACTCCGCACGTCGCGACGGCAACGCCTTCGCGATCAGGAGTTCCTCCTCCGCGTACAGCATCCCGGGCACCGCGGGGTCGCCGAAGCGCTCCTCGGCCTGGACGCTCCCGGGCAGCAGTTCGCGGATCATGACTGTCTCCTTTCTGCAGTCGGCAGGATCGGCACGGGACGGCCGGGGACGTACCAGTCGGGATAGCGCTGCCACTCCCGCGGATAGCCCAGCGAGACCTCCTGGTGCGGCACTCCGTCATGCATCGTCGTCCGGGGGATGTGCAGATGACCGTAGACGACGGCCTTGGCCCGGTGGCGTCGGTGCCAGTCGGCCGTGGCTTCGGTACCGCACCACAGCGCGAACTCGGGGTGGCGAAGGATCCGAGTGGGCTCCCGCAGCAGCGGGAAGTGGTTGACGAGCACGGTCGGCAGATCCGACGGTAGGGCCTCGAGCCGCGTCCGGGTGGCCCGTAGCCGGGCCCTGCACCAGGCCTCACGGCTCGGGTGGGGGTCGGGGTGGAGCAGGAACTCGTCGGTGCAGACCACGCCGGCCCGCTCTGCCCGTTCGAGGGCTGCCTCCACGGTCGACGCGCCGGGCGGGCGGAACGAGTAGTCGTACAGCAGGAACAGCGGTACCACGGCGACCGGTCCGCCTTCGCCCTCCCACACCGGGTAGGGGTCCTCGGGGGTCACGACGCCGAGGCGCCGGCAGATCTGCACCAGGTGCCGGTAGCGGTACTCGCCACGCAGCCGGACCGGGTCGTCCGGAGGCGTCCACAGTTCGTGGTTGCCCGGGACCCACACCACGGTGGCGAAGCGCTCGCTGAGCAGTCCGAGGGCCCACTCGACGTCGGCGACGGTCTCACCGACGTCGCCGGCGACGATCAGCCATTCGTCGGGCGAACCCGGCCTGATCCGCTCGACCACGCTCCGGTTCTCCCGGTAACGGACGTGCAGGTCGCTCAGTGCCAGCAGACGGCCGTGCCGGCCCTCCCGGCTCCGAAGGCCCACAGGCGACACGGCGGCGGGCCCCGGCTCGCTCCCGCCCGCCACTCGGACCGAGGGGGTCGAACCGCCCCACTGCTCCACGCTGACCTCCCGGTTCGGGCGGGCTTCGGCCCGCCTGCGCATTCCACCCGGGGACGCGGCCGGGTGCCACCCCGGCCGACCCCGGTCCTCCCCCGTACCGCCGGTGCGCCGGACCGCGCCCGGTTCGTCGCGGACGGCCCGCGGCGGTCGGAGCGGCCGGGCGTCAGGGGGCGTTAGGGGTACGCGCGGGCAGAGCCGCACCCTGATCCTGGAGGGCAGTAAGCATCGTTTCTCTCGAGACAGGGACGGGTGCAGATGGACGAGGAGCGAGGCAGGGGAACGGCGATCGTCTTCCCCGGGATGGGGCCGACCGCTTTCGGTGACGTGGCGCGTTTCATGCTGGTCAATCCGTTCGCCACCAGGCTGCTCGCGGAGGCCGACGAGGTACTCGGCTACCGCCTGACCGACCGGTACCGGCAGGCGGACAGTGACTACTCGGTCCCCGGTCAGGTGTCGTTCGTGGTCAACTGCCTGGCGTTGGCGCAGTGGGCGCGGGCACGGCAGGAGGCCCGGCCCGAGTTCGTCGTCGGTCCGAGCTTCGGGGGCCGGGCTGCCTCCGTCTACGCCGGGACGCTGACGTTCGCGGACGCGGTGCGCATGACGGCCCGTCTGGCCGAGGTCATGGAGGAGTGGTTCGCCGGCGAACAGCCCGACCTCGTGACCCAGTCCATGGCCCGCCTGCCCGAGGACCGGCTGTCGGTCCTGCGCCGGGAGCTCGACGAGCGGGGCGAGTGGCACGATCTCTCGTGCCAGGTCGACCACGACTTCACCATGCTGACCGTACGGGAACAGGTTCAGGACTGGCTGCGCCGGCGCATTCGTGCGCTCGGCGGCATGCCGCTGTACACGATGAAGCCCCCGATGCACTCGTACGTCCTCAAGCCGCTGCGCGACCTGGTGGCTCGCGAGGTCTTCTCCGGCCTCACCTGGTCGGACCCGAGGATTCCGCTGGTCGCGGACCAGGACGGGCGTCTCGTCACCACCGGGGAGCAGGTGCGCGAGATGCTTCTGGACGGCTTCGTCCGTCCGGTGCGCTGGCCGCAGGCCGTGTCCGCGCTGCGCAAGGCCGGCGTGGAGCGGTTGTACGTCGCGGGGCAGGACGGGCTGTTCACCCGGGTGCCCTGCACCACCCGGGCCTTCGAGGTCCTCTCCTTCACGCCCGCCTCGGTCATGCGGCCGGTGCGCCGCGGCATGCCCGGCCGGACGGCGCCCGCCGGGACGTGACCATCCCCGGCCCACGGTGCGTCCGCTGGACCCGACCAGCCGGGCCCCCGCCGAACCCCCGCGGCGGTGGCCCGGCTTCCTCGTTGTTCCGGCAATGCGTGAGCGCCGGACGTGGCAAGGCCGGGACGTGGTGCGTGCGGGGCTCAGGACAGCGGCGGGGCCGGTGCCTCGGGCACCGGCCCCGCCGGTTCGTGCGTCAGACGGGTGTTGACGCGGAAGGGATCATGCCCCGTCGACGCTGAAGGCGTAGAAGGTGCCCTCGGTGGTGCTGCCGGTGGTTCCGGCGCCGTCCTTGAACCGGACGTAGCCGTTGCCCCAGTACACGGTTCCGTCGACGATCGACGGGCCGGCGTTCGACGAGTAGGGAGCCCGGAAGTCCCACAGCTGCTTGCCGGTATGGGCGTCCATCGCGTACATGTGGCCACTGGTCGAACTGCCGAACACCACGCCGTTGGCGACGCTGAGCGGCGCCCAGGCGTGGCCGCCGGACGGCTCGGCGACCTGCCAGAGGATCCGGCCGGTGGCCGGGTCGAGTGCCGCGAACGAACTGCCCGTCAGGGTCTTGCCATCGGGGGTCTGGTACGGCAGTCCCTCCCAGTTGGCCTCCGCGAGGTAGATCCGCTTGCCGTCGTAGGCGGTGCCCCACATGATGCCGCCGATGTGGCCTCCCGGGCCGGGGGCCGCGCTCCAGACGATGTCACCGGTGCGAGCGTCGAGCAGCCAGTACTCTCCGCTCTTCTCGCCGGCGCCGATCACCTTGCGGCTGCTGCCGTCCGGACGCTTGATGGTGAACAGATGCGCCCCGTCCCCGAAGTCGTAGTCGTAGCCGGGGTTGGCCGGGCAGTTGTTGGGCGGGAATCCCGGCAGGCAGCCGGTGTTCCAGGCGTCGAACCGCATGGCCCCGGTGTTCCACTTGACCGCACCCGTGCGCACGTCGAGGGCGAGCACGGTGTCGATGTAGTCATCGGGCGCAAGGCATTCGGAGGGCTCGTGACCGGCGTCCTGACAGTCGGACACCGACTTCGGGACCGTGTAGTTCTGTCCCGTGGTGAAGTAGGCCGTCCCGGTCTTCGGGTCGATGGCCGGAGTTCCCCAGATCGCGCCGCCGCTGTAGCCGCCCGCCTCGCCGCCGTTGTCCGGGACCGTGTACCGGCGCCAGAGAAGCTTGCCCGTGTCGGCGTCGACGGCGGTGGCGCTGCCGCGGAAGGTGCAGCACTTGTAGTCCGGATCCAGTCCGGATTCGGACTCGCGGGAAGAGACGCCCTGGTAGACCACCCCGTCGTGCACCACGGGAGAGGCAGTGAGCACGGCAGCGGGATGGGTGTCCATGCGGGTGCGCCACACCAGCTTGCCGGTGACGGTGTCGATGGCCATGAGGTAGGCCTTGTCCCAGTCGCCGATGTAGAGCCGATTGCCGACGACCGCGGGGCTGGACCGGGAGACGGAGTTCTCGACACCGTTGTACTCGGAGATCCGGTGGGACCAGATCTGCCGACCGGTGGCGGCGTCGACCTTGTAGAGGTAGCCGCCCCAGTCCGGGAAGTACACCGCACCGTCGACGACCGCGGGAGTGGCCGAGACGTCACCGTGTGTGGCGAACTTCCACTTGGCGCGCAGCCGGGAGGCGGTGTCCTTGTTGATCACGGTCTCGGTCCTGCTGGAGCGGGTGTTGTGCAGGTCGTGACCGTTCGTGGGCCAGTCCGACGCGGACTGACGCACGTGCGACGACGACGGCTGGACCGAGAGCACAGTGGCTCCCAGCACCAGCGCGGCGAGGAACACGAGTCCGCGGACTCCTCCCCGTATGAACCCTGGACGTCCGCGCATGCGTTGTCCCCTTCTGTCTGAGCGGTGAGACGTGCTGTGCCGTCCTGTCGACGGTGGTGCGGCCGGCCTCGCGCCCCTGAGCCGCGGCGCGCGAGCGCACGCTAGCCACGTCCCGGGAGCCCCGGGAGCCCCTACCGCCCCCTAAAGGCGTGTTGTGAAAGTCCCGTCCGGCTCGCGTCGCCCGGCACGCACATCCGCTGCGTTGTCGAATCGTCCGCGCAGCCCTCCCCTGGCCTGCGGCATGGGGAACCCCAGAGGCCGGCTCTCCGCCTTGCGGCTGCACGCACCAGACGCCGCAAGCCCCGCCCCCAGGGGCGGACGACGCTGCTTCCACAACAAGCCTTGGTTCTGCGACCGGATGCCCCCGCGGGCCATGCCGGTTCGGCACGGTTTGTCGACGGCAGGGACTCGACGGCCGAAGTCCGAGCCGTGACCGATCGTCGTCCGACGCCGGACGACCACCCGCAGGGCCGGGCACCCGACGTCCTCGCCGGCCCGCCATCCGGGACAGCCCGCGCCGGGACGTGCCCGACGGGTCGAGGTCGGAAGGTCGTCGTCCGCCACTGTCAGGGCGCGGGAACCCCCAGCAGGCCGGCAGCCCGGGCGGTCAGGGCCAGCCTGTCGGTCTTCTTGTTGGTGTTCAGCGGGAAGGCGTCGAGGCGGTGGAACGAGCGCGGTATCAACTGTGGGGGCAGCAGCGCGCTCAGCGTCCGGTGCACCTCCCGCGGGGCCACGGGATCGCCGAGGTAGAAGGCGACGAGTTCGGTGCTGTTGGCCACCGGAACGCCCACCACGACGGCGTCCTGGACCGATGTGCCGGTGCGCAGGGCATGCTCGACCTCTGCTAGTTCGACGCGGTAGCCCTGCACCTGCACCTGGCTGTCGACCCGCCCCAGGTAGACGAGTTCGCCGCCGTCGACGCGGCGCACCCGGTCCCCGGTGCGGTACCAACGGCGGCCCTCGTGCACGAGGAACCTGTCCCTGCTGTCCTCCGCGTCGACGTATCCCGCCGCCATCTGCGGCCCGGCGAGCCAGAGTTCACCCTCGCCGTCGGCGGGCCGGCCCTGGTCGTCGAGGAGCAGCTCGGTGTGTCCGTCGTGCACTCGGCCCAGGGGCACCACCCCGTTGACGCCGAGGCGCGTCGACCCGTCCGGCGACCAGCGGTGGCGGTGGGTGGTGATGGTCATCTCGGTCGGGCCGTAGACGTTGATCACGGCCGATTCCGGGGCCGCCTTCTGCCACGCGTCGGTGTCGCCGTACTGCAGCGCCTCTCCCCCGAAAAAGGTCCAGCGCAGCGACGGCATGCTCCCGGGCAGGAGACGGCCGGTGCGACGGGCGAGGGCGATGACGCTGGGGGCGGAGAACCAGACGGTGACACCGTGTTCGGCCAGGAATGCGGGCAGGTCGCGGTAGGCGTGCGGGTCCACGGACACCAGGGGCGCTCCGGCCGCCCAGGCGCACCACAGGTCGGAGACTGCGGAGTCCCAGTTCAGGCCGGCGGCCTGGGAGAAGACGTCGGATTCGGTGAAGTCGTACCAGTCGTCCATCAGGGAGAAGTAGTGGGCGAGGTTCCCGTGGGTGAGGCGCACTCCCTTGGGGCGTCCGGTCGAGCCGGAGGTGAACAGCACGTAGGCGACGTCGCCCGGCTCGGTGGGGACGGGCTTCTCCAGTGCCGTCGCCGGGGAGGCGGTGATGCGGTGGAAGGCGCCGCCCGCCGAAAGGTCGGTGCTCTCCGCGGTGTCCGGTGCGAGGACGACGGTCTTGCGCCCGCCGGTGCCATGGTCGGCCAGCGCGGGCAACAGTCCGGCACCCGCCTCGTCGGCGATGACGGCGGTGACGTCGGCGGCGTCGAGCATCGCGGCCGTGCGCGCCGGGGGGAAGTCGGCCAGCAGCGGCACCACGGGGATGCCCGCATAGAGTCCGGCCACGATCCCGAGGTAGGCAGTGATGCTGCGGTCGGCCAGGACGCACACCGCCCGTGGCAGGCCTCCCGGGGCGCTGCGGAGGGCACCTGCCCAGCTCAGGGCGATGCTGTGGGCCTGGCCGTAGGTGACGGTGCGCTGCCCCGCCCGCACGGCGACGCCGTGCGGGGAGCGGGCCAGCCCGCGCAGGAAGCGCATGTGGACGCCTCGTTCCGGCGTTCGGTTCATGTCTCTCGCCCCTCCCTCCGGACGGGGTGTGTGCCGGTCCCCGAACCTTTGCGGGGTGACGGCGACCCGACCCGGCATTCCCGTGTGGAAATTGATCGTCCGCGATGGCCAGCTTAATGTGACGTCAATTCCTGTCAATGTTCCGAGCATTGACAGGAAGGCGAATTTACGGCCATGATGACGGCATGCCAGAAAACCTCGCCTTTCTCAGCCACGGGATTGCCGTCGACGATGCCTGGGATTCCGGTTTCGAGTCCCTCCTGCGGCCTTTCCTGCCCTTCCTCTCCCCCGGCGCCCCCCTGACCCCGGACGCCGATCTGCGCGACCTCGGTCTGGACTCGATGGGTACTGTAGAGCTGCTCGCCACCCTCGAGACCACCTATGAACTGCGGTTTCGTGACGACGCTCTGCAGATGGAGAATTTTGCCAGTCCGGCAGTTCTCTGGCAGACCCTCACCAGGGCGATGCGAACGACCCCCTGAGATACCGCCGAGCCCGGTGCCGGACATCACGTCCGGCACCGGGCCTTTCGCGTGAACGGCATTCTGCTGACGAAAGAACTGTGAATCCGTTCCTGCTCCGGCCGGCCCGTGAATGCCATTCGGGACCGCTGCCGGGATCACCCCCGACAGCGGATGGAATTCAGCTTCCTGCGAGGCGATCAGGAGGAACAGAGTTTGCGGAACCCATCCTCGACAACGTCGAGGACTTTCCGGACGTGAGGCAGGTTCACCGGGTCCTCGGCCGCCAGGGCGAGCCACTGTTCCTCGGTTGTCTCTCCGTAGAGCATGCTCGTGGCCGCCTTGAACCGCAGGGCTCCGGGTTCGTCGCCGAGATGATGTCCGGCCAGCACGACGATGCCGTAGGCATCGAGCAGGTGTTCCGTGAGGCTCGGTGCGTCGGTGACCCCGACCGCCCTCAGGGTCTCCCGCAGCGGCTCGAGATCGGGGTAGACGTAGAACGCACCCGTCGGGGGGCGGCACCGGGCCCCTGCGGAGACGACGATGCGGTGCACCTCACGGGCGACCGCCCCGTGCAGCCGGGCACTGGCGGCCAGATGCTCCAGCAATTCGGGCGGCTCGCCGAAGGCGTACTCGGCGACCTCTTGCATGGGCCCGGCGAGGGTCGACCAGATCTCGCTCGCCACCGCGACGACCGCTGCACGCAGCCGGGCGCCCGCCGGACCGGCAGGGAAGCGCGCGACGCCGATGCGCCAGCCGCCGAGGGCCAGGCTCTTGCTCAGGCCGCTGGTGACCACGGTGCGTTCCGGCGCGACCTCGGCCGGACTGAGCACGGGGGTCGCCGGGTCGTGGACGACGTCCCGGTAGATCTCGTCCGAGACGATCAGCAGATCCTCCTCCTCGGCGATCGCACAGATCTCGCGCACGATGGCCGGGGGCGCCAGGGTCCCGGTCGGGTTGTCGGGCAGGGTGAGCACCACCATGCGGGGATCGCGCCCGCGGGCCCGGGCTTCAGCGATACTTGCGCGCAGCGCCGAGGGTTCGGGCACGCCACCGCACTCGCGGGGGATCGGCACCCCGATGGCCTTCTTGCCGGCGAGCCGGGCCTGTGGGGCGTAGGTGTTCCATGCGGGGCGGGGCAGCAGAACGTCGCCGGGGATCACGTGGTGCAGGGCCATCAGCAGCGGCTTGCTGCCGGGCGCCACGACCACCTGGTCGGCTTCGGTGGGCATCCGGCGGCGGCCGAAGTAGCCCGCGGCCGCGGCACGGACGCCGGGGCTTCCGGCCACGGGCCCGTAGGCGTTGCGGTGTGCGCCGGCAACCAGCCGGTCCACCAGGGGGCCGAAGGCGGGCAGCCTCGACTCTCCGAAGCCGAGGTGGACGAGCCGCTCGCCGGCCGCCCGGCGGTGAGCCACCACTTCGTTGAGGGCCAGGTTGGGAGATGTCCCGCGCGTGCTCACTGTCCGCTCCTCTCCGAGCTGCGGATGGGGTCGGCGGTGGGGGGCCGGGCCGGGCCGGCCACGGCTGCCGCGATGTCGGCCGGCGTCGAGGGGTCCAGGCGAAGGTCGTCGATCCACGCAGCAGCCGGGTCGGCGTAGGCCCGGAACGGGCGGCCGACGAGGGCTGGATCGCGGGCCTGGAGCATGCGCAGCTGGAAGAACCGGCCCTGCGGCGTCTCTTCGATGCCGTCGACGGCGACCTTGCCGCAGGTCGCGGACATCACCGGGCCGCGCACGGTGCGCGCCAGACCGGGCAGTGTGCGGTAGGCCGCCTGGAAGATCTCCACGGCCCGGTCCAGCGGAACCTTGAAGTAGTCGTGGGGTCCGGTGTCCCGCTCGACGAAGAGGTAGTAGGGCACGGCGCCCGCCGCGTGCTGGGCCCGCCACAGCTCGCTCCAGGCGGCTTCGTCGTCGTTGACGCGGGCGATGAGGGGGGCCTGGCAGTAGACGAGTGCCCCCGTGGAACGGATACGGGAGATCGCCCGCCGGGCGATCTCCGTGCGCAGTTCGCACGGGTGGCTGAAGTGGGCCATCACCACGAGGTTGCGTCCGGAGGCGAGGACCTGCTCGAACAGCCGGAGGACGTCGTCGGCGTCCGGATCGGTGACGAACCGCTGGGGCCAGTAGGCGACCGATTTGGTCCCGATGCGAATCGTGCGCACACTGCCCACCGTCAGCAGCGGTTCGATGTGGCTGCGCAGCCGCTCGGTGGACATCACCATCGGGTCGCCCCCGGTGATGAGCACGTCGCTGACATCGGGGTGGTCGTCGAGGTACTCGACGAGTCGCCCCGGATGGGGGGCGGCGAAGCGCAGGTCGGCGTCGCCGACGAATTGTGCCCAGCGGAAGCAGTAGGTGCAGTAGGCGTGGCAGGTCTGACCCTGGCTCGGGAAGTACAGAACGGTCTCGCGGTACTTGTGCTGCGAGCCGGGCAGCGGTTCGCCACGGTGGACGGGGACGTTGAGCTGCCGCTGTCCGGACGGGTGGGGGTTGAGGCGGCCGCGGATCTGGCGTACCAGGGTGCGCAGCGCGTCCTTGTCCTCCGCCCGCGCTGCGAGGCCGGCCAGCGCGCGCTCGTCCTGCTCGGTGAGCATGCCGTGCTGAGGGAAGACCAGCTGGAACATCGGGTCCTCGGGGATCCGCTTCCAGTCGATCATCTCGGACAGGACGTAGTCGTTGACGCGGAAGGGAAGGACGCGCGCGATGTTCCGCACGGTCTCCCGCACGTCGTCCGGCAGTCCGTAGCGATCAGCGATCTCGTCGATGTGGCGTGGTCCGAACGCGCGAAACCGGGCCGTGTCGGCGAGGCCGGTTGCCAGCAGGGACATGAGATTCCTCCAGCGTCTGCCGGGCGTGGTCGGTGCGTGCACTCGGGGAGACGGCGCCGCGCCGGCTCGGTGCGCCCCGGACGTACGCGGACGGGAGTCGTCCTGATCGTCCGCAGCGCTTCTCGCGAGCGGTTCGATGCTAGGAAGCGGTGTTCCGAAGCGGTCCCCCTGACGACCCCAGCCGTACCCTTACCGCTCCGGCCGGGTCCGCTGCACCCGGCGGTGCCGGGGGCCTGCACGAAACCGCCCGGACCGTCGGGGCAACGGTCCGGGCGGAAGTCGCACGGTGCGGGACGGAACGTCCGGCTCACTGGTCCAGGACGGACGCCGTCTCCGTCGCGCGGCCCGGTTCGGCGCTCTCGGCAATCCGCTCGGTGTCGCTCTTGATGGAGCGCAGGGCGATGGTGGCGCCGATCGCCGCGAGCGCCATGACGGCCGCAGCGGCGTACGAGGCCGCGTGCACCTCGATGGTGAAAGCCTCCCTGGCGGCCCTGATCAGGGAATCGGCCGCGCGCGCAGGCAGCTGCTCGGCGGCCGCGAGCGCGCCGCCGATGGTCTGCCGGGCCGACTCCAGTGCCGCTGCGGGCACTCCGTCCGGGGAGTCCAGGGCGGAGCTGTGCCGGTAGACGGTGGCGCCCACGCTGCCGAGCACGGCGATACCGAGGGCTCCGCCGAACTCCTGCCCTGTCTGCAGCAGCGCCGACGCCGATCCCGCCTTGTCCGGGGGCGCCTGACCAACGACCATCTCGGTGACCAGCGTCAGCACCGGCGTGAGGCCCACCGCCAGGGCGATGATGCCGATGAGCAGCATCAACAGGCCGTCCTCGGCCGGGAGCCGGGTGAGCATCAGCAACGCCAGGGTCGCGATCGTGAACCCGCCGCCGATGATGTAGGCGGGCCGTACCGTGCGCACCAGCATCGTCGCCACCGGGATCGCCGCACCGACCGCGACCGTGCCGGGCAGCGTCCACAGGGCGGAGCGCAGGGCCGACATGCCCAGCACGGACTGCAGGTACTGGGTGCTGAAGAGCGAGTAGCCCACCAGGGTGAACGAGGCCAGCATGTTGGCGCTCAGCGACGGAACGAAGGTGCGGTAGCGGAACAGCTCGATGTCGATGACGGGGTGAGGTGTCGTCCGCTGCCGGCGGACGAAGACCCAGGCGAAGAAGAGTCCCACCACGATCGACAGTGCCGGCAACGGCTGCACGCCGTCGAGCGCGATCTTCTTGAAGCCGTAGATCACCGGCAGGACGGCCGCGAGCGAGAGGGCCGAGCTCAGCAGGTCGAAGCGTCCGGCCACCGCGGTCCGGAATTCGGGCAGCAGCAGAGGGCCGAGCACCAGCAGCACGATCATCACCGGAACGTTGATCAGGAAGATCGACCCCCACCAGAACTGGCTCAGCAGCGCGCCGCTGACGACCGGTCCGAGTGCCGCGCCGGCTGCCATGCCCGTGGACCAGACGGCGACGGCCGTGCGGCGCTGGGTCTGGTCGTGGAACAGGTTGCGGATGAGCGCCAGGGTGGACGGCATGAGCGTCGCTCCGCCGATGCCCTGAAGGGCACGGGCGGCGGTGAGAATCGTCGGGTTGCCGGCGTAAGCGGCGGCGACGGAGCCGATACCGAACGCGGCCGCTCCGATGAGTAACAGCCGACGACGGCCGATGCGGTCCCCCAGCGAGCCCATGGTGATCAGCACACCGGCCAGGACGAAGCCGTACATGTCGATCAGCCACAGCTGTTCGGTGCTGGTCGGCTGCAGGTCGCGGCTGATGGACGGAACCGCGAAGTAGAGGACCGTCAGGTCCATGGAGACCAGGAGGACCGGGAGCAGGAGCACCCCGAGGGCGATCCACTCCTTGCGACCGGCCTTGGCCTGTGGAGAAGTTGCGTTGACTTCACTCATGGGGAGAACAATACAAGCGTCTTGCACGTGCGTATAGTACGTACGTACATTCAACCGAAAGGGTGAGGTCAGCGGCATGGGACATCGAGAGGACCTGCTTGACGGCGCCGAGGCGTGCCTGCTTCGCAAGGGCTACTCCGGGACCACGGCCCGCGACATCGTGGCAGCCTCCGGAGCGCAACTCGGCTCCATCGGCTACCACTTCGGCTCCAAGGAGGCGCTGATGAACGCGGCGCTGGTACGGGCGACCGAGAAGTGGGGCGATCAACTGGAACAGGCGCTGACCGCGGCCTCCGACCCCTCGGCCGGCCCCCGGGAACACTTCGAGATCGTCTGGGACCGCATCATCGACCTGATCGGCCGCCACCGGGCGCTGTGGGCGGCACAGTTCGAGGCCTTCTCCCTGATGCAGCGGTCTCCCGACATCCGGCGGTTCCTCGCCGAATCCCAGGAGCATGCCCGCGACGGTCTGAGCGCCCTGCTCCAGCAGTTCGAGGGGGAGCACGACCCGGACACCGCCGCACGCATCGGCTCCTTCCATCTGGCACTGATGACCGGGCTGATCGCCCAGTGCCTCGCCTCGCCGGAGAACGCGCCCACCGGGCGTGACCTGGCCGAGGCCATCCGGGTGATGGCGGAGTCCATCGCCGGCCCCGGGCCGGCCGCCTGACGTACGCACACCGAGGGCCCGGCCGTCCCGGCCGGGCCCTCGGTGCCGCGCCCGCCGCGGCGAGGTGCGGTCGGTCAGCCCTGCGGGGCCGTCAGCCCGGCCACCAGAGCCCGCCGATCGGTCTTGCCGTTGGGGGTCAGTGGCAGGGCCTCGATCAGGCGCACCCGACGGGGAATCATGTAGGCAGGCAGCGTCTGCTTGCAGAACGCGCTCAGCGCGGTCTCGTCGACGGGACCCGCTCCCGGTGCGGGCACCGCGAACGCCGTCAGAAGCGGATCGTCACCCCCCTCACGTGGAAGGACCACGGCAGCGGCCGCGACGACGTCCGGGTGCTCCAGCAGCCGGCGCTCGATCTCCCCCAGTTCCACCCGGTTGCCCCTGATCTTCACCTGGAGGTCTGCACGGCCGACGAAGTACAGCCCGCCGTCCTCGCCCCACTCCGCCAAGTCCCCGGACTTGTAGACGACCTGGCCCGAACGCGGATCGAGGGGGTCGGGGACCAGCACCGCGCGGGTTCCCTCGGGGTCGTCCCAGTATCCGGTGAACAGTGACGGGCCGCGCAGGTGGATCTCGCCGACCACGCCGGGGGCCTCGACGGGCGCGCCCTTCTTGTCGACGAGCAGGATCTCCGCCCCGTCATAGGCCTGTCCGATGGACAACCGGTTCCGACCCGCGGGCAGCGGGTTGGGAACCTCCGTGAGCGAGAACGCCATGGTCTCGGTGGGCCCGAAGCAGTTCACCACCCTCACCCCCGGGAGCAGTTCCTGCAGCCGGCGCATTTCGGGCAGTGGAAAGGCCTCGCCGGAGAACAGCACGCCGCGCACCTGGCCGGCCAGCGTCGCCAGCCCCTCCGGCTCGTGCCGCAACACCGGTCTCCAGATCGACGGCACCCCGTTGACCTGGGTGGCGCCGGTGTCCGCGAGGAACCGCAGCAGACGGCGCGGCCAGGGCAGCAGATCACGCGGGATCGGCACGAGAGCCGCGCCGCTGCCCAGCGTCAGACCGATGTCCAGCAGCGAGAAGTCGAACTGTAGCGGCGATGCGGTGGCGACCCGGTCCTGCGGCCCGACGATGCCCTGCCGCAACATGCCCCTGTAGAAGGCCAGCACCCCGCGATGGCTCATGACGACGCCCTTGGGCCGGCCGGTGGTGCCGGAGGTGAAGATCATGTATGCGGCGTCGGTGGTCACCGGGGTGCGCCGAAGCCTGACCCGGGGCCCGGGGTGCCTTTCGACGGTGACGCCGGCGGGACCGAACCGGGCGGTGCCGACCGGGGCGGGCACCCCGTCCCGGCGACCCTGCTCCGTCTGCAGGTGGAGCACCGGCTGCGCGGCGGCGACGACGGACAGCAGCCGGGCCGCAGGCACCTCGGGGCCGACCGGGACGAAGGCGGCCCCCAACAGCGAGCAGGCAAGCACCATCGCCACCGCGCAGGCCGAGTTGTCGGACTCGAGGATCACGCGGTCGCCGACACCGACGCCGGCCCGATCCAGGGCGACGGCGTAGTCGTGGGCCCGGGATTCGAGTTCACCGTACGTCAGGAAGCGGATACCGCCGTCCGTGCCGGGCTCCAGCACGGCGGGACGGTCCGGATCGGTGTGCGCGGTGGCCAGCATGAGCTCGTGGATCCGCTGGGGCTCACCGTGCACGAGTGCGGGAACTGCAGTTGTCCGACTCACCGCGGACTCCGTTTCTGTTCGAAAGGGCGTAGGGCGTCAGGAGATCCGCTGGTCCAGGTGCGCCAGCCAGTGATCGATGACGGGTGCGGTCGTGCCCACGTGCTGTTCGACGACGGTGAAGTGCGTACCGGGCACGGTGACCACACGGTCCGCGCCGTCCCATTGGGCCTGCCAGTCGCCGCCCGGATCGACCGGGTCGTCGTCGCCGAGCCGGAACAGGTCGCCGGCGCGCACGAGCAGCACGGGGGTGTCGATGTCGTCCTTCCGGAACTGCGGGAGGATCTCCACGTACCGGCCCATCGCCGAGAGTTCGGCACTGCTGAACGCGCCGAGCGTGGCGGCCTTGTCCGGCACCGCGAAGGCCATCTGGTCGAACAGAGCGTCATTGGCAGCGTCCCCGACCCGGTAGGTGTCCACCAGGACCAGACCGGCGGGCCGCACACCCTGCGCCTCCAGACGGGCCACCGTGGCGTGCGCCAGCAGGCCCCCCGAGGAGAAGCCGAGGAGTGCGAACGGCTCGGCCTCGGCGGCCCGCAGCACGGCGGCGGCGAGGGCGTCGACGGCTGCCTCGAACGAGGCGGGCAGCGCCTCGCCGCGCCCGAAGCCCGGTGTGGGGATGCCGAACACCGGCATGGACAGCCGGGCGGCGAGGCGCGCGTGCTGGTGCACACCGCCCGCCACGGTGGGCGTGCTGAGACAGATCAGCCGTGGCAGCTTCTCCGTGCCCTCGACCGGTGCGGACTTCGCCCCGTACGACACCGCGCGCGGAAGGTCACCGAGGTCGGCGGCGCCGGTGAAGGCCGGGCGCAGCGCGGCGACCGCCCGGAGCATGGCGAGGCCCGGCTGCAGTTTTCCGGACAGGATGGCGTCGAGGAACAGTCCGTAGAGCGAGTCGTCCGGCACTTCATGCTCCGGTGCGGCGGCCGTGGGCTCGGCGGGCCCTGCCTCCGCCACCGCGTCCCGCAGGTGAGTGCTCACCCGGCGGGCGAGGTCCAGCGGGTTCTCGCTGTCGAACACCGCCATGGCCGGCAGGGACAGCCCCGTCGCCGTGTTGAGCCGGTTGCGCAGCTCTACGGCGCTGAGCGAGTCGAACCCGGCCTCGAGGAATCCGGCCTCGGGGTCGAGCGCGTGCGCGTCCGCGTGACCGAGGACCTCGGCTGCGTCGGCCAGCACGGTCTCCAGGACGGTCCGCTCACGCTCCGCGTCGTCGAGCCCCCGCACCCGGGAGCGCAAATCGACGGCCCGGGCGGCCGAGCCGGCGGCAGAGCGACGGCGCACGGCAGGCGCCAGGCCACGAAGCAGGGCGGGGATCTCGTCGGTCCTGGCGCGCAGACCGGCGGGGTCGACGCGCAGCGGGACCAATCCGGGGGCCCCGGCCGCCGCGGCCGCGTCGAAGAGCCGGAGCCCCTCCTCCTCCGACAGCGCAGGTGTACCCGTCCTCCGCATCCGCTGAAGGTCGGTGGCGCTGAGCCACTGGCTCAGTCCGGTCGCCACATCCCACAGGCCGAAGGCCATCGACGTGGCGGGCAGGCCGGCCGCGTGCCGATGCTGGGCCAGCGCGTCGAGGAACACGTTGGCCGCCGCGTAGTTGCCCTGCCCGGCGGCCATCACCAGGCCGCCGGCCGAAGAGAAGAGCACGAATGCCGAGAGGTCCAGCCCAGCGGTCAATTCGTGCAGGTGCCAGGCCGCGTCGGCCTTCGCCCGCAGTACGGCGTCCACATGGTCGGGTGTGAGCGCTTCGACCAGTCCGTTGTGGCCGATTCCGGCAGCGTGCACGATTCCGCGCAGCGGATGGTCCGGGTCGATGCCGCCGAGCAGTCCGGCGACCGCATGCCGGTCGGAGACGTCGCAGGCGACGATGTCCGCATGCGCACCCAACGCGTGCAACTCGGAACGCAGTTCGGCGGCGCCCGGAGCATCCGGCCCACGACGGCTCGTGAGCAGCAGGCGCCGCACCCCGTGGTCGGTCACCAGGTGCCGGGCGACGATGGCGCCGAGTCCGCCGGTGCCTCCGGTGATCAGGACCGTGCCCCGCGGGTCCCAGGGAGCGTCCGCGCCTCCCACTGCCGCGCGGACCAGCCGGGGCGCCAGCACGGTGCCGCCACGGACGGCCAGTTCGGGCTCGCCGGAACCGAGCGCGGCGGGGATCGCGTGCAGTGACTCCGGGGCGTCGTCGAGGTCCAGCAGGACGAACCGGCCGGGGTGCTCCGCCTGCGCCGCCCGCACCAGGCCCCACACCGGAGCCTGGCGGACGTCGACGTGCGAACCGTCGTGCACGGCCATGGCATTGCGGGTGACCAGGACGAGGCGTGATCCGGCGAACCGCGGTTCGGCCAGCCATCGCTGCGCGGCCTCCAGCGCCGTGTTCACTGCCGTGCGCACCCCGACGAGCACGTCGTCTCCGCCATCGTCTGCTGCGGAGGTGACGGCGGGGCCGGGGAGCACGACCGGCAGCACGACGGTGTCCGGCACCGGAGATGCGCCGGCGGCCAGCGCCTCCAGGCCGGCGACCACGGGGAGGTCCGGGTCGGCGTCGAGGCCGGGGCCGGCGAGGGCCCACCCCACGGGGGTGGCGGCCTCCGGCACCGGTGTCCAGTCCACGGTCAGCAGGGCCTCGTGGAGCCCGTCCGCGCCGGCCAAGTGCCCGGCCGCCACCGGGCGGAGCAGCAGCGCGTCCACCGTGGCCACCGGCGCTCCCGCGCCGTCGGCCAGATCGATCCGCACGGCGTGGCGCTGTTCCCCGGCGGGTGAGAGCCGGACGCGCGCCTCGGTCGCACCCGTGGCGTGCAGGGTCACACCGGTCCAGGTGAACGGCAGCAGCGCCTGCCGCTGGTCCTCCTCCGCGCCCAGACCGCCGAAGCCCAGAGCGTGCATCGCCGCGTCGAGGAGCGCGGGGTGCAGCCCGTACGCGGCGGCCTCGGTGTGTGCCGTCCCGGGCAGGGCGACCTCGGCGAAGAGTTCCTCGCCGCGGCGCCAGGCCGTCCTCACGCCCCGGAACACCGGGCCGTAGCCGAATCCGCGGTCTTCCAGCAGGTCGTAGAGGTCCGTGGTGTCCAGTTCGGTGGCCCCGTCAGGGGGCCACACGGCGAGGTCGGTGCCGGGCCGGGGAGCTCCGGGGCGGAGCACACCGTCGGCGTGCCGGGCCCACGGCCCGTCCGGCCGGTCCTCGGGCCGGGAGTACACCTGCACGCCGCGCCGCGCGCGTTCGTCGGGAGCGCCGACGACGACCTGGAGGGCGACGCCGCCCTCGTCGGGGAGGACGAGCGGTGCCTGGAGGGTGAGTTCGTCGAGCACCTGACATCCCACCCGGTCACCTGCCTGGACGGCGAGTTCCACGAAGCCGGTGCCGGGGAACAGGACATTGCCGAGAACGGCGTGGTCCGAGAGCCACGGCCGGCCGGTGAGCGAGAGCCGGGAGGTGAAGGTGACCGCGTCCGAGTCGGGTGAGGGCACGCCGGCCGCCAGCAGCGGGTGGTCCAGGGCGATCTGGCCCGCCGCGGTGGCGTCACTCGTGGGCTTGGCCGGTTCGACCCAGTAGCGGGCCCGTTGGAAGGGGTAGGTGGGCAGGTCGATGCGGCGGGCGCCGGTGCCGTCGAAGAATGCGGACCAGTCGACCTCGGCCCCGGTGACGTGCAGCCGGC
>NZ_JAMQGM010000044.1 GCF_023703325.1 Streptomyces meridianus
CCAGCGGACCTCGGCGCCCAACGCGACGAGGGTCTCGATGAGCACCGCGGTCTGCACCGTCATGTGCAGCGAGCCGGTGATCCGTGCACCGGCCAGCGGCTGCGACGCGGCGTACTCCTCACGGATGGCCATCAGACCCGGCAT
The DNA here is from genome assembly GCF_023703325.1 of Streptomyces meridianus. GTDB lineage: Bacteria > Actinomycetota > Actinomycetes > Streptomycetales > Streptomycetaceae > Streptomyces > Streptomyces meridianus. The sequence goes on from NZ_JAMQGM010000044.1 coordinate 145, forward strand.
CTCGTGCTCGGCGAGGACGATCTCCTTGCGGCCGAAGGCCGCCAGGGAGAGGTCGGCGACCTTGAAGTCCTGGCCGTTGACAGCTGTCGTCATGCGGTCTGCTCCTCATGGTTTCGAGCGGGAGTGGGTTCGAGGCGCGCGCCTAGAGCGCTGCGGGGCGCAGGTCACTGCATGTGCAGTTGGGCTGTGGCGGGAGGAGGCCGATGAGTTCGTGGAGCACGCCTGTGAGTCGCTTGAGGTTCCGGGCGAAGGCATCCATGACTTCTTCTTGTGTCACGCCTTCGCCGGCCTCAACGCCCGCGTCGAGGTCTGTGACAAGGCAGAGCGGGATGTAGCAAAGACCCAGTTCGCGGGCCAGCACGACTTCTGGATGTGCGGTCATACCGACGATCGACCACCCCTGGTCGGCGTACCAGCGGGATTCTGCACGAGTGGAGAAGCGGGGTCCCTGAATGACTACTTGGGTGCCACCGTCTACCGCACGCCAGTCGCAGCGCTCGGCAGCTTCAAGAGCAGTGTGGCGGCTATCGGAACAATAGGGGTCAGCGAAGGGGGCGTGAGCGACGTTTGGTCCTTCGAAGTACGTCTGGTCTCGTCCGTTGGTGCGATCGACGAGTTGGTCCGGCACGACGAGACTTCCAGGCGGGATATCGGCCGTGAGACTGCCTACGGCGCCTATGCCGACTACCTGGGAAATGCCCAGTTCTTTGATGGCCCACAGGTTGGCTCGGTAGTTTACGCAATGTGGGGCGAATTGATGCTTTCTCCCGTGTCGCGGCAAGAAGGCGACTCTCCGGTTGCAGATGGAGCCGATAGTCAGCGGATCGCTCGGCTTCCCATAGGGCGTGTCCGGGTGAATCTCTTCGGCTTTGTCCAGCAACGCATAGAGGCCGGACCCTCCAATTACGGCAATTTCTGCAGACTGACTGGTCATGGGGCTCCGTCGTATGCGTTATCGGTGGTGCTGGAAGCAGGTGACTATGCGCTGGGCAGCGACCTTCATTACTTCGTCGTTCTTGCAGAACGCGAAGCGGACGAGGGAGCTGTAGCGTTTCGTGTTTTCGGGTGCCGAGAATGCCTGGGTGGGAATGGCGACGATCTTTCCCATATGCGGCAGATTCCGGCAGAAATCTAGGGCTTCGGGTTGGTCGGTGGGTGACACGTCGGCTTGGAGGAAGTAGCCACCTTCGGCCGGCAGCACGTTGAAGCCTGCTTTGCGGAGCCCTTGGGAAAGAATCTCCTGATTCGCTGCGAGGTTGCGTCGGAGTCCGGCTACCCAGCCTTCTTCACTGGTCAGCCCTATGGCCACTGCATCCTGCAGCGGGGCTGCGGAGGCGAAGGTCAGGTACTGCTTGACAGATCGCATCGCGCTCACCAAATGGGTGGGGCCGCAGGCCCAGCCGACTTTCCATCCTGTGAGGCTGAATGTCTTGCCGGCTGACGATACGGTGAGAGTGCGCTCCTCCATGCCAGGGAGTGATGCGAGCGGTGTGTGCTCGTAATCCTCGTAGGTGAGGTATTCGTATACCTCATCGGTTACCGCGATGAGGTTATGACGAATGCACACATCTGCGATGTTCTGAAGTTCAGCTGAGGTGAAGATCTTGCCGGTGGGATTGTGGGGGGTGTTGAGGACGACAAGCCTCGTTTTGGCATTGACTGCCGCGGCAAGTTCTTGCGGATCGAATTCGTATCCGTGAAGGGTTGGGCACAAAGGAATGCGTCGACAACGTGCTCCGGCGAAGCGTGCAGCTGCTGGATAGACGTCGTAGGCGGGGTCGAACGTGATTATTTCTTCGCCGGGTTCGCAGAGTGCAAGTATCGCTGCGGTGATGGCTTCTGTGGCTCCGGTAGTGACGACTATCTGCTCTTGAGGGTTGTAAGGGGTTTGATAGCGGTGCTGTCGCTGGTTCGCGATTGCTTCCCTGAGAGGTGCCGTCCCGTTGAGCGGTGGGTACTGGTTCGCTCCGTGAGATAGGGCTTGTCTCGCAGCCTCGATGACCTTGGAGGGGCCGTCCGTGTCCGGGAACCCTTGCCCCAGGTTGATGGATCCGGTGCGGAGAGCGAGGTCGGTCATCTCAGTGAAGATGGTCGTCCCCAGACCTGCGCCTCTGCGCGTGGCCTGAGTGGGCGTCCTCGTCATGAGGTCTCCCTTCGAGCGACTGAGAGCAGATCAGGATATGTGGCGTGATCACTTGATTCTGGGGACGGATCTTCCTGGGGGCGTTTCACCCAGCCGGTGCGCCATTGCGCTCGACGGGCGGCATCGAGCTCTTGACGGCTGTCGGAGACGAAGAGAATGAGCTGAGGCTGTACGTCGATGCATTTCGCTATGGCGTGGTATGAAGCAGTTTCACGCTTCGGGCCCGCTGTCTCCGTGTCGAAGTAGCCGGCCAAGTGGCCCGTGAGGTCGCCATAGGGTGTATGAGTGAACCACTGCTGCTGCGCCAGAACCGACCCTGAGGAGTAGATGAATAGGGGCGTTCCGCTCACCCGCCACGTCTGGATCGCTTGTACGCTGTCGGGATAGATGTGTCCCTGCAGGTCACCGCGGGCATAGCCTTCTGACCAGATCATTCCCTGCAGGGTCTTGAGGGGTGTGACCTTGCGATCCTCGTCCGACCATTGTTCGAGTACTCTGACGAGTTCAGCTTGATCCCCCGACTGACGGACAGAGTGCTCCCGGATAAGCTCGCGCGCTTCGTCCAGGGCGGCCTTGACCCGAGGTTCGTGGCCGCGGTCGTTGACCCAGTCCGCGAGCCGTTTCCGCGCGTACGGGAAGAGCAGGTTCTTGACGTGAGCGGCTGCGCTGGTGGTGCCTTCTATGTCGAGAACGACAGCGCCGTTCATGCGGAGCGCAGTTCATCAAGGGTGGGAAACCGCGAGGCGATGCTGTGGGGCAAGAACTGGCCGACCCAGCCATCCTCTTCTTGGAAGAAGCGTATGGCGGTGAAATGCGGCTCACTGCCCATGTCGAACCAGTGCACGGTTCGACTGGGGACGGACAGCAGGTCACCCGAGGTGCACACCATCGCATAGACCTTGCCGTTGACGTGGAGGTAAAAGCACCCTGTTCCCTCCACGAAGAACCGCACCTCGTCCTCGGTGTGGAAGTGTTCCTCCAGGAATTTCTCTCGCGCCTTGCGGGCAAGTGCCGGCCAGTTTGGGTCTTCTGGGGCGGGTGTCATACGCGCGACGTCGACGAGTCGGTACCCCTCTTCGGCGCAGATGCGGTCTATGTGACTGCTGTAAGCATCGGTGATCTCGGAGTCGGCGAGGTCGGCCGGCAGCGGGTGGTCAGCTGCCCATCGCTCGTATCGCACCCCGATGTTGCTCAGTTCGCCCTGAATGACCTCTGCGTCGTCTGTGCGGAGCGTCACTTCCTGCGGGGCCTCATCAGGCATGATCTGCAGAAGGGTCATCGGAGGTCCTCCATCTTCTGGACAGTGTGCGCACTGGTAAGGATCAGCTGGTGGCAGAGTGCTTCGATGCACTCCATTCGGTTGCGCGCCTGTTCGAGATCCCGGCCCCAGGTGGTCACGCCGTGTCGGGCGATCAGCAGCACTGGGGGCTGGGTGCTCTGGGTCTTGAGGTATGTGCTGACCTCATCAGCGATGCGCTGCACTTCGAACCAGTTGGGGAACACAGGGACTCGCACGTCGTTTGGGTCCTCGACGCCCAATCCCTTGGCGAGCTCCAGTTCCTCGAACCGGGCGTAGCCAAGGGTGTTCGCTTCTGCCGTCAGGGAGGCCAGAGCTGTCGCGTGCGGAGAATGCGTGTGGACGACCGCTCCACTGTCAGGGATGTTCTGATAGATGGCCAGGTGAATCGCTGTCTCTGCCGATGGCCACTCGACTTCTCCGACGAGAGGAAGCCCGCTGTCTCCGTCCACGATGACCGTGTCCTGACGGGACATCTGTCCCTTGCTGCAGCCGCTTGCGGAGATGACGACCGCTTCCCCGGACCTCGTGGAGACGTTGCCTGCGGTGCCTTCCATCCACCCCCGCCGGTACAGCTCTCGGCACGTTGCGGCGATGAGTCCTCGATGCACTTCCACGGAGGGCTCAAGCTTCACGGGTTTCACTCTCGGTCCTTTCGGGTTATTGCTGTGGTGGGGGCACGGTTCGCAAGGCGTCCACGGGTGTGGGAGCCAGTCGGCTGGCCCCGCCCAAAGCAGCGATCTGGGTGATCACACCGAACCGGCTGACTCGTGCTCCGCATGCTTCGACCAGCAGGCGGGCTGCCTCGAGAGTCCCGCCTGTGGCCAGGACGTCGTCGATCACGAGAACGTCGTGCTGGGGTCCGAGTGCGTCAGCAGGTATCTCCAGCTGATCCTCGGAATACTCGCTGCGGTAAGTGGTGGATTGGATCTTTCCGGGTGTTTTTCCGGGCTTGCGCGCCAGTACAAGCGGTACGCCAGCGTCCGCTGCCAGTACGCTGGCAAGGATGAAGCCTCTGGCTTCGATTCCGACTACGGCGTTGAAGGTGCCGCGTGCTCGGCGGGCAAGCTCGCGGCCGGCGGCTCTCAACAGCCCAGCATGTCTATAAGCGCCCGCAAGATCCTGGAAGACCACTCCCGGCGTGGGGTAGTCGTGCACTACCGCGGTGAATCGCTCCAGGTCTCTCTCGAGGTCAGTGGGCCGAGGGGTCCAGATCCCGCGCTCTGTCACGATGGCACTGATCAAGTCGTGCGGAGTCACGTCGAAGGCCGGGTTGTATACGGCGGTGCCAGAGGGAGCGACCTGAACTCCAGCCACCGAGGTGACCTCTTCCGGGCCTCGCTGTTCTATGGGAATTGTTGTTCCGTCGAGCAGTGAGACGTCGATGGTGGACTCAGGGGCGACGACGATGAACGGAATGTGGTGCCGAGCGGCGGCGAGCGCAAGCGGGTAGGTTCCGATCTTGTTTGCCACGTCACCGTTAGCAGCGATCCGGTCAGCGCCGACGATGACGCAGTCCACATCGCCCGCCTGCATGGCTGAGGCTGCTGCGGAGTCAGGCCCGAGCCGTACGGGGATGTTCTCTTCCTGAAGTTCCCAGACAGTCAGTCGTGCGCCCTGGAGCAGTGGGCGCGTCTCTGTGGCCAGGACCTCCCGGACAAGGTCGCGTTCGTGCAAGTCGCGTATGGCACCGAGAGCAGTGCCCCATGCGCCGGTGGCCAACCGCCCAGTGTTGCAGTGGGTCAGGATCCGCAAGCGATCGCCCTGCGCAACATTGGCTATGAAGTCAGCGGCATGTCGGGCTGCTGCGCGATTGAGGCGTTCATCATCTTCGAGCATGGTGAGGGCTTCGGCGAGTACTGCCTCGGCGCCCTCTGCAACTCTCTTGAGAGCGCGCTTGACTCCCCATGAGAGGTTGACGGCTGTGGGGCGTGATTGAGCGATGCGGTGTGCGTCAGCACGTACAGATGTGTGATCGACTCCGGCCACGGAGGTATGTTTCGACGCAGACAGGGCCACGCCAAGTGCGCCGACCAGTGCCAGGGCTGGTGCACCGCGCACGGCGAGCGTCGTGATGGCTTCGATGAGTTCGTCGACGGTGGCGATGCGCAGCCAGGAGTGGGTTCCGGGGAGCGCGCGTTGATCCACTAAGTGGATCTTTCCGTCCTGCCAGGCGATTGATCGGGACACCCTTTGCTCCTTAAGAGACCGACGCCGGCCCCCTGTGCCGGGGGGTGGCTGCGGGGGCCGGGCCGGGTGGGGGGCGGGTCAGAGCTTTTGGGTGAGCTGGAAGACGACGGAGTCGTCGGCAGTGGTGCGCTGGGCGAGCACCTTGAGCCGTCCCGAGCTCTCGCGGAGGTGGCGGTACTCGTCGAGAGCGAACTTGAGGCAGTAGTTGGTGACGAAGATGCTGTCGTCACCAGTTTGGGAATTGCGTATGCGCTCCGCGGTGACCGCGGCCATGGTCGGCGCCCCGTCTGTACCGAGGGACAGTGGCACCAGGTAGACCCCGTATTCGGACTCCACACGCGGCTTGCTGCGCTCGAGAGCGAGCTTGGAGAACCTGCGCATCAGGTCGTTCTGATAGAAGTTGAAGATGGGGTGCCACCCCGCATCGGAGAGGATCTGCATCTCCGAGAGGAAGAGGTCACCCGGCTCAAGGATCCGGTCCAGCATCTCGTTGATGGCTGCGGGGTGTTCGTTGCCCTCTTCGAAGCCGAGCATCGTGATCAGGTTTCGAACCCCGGGCAAGCGGTACTCGCGCTCGCCGAGCTCTTCGAAGAGGGTCTGCTGGTAGGCGAAGCGCTCGGCCGGGATGATGGAGGATAGTTCGCGGGCCATCGTCTCCTTCGACGCCGGATTGATGTCGACGCCGTTGTAGCGCTGGATATCGACGCCACGTTCCTTCAGGCTACGCAGGATGTACTTGGTCTTGACGGGCTCCGGTCCCAACTCGGTGTACTGGAGCGGCTCGCCGTCCAGCTGCTTGGCGATGTCGTCCAGGGTCTCATCGAGTGCTGTGGTCAGCGATCGGGTTCGAAGCTCGGTGTTTCCGATCTGCTGATCGGAGAGGCCTCGTTCGTTGAGGGCCCACATGAGGCGGAAGACTTCTTCCAGGGCGGGGTCCGACTTGGTCGGGGCGTTCTTGTCGTGGTACTTGTCGACGTTCTTCGGAACGTCGATGCTGTCTTCGGGAACTCGCAGATAGGTGGAGAGGCCGCTCCTGATCTGCTCGATGAGATTCGATCCGGACTGCACCGGGGCTGCAACAGCCTGAGACATGGACATTCCTTCACTTCGGGCCGCTGTGCGGCTGTTTTTTCGCAGGGCTGAGCCCTCGCGAAACTGGGTGAGGATGATTGAGTGCTTCCCTGGACCTGTCGCCTTGGCGGGCTTCGCAGATTCTGGCTACTGAAGGTCCGACCAGGTGATGGCAGGGCTGCCGGCTCGCAGGCTGAAGTCTATGGACGGATTCTTGGTCGGCCACTTGAGGCGCAACCAGTTGGGAATTGTGGCGAGGATTCCGTCATCGCCGGCCAGGTGCCAGAAGGTGTTGGAGTCCTGGCTGGAGAAGTAGGGGCAGAACAGGGAGAGCACGAAGGTGACGCGGCGCCCGGAGGTCACTGGTGTGACGGCGTGGTACATGTGGCTGCCGTGGATGAACAGGGTCGCTCCGAGGTCGTCACACGGAGCTTCCTTGATGCGCTCGTCGCTCTCGGTGACACCGTCGAAGTCGTCGGTGCGGCCCTGGAAGTATTTGAAGCGGCCGCCCTCGTATTCGCTCGCGTCGTTCAGCTGGATGGTGAAGACGTAGTCCATGCCATCTCGGTGCCACTTTGCGATCTCGCGCTCGTCTCCTGAGCGCCCTTCGAAGTAGTTGATCTGCACTGTCGGCGTGCGCAGAGGGTGCGGGATGAGGGGCACTCCCACCATGCGGGAGCACGCCAGGAGGAAGTTGCGGTCGCGGATCATGTTGTTGATGAAGGGCGACATGAGATCGGCGCCGCGCACCCGGCGCGTCACGATGAATTCGCTGCTGCCAGCGTAGGCTTCGAGCTTGTCGCATACGCCCTTGAGGGAAACGACCCCTTCGGGCGTCAGGAGTTGGGTGGGGCCGGCGAGGGCGGTCTCATCGATCGTTCCGTAGCCGCGGTTGAGTTCGCCTGCCTCGTAGCCGAAGTCCTGCAGTTTCAGGGTCGGCGGTTTGATGTCCTGGAGGACGAAGTCGCTCCTCCACCGAGGTTCGGTCGGGAGTTTGCCGTCATAGCGCGGCTTACGTGCACGGACGGCATGGAACACCTGGTCAAACCCGGTTGCCGTCTTGGGGAGCTCAAGCGCTCCCTTCCTCTTGTTGCCTGAAAGGTCGATCGCCATGGTGCATCTCCTTAGGCGTACACCCTAGGTATACTCACCGGTGTGGATACAGACAGTAGAGGCGTTTCCCCGGGGGCGTCAACCGCCTTCGGAAGAAAGGATTCCGCCAAATGCTCAAGACACGTCGAGCGACATGACACTGTGAACTGCACGGACAGGGAAAACGCCAGGCCTATGGCGTCTCCTCACTCGCCTTCTCTCCACCGTCGACGCGAGATGGGCGATAGGCAGTGGACAACTCGGGCAGCTCCATCTGGGGCGCCGTGGGGGGCATTGACGACGGCTGCTCGCTGGTCGCGGCCGAGTTTCGTCGGTGCACGAGGTAGACGCCGGCGACACAGACGACGAGACCGACGGCGCTGACCAGGCTGATCCGGTCACCGAACATGACGTATCCCCAAATCATCGTGGCCGGCGCCGTGAGATAGATGAGGCTGCTGACATAGGCAACGCCGTGCCGCTGGAGGATGATCCAGTACAAGCCGTATCCACCCATGGTGGAGAGAATGATGAGCCATGCGATGGCCAGCCAGAACTGACCATCCGTTGACATGGGGGCTTGTCCGGTCCAAAGACCCACAACCGTGAAGAAGACCGCACTGGCGCCGCATTGCACCGCGAGCGAGTCAGAGAGCGAAGTGCGAAGGTTCGCCTTGCGTTCGATGATCGTTGCCACGGTCAGGGCCACCATGCCTACGAAGGGAATGGCGTAGGCCCAGGTCGGCACTCCAGGGCGCAGCCCGAGGTCTCCACTGATGACCACGCCGACACCCAACAGCCCGATGGCCAGACCGGCCCACTTGCGCAGAGAGATGTACTCACTCAACAGGAGGCTGGCAAGCGTGCTGGCCAGCACTGGTTGCAGAGCGTCCACGAGCGAGACGATCCCGCTGGTCACCCCCAGCTCCACCGCCTTGAACATGCTGAACAGATAGATGCTCTGAGAGAAGATGCCGAGCAGCGCAAGCACTGCGACTTCACGGAGGGTCAGCCGTCGGCGCCTGATTACGAACTGCCAGGTCACCAGCAGGACACCTACGACGATGAAGCGCCACATCAACAGGGTGACCGCACTGGAAACCGCGGTTCCGATGGCAGCTCCGATGAAGCCGGAGCTCCACATGATCACGAAGACTGCGGCGACGACCGGTTGAGCCTTGAGTCCTGCACGTAGCCCATCCAAGATCTCGACTCCTTGCAGGTATACACACCGGTTTACCTAGTGACGTAAGCATACCGTTGGGTGTAACGTCAAGGGCATGAGCGAGGACGGCAGCGCGGCAAAGCGGCCGGGAAAGCGTCGTGATGTGCAGCACCAGACGCCAGCCGGCCTGAAGATCCTGGAGACCGCTTCGCGGCTCTTCTACGAGCAGGGCATACGCGCTGTCGGCGTTGACACCATCGCCGAGGAGTCCGGCGTCACGAAAAAGACGATCTACGACCGATTCGGCTCCAAAGAAGATCTGATCCTGGCTTACCTCCGCGCTCGCGACGGGTTGTGGCGATCGACCCTTGTCCAGCACATGAACGGCATCGACGGCCCTGCAGAGGACAAACTGCTCGCCACGTTCGCGGCTCTGCGGAGCTGGATGCAAGAGCGCAACCCCCGTGGCTGTGCCTTCGTTAACGCCTACGTCGAACTACCTCAGGACCACGCCGGCCAGGAGATCGCGCGCGATCAGAAGGCTTGGCTGCACGCTTACCTGGGTGATCTGGCTGCTGAAGCAGGAGCCAAGGAGCCGGAGCGGCTCGCCAGCCGTCTGCTGATCCTGCATGAAGGTGCCTGCATCGCCAACTCAATGCGCTCCGTCGAAGACGCTGCCGACCTTGCCGAACAAATGGCCGCTGTCCTGATCCGGGAAGAACTCAGCGCCTCTTGAGTCTGCCTGATCGAAGCTGAAGGTAGGCGGCGCTCATCAATCGATGACGCCACTGCCCGACATTAGAGGCTGTTGTCTTTCCGTACTTGATCGCTGACTTTTTGCTGGTCAGGCATGGTGTCGTGGGTTTCGTGGCATGCAGGACACGTTGTGTCGTTGCGGTCGTGGAGGTTCGGGATGCCGTCGGTGGTCGGGCTGCTGGAGGAGCGGGAGCGCGGTGCCCGGGAGCGGGTTGAGGCTTTGCGTGAGGAAGTCGACCGGGTTCGTGCCGAGTTGCGTGACGCGGAGCTTTTCTGGGAGCGCTTCGTGACGGCGCGAGAGGTTCTGGCCGAGGTGGTGGCTGGTCCGGTTGGTGGCGGTCTCGAGGAGGTTGCCGCGGCGACCGCGGCGCCGGTGTCGGGAGACGGTGCCGTGCCGGGGGCGATCGTGCCGGTGTGGAGTGAGGGCCTTGGGGTGTCGGTGCTGTCACCCGCCTATCAGCGGATCATGGGGATCCTGGCCGGCTCGGGGGCGGCGTTGGTCTGCCGGGAGATCGCTTCGGAGCTCGGGCTGGAGCCGGTGCCGGCGAAGGTCGAGGGAGTGCGCTCGAAGTCGAACCGGCTGGCGGACCGGGGCTGGCTGGTCAAGGAGGGCTCGGGGCGGTTCACGCTCGCGCCGGGGCTGCGAGGCGGCGGGTCATGAGCATGGTCATTGACCAGAGGATCATCACCTCGCTCGTGTCGGGGCGGCGTTCGTAGTCGCGGGCCAGGCGGCGTGAGCGCATCAGCCACGCGAACGTGCGCTCCACCACCCACCGTCGCGGCAGGACGACGAAGCCGGCGACGTCGTCACTACGTTTGATCACCGTGACGACCAGGTGCAGGGCGGCCAGGGCCCAGGTGATCAGGGTGCCGGTGTAGCCGCCGTCCGCCCACAGTCTGGCGATCGTGGGGAAACGGTCGCGCAGGACGGGCAGCATGTCGGCGGCCGCCTGGCGGTCGGTGACCGAGCCAGCGGTCACGTTGATCATCAACAGCACGCCGGTGGTGTCGCAGATCAGGTGCCGGCGCCTGCCATTGATCTTCTTCCCGCCGTCGTAGCCCCGGCTGGTGGAGCCGACGACCGCGTCTGCCTTCACGGACTGCGAGTCGATCACCGCTGCCGTGGGTTCCGCGTCCCGCCCCTGTGCCTCGCGGACCGTGCCCCGCAGCCGGTCGTGGAGCTCGGCGACCAGTCCGGTCTCCCGCCAGCGGCGGAAGAAGGCGTAGACCCGGTGCCAGGGCGGGAAGTCCACGGGCATCGCGCGCCACTTGATGCCACCGTCGACCACGTAGAAGATCGCGTCCAGCATCACGCGGTGGCAGTAGCCTTCCGGCCGTCCGCCCCGCCCCTCCATCCACGCCGGAACCGGCAGTAGCGGCCGGATTCTCTCCCACTCGGCATCGGTCAGGTCCGTGTCATAGGCCCGGGCACGATCAGGCCGGTCGGCGGCGTTCCCGAACCGGTGAGCGAGGCAATCGCACGACACGTCGGACGAGTTGAAGTCCACGGGCGTCAGCACGTACAACAAGGACAACAGGGCCTCCGGGCGCATTCGGTGTCTCAGCAACTCCGAACTGCACCAGGGGCCCTGTCTTCATGCACGACCGCCGCAAAATCACCCGCCCCACCAGCCACTTTCGATCACACCGCACTCAAGATCGATAGGACTACAGCTTCTTAGCGATACTGCGTACGTTTCGATCTCTGTGACGAGACGTTGGTCTCGGAGGGGGCAGCGGCAACAAGCTCCGACCGGCCTCTTGGTGGCCCGCATGCGTCGGAGCGGCAGGTGACGCTGCCGGTTGACGCCTACGGCCGCTCGCGTGCTTCGACAAGCCCTCGAGGTGATCCGCATCGATGCGGGCATGCCGACCACCCTCGGCCACCCTCGGCCACCCCCACTCACCCCCGGCTCGGCCTGCCGGCCCATCGTCAGTTTCGACGGCTCCGAACCGGCTGACCAGGTACGATCACGGCTGTCCGCGATGCTCGAATAGGTCCGTCACTCCGCTTTGGGCAGGGTCGGGTGACCGGTGGGGTAGATGCCGATCGCGAACCCGTACATGGTTTCGCCGGACCTCGGCATCCGGTCGAACTCATCAACAAGTTCGGCCATCCGGTCCCAGAACTGAGAGGCCTGATCCTCCGAGATGCGCGCATGCCGGATGAAGCCCCAGAGCCTTCCCTGCTCGAACGCCTTCGCGGACTCGCGTGCAGCCACCTCGAAGTCGTTGAAGTCGCCCGGCACCCCTTCTCCAGCCGATGATGGCTCCGCTGCCACGTGGAACATGCGCGCGGTGCGCCCGTAGAAGCGCTCCTCGATCGCCCGCACCTTCCGTGTGCGCACCACTTGGAGCAGGCCGTTGCGGGTGAGCACGTCCACGTGGTGCGCGACCGTGCTCTTGGGGCGCTCGACCGCGGTCGCGAGGTCGGTGACGGTCGCGGCCCGCTCGTGGAGGAGCTGCAGGATCGTGGTGCGGAGCGGATGGCCGATGGCCTTCACCTGGGCCGGCCTGGTCAGGGCCATCCGGTCGGCCAGCTCGTAATCCGGGGGGTTGTCGACCATGGAAGAACAGACTAGCATCCCGGAATGTTCCAAAAGAGTCGAACAATGGGCGAGGGAAACCGCTGACATGGCCGAAGTGCTGCTGTTCCACCACATCCAGGGCCTGACCGACGGAGTGCATGCCTTCGCCGACGGCTTGCGACAGGCCGGGCACACCGTGCACACGCCCGACCTGTTCGACGGCCGCACGTTCGGCAGCATCGAGGAGGGTTTCGGATTCGCGCGTGATACGGGGTTCGACGCGATCCGTGAGTGCGGCGGCGCCGTGGCCGACGAACTAGGCCCCGGGCTCGTCTACGCCGGGTTCTCCTTCGGCGTGACGATCGCCCAGCGGCTTGCGCAGACCCGTCCCGGTGCCCGCGGGGCGCTGCTCATGGATTCCTGCATCCCCGTCGCGGAGTTCGGGGAGGCGTGGCCGATGGGGGTGCCGGTGCAGATCCACGGCAAGGAGGGCGACGAATTCTTCAACGAGGACCTGCCGGCCGCACGCGGGCTCGCCGGCTCCACGGCGGCCGCCGAGCTCTTCGTCTATCCGGGCGACCAGCACCTTTTCGCCGATGCCTCGCTCGACGCGTACGACCCGGAGGCAGCCGCGCTGCTCATGGAGCGGGTGCGGGCGTTCCTTGCCTCCGTCTGACCGCCGCAGCCCAGCCAACTGGCCCAGGCTTCGTCCTGAATGCGGAATGTTGAGTGACCGTATCGCGGCTATGTCCGTGCGCCTTGGCATCCGGAGCCCGCAGACGGGCCCCACGTACGCCTGTCCGTGCTGTGGTTACCAGGCCCTGCCGGGCAGAGGCGATAAGACCTGTGCCCCGTGCGCTGAGGGCGATGGCCATAGCGGCGGCAAACCCCCCACCTGCCGCCACCGAACAGGCAGGCTTGGCGGGCTCAGGCCGGCTTCTGCCGGCGTTCAGCGGCCTCCAGACGCTCGCGCTGCGGCACAACGGTGTACCGGGGGTCCTCGGCGGACGCCACCCCGGCGTAGAACACGCCGAAGCGGGTGCACGCCGAACCGCACAGCAGCGCGGCTCCGCCCACGGCGGCCGCGAGGCGGCTGCGCCCGCCCATGAGCCCTGCAACGCCCATACCTGCTGCCGTGAGGGCCTGCGCGGCCCGCATCAGCCGGCCCGCTTTCCCGTCACGGTAGGCCTGCCCCACCAGGCCGAGCCGCCGCTCCATCACCCCGCCGATCGCCAGGTCCAGGGAGCCTCCCAGCAGGGCTGCCGCCCGGGCCGGGCCGTTGTCGTGCAAGGGGGACACCGCCAGCGCCATTCCGGAGGCTGCAGCCGTCGCCGACGCAGCAAACAGGTAGGGCAGTTCCCGGTAGGCGTCATGCCAGGCGGGTACGGCCGTGTCGGCGGCCAGCACACCGGTGTAGGTGGCCACCGCGGGCCCGAGGACAGCGGCCGCCAGCGTCGCCGCGGCTCCTGCCCGGGGGAGCCTGCCGGTCACCGCACTGGCCGCCGCCGCGCCCGCGGCCGGACCGTAGACGGCCAGCAGCCAGGAACCCACACTCATCGGCGAGGTGGGTTTGACCACGCGCAGCATGTTGACGAAGCGTTCCGGTTTGCCCAGGTCGTGGACCAGAGCGGCCGCCGAGAGGGACACCGCCCCGAGCGAGGACAGCTTCATCGCAGTGGCGAAAGCACGGCGCCCGGTCAGCTGCGCCCCGGCGGCGAGCACCGAGCCCGCCCCGGCCAGCCCGCCGAGGAAGAAGTAGCCGGCGATATCCCGTGCCTGCCACGACGGCGGCTTGATCACCGGCTTGCCGTAGTACGAGGTGAAATCGGCGCGGGGAACCATGTGTTCCTCACCGCGCCTGCGGCGGCGCCGAGTGCGCGGTGCACCGTCCTGGGGGCTCATCCGGCAGACCTCCGAGATGTGAACGCAGCAGCAGCGAAAGACAGAACCGACCCTGCGACCAACGACAGCGCGGCAAGACCAGCGTGCTTCCACATGGCCGGCAGATCACGAGTCGTCACAACGGGATCCGGCGGGAGACCGTAGACCTCCGGCTCGTCCAGCAGCAGGAAGAAGGCGCCGTCGCCGCCGACACCGTCCTCCGGGTCGTGCCCGTAGAGCCGGGCGTCCTCCACGCCGGCCCGGTGCAACTCATCGACCCGCAGCGCGGCGCGCTCGCGCAGTTCGTCGAGTGGTCCGAACTGGATGGACTCCGTCGGGCAGGCCTTGGCGCAGGCGGGTTCCTGGCCGGCGCCGAGCCGGTCATAGCACATGGTGCACTTGAACACCCGGCCGTCGTCCTTGCGCTGCTCGATGACCCCGTACGGGCAGGCGGGCACGCAGTACCCGCACCCGTTGCAGATGTCCTCCTGCACCACGACCGTGCCGAATTCGGTGCGGAACAGCGAGCCCGTGGGGCACACGTCGAGGCAGGCGGCGTGCGTGCAGTGCTTGCACACGTCGGACGACATCAGCCAGCGCAGCTCCGTGCGTCCTTCGGGCTCAGGTGATTTCGCCGCAGGAGCGTCCTGCTCGATGAAGGCCACGTGACGCCAGGTGGAAGCGCCCAGCCCCTCGCTGTTGTCGTAAGACATGCCGGTCAGCGACATGCCGTCCTCAGGAATCGCGTTCCACTCCTTGCACGCGACCTCACACGCCTTGCAGCCGATGCAGACCGACGTGTCCGTGAAGAAGCCGACACGCGGCGGATGCCCGTCATGGCCGGCATCTCCCGCAGGGTCGTGCTGCGGACCGGACAGCTGGCGATGAATGTCGGTCATGTGGCAGCCCCCGTACCGGTCGTCTCGCTGATGCCCGCACGTTCGCGGTAGGACGCGACAAGCCGCGGCAGGTCGGGACCGCGCGGCCGCCGCCCGGGGCGGATATCGGCCGAGAGCGCCTTGTCCTCCTGGATGTGGGCGTTCGGATCGAGGGCGATGGCCACGAGCTCATTGACGGCGTCGCCCGGCGCGTGGCCGTTGGGGCCCCAGTGGAAGGGCAGGCCGATCTGGTGGACGGTCCGGCCGTGCACGGTCAGCGGCTTGCTGCGTCCGGTGACCATGACGCGGGCTTCGATGGCGTTGCGCGCGGTGATGATGGTCGCCCAGCCGGTGTGCTCCAGGCCGCGCTCGGCGGCGAGTTCGGGCGAGACCTCGCAGAACAGTTCGGGTTGCAGCTCGGAGAGGTAGGGCGACCACCGGCTCATACCACCGGCGGTGAAGTGCTCGGTGAGGCGGTGGGTGGTGACGACGTAGGGGAAGACGTCCGCGCCCGGCTCGTCCCCGCTGGGGTGGTAGCGGTTGCCCTCCCGTGAGTAGAGCTGCCGGGCCGGAGAACGCGGCCGGTCGGGGTACAGCACACTCGGAAACGGCGAGTCCTGCGGCTCGTAGTGCGTGGGCATCGGGCCGTCGACCATACCCGCGGGCGCATACAGCCAGCCCTTGCCGTCGGCCTGCATGATGAACGGGTCGTCACCACGCAGCGCGTCCGTGCCGATCGCGTCGTCGTCGGGCACGTAGGAGGGGGCGCGGTCCGGGATGAAGTCGGGCACGTCCCGGCCCGTCCAGCGGTTGTCCGTCTCGTCCCACCACACGTACGCCTTGCGTTCGCTCCACGGTGTGCCGTCGGGGGCGGCGGAGGCGCGGTTGTAGAGGATACGGCGGTTGGCCGGCCATGCCCAGGCCCACTCGGAGGCCACCCAGTCCTGCTCGGTGTGCGGCTTGCGGCGGGCCGCCTGGTTGACCCCGTCGGCGTAGACACCGCAATAGATCCAGCAGCCGCACGAGGTGGAGCCGTCCGCGCGCAGCTCGGTGTACGCGCTGAGCGGGGCGCCGTCGGGACCGCGCCCGTTGATCTCGGCCAGGACCGCCTCGGCGCTCGGCTCGTCCAGCGGCCCCTCCACCGGGTAGTCCCAGGCGAGGTCCAGGATCGCGCGGTCGGCGGGGTCGGTGGAGCCGTGCAGCTTCTCCCTGATACGCCGCCCCAGGTGGTAGGTGAACCACAGGTCGCTGCGCGCGTCACCCTGCGGTTCGATCGCGGCGTGATGCCACTGCAGCCACCGGTTGGTGTTGGTGAACGAGCCGGACTTCTCGGTGTGGGAGGCGGCGGGGAAGAAGAACACCTCCGTGGCGATGTCCTCGGTGCGCAGCTCGCCCGTCTCGATCTCGGGGCCGTCCTGCCACCAGGTCGCCGACTCGATGAGGGAGAAGTCCCGCACGACCAGCCAGTCCAGGTTGGCCATGCCCAGGCGCTGCAGCCGGGTGTTCGCGGATCCGACAGCCGGGTTCTCCCCCATCAGGAAGTAGCCCTTGCAGACACCCTCGAGCTGGGCGATGACGGTGTCGTAGGTGGAGTGGGAACCGGTGAGCCGAGGAAGGTGGTCGAAACAGAAGCCGTTCTCGGGGGTGGCAGCGTCACCGTAGTAGGCCTTGAGCAGACTGACGAAGTAGGCGTCCATGTGGTGCCAGAAGCCCTTGCGGGTGCGGTTGGCAGCGATGAACGTGGCAAAGTCCTGTTCCGCCTGGGCATGCGGCATCGGCAGATAACCCGGCAACAGGTTGAACAGGGTGGGGATGTCACTGGAGCCCTGGATGCTGGCGTGGCCGCGCAGTGCCTGGATACCGCCACCGGTCCGGCCGATGTTGCCCAGGAGAAGCTGCAGGACGCTCGCGGCGCGGATGTACTGGGCGCCGACCGTGTGCTGCGTCCAGCCGACCGCATAGACGAAGGCGCTGGTGCGCTCCCGCCCGGAGTTCGACGTCAGTGCGTCGCACACCTCGAGAAACGTCCGACGCGGGACACCGCACGTCGTCTCGACGAACTCGGGGGTGTATCGGGCGTAGTGGCGCTTGAGGATCTGGTACACGCACCGGGGGTGCTGCAGCGTCTCGTCACGCCGGGCGCCCGGGTCCGCGTACGGCCCGCCGGATCCGTGGGTCTCGGGACGGCCGGTGGATGCGAGGTCGCCGGGGTCACTCGTGGTGCCGGATTCCCTCGCCTGTTCGTCGGGGTCGCCTGCGGGTGCCCGTACGGTGCTTCCCTCGTACTGCCAGCTGACCGTGTCGTACTGGTGAGACTCTTCGTCGAAGCCGGAGAAGATGCCGTCCAGGTCCTCGGTGTCCCGGAAGTCCTCGCTGACGATGGTGGCGGCGTTGGTGTAGGCGAGGACGTACTCGCGGAAGTCCTTCTCCTCGGTCAGGACGTGGTTGATGATGCCGCCGAGGAAGGCGATGTCGCTGCCGGCACGGATGGGCACGTGACGGTCGGCCAGGGCGCTGGTGCGGGTGAAGCGGGGATCGACGTGGATGATCCGTGCGCCCCGGGCCTTCGCTTCCATCACCCACTGGAAGCCGACGGGGTGGGCCTCGGCATAGTTGGATCCCTGGATGACGATGCAGTCCGAGTGCTGCAAGTCCTGCATGAACGTGGTGGCGCCGCCGCGTCCGAACGAGGTACCAAGACCCGCCACCGTCGAGCTGTGGCAGACCCGGGCCTGATTTTCGACCTGTACCACTCCCAGCCCGGTCAAGAGCTTCTTGATGAGGTAGTTCTCCTCGTTGTCGAGAGTCGCCCCGCCGAGGCTGGCGATACCCATCGTCCGCGCCGTGCGGGCTCCCTCGTGCTCCCACTCCCAGGTCTCCCGGCGAGTTCTGATCACCCGGTCGGCGACCATGTCCATGGCCGTGTCGAGGTCCAGACGCTGCCACTCGTGACCGTGCGGCGGCCGGTAGAGCACCTGGTGACGGCGGGCCGAGCCTGTCGTCAGCTGCAGGGTCGCCGAGCCCTTGGGACACAACCGGCCCCGGCTCACGGGCGAGTCGTCATCACCCTCGATCTGCACGACCCGCTCGTCCTTGACATAGACATTCTGACCGCACCCCACAGCGCAATAAGGACAAACAGACTTCACCACCCGATCAGCGGTGGCGGTTCGCGGGGTGAGGGTTTCGGACGCCGGTGACTTCGCGGCAGCTCCTCTGCCCAGCCGGTCCCGTCCGGTGATCTGCCGGTATGCCGGCCAGCTCTCGAAGCGCTCCCTCATGCCCATACGAGTCTCCCCGGACGTCGTTGTCGGCCCGTCGGGAGGCGAGTGCCCGATGGCGCGCCTTTCATGCACCTGTCCAGGCGGACGGGTGCATACAGGCGGGGCGACGGGGAACTCGTCCGGCCGGTTCTCCACCCGACACCGCCGCTGCTGCCGGGCCGGGCCCGTCCGCCGTGCGCTGCCGCGCCGGCCGCGTGAGCGTCATGGCCGGACGGATTCGCGGGTTGCCGATCCTCCGGTTTGCCAGGCATCGAGAAGTCGGTCCTCCAGGCGTCCTTCGAGCCACACCGTCGCGTCGATGCCGAAGAGAACGTCGGAGGCGAGGTGCGGTTCGTCCTCGAGCAGTCCGTCGATGACTTCGTGCCGCACGAGTTGCTCGTGCACGGCGTCCGCCTCCACGTGCTCGGTGTAGAAGTGCACGGCCGCCGGGCCGGCGTTCAGTCTGGTCATCGCGTCCGCCAGCCTGCGTGAGGCCGGGGAGGAAGTGATCTCCACGGTGGCGAAGTGTCCGACGAGCGCGCCGCGCAGCGAACGGTGCAGTCCCAGCAGGGACATCAGATTGACGGTGGCCAAGGTCTCCGCGGTTGCCGCCTCCAGGTAGCGGCCGTACGAGGAGTCGATCCCGAGGTCCTCCATGAGCCGGGCGAACAGCCGGGCGTGTACGCGGTCGGCACGTCCGGCTCCGAATTCGTCGTACTCGACGGCCATCATGCCCGCCTTGGCCCGGTTCCGGATCCGCGGAATCACCCAGACATGCGGGTCGGCCTCTTTCAGGTGGTACAGGGACCGTAGCGCTGCGTATTCCCTCAGCTGCCAGGTCTCACCCTCGTCCCGCAGGAATCGCGAGACTCCCGTTCCGCCCACGGGCACCGTCAGCAGATCTTCGAGCGCCGTGGAGAGATCGGGATGCCGGGGGACGTCGTCGCGCAGGGCCTCGAGGAATCTGCGTTCGAGAGAGTGCCGCAGGCGCAGCAGCTCCGGGTCCCATTCCCAGTTCGCATCGACGCCGTCGAAGCCGCGGTAGTGCAGTTCGTAGCAGAGGTAGAGCGCGAGTTGGAGGTCGTCTCCGTACGGGTGGGTGCGGGGGCCTGCGGATGCCTCGATCCGTCGGCCGGTACCCGGTCGCCGGCCCAGGTGGTCGATCACCGTGGCGGAGAGGTCTCCGCGGGCTCGGGGCAGTCGCATCGGCTTCCTCCGGTCGGGTACTGCGCATGGAGTACCCGGTGACCATTCGTCGAAGCGCTGCTTCGGGCCCGGTTGCTCACGACCGAGTGGTTGAGCATGCTGGTGCTCTGACCGCGTAGGTTCGCCGGGTTGGCGGTGACGTCCGGTGCGATGCCTGGGCCGTGTTCTGTCACTCCTTGGAAAATCTCGCGGGCCGCTGTCGATCCGGCCACGTCCCGTTCGACGTGATGGTGTGCGGCGCATCGCCACACGATGACGCGACAGGACGGACGAGGACACAAGTGGATCAACTGCTGAGAGTCATGAACTTCAACGTCTCAAGTGACGGAATCGGTGCCGGTGAGCACCAGAGTCTCGAGCGGCCGTTCGGTCAGGATCATCCCGAGAGGCTGTTCGCCTGGGCCGGCGCCACGGCGAGCTGGCCCATGCGCACGGATCCTGGGGGGAGCCGGGGCCTCGACGACTACTTCACGCGGGATTTCGCACGCAACATCGGTGCCGAGATCATGGGCCGCAACAAGTTCGGGCCCCAGCGCGGGCCCTGGCAGGACCATGAGTGGCTCGGATGGTGGGGAGAGGAGCCCCCGTTCCGCACGCCGGTGTTCGTCATGACCCACCACAAGCGTCCGTCGTTCAAGCTCTCCGACACCACGTTCCACTTCGTCGACGGCAGCCCGGCCGAGGTCCTCGAACGGGCGCGGGAAGCGGCGCAGGGCAAAGATGTCCGGCTCGGCGGTGGGGTTACCACCATCCGGCAGTTCCTTGATGCTGACCTCGTCGACACCCTGCATGTGGCGGTCTCGCCGGTAAAGCTCGGGTCTGGGCTGCGCCTCTGGGAGTCGCCCGACGAGTTGCTCGACCGGTTCCACCTGGAGGTCGCGCCCAGCTCGAGTGGCGTGAGGCACCACCTGTTCTGGCGAAGGTGACGCGAGGGCACATTCGAGTTCAGGCTGCGGCTGCTGCGAGGGGGGGGGCGTCCGCCTCAGCGGATGCCCTTCTCGCTGCGGATACGGGCGCGTTCCTTGCGGCACCCGATTGGCGGCACTAGGGGAGCATGTCAGCGCGCAGATCCTGCAGGAGGCGGGTCAGAAGTCGTGAGATGTGCATCTGGGAGTAGCCGAGTTCGGTGCCGATTTCAGCCTGGGTCATGTCCTGCCCGAAGCGCAGCTCCAGGATGGCCCGCTCCCGCTCGTCGAGGTCTTCCAGGAGTGGCTTGAGCGCATGGAGATCCTCGACAGTGTCCAATCGGCTGTCCCGTTCGCCGAAGGTCTCGCCGTAGCTGTGATGCGAACTGACGCTGCTGCTGTCGGCGTCCTCGTTCTGGGTGAGGTCCAGCGATCCGGCGGTGTGCCGTTGCCGGCGACGAGGCCTTCGCGTACCTCTTCCTCGCCCAGCTGCAGGTGATCGGCGAGCTCGCCGGTGGAGGGCTCACGTCGCAGCTCCCGGGGACTTCGCTGCTCCTGGCCAGCTGGATGCGGAGTTCCTGCAGCCGCCTGGGGACGTGGACAGCCCACGTCGTGTCGCGGAAGTAGCGCTTTATCTCACCGGTGATGCAGGGACGGCGAAGCTGTTGAACTCCACTTCGCGGGACACGTCGAAACGGTCGATGGCCTTGATCAGTCCGATCATGCCGGCCTGGCGCATGTCCTCGCGCTCTCGTGTGTGGCTGTGGAAGCGGCGGCAGGCGAAGGTCACCAAGGCCATGTTCAGTTCGATCAGTGTGTTGCGTACCTGCTGGTGTTCGCTCGTGCCTTCTTCCAGGATCGCGAAGCGGTTGAAGAACGTCTTCGACAGCCTGCGCGCATCTCGCGGGGCGATCCGTTCCGCATGCTCGATCCGGGGAAGCGGCTCAGCGGGGTCGGTGTGAATGTGCACGTCTGCATGGTCGATCGTCGAGGTGCTCATAGGGCCCCCTTCGATTCCGGTCGGTCCCCCGAGGGCATTACGGCTCGCCTACCCGTGGGGCCCAGGGCACACAGGACTTTCCGCGGCATTCATGAACGGCTCTCTTGTTCGGCTCCTCCACTCGTTGAGGGAGTGGCCCGGGCGGCCTCCCGAGGCGGCGTCGCCTCGGGAGGCCGCCCCTGCTCATCGAGGAGCGGGTGGGCTCTGCGGTCTTCGGTGCCATGGGCGAAAGCGGGTTGCCGCCACGTTGCTCTGCCTTCTCGGGCGTCTACCGGTCGGGGCGTTCTTTTCCGGCGGGGCGGTGTGGTCCTGTCACCAACTCCCGCACTTTGGCCTTGAGTCCCTGTTTGACCACACCCTTGCGTTCGGGGTCACCCTTGATCAGGGACTTGGCGGTGGCCTCCATCTGCTCCCAGGTCGCGTGTGGCGGGATCGGGGGTACGGAGGGGTCGGTGATGAATTCCACGACCGCCGGTCCTGGGGCGGTCAAGGCCTCCCGCCATGCCGGTTCCACGTCGTCCGGCTTCTCGACCCGGATGCCGGTCAGGCCGAGCTGGGCGGCGAAGGCCGCGTACGACACGTCGGGGAGCGTCTGGGACGGGGTGAACTGAGGGGCTCCACCCATTGCCCGCATCTCCCAGGTCACCTGGTTCAGGTCCCGGTTGTTGAACACACCGATGACGAGACGCGGGTCGTCCCAGTCGTCACTGTAGCGGGCTGCGGTGATCAGTTCGGCCATGCCGTTCATCTGCATCGCGCCGTCACCGACGAGTGCGACCACCGGCCGGTCCGGGTGGGCGAACTTCGCTCCGATCGCGTACGGCACGGCGCAGCCCATCGTCGCCAGGGTTCCGGACAGTGACCCGCGTATGCCGTCGCGGAAGCGAATGTGCCGTGCGTACCAGTTCGTAGCGGAACCGGAGTCCGCGGTGAGGATCGTGTTGTCGGGCAGCAGCGGGCTCAGGGCGTGCGCCACATACTCGGGGTTGACCGGGTCGGCCGATGTTTCGGCCCGGCGTCGCGTCACGTCCTTCCAGCGCGTGACGGAGGCACAGATGCTGTCGTGCCAGGCGCGGTCCTTGTTGCGGTGCAGCAGCGGCAGCAGTTTGCGCAGGGTTGCCGCGGCGTCGCCGACGAGGTTCACCTCGTAGGGGTAACGCATCCCGATCATGTGCGGGTCGATGTCGATCTGGACGGCGCGGGCGTCGCCGAAGTCGGGCAGGAACTGGGAGTAGGGGAAGCTGGAGCCGATGGTCAGGAGTGTGTCGCAGTCCCGCATCAGTTCGTAGGAGGGGCGGGAGCCCAGCAGTCCGATCGGTCCGGTGACGTTGGGGAGTTCGTCGGGGAGGACGTCCATGCCGAGCAGGGCCTTGGCGATGCCGGCGCCGAGTGTGTCTGCGACCTCGATGACCTCGGCCTGTGCACCGGCGGCGCCTTGGCCGACCAGGACGGCGGTCCTGGTGCCGGCGTTGAGCACGTCGGCGGCGCGCTCGAGCGACTCGTCCGAGGGCGCGGACTCCCAGCCGCTGCGGTCGATGCTGGATGGGACCATCTTGAAGGCGTGGGACGGCGGGGTGTAGGTGAGGTCCTGCACGTCGGCAGGGATGATGACGGCCGTGGGTGCGCGGCGCGCGTAGGCAGTGCGGATGGCCCGGTCCAGGACGTTGGGCAGTTGTTCGGGGACCGTGACGGTCTCGAGAAAGTCGGATGCCACGTCCTTGAAGAGGGTGTGGAGATCGACTTCCTGCTGGTAGGAGCCTCCCATGGCGGAGCGGTGGGTCTGGCCGACGATTGCCACGACCGGGACGTGGTCGAGTTTGGCGTCGTACAGGCCGTTGAGCAGGTGGATGGCTCCGGGCCCGGAAGTGGCGGCGCAGACGCCGACACGGCCGCTGAACTTGGCATAGCCGACGGCTTGGAAGGCAGCCATCTCCTCGTGACGTGCCTGGATGAACCTCGGTTGGTTGTCGGCGCGGCCCCAGGCGGCCAGCAGCCCGTTGATGCCGTCACCGGGGTAGCCGAAGACGTCGGTGACTTCCCACTGGCGCAGCCGGGCGAGAATGTGGTCGGCAACGGTCTCGGTCATCGAACGAAATCTCCTTTCAGACCGTCAGCTGCGGCAGGACGTCGGTGCGGTGGGCGTCGACGAAACCGCGCTGGTCGGGACCTGTCCGGCCGATGTGGGCCGGTCGGACCCCGTTCCGGTGCAGGCATGGGGTGCGGCCTCCTTGCATATGGGGATCGTCACCGCACGGCACGGCGTCGGCGGCATGCTCCGGGGAGAGAGGTGGGGAGGCTTGCTGGAAGTGCCGTGGGGTGGGCATGTCGTGTCCGTGCCACCGCCGCTCTTGCAGGAGAGGGTGACGCTTTCCTCGTCCGGTGCCAGGGCGGGGGCGGTCGGCGCTGATGTGTCCGGTCGGTTCGGTGGCGGCCGGCCCCGAAGCCTGAGAGGGCGACGGGTGCCGACTCGTCGGGGAGGACCCTGCGGAGGCATGCGCCTCCGCGCGGTGCAGTGGTTGCCACGACGGTCGACCGCACGTCCGGTGAACAGTTGTCCCATCACCGTGACGGCCTCTTCCGGCCTCTCCGGGCATACGCCGTCATCCGTCATTCGAAGACCACCTCCACCGGGCCGCGTTCCTGGTGGCTCGGGTAACCGGGCCCGGCGGGAGGAAACACGTCGCTGGTGAGACGGCAAGTGCACCACACCCGCGGCAGGGCTGTGTCGGCGTGCTTCGTCCTTGCCGGGGACAGGGGGCGGCAGGTCCCGCGAGGCCCTGCCGCGCCGCTGCAGGCGGATATCGCCGCCGCCGGTGGGCCGGATGCCGTGCGCCGCGATCACGTCGCGTCCTGCACGCTCCCGCACACGCAGTCCGGTCCCCAGTCACGGAGACAGCGGTTCACGCCGGGCCGCGGACGCTGGTGGGCGTGGGAGGCGGGCCGTCATCACGCACACAGGTCCGGTGCGGCGGGAAACTCACCGACAGCTCGCCGAACAGCACGGAGGGTACCGGGTGCCACTGGAGCTCTCGGATCGCTTGGCCCCGTCCCTGCTCGCCGGTCCGCGTCACGACCTGGGACTCGTTCGCGGCGTGCAGCACAGTCCACCGCTTCGTGGTGCGCCTTCAGCCCCCGGCGTCGCCCCGCCATGGGCCCCTGCTGCCGCAGGACATCGAACCCGGCCGTCAGGACAGGTGCACCACCAGCGTCGAACGGCCGTCGGCGGAACCTGCCTCGGCGACGGCCTGCTGACCGCGGGCGGTGGTGACGATCCGGTACGCCACCGGCTTCCCGTCGAGCGTCACCGAACCGACCTTCGCCCCGGCGGGCAGCACGTGCCCGATGGTCAGGGCCGAGTCCAGGCCGTGCCGGGTGACGGCCGTGGTGAGCGTCTTGCCCGAGCGGGTCGCGCGGACGTCGACCGCGCCCTTGGCCAGCCGGATGTTGCTGCCGGCCACGCGCTGCCGGCCCTCCGGCACCTGCGGGACTACCGAGAGCGTGTCGCGTCCCATGTCGGGCGCCACTCCGAGCTGGTGGTGGACGACCGGCCACAGCACGCCGTAGGCACCCCAGGCCTGCAGCACCATCGAGCGTTCCGTGAGATGGCGGTCGATGTTCGGGGTGAAGTCGGGACTCGGCGCGATCTCCGGCATCGCCCCCGGCATCTCCCACACCCCCGGGTCGAGCTGGATCCGGGCATTAGCCGTGGTGTATCGCTGCTGCTCGCCTCGCCCCAGCCGGCCGTAGTTGCCCTCGGCCACCGCCATGATCCCCGTATTGAGGGAGAACGCCGAACGCTCGCTCTGCACACCGGAGACCGCGCTGTCGCACGAGGGGCCCTTGTTCCCGCCCTCCGCCGACGTCGGCCCCGTTCCGGTGTGGAAGAGTCCGAACTCACCGGAATAGCAGTTCTGTTGACGCTTCGCCAGAGCGGCCCTGCCGTGACCGGCCGGGGCCAGGGGCACAGTGGGTTCGCCCGGGCGGACCAATTCCGCGTCCATGGGGGTCACGCCGATCCAGTGCCGCTGGAGGATGGGAACGTTCGACGGGTTCTCCAGCGAGTCCCCGTACTGGTCGGTGTCCCCGCCGGCCCACCAGGTCCTGTCGAACTTCCTCTCCAGATTCTCGGCGCGTTCCGTCGCCCAGGCGGCGGTCTTGGAGTCGTCCTTGCTGCGCGCCATGTCCGCGAGGTCGCGGAAGCCGCGGATCGTGTACACGGCGTTGTCCAGCTTCTCCGGACCCATGCCCGGCCGCTCGACGTTACCGGTGCCCTCGGGCCATCCGTCGCTGTCGTCGTCGAGCGTGCGGTCGATGAAACGCATGTTCCGCACGCTGAAGTCGTACAGGTCGTCGCGGAAGGCCTCGTCGCCGGTCCACCGCCACACCAGGGCGACGGCGCTCGGGAACTTCGCGGTCTCGTCGGTGTTCCCGGGGTCGTCGTTGGCGCCGTAGTAGACCGAGCCGTCGGGCGTCATCTCGTGGATGACCTTTCCGCTGCGGTCGTTGATGACTTCGCTGACGTCGCGCAGCGAGCGCAGATGCCCCTTGATGTCGCGGAACTGTCCCATGGCAACACTGGCGAAAGCGGTGTACTCGCCGTCGGTGCCGAACAGCCAGGGGTAGTCCGGCCAGCCCGCGCCGAGCCAGCGGGCCGAAGGCAGGGTGCCGCTCGGCTCCGGGTACTGCTTGCCCTCGCGGGTGCTGCGCAGGCGCAGGTCACGGGACTCCTGCGCGGAGTCGGCGAGGTTCTGCTTCGACCACTCCACGCTGCGCTGGAGCAGCCTGTCGCCGGGGAGGTCGACGGACGTGCGACCCGATATCGCGCGCCGCTTCCCGATCTTGTCCTTCAGCAGTCCGAGCGGATCGGCCAGTGCCTTGTCGTACTGGGCTCGTGCCTCCGCCGGGCCGTTGTCCGAGCCCGCCACGGCGAACCACAGGGTCATGGGTGCGTCGGCGTCGAGTGTGACGCGGTAGGTCATCCGCCCGCCGGTGCCCTTGCCGAACGAGCTGTCGTCGCACGTGGCCGGCTTGTCGCCCTCGGCCGGGCAGATGGCAGGGTCGCTCTGCGGGCCGCGGAAGTCGGAGCCCAGTTTGTGCGTGGTTGCCGGCATCCTGGCACCGACGAGGGCCGCGTAGTCGTGCGGGGCGGCGTTGGGTACGTCCGGTGTTCCCGTTTCGCGGAAGGCGAGCGCCTTTCCGTCGAAGCTGGAGCTGTCGGGGAGGTTGAACTCCGACTGGCCGGGCGCGGTCCAGCCCCAGGGGTAGGCGTTCATCAGTTCCGAGTGGGCGTCGAGGGACAGTGTCACCTCGCTGTCCTTCTGCGCGGTGAGCGTGAGCCCGACCAGTCCGGCGCGCAGGCCGTCCGGTGCGAAGTCGGTGCGGCTGGCGTCGATACCGCCGGTCGGGGCGTAGTCGATGCGGTTGTAGCCCCATCCGGAGGTGAACCGGGTGGCCTCGGCCTGCTTTCCCAGCCATGCGTCGTCCAGCCCGAACCACATGCCGTCGAGCAGCTTGATCGGCTGGGTCCACATGCCGCCCATCTCGCCCGTGGTGTGCCAGCCGGCGGCGGGGTAGAGACCGTCCTCGGTGCCCATCGAGGAGAAGCGGTCCCCGACGGTGAGCGACCGCCGGTCGGGCAGCCGTTTGGTCTCGGACTGCTCGGGCGAGCGCGGCAGCGAGCCCTTCGTCGCGGCCGGATCGGGCTGGGCGGCGGCGGGAGGGGCGAGGCCGCCCGCCAGGAGCATGCCGACTGCCGCCATCAGAAGTGCGATCCGTGGCCGCATACTGCACCTCGCCGGATTCATCGTCCATCCGTCGGTCCAACCGGATTCATCGGGGTGCGACGGAATTCAACGTACGAACGTGTGGGCGACGACAGTCAACTCGTGCGCACAGGCGTGCGTCAATCGTGCGGTACGGACCTCTTGTGATCCGCCTCGTGCAGACGTGACTGCGCAGCGCCGGGGCACGGCGGCGTGTTGATGGTCCGGTGCGCCGGTTTGCTCCGGTCGTTCGCCCGCTGTCGGCGGCAGCGAGCCGTGCGACGGCTCAGCGGGGCAGCCGTGGCGGCGGCCAGGCCGCCCAGGCGCCGGCGTCCGCGAAGGGGCCCGCACGCATCTCGAGCATCGCGACGGCCCGCTCCCGGGCGGCTCTGACGGCCCGGCCCTCGTCGTCACTGACGACTCCGAGCCGTCGCACGTGCGCGTACTCGTCTTGATCCTTCCACCGCGGCTGTTCAGGTCGGGAGCGATGACCAGGTCCACGACCAGGTCCAAGGTGTCGAATCCGAGCCCGGTGCGGCGGGCGGGATGCTCGAAGTTCACGTACCAGCACTGCAGTCGGTGCGCACCGCCGGTACCGATGGCGAAGAAGGCGTTGATGCTGAACCAGACGTCCTGCGGCTTCCACTGCAGGAGCTCGGTTTCCTGCCACGCACCGGCGTGAAGTCGTCTATCGCCTCCGGAGTCACCTGCGCCATCGCCGCCGGCAACGGCAACTTCCTGGGCATGCCGCAGAACGCCTGCAACGCGCCCGCGGCCCCACCCGCAACCGGCAGTCGCCGACCGGAGCGTCACACCTGATCCCCGGGGACCCGCCGGGACGGGTTCCCGCCGCCGTCCAACCTCTGCTACTGATAGGTAACCAAGCGGTCGGCCGGGCCGCGGGGAGAGGGGCAAGGCATGAGTGCATCGTCCGGGGAAACCGCCTTCTACGTGCGGACGGACGCGGACCGCTACGCGCCGACAGCGTTCACGCGCGGGCCCTGGGACGCCGCGTCGCAGCACGCGGGTCCGCCCGCCGCGCTCCTCGGCCGGTCCGTGGAACGACGGCCGGACGGGCGGGACGACATGCGCCTGGCCCGGATCACCTACGAGATCCTGCGACCCGTCCCGATCCGGCCGCTGGAGATCTCGGTCGAGGTCGTACGGGCGGGCCGGGGCACCGAGTTGCTGGAGGCCTCGCTGACCCCCGAGGGCGGCGAGGCGGTGATGCGGGCCCGTGCGCTGCGCATCCGCCGGACCGCGGAGTCCGTCCCCGAGGTGCTGGAAGGGCCTGCGGTCCTGCCGTGGCAGGATTCGGCCGAGCTGCCGTTCTTCGACGTGCCGTGGGACGTGGGCTATCACACGGCGATGGAACTGCGCTTCGCCGCCGGTTCCTTCACCGAGCGCGGGCCGGCGACCTGCTGGATGCGGCCGAGGGTCCCGCTGGTCGCCGGGGAGGAGACCGGGGCGCTGGAGCGGGTTCTGGTGGCCGCGGACTCCGGCAACGGGATCAGCAGTGAACTGGACTTCCGCACGCACGTCTTCGTCAATCCCGACCTGACGGTTCACCTTCACCGGCATCCGATCGGCGAATGGGTGTGCGTCCAGGCCAGGACCAGTATCGACACCGCCGGAATCGGAACCGCGGACGCCTCGCTGCACGACGAGAAGGGGCCGATCGGGCGGAGCGTGCAGAGTCTGTTCGTCGCGGCGCGGTAGCAGGGGCACCGAGGACCGGGACCGGCTCCCGGCGCATTCCCGCCCCACCGGCTCGCCCGTCGAACTCCCGGACGGGCCGTCGTGGTCGACCGTGAGCGCGGTGGTTCCCGGGAACCACTGACGGCCCGGGCGCGAACGTCAGACGCATACACGGGCCCCGGGCCGACGGACGCCGGGCGGTCCCGCAGTGCAGCCCGCCCGGCGTTGGTTTCCGCTCAGCGGCCTCCTGCAATCTTCCGGCTGCGCTGCTCCGTGCCGGGACCGCCGTACGGATAGTCGGCCGCCCCCGGATCACTGACCGCGTCCAGCCGCTCCCGCTCCTTCTCGGACAGGTGCAGGCCGGCCGCGCCGAGGTTGTCGTCGAGCTGCTCGACGGTCCGTGCCCCGAGAATGACCGACGTCACGGAGGGCCGGTCGACCAGCCAGGCCAGCGCGACCTGCGCCGGCGTCGTACCGCGTTCCCCGGCGACCGCGTGCACTTCGTCCACGACGGCCCAGGTGCGTTCCACCCTGCTCCGCCGGTCGTAGGCCTCCACACCGCGCTCCGGGTTCTCGCCGAGCCGGGTCGCGCCGACGGGCCGCTCGTCCCGCCGGTACTTACCGGTCAGCCAACCTCCGCCCAGCGGGCTCCACGGCAGCAGGCCCAGGCCTTCGGATGCGCAGGCCGGCACGATCTCCCACTCGATCTCCCGGGCCAGCAGGTTGTACTGCGGCTGAAGGGTCACCGGCCTGCTGAGTCCCCGGAAGTCGGCTATGTCGACGGCCTTCTGCACCTGCCAGCCGGTGAAGTTCGACAAACCCACGTAGTGGATCTTCCCCTGGCGCACGGCGTCGTCGAGGAAGCGCAGCGTCTCCTCCATCGGCGTCAACGGGTCCCAGGCGTGGACCTGGTAGAGGTCGACGGTCTCCACGCCGAGCCGCCGCAGGGACGCGTTCAGTGCACGGTCGAGATGGCGACGCGAGAGGCCCACGTCGTTGGGGGCGGTGCCCATGGGGAACCGGCCCTTGGTGGCGATGGTCACCCGGTCGCGCACATCGGCCGGACGGTCGGCGAGCCAGCGTCCGATGATCTCCTCGGACACCCCGGCGTTGTAGACGTCAGCGGTGTCGACGAGGGTCCCGCCGGCCTCGACGAAACGGTCGAGCTGGGCGTGCGCGGTGGCTTCGTCGGTTTCGTTGCCGAACGTCATCGTTCCGAGCGTGAGGGCCGAGACGCTGCAACCGCTGCGTCCCAGTGTGCGGTACTCCACTGTTGCCACTCCTGGTGTCGTCGATCTGTTGCGCTGCCGGGCGGGGCCCGGCAGCGGTGTCCATGCTGCTTGCGGACCCGGCCGATCGTCCACATCAGAGAGGTCACGCATACGGGCGAAGGCATCGAAGCGTCACGGATCGTGCGGTCGTCTCCGTCGCGGGCCGACGTCATTGCGTCGGGGAGCCGCCGTCGTCGGAGCCCCTGTTCACCGCGGCCGGCAGCGCCCCGGCCCGCAGGACCTGGTGACGATAGTCGCGGGGAGCGATGCCGTACGCGGCGCGGAAGGCCCGGCTGAACTCGGCTGGCCGGGGGAAGCCCCACCGGGCGGCCACGGCGTGGATGGGGACAGCGAGCAGGTCGACGTTGGCGAGGTCGTGGCAGATCCGCTCCAGACGCCGGGTCCGGATCCATGCCGCGACGGTGACGCCGTCCTCGTGGAAGATGCGGTGCAGGTAGCTCAAGGAGATGTGGTGTGCGGCGGCGACCGTGCTCGGGGAGAGCGCGGGGTCGTGCAGGTTCTGCTGGACGAAGGCCTTCATACGCAGCAGCAGTGTCCGGTGACGGCTTTCCGGTTGCAGGCACCCTTCCGCCTCGAGCGTTTGCGCCCAGACGGCGGCGAACAGGTCGGTCAGGACCGTGCCCAGCCGGGGCGCGTCGCCGGGCTGATAGGTGCCCGCGTCCGCGGCCAGGCGGAGGAGGAACTGCGTGAGGAGGGCTCCGATGCCTTCACGTCCGGACATCGGCAGACCGACGACGCGTTCCGCCCGACCGCGGGGCAGCGGAAGCACGCTCTTGGGAACTTCGACGCCGATCGTCCTGAGGAGCCGCTCCGGACCGGACCCGTCGGACCAGATGTCGTAGGGGCGCGAGGAGTGGTTGTTGTGCAGGTCGTACGGGCCGAGGGAGCGCTGATGCCCGCCCCAGCTGACCACGCCGGTGCCCTGCAGCACGAGCGAGATGTGGTAGGTCTCCGGATCGGACTGCCGGATGAGTTTGGGCGTCCGCCGCCACGTCACCGGCCGGAACGTGGCCGGCCACACTGCCACAGGGCCGAGTTGGATGCAGCGCACATGGGCGGTGAAGTCGACGGCGTGGTCGGTCGTCAGATCCAGGGGGCATGCGTGTCACTCATCAGTTCGCGCCACAGATCGAAGCGGTCCTCGGCATCGACGTCCTCGCTCCGGTACACCGTCTCGGCCAGCATGTCACTCCCCCTGTGCCCTCGCGAAAGGCGCGGGGAAAGGATAAGCGGCCATGGGCCCCGTGACACCGGGTATGACGTGAAGGCGATGTTCGTTGCAGGTGCGTGGAGGTCCTCTCAGCCCTCGTGCAGCTGCGTCCAGGAACAGGGCTCCACCAGCAGGTCGTCGATCGTGCCCCGCCCGTCGGTCTGGTGAGCCCAGGCTTCCAGCAACTGGCTGACGACGGCGCGGGCGGTGAGCCGGAACTCCGCGCGGTGCACCTCCTGCTGGGCGAGACGGTTGATCTGCCGGGTGTGTGCGTGCACGGCGAGCAGTTGGGTGATCAGCGGAGAGAAGGCCGTCGGCATGGCTTCCACCGAGGCGCAGGGTGGCACGACCACCGTGTCCGAGGTGCTTCTGCGGCGCCGGGGGGAAAAGCGGTGCCAGTTCACATGCGCTCCTTCCGGGGAGCGCCCCGACGAGAGGCGCGGCGGCGGGCAGGCCGGGCGGCACTACGGGGACGCGCCGGCTTTTCGCGTGCCTCAGGATCCCCGGGTTTTCCCGCGTTGTCCTGTGCACTGCGTGCAGAGTCTCTTGGCCGTCGGTCCACTGCCGGGAGCCGCCGCCGTGGACCGGAGAATCCGGCGAACGGACGGGAACTCCTCTGCTGGGAACGTGCGTTGAGTGGTTGCTGATGCGGCCGTGAACGACCACGGGCGTCAGTCGGCCGGGCCTGGACACCGGCCGCACCGGAACGCCCCTGGTGAAAGAGGGGCCGAGGAGACCGAGAAAAGGGGTCGGACGTGGACGACATCTTCGGCGAGTTCATCGAGGAGATCGTGGAGGAGACGGTGGAGGAGGTCGCCGGTGAGGCGGCCGAGGAGGTCGTCGAGGGGTTCTTCGACTGAACCGAGCCCCCACCCGGGGGAACGCCGGGAGCCCACCCGCCGCGGTGCCCCCGGGCACAGCAGGACGCCGGTGGCCGGTCCGCGCCCGCGGCCGGCCACCGCAACGTTCCGGTCCCCGTTCAGTCCAGCGTGCCGGCCGCTTCCTCGATCACGGCGCGGACCTGCGCCGTGATCGCCAGCCGGTTGGCGACGAACGTGTCGTCGGTGACGTCACCGGTCGCCGGGTCGGTGTTCCCCTCGCCGAACTCCAGGACCGGCGTGTGCAGATGGCCGCCGGGGATGCGCAGGCGCAGCGCGTCACGCAACAGGGTCGCCCGGTAGGCGATCTCGTTGGACAGGTAGTTGCCGCCGCCGCCCGCGCGGGCGACGGAACCCTCGGTGGGGCCGTCCGGCCGGTTGACCGGCTCGCTCTGCCCTGCCGGAATCTCGGTGACGGCCGTGTTGTCGTACACCGGGAAGCGGCCGGTGCCGGCTTCGACGATCTTCTTGTACGGCAGGGAGGTGGTCGTCCACTGCGGCTGGGGGTGGACGGTCGGGAGCCCCTCGGGGACGGGGATCATCTCGGTCAGGGACGCCCGGTTGTTGTCCGGATAGCCGCCGCGCCAGGCGCCGTTGAAACGCTCGACGTCGAACCGGCCGACCCTCCCCTGGCTGATGGTGGTGAACATGTCGGCGTCGCGCGGGCCCTTGCGGAAGTGCGGGAGCAGCGTCTTCTCGACGGTGCCCTGGCCGAAGTCCTCCCAGCGCACCGGGAACACGGCGGTCTCGATGCGGGCCGGGCCGGAGGCGGTGCGGACGGTGACGCCGTCGAGTGCGAGCGCCGCGGCGCCCGAGGGATTGCTGCGGCGGGCGTCCGCGTCGAGCTGGAAGGGGTCGAATCCGGTGAGGACAATCCGCTTCACGTCGTGACCGGCCGGCAGGTCGATCGTGTCCTGGCCGCGCGAGGAGCGTTCGATCCGGTCGATGATGCCCTGGTGTCCGGCGTCGTCCAGGGCGAAGGACGGCTGCCACTGGCGCACGGCCTTGGTCATGCCGAGGCGGGCCCAGTACAGGGGGCGGTCGTCGTCGCGACTGAGGTCGCCGCCCGCCGGGCCGCGTCCCTGGGCCCTGTCCACCGCCCTCCGCCACAGAGCCTTTCCTGCCGTGGTGGCCAGGCGCTGTGCTCCTGCCTCGGTGCGCACGTGTGCGAGTGCCCGGGTGAACAGTGGCGCCACCTGGTCGAAGCCGCTGCGCTGGAGGATCTCCTCCGGGACGGGTCCGGTCAGCCGTTGTTCCTCGACGGTGAGTTCCGCACCCGCGGAGGCCTCCGCCGCCGCGGGGGCGGCCACGGTCAGGGGTGCGCAGGCCGCCATGACGACGCCGATCACGACGAGACGGGTGGGTGGGTGTGGACGCATGGGAGGTCCTTTCGGTCCGGTCGTGTCGGACATCGAGCGGATGGGCGCAACGGTGGATGTTGCTGCGGATCTTTCACAGCGTCAAGGGACCCGGTGCAGACCGGTCCTGCCGGATCCGCCCGGTCTTCCGGCCCCCGGGGTGTCACGGTCGGTTGCAGGCCACCTCGCTCAGCAGCTCGAGGTAGTCCGCGCCCCACCTCTCGACCGTGGGGTGCTCGAAGAGGTCGGCGGCGTAGTTCAGGGTGCACGTGATCCCGTCGGCGTCGGGCGTCAGCACCAGGCACAGCTCGGCCACCGCGCGGTTGACCGCGACGTCGTGGACCTCACTGGTGATGCCCGGCAGGTCCAGCACCGGGATGCCCTGCGTCTGCATGACCACAATGACCTGCGGGAACGGCGAATCGTCCAGGAGTTGCCGTTCGGTGAGGTCGGCGCGGAGCATCGGCAGCGGATAGTCCTGGTGGTCGGCCGCGGCGAAGAACGTCTGCGCGGTCTCGGCCACGAGGGCCCCGAAGCCGCCGGTCTTGCCCCCGCCACCGGCCGGCCCCGTCCCGCCGGAGCCCAGCCGGAGCATCACGTTGTTGGTGAAGTGCCCCACCAGCGGCTCGTGTTCGCTTCGGATGCGGTTGGCGATGTTGCAGGCGACGAGCGTTTCCGCCCGGCCGGTGAGCCGTCCCAGCAGGATCCCGAAGGCGCTCAGAAGGACGGTGAACACGGTGGTGCCGTGGCCGGCGGCCAGTGCGCGCAGCCGGGCGGCCGGCTCCCGGGGGATGCGCAGGGTGACGTCGCCGCCCCGTCCGGTGGGTTGCTCGGGGCAGGGACGGTCGTAGGGCAGGGCGGCCCTCAGCTCCGCTCCGGCCAGGACGTGTTGCCAGTGGGCGCGCAGCTCCCGGCCGCGCGGTCCGGCGAGGTGCTGCTGCTGCCATCGCCCCACCTCTGGAGAGGTGACGGTGAGCGGCGGCAGGCCGGCCCCGGCGTCGGTGGGCAGCCCGGAGCCGGGGGTGCGCAGGGCGGCGGCGTAGAGGGCGCCGAGGTCGCGCAGCAGGACGTCCAGTCCCCAGCCGTCGATGACGATGTGGTGAACGACGACCAGCAGCACCCACTGATCGTCGGCGGAGCGCAGGAGTGCCGTGCGCCACAACGGTGCGGTGGCCAGGTCGAAGGGTTGCTCGGCATGGAACCGGACCCACTCCCGGGTTGTCTGTTCGTGTTCCCCTGGCAGGAGGGTGCGCAGATCGGTGACGGGAACCGGTACGGGAGCAACGGGCACGACCTCCTGGACCAGCCGGGTGCCGTAACCGATGAAGCGGCAGCGCAGGGCGGACTGCCGCCGGGAGAGGGCCGTCAGGGCCCGGCCGAGGGCGTCGGCATCCAGCGGCCCGGTCATCGGGATGCGCTGGGCGACGTTGAATCCGGCGGGGTTCTGCCCGCCGGTGTGCTGCTGGTGCATGCGGCGCTGGTAGACGGTGGCCGGGCCGCTGGTCTCGGGTTGCGGGCCGGCGGTGGGCGCGGTGAGCCATTGCAGGAGTTCGCCCTTGTGCTTCCGCAGGCCGGACAGCAGGTCGTCGGTGACGGCGGCGGCGGGCGCGTCGTAGCCGAGGGTGTCGCCGTCGGCGGTGAGGCGGACATCCGACTCCCGCAGCAGGCCGAGCAGTTCGAGCAGTTCGCCGCCCCCTTCTGCCCGGGGGTCCTGCTGCCCGTTGCGGGGGGCCGGTGTGCCGGTGGCGGTCACAGGGTCCCCCTGACGCGCTCGGCGGGACGGGGAGCGGGCTGCCGGTCCTCGGCCGGAACAGGCGGGCCGGTGTCCGGACCGGCTGCGGTCTGCTGCTCGTCCCGGATACGTGCGGCAGTGCCGCGGATCGTCGGCGCTCGGAAGAAGTCCAGCACCTGTACTTCGGTGCCGAGCTCGGCGCGGATGCGGTTGAGCAGACGGACCACTGTCAGGGAGTGGCCGCCCAGTTCGAAGAACGAGCGGTCGGCGGGGACGGACTCGAGTCCGAGTTCGGCCGCCCACAGGTCGTGCACCCGGCGCTCCAGCGGGGTCGCCGGCGGACAGTCGGCTGCACCGGAGGAGAAGTCCGGCCCCGGCAGGGCGGGGATGTCCACCTTGCCGTTCGTGTTGAGCGGCAGACCGGCCAGGAACACCCAGGCCTGCGGGACCATGTGGTCCGGCAGCCACTGGCCGAGGGCCTCACGGATCTGCTGTCCGGCACGCCGCTCGTCCGCCGCGGTGACTGGCTCGGCCGGCACCACGTAGCCGGTCAGGCAGGGCCGGCCGTCCCGGTCGGTCCTGGCCACGACCGCGGCCTGCTCGACCCCGGGCAGCCGCAGCAGCGCGTGCTCCACCTCGCCGGGCTCGACCCGATGGCCGCGGACCTTCACCTGCCGGTCTGCGCGGCCCACGAACTCCAGCTCCCCGTCGGCCCGGCGTCGCACCAGGTCGCCAGTGCGGTAGAGATCCCCCGGGATCCGGCCGCTCGGGTCGGTGACGAAGTGTTCACGGGTCAGCTCGGGCCGGCCGATGTAGCCGGAGGCGAGCTGGGCCCCGCCGACGTACAGCTCGCCCGTTGTCCCGGATGGCAGGGGACGCAGTCCGTGAGGGCCGCGGTCGAGCACGAGGGCGGTGGTTCCGGGTAGGGGCCGGCCGATGGGTGGCAGGCCCTCGCGGCCCTGCTGTTCGGGGACGTCGGCCCAGGTGGACAGGACCGTGTTCTCCGTGGGCCCGTAGATGTTGACGAGCCGGAACGGTGCGCCGGCCGGGCGCCACTTGCGCAGCCGGTCGCCGCCGGTGACGAGCAGACGCGGGCCGGCGCCGGGGGCCCAGTCGAGGTCCAGCAGCAGCTCGGCCAGCGGAGTGGTGAAGAACGAACTGGTGATGCCCTCGGCGAGCAGCCAGTCCCGCAGCGCCTCGGGCGCGGTGCGCACCGCGTCGGGCACGGTGTGCACGCTCGCCCCGACAGCGAGGTGGGCCCACAGCTCGAAGCTGCTGGCGTCGAATCCCGGGCTGGAGATCCAGCTCGCCCGGTCCGCCGGGCCGGTGGCGAACTCGCGCTGGTGCCAGTCCGCGACGTTGGCCATGGCGGAGTGGCGGATGCCGGCCCCCTTGGGCCGCCCGGTCGACCCCGAGGTGTAGAGGATGCACAGCAGGTCGCCGGGTGCGGGCTGGGCGTCCTCGAACGGCAGGTACGGCTCCCGCTCGGTGCCGGACCCCACGGTGAGCACGGGGACGGCTCCGGCCGCCGGGGCTGTCTCCGGCTTGTCGCCGGTCAGCAGCAGCCGGGCGCCGCTCTCGCGGAGCATCCAGGCCAGGCGTTCGGCGGGAAGGGTGGGGTCCAGCGGCAGATACACGGCTCCGGCCCGGACGGCCGCCAGGGCGGCAACCGCCCACTGCGGGCCGCGCGGCAGGAGCAGGCCGACCACACCGCCGTGTCCGCAGCCCGCCTCCCGGATGCGCCGGGCGAGCGCGGCGGACCGGTGGTCGAGGTCGCCGTAGGTCAGTCGGGTTCCGTCACCGGTGACGGCGAGGGCGTCCGGGTCGGCTGCTGCCCGGCGGGCGAACCTGTGGTGCAGCGGTTCCCCGGGTGCCGTGCCGTCGTACGCCTCGGTCCAGGGGGCGGCCGTCCCGTCCCGGGGCACGGGCTTCGCCTCCGCGGTGTCCGTCCGGATCAGCTCCGAGAGCGTCCGGCCGGGGGTTTCCAGGCCGGCGGCGAGGACGGCTTCGAAGAGGGCGAGGAAGCCTCGTACGGTCGCCTCGTCGAACAGGTCGGTGCTGTATTCGACGCGGCAGCGCAGGCCGTCGTCCAGATCCGTGAGGAAGAGGGTGAGGTCGAAGGGCGCCTTCCGGGTGGGGATGTCGAGGGCGGTGGCCCGGATTCCGGGCAGGTCCAGTTCCAGGACCGGCTCGGTCTCGTACTCGATGCACACCTGGACGACCGGGGTGCGGGAGGGGTCCCGCTCCGGGTTGAGCTCGCGCACGAGCCGCTCGAAGGGCAGCTCCTGGTGCTCGTACGCCTCGAAGGCGGTGGCCCGCACGCGGGCCAGGGCGTCCTCGAACGTGGGGTCGCCGCCGAGGTCGGTTCGCAGCGCCAGGGTGTTGACGAAGAACCCGACCAGGTTCTCGGTACCGGCCGGGCGGTTGGCGACCGGTGTGCCGACGACGATGTCGTCGCGGCCGGTCAGCCGCTGGACGGTGGCGCAGAAGGCGGTCAACAGGACCATGAAGGCCGTGGACCGCCGGCGGCGGCCGAACTCGCGCAGGTGAGTGGTCATCCGGGCATCCAACCGGGCGTGGACGGAACCTCCCTGGCCGCTCGGAACCGCTGGGCGCGGGCGGTCGGCGGGCAGTTCCAGGTACGGCGGTGCGCCGTCCAGTTGCCGCAGCCAGTGCTCCAGGCTGCGACGGCCGTCCTCGCTGTCGGCTGCCCGGCGTTCCCGCTCGCCGAATCCGGCGCCGGCCCGGGAGGACGGGGGCAGCCGGTGGGGGCGTCCTTCGACGGCGGCGGCGTACAGCTCGCTCAGATCGGCGGTGAGCACCGCGGCGGACACGCTGTCGAAGACGATGTGGTGGACGGTCAGCACCAGGACGTGCCGGTTGCCGGACAGACGCAGCAGCCGGGTGCGCAGCAGGGGGCCTTCGGCGAGGTCGAAACGGTGGGTGTTCTCCTCGGCGACGATGCGGTTCAGCGCCGATTCCTCGTCCTGACCGGTGCAGTCGAGGAGTTCCGGGCCGTCGTGCGGGTCGTCGAGGACGATCTGCACCGGTTCTCCGTCCTGTTCACGGAAGACGGTGCGCAGCGCGGGGTGCCGTTCGACGGCCTGTTGCAGTGCGGTGCGCAGGGCACCGGTGTCCAGGGGGCCGTCCAGCCGGACGGCGGAGCACTCGTTGTACGACGTGCGTCCGGGGTGGAGCCGGTCGAGGAACCAGATGCGCTGCTGGGCGTGGGACAGCGGCTCGCCGGCGGGCTCACCCGGGGCCGGACCGGCCTCGGGGGCCGGGGTCTCCTGGTAGCGGCGGCGCAGTTCGTCGAGGTACGGCAGTGAGGCGCGGGCCTGGTCGGGGGTGACGCCGAAGTCGACGAAGTAGGCGATCTCGTCGGCGCCGGCGGCCAGGACGGTGTCCAGAACCCGGGCGGCGCTGTCGGGGGTGCCGATGAGGGCGCGCTCGTGGCAGTACCGCTCGAAGGCCCGGCCGAGGAGGAACTCGAGGTCCTCCTCGGGGGTGTTCTTGTAGTCGATCTCCATGCCGAGGCTGTTGCTGACCTGGCCGAACAGGGAGAGGGAGGAGCGCATGTAGCGGCTGAAGGCGGGCAGGGCCTCGGCGCGGGCGCGTTCCACGTCCGCGCCGAGGTAGCTGTGCAGCAGGACGACGACCCGCCCGGCGGCCGGGTCGAGACCTGCTGCGGCCCGCTCGCTGCGGTAGAGCGCGATGTTGCGGGCGAGGTCTTCCACGGACTGGGTCATCAGGTTGGTGATGACGCCGATGCCGTTGCGGGCTGCCTCCCGGTAGCTGCCGGGGTTGCCGACGATGGCGGTGTAGAACGGCGGCATGTCCTGGACCGGCCTGGGGAAGAGCCGCAGGGCGATGTCGTCGCCGTGGCCGTTGCGGCCGGGGATCTCCTCGCCGCGCCAGAGTTTCTGCACGGTTCGCAGGTGCTCGTACATCACCTCCTTGTGGCGGCCGTAGCTGTCGGGCTGGAAGACGAAGTCGTTGGGGTGCCAGCCGCTGGCGCAGCCGATGCCGACCCGTCCGCCGGAGAGGTTGTCGATGACCGACCACTCCTCGGCGACCCGCACCGGGTGGTGCAGGGGCAGGACGACGCAGCCGGCGTTGATGCGGATGTTCTGTGTCTCGCGGGCGATGGCGGCGCCGAGGACGGCCGGGTTGGGGAAGACGCCTCCGAAGGAGTGGAAGTGGCGTTCGGGCAGCCACACCCCGGTGAAGCCGTGCCGGTCGGCGAAGCGGGAACCGTCCAGGACGATGCGGTACTTGTCGTCGCTCTCGCTCTCCCGGGGATAGTCGCCGAAGAAGTACAGACTGAAGTCGGGCGAGCCCGCGCGGCGCGGCCGGCGGGCGGGCGCATTGGCCGGGGTGCGGGGGGCGGGCAGGGTACCGGCGGCCGTGCCGCTGTCGGGCAGGTCGCCCGCTGCAGGATCCGGGTGGCCGGAGACGGGCGCGGGGGCCTGCTTCGCCGGGCCGGCCGGCACGGGGAGCGCTGGTGCGTGCGGCGGTACGGGGCGCGGGGCACCAGCGGGGGTGAGGAATCCGCCGCGGCGCATGTCGAACAGGGCGTTGCGCACGGCGTGGACGAGGAATTCGAGGTCCTGCTCGCTGTGGGCGGTGGAGAGGAAGAAGTTGCGCCACTCCCACACGTAGACGCCGCGCAGCAGCAGGTGGTGGAAGAACAGTTCGAGGTTGCCGCGGTACTCGAACCGGAACAGCGAGCCGAAGTGGGCGATGCGGACGGGGAACTCCTCGTCCTCGAAGAACCGGTTGAGGGTTGCCACCAGCCGTTCGGTGGTCGCGTTGAGGTTCTCCTGGAGACCGGGGCCCTGCTGCTGGAGGTGGCCGAGGACCGCTTCGGCCGCGACCATCGCGACGGGGTGCTGGATGTAGGTGCCGCCGAAGAAGGTGGTGTCGCGCGGCGGGTAGCTGGCGTCGCCGTAGCTCCAGTGGCCGCCGTCGATGCCGTCCATGAGGTCGGCCCGGCCGGCGATGGCCCCGATGGGATAGCCGCCGCCGAGGCATTTGCCGTAGGTGGCGAGGTCGGGGGTGACGCCGAAGACGCCCTGGGCGCCCTGCTGGTGGGGGCGGAATCCGGTGAGCATCTCGTCGAAGAACAACACGATGCCGTGGCGTTCGGTCAGTTTCCGCAGGGAGTGCAGGAACTCCTTGGGCTGCAGGCCGGGGTGGCGGCTCTGGACGGGCTCGACCATGACTGCGGCGACCCGGCCGGCGATCTCCTCGATCGCGGTGAGGGATTCGGGGGCGCCGTACTCGAGGACCACGAGGTCGCCGACGGCGCCCGCGGGGATGCCGGTGGAGACCGGTACGGTCTCGCGTCGCCCGTTCTCCAGGACGGGGCGGCCGAGGACGTTGTCGGCATGTCCGTGGTAGGAGCCCTGGAACATCACGACGGTGTCCCGGCCGGTCGCGGCCCGGGCCAGGCGGATGGCCGCGGAGTTCGCCTCGGTACCGGAGTTGGCGAAAGCCACCCGCTCGAAGCCGGTGAGTCCGGCGAGGAGCTCGGCGGCCCGTCCGGTCTCCTCATTGCGCGGGCCGAGGCGGATGCCGTCGGCGAGGTACCGGTTGACGGCGTCGTTGACGAACTCGGGCTCGTGGCCGAAGAGGAGCACACCGAAGCCCATGGTGATGTCGACATAGCGGTTTCCGTCGACGTCCTCGAGGTGGGCTCCGCGGGCCGCGCGCGCGGCCAGGGGGTACTGCATCTCCTTGGTGGCACTGCGGAATCCGACCACGGCTCGGCTGTCGGCGAGCACCTTGCGGTACCGCTGGGTGCTCGCCTTCGAGCCGGCGGTGCGCTCGGTCAGCTGCCGGGTGAGGTCGTCCAGATGGGCCTGCTGCCCGGAGGTGAGCTTCCCGGAAGCCATGCCGGAGCCGCGGGGGACGGCGACGCGGGGGCCGTGCAGGGTGGGGGCCGGTGCGGCGGCGGGGGCGGCAGGTCCGGCAGCGGGCGCCGGGGCCGCAGCGGGGGCCTGCTGTGTCGCTGCCGGAGCCGACTGCGCGGTTGCCTCCGTCGGGGTGGGGGCGTGGACCGGTTCCGAGGCGGTGACCGGCGGGGCTGGTGATGCGGCCGGGACGGGGCCGGCCGCGGGCGTTCCGCCGAGCAGGGCGAGCTGGTTGCTCATCAGTTGTGAGAACCCGGCCATGAGCTCGAGTTGACGGTCCACCAGTCGGCCTGCCTCCGAGACCGCCACCGGCGCGCCGGCAGC
This sequence comes from Streptomyces meridianus, assembly GCF_023703325.1. GTDB lineage: Bacteria > Actinomycetota > Actinomycetes > Streptomycetales > Streptomycetaceae > Streptomyces > Streptomyces meridianus. The sequence continues at coordinate 41,689 of NZ_JAMQGM010000044.1, forward strand.
GGGCAGGGCCGGCAGTCCCGGATCCGGAACGGCGGCCGGCGGTGTGACCGGGGCGGGCAGCGCGGCGTATGCGGGCGCAGCGGCAGGCAGGACGGGCGCGGGGGCCGCCTCCGGTGCGGCGGTCGCCTCGGCCTGGGTGGCCGGATCGGCCGGGGCGGCCGTGACGGGCAGCGGCGCGGAGCCGCTCGGCGCCGTGGGCGCCGTGGGGACGGTGGGGACCGTGGCCGGGATCGCGCACGCTCCCCCGGCTGCTGCGGCGGGTGCCTCGTCCGGCATGCCCCGCAACGTCGCCGCGCGCTCCGGGGAGACCCGCTCGGCGAGGAGTGCGCTCAGCCGCTCGGGGCTGTCGGCTTCCTCGAACAGCTCACGCATCGCGATCCGCACTCCGAAGGCCTTCTCCAGCCGGCGGATCATGTTGATCATCAGCAGGGAGTCGGCGCCGAGATCGAAGAAGGCGACCTCCGGAGCGACCTCCTCCACCGGCAGGGAGAGCTGATCGGCGGCCAGCTCCCGTACCTGATCGAGGATGCGGGCCTGCAGCTCGTCCTGCGACGCCCGCCGGTCGGGGTGCGGGTCCGGCTGGGGGGCGACGGATTCGTTCGTCATCGGGGGGCCTCCGGCCGGCCGGTGGTCGGTGCCGGCACTGATCCAGTGGGACGTGCCGTGGAAGGGGTGGAGCGGCAGGCGCACATGGCGGCCCGGTTCGCCGGGCGCGGCGAACGCGCCCCAGTCGAGGGCGGTTCCGCCGCAGTGCAGCAGCGCGGCGGCCTTCAGCAGTCCCTCCGTGCCGCTCTCGCCGCGTGGCTGGGACGCGGTCCATCCGGCGGACGGCAGCGCCCGCCGGCCGAGCGAGGTGAGCGTGGCGTCCGGGCCGATCTCCAGATGGGTGGTGGTGCCGAGGGCCGCGAGCCGGGACAGGACCGCCGCGTAGTCGGCGCAGTGACGGGTCTGCCGGAGGAAGTAGCCGGCATCCGGCGTGTGACCGGCCGGCAGCAGCTCCCCGCCCAGGTTGCTGACCAGCGGGATCCGCAGCGGTTCCAGACGCACCTGTTCCAGGTGGGACCGGAACTCCTCGAGGGCCGGCTCCACGAGCGCGCTGTGGAAGGCGCGGTCGCCGGGGAGCAGGCGCACCGGGTGCCCCGCGGCCTCCAGCCGGCGCACGGCCTCGGTCATTTCTTCGGGCGGCCCTGCCAGGACGTGGCTCGTCGCGCCGTTGACGACCGCGAGTTCGACGCCGCTCAGACCGTCGGCGGCCCGCTCGGCCGCCTCGCGTCCGGCGAGGACGGCCGCCATCGTCCCGGGCGGGCAGCGCCGGCGCATCACGTGACCGCGTACCGCGGTCAGATGGAAGCCGTCGGCGACGGACATGGCGCCGGCAGCGCAGAAGGCGGCGTACTCGCCGACGCTGTGTCCCGCGACGTAGTCGGGGCGCACGCCCAGGGATTCCCACAGCCGGGAGAGCGCCGTCTCGAAGGTGAACAGGGCTGGCTGGGTCAGGTCGGTCGTCCAGGGCCGGTCCGCGTCCGGACCGTTGGCCGCGCTGTCGCCGCCGAGGAGGACCTCGGTGATGCTCCGGCCCCAGGCGTCGCGGTAGTGCTGCTCGCACTCGTCGACGACGCGACGGAAGGCCGGGAAGCGGTGGTAGAGCTCCCGGGCCATGCCACGGCGCTGGGTGCCCTGGCCGGCGTACAGGAACGCGAGGAGCCCGGTGCCCTCGGGGGCGGCCGTGCCACGGACCCAGCGGGGACGCGACGGGGCGGGTCCGTCGGCGTCCGCGGCCAGGAACTCGTCGAGGGAGCGGGCCAGTTCCCCGGTGGTGCGGCCCAGGACGACGAGCCGGTTTCCGTGGTGCCGGCGACGGAGCGCGGCGGTGGCGAACACGTCGGCCGGGCGCAGGGCGGGGTCCGTGCGCAGCCGGTCCCGGTAGGCACCGGCGAGTTCGGCGAGGGCCCGTGGGCTGCGTGCCGAGAGCGGCAGCAGGCCGGGGCCGTCCGCGGCGGCCTGCGGGCCGTCCTGGCCCGGTTCCGGCTCCGGCGCCTCCTCCAGGACGACATGGGCGTTGGTGCCGCCGACCCCGAGGGCGCTCACGCCGGCCCGCCGGGGGGTCTCCCCCCGCTCCCACGACCGGCCGGTGGCGGACAGGCAGAACGGGCTGGTGTCCACGTCCATGGCCGGGTTGGGCCGCTCGAATCCGGCGAGGGGCGGGATGTAGCGGTGCCGCAGCGCCAGCACGGTCTTGATCAGCCCGGCCATGCCGGCGGCGCTGTCCAGGTGGCCGATGACGGGTTTGGCGGAGCCGAGGGCGCAGTACGTCCGGCGGTCGGTGCTCTCGCGGAACGCCTGGGTGAGGGCCTGGAACTCGATGGGGTCGCCGAGTTCGGTGCCGGTGCCGTGCGCCTCCACGTAGCCGATGGTGTCTGCGCTCACCCCGGCCGACTGCAGGGCACGGGAGATCACCCGGCGCTGTCCGGTGACGCCGGGGGCGGTGAATCCGACTTTTCCGGCGCCGTCGTTGTTGACGGCGGACCCGAGGAGGACGGCGTGGATCGTGTCGCCGTCGGCCAGCGCCCGGTCGTAGCGCTTGAGCAGGACCGCGGCGACGCCGTTGCCGCCCACGGTTCCGTCGGCGGCGGCGTCGAAGGCCCGGCATTCGCCGCGCCGGGACAGGATCGATCCGGGGACGTAGTGGTAGCCGGTGTTCTGCGGCACGTGCACGGCCGCGGCCGAGGCGAGGGCGACTTCCGCGTCGCCGGAGAGCAGTGACTGGGCGGCCAGGTGCACGGCGACGAGCGAGCTGGAGCAGGCGGTCTGCACGCCGACGGCGGGCCCGTGCAGGCCGAGCCGGTGGGCGACGCGGCCGGCGGCGAAGTCGGCCTGGTTGCCGATGGCGAGCTGGAGCGCGGTGACCGGGTCCTGCGTGTCCTGGGTGGGCAGCAGGTTGTTGAGCAGATAGGTCTGCAGGGCATGCAGGGTCATCCCGGTGCCGGCGAACACGGCGACGCGGGTGTCCTCACCGGCCCCTGCGTAGCCGCCGTCCTCGAGGGCCTGGTGACAGACCTCCAGCAGGAGCCGCTGCTGGGGTTCCATCACCTCGGCCTCGCGGGCGCTGATGCCGAAGAACGCTGCGTCGAACCGGTCGGCGTCCTCGAGTGCCCCGCCCACGGGGACGTGGTCGGGGCGGGTGCGCTGCTGCTCCGTGACGCCGGCGGCCTCCAGTTCCTGCGGGGTGAACGTGCGCAGGCCCTTCTCCCCGGAACTGACGAGCCGCCAGTAGGCGTCCAGGTCGGGAGCGCCGGGGAATCGGCCGGCCATGCCGATCACGGCGATCCGCCGGTCGTCGCCGCGGAGGTCGGCGGACGCCGCGGCCCGTTCGGTGGTCTCCGGCTGCGCGCCGCCGGTCAGATGGCCGATCAGTTCGGCTGCGGTGGGGTGCTGGAAGAGCACCGTCTGCGCAACCTTGCGGCCGAGGGCCTGCTCGAGACTGCCGTGCACCCGCATGAGCTGGATGGAGGTGAGCCCGATCTCGTAGAACGGCCGCTGCTCGTCGACGTCTTCGCCGACCGCTTCGGCCAGTGTGTCGAGGACCAGCCTGCGGATGCGCGCGCTGTCACCGGGCAGGGCGGTGGAGCGAGAGGCCGCCGTTGCCGGCCGGGGTGCGCTCCCGGCCGGACAGCCGGCGGATTCGGCCCGCTGCGGCAGAACGGTCACCGGCACCTCGAGTCCGCGCAGGTCGGTCAGCGGCGGCAGGACCGTGTCGCGGGCGGGACGGCCGGTCCGGGCGACCGGCCGTTCGAGGGGCGTGGGGTGGTCCGGCCGCAGCAGTCCGCGCAGCGCGGGCGAGGCGTCGTCGAGCCCGGCGAACCAGCGGCCGGGCGGCTGGGCGAGGACGACCCGGGCCAGGCGCCGTCCTTCGGCGGCGCTCAGCACGTGCATGCCACGGCGGGCGGCCACGTCCTCGTACGGGTTGCCGCGGTTGATGCCGATGCCGCTCCACAGTCCCCACACCACGCAGGTAGCGGGCACGCCCAGGGTCTCCAGGTGGTCGTGCAGGGATTCGAGGAAGCGGTTTGCGGCGACGTACGAGGCGGACTCGGCGGAGGGTGTGACGGTCAGCAGGGAGGAGAAGGACACGAAGCGGGCGCCGGGCCGCTGCCGTACGAGCGCTGCGAGGTGCAGGGCGGCGACGGCCTTGGCTTCCAGGGACTCCCTCCAGTGCCGCGGTGTCTCCCGCTCCAGCAGGGCGGGTCGGTAGGCGCCCGCCAGGTGCAGAACGCCGTCCAGCGAGCGTCCCCAGTGCCGTTCGGTCTCCTCCACGGCGGCGGTGACCGCGGCCGCGTCGGCGACGTCGACGCTCCGGTAGCGCACCTCGCCGCCGAGTGCCGCAAGGCCGTCTAGGGTGCGGGCGGCGGCTGCGGAGGCCGGTGTCCCGCTGCTTCCGTCCGTCTCCGGCAGGGGTGTGCGGCCGAGGATCAGCAGCCGCAGCCGGAACCGCCGCAGCAGTCCGGACAGCATCTCGGTTCCCACTCCTCCCAGTCCGCCGGTGACGACGAGGCAGGAGCCGTGGGCGAACAGGGGCCGTCCGGCGGCATCGGTGGAGGGCGGGAGCGGGGTGGCCTTCACCAGGCGCCTGCGGTAGGTCCGTCCGCCGCGCAGAGCGGCCTCGGTGGCGTACGGGTCACCGGGCCGGGCCCGCGGGAGACCGGCGAGCGCCGCGGCGAGGTCGCGCGCGTCCCCGGCCGCGCT
>NZ_JAMQGM010000045.1 GCF_023703325.1 Streptomyces meridianus
CCCGGGGCCGGCCCCTGCCGCTCGCACATCAGTGACCTGCGAGGTGGGCTCCCTTCGCCGGCATTGTCCGGATCAGGTCGTGGAGGTCGCCGCAGCCTCTCGACTCGCGGCCTCTCAGCCCGACTTCGGCAATTTCGGCGAGGACCAGAGCCCCCTTCCCCGAAACTGCCTCGTTCGAGCTCCCTCGCTCGCCCCGCAGGCACTATTCAGGATAACTCTGCACCAAAGGAGTGAAAAGGTCTGGGGGGAAATCGCTTCCGGTTTCTTCGGTTCCGTCGCCGTCAGCCGGTGGCCTCGCCGTCCCGGTACACCCATGCCCCGTCCTCGCGGACGAACCGGCTCCGCTCGTGCAGATGGCCGGCCCGCCCGCGGTCGACGCAGTACGCCCGGAACTCCACCGTGCCCTCGGTGTGGAAGACACCCCCACCGGTGGTGGCGAGGATCTCCAGACGCTCCCACCGCAGCTCGGGATCGAACTCGATGCGGGGCGGCCGGGTCGTCGAGTGCCAGCTGCGCAGCAGATAGGCATCGTTCCGGACGGCGAAGGCACTGAACCGGGAACGCATGAGCTGCTCCGGGTCGGCCGCCCGCGCAGTTCCCCGGTGCAGCGCCCCGCAGCATGCGGCGTAGGAGGCGGGTAGCCCGCAGGGACAGGGATCGCCGTCGGAGACGGGCGCGGCGGCGGCTTCGGCGGGCTGCTGTGGGCGGGGCGGGCGTCGTGACATGCCCCCATTGTCGCTTCCCTTCGCGACGGCCCGGGTTCATGGCCCGGGCTCCGGCGGGGCCGGCCCGGCGCGAGGGGCGTTCGACGTCGTCGTCACCGCACTGCCGGCACGGCATGCAGCGGACCGGTCGAGCTGCCGGGGGCGGGTCGGCGGTTGCGACGTTCGCCGTCCTGCGGTCGGACGGGTCCGGTTGCCCGGCCCCTCCGTCCGGATGACAGACGCAGGCCCCGGTCTCTCTTCCTCCGGCGGAGTCGTGCCGAGGCATCAGGCCTGCGAGTGAGCCCCCTGGATGTGGAAGTTGAAGTCGGTGTGGCCGACGGCACCAGCGAGCCGCAGCCACAGGGGCAGCAGCATCTCCACACCCCGGGCGGTGCTCAGGTCCCCGAGGTCGATGATCGCGGACGGTGGCCAGCCGAACGACATCAGCAGCCCGGTGACCTGCTTCTTGGCCTCGGTGTCGTCACCGGAGACGAACACGTTGTGCTCGCCCGGCACCCGGCCGGGATCGACCATCACCCGGCAGTTCATGGTGTTGAGCGTCTTGACCACCCGTGTCCCGGGGAAGGACCGCTGGATCTGCTCGCCGAGGCTGTCGTCGCCGACCGGGTCCAGCCCCGGCGGCATGCCCCGGGAGAAGTCCAACGGGTTCGCCACGTCGATCAGCACCTTCCCCGCCATGTTCTCCGCCCCGGCCGCCACCAGCGCCGGCAGGCTCCGGGAACCGGACGTGGCGTTCACCAGCGTCCCTCCCAGCGCTGCCGCCTCGGCGAACGGGGCGAGCCGGATCTGCGGACGGGCCTGGTGCCACTCGGCGAACGGGGGACCGCCGAACCGGTCGGGCTCGGTCCGGGCCAGTGTGGCCTCCGGATCGCGTGTTCCGATCACCACCTCGTGCCCCAGGGACACCAGCTTCTCGGCAAGTGTCCGGCCGACCATGCCGGTTCCGCATACCGCGTAGTGCATCCCGTCGTCCTTCCGGTCCGGGAGGCACGCGGCGGAACGCCGACCGCGCCGGAACGGATGCGGCCGGGCGGTCCTCACGCGCCCGATGACACCATGATGCGACGCGGGCGGGACGGCCGCCCGCCGCCGGTGGCCCCGGGCACCCGCTGGGTGCCGGCAGGGCCCGCCGCGTGCGTCACGTCTTCCTGGCGGCGCGCTTGACCTCCTGCTTGTAGGCCCGCACCTTGTCCAGCGACTCCGGCCCCGTGATGTCGGCGACCGAGCGGTGGGACCCCTCCTCGCCGTAGGCGCCCGCCGCCTCGCGCCAGCCCTCGGGGGCGACGCCGAGCTGCTTGCCCAGCAGGGCCACGAAGATCTGCGACTTCTGCTTTCCGTAGCCGGGAAGCGCGTTCAGCCGCCGCAGGAGCTCCCCGCCGGTCCCGGCATCGCGCCAGATGGCGGCCGCGTCGCCGTCGTAGTGCTCGACGAGGTACTGGCAGAGCTGCTGGATGCGCTTGGCCATCGAGCCGGGATAGCGGTGCACGGCCGGCTTGGCGGACAGCAGCGCGGCGAACTCTTCGGGATCGCGCGCCGCGATCGCGTGTGCGTCGAGATCGTCGGTGCCCATCCGCTGCGCGATCGTGTGCGGGCCGGAGAACGCCCACTCCATCGGGACCTGCTGGTCCAGGAGCATGCCGACCAGTGCGGCGAGCGGGCTGCGACCGAGCAACTCGTCGGCCTCGGGCTGCTGTGCGAGCCGAACGGTCCTGTTCATGGGCCCATCCTCGCAGCTCCGGCCGCGCGCACCAGCCGGACGCCACGGCACCCGGCACGGCGCGAAAAGGGCCTGCCCGGTGCGACGGGGGATGCACACCGGGCAGGCTCGCTATCTTTCTACCGCATGCGGGTGAGGTTATGCATGGACAAGCCTGTTCGTTTTCACATCCGTGCGCCTGCCGAGCCCCCGGTGCGCCGGAACGATCCGCACCACCCACGGCGCGTCGGAGGAGGGCGACCGTCAGTTCTCCTGACGGTCGCGAGCCGTGACCCCACTGCCCGGTGCCCGGCTCGCCGCGCCCCGCAGCAGGGCGGCCGTCGCGGGACGGGCGAACGACCGGCGCTGCCGCTCCGCCTCCACGGCAAGGGCCTGTTCGGCCGTCATCGCGGGGGACTCGCGCAGCGTCTGCTTGACCGACACGACCAGATCCCGTCCGGCTGCCGCAGCCCGCCCGGCGAGGCCGCGCGCCGTTGCGAGCAACTCGTCGTCGGGCGCGGCACGCAGCACCAGCCCGCGCTCCTGAGCGGTCCGTGCGTCGAGGCGTTCACCGCACAGGACCATTGCCGCAGCGGTCTGCGGGCCCACCAGCTGCTCCAGCATCCGCAGGTGCCCGCCGCCGGGGTGCAGCCCGATCCGCAGGAAGCGGGTGTCGAACCACGCCGAGAGCCCCGCGACCCGGATGTCGCAGGCCAGTGCCAGGTTGAGGCCCGCGCCCACCGCGGGCCCCTGGACCGCGGCCACCGTGAGCAGCGGCGAACGGCGAACCCGGTCGAAGCCCTCGTAGACCTGCTCCACCGGGGCGGTGTCGCCGTCGACCGCCGTCAGCAGGTCGTCCAGGACGGCGCCCGCGCAGAACGCCGGCCCCTCACCGGTGACGACCACGGCCGCGACGTCCTCTGCAGCCTCCAACGCGTCGAATGCAGCGGTGAGTTCGGCCAGCAGCCCGGCCGACAGCGCGTTGCGGCGCTCCGGGTCGGCGAGGGTGACGACGCCCACGCCCTCGGTGAGCTCGGTGCGTACCAGCGGCATGCGTGCGGTCCTTTCGTCGGGTGGCAGGTTGCGGCTGCCGGGTCCGGTTGCGCGCCGTCGAGTCAACACGACGGGGGCGCCGGCCGGTCTGCGGCCCCTGCCGTGAGTGTCCGGATCCGGCCCGTGCGACGTGCCGCGGCCGCACACCGGGCGGATAATTCTGGGCATGGATGCCCGCATCGGCGAGGTGAGTACTCCGGCGCGGCTGGCCGCCCCCGCGGAGGGCATCGGCCGGGAGGAACTCGCTCTCGCCGCACGCAACCACGGGATGCCGCTGGAAGCGCTGCGGCACGAAGTGACCCCGCCCGGTCTGCACTACGTCCTGGTCCACTACGACATTCCGTACGCCACGGCCGAGGGTTGGCGGCTCACGGTCCGCGGGAGGGTTCGGCGGCCACTGAGCCTCACCGTCGGCGAACTGCGCGAGCGGCCCGCCACCACCCTGCGGGTGACCATGGAGTGCGCCGGCAACGGACGGGCCCGGCTCGAGCCGCGCCCGGTGAGCCAGCCGTGGCTGGTCGAGGCGGTGAGCACGGCGGAGTGGACCGGTGTCCCTCTGAGGCTCCTGCTGGAGGAGGCGGGCGCCGGGCCCGGTTCCGCCCACGTGGTGTTCACCGGGGCCGACCACGGCGTCGAACGCGGTGTGGAGCAGGACTACCGCCGCAGCCTCCCGCTGGCCACGGCCCTGGACCCGGCCGCCGACGTGCTCGTCGCGCACACGATGAACGGCGCCCCGCTGCCGCCCCAGCACGGGTTCCCGCTCCGGCTCGTCGTCCCCGGCTGGTACGGGATGGCCTCGGTGAAGTGGCTGCGCGACGTGCAGGTCCAGGACTCCCCGTTCACCGGCTTCCAGCAGGCGGAGGCGTACCGGTTCCGCCAGGACCCCGGCGAGGAGGGCGAGCCGGTGACGGTGATGGCTCCGCGCGCCCTGCTGGTTCCGCCCGGATTCCCCGACTTCATGTCCCGCACCCGGTTCGTGCGGCCCGGACCGCAACGGATCGAGGGGCGGGCGTGGTCGGGCGCGGCGGCCCTCGCGGCGGTCGAGGTGAGCACGGACGACGGCCGCAGCTGGCGGCCCGCCGAGCTCGAGCCCGGGGGCCCGCACCGCTGGGCCTGGCGGGGCTGGAGCCTGCCGTGGACGGCCGGCCCCGGTCGCCATGTGCTCACCGCCCGGGCCACCGACGAGCAGGGGTGGACCCAGCCGGTGCTCCAGCCGTGGAACCGGGGAGGATTCGGCAACAACCTGGTCCAGCGGGTGGACGTCGTCTGTCTCGAAGCCGGTTGAGAACCGAGACATGGACTGGTTCACCGACCCCGACTACTGGCTCAGCCGGCTGGTCGTCCAGCGCTCGCTGGCCGTGCTCTACCTCGTCGCCTTCCTGACGGCCGCCCTCCAGGGCCGGGGACTCCTGGGCGACCGCGGGCTGCTCCCCGTGCGCACCTTCGTGCGACGGGTGCCCTTCCGACAGTCGCCGAGCATCTTCCACGGCCACTACTCGGACGGCTTTTTCACAGCCGTCTCCTGGTCGGGTGCCGCGCTGGCGGCAGCAGTGGCCGCCGGGGCGGCGGACCAGGTCCCGCTGGGCGTGGCGATGGCGATGTGGGCGCTGCTGTGGCTGCTGTGCCTGTCGATCGTCAACGTGGGCCAGACCTGGTACGGGTTCGGCTGGGAGTCGCTGCTGCTCGAGGCCGGCTTCCTCGCCGTCTTCCTCGGCAACTCGGAGACCGAGCCACCCGTGCTCGTCCTGTGGCTGATGCGCTGGCTGCTGTTCCGGGTGGAGTTCGGCGCGGGGATGATCAAAATGCGCGGCGACCGCTGCTGGCGCGACCTGACCTGTCTCGACCACCACCACGAGACGCAGCCGATGCCGGGACCACTGAGCTGGTTCTTCCACCATCTGCCCAAGCGGCTGCACCGAATCGAGACCGGCGCCAATCACGTCGTCCAACTCGTGGTGCCGTTCCTGCTGTTCACTCCGCAGCCGGTGGCGAGCGCGGCGGCGGGCCTGATCATTGTCACCCAGCTCTGGCTCGTGCTCTCGGGCAACTTCGCATGGCTGAACTGGCTGACGATCGTCCTGGCATTCTCCGCGGTCGACGCCGGGGCCGTCGCGGCTGTGCTCCCCCTGCCCCACGCGCCGGATCTCCCGGACGCGCCACCGGCCTTCATCGCTGCCGTGATCGCGCCGACCGTCCTGGTTGTGGCGCTCAGTTACTGGCCGGCGCGCAACCTCCTGGCCCGCGGGCAGCGGATGAACTACTCCTTCAACCGGCTGCATCTGGTCAACGCCTACGGCGCGTTCGGGAGCGTCAGCCGGGTGCGGCTGGAGGTCGTGATGGAGGGGACAGCGGAGGCGGAGCCCACCCGTGACGGGGTGTGGCGGGAGTACGGCTTCAGGGGGAAACCGGGGGACGTGCACAGGCTCCCGCGCCAGTTCGCTCCCTACCACCTGCGGCTCGACTGGATGATGTGGTTCGCCGCCCTCTCGCCCGCCTACGCCGGTGCGTGGTTCACCGCGTTCGCGGAGGCCCTGCTGCGCAACGAACCGTCGGTGCTGCGCCTGCTGCGGACCAATCCCTTCCCGGACGCCCCGCCCGTCCACGTCCGCGCGCTGCTGTACCGCTACCGCTTCACCACTCCCGCGGAACGGCGGAGGACCGGAGCGTGGTGGGAGCGGACGCTGGTGCGCGAGTACCTGCCGCCCGTCCGGCTCCCGAACCCGGCCGAGGAGGCACAGCGCTAGAGCCTGTCCGGCGGGTCATGTGACGGGCCCACGTCGTCGTCCACGGCACCGTCGCCGCGCTCCGGCACCGGCTCGTCCGTGCTCAGCCGGCCGGGACCCGGCGCGGAGGCGCTCGAAAACCGGTGGAGCAGCGTCCCTGGGCTCCGTTACCGTGCGGCCGACCAAGTCGTCGAGTCAAGGACCCGCCGTTGTACACCCTGTGAGACCTCCCGAGTGCTGAATCGTCGCGCGTCGCGCATCTGCGCCGCGCTCCTTTTTGCTGCGGACTTCTCATGGAAACCGGTGTACTTCTGTGCTCGAAAACTGGGTGGTCGCCCCCACCTGCCTGCCGCTCGTTCTCCGCCATTGCCACGCCTGCGGGTCCGGCCGCTTCCGGGCAAGCGGCAAATTCCGCGTCAACGCACACCACAAGCTCATCGACGCCTGGATCCTTGCGCTCTGCACCGCTTGCGGAGTGACCGCAAAGCTCACGGTCCTGGAACGGGTGCATGTGCGCTCCGTACGACCTGAGCTGCTGGACCGACTGCACGGCAACGACCCCGGCCTGACGGCTGAGCTGCTCCAGGATCCGGTCGTGCGGCGCCGTCATCGCATCGCCCTCGACTGGGACAACGCCTGGTGCCTCGACACCGGCGGGTCGGAGCACCTGCACCGCGAGGCGATCGACGTATCCGTCCGCTTTGCGGCGCGGATCCCGGTCCGGCCGGTGCGGCTGATCGCCGAAGGTTGCGGTCTTTCGCGGGCCGAGGTCGAGAGACTGAGCGCGGAGGGGAAACTCGTGTCGGCGGTCCGGTTGAGCGGCAAGCCCTCCGGCGACTTCACCTTCATGCTCAAGCGCTGAGCCCTCCTCGCGGCCAGGGGCCTGTCCGGCCGTCGGCAGGCCCCTGGTGGACATCAGGAAAAACCGCCCAGGGCATGCAACTCGCCTATTCATAAGGTTTAAGTAAGTGCACAATGGACATGCGACGTAATGTCGAACAAATCGGTCAGACTTGCATTGATCCGAAGGAGGCGAGTCGGATGGCCGACCTCTCACACCGTGGCGACATCTCGGAACACCCTGATGTTTCCGAGATGCGTGCCCGGTACGCCCGCACACTCAGGGGCGGGATGCCGATGGTGGTCGACGGGCTGGTGCTCCTCGTCGGCCTCTACTGCGCCATCTCACCCTGGACGGTCCACTTCTCGACCGCCCGCCCGGAACTCCTGATCAACAACCTCGTGCTCGGACTCGCCATCGCCCTGATGGGAATCGCGATCACCGCTGCGCCCGCCCGGATGGGCGGACTCAGCTGGACTCTCGGAGCCATCGGCGTGTGGATGATCATCTCTCCGTGGGTGGTCACCCGTGCCCCCGACGCGGGCATGATCTGGAACAACGTCGTCATCGGCGCTGTCACGTTCCTGCTCGGCTGCGTGGCGGCTTTCGCTTCCATGAGAGCCAACAAGGAGACCTGAGGCTCGTTGTGAAAGGCGTCGTGGGTCGCCCGCCCCTGGGGCACCGCGAGCCGGACGGGACTTTCACGACACGCCTTAGGGCAGGAGCCCAAGGGGTACCCCCTCCGCCACCGTTCCCTGGACGGAACGGTGGCGGCCGCCTGCCGGCGAACTCAGCCTTCCGCGAGGCCCAGTTCGCCGTCGCCGAGCGGAGCGAAGAGGCACTCGACGTCCTCCTGCGCCACGTCCTCCAGCGTCCGCGGCGACCAGCGCGGACTGCGGTCCTTGTCGACCACCAGCGCCCGCACGCCCTCGGCGAAGTCCGGCGAAGCAGCAGCGAGCGCACAGGCCACCCGGTACTCCTGGTCGAGCGCCTGCTCCAGGCCCGACAGGGAGCGCGCCCGTCGCAGCAACGCCAGCGTCGCCTCCAGCGCGGTGGGGGAGTGGTCCAGGATCAGATCGGCCGCCTCCTTCGCCTCCGGCACACCGGACGACCGCAGCCGCTCGACGATCTCCTCGACCGAGTCCGCCGCGTAACAGGTGTCGATCCACTCCCGCTGCGCTGCGAGTGCCGATTCGGGTGCCGTGCCCGCGAACTCCGCCACCGCCTGCTGCGGCTCGATCTCCGCCAGCGCCTCCAGGAACGGTCCGAGCCGTGCGGCGGGCACGAAGTGGTCGGCGAATCCGCACAGCAGCGCGTCACCCGGGCCCATCCGGCCCGCCGTCAGTGCCAGATGCGTGCCCAGCTCGCCCGGCGCCCGGGCCAGCAGCCAGGTTCCGCCGACGTCCGGGACGAAGCCGATGGCGACCTCGGGCATGGCCACAGTGGAGCGTTCGGTGACGACGCGGATGCCGCCGTGCGCCGAGACACCGACGCCGCCGCCCATCACGATGCCGTCCATCGCCGCCACGAAAGGCTTGGGGTACCGGGCGATCCGGGCGTTCAGCCGGTACTCGTCCCGCCAGAAGTCCTGGGCTCCCGAGCCGCCCGCGAGCACGTCCTCGCGCATGGCCCGGATGTCACCGCCCGCGCACAGACCGCGCTCCCCGGCGCCGGAGAGCACCACCGCCGCAACCGACGCATCCTGCTCCCACGCGACGAGCGCATCGTCCAGAGCCCGGACCATCGGATGGGTGAGGGCGTTGATCGACCGGGGCCGGTTCAGCACCAGGCGTCCGACCCGGCCGTCACGGCGCAGGAGTACGGAGTCGTCGTCCGGGGTCGCGGCCATCAGGTCGTCGGTCCTCTCGTCAGCCCGTCCGCCGTGCGGGAAACCGGACGGCGATCACGGGCGCGAGCCTACTTCAGCGTCCGCGCGGGCCCATCGGCTGCGCCCGGCCCACGACGCCCCCTGCCCGGTCGATGCACAGGACGTCGACCGCCACCCGCTCCCCGCGCAGCACCCCCAGGGCCGTCCCCCTGGCAGCCTCGGCCACCAAGGACCCCAGCGGCACACCCCGCGCAGCACACAGCTGTACGGTTTCCAGGCCGGTGTTCGCGGCGGCCACGGCCGCGGCCAGCTCGTCGTCGGCACCGCCCTGCCGGGCGAGATCCGCCAGAAAGCGCTTGTCCACCCGGGAGCGAGACGAATGCAGATCGAGATGGCCGGCGGCGAGCTTGGAGAGCTTCGCGAACCCGCCGGCGATCGTGAGGCGCTCGACGGGATGGCGCCGCAGGTACTTCAGCACCGCTCCGGCGAAGTCGCCCATGTCCAGCAGCGCTTCCTCCGGCAGCCCGTACTCGGCGACCACCACCCGCTCCGAGGTGGAGCCGGTGCAGCCGGCCACGTGGGTCCGGCCCGCAGCCCGCGCCACGTCGACGCCCCGCCGGATGCTGTCGATCCACGCCGAACAGGAGTAGGGAACCACGATGCCGGTGGTGCCGAGGACCGACAGTCCGCCGATGATCCCGAGCCGGGGGTTCCACGTGCTGCGGGCGATCTCCTCCCCCTCGTCCACCCCGATCTCGATCTCGACGTCCCCCGCGGCGCCGTGCGTTCGGGCCACTTCCGCGACGTGATCACACATCATCCGCCGGGGCACCGGGTTGATCGCCGGCTCTCCGACGGGCACCGGCAGCCCGGCCCGCGTCACCGTCCCCACCCCCGGCCCGGCCCGGAACACCACACCCGCGCCCGGCGGCAGGGCCCGCACGGTGGCCCGCACCACAGCGCCGTGGGTGACGTCCGGATCGTCGCCCGCGTCCTTGACGACCCCCGCCGTGGCCCGGCCCCGCTCCCGCTGCTCGACGGCCAGCGCGAACGCCGGACGCTGTCCCTTGGGCAGGGTGATCGTCACAGGATCCGGGAACTCGCCGGTCAGCAGCGCCGAGTAGGCGGCCGTTGCCGCGGCCGTGGCGCAGGCCCCCGTCGTCCAGCCCTGCCGCAGCCCGGTCCGCCGCAGCTGTGCCTCACGCCCGCCGCCGGCGCCCCCCTCAGCCACGGACGGTCCTTCCCGCGGGCGGCGGCATGAGCGCCGCGGCCCGCCACGTGCTGATCCTCGGCGGCACCGCGGAGGCCGCACGGCTCGCCGCCGACCTGGCCGGAGACCAGGGGCTGACGGTGACCAGTTCGCTCGCCGGACGCGTCCGGGAGCCGCGGCTTCCTCCCGGCCGCACCCGCATCGGCGGGTTCGGCGGACCGGCGGGCCTCGCCCGCTGGCTGCGCGAGCACCGAGTGGACGCGGTCATCGACGCCACCCATCCCTTCGCCGCCACGATCGGTTTCCACGCGGCCGAGGCGGCCGCTGACGTCCATGTTCCCCTGCTCGCCGTGCGCAGGCCGGGCTGGGTCGCCGGTCCGGGTGACCGGTGGCACCCGGCCGCCTCGACCGCCGCTGCGGCCGAGCTGCTGCCCGGCCTCGCGGAACGGGCGTTCCTGACCGTCGGGCGCACCGGCATCGCCGCGTTCGCCGGAGCGACCGGACTGTGGTTCCTCGCCCGCGCAGTCGAGGCGCCCGGCCCGCCCGTTCCGCCCCGCATGCATCTGCTGCTCGAGCGCGGCCCGTTCACCGTCGACGCCGAGGCGGACCTGCTGCGCCGGTACCGGATCGACGCCGTCGTCACCAAGGACAGCGGAGGCACGGCCGGGGAGGCCAAGCTCGTCGCCGCGCGCGAGGCCGGGGTCCCGGTCGTCGTCGTCACGCGTCCCCCGGTGCCCGAGGGCGTGCCGGCGGTCTGCGGCCCCGAGCAGGCCGCGGCCTGGCTCCGCGGACTCCTCGGACTGCATCCCGACGAGGCCTCCGGCCTCAATCCGTCACGCAGGCCAGTGCGTTGACCGCCGCCGCGGCCATGGCGCTGCCGCCGCGCCGGCCGCGCACCACGAGGTGATCGAGGCCGGACGGATGGGCGGCCAGCGCCTCCTTGGACTCCGCCGCACCGACGAAACCCACCGGAACTCCGATGACCGCGGCCGGCCGCGGCCCGTCCTCCTCGACGATCTCCAACAGCCGGAACAGCGCCGTCGGGGCGTTGCCGACCGCCACCACCGCCCCCTCGAGCCGGTCCCGCCACAGCTCCACCGCCGCGGCGCTGCGCGTCGTCCCCATGCGGTGCGCGAGCTCCGGTACGGCCGGGTCGGACAGGGTGCACACCACGTCGTTGGCGGCGGGCAGCCGCTTGCGGGTCACCCCGCTGGCCACCATCGCCACGTCGCACAGCACCGGGGCACCCGCGCGCAGCGCCCGGCGGGCCCGTGCCACCACGTCCGGGCTGTGCACGATGTCCCGGACGAGGTCGACCATGCCGCAGGCGTGGATCATGCGCACCGCGACCCGGGCCATGTCGGCGGGCAGGCCGCCGAGTTCGGCCTCGGCGCGGATGGTGGCAAAGGACTGGCGGTAGATCTCCGCGGGGTCCTTCTCGTAGTGGGGCACGGCAGGTCCTCGTTCGGGGTCGTTCGTCGTCGTGTGCGCCGGTCCGGGCAGCCCGGCGCTCCCGGGACCGTACCGTTCAGCCCGCCGGACCGCGTCCCCGCTCACGACGATCCGCGCGGGCCTGACGGCCGGTGACACCGGCCGCGAGCTCCAACGTCACCTGGACCTGTGCCCCGCCCAGCCCACCGCGGCCGATCCGCACCTGTCCGCCGGCGGCCCGTGCGGCGCGGTGTGCGATGTCCAGCCCCAGCCCGGTCGAGCCGTTCACGCTCACCCCGCGGGCCAGGGCGCTCTGCGGGTCCTCGATGCCGGGGCCGGCGTCCTCCACGGTCAGCACCACTGCCTGGGCCGTGCGTCCCACCCGCACCCCGACGGCGGTTCCTTCCGGCGTGTGGCGGAACACGTTGCCGATCAGGGCGTCCACCATCGCCGCGACCTCGTCGGCCGGCAGCGCCACCGGTGTCGGCTCGGAGGTCACCTCCAACTGGTGCGGGCGGGACTGCTGCTCGGCCAGTACGGACCAGAAGTCCCAGCGCTCGCCCACAGTTGCGGACATCTCGCAGCGGGCGCCGGGCCCGGTCCCGACTGCCGTTGTCGCGGGGCCGGCCGCCGGCCGCCGCGTCGCGCCGGCCATCGGGCCCACGGCGAGCGGAGTACGGGCGGCCGTGATGATCGAGTCGAGTTCGGCCTCGAGGTGGTCCACTGCCGTGGTGACGCGTTCGGCTCCGGGAATCGTCGTCATCCGCTCGGACTCCAGACGCAGGGCGGTCAGCGGAGTCCGCAGCCGGTGGGACAGATCGGCAACCAATTCGCGTTCCAGCGCCAGGAGTTGGACGACGTGATCGGCCATCGTGTTGAAGGCGACTCCCGCCTCCTTCAGTTCCGGCGGCCCGGCCGGCTCGACCCGGATCTCCAGGTCTCCGGCCCCCAGGGCGTTCGCGGCCCGGGACAGTCCCTGCGAGGAGCTCACCACACGGGCCCCGAGCCGGTCGGCGACCGCTACCGAGCCGGCCACCAGGCACAGGGCGAGTGCCGACATGACGAACCAGGACATGACCACGCCGTGATTCAGGTCCGAGCGGGGAACGAAAGCCTCGGTCACGGCGACCTTGTTGCCCGGCAGTATCACCGGCTGCAGATAGCTCCGGCCGGCCCTGGTGGTGAACGCCAGCGTCTCCCGGTCCCGGACCGCCTGCCGCAGTGCGGCCGCAGAGGCGTGCGAAGCCCCTATGAGCCGTCCGCCGGGCAGATGAACGCCCAGCTGACCCGCCGAGTCGAGTCCGGCCACCGCCTGCTGGACGTCGGAGGGCCGGGTGGTCAGTGCCAGGACGGGAGCGAGCGCGGCCGCCTGCTGCTCGGCCGCCGTCGTCGCCCGGTCGCGGGCCTGGGACTGGACGAGCATGGCGAGCGGGATGAGGAACGACAGCGCCACCATCGACGTCACCGCCAGGGCGACGCCGGCGAGGGTGCGCCTCACCGCGGGGTCACCAGCTTGATGCCAACTCCGCGCACGGTGTGCAGGTAGCGCGGCTGGGCCGCTCGCTCGCCCAGCTTGCGGCGCAGTGAGGACAGGTGGACGTCGATCGTCTGGTCCTCGACGTACGGCTGCCGCCACACCTCGGAGAGGATCCGCCGCCGGGACACGACCCGGTCGGCGTGGGCGACGAGATAGGCCAGCAGGTCGAACTCACGTCTGGTCAGGCTGAGTTCGGTGCCGGCGAGATGGGCCGTCCGGGCCAGCGGGTCCACCAGCAGCTCACCGACCTGCGTGGTGTTCCGGAGTGACCCGGCCCCCGGTTCGGCGTCGGAGCCGTCCGCGGCCGGCGGGTACCCGGCGGGCGGTGCTGCCGAGCGGCGCAGCACCGCCCCCAGCCGGGCCGCCAACTGGCCCCCGGAGAACGGCTTGACCACGTAGTCGTCGGCCCCCGCGTCGAGGAGGCGGATCACCTCGGCGTCGTCGTCCCTGGCGGTCGCGACCAGCACCGGCACCTGGGATATCCCGCGCAGCATGCGCAGCACGTCCATCCCGTCGAGGTCGGGCAGCCCGAGATCGAGCACCACGGCGTCGGGAGGATTCCGGGTGGCCTCGCGCAGCGCCGCGAAACCGTGGGAGGAACTGTGCACGATGTGGCCGTGGGCGGACAGCACCTCGATGACCGCGGCACGTATCACGGGGTCGTCTTCGACGAGCAGGACGGAGGCCATGCCTCAGCACGTTAGCGTCCGTCAGTATGGTGGCGTGCCCCGGTTCCTGCGCTACCTGATCATCTGGTTCTCGTGCACGGCGGTCAGCGTCACCGCGGTGGTGCTCACGGTGCGGTTCGTGGTGGGTTCGACCCGGCCGACGCCGCCGGTCGCCCATTCGGCGCCGACCGTGTTCGCCGATCCCTCCGCCGACGGCGCCGACCGCAGACGCCGCCGGAAGCCCGCTCCCTCGCCGAGCACGAGCAGCGCCTCCCCGCGAACCGCCGTGACGAGGAGTGCGACTCCCTCCGCCTCGCCGGGCCCTTCGCGTACGCCGAGCGCGTCGCCGAGCGACGGGACGACCCGGGACCCGAACTGCCCCGACGGTGCGAACGTGCACACCATCCAGTCCAACGGCGGACAGGCGTCGGTCCGCTTCGGCAGCGACACCGTGTGCCTGGTGTCGGCGGTACCGACCCGGGGGTTCACGGTGCGCACTTCGCAGGACGAGCCCTCCGAACTGACCGTCACCTTCTCCGGCGACCGGCAGGAATCGGTGATCACCGCCACAGCGGTGCCGCAATCGGGTGCCACGGTCCGCGAGTCGTCCTGGTGACCGGCCGGATCCGCCCCGGGCCCGTTCACCGCCCGGTGGGGATCACCGCCGTGGGGTCTGCCGGCCGCTGAGGGAGGGAGGCGCGTCGCCGGGGTCGGTGCCCCAGCCGGAAGGTTCCGGGCCCACCCGGAAGGAGAGTTCGCCGCCCCTGCGGATGTCGTCCGTGCGGATCCAGGTCCGGTCGAGGTCCTGTCCGCCGAGTCCGGCCGACTGCACGTAGCGGTCCTTGCCGTTCGTGCCCGGCGCGGATATCCGGAAGCTTCCCTTGGGGTACCAGCGGCGGTCGAGGTCGAGGTCGACCCGTTCGAAGGCCGGGGTGGACAGTCCCCAGGTGTCGGTGCCGGGGGAGACCGGGAAGACGCCCATCGAGGAGAGCACCATCCACGACGACATGGTGCCCAGGTCGTCGTTGCCGGTCACGCCGTTCGGCCCGTCGGTGTACAGCGACAGCGCGGCGTGGACCACGTCGGTGGTCTTCCACGGGCTTCCGGTGGACAGGTACGTGTACGGCGCGGTCAGGTCGGTCTCGTTCTGCGGGTTGTAGCGGTCGGAGTGGTAGTAGTCGTACGGGTCGTTGACCCAGCTCTCCCGGGCGGTGCCCTCGGGGTCCTTGCGCAGCCGGTCCTGGTCGAAGAACGCGTCGAGCCGTTTCTCGGTGGCCGCCGTCCCGCCGAGCAGGTCGATCAGCCCGGGGACGTCCTGCGGGACCAGCCACGTGTACTGCCACGAGGTGCCCTCCTGGAAGCCCTTGCCCTTCGACGGGTCGGCGGTTCCGGTGAACCGGCCTTTGGCGTCGCGCGGGCGGAAGAAGCCGGTCGACGGGTCGAGGATGTTGCGGTAGTTGCCGGCCCTGGCGGCGTACCGGCGGGCGTCCGCGTGGTGCCCGAGGTCACGGGCCATCGCCGACAGCGCCCCGTCGGCGAGCGCGTACTCGAGCGTGGCCGAGCCGCCGTGGCCGAAGTCGGTGCCGCCCTGCTTGTCCTTGGGTCGGTCCGGCTGGTGCGGAACGTAGCCGCGTTCCAGGTACTCCTGGTTGGCGTTGCGCCCGACGTACTGGGAGCGCAGCGGCGGCACGCCGTCGGCGTTCTTGCGCAGCACCCGGTACGTCTCCTCCTCGTGTCCCCGCAGCAGGCCCTGCTGGTAGGCGTTGGTGAGGAAGGGCGTGACCGGGTCACCGGTCATGATGTTGGTCTCGACGGTGCCGTAGCCCCACTTGGGCAGCCAGCCGCCCTCCTTGTCCACGCGCAGCAGGGACAGCGCCATGTCGCGGGACTCCTGCGGGGCGATCAGGGACAGCAACTGGGCCTGTGTCCGGTAGGTGTCCCACAGCGACCAGTTCTGGTAGTAGGTGAAGCCTTCCGAGGTGTGCACGCGCTTGTCCCAGCCGCGGTAGCGGCCGTCGGCGTCCTCACCGACGTTGGGGTGGAGCAGCGCCCGGTACAGTGCGGAGTAGAAGGCACGCCGCCGGGTTTCCGAGCCGCCCCGGACGTCGATGTCCTCGAGACGGGACTCCCACACGCGGCGCGCCTTGGCCACGGTCGAGTCGAAGGACCCCTCGCCCTCGGCGGCGAGGTTGCGGGCGGCGCCGGCGGCGTCGACGTAGCTGATGGCGGTGACCGCTTCGACCTGCCGGTCCCGGCCCCGGGTGTCGAACGTCACATAGGCGCCGCGGCGTCCCGGGCCCTCGGAGGCGTCGCTGCCCTCGGTCACCTTGTCGCCGGACCAGGTGCCGTGCGAGGTGAAGGGCTCCTTGAAGCGGGTGATCGTGTGCACGGTGTAGGGCTTGGACTCCTGGCAGAAGCCCGTGCCGGTGATCTCGGAGACGACAGTCCGGTCGTCGACCACCCGTATCCGGCTGTCGGTCACGTCGTGCAGGGCCTGGCCGGAGTTGAGCAGCACGTTGGCCTGCTGGGCCGGGGGAAAGGTGTAGCGCTGCCAGCCGGTGCGCTTGGTGGCGCTCAGTTCGGCCTTGATGCCGCCGTAGTCCCCCATGCGCACCTGGTAGGAGCCGGGCGACGCGCTCTCCTGGGCGTGGCTGAAGGTGGACGCGTACTTGGCGTTGTCCGTCTCGACGACGTCGCCGGTGGTCGGCAGGACGGGCAGGTCCCCGCCGAGCCGGCAGCCGACGCCGGAGAGGTGGACGGGTGAGAAGCCGCGGATGCGCTTGTCGTCGTAGGCGTAGCCGATGTTCTTGCCGGTGTCGGGCGACATCTGGACCATGCCGAAGGGCACGGCTGCGCCGGGGAAGGTGTTGCCCTCGTTGCGCGAGCCGATGAGGGGGTCGACGAGCGAGGCCTTTCCCTGCGGGGCGGCTCTTCCGTCATCGGCGGTGGCCGCGAGGCCGCTGGTGAGCACGACGGCGGCGGTGAGACCGGCGATGATGCGGCGTCGCTGCTGGGCGGTCTTGTTCCGGGCCGGCGGCCCCTGTCCAACTCCTGAGTGCACTGCTCGGTCTCCGGACGACAACGGGGAACGGACAGTAGAGCATGCGAACCGTCCCTTTTGGGATGTGAAGTGACGGTATTCACAAGGAGTTGGGGGTCGAGCTCTCTGGCCGTTTGTCAGTTTTGCAGGCATTCGGCGAGTCATGTAGCAGAATGTGCGATATGCCCGAAATGCCAGAAGTAGAAGCTCTCCGGGAATTCCTCGACGAGCGCATCACAGGCCGGCGGATCGCCGGCGTCCTCCCGCTCGCGGTGAGTGTGCTGAAGACCTTCGACCCTCCCCTGGACGCCCTCGAGGGGCGCACCGTCACCCGTGTCGCCCGGCACGGCAAGTTTCTCGACATCGCCGCGGACGGTCTCCATCTGGTCTTCCACCTGGCCAGGGCCGGGTGGCTGCGCTGGCGGGACAGCATGCCGGACACCCGGCCCCGGCCCGGCAAGGGGCCCCTCGCCCTGCGGGTGCGCCTGGACGGTCCCGAGGGCTTCGACCTGACGGAGGCGGGAACCCGCAAGAGCCTGGCCGTCCACTGCGTACGCGATCCCCGGGACGTTCCGGGGATCGCACGCCTCGGCCCGGATCCGCTGGACCCGTCGTTCGGGCGCGAGCGGTTCACCGGACTGCTGAAGTCGGAGAACCGCCGGATCAAGGGGGTTCTGCGGGACCAGCAGGTGGTCGCCGGAATCGGCAACGCCTATTCGGACGAGATCCTGCACGCCGCCCGGATGTCGCCCTTCCGGATCGCCGCACGCCTGAGCGAGGAGCAGTCGGCGGAGCTGTACGACGTCATGCAGGCGACCCTGCGGACCGCCGTCGAACGGGCGCGGGGCACGGAGGCGGGAGAGCTGAAGGCGGGCAAACGCAGCGGCATGCGGGTGCACGGCCGCACGGGCGAGCCCTGCCCGGTCTGCGGTGACACCATCCGCGAGGTCGCGTACTCCGACTCGTCCCTCCAGTACTGCCCCACGTGTCAGACGGGCGGCAAGCCACTGGCGGACCGGAGGCTCTCCCGGCTGCTGAAGTGATCCCCGTCGGTTCCCCGCGCATGCGACCGGTGCGATTCGGCCGAATCCACCGCTGTCCGGCTGGGTTCGCCCGGCGGATGCTGCCGGAGAGGGACCCGTTCGGGCCTGCTGACCGCCTGTCGGCCGCCCCTCGTGGCGTGAGCAGGGCGAAGGCGGCATTTCCCCGCCCATGCCCGGATGGTGGACCGATGCATCGTGACCGGAAGAGACCGAAGATTTCCGTTTCCCGTTCCGTTGGTATCGGGTGATCAGTAGCCTTCCGAGCGAAGCCGACCCCCACCGGCCGCACTCATGTGGCCGAAAAAATGGAGCTGTTGATGGAGCGTCCGTCCTGGGCCCCGCAGGGCATCGACCTGTCCGTGCCGAGCGTCTCCCGCGTGTACGACTACTACCTGGGCGGCTCGCACAACTTCGAGGTCGACCGGGAGGCGGCCCGCAAGGCGATGCAGATCATGCCGGGCCTGCCGAAGATCATGCAGGCCAATCGGGCGTTCATGCGCCGCGCCGTGCGCCATGCCGTCGAACAGGGGGTGACCCAGTTCCTCGACATCGGCTCCGGCATACCCACGTTCGGCAACGTCCACGAAGTCGCCCGGGCCGCATGCCCGGAGGCCCGGGTGGTCTACGTCGACCACGACCCCGTCGCCGTCGCCCACAGCCGCGCCGTCCTCGAAGGCGTCGACCACGCGGCCATCTCCGCTGCCGACCTGCGCGAACCGGAGAAGATCCTGGCCGGTCCCGAGGTCAACCGTCTCCTCGACCTCGACCGCCCGGTCGCCCTCCTCCTGGTGGCCGTCCTGCACTTCATCGTCGACGAGGAGAACCCGCGGGAGGCAGTGGCCGCCCTGCGTGACGCCCTCGCCCCGGGCAGCCTGCTCGTCCTCACCCACGCGTCCACCGAGGGAGGACCCCACTCGCCGGAACAGCGCGGCGGGGTCGAGCAGCTGTACGACAACATGGGGTCCCCCCTGCGGATGCGCTCCCGAGCCGAGGTGGAGCGCTTCTTCGACGGGTTCGAGCTCGCCGAGCCCGGGGTGGTCCCCATGCCGGACTGGCGCCCGGACGCCCCCACGAACGAGGAGGACCCGAGCGTCTTCATCGGGTTCGCCGGAGTGGGACACAAGCCGTGACGGCCACACAGACCGCAACCGGGGCGGCGAGCACCGCGGACGGCGTCGCGGGGAGTGTCCAGGACGGGCCGGAGGACAGACTCAGACGCTTCGCGGCGATCTGGAGCCGCGCCATCTATCCCGCCACCGCAACGTCGATGACGGCCAAGGAGTTCGAGGAACACCTGGGCGGCCTCGGCCGAAAGCTCAGGGACGCCCTCCTCGCGCGGCCGTTCGACCCCAGCCCCGCGCTCGGCGTCGGCGCCGGACTCGTCCAGGCGCACTGCACGGACGCCCACACCCTGCCCCGCACCCTCGGCGTCATCGACGCCTACCTGCTGCTCTACTGCTCTCCCGGGAAAGTGCTCCCGGCCGATGAGGGCCGCGCCCGCTGCGCACGCCTCCAGCACTCCCTGGCGGCCGGCTACGCCCAGGCGCTGCGTGAGCGGACGCTCTGCGAGCAGGAGGCGATCTCACGGGCCGCCCTGCGGGCCCAGGCCGAGGCCGAGAAAGCGCTGCACGACAGCGAGGCCCGGTTCCGCGCGATGTTCCGGGACGCCGCCGTCGGCATCGGCATCGCCGACATCGAGGGCAACATCCTCGACGTCAACGACGCGCTCTCCCGCATGTTCGGAGGCTGGGACCACCAGCTCCGCAGCCGGAAGGTGACGGACTTCTGGCACCCGGAGGACACCCCCGGAGTCTGGAAGGTCCACGACGAGCTGCTGCGCGGTGAACGCGACCACTACCAGGTCGAGAAGCCGTACTACCGCAAGGACGCAACGGTCCTGTGGACCAACCTGACGGTCTCCCTGCTGCGCGACACCGAGGGCGAACCGCGCTACACCCTGGCCGTGCTGGAGGACATCACCGAGCGGCGGCTGCTGAACGACCGGCTCCGCCACCAGGCCACCCACGACGCCCTGACCGGGCTGCCGAACCGGCCCCAGTTCTTCGAACGGCTCGAGGCCGCACTGGCGCCCCGTCACGGGGAGGCCCGCTTCGGCCTCTGCTATCTCGACCTGGACGGCTTCAAGGCCGTGAACGACAGTCTCGGGCACGCCGTCGGCGACCAGTTGCTGGTGGCGGTCGCCGACCGGCTGCACGCTTGCGCCACCTCCGCCGACCAACTGATGGCCCGGATCGGCGGTGACGAGTTCGTCGCCCTGATAGAGAACCCGGCCTCGCACGAGGACGTCGTCGCCCTGGCCGACCGCATCCTCGACGCCCTGTCCACCCCGGTCCGCATCGAGGGACGCGACCTGACCGTCCGCGGCAGCATCGGCATCGTCGACGGAACCGCCGGGGAACTGAGCGCCGCAGCCGTGCTGCGCAGCGCGGACATCACCATGTACCGGGCCAAGGCCGCCGGGGGCAACCGGTACGCGCTGTCCGACCCCGAGGCCGACATCCGCGCCATCAGCCGGCACAGCCTGACGAACAGTCTTCCCACCGCCCTGGAGCGCGGGGAGTTCTTCATCGAGTACCAGCCGCTGGTGCGGCTGAGCGACGGCAGCGTGCACGGGGCCGAGGCCCTCGTGCGCTGGTGCCATCCGCTGCGCGGCGTCCTCGGCCCCGACCAGTTCATCCCGCTGGCCGAGAACACCGGTCTGATCGTCCCCCTGGGCCGCTGGGTCCTCGAGCAGGCAGTCCGGCAGGCGCGCACCTGGCAGCTGGAGCAGCGCGACGCCCGGCCGGTACTGATCAACGTCAACCTCTCGCCGGCACAGCTGCACCACCCCGGCCTGGTCACGGACACCCTGCAGGTGCTTCGGGAGGCCGAGCTCGAGCCGACCGCGCTCTGCCTGGAGGTGACCGAGAGTGCGCTCATCGGCGCCGAAGAGGACCTGCTCAGGCCGCTGCGCCAACTGGCCGATCTGGGCGTGGCCATCGCACTCGACGACTTCGGGACCGGCTACTCGAACCTGGCCAACCTCCGCCGCATGCCGCTGAGCACACTGAAGCTCGACCGCTCCTTCACGCGCGGGATGCAGCACACCCCGGCCGACCCGGTGGACATCAAGATCGTCGAAGGCATCGTCTCGCTCGCCCACACGCTCGATCTCGATGTCACCGTCGAGGGCGTGGAGACCGGGATGCAGGCCGAGCACCTGCGCGTGCTCGGCTGCGACACCGCACAGGGCTGGTACTACGCCCGCCCGGGACCGCCCGAGCAACTGCACAGCCTGTCCCTCGCGGACGCCACCTGACCGGTCCGCACTGCCGGGGCCGGGCGGTGCCCGTGCCTTCGTGGCCGTGCGGCCGCTGACATGGCGACGCACCGCGAGGCCGGCACCGCACCCCGTCGTCCGGCCACTGCCCGGGCCGCTCAGCCGGCCAGCGGATCCAGGTGCAGCGGGCGCACCTTGCCCTCGAGCATCGCGCCCAGCCCGCGTACGGCGCAGGTGTCCGGCCGTTCGGCGGTATGGGCCGGCATCCCGGTGCCCTGGCTGAGCATGGTGTCCAGGCCCGGCAGCAGGGCACTGCCGCCGGCCAGCATGATGCCGCGGTCGGACAGGTCGGCGACCAGGTCCGGAGGACATTGCCGCAGCACGGCGCGGATCCCGTCCAGGACCGCGGTCAGCGGGGTGCCGATCGCCCGGCGGATGTTCTCCCGGTCGACGACCACCGAGCGCGCCAGACCGGTGGCCACATCCCGGCCGTGCACCTCCGCCGGCTCGCCGGAGCCGTGGGCGACGTCCAGGATCAGATCGAGCGGACGGGTCGTCGGATGGGGCATCACCAGCTCGTGCTTGCCGCGCAGGTACTCGGCCACGGCGTGGTCGATGGAGTGGCCCCCGACGGGGATCGTCTCGGCCGCCACGATGGACCCCAGCGACAGCACGGCCACCTGGGTCGTGCTCGCGCCGCACACCACCATCATCGTGGCCTCCGGCCGCTCGACCGGAAGCCCCGCCCCGACCGCCGCGCACACCAGGGTGTTCGCCAGCTCGACCCGGCGCGCGCCCAGCGCCGTCAGCGTCTCCACGGCCGCCCGCTGCGTCAGAGGCTCGCTGTCGTGCGGAGTGCACGCCGCGATGCGCAGTGTCGGCTTGCGGCGCCACGCCCTGCGGAGCTTGTCCCCGATGAGGTGCCGGAGCATCCGCTGGGCCATGTCGATGTCCACGACCGTGCCGCCCGAGACGGGCCGGCAGACGCGGATGTGTTGCGGAGTCCGGCCGGTCATGCGTTCGGCGAGCTCGCCCACCGCGATCAGCGCGCCGGTACGCGTGTTGACGGCGGCGACGCTGGGCTCGTCGACGACCAGGCCGGAGTTCTTGACGTACACCCTGGTCCGGGCGGCGCCGAGATCCACCGCGACGGAGCATCGTCGCAAATGCTCAAGGCTTTCGGGCACGTGGTCCTCCCCTGGGGGACGGTCGGGAGGGCGGGGGATACTGCCGCCCCAGCTATCGGTGCCCGCCGGGCACATCATCTGCCCACTTTGCTGGGCCGTCCGGGCGACCGCCGACCGGGCACTTCTGAACGCCGGCGATCCGGAGGCGGGCGCCGGGGTCACGTCACCGTGCCCGGCCCGCCTCCCGATGGACCCGAACGGACCGGGCCGCAGGTCCCGTTCGGACGCGGCAGCCGGGGCAGGCCGCCGTCAGTGCCCGAGATCGTCCTCGTCCTCCAGGCGGAATCCCACCTTCAGCCCCACTTGGTAGTGCTCGACCGCTCCGTCGACGATGTTGCCGCGGACCTGGGTCACCTCGAACCAGTCGAGGTTGCGCAGCGTCCGCGACGCCCGGCGGATGCCGTTGCGGATGGCGGCGTCCACCCCGTCATGGGACGAACCGACGATCTCTGTCACCCGGTAGGTGTGGTGGGACATGGCGGGCTCCCTGCTGACACGGGCGAATCCGGTTTCCCCTCCACGGTGCCCCAGGTCGCGGGGGCGCGCGAGGCGAGGCGAAGGGACCGTTCAACCTCTCCACACCCGCACTGCCCGCAACGGACACGTCGAGGCAAGCCGGCTCCGCGAAGAAGGAGGAGAACAGCGCACTCCCGCGACGACCTGCCGGTTCGCCCGGCACAGGAGACAGCCATGACCGCCGCGCACTCGCTCGTCCCCGCCGTTCCGCTGCCCGCCTCGATCTCCCCGCAGCCCCTCGGACCCGCCGCCGGACCGCCCGCCCCGGCAGCACCTGCCACGTCCCGGACGGCGCCCGAGTACACCGTCTCCCTCGCCGACGACGAAGCCGGCGTACGAGCCGCCCAGCGGCTGCGCCACGAGGTTTTCGCCGCCGAGATGGGTGCCGTGCTGAACTCCGCCGAGCCCGGACTCGACGTCGATCCGTTCGACGCCTACTGCGACCACCTGCTCGTGCGGCACCGGGCCACGGGTTCGGTGGTCGGCACGTACCGGCTGCTGCCCCCCGGTCGGGCCGCCGTCGCCGGACGCCTGTACGCCGAGAGCGAGTTCGACCTCGGCGCACACCACGCCATCCGTCCCGACCTCGTCGAGGTGGGGCGTTCCTGTGTGCACCCCGACCATCGCGACGGGGCCGTCATCGCCCTGATGTGGGCCGGGATCGCCCGCTACCTGGTCCGCAGCGGCCACAACTGGCTCGGCGGATGCTGCTCCCTACCCCTTTCCGACGGCGGGACGCTCGCCGCCGGGGTCCGCGACACCGTCATCGACCGGCACCTGGCCCCGCCGGAGTACCGGGTGCGGCCGTTGCTGCCGTGGGACGCGGACGGCATCGCCCGGCCCGAGCGCACCGTGCTGCCACCCCTGCTGCGCGGCTATCTGCGGCTCGGCGCCTGGGTGTGCGGCGAGCCCGCGCACGACCCGGCGTTCGGCGCCGCCGACCTGTACGTGCTGCTCTCGCTGCGCCGTACGGACGCCCGGTACCTGCGCCGCTTCCTCGCCCTCGCCCCCGAGTGATGGGCGCCTGGTTCCCCACCGCGCCGTGCACGGTCCGGGAGTGCGTGGCCGCTTCCGAACCGCAGGCGGGAGTCGTGCGCCGGCACGCGCGCCTGGCCGTGGCGGGCCTCCTGCTGACGGCCGGGATCCTGCTCGCACCCCTGGTGCGCCGGTGGCCGCCGGACCGGTGCCTGCGGGTCACGGCGGCGTGGTCCCGGGCGCTCGCCGTGTCCTTCGGCCTGCGGGTGCGCGTGAGCGGTTGCCCCGGGCCGGTGGCCGGGCGTCCGGCACTGGTCGTCGCCAACCACATCTCCTGGCTGGACGTGGCACTCGTGGCCGCAGTGCGGCCGGGCCGTGTGGTCGCCAAGAGCGACATCGCCTTCTGGCCGGTCCTCGGCAGGATCGCCGCGCTCGGGGGCACCCTGTTCCTCGAACGGGAGCGGTTGCGGGCGCTGCCCGGCGCGGTCGCCGAAATGACGCGCACCCTGGGCCGCGGAACCAGCGTCGTCGTCTTCCCCGAGGGCAGCACGTGGTGCGGGCGCCGGCAGGGACCGTTCCGTCCCGCAGCCTTCCAGGCCGCCATCGATGCCGCGGTTCCCGTCCAACCGGTCCTGATCCGCTACCGGTCGGCGGACGGCAGGCCGGCCGCGGCGGCCTCCTACGTCGGCGAGGACACCCTGGTCGCGTCACTGCGGCGGGTCGTCGCGGCCCGGGGGCTGATCGCCGAGGTGAGGGTGCTGCCGCTGATCCCGCCCGGTGCTCACCCCGACCGGCGCGCGCTCGCCCGCGCCGCCCACGCCGCGGTGACGGCGGCCCGCGGGGAACGTGAAGGAACAGAGAGAGCGGAGGCAGCCGTGCCCCGGAACGCGGATGTTCTCCCGGTCACCTGAGCGGCAGCCCCCCCGGGGCGGGCCCGGATGGCCCGGAGACCGGGGAGGCCACGGGGTTACGCCCCGGGGGCGGCACCCGGGAAGGACGCCGCACCCACGGAACCGCCGGCACGTCGGCCGGCAGTCCGGGCCGAACGGTTCAGGGCGCGAGGACGCTGCCCAGTGCGCCGCCACTCGAGGTTCCGGCGACCGAGCGGCCCACGTAGGACGAGGTGCCGGCGGCCGTGCGGTGAACGGTCGTGCCGTCCCCGGAGTTCTCACCGGAGGCGCCGATGACCAGTCCCGTGGCGCCGTCGCCGGTGAAGTCGCCCCCCGCCACCGAACTGCCCATGCGGTCCCCGGACTCGGCCGCACCGCCGATGCCGCCCGCGCCGTGATGTCCGTGGACATCCCGCAGGGCCGGGACCTGAACATCGTCCGCGTGCACCGCCGGTGGGGGCAGGTCAATATTGTCAAGGTGGGCCGTGTCCGGTTTCGGTGGACCAGGGACCTGCCCGTGGGCAAGCACGCCAACGCGGAGAACCGGATCACCGGGGCCCGGCTGATCAAGGACCCGCTCGGCTGGCACATCGCCTTCCGTGTCCAGACCCTCCAGGGCCCTGCGCTTGGGCTACCGCAAGGTAAGCAGGAATCTCCCGGCTTCGGCCAGGAGAACACATCAAGGGCATGTCGGCTCAACTGCTGCTCCTTCGAGGATGGGGTTGCCGGCGCGCGTGCGGCGCCCCGCCGGGACGCCCGGCGGTGTCACGGCGTCTGGGCCGTGCGGTCCTTGAGCCAGCTGACGACGGAGTCGAACATGCCTGCCGTACTGAGCAGGCCCCCGCCGTGCGTGGACGAGCCGGCCACGATCGTCGTGGTGACGTCCCCGGCCGGAACGCCCCTGGACTCCGCCGTGGCCTCGAGGTCGGCCGAGTGGGTCGCCGGCACGAAGTCGCCCTCGGAGTGCACCAGATACATCGGGGCGTCACCGGGGTTGGCCCAGTTCTTGGAGACCATGTCGCGCCAGGTGTCCCAGCAGCCGGTGTCGCGCAGTTCGGTGCCGTTGTCGGTGGAGTCCGGGTAGCAGCGGGCGAGGATGGCGGCATTGTCCCGCACCTTGCGCACCTTCGCCTCGGTCGAGGTGTTGCCGTCGACCCAGGCCCGGTAGGGGGAGGCCACCGGTGACAGGGCGACCACACCCTTCAGACCGAGGGCGTTGGTGCCGTGGGTCGCCGCGTCGGTGGCCATCTGCCCCCCGGCCGACGAGCCGAGTACGACGACGTTCGCCGGGTCGGCGTCGTACTGCGCGCCGTTGTCCCGAACCCACTGGACGGCGGCGGCGACGTCCTCGCGCTGCGCCGGCCAGGCCGCCTCGAAGTTCAGCCGGTACTTGATGCTGAACACCTGGAAGCCCTCGTCGGCGAACTTGTCCGCCCATGCGGACCAGTCGGTCTGCTCGTACCAGTAGCCGCCGTGAATGAGCACGAGCGCGGGCCGGGGCGCAGGGGAGGAATTCCAGTGGACGTCCACGGACTGACGGGGGTGCGGGCCGTATTTCGCGGCGACGGTCTGCTGCGCCATGACAGCGGATCTCGGCGGAGAGGCCGCCGAGGTGCCGACCACGGAGAGGACGGCGGCCAGGACGGGCAGCAGTATGCGGCGCAACGGAGGGCCTTTCGGGGGGATGAGCGGGGAAGGATGATGCGTGGCCTACCGGCGTGGGGGCTTCCTCGTGCTCTGGTGGGGTCAGCAGGCGGCGCATTTCGTGGTGCCGGCAACCGGTGCGCAGAACAGGGGTGTTGAGCGCAACTCCGGGTTGCCGCAGTCAATGACCGACGAGGGCTGGAAGGTTGCATCGGAGCCCCGAAGTGTGACGCGGGACACAGTTGATGTCGACGGCGGGACGCCCCTCGTCCACCGGTCATCGGCAGCGTATGCGGGAACGTCGTCCGCGGCTCCGGGGCCGGGCGAGACACTACCGGCCCCGGAACGGCGGGTCAGGCGGACGGGGCGGACAGCGAGAGCGCGAACCGGTCGGCGTCATCGGTCCACCAGTGCTCCAGGGTGAGCCCGGCGGCCGCCAGTTCGTCCCGCACGCCCTCACGGCGGAACTTCGCGGAGACCTCGGTGCGCATCTCCTCCCCGGGCCGGAAGGTGACGGCCAGGTCGACGGCAGGGATCTTGGCCGTCACCGGTCTGCGGGCCCGCAGACGCATCTCGATCCACTCCCGGTCCGCGTCCCACGCGGCGACGTGGTCGAAGTCCTCCGGGTCGAAGTCCGCACCGAGTTCCCGGTTGAGAACGAACAGCACGTTCTTGTTGAAGGCAGCCGTGACACCGGCCGAGTCGTCATAGGCCGCCACCAGCGTCCGCTCGTCCTTGACCAGGTCCGTGCCCAGCAGCAGCGCGTCCCCGGGCGACATCAGGTCCCGGAGCGCGCGCAGGAACCCCGCCCGCTCCTCCGGCAGCAGATTGCCGATGGTGCCCCCGAGGAAGGCGATCAGCCGTGGGCCGGGGGTGTCCGGCAACTGGAGTCCGTGCTGGAAGTCGGCGATCAGGGCGTGCACGTTCAGTCCCGGATGGTCGGCGAGCAGGACGTGCCCGGCCTGGGTCAGGGCGCTCTCGCTCACGTCGACCGGAACATAGGCATCGAGGTTTGTGAGCGCCTCGATCAGGTGCCGCGTCTTCTCCGACGAACCCGAGCCCAGCTCGACCAGCGTCCGGGCACCGGAAGCCGCGGCGATCTCCGCCGCCCGGCCGATCAGGATCCCCCGTTCGGCGCGGGTCGGGTAGTACTCCGGCAGCCGGGTGATGTCCTCGAACAGCTCACTGCCCCGTGCGTCGTAGAACCACTTCGGGTGCAGGTGCTTGGGGTCGCTGCCCAGCCCCTCGACGACGTCCGCACGCAGGGCCGCGGAGGTGGCATCGGACGGGAGGGTGCGGGTCACGGCGAACGTACTCACGGGGCAGGCTCCTTGAGCGGGGTCAGCAGGACGTCGGTACGGTCGGCGAACAGGAGCGTCCGGTCGGGCACCTCGGCCCAGCACGGATCGTCGTCGTACGGTTCGGAGGCCACGACGGTGCCCCCGGCAGGCCCGGCGGAATACCACAATGTGTCCCCCCAAGCCGTGGCAGCGACCGACACGCCGTCGGTGAGGAGCAGGTTGAGCCGGGATCCGGGGGCCGCGGCGTGCAGCTCGGTGACCGTGTCGACGAGCGCCTGACCCAGGGAGTCCCCCTCGCGCAGCCGGTGCAGGACCAGCGCCCAGACCAGTGCCGAGTCGCAGCGTGCCTCCAGCTGCAGCAGTTCGTGCGCGGGCAGTCCGCTCGCGAGCCCGGCCGCAGACCCCGGCCAGCCGGTCAGCGCCCCGTTGTGGCTGAACAGCCACGGCCCCGAGGCGAAGGGTGCGGCCGCCGCCTCCCCGTCCGCGCCGGATTCGGTCGCGTCCCGTACGGCTGCGAGCAGTGCCCCGGTGCGCACCACCCGGGCCAGGTCGGCGAAGGACGGGTCGGCCCAGATCGGTCCCCGGCGGCGGTAGCGGGCCGGGACCGGGTCGCCGGGTGCGTACCATCCGACGCCGAAACCGTCCGCGTTGACGGTTCCGTACCGCTGCATCCGTGGCGCCCAGGACTGCCGGTACAGCGCGTGCGGAGGCTCCGTCAGGACGTCCCGCAGGGCCGTGGCCGGGCCCGCGTAGGCGAGGTGGCGGCACATCAGGCGCCTCCGTCGCTCGCGGTGCATGCCGTGTTCACGCGGCCTCCGGATGTGCGTCGCGGGCGGTCCGGAACCCGGAGAAGATCTGCCGGCGCACCGGAAGGTCCCAGTTGCGGAACGTACCGCGGCAGGCCACCGGATCCACCGCGAACGAACCGCCGCGCAGCACCTTGAGACCGTCGCCGAAGAACACCTCGGAGTACTCGCGGTAGGGGAACGGCGCGAATCCCGGGTAGGGCAGGAAGTCGCTCGACGTCCACTCCCACACGTCCCCGATCAGCTGGTGCACCCCGAGCGGTGAGGCCCCTTCCGGATAGCTGCCCACCGGGGCGGGCTGCAGATGGCGTTGCCCGAGGTTGGCGTGCTCGGGAGCCGGGTCGGCGTCGCCCCACGGGTAGCGCAGGGAGCGCCCGGACGACGGGTCGTGCCGGGCAGCCTTCTCCCACTCCGCCTCGCTCGGCAGCCGCCGTCCGGCCCAGCGGGCATAGGCGTCCGCCTCGTACCAGCTGACGTGCAGCACGGGCTCCTGCGGCGGGACCGGCTCGACCACGCCGAACCGCCGCCGCAACCACTGCCCCGCCTCGCGCCGCCAGAAGAGGGGAGCGGACAGGCCGTGCTCGCGGACGTACGCCCAGCCCTCGGGGATCCACCAGCGTGGATCGTCGTACCCACCGGAGTCGACGAAGCGCGCGTAGTCGGAGTTGGAGACCGGCACCGTGTCGATGAAGTAGCCCGCCAGCGGCTTTTCGTGGGCGGGACGCTCGTTGTCCAGTGCCCACGGCTCCGTCGAGGTGCCCATGGTGAACGGGCCTGCGGGCACCAGGACTTCGGTCGGCAGGGCGGCGGCGTCCCGCGGGGCCGGCGGCGGAGGAGCGGTGAGCGCGGGGGCGCCGCGGCGCAACTGGTGGGTGATCAGCATGGTCTCGTCGTGCTGCTGTTCGTGTTGCGCGATCATGCCGAAGGCGAAACCGTTCTCCACCAGGCGCCGACCCTGCAACTGCGTCGTCTCCAGCACATCGAGGACGCGGGCCCTGACGTCGGCGACATAGGCCCGGGCCTCGTCCGGGGGCAGCAGCGGCAGGCTCGGTCGCTCGGCACGCGGATGCTCGAAGGCGTCGTAGACCTTGTCGATGTCCGGTCGCAGTGCCTCGTGCCCGCCGACCGCACGCAGCAGCCACTGCTCCTCCTGGTTGCCGATGTGCGCGAGGTCCCAGACGAGCGGTGACATCAGCGGCGAGTGCTGCGCCGTGAGGTCGGGATCCTCCACGCAGCCGGTCAGCGCGGCCGTACGGGAACGCGCCGTGGTCAGCATCTCGACCGCCCGCTGCCGGAACGTCTCGGGGTCGGCGGTCCCGGCAGCCGTGCGGTCCGGTGTCTGCGGGGTCATGTACGGGTGTCCTTCCCTGGTATGGGGTTCAGCCCTGCCACTGAGTCGAGTACGTCGTCGGCGGGACATCGGCCCCGTGCCACGTAGCGGTCCGTGAACGCGGCCACGGCCGCCCGGACGGCCGGCGGCGCGGACAGCCGCACGAGTGCTTCCTCGGCCGCCGAGAAGCAGATGAGAGCGGCGGCGTGCAGATCCGGGTCGCGCAGGCCGTCCCGGGCGGCGGCGCGCCACAGGGGGTTGCGGGGCGCCGGAGTGCTGCCGGCGATCTCGTCGAGCGGCTTCACCGAGCGGTACACGATCTCGGCGGCCTCGGGGTCGTCGAACAGGGCGACGGCGACGGCCAGCGGAACCACCCAGCCGTGCTCTCCGCGCTGCGCGTCGATCATCCGCAGCTCGAGGTGACCGCGGGGCCGTACCGGCGGGAACAGCGTGGTCAGGTGGTAGTCGAGGTCCTCCGCCGTGGGCGGCCGGGGGATGCCGGAGCGGATCCACCGGCGCAGGGTGAGGCCCTCGGGCACGGCCCAGGGGCCGTCGTCGTCCCTGATGCACATGACCGGGGCGTCGAGGACGTACGCGGTCCAGGCGGCGCGGGGATCCCACTCGTCGGAGGGCGCCGAGGTGCGTCCCGGGTCGATGGCCGACCACACGGCCTGCCGGGTGGAGCGCCAGCCCGTGGGCCGGCCCAGGGACAGTGGTGAATTGGCGAACGCGGCGACGAGGACGGCGCCCAGGAGGTGCGCCAGGCGCCAGCGGCGGCCGTGTCCGAGGGGCCCCGGCTCCTCGTGCCCGGCGTCCAGACAGACCTGGACGGAAGCGCTGCTGCACATCATGGACCGCCCGGCGGTACCGCCGCGGTCGAAGTACGCCTCCATGGCGCAGTATCGGGGGTCGGTGAGCACGCGGCGCGGCCGGTGCCACGGCTCGTGCCCGTGACCGGCCAGGGTCAGGCCGTGTTCATGCAGACAGGCGCGGACGAGATCGAGGTCGGCGCTCGCCCAGGCGATGCAGTCGGTCAGCGACTCGGCGGGCAGGGAACTCAGTTCGAGCTGGCCGCCGGGTTCGAAGGTGAGCGCGGAGCGCAACGGGAGGGCGCGCAGAGCGGCGATGGCGGCCGAGAGCCGCGGGGGTGCGACGGTGTGTGCGGGATCGCCGAGGTCGTGGATGAGCCATTCGAGTTCGACACCGATGCGTCGGGGAGGACCTGTCTTGAAGCAGATGCCCTGTACCCGGGCCTCCACCTCGGCTTCGGTGACGGCTCGTCGCCGGTCCGTGCAGAGCTCGTCGGGCATGGCCGGTACCTCCCGTCGCAGAGGACTTCGTCTCAACCCGGACGTACGAAACTCCGTGTTGCTCCCGTCCACCCAAGGGCACGGGGGGCGGTTGCTCAAGAGCGCCCCGAGCAGGCGGGACGCTCTCCTCACCCGAACATTCCGGGCAGAGCGATTGCCGTCCTTGCGGCAGATTACCGCTGCGGCCCGTGGTGCGCAGTTCGTATGCCGATGTCGCAGGGGCCCCGGTCACCGGCTGCGGTGGCTGCGCTGCGCGGGGGTCGGGGAGCGGGCCCGGGGGAGGGGCGGCCGCGGAGCGGCCGGACCAACAGGTCCGGGACGCCGGGAGTAGCTTCACGGCATGAGCAATCTCGAACGACGGGCGACGGCCACGCTGTGCGGCGGCCGGAGCGAAGTGGCCGCCGAGCCGGTGCGCGAACTCCTTCGGTCACGGCAGGTGGCGCTCGGTGAGAGCACGCGGGTGCGGCGTCTGCTGCCCAATCTCGGCCGGCGCATGGTCGGGGCGTGGTGCTTCGTCGACCACTACGGGCCCGACGACATCCTCGACGAGCCCGGGATGCAGGTCCCGCCCCACCCGCACACGGGGCTGCAGACCGTCAGCTGGCTGCACGACGGCGAGGTCCTGCACCGCGACAGCCTCGGGAGCCTGCAGACCATCCGTCCCCGCGAACTGGGGCTCATGACCGCCGGCCGGGCCATCGCCCATTCGGAGGAATCGCCGGCCGATCACCCCCGGATCCTGCACGGGGCGCAGCTGTGGGTCGCCCTTCCCGAGGAACACCGCCGGGTCGCGCCCGCCTTCGAGCACCACCCCGTTCTGCCCGTCGCCACCGGCCCCGGCCTCACCGGCACCGTGATCCTCGGCGACCTCGACGGCGCGCGCTCACCGGGAACCGTCCACACGCCGATCACGGGCGCTGACCTGGCACTCGCGCCCGGGTGCGACGTCCGGCTGCCGCTGGAAAGGGACTTCGAGTACGCCGCGCTGGCCATGTCCGGCGAGGCGGAGGCGGACGGGGTACGGCTGGAACCCGGCTCGATGCTCTATCTGGGCTGCGGTCGCTCGGAGTTGCCGCTGCGCTCGGACGCAGGGGCGGGCGTGATGCTGCTCGGTGGGGAGCCGTTCGAGGAGAAGATCGTCATGTGGTGGAACTTCATTGGGCGTTCGCATCGGGAAATCGATGAGGCTCGGACGGACTGGATGGAGGGGTCTCGCTTCGGCGAGGTGCACGGCTACACCGGCGATCGACTGCCCGCTCCGGGGCTGCCGCCGGTGGCGCTGAAACCTCGGGGACGGGTGCGCTGACCTGGGTTGTTGTTCCCGCCGTGAGGACCCGGCGCTCGCCCTCACTGTGCCCCCTCGCCGTGCCGGCGAGGGGGCACAGTTGTGCCTGGCGTGGGCCGGCACCTTCGGCGGTCGGCACTTGCAGGTGTTGGCACCTGTGACCAGGTCTGATCAGACACTTGCTGACCCTTTGCTGACTCTACTGATGAGTAATCAGATTGATGGGATCGCCGAGCACGCCAAGCAGCCGGCATTGCGCGGCTGGCCGCGCAGTTGATCAGCATCAAGGTGCGGAGCACCCCGGGAAGGTCGTCAACGCAATGCAGCCGCGCCGGAATGCAGCAAATCGGCAGCACTCACTACGCGGAGTTGTACCATGTGAAGCACGACCGGGAACTCCGCAGTTCGTGGACGTCCGTTCCACTTGAAGCAGCGGCGTGCCGACGCCCGTAGTTGCGGCACTCCGGGCGGGTGGCACCGATTCTTTGCGTGGCCTGCGAGGCCCAACCCGGTGCGCAGGTTGTGAAGGAGGACGGCGATTACGCAGGGCGACCAGCATCAGTGCGTCCTTGCATGAGTCGCGCTTGCTCGACGCCCGACTCCGTTGGGAGGTCTGGGAAAGCCATTGATGTGTTCCCGATGACGCATCATGTGGAGTGCGTGGCGATCCTTGAGCCGGTCACGAAGGGCTCCTGACCTGCGGTTTTGTGCGTGCACATAATGTGCGGCGTGGACCGGTACGGGCGATATCTTGACGCCCGAAATGACGCCCATGACACTCGTTCTGATGAGGCGTCAGGCACACTGTGGCGGGCTGCTGAGGCTTTGTGGCGCTAGTGGTGTACCTACTACGCCCAGCGCGCTTTTCGTCTGCTTGGTGGCATCGGCCGAGCAGCGCTGGGGCGCAGGCGGTCGGAAGCGTCTTCTGGAGGCCACCGCGGTGGTGCGCCCACGCGCGTGAACGCGATCGCCGGACGGTGTGATCGCGGATTGTCGTCTTGCGGAGCCGCGTCTCTTGCGGCCGGTGAGTGAGGTTGGGCTACGAAGCACATTCGGAGTTTTGTTCGATAAAGAGAATCCGGACGTCTCTGTCTTCTCGTTACCCCTTTTCCCTCTGGGGAAGTCCTCGTCGGCCTGGGCTGTGTGCTCTGCCGAGACCGATGTCAGTGGTGGGCTCTACGGTTCTGCGTAACTGGCACGGAATGCCTGTGCACAGCTGCGCAGACAAGCCACAACGGGTGGGGTGTGCGCTTTCGCTGTTGGCGGAAATGCGGTCGTACCCGCTGGGGTAGTGAGAGGCAGTGCGTATGGGTTTGGACTACGACCGGCTGGTCGCCTTGCGGAAGCAGAGCGCGGCTTGGCGGTTGCTGAGAGCTGACCACGCGGCGCTGATGCTGAGCTTCTTCAACAAGGTTTTCGTCGAGCAAGGGTCGCGGTCGATTGCTGGCCCGGAGCTTGTCGAACGCTTGGACGACGAGTTGTTCGCGCTCAATGAGCGGCTGGGGCGGAGCGCGTTTCCCAAGTCCGCGAAGGCGTACCTGGATGTCTGGTCGGCACCGGAGAACGGTTGGCTGCGCAAGTATTACCCGCCGGATTCGGACGAACCGCACTTTGACGCCACGGCCGCGGTCGAGAAGGCCCTTGCGTGGGTCCGGTCGCTGGAAGAGCGCTCGTTCGTCGGTACGGAGTCGCGCCTGAACACGATCTTCGATCTGCTGCGGCAGATGACGTTCGGAACCGAAACCGACCCCGAGGCACGACTGGCCGAGCTCACGCGGCGCCGACACGAAATCGACCAGGAAATCGCGCGGGTTGAGGCTGGCGAGGTGGACGTCCTTGATAGTGCGGCGCTGCGGGACCGCTATCAGCAGGTGACCTCAACGGCGCATGGGCTGCTGGCCGACTTCCGTGAGGTGGAGGCGAACTTCCGAGACCTGGACCGCGATTTGCGGAGCAAAATCGCCGCATGGGATGGGGCCAAGGGCGAACTCCTGGATGAGGTGCTGGGGAGCCGGGAGAGTATTGCAGAGTCGGATCAGGGCAGGACCTTCCAGGCGTTCTACGACTTTCTGCTCGCCCCGAGTCGTCAGGACGAGCTCAAGACGCTGCTGGCCGAGGTCGAGAGCATGGAGGCCATCGACGAGCCTGACCCGAGAATGCGGCGCATGCACCGGGACTGGTTGGAGGCCGCCGAACGTACCCAGGCTACGGTGCGGCAGCTGTCAGACCAGTTGCGCCGATTCCTCGATGACCAGGTGCGCTCGGAAGACCGCCGTGTCCTGGAACTGGTACGCCCGATCGAGGCCAAGGCCCTGGCGCTGCGTGATGTGTCTGGCGTGGGACTGATCGCCGAGATCGATGCGGCCGCGCCGGCGATCGCTCTGCCGATGGAGCGGCCGTTGTACGCGCCGGTGGTCAAGACGCCGATCGACAGCACCGGGATCCAGCCGGGGGACGAGGAGTTCACCGTGGATGCCCTGTTCGAGGCGGTTTATGTGGACCCCGCCCGGCTCACGGCCGCAGTGCACCACGCCCTCGGTGCCCGGACACAGGTGTCGTTGGCTCAGACGTTGCGCGAGCACCCACTGGAGCAGGGCCTCGCCGAACT
The DNA here is from genome assembly GCF_023703325.1 of Streptomyces meridianus. GTDB lineage: Bacteria > Actinomycetota > Actinomycetes > Streptomycetales > Streptomycetaceae > Streptomyces > Streptomyces meridianus. The sequence goes on from NZ_JAMQGM010000045.1 coordinate 34,928, forward strand.
GATCGCCTACTTCGCGCTGCCGGACGACGGGTTCACCACGGTGTTCGACGACCGCCGTCAAGAAGAGATCACATGGATCGGCGAGAACGACGTCCAGCAGGTTGCCACCGTGCCCGTGGTCACCTTCGCCCGCACCGGCCGCGGCATCACCTGGGCCACCAGCCAGAAGGAAGACCGATGAACCCGTCTGCCAATCCAGGACAGCAGCAGCCGTACACCTTGTCCTTGCCGGTCAATCAACTGCTGAAGGGGCCGGTCTTCCGTGACCAGCACGAGCGGGCCTGGGACGCGCTGCTGAACCTCAGCGCTGGAGTCAAGGACTACGTCGAGGTCATGGGCCTGCGCGTGGTGATCGACGAAATGGAGGGCTACGCCTTTCTCCAGTCGACGCCCGACGACGAGGAGGAAGCCTGGGACTCGCACACGACGCCGCCGCGGTTGATTCCCCGCCGCTCGCTGTCCTACCCCGTCAGTTTGCTGGTTGTGCTGCTGCGCAAGAAGCTCGCGGAGTTCGACGCGGGCGCGGACGGAACCCGCCTCATGATCACCCGTGACGAGATCGTCGAGATGATCCGCACGTTCCTCCCGGCCGGCAGCAACGAGGCGCGCATGATCGACCAGATCGACGGCCACATCAACAAGGTCGTGGATCTGCAGTTCCTGCGCCGTGCCCGTGGCCAAGAGCAGCTGTTCGAGGTGCAGCGGATCATCAAGGCTTTCGTCGACGGGCAATGGCTCGCCGACTTCGACACGAACTTGGCCCAGTACGTGGCCTCCCACGCCCCTCAGGAGAAGCAGCAGTGATCCCCGCACAGTCCGGCCCGGCCGGCACGGTCACCCCCGTCGACCTGGCAGTGGCCGGTTTCAGGCTGGAGCGCCTGGAGGTCTACAACTGGGGCACGTTCGACAAACACGTGTGGTCGTTCGGCCTCGCCGGCGCCAACGGTCTGCTGACCGGCGACATTGGTTCCGGCAAGTCCACCCTGGTGGACGCGATCACCACGTTGTTCATGCCTGCCCGCAAGATCGCTTACAACCGGGCGGCCGGCGCGGAGAGCGGCGAGCGCAGCCTGCGCTCCTATGTGCTGGGCCACTACAAGTCGGAACGCAATGAGCAGACCGGCGCGACCAAGCCGGTGGCGCTGCGCAAACCCGGCAACTACTCCGTGATCCTGGGGGTGTTCCACAACGCCGCTTTGGGGTCGACCGTCACGCTGGGTCAGGTGTTCGGGCTGGCCGATGCCAACGCCACCAGCCCGGAGCGACTGTTCCTCGTCGCAGACCGGGCCCTGTCCGTCGCCGACGACTTCGCAGACTTCGGCACCGAGGTGCGGGCGTTGAAGAATCGACTCGAAGCCGACGAGGTCCGCGTCCACAAGACGTTCCCGCCCTACAGCAAGGACCTGCGGCGCCGTCTGGGCATTGACTCCGAGCAGGCCCTGGAGCTCTTCCACCAGACGGTGTCGATGAAGGCGGTGGGCAGCCTGGACGACTTCGTCCGCAGTCACATGCTCGAACCGTTCGACGCGGCCGCGATGACCGACAACATCGTCACCCACTTCGACGCCCTGACCACCACCTACAACTCGGTTCAGAGGGCCCGGGCTCAGATCGAGGCACTGACTCCGCTGCTTGCCGATTGCGACGCCTACGAGGACCTGACCGCGCGCATCGACGAAGGGGACGCGCAGCAGGCCGCCCTGCGCTACTTCATCGCCCAGCACACCGCGGCTCTGCACGAGGAGCAGTGTGCCGCCCTGGAACAGATGCTCTCTCGCCTCGCGCACGAAAAGCAGAGCGCCAAGGAACGACTCGACCAACTCCGTGCCGAGCAGAGCCGATGGGAGTTGCAGCGTGAAGGGCTCGGTGGCGGGCGCCTGGGTGAACTCGGCCGCCAGATCAAGGAAACGGAGCTGCAGCGCGACGCCCGGCACAAGCGAGCCCTCGAGCATGCCGACCTGCTGGAACAGGCCGACCTGGCTCTGGTCACTGATCAAGTTCAGTTCACCGGTCGCCTCGACGACATCGCCCGTGCCCAGCACGAGGCGGCCGAAGCCGAGCAGCAGGCGCGCATGGCCCTGGAGGCGCTCGCCGTCGAGGCCGCACAACTGAGGCAGCAGGCGCAGGATCTCAACGATGACCTGGTCAGTCTGCGCTCACGCCGCAGCAACATCTCCCGCAAGCAGCTGGATGTACGGGCCCGCCTGTGCCAGGAGCTCGGTCTTGACGAGAGCGCACTGCCGTTCGTCGGCGAACTCATGCAGGTCCGCGAAGAGGAACAGGCGTGGGCCGGCGCCGCCGAGCGTCTGCTGCGCGGCTTCGCCCTGTCCCTCCTCGTCCCCGGCGACCAGTACGACCGAGTCTCCGAGTGGATCAACGGTCATCACCTGGGGGCCAAGCTCGTCTACTACCGGGTACCCGACAAATTCCCGCCCCGGCGCCACCACAAAGCCCCGCCCAACGCGCTGTTCACCAAACTCGAAGTACGCGACGACTCCCCGTTCGCCGAATGGCTGGCCGGTGAGCTCGAGCGCCGCGCATCGCACGCCTGCGTGGCCACCATGGACGAGTTCCGGCAGGCTGAACTGGCCATCACCGAAAAGGGATTGATCAAGGGAGCGCGGGGCCGCCACGAGAAGAACGACACAACCCGCATCGACGACCGCAGCACCTACGTCCTCGGCTGGACCAACCAGGCGAAGATGGACGCTCTCCTTGACCAGGCGAACCGCGTTCACAGCGCCCAGCGCGAACTGGCCGAACGCAAGCGCGGCTTGGAAGCCGCTCACGCGGACAGCATGAGCCTCGACAAGGTCCTCAACCGGCTGGCAGCCTTGCGTGACTACAGTGAAATCGACTGGGCGTCAGCTGTACGGCGGATCACCGAACTGACCGATGAGAAGCAGCGCCTGGAAGCCGCCTCCAAGGACCTGAAGGAACTCGAACGCCGGCTGAACGAGGTCGCCGACGAGATCAGCAAGCAGGACGCCGTTTACGAGGAAGCGAACCAGAACTGGGGCCAGGCGCTGGGTGAGCAGACCACGGCCATCCGCGGCTGTGACGAGGCGCGGGCCATTCTCGCCGAGGCTGCCGCAGCCGACGCTCAGTCCCAGTTCCCCGCCCTCGAACAGCGCCTGAAGGATGCCCGCCTCGCCTGCCGCACGCCGCAGGAGTGCACCCGGGCCGAAACCCGGCTCCGTGAGGACCTGACGGCACAGAAGAACCGCTGGAGCAAGGAACAGACACGGCTGGCCCAGGCGATGGCCTCCCAGATGCGCACTTTCCGTACCGACTACCCGTCCGAGACCAATGAGCTCGACGACTCCGTCGCCTCCGCCGACGGCTACCGCACCCTGCATCAGCAGCTTGTCGCCGACGACCTGCCCCGATTCGAGGCCCAGTTCCGCACGTACCTGAAGACCAATGTGATCCGTGAAATCGCCGGATTCCACGCTCAGTTGACCATCTGGGCCGATGAGATCGGCGAACGCATCCACACGATCAACGAGTCGCTGGCCGGCATCGACTACAACCCGGGCCGCTACATCATGCTCAAGCCCGAGCCGACGCCCAACACGGAGATCCGCGACTTCACCGCGGAACTGCGCGCCTGCACCGACGACGTCCTGTCAGGCGACGGCTCTGAGCTGTATTCAGAAGAGAAGTTCCACCAGGTCCAGCGTCTGATCGAACGCTTCAAGGGGCGCGAGGGTCACACGGATGCCGACCGGGCCTGGACCAGACGCGTCACCGACGTGCGTTACTGGTTCGTCTTCAGCGCAAGCGAGCGACGTCGCGAGGACGACTCCGAGTACGAGGTGTACTCCGACTCCGGCGGCAAGTCCGGTGGCCAGAAGGAGAAGCTCGCCTACACCATCCTGGCCGCCTCCCTCGCCTACCAGTTCAAACTGGATGCAACCGCCAGCAGGAGCCGCACGTTCCGCTTCGTGGTCATCGACGAAGCCTTCGGGCGCGGCTCCGAGGAATCCGCCCGCTTCGCCCTCGACCTCTTCAAACGCCTGGGCCTGCAACTCCTCATCGTCACCCCGCTCCAGAAAATCCATGTCATCGAGCCGTACGTGTCCGCCGTCGGCTTCGTCGACAACCCGAACGGACACCACTCCCGCCTGCGCACCCTGACCATCGCCCAGTACCGCCAAGAGCGCCTCGCCCACACCCTCGCCGGTATGCAGCCTGCCTCTGGCCAGGGAGACTGAGATGACGACGCATCAAGGATCCACCTGGACCACGCCGGAGGCCGTCCTCGCACGCCTCCGCAAGCGGTGGAACACCGGTGCCTACCTCACCCAACTCGCCGACGGAACAGACTGGGAACCCGTCGCGATTCCTCTACGCGGCCCGAAAGCCGGCGACATCACCCGCCGCTACGATGACGTCCTCGCCTGGGCCGAGTCGTGGGCGCCCAGCGCTCACCCGCACCTGCGTATCGAGTACCGCCGACTCGGCGGACGCCTGGCCGGCGTGAACAATGTGCCCGACCGCATCTGGATCGACGACCGCGACGACCTGTGGCGCCTGCTGGGCGTCACCCCTACGGTTGCCCGCTTCCAAAGCCTGCTGGCCTCCACCCAGGAACGGCTGCCCGAGATCATCCCCTGGCTGATCGCCCATCCCATGAAGGTCCTCGACAGGGAAGCCGACTGGCCCCGCCTTCAGGCCACGATCCGCTGGATCACCGACTACCGCGGCCCATCTGTCCACCTGCGCCAACTCGACGTTCCCGGCGTGGACACCAAGTTCATCGAATGCCACCGCTCCATCTTGACCACCCTGCTCGAGCAGTGCCTTCCCGAAGACCGTATCGACTCCGAGTCTGCGCGGACCGATTTCGCCGCCCGTTTCCGCTTCCTGCGCAAGCCCGCCTACCTACGATTCCGACTGCTCGACGGCGAGCCGCTGGCGGGCTTCAGCGAACTCACCGTACGCACAGATGAGTTCACCGCGCCGCCGTCCGGCATCACGACCGTGTACGTCGTCGAGAACGAAACCACTTACCTGGCCTTCCCCAAGCAGCCCCACAGCATCGTGATCCACGGCGGCGGCTACGCCGTCACCCAGCTGTCCGGCCTTTCCTGGCTGCAGGACGTACGCCTAGTCTATTGGGGCGATGTGGACACACACGGGTTCGCCATCCTCGACCGGCTGCGCTGGGCCTTCCCGCACACGCAGTCCATCCTGATGAACCGCAGTGTTCTCCTGGAGCACCGCGAACAGTGGGTGAAGGAAGACACCCCCACCCACCAGCCGCTGAGCACGCTCACACCGGACGAAGCCGATGTCTACGACAGCCTCGTGGATGGTGACCTCGGCCCCAACGTGCGACTCGAACAAGAACGCGTGCAGTTCCATCTAGTCGAAGACGCCCTAACTGTCGATGCGGAGCGAGCCCGACCAATGGCGGAGAGGTAGCGACGTGAGTCTCGCCAAGAACGCAGCTGAACTGGGTGGAAAGCTCTGGTCGGAGCACGGGCACGCCCACTACTACTTTCCCCAATACACCCTGAACTGGTTCGCCGGGATCTCCTATCAGGGTGACAGCGGCCCCCATTACCGAGGCCAGCAAATCACGCCGATTCAGGCCAGCCGTCTGCGTACGGCACTGTGGGAGGTCGCCGTGTCGGCCGAACCAGAGCAGCGCGGCAAGGTCTTGATTGCTTCGGACTCCTGCCGCGGTACACATCGCGCAAAGCTGATCAGATCGCCGCTCGCCACCGCCACGGAGATGCGCGAGATTGCGCAAGAGCGCGCTTCGCTACTTCTGCGCCACGATGGGGAGTGTTCAATGATCGGCGAGTGCCTTTGGCCCTTGGTGACTCTGATTCTCCCGGGGCTCTTCTCGCGCGGCCATGAAGTGCCAGTGCAGTGGGAGTGCATTTCGGCGTGCGGGTTCCTGCACCGGAGCGGCGACGAGGGGCAGTCTTGTGGGGACGTGATCGGGCGCTGGAACGGCCGCTACGCCTGCCTGCTGCAGGCCGCCCTTCCGGCTCGGAAGCGAGCAGTTCGCCGCGCACTTGGGTATCGCCCTGAGGACTGTGGCCGCCTGGCACTCCGACGCGTCTGTCGTACCTCGTAGGGAGATGTAGCAGCTTCTCGACACGGCCTATGAGCATGCCCCTGCCACTGCGCGACAGCGCTTCGCACTCCTGCTGGCGAAGGAACGGGCCCCAGCGGACTCGGACGCCGCCAGGCGTACAGGCACTGCGGGTGGCCGTCGCGGTGGTGGTTCGCGACAGCGATGTCCTGCTTGTGTGTCGGCGGGACGACGACGTTGCCGGGATCACGTAGCAGTTCCCGGCCTGGGTCATCAAGCCGGGGGGTAAAGCGGAGAGCACCACCGTCCGAGAGACCTTGGACGAGACCGGTGTCCACTGCGCAGTCCGCCAACACCTCGGCAATCGGCTTCATCCCGTGACCGGCGTGCTGTGCGAGTCGAGAACATCGACGTCATGTGGGGTGCCCCGAACCTCGGTGCCCCGCTTCATACCCGTCGATACGATCTTCCCACCCATCCTGGCTTTCCTGGAGGAGCAGACGTGACGCAGCAGAACGCGGAGGAACGAGCAGCCATCGCCGCGGCCATCGTCGTCAATGAGGGGCGCGTGCTCATGGTCCGCCGCCGAGTCAGCGAGGGGCAGCTCTCCTGGCAGTTCCCGGCCGGTGAGGTTGAGCCCGGAGAGGCGCGTGAGTGATGGCGCTCTCTGAAAGTCCTCAGTCGGCGCTCTCTACTTCCTCAAACCTGCTCAGTTGATCTCCCCATCCTTCGTGTGATCTTGGTCGGCGTGTCGAACTGACTCCGACGTGTACGGGAGAGCCTGCGTACGCAAGTCGGCCTGTTCGGGGGCCTGGATGCTTACGCGGGAGGAAGACGTGGACGCTCATGCGCTGCGTCGTCAGGGATGGACGATCTCGGCGATCGCCCGGCATCTGGGCCGGGATCGCAAGACGATTCGCGAGTACTTGAACAGCGAGCGGGTGGCTGGGCAGCGGCGCCAGGCCCCCGATGCCTTCGTTGCGTTCTTGCCGTACTGCCGCCAGCGCCTCGCGGACGATCCGCATTTGTGGGCGTCGACGCTGCTGGACGAGGTGCGGGCGCTGGGATACGAGGGCGGGTACTCCACGTTCACGCGGGCGTTGCGCCGGCACGGGGTGCGTCCGCACTGCGAGCCGTGTCATGCCTCGAGCGGGCGGGACGTCGCTGTGATCGCGCATCCGCCGGGCGAGGAGATCCAGTTCGACTGGGTGGAGTTGCCCGACCCGCCGGAATTCTGGGGCGTGGGCAGTCACGCGCATCTGCTGGTCGGCGCGCTCGCGCATTCGGGCCGGTGGCGGGCGGTGCTGGCCGACAGTGAGGATTTCCCGCACTTCGTCCAGGCGCTGGACGTGGTGGTGCGCAAGCTCGGTGGGACTGCGCGGCGGTGGCGTTTCGACCGGATGGCGACGGTCTGTTACCCGTCCAGCGGACAGTCACCGCGGCGTTCGCGGCGGTTGCGAAGTACTACGGGGCCGGGGTCGATATCTGTCCGCCGCGTCGCGGCAATCGCAAGGGCGTGGTGGAGAAGGCCAACCATTCCGCCGCCCAGCGGTGGTGGCGGACGGTCCCCGACGAGCTGAGCGTGGTCCAGGCCCAGTCCGGGGTCGACAAGCTCGCCGTCCGGATGGACGCCCGCCGCCGGAGGATCGACGGCATCGCCTTTACGGTCGCTGAACTCGCGTTTGCTGAAGGCTTGTTGAAGGTTCCGGTGAGGCCGTTCCCGGCCGAGCTCGAGGCCGAGCGGGTGGTGAGTCCGCAAGGGCTGGTGTCCTTCGAGGGCAATCAGTACTCCGTGCCGCCGGGCCTCCCGGGCGCCCAGGTCAGGGTTCTGCACCGGCTCGGCGAGGACCACGTGCGGATCGCGACGGCGGGCCGGGCGGTGATCGCCCAGCACCGGCTCGCGCCCCGCGGGGCCGGACAGACCGTCCGTGACGACGGGCACGTCGTCGCGCTCGAGCGCGCGGTGCTGGCCTCGTTCACCGACCGGGCGCCCTGCAAGACCAAGGTCCGCCGCCCACCGTCGGCCGCCGCGCTGGCCGAGGCCGAGGAACTGCGCGGCCGGCCTGCCGCCGGAGACCCGGCCGAACGGGTCGTCATCGACCTGGCCACTTATGCCGCCGTGGCCGACCGGCTGCGGAGTGATCCCTCGTCGAAGGAGGAGAACAAGGAGTGAGTACGTCGCCGACTCATATGAGCGAAGCGCGCCGCTTCCAGCAGCTGCGAGGCCATCTGTCCTATCTGAAACTCAACGACGCCGCGGAGGCCCTGAACCGGGTCTGCGACCAGGCCCGGGCCGAGGGCATGTCGCTGACCGCCGCCCTGGAGCGGCTGCTGGAGATCGAGGTCGACGCGGTCGAGGCTCGCAAACGCGCTGCCCGCGAACGGTTCGCCTGCCTGCCCGAGCCCTGGACGCTGAACGACTTCGACTTCGCCGCCCAGCCGGGCGTCGACGAGAAACTCATCCGTGACCTGGCCACCCTGCGGTTCCTCGACGATGCCTCCAACGTCCTGTTCGTCGGCCCGCCCGGGGTGGGCAAGACCATGCTCTCGGTCGCGCTGGGCCGGGCCGCGGTTGATGCCGGGCATCGCGTCTACTTCACCACCGCCGCTGAACTCGCGGCCAAATGCCACCGGGCCGCCCTCGAAGGGCGCTGGAAGACCTGCATGCGGTTCTTCGCGGGACCCAAACTGCTGATCATCGACGAACTGGGCTACCTACCGCTGCCCGAGGACGGTGCCTCGGCGCTGTTCCAGGTGATCAATCAGAGGTATCTAAAATCGTCCACGATCTTGACGACCAACGTCGGCATCGCCGACTGGGCAGGCGCGTTCGGGGACGCCACCGTCGCGGCGGCGATGCTGGACCGGCTCCTGCACCGGGCCGCTGTCGCCGGCATCGACGGGCCGTCCTACCGCCTGCGCGGCCACCAGCATCAGGCCGAGAGCCTGCGCAAGGGAGTGAACGCCCGTGTCTCCTGAAGCCGAACCGCGATCCCACGCCATCCTCAACTACGTCAACTGCCCAGTCTGTGACGGTGAGTTCACGCCTGCGGCCAGGCAGATCTACTGCTCACCCAGGTGCAAGTCCGCCGCCCACCGGACCAGGTCCGCCGAGCCGGTGACGCACACCTGCCCCGTCTGCTTCGGCGAGTTCACCGCCAACCCTCGCATCCGGCAGGTCTACTGCTCCGCCGCGTGTCGCAGGGATGCCGAGCGACTGCGCAACCGCGAACGCGACGAGGCCCGAGCCCTCCGCCTCGGCGAAGCGCCGCCGTCCCGGCCTGAACTCCCGTCACCACCCCGGACGACACCCCGCGGCGGATCACGCCGGACCACACCAGAACGCGACCCGCTGGAACCTACCGCCACCAGGAACTGCCCCCACTGCCAGGAACCCATCACCATCGTCGCCCTACTGGCCACCCCCGAGGCCGCACGCCCTTCGATGCCCACCAGCCCCGACGTCGTCCCCCTGAGACGAACTCCCTGAACGAGCCCGTCTCACCGTTACCGATCATCAGGGCCCGGCGGCCTTCGGCCGCCGGGCCCTCGCACGTGCTCGTCACTCCCCACCCTCCTCACTTAGTCAAAAACTCGACGACGTGAGGAACGAAGAGCACAGCTGGCCGTTTTCAAAGATCCTCATCATGAGGACGCCGCCGTGCGGGAGACCCAAGAGGAGACCGGGCTGTACGTGGCCGCCGTGAAGCTGCTCGGCGAGCGGGTCCATCCGAAGACGGGCCGGCTGATGTCGTACACGGCCTGCGAAGTGATGGGCGGCACCGCCCACGTAGCCGACACCGAGGAGTTGGCCGAACTCGCTTGGGTCGCCCATGGCGAGATCGCGCAGTACGTGCCGTACGGGTTGTTCGAGCCGGTGCAGGAATACCTCGACGCAACCCTGACTGCCTGAGCTCTACCATCTCGAGGTTGCGGTCTCGTGATCCCGAATGAGTGTGCTGTCGTCGTCGGGGCAACGCCCTCGAACGGTGTCGATGCTGGGATACAGGTCCCGGCTGGGGGCTGAGCGGATACGCGCGGACCACTCGACACCCTCGCCTCTCGAGGGAGAAGGCGCTGACCGCGATCCGCGTCGCGCCTACGTCTGCTTTAGCCGGCCCGTTCGTACAGGTTCCCCTCTGCCTCCCTCAGCTCGCGTTCGACGGCTTCGGTGAGGTTCGGGTTGTCGATGAGGACACCGAACTCGACGTTGTTGTTCTCTGCGCTCCAGGAGAAGTTTGCGCTGGTCACCAGTAGGAGGCGGTGATCGATGGCAAGGAACTTGGCGTGGTTGCGGACGTATGAACCGTCGAACTCCTTGGTGCGCCACACCTCGGCCGGGGCCAGGTGCGCGGCTACTTCTGCGGTCGAAGGGGACCATTGCTGTCCGCGGCCGTCAGCTGCTCGGCTGTCCATGTAGATGCGGACGACAACTTCGCCTCGCTGAGCAGCTTCCCGTAGCGACGTCCAAAGAGCCGAACTGCGCTGGAAATTGAAGGTCGAACAGGTGATCGCGTGCCGTGCACTGTCCACGAGGCGAGGCACCGAGGTGGTGAGGGGCCCGCTCTGGGCGAGGTGGCCAGGCATGGTCCACAGAGGTGACAGTGTGGTCGGCAGTGCACGTGCCCCTTCGATGGCACGCAGGACCAGAATCCGCTGGACTGCCGCCCCGGCGCCCCCGGCCACTGCATCCAGCAGCCTCCGGACTTCTGCCCGCTGGCCGACAGCGACGACCTTGAGCGCGGCGGTCAAGGTGTCGCCGTCGGCCAGCCGGTCTGCTATGCCTTTGGCTTCGGTGCCAGTGAGTAACTGGCCGAGCTGTCGTGGCGCGTCGGCGTTACTCATGGACCTGGAAGAACCCGAGACTGCTGCCCGGCAGGTCGAGGAGGAACCGGCGGTCCAGGAATCGGTTGGCGCGCTCGCAGGAGGTCTCCGAGGCCATGACGCAGCAGTGGCAGGCGGCGCCGTGGAGGAAGTCCTCGGGGGTCTGGGGGGTGCGTTTGGAGCAGATGGGATCCGAGGAGCAGCGCGCGGCCTTACGTAGCGCGCTGTCGACGACCCTTTGGAGGCGCGATGGCTCGCTGAGTTGTACGAGGCCGCCGAGGGTGCCGTCGCTGTCTGAGGCGGTGGTGCAGATAAGGAGGCCGGCCGACGGGTCGCGGCCTTCTGCGGCGGGCCAGGCATAGAGGCGCTCGCTGAGGCTGGCGGCCGAGTAGCCACAGGTGAGGGCGAGTTCGCGGATCAGGATGTGGGCGAAAGTGTGGACGAGCCAGTACCGCGGAGGTTTCAGGCGGCTTTCGGAGTCGACCTGGCCGGCGGTCTCGGAGAAGCGGCGCTCGAAGTTTCTTCGGTGTGCCTCGCGGTGAGACTTCCACACGTCGGCGTCCAGGACGCGCTTCTCCCATGCGGCGACGGCCTTCTCGTCGAGCTGGAGGAAGATGCCTTCGCCCCGGTCCTCGGTGGCGACTGTCCAGGCCGGCCGCGGCGTGCGGGTCAGCGGAGCCAGGCGGCGGGGCAGGTCGCCGACGCGATCCATGTCGTCAATCCGGGTGAAGCCGACCAGGGCGTTCACCTTGCGGAGACGTTCGACCGCGAGAACGCGTGTGATTTCCGGCCGTAGGTCTTTGCCTCGCTCGCGGGTGGCGAGGGTAAGTCCGCTCTTTGGTTCTTCCGCCCGGCTGCCGAAGATGTCGCGCACCAGGTGGCGCCACTCGGGCACAAGGAGGTCGACCGGGTCCCAGTCGCGCAGCTTCTGCTCTTGCTCCTCCGGGGAGTCGGTCGGCGCGGAGGCGGCCTGGAGGACTTGTTCCAGGTCTTGGTCGGAGATACGGGTGACGTCGACGCGCTCGTCCAGCAAGTCCCTGATGAGTTCGAGGTTGGCGCGGTACTTGGCGAGTTTGTCGCCGAGCGTGGTTCGGATGCGGTCGGCCAGATCGTTGGCCTTCTCCTCGGGGGAATCCGGCATGACGATGATCGACTGTGTGGCGGGGAACCACAGGTTGGAGGCGCCGACGAGCATCAGGCGGGTCGCGTTGGGGCAGCCCTTGGGTTCGAAAGCATCCAGGTGCGGGTGGCGTCCGCGGCATTGGGGCAGCTTCGCCTTGCCGGCTTCGCCTTGGGCCTCGTTCATGGGGCGACGCATGTCGCACGACGCGCACTGGATGACGGCCGATGCGCCCTTGCCGGCTGTACGGTCGACCATCTTCAGGGCGGGCAGTTCTGCCTTGCTGCATGGCTGCCCGCGGTGCACCCACAGGTCGTACGGGAACTCGTCCAGATGTCCGTCGGGGCAGGCCAGGAGATAACGGGCCGGGATGGCGGTGCGTCGCATCGCCTTGCGCGTGCCGACGCCGGCGCGACCCGTGCACTTGGCGTGCTCGAAGACGGCCAGGTCGGTGCGGTACGGGTGGGTGTTGCGGTAGTCGAACTGGGCGAGTAGCCCGAGCATGTCGCAGCCGGTGCATCGCAGCCACTGCGGGAAGATCCGGGACGGGACGCCGAGGTCGTTGCCCTCAGGGGACCGGCTGTGCTTCTTCGGCTGCCAGGGGTACGGCCGCAGTTGCACGTCGGGGGAACGCAGCATCATGCGGACCACATCACGCAGCCGTGGGGCGTGGATCTGTAGTGGCGCGGAGTCGCGGCGCCGCCAGATGCGGTCCCAGTCGTCCAGGCCGGTGGGCATGATCGTGAACTGTGGCAGGTCCATGATCGCGCCGGGCCCGTAGGTGTACAGGAGTGAGGAGGGTCGGGCCGAGCCGACCTTGGCGCGGTTGTGCTTGGCGGCTTTCTCCGCCTCCTGCTCCAGGTCACCGAGCGGGTCGACGGCGTGGGCGATGTCGTAGACGAAGCGTGTCTCGTTACTCACGACTGGTCCTCCGGCAGCTTCCACTGAGGGGCATGGTCGGGCGCGCGGTACACCAGTCGCTCCTTGATCGGGCTCACCAAGAGGTTGATCTCGGGCTGCACCTCCCGCATGGAGTTGGCCACGATGAACGGTGCGGCATCTCGAGAGTCGATACCCGCCTTGGCGTTCTCCGCGCTCATCATCAGCGCGTCGTGCCGACTTTCGTCCTTGACCCGCTCGTACACCAGCGACTTGCGGTCCTCCATGAGGTGCTTACGCCGCTTCAGCCACTGGTCGAGCCTGTTCTCCAGGCGCAGACGGGCCCGATTGGCAGCGTCCTCGTCGCCGACCTTGACGATCCTCTCTACAAGGGCGTCGATAAGTTCGCCGGCGAAGTGCTGCTCGGCCTCGATACGGGCGGCCCCGTCCTCCGGAGACAGCCCTTGGCCGGCCTTGGCGGCCTGCAGGACCCTGGCCGCGCTGACCAGCACGCCATCCAGACCACGCTCCAGCGATGTCACCGAGAACGGGGTCACGGACAATGCCTCGACCTGCTTGTAGAACGTCTCGTGATAGTGACGGAACTGCTCGAAGTGGGCGAGGTCCCTGGGTCGCGCCCAGTTCCCGAGCGCGACCACCAGCCCCGGCCGGTCAGCATCCCGGCCGACGCGCGAGGAGGCCTGAATGTACTCCGCGGTGTTCTTCGGTTGCCCGACCACGAGCATCAGGCCCAGGCGGGTCACGTCCACACCCACCTGCAGCATGGAGGTGGCCAGGACCACGTCGTACGGATTGACCTCCCGGGTGGGCTCCGGCCTTTTCGCCTCCCTCAACGCGCGCCGGTTGCGCTTGCCCGCAGTGGAGTCGAAGCCCGGATCGAAGGACGCCGCCATCTGGTCCAGTGTCGCGGTGATGTCCGCGCTGGACACACGCGACGTCAGCTCGGCGACGTTCAGGGAACCGAAGTTCGTGCCGGTCCGGCGGGACAGCTTCGACCAGGGTCGGCCCTTGGCCAGCGCTGTTTGAATGTCGTCGCTCATGTACCGGGCCATGCCCGCGAGTTCACGGGTGGCGCTGAAGTAGCCGACCAGAGTCATATACGGGTCCGCCGCCTTGCCGGAAAGGTCAAGAAGCAGCTGCCCGCCGGCCATGAGAACCTCGGACACCCGGATCTCCGCCGTGGTCAAACGCACCCCGGTCGTGCTGATCCCGACGTAGCGCCGGCCTGGCCTGTCCTCGGAGACGGGGATCTCCTTGGAGAAGAAAGTGTTCCCGGCGTCCAGGACCTGGGGCGGGAAAATGGTGACGTCCCGCCCGTACAGCGCACGTACCTGTTCAGACGCGTTGCGCGCGGTGGCTGTGGAGGCTACGAGCAGCGGACGCACCGGACGCCCGTCCTTCGTCCGCCAGTCGCTCATCACATCGATGGCCACTTCGAACAGGCCCACCGTTGTGCCAAGCGCACCGGTGATCAGGTGCAGTTCGTCCTGGATGACGAGATCCGGCGGCCGCAGTCGCATGGCCGGATGTACGGGGGCCGCGGGATAGCGGTCCTTCTTGGGGTGCTTGCTGCCGTCCTTGATGTCGCACTGCTGATAGTCGGGGTGGACGAAGCCGTGCCGCTCGCAGCGTCGCGAGACATGCCCGAAGAGCGAGGCCGCCTCGCCCTCACGCGACAGGCGCGCGAACTTGTCCACCGTGGCGATGACGAAGGCCGGCGCGAGCCGGTAGATCTCCTCGTCGACCGTGAGGACCGGCAGTCCGTCGGGGACCTCGCCGCCGTCGGAGAACGGGCACTCGGCCAGCTCGTCACCGCAATACACATACACCCGGCGCAGCGCGGGCTCCGTGCGCACATCACGAGCCTCGACCCGGGTGCCGCACCACGGGCAGCGCTGGATCTGCAACACCGTCAGCCGGTAGCCGCGGCCGCCGTGAGCCTTCTGGAGCTGTTCGGCGGCCTCGTCATACCGTTTCGGACTGACATCGGTGCCAACCCACAGCCCGATACGGAAAGGCTCCTCGCCCCATATCGCCGGGGCTTCGCGCCGGACCAGTTCCGCCGCGCACACCAGGGTGGTGGCACGCTGGAACTGCTGCGCTGTGAGCAGGCGCAGCGTGTATCGCATGAGCACCGCCACGCCGGCCCGTCCATCCAACGGCCCGTCGAAGGCATCCACGACACCCTGCCGGCGACGAATCGCGAACGTGAAGGCGGCAAGACCCAGATACGCCTCCGTCTTTCCACCACCGGTCGGGAAGAACAGCAACTGTGCCTTGGCCAGATTCCCCGACCGCTTCTCAGCCGCAGGATCAGACAGCAACGGCAGCTGCATGAGCACAAAGGCGAGCTGGAAGGTACGCCAAGAATGCGCCCGTGCCTGCTTTTCTGCGATGACTGCCTCGCGAGCCGCCTCGATACTCTCCTCGGGCTTACTCGCCCGCCGCTCCACGACCTGTGACTGCACACGCTGATCGGCCATCACCCGGTTCATGAAGCGGAAGCAGCGCAACGCCTCCGCGTCCGCGAGCAGAAACGCCAGGCCATTCTCAAGCTGCTGCTGCACCCGACGGGCATCACCCACCGCCTCCAGCCCTTCGGAGCGCAGATGTTCCGGTAGGGCCTCAGCCCGCCGCTCCTCGCCGTCCAGCCAGGCCGCGTAACCCTTGACGATCGGCTCAAGCCCGTCCCGCAGGTCGGCAATTGACGCCTCTTGAAGGCTCCGCATGTCCAGCAGAGCCGTACCGATCTCCTCGGCAGCCGTCTGCGGCGTCTCGCTGACCGGCAGCCACGTCGTCCAGACCCCACTCGCCCTACGGGAACCCTTGGCCACCTTCCAGTCCACCGAGCAGGTCCGGCCATGAGCGAACTCCAGACGGTCGCGGTATTGAAGTCGCAGCCGGCGCAATTCGTCGTCCCACTCCTCGCGCGGATCGAGGAGTACATCATTGACCGGCAGAAACACCTCGGCACCACCGGCAGACACCGACAACTTGGTCTGGTAAAGCCACGCCTCGACCGGGATCTTCCGAGGAGTCTCCCGGTCATTGCACAGCGCCACCTCAATCAAGCGGCAGCCGCGCTCTGCCTCGTCATGACGATCCACCCGGAGCACGACCTTGTCCTTCAACACGAGCTCGCTCGTACGGGACGGTGTGAGACCGGCGACCTTGATCGTCTTGACGATGTCGTGCGGGGTCCGCTGGAAACGCCGGAGAGCCTGTGCGGATTCACCTTCTGCTTCGCCGCGCTTCTCCTTGACTGGCCCGTACGTGCCCCACGAGGCCGTCACCGTGAACTCGTCCAGATCGTCGGGGATCTGGAATCGCAGCCCCATCGACGCCGGAATCATCAGGCCGCGTTTCTGCGGCTGGTCCTCGACCGCGTCCTCGTCCGAACTCGCGCTGCTGTCATCGACAGCCGTGAGCGGCACCCCCCGGCTCCCGGCTGCGTCAACGGCATCGCCGACGTCTGTCGCGGCATCGGCAGAGCCGGCCTCGCCGGGGTCGTCGTGGCCGGTGGTCAGACGCACGGGCGCGATCCGGCCGATCAGATACGCCGAGTCAGGCACGCCTTCGAGGATCTCGGTCGGCCCATTCGCAGGGCCGAGAAGTTCACGCTCCAGGATGTCCACGAGGTTCTCGCGGACTGTCCAGGAGCGGTCATCGGGTTCGAGGGCAAGGCGATAGGCAGGGGCCTCAGCAGCGCCGGGTGTGCCTGCGCTCCCTACGGCCTGAGCGCCATCACGCCGGGGGGTATTCACTCGTCGCCCTCCTTTTCCTCGATGGGCCCATTGTTGCCGGTGGAACCGACAACGCCCTGCGCGGCGGCACGACGATGGTTCTCTTCGAGGAGCCGGTCGAGGATCTCCACGCGGGCGGCAGGGCTCACCGTCCAGCGCTGCATCTGACGGTAAGTGTGGAAGCCGTGGTCCAGCGGGACATCGTCCCACCCGTAGGCGGCCATGACGGCACGGTCGAGCTCTACATGGATATCCCGTAGGCGGGCAACGTCAGGGTCGGCGGCATTGGTAATGCCAGGGTCGTTGACCAGATTGTAGAGCTTGGTGAGACCGAGACCGCGGTGCAGCATGATCTCTCGGCGGTCAGCGTTGAGCATCTTGCCGACTTCTGCAAGGTGTCCGCTCACATCCGGGCGTGGAAAGGTTTCAAAGACAGCCGATGGTGTGTATGTCGGGTCAACTCGCATCGTGGTCCCGTATTTGATCGTCCACAGCTGATGCGGGCTACTGGACAAGACCGCGAGATCTGCGAATGCCCCCTTGGCGAACACAACTAGCTTTTCATGGAATACCTGTCGTGTTGGCACACGAAGAGGCATCACAGTCTTACTGACTCGCGCAATCACCAGCACCTCGTCGAGGTCAGCGTGGGTGAGCGCCTTCCGCATCGCAGGGCGCTTTTCGCAGAACTGCCACCAGTAGTCTCTATAGACTTTCCGGTTGTTTCGAGCGCGCTCCGGCTTCACTTGTTCTAGCACTCGTTGATACGGCAGCTCGTACTCCTGGGCCTGCTGTTCCGATCTATTGTTGAAGTCAATGACCCAGCGTGAAGGCGTGCTATCCGGGCGGGAGTTGAGATCCTCACCGTTGAGGTAAGGGAACAAGACGTCCTTGTTCATCGGATCGGCATCGATCCACGCCGCGGCTTCGTCGGGTTCCAGCACGAAGCCCATGCCCAGCACGTTACAGCCCTGAAAAGAGAGCCCGATGTTCTCTGCCAGTCGCTTCGGATCGCCGTCCACCCGGCCTCCCGGTTCGAGGAGCGTGGAGATCCGCTCAACCTCGATGTCCCCCTCGATCTCGGCGACGATTCGGGGCACCGCCGAGTTCATGTCGGCCCGACTACCCCACACCGCCGCATACTCGAGGTTGGCGCTGGCTGCAGGCCACGACCGGCTCTGGATCGAGCGGGTGATCGCGAAGCCCTTCGAGACCACCTGGTCGAGGCCGACCTGCCGAGTGTCCCCCTGAGCGACGGTATTCGTCGCGATCAGCCCGAGGGTGCCGCGCCGCAACAGCAGCTCATGCGCGCGCAGGAAGAAATACGCCACCAGATCCGCACTCCCCTTCTTCCCGCCCGCGAGTGTGTTGACGAACCAGTCACGGACACTAGTCCCCAACGCGCCGGTGAGTTTCTGCCCGCCCAGGAAGGGCGGATTTCCGACCACTGCGTCGAAGCCACCCCGCTCCATCACATCCGGCACAGCCAGGATCCAGTGCAGCGGCTTCCACCGCTCGTAATCCGTCGTCACCGTCGGCGTGAGCCCGGCCTCCTGGATGCCGTCGAGCATTGTCCGGTTCGGCTCCCCGCCTCCGGCGGGGTACGCCCTCTCCACCGCGATGTGCAGGTCCTCGTACGCCGCCTTCAATTGTTTCCCGGGCTTGCCGCCCAATCGCAGACCAGCCGCGATCACACCATCCGCGACGTCAGCGAGCTGAGCCGTCAGTCCCTGGTATCGGCGCCACTGCCGTCGCTTGGCCGCCGCCGAGCGCTGTGGATCCCCGTCATCGACCTCGGTGGCGAGCTGGCGGCGCAGGCGAGTGGCCTTGTCCAGGATGTCGTCCACATTGAGGCCGAACACGCTGAGTTGGTCGCCGGCCGCTGCGGGGTTGATGTGGAGGTCACGTAGCTGCCGGGCATCGGTGAGGCCGAGCAGGGCGTTGCCGTGCAGCACCTTGTCGTCGACGAAGGAGAACGGCAGCTTCGGGTCGAGCGAAACCAGCCACAGCGACAGCTTGCACATTTCCACGGCCATGCCGTTGATGTCGGCGCCGTACAGACAGGTGGCGACGACGGTCCTTATGGCGTGGACGCGCATGTCATGCGGCGACCCGTATGCTTGCCCTTGTCGCTGCCATGCCTCAACGAGTCGGTCGGCGAGGTACCGGGCCGCGGCGACGAGAAAGGCCCCTGAGCCGCAGGCGATGTCGGCGATGCGCAGGTCGAGGATCTGGTCGGAGTCGATCGGGTGCCACTCGTCCTGGTCAGCAGTCTGGTGCGGTCCGGGCGAGTAGACCAGAGGCTCCAGCGCGTACCGAACAACTTCCTCAGCAAGGGACCGGGGCGTGTAGTGGGCGCCTGCGGAGGCCCGCGAGGGAGTCTCTACCAGCAATACGCCGCCGGGTTCCACGACGAGGGGACGACCTCGCAAGTCGCGGCGGATGATGCCGATGAACGGGCGAAGTCGTTCGCGGAGTTCGGGGTCGTCGGTGACGTCGCGCAGGGCGATCTCGGCGTCGTCGAGCGTCTCGCCCGCCTTCAGCGCCTTGATGAGGGCGGCCTTGCTGGACGGTTTTGCGGCCGGCTGGTTCTGCTTGACCCAGGCGAGGATTGCGTCGCCCAGCGCGGTCTCGGTGCGGTTCGCTTCGGCGAGTTCTTCGAGGGTGGCGAGGGGGATCTCGGGTTCGGACCCCGCGCTGCCGGTCAAACTGACGATGGTCTCTTTGACTGGTTCGCAGGAGTAGCCCAGCAGACCCTCATAGATGTAGCCGATCTGCTCGACGTCGATGTCGCGGAAGGAGATCCGCCTTGCACCGCCGGGCAGTTGGGCAACCTGAACGGCGCGCAGCACTTCGAGCATGACGCGGTCGCTGACTGTGATGGCCAGGGTGTCCTGGGCGTCGCAGGCGGTGAGGAAGGAGAAGCGGGCGGGGTCGAAGAGGGAGCCGCCGTACTCGGGCAGGCGGAGGTCTTCGAAGGTCGCGCCCCGGTACAGGGCCTGGGAGGTGGCAAGAAGCCGGTGCCAGGTCAGGAAGGTGGCGTCAAGGGCCTGCTCGCTCTCCTCCTTCTCGCGTGCATCGAGGAGGTCGAGTTCGTCGCTGATGCCGTAGCCCATGGCGAAGAGGCGGCTCTGCGGCAGCAGTCCGCGCTCCTCTGCGAAGAGGAGGAAGACGACGCGCATCATGACGGTGACAGCGGCCTCGTAGACCTCGCCCCGCTGCGTGGGAAGTGGGTCGGGTTCGCCGCGTCGTTGTGCGTCCAGAGCGCCTTCGGAAAGGGCCTGGACGACGAGTTCGACGGCACGGCGGACCTGGGTGCCGAGCGCTTCGGTGATCTTCTCGGCGGCGGTGACGGACTCACCGAAGAGTTCCGTCAGTCGGTCCTGCGGCTTACCGCCGACCAGACGGCGGCGCTGGAGGAGTTCGATGTAGGCGTTGCGGGTCTGGGGCTCTTCGATCCAAGTCTGTGCGTCGACAATGCCGGAGGCGACCATGGTCTGCGGGCGCGCGCTGACGATGGCCCACCAACGGCCATCGGTGACAATGCCAATGGGGACGTCAGAGGCGCGCAGTAGCTCTTCCATGCGGTCGATGGGGCTGGCCGACCATCCGTCGGTGAGCGGGTCGCGCAGGGAGTCCGTGGGGTTGGTGACCAGGACGAGGGCGCCGGTGGTGTCACCGTGGATCAGAGCGCCGTCAGCGCGCACGGTGACAATGTAGTCGGGCGAGCGGACATCGGCGGCGGCCGGGGCCGGCACGGTGTAGGAGGTGCCCCAGCGTAGGCCCTGGCGCAGGACGAGGTCGACCCAGGCGTCGCGGGCTTCCCGATACAGGGCGAGCGCGGCTTCGTCATCGGGGTGCTCGTCCCAGTTCTCCCACGCCTTTTCGAAGCTGGGTTTGGCGTCCTTGATGGCGTCGAGCGCGCTGGCGTCGGGCTGGGGGATGCCTTGCGGGTAGACGCGTTCCAGGGCGGGGACGGCAAGGAACGGGCCGTCGGTGTCCACGAGTTCGAGCCAGGAGCGGTGCAGTTCGGCGGCGGTCAGGGGGTACTTGCGGCTCATGCCTTGACCATTCCGTTCTTGGCGTCTTCAGGTGTGAGAGCGAACACGACCGCGGCGGCGGACACGTAGGGCCGGATGTCGCTGTAGCGCTCCTGGATCGAGGCGATCTCGCGTGCTTCCTCGTCGTCCAGGCTGTCGAGGCGCTCGTTCATGTGGTGCAGATCGCGGCGGCGCTGTTTCTGCTGGTCATCGGTGAAAAGGAGCTCTTCCTCGGCGCGGATCTCCCGCTCCAGGCGGTCACGGGACTCGCGCAGGTTGAGCCGGAACGCGTCGAAGATCTCGTGGGCGCGATTGATGTCGGCGTCCCTGCGCTGTGTGAGGGCCTCGGTGACCTTCTCCTGGCGAGCGGCGCTCTTGCGTTCCATCGCGGTCACCAGGCGGGTACGCAGTCGGGCCCCGTCGTTCCACTGTTCGGCGAGGTGGGCGCGTACCTCATCGTTAGCGAGGATCAGGTCCGCAGAGTCGAGCGTTTCGTCGAGTACCCGCTCGACCTTGGCCTCGGCGAGCGCCTGACCGCGCAAGCGCACGCCGGTGAGGAAGACCTCCTCATGCAGTCGTAGCCCGCCACGCCCGACCAAGACGAGCCGAGAGACAGCGGCGACACACGATTCGGGAAGGTCGGGGGTGACGACGGCGGTGACTCGGTGCACCGGGGAGTCAGTGCTGAACAGGGCGGAGCGGAGTGTGCGGGTGGCCCGCTGCATGAGGGCGTGTCCGAGGTGAATGTGGACGAGGTCGGTGCGCTGCTGCGCGGCCTGGTCGTCGAAGGTGATGGGACGCAGCACGCCCGGTTCCAGGCGGGTGTCCAGGCCGCGCAGTGCCGACTGCCAGGTGCGGCCGAGGTTCGGGATCTCAAAGACCTGTGCCTCGGTGCGGTCGTCGCCGATCTCGTCCAGCGGGGGCTGGGAGGTCAGGGTGAGTGCGGTGTCCACCACCCGGCGCGCGTTGGCGGGCGTGAGGTGCATGGCGGCCTTGGACGCGCCGTACGACTCCGACAGCTGGGTCAGCTTGCGGTTCAGCTCGATTCCGCCCGCCAGGGCCCGGGCGATCACCTCGTTGCCGTCGTCCGGTGCCGTCGGTCGGGGCTTGCGTGTCGTCCGAGTGGGACTGAAGTGCTCCTGCACCTCGGCGTCGATGACCTGGTTGATCTTGCCGAGGTCTTCGGTGGCCTGCCCGACCTTCGTCGCGATGATTCCCATGAACTTCATGTCCGCGGCGTACGTCGTGGAGCTGGAGACCGGTACGAAGTGGAAGATCTCCGGGTTCTGCGTCTGCCCGTACCGGTCGATTCTGCCGATGCGCTGCTCCAGGCGGGACGGGTTGAAGGGGATGTCGAAGTTGACGAGGCGGTGGCAGTGGGTCTGGAGGTCGATGCCCTCGCCCGCGGAGTCGGTGGCGAGCAGGACACGCACCGGGTGCTTGTCGGGGCTCTCGGTGAACCTGGCGCGGATCTTCTCCCGCTCCTCGGTCGGGGTCGAACCCTGGATGACCTCGAGAACGCCGTCGTAGCCGCGCTGGCGCAGGATGCGCTCGATCCATTCCAGGGTGGCGGCGTACTCGGTGAACACCACGACCCGTTCGTTGGTCCAGAGGCGGCCGTCCGGGCGGCAGACCGTGTTGAGGAAGGACAGCAGCTCTTCCAACCGGGAGTCCGGCTTGTGCTCGTACCCCCGCCCCCACTCGACGAGCGAGGCGATCTCGCTCTTCGTGGCGGTGACCAGCGGGTCCGAGCCCTTGGAGTGGCGGAGCGCGGTGAACTCGGGGTGCTCGGCCGCACCTTCCTCCTCGTCGGACTGGCTGCTACCAAGAACCTCCGTGTAGTACTCGTCCTCGTCATCCACTCGCAGCTGGCGGTCGCCGCCATCGGCGCCCTCGTACAGCTCCAGCGTGCGGGCGAACGACCACGGGCTCGAAAGGAAGCGCTTCTTCAGCAGCATCGCGACGATGTCGCCGCCCGACTTCTTGCCGTTCGCACGGGCACTCTCCGTCAGCAGCCGCTCCAGACGTTCGAACTGCCGCTGCTCCTCCTCGGACGGCGTGAACTGGAGGGTCCCGAGCTTCCGTGCCTTGAACCCCTTGTCCGGCAGATCGGTCTTCAGCCAGCGCACCATCACCTCCCTGAGCGCCTTCTCATCGATGCTCGCGCCGCGGGTGAACCGGCGGCCGTCGATCATCTCCAGGAGGGCAGTGAACGACTCCGAGTAGCCGTTGTGTGGCGTGGCGCTCAAGAACAGCCGGTGCTCGCACGCCTCCGCGAGCTTCTTCGTCGCCGTCGTCCGCTTGCTGTCCACCGCGTAGCCGCGCTGCCCGGGTGCTGTCGTCGGGCTGGCCGGCGCCACGTGGTGCGCCTCGTCGACCACCAGCACGTCGAACGCGTACCGCCTGGCCGTCTGAGAGCTGCGCACATCGGCCAGCACGTCGCGCAGCAATCGCTGCGCCCGAAGCGACGGCAGCCACGCCATGCTCACGATCACGCGTGGGAAGAGCCGGAACGGGTTGGCGTTCAGCCCGTGACTTCGCCGCACCTTCGCCATCAACTCGCTGTTGACGATGACGAAGTCGAGGCCGAACTTCTCCCGCATCTCGTCCTGCCACTTCAGCGACAGGCTCGGCGGACAGACGATGACCACAGACCGTGCGCGGTGCCGCAGCAGCAGCTCCTGCACGACGAGGCCGGCCTCGATGGTCTTGCCCAGCCCGACGTCGTCGGCAAGAAGCAGGTTCGTACGCGAGGATTGCAGGGCCCGGCTCAGCGGAACCAGCTGGTACGCCTCCACGTTCGCGCCGCTCCGGAACGGGGCCTGGTAGGAGTCGGAATCCGCCGAGGTGACCGCACCCCAGCGGACTGCGTCCACAAAGGCGGCGAGCGTGTTCGGATCGTCGAACGCCTCCGCCCGTACTGTCTCCGGAAGGCCCTGATGCGGCGCGACCGTGTGGCCGACCTCCAGCTCCCAGACGACCGTCAGCTCCTGCCCGAGCCGGTCCTCGTCCAGAGACTGCAGGCTGATCACATGGGACAGCCCCGGCGCGCCTTCGTCGGCAGGGCTTCGAGGGAGACCTTGCTTACGGACATCGGACACCGCCCAGGTGGAGCCTCGGACCTTGACGACCTGTCCCGGCTCCGGGATCGGCGGAAGGGCTGCCGCGTTGCGGGTATTGCTCGCTGGTCCCTGTAGGTGCTCCGTAGCGGTCGCCACCTCGGCGGACTCCTTCACCAGTGCTGTTGTCGCCGGACCCTGCCCCTCGGCGATTTGCCTCGCAATGAGGGGCACGGAGGATCCCGAAAGCACCAGTATCTCCGACTCTCCGGATGGCCCGCTCCAAGTCCCCCGGACTCGTTGAAATCGCTGGTCCGTCCGGTGAGGAAGGCGTCAAGTGCGATCTGTGCACCGTTCAGCGGTGGTGGGAGGTTGCTGAGGTGTCAGCGGGAGATGCGCGGGGCGGCGGACACCCAGGACCGGGAAGGGCTGGGGCGTGGCGGGGAACCTCTTGCGCGCTGGGGCTTCACGACGGACGACGCTGGCGCGGTAGCGCGGTGCCAGCGGGTTCGAACGGAGGTCAGGCCGACTAGGACCCGGCGGCTGCCGAGGATGAACTGGTGCGGGGTGGTGGCTGGGTCGTTGGTGAACGCCTCGATGCGCCGTGCCACCTCGTGAGCCGTCGTGAGAAGGGCGCGTTGAAGGATTCGTATGCCCCAGTGCTCTAGGGACCCGGTCGGCGTAGCAAGGAGGGTGAGGAGATCTGCCGGTTCCGTTCCAGGTGTGAGGAGTCTGCGCTGCTGGGCCTCCCACAGGACCGTGACGGGGTCTACGGGCTCGCGGCGGCGGGCGAGGGCGGTCAGGCACTGCCATAGGCCCGCGTGCAGGGGATGGGCGAAGTCGTTCTGGTTCAGCCACCGGGTCCGCTCGATGTCGTCGGGATGCGCGGTCGCGGTCGCGAGGAGCAGTTGTTCTTCGTCGATTGCTTCCTCGGTGTCGTGGACGGCGGTCGGCTCAGGTGTCGGCGTGCGGGGCAGAAGCGCGGAGCGCGCCGGGAAGCGGGCGGCGATGTCGTTGACGACTGCGGTGAGGGCGTCGGCGTCAGCGAGCGTGGCGGGCACGGGATCCGGGTGCGAGGTATCGCGCGCGGTGCGGGCGAGGCGTTGGGCGGCGCGGATCAAGCGGCGGCGAGCGTGTTCTGACTCGACGATCCGTGCGTAGGCAGGCGCGTGTCGGGGCGATGGGCAGCTTTGAACCAGGAGATGAAGGTGGGCGGAGGTGAGCCCCGGGGCTTGCTCGCGGGCTGCGGCGAGTACGTGGTCCAGCCAGGCGGTGGTGGTGGCGTGCCGGCGCGCGTCAGGGGCCGGTTGGCTGCGCATTGCATTGAACAGGGCCATGTGCGGGTGATGGTTGAAGGAGTCGGGGGAGACACCGGTGATGTCGGCGAGGCGGTGCGGTTGGAGGAGGAGAGCGCCCAGGAGGGCCTGCTCGGCGTAGAAGACCGGCGGTGGGATCGTGTCGCGGTCGTCGTAGTCGGGCTCGGCGGTGGGGTGCATCAGGCGGCCGAGGTGCCGATCGGCGCCGAGCGGAGCGGCTGGGCGAAGGCGGCGGTGAGCCGGCCTGCTGCGTCGGGACCCTGGTCGAGGGCGCGGACGATGGGAGTGCCGATGACGATGGCATCGACCAGGGGCGCGACGGCGACGGCGCGGTCCGGTGTGGAGATGCCGACGCCGGAGACGATGGGCAGGGGGCTCGTGGCCCGGAGGCGTCGCACGGCCGTTGAGAGGTTCCGGAGGTTGAGGTGGCCGCGGTATCCGGTAGGCGCCGGGTTGGCGGGGGCGTAGAGCCATCCGGATGCGCTGGAGGAGATCGACTGGAGCTGGCGGTCAGTGGCCTCGCGGGGTACGAGGCGCGGCGTGGTGAGGCCGACGCCGGCGGCGATCTGCCGCCAGGACGCAGCAGATTCGTGAGGTAGGTCGACGACCATGACGCCTGCGGCGCCGGCGTCGGCGAACCCGCGGGCCAGGCGTTCGGGGCCGTGTTCCTTGACGGGCTCCCAGTAGCTCATAACCACAGTGGGGCGGCAGCGGGCGGCGTGTTCGACCGCGCGCAGGGCGCGGTCGAAGGCGTGCCCGCCTTGCAGGGCTCGGTGGTAGGCGGACTGGATGACCGGCCCGTCGAGGAAGGCCGAGTGGTATTTACCGAACACCTTGTAAGGCTTCGCGTCACCCGTGCGGGCGGTCTCTTGTGTGGTCCCGGGCGTGTTTACCGAGCATGTTCGTAGTCTCCGCGACGGGCTGAACATAGCGGGGGGCGAGGGGCTTGTGACGCGAGGCAGATTGGTTGTTGGTGATCTGCGGGTGCAGAAACTGACGAATCCGGGTGGCGGCTCGTCGTACACGATCTTGTGTGCTGACGGATCGATTCATGACGATGCTGATGGGTTCCTTCGGTTGTACGAGGGGTCGGGGACGCAGAAGACCTACGCCTACTGCTTGGTGGACCATCTGCGGTGGTGCGCTCGTGAGCGGCTCACAGCGGAGAGGACGACGCTGCGAGACCTACTTCGCTACATGGGAGCGGTGGGAGCGCAGGTGCCGATGCCATGGGGGCAGCCATGGCGTCTGCCGCCGAAGCGTCCGTACGGTGCGTCGGCCCTCAAGGGCGCTGCGGCCTGCTTGAAGGGCTACTACCTGTATGTGTGCACCGGCAGCGGGACGAACGCGGAGCTGCGTACGGCTCTGGCCGTGCAACGCCTGCCGACGAAGGCTGACCGAAGCCGGGCGTTCTTGGGGCACGCGCTGAAGTCGATGCCCAGTAATCCGCTTGCTCCTACCGGTCGGCCGACGCGACGGCATCCGAAGATGTTGCCGGAGGGCACTCGGCCGCACCTGTTGGAGCAGGTGAACACGGCTCGGGACGCGATGGTGGTGCAGTGGCTGTCGGACACCGCCATGCGCATCGGCGGGCTGGCCGGCTTGCACCTGGTCGATCTGCATCTGCGCCGGGGCGCCGCATGCGGGGAGTGCCGTGACCCCCACGTGCACGTCTGCCACCGCTGGGCCAACCCGAACGAAGCGGCAGCGAAGATCAAGCCCGAGTGGCAGATGACCGACGGAGTGATCAGCGGCGGGGAGATCTACCGCGTGAGTCCGGCAATGATCAACCGCTACTTCCGCTACATCACGACCGAGTACACCCAACATGCTGCGTCCCATGGCATGTTGTTGATTCAGTTGGCCGGTCCGCGGCGTGGACAGCCGTGGACCGCGGACGCAGCGAGAGGAATGCTGCGACGGGCGGGCCGCAGAGCTGGTCTGCCGGGCCGGATCAAGCCCCAGGCGTTCCGGCACCAGCTCACCAACGATGTGCTCGACGTGTCGGGCGATCCGATGGTGGCCAAGCTCGTGGGGAACTGGTCCTCGGCGCAGATGGTGGACGAGGTCTACGGGCATCCTGACCTCCATTCACCGCAGTTCACCGCGGCACTGGAGAACGTCTGGGGTGAGCAGGAATGAGTGCGCCGACGCTGGTTCTGGCGACCGATCCCACCTCCGGCACGCGGACCGTCTCCGACCGGCTGGAGCTGCTCCAGGCCCTGATCGACGGGCCGACCTTCGACCCCGTGCTCCGAGGCGATGTCATTCGCGTCCCGCGCGAACACTCCGTCTACGGATGGCTGTGCCATGTTCCGCGATGCGAGCGCAGCCGTGACGTGTGGCGCGACTACTGCTGCGACCACGCCGCGCAGTGGAACCAGTTCCAGCGCGAGGGGCGAGACATCGTCGCGTTCCTGCGCGAGGCGGTGCCGCTCAAACCCCGCGGGGGACGTCACCTTGGCAACTGCCTGTTCTGTCCCGAGGCGCCGGCCTACAGCAGCAACGGGCTGTGCTACCTGCACTCCGGCAACCTGGTGAAGTGGCGCGCCTTCTGCCAAAGGACCGGTCTGAGCGCCGATTACGAACGCTGGGCGGACCGCCAGCGGCCGTTTCCCCACTTCGGTGACTGCCGTGCACCTGCGTGTCCCGAGCAAGCCGGCCACTACGTGCGCCTCTGCCCTTACCACTGGCTGAACTACATATGGGCGGCCTGGCGGAGCGCGGGCGCTCCACACACGCACGAGCCGGACCAGAGAGGCCAGATATACGCTCACGTACGTCGACGAGGCAGCGTTCCTGGCCTGGTGCGCTGCTGCGACGCCGGCCGGGCGCACGGACGGTGTGCTCTCTTTACGCGGGCTGAAGCCGCTGGCGCGGGCGGAGTTCAAGTGGGTGCTGAACCATCATGCCCAAGGGCCGACCGAAGGGGCCCGTTGGCCGATCAGCGTGGTGCAGCGGCTGGCCACCGAGTGCCAGAGGCAGCAGATCGGCTCGCTGGCCGACCTGGACTTGAGCCGTGCCCCGCAGCATCCGCGCACGATGGCCCGCACCATGCTCAGCCACCTGCGGGTCGTCTACTTCAGCCGGCAGGACACCAAAGAGGCCGGCTACATCGAGACCGACCACTACGGCGTCCGACTGAATGGCCACACCAGCAACTTCGACATCTCCCAGGTCAGCCAGCGCTGGCTGCGCGATCTGCTGTGGGACTACCTCGACATGCGGCTGACCAGCGACCCGCCCCGCGGCAAGAGCACCTTCACTCGACCTCGACGCGGATGCGTCGAACTGAGCGCCTATCTCGAAGCGCACGCCCCGAAGGGCGGTCACGACCCCACTCTGCTGCGCAAGGAGCACATGCTCGGATTCGTGACCGACCAGCGGCACCGAGCCGCCCAAGGGCTCAAGCCTCTGGGAGTCCACTACAAGATCCTGCAGCGCAACCGTGGCCCCGTCGCCGTCACCAAGGCGCAGGTGGCGACCATCTTCAGCGCGACCCGCTTCGTGCTGCGCACCGCTATGGACGCGGGTGAGACGGAACGTATCGGCCTGGATCGGCAGTTCGTGGTCGCACTGCCGCCCGGCGGCAACCCGCGCAGCAGACGTCGCCGCCCGTTCTCGGACGAAGCCGCGCGTGCGCTCGCCGACGAGGCGAACCTGAGCCGCCTGGACGACACGGACCTGGACGACCGCGGCCTGCGCGACGTCTGGGAGTCCATCGTCACCACTGGCCGCCGGTGCGGCGAGATCCTCACGCTGCGTCTGGACTGCATCGGGCGCTACAAGGGGCTGCCTCTGCTGTGGCACGACCAGAGCAAGGTCGGGAAGGTGGAGGAAGCCATCCGCATCTCCGAGCGGATGTACCAGCGCATCGAACAACGGCAGGCCACGACCCGTGCCCGCTTCGCCCAGCGCCACGGCCAACCACCGACCCCAGCCCAGGAGCGCGAGCTCGCCCTGTTCCCCCGGCGCACGGCCAACCGCACGGGGGTCAAGAGTGTGAGCTACGGCTGGTTCAACCAGCTGCTCCGCGCCTGGGTCCTCACCCTGGACATCCCCCACACCGTCGCCCACCAGGCTCGACACACCCTGGCCACGAACCTGCTCAAAGCCGGCGCCAACCTGGCGCAGATCAAGCGCTACCTCGGGCACGTCTCCGAGGCCATGGCCGAGCACTACGCCCACATCGCCAACACCGATCCACGCCTGAGCGACGCGCTCCAAGCCGTCTGGGTCAGCGGCCCAGGAGCACTCGAACCCGGCATCATCCTGTCCGGCGGCGAACCCATGACTCGCCAAGAGGCCGAGGCCATGCTCGTGGATCTCACCCACCGCTCGACCCCCGCCGAAGGCGGCTTCTGCACTTTCCAACCCGTCGTCGACGGCGGCGCCTGCCCCTTCAACCTCAACTGCCACACCTGCGACAACTTCGTGATGACTGGCGCTGACCTCGTCTACTGGCACCGCAAGCGCGAGCAGTGGCGCATGCTCGCCGAACGCGCCCCCGACGCGACGACCCGCGACTACCTGCACCAGGTCTTCGACCCCACCGCCCGCGCAATCGACGGACTGGAGCGAGCCCTCTGCGCAGTGGGCCTCCTCGACGAAGCACTCAGCCTCGACCTGCGCCGTCCCCAGGACTACTACGGCCGCGTCTGGTCCGCTGCCTTCCGAGCCGGAGAACTCGCCCACGAGCAGGACAGCGACGAGACCGAACCCGACGCCCTCGACGCCGCCAACTGAAAGACCAAGATGCCCGCCACCGCACCTCCCGCCGCGACGGCCGCCCGACGACGACAGGCCCAGGCCAAACTCGCCGCCGTCCAGCAAGCCATCGCCCAGCTCCGCCGCGAGACCGGACACCTCACTGTCACGGCCATCGCCCGTCGGGCCGGCGTCTCCAGCACCTTCCTCTACGAAAACCCGCAGGCTCGCTCCATGGTCAAAGACGCGGTCACGGCCACCCGCGATCAGCGTGCCCGACACGCCACTGACGAACACGACCGAGTCGAAGCGACCTGGCGCGAGCGCGCCCTCAACGCCGAAGAAGGACTGGTGCAGGCACACAACGAGATCCGTGCCCAACGCACCCGCATCGGTGAGCTCATGGGACAGCTCCGCGACAAGGAAATGACCGCCTCCAGTGGCGAATCGAATCGGACCACAGCCTCTGAGAACGCCACCCTGAAGCGTCGAGTCCGTCAGCTGATGCAGGAGCACCGCGAGCTGCAAGAGCGTCTCGAAGGCTGCCGAACGAACCTCCGGTTCGCCGAGAGCCGCATCAGCGAACTTGAAGTCCAACTCGTCGAACATCAACTGGGCGGGCAAGTCTGCCGCTGAAGGCGACACTCGGGAGCTTGGACGTCGAAGCCGGACCTTCGAGATCCGACAGGCGGATGGCGCCGCGGGCGTCGGGTCCTTGTTTGGTTTTGAGGAAGTACGGTCCCCGGGCGGCGAGGGGTTCTCCGAAGCACATTTCGTCGTCTCCGTCAGCGAACGGCGACATCACCAATACGATGACTCTCATGCATCACCTTTGTGACTGACCAGCGATCGTTCCGTGACCCTCCTCAGGCCACGGGGCACACACGACGTCATTCCGTCGTTCGTCCCGGTCATCTTTCGGGACGTCACACTGCTGGAGTCACAGGTGTTCTTCGCTCGACGCCGCCCTCACGGAAGTCTCGTCGCGCTCCTGCGTGACAACGCCGACTTCCGGCGCCTCTTCTGCGCTTCCGCTCTCAGCCTGACCGGCGACTGGTTCACTTTCGTCGCCCTGAGCAGCTTCGTCTACCGCCACACGGGCTCGCCGGGCTGGACAGCACTGCTGTTCGCCGTCAACTCCCTGCCCGGGGTCGTCCTACTGCCGCTGATCGGACCCCTCACCGACCGGTTCGACCGGCAACGCCTGCGCATCGCTTGCGACCTGGGCGCGATCATCCCAGTCGCCGGCCTGCTGGTCGCCTTCCACATCCAGTCCGTCCCTCTGGCCCTTGGCTGCCTGGCAGGGCTGTCCATCGCCGCAGCGATCGCGAGTCCCATCCCCGAGGCTGCGCTGCCGAACCTCGTCACCTCCCGCGAACTCTCACTGGCACAGACCGCGCTCGGGAGCCTGTACTCGGCGGGCCTACTTGTGGGAGCCGGCCTGGGAGGCGTGGTCTCCGCGGCATGGGGCCCCTCGGTCACTCTCGTCATCGACGGGGCAACCTTTGCCGTCTCCGCACTCCTCATCAGGAGGATCAGGCAGCCGCTCGCCAAGACGATCGCCAATGGCCGGATTCGGGTGCGGGCTGATACGGCCGAACTCTGGACCTTCGTACGGAGGATGCCGGTGGTGTCCGCCTTTCTGTGGCTGACTGTGGGACTGCGCCTCTGCTATGGCATGGTCGGCCTGCTGCCTGTTTACGCCCTCGACCGTTTCCACGTCGGCGACGCCGGCGTCGGGGCCCTGTATCTGGCGCAAGGACTTGGCGCCGTACTGGGCCCCTTCCTCGGCCGACGACTCGTCGCCGGGTCGATGCGCCGCAGACTGAACGCGGCCGGTGCCGCCCTTGCCCTCTTCGGGCTCGGCTATCTTGCCCTGGCCCAGGTCACAGCCCTCGGTCCCGGCATGGCCGCAGCCCTGATCGGCCACATCGGAGTGGGCGCCTGCGCCATCCTCGCTGTCAACGGCCTTCAACTCGCGACACCCGACCACATCCGCGGCCGGGTCATGGTCCTCGTCTTCGGCATCTCCTCCGCTTTCCAGGGCGTGTCGTCCTTGGCGGTGGCACCTCTGGCCGCGTCCATCGGCATGCCCGACACCACCCGACTCCTCGCTGCACTCGCCATCGTCTGCGCGGTCGTCTGGACGATCGGTGTAACACGCACGGGGAGGGCGGGAAAGCACGTCGAACCGGACATGGCCCACGAGGACACTCCGGACCTCGCGCACTGAGTCCTGTCAAGAACATGCTCACCTGCACCTTCGAGGGATGGTCCGCGGGCCGCAGCAGCAAGCGGAGGAACCACTCCCATGTCCGGCTCCGAGTGTGACCAGCGCATATGCAGTCACCCTCACGTCCGGTGTTCGGCCGCTATCCACACTGTGATCGCCCCTTCGTGGGAGAGAGTGTTGAAGCGGCAACGGGTGTCCGGACGCACGGTGTCGCACGGCAATGACCAGCCCCGAAGGGAGTGAATACAGTGGACGACCTCCTCCAGAAGATCGCCGCGACGATCACGAACGAGGACATCACGCAGGCGCAGGAGTCCTCCGCCGCCATGAGCGAGACGAGCGGTGACGCCAAGAAGTACCGGCTCCAGATGTTCGCCGCCGACCAGGGCTGAGCCCGAGCGGGCCGCCGCCGCAGGATAGATCCGCTCAAGATCCCTGCGGCGGCGGTCCGCGATCGCCCCCCAAAAACAGTAGCTGCCGCCGATGAGGCGAGGAGAAGCCATGCTGCATCTGTTCGGAGCTGAAGAAAACCTGAGGACAATCACCGCTCTCGCCTTCCCTTTCATCGACAAGGGGCAGCCGGTGACATTCCCTGTCCTCAAGGAGGCGTACCGGTCCTTCCTCCGAACTGTGCAGCCGAGCGTCCCGTCGGAAACCGGTGACGAGCCTGCTTACATCCAGGAGACGCGTCGAACCCTGGAGTATCTGGGCATCTTCAGTGCTGACTCGGCCTTGACCGACACCCGCTACCAGTTCGGAACCGTGAACGAATCCTCGGCGGCAATAGAAGCAGGTGCGCATAAAACTCTGGCCTGGACCCGGAAATGCGCGGGCGCTATCGCTCGGCGAGACGAAGCCTTCGCAGCGCTCTTCCCGCTGGCCACGAACGCGGTCTTCCAAGCGCCCAGCGGGATAGCCAGCGGAGGTACCACCAGTGCCGCACTTGGTGTCCTTTGGGTCGACCCGAGGGACTCGTGGGGTGACCGTGATCTCGAAGAATTCTTGATACATGAGCTGAATCACACGCTGATTTTTCTGGACGAGTGTCGATTCGGACTCTTCACGTCCTATCCGGAACTCCTCAAACAGGAGAACTGGGTTACTTCCGCTATCCGCAAGACAGTCCGACCCCTGGACAAGGCGTACCACAGTGCGATTGTCGCCGCCGACGTCCTGTTGGCCCGCGAAGAAATTCTCGGGCACCCGGACTCCGCGATACTTCACCCTCTCTCGCCGGCCATGGCGCAGGGCGCCATGGAGGCTATCCGGGACATCGGGCTTCCGCCCACGCGAGATCTCCTCACTCCGCACGCGCTGGAAATCCTGGACCGCTGCCGAACAGAGGTGGAGCGCCTGACCCGGAAGAACGGTTGGCCTGTAACCGTCCCGGGCCGGCGAGTGAGGAGCTGATCGGGCGTGTATTTTCTCGAAGGTGCTGCCATCAACCTCCAAACGATTATGGTGCTCGCCCAAGCTCACCTGCCGGAGGGGGAACCGCTCACCGAGAGCACCGTCGCACGGGCCTACCGTGGCTATCTGGCCGACCTTCAGCCGGGCGTACCCAGCACCCCCACCGCCGAGACCTTCCTGGTGCGCGACGAACCCCAGGCGCAATTCCTGGCCGACTTGTTCGGTCTGCAGGGTAGCCCGGCGGAAACTCGGCAAAAAGCCGTAATGGAAAAACCATCGATGGACGACAGGAAGGTTGCTTTCTTTGAAGAGGGGCTGAAGCGACTCGCCCAGTATGACCCCGAACTCTCCGCGCTCTTTCAGATGGCTGTGAAGTCGATTTTCTCGACTCCCGTCAGCCCTATCGCCGGCAGCATGACCGTACGTGCTGCACTCGGCGTGATGTGGGTATACCCGCTCGCAACCTGGGCTACCGATGACTTGATCGAGGCGTACGTACACGAACTTACCCACACGCTCGTCATGCTCGACGAGCGCCGGTTCACGCACTACCCACACTACGATGAACTGGACCGCGAAGAGAATCTCGTGAACTCTGCGATCAGGAACGAGAAACGATCGCTCTTCGCTTCCGTGCACAGTGTCTTTGTGGCGAGTGAACTGCTGCAGTTGCGAGAATCCCATCACGGCCACGGTATGGAGTTTCGCATACATCCGCCATCGCGGGGCATGCGCGAAAAATCACTCATTGCCCTCGAATCCGTTCTCGCTCTCCCGAACATCGAGCGCCTTGCCAGCCCTCGGCTCCGGGAACTGCTCGAAAAAACGGGAAAACAGCTGGACGCTATTCGTCCTGGCGCACTGGGCTCCTGACCGAGAGAAGGTGGACAATGTTTTTTCTCCGAGGTCCCGAAGAAGGTCTCGAGGACGTCGTCACGCTCTCTGCTCCCTATCTCGACCGCCGCAGCGTCTCGCTTCCTGCGGTCAAGGCTGCCTACCAGACGTACCTCGCC
Organism: Streptomyces meridianus; assembly: GCF_023703325.1. Taxonomy (GTDB): domain Bacteria; phylum Actinomycetota; class Actinomycetes; order Streptomycetales; family Streptomycetaceae; genus Streptomyces; species Streptomyces meridianus. The sequence goes on from NZ_JAMQGM010000045.1 coordinate 69,345, forward strand.
GTCCAGCAGCCCAAGGTTCCGGCGAAGACCGTGGAGCACACCGAATTCGTCCGCAACGGAGCATGGCGGACGGAGCTGAGCGGCTGGTTCCGCAGTCCTGACGCACCGGACATGGAGGGGGTGCCGGAGGACGCTTCAGCGGTGGAGCGGGCCATGGATAGAGTCGAGGAGGGATTCCGCGTCCTGTGCGGGAGCGAGCCGGAACTCGCCCCGCTGTTCGATCTCGTGGTCAACCAAGTATTCGTCATGACGCTCCCGCAAGAGCCGGGCAGCGGTTCCTCCTTCGACGGAGTCGGGCTCGTCTACATCAACCCTCTGCCCGAGTGGAGTACGCAGGACGTCATCGAATGCCTGGTCCACGAGTTCGCCCACACTCTCCTCTACCTGGATGCTCTACGACACACGCACCACCCTGACTATCGCCTGCTCGACATGCCGGAAAATGAGGCGGAAACCGCGATTACCGGGCGGCGTCGGTCGATCTTCTTCGCATTCCAGAGCTTCCTCATCGCGGCCGAGATCCTCACCGTGCGACACCGTCACCCCGAAATCTGTCCCGGCGTAGGCATACACGGGTCCACCCCCGAGATCCTGGCCACCGCGAAGAGGACGTACGACCGCTGCATGGCGCATCCGAACCTCGACGCTCTCGCAACACCTCGGCTCAGGGCCCTTCTCTCTGACGCTCGCACCCGCATGCAGGAGATCGAGCAGAGCATGTAGCCGAAGATTGCGCACTGTTGGCTCACGTCTCGTGGCGCCCACTTCACGTGAAGCAGTTGGGGAACGATCTTCGAGGGCGCGGGGAATGATCTTCAGGGCTTCTCGTCGCACGTAAGCCCCACTCGTGCACGCCCCGCCTGATTGAGCGAGGCAGCGAATCGCTCCACGAGCGGGATTGCTCGATCAAGCCCTCCGTCGGTGAGCGCACGCACCAGCGGTGAGCCGATCACCACCCCGGCCACACCACACTGCTGAACGGCAGCTGCGGCCAGCTCAGGTGTGCTGATCCCGATGCCGGTGAGAACCGGAGTCGTCGGCGCGATGCGCCGAGCCGATCCGACAAACGAGGCCAAACTGGCGAGATCAATCCCAGCCAAGTAGCCCGTCCGCTTTCCTGTCGCCGCAGGAGCGTAGATGAAGCCTCTTGCCGCCCGACACGTAGCACTCATCTCGTCGCGCGAAACGCCACGATCGGCCAAGAGCGGTGCGGTGATTCCATGCTCAACAGCTGTCATCGCCCAGGTCCGCGAGTATCCGGGCGGCACGTCGGGAACGAGGCATCCGGCAGCCCCCACGGAAGCGAGCTCACGAGCCATTCGCTCCGGACCATAAGCCAGAACCGTCGCCCAATAGATCATGGTGACCACGGGCCTGTCCGACAGCGTGGATACTTGCCGCACCGTTTCCAGCGTGGTGCTCACGCCATCGCCACGACGAAGCGCGCGGCGATGCGCTGCGGCAATAACCGGGCCGTCGAGCCAAGGATCCTGCGCGGGAGCGCCCACCTCCAGCACCGTCGCGCCATTCTGGGCGAAGGCGACGAACGTCTCGACACTGCTACGCAGATCGGGATAGCCAGCTACCGAGAAGGTGCCGAGAGCGGGCTGTGTACTGTCCAAACCGATTCGTAGGGCGTTGCTCGCCTGGTTCGCCGCGTCACGTACATGTACGTCATACGTCATCGCAGGTCACCTGCGATCCGGTCAGCACGGCGTTCGGAAAACGAGTACGCCAGGCCGACCTCGAACAGGTCGGCTCCTGCCTCGGCCAGGTGTTTGAGGTTGCGGCGTTCCTCGGCCGGAGCATTCAGTCCGGCGGGGACGAACACGCCGAGCTGGCAACGGGGTTGGGTGAGGGCGGTTCGGAGGGCTTCGGCAGTGTCCAGGACGGGCTCTTTCGTATGGTGATGGCGTCGTCTCCGTGGTGGGTCAGCGGCGATGTCCGTCCGGTGTGGGCGGGGCGTTTGCTGGAGCGGCGGCACCATCCCGGACCTCTTGCTTTCCGCGCACATGACGAGGTGGGGTTCAGGGGTGCGGCAGCGTGCCGGCTCGTGACCGGGACCGGCAGGAAGGGTGGTGGGCGCGGCGGACGACGGGTGCGGACAGGGCTTCTACGCGGCGGTGCCGTAGTCGCCCTGAGTGGGAGCGTGCTTGGTGACGGCGCGGGCGGTGATCGCCTTCGACGCGCGGGCCGAGGCTGCGGACAGCTCGGCGGTGCCGGGCTCCAGATACCAGGGGCGCAGGTCGAGCATGGCGGCGCGCATGCCGGTGGCGAAGCACAAGGCGGTCCCCTTGGGCAGGGCGCGGATCGCGTCAGCGGGCAGGATCCGCTCCTGTCGCATGCTGACGGAGGTCGATTTGCCGGACTGGGAGTGCGAGGTGGACGTGGTCTCGACGTCGTGGTCGCCGATCAGCCGGGAGAGCTTGTCCGCGAAATCCGGATCGTCGATACCGGACCCGATCACCTTGATGGTCGAGGCGGACCACAGGGAGTCCATGCCCGCGTCGCCCCACACCTTCTGGCCCTGGCGGTAGGACTGGAGGATCGTGACGGGGATGATCCCGCGGGAACCGAGGTGAGAGTACAGGTCCGGAAGATCGCTGATCTTGCACACGTTCGCGGCCTCGTCGAGAATCGCCAGCATGGGCGGGTCGAGGCGCCCGCCGGCGCGCTCTGCCTGTGCGGTCGCGGCCCGCATCACCGAGTCCGCGCATGCAGCTATCAGCGCGCTCGCTCCGCCGCCACCGTCCTTGCTCAGCAGGTAGAGGGTGTCGGTGGAGGTAGCGAACTCAGGCGGACGGAACTCGGCGACGCCCGCCTGTGGGGTGACCCAGGCGGCGATCTCGGAGTTGAGCAGGGCCGCTGCGTACTGGCGGGCGGTTTCGTAGATGCCGTCGCGGGTCTCGGGTGGGCCTTCGACGGTGCCCTTGAGTTGGGCGGCGACGGCGGTGAAGCCGTGATCGCGCAGGACGTCCAGGGGGGTGCGGTCGGCGGGGAAGGCCAGCCATTGCGTGACGTCGGTGATGGGCCGTTCGTCGAGCGCGGCGGCGAGGAAGAGCTGGGAAAGGATGTTGGATCCGGCCTTCGACCAGAAGTCGCCCTGCTGGGAGGCGTCCACGCTCGCGGCGAGGAAGTGCCCGGCCAACCGGACGGCGCCGTCCAGCGTCTTGGCGTCGGCGAGCGGGTTCCACCACATGGCGCGGGTCGCGTGCGCGATCTGCTGCGGGTCCATCGACCACACCTGCCCCACCCTCGCTCGGGCGTCGATGGTCGCGGTGTAGGCGTCGCCGGCAGCCTTGTTCGAGGTCAGAAGGACCGGTCCGGGGGCGTTGAGGGTGGAGGGGATCGCCAGGCTGGTGGTCTTGCCGGAGCGCGGCGCCATGATCGCGACCGCGACGTCCTCATACCCCATGCGGACCTCATGCTTCGAGTCCTGCAGGTTGCCCAGGAGGATGCCGGTGTCGTCTCCGTCGATGCGCTTGGCGTTCTTCAGACTCGGGCGCAGGGAACGGGCCTTGTCGGTGATCGCCTTGGCCATCAGCGGCTCGATATCCCTCGGCTTGGCCATGCCGGTGACCATCTTCTCCCGGCCTCCGCGGCCCTGGTGCCGGGCCCACACGATGCCGACCGCGGCTCCGAGGGCGAGAAGCACGGCGATGGGGACGATGCGAGTACTGATCAGCAGGGACGTTTCCCCGGCGGCCGGCCAGAGCTTATCGGGATGCAGCAACGCCGCGGTCGGCTGGTATGGCGCCCAAGCGGTTCCGGTGAGGTAGGCGGTGATGTTGCCGGACAGCCACGCCACGTGGGCCAGAGGAACGACGATGGCGAAGACTGTGAGGAGGAAACGGAAGGCGATGTCGTAGCTGTCGGAGGTGTTGCTGGAGGGAGAGGGCAAGGGCTGTGTTTTCCGGGCGATGGTCAGCGGGTGCGGCCATGTTCGGACGCCGGCCGTCGCAGCGCTCCCGATTCGGAGCCCCGGCGCCCGCTCGCCTGCTCACCGAGGTGGTCCAGCTGGGTGAGCTGCCGGGGACGTTGGAGGCGGGCCAGGAGAGAGGAGGCGCGGCGGGCGGCGGAGTTGATGTCGCGGAGGACGTGGCCGTGCCTGGCCCAGTCTTCGAGGCACCGCCAGCACGTGGCGTGGTGCTCAGCCAGGGCGTCCTCGAAGGCCGGCGTGCCGGGCCGGTCGCCGGCGGGAAGTCTCTCGCGCCTGCCCATCCATTCCTGGTGCAGGGTGTCGAGGCGGTCGAGTGCGGCGTGCAGGATTCCGAGTTGGTGGCCCCAGCGGTTCTGCGCGGCATCGGCCGGCAGGTTCTCGAGCTGCATGTCGGCGGTGATCAGCAGGTGGCGGGCGCCGGCGCGGAGGGACTCGAACGCGTCGGCGGTATCGGCGTCACGCTGCCTCCGGCGAAGCCTGTAGGCGTGATCGTCGAGCGGCCAGCCGTCGAGGTCGGTGTGCCAGTCGGCGTAGGCATTCCAGGTGTCGAGGATCTTCCTGCTGTTGCGGAGGAAGCCGTCGAGGCTGCGGAGGAACGTGCGGTGATCGGTGGGATGGAGAGGGATGGTGAGGCTCCTATCTGCGGTTCAGCGAGAGGAGTTGAATGGGCGATGGACTGGGAACACCGCGGGTATTGGGCGCCGGCGGGTGCACGCGTGGACAGCACTTCGGTGGCGAGTTGTCCCCACGGCCTGCTCGTGGCAACCGGGCTGGGCGGGATCAGCGACAGGGGCCACGGAGTGGCGTCGAATCAGATGAGGAACACCTGAGGGCGGGCGTTGTGGATGTGCGTGATGACGTGCCTCACGAAGAGGTAGCTCCACGAGCTGGTCGGTGGGACGGCCGAGCTGGTGGGTGATCTCGTCGGCCAGCTGCACTGGGTGCGGGTGGGTTGGGGCATGGGCCTCCGGTTGATCAGTGGTGGTGTCGGTAGCCGATCCGCTGTGTCTCGGTGAGGACGGCTTCGGGGCGCGCGCTGGCCAGACGGGAGGCGCGGTCGGGGTCGGCGGGAAGGCAGGCGCGTAGATAGCGGCGGAACAGGGCGGTCGCAAGGCGGGGCCTGTGGCGGCAGTGGATGGGTGAGGGCGTGCGGGGTGCTACGGGTATCTCCGGTGAGTCGTACGGTGTGGTGCGTGTCGCGGGCGTCCCGTCCTGGGGAGTCGGCGCCGCCGTTCGCTGTGGCGTGGTGCGCCGTGGCAGTGCGGGATGCCAGGGGCCGGGGGCGCGGTTGCGGGGAGTGGCGGGCGCTCGAGCCCGGGCGGAAGCGGATCTCGTGCTCTGCTTGCTGGTCGGGCGTAGTCGAACTTCGGGATTCAGGTTGGCCTTCAGCTCGGTTGCCCTTGAAGGGCTTCAGAGCAGTGGCGGCTTCATCGAGCCCTGGTCGGCGAAGCGTGACGAGCAGCCGGGGCCGATGGTGTGGCAGGGGTTGCGCTTGGGGCGAATCGGCCCGAGGGGTGCTGGAGGGTGGTGGCGATGCCGTGGACGTCGAGCTGCTGGCCACTCGCACGCACGGCGTGCGCTTGCGTGGTGGTGTCGTCGCCGCTGAGCCGGTAGATGCCGACCGCGTCGGGGACGAAGCCGTTGGCGGCCAGCACGGCGGCGGCCGTCTCGCCGACGGGCGCGGCGGCGAGGCTGCCGTCCTCCTGCCAGGTCAGGACGACCCGCTCCGGCTGCGAGGGCTGGACGGCGGCCACGGCGGTGCGGCGGACCTGGGCGAGCGCGATGTCGAAGCGGGCGAGCAGGTCGCCGGTTACCTGCTCGGCGCTCAGGATCGGGTCATCGGTCAGGACGATGCCGTTGGGCTCGCGGATTCCGCGGTATGCCTCGTCGGGGAGTTCGCCGGGGGCGATGCCGGCGATGAGGAAGCCGTCGTGTTCGTCGTGACGCTCGAGGAGGACGAGCTGGGTGCCGTCCGACCGGGTCAGGATCGCCGCTTGCCCGGGCGAGTGTTGGGCGAGGGACTCGGCCACGAGGTCCATGTCCCAGACGCGGTCGACCAGTTGGGCGAGGTTGTTCTTCTGCTCGGGTAGGTGGTGGGTGCTGGTCCAGATGCCGGGCAGTGCGCCGGCGAGAACGGCGGCGTACGAGGCGAGGCGCTGGGGGCTGTCGGGGTCGTACATGGTGTCCTTGGCGAGAAGGGGTCAGTGGCGCATGCCGCGGGCCGGGGGCGGCGGTGGAGCGGCCGGCACAGTGCGCGGCGGGGGCGGGCATGCACACACTGCGGATCGTTCGCGCTCGGTGGCGGGGACTTCTGCGGTGCAGGTGCTGCGGCCGGGTTGCGGGGCGTGCCGGTCGGCGAGGGCGTTGCGGGTGTGGACGAGGTCGGTCCGGATGGCCTTCAGGCGCCGGTCGGCGAGGTAGCGCAAGCGCCGGGCGGTGTGCGGGTCATCCCGTGTCGCCGAGGTCGTCGTGGAACTCGGCGGTGGCGAGGAGAACGTCTTCGAGGGCGGCCCCGCTCCAGGAGAGGGCACGATCGGGACGGCGGATGGGGAGGCTCACCGGATGCCCCGGGCGTCGGCGATGTGCACGAGCTGGCCGAGGGCCGTGGTGGTGTACCAGCCGCAGTCGACGACCGCGTCGTGCCCGGCGTACTTCGGCAGGAGGTGTTCCTCCATGGCCCGCAGGTAGATCAGGCAGTCCGGGCAGCGCCGCGAGAGGTGCACGAGGTAGCGGGGGTGGCCGGTGATGTACGTCTGCGCGCCTCCGGTCGCATCGCGCAGACGCCATCCGTCCTTGTCGGTCGGGGTGTGCCAGGACGGGGCGACAACGCGCACTGCATCACCCCACAACTCTCCGCCGGCCACGCCCTTGAGGACGATCACCTGGTCGCCGGCCTCGAAGTGGGCGTGCGTGATGTCGCGGGCGGGGGTCAGCGGGTCGGGCGTCGGCGCGAACGCCGGGGTGGGCGGAGGCGTTCGAGACGGCGGGGTCATACAAGTCCTTCCACACAGGGGCGAAGTAGCGGCGGGAGGACCAATGGTCCAGAGCATCGCCGGTTTGGCTAACCGGTGCTCCCTGGCTATGTTCCAGTCCGGTCAGAGGAACGGGTTCTCCGTCCCGCGGTCCGCTTCGCCGGCCGCCTCGAGGAGTTCGTGTAGATCGGCACCGTCCGCATCCCGCTGGTCGATCCACCACCCGGCCCGGGTTATCGGACGGGCCTTCTCTTCCAGCTCTGCCCAGTCCGCCTCGTCCCAGGAGCCCTCGACGACCAGTACGGCGTGCGCGGCCGTCATCAGCTGGTGCCGGCACCGCTCACCCCACTCCATGGCCCTCTCCGAGCCCTCCAGACCCGGCATCTCGAAGTTCTCGGCCCACTCCGATACAGCTTGCTGCTCCTCTGCACGCTTGGCAGTGAGCCATTGCTCCTTGGAATCGGTGTCGGCGTCACGCGCCTCCTTCCAGCAGTCGGTGCAATTCCTGCCTGCGAGCCAGCGGGCGAAGCCGGACCTCCGGTCGGCGGGCCGGTCGGACAAGTCATGGATGAGCGAGTGGCCACACTCGTGCTCGACGGTCCACTTCGTACGGACAGTCATGGATGAATCTCCTTGAAGACATGCGAAAACGGGGTAGTTGCAGGGGCCGCACGGTGCTCCGGATCAGTGGTGCGGCCGACGCCCGGGCCAGGCGGGCGCGGTGTTGGGCGATGGGTGTGCCGGTCCGGTGCCGACGGCTGGTTCGGTGGCGGGGTGGTACGGGTCGGTGGCGAGATGCACGGGGTAGTGGGCGGCGGCCAGCATCTGCGCTGCCCAGGTGGCGTGTTGGTTCTCCCAGTCGCGCCCCATGTCGAAAGGGAGCCGGATCCAGTAGCCGCGGAGAGTCGGCTCGAAGAGAAAACCTGCTCGGCTCAAGACACCTCGAGAGAGGGAGTCGATACGGCCGTCGACTTGGACCTGGCCGCCCCGTCCGCGGGTAATGCGGATCTAGTCGGCGCCGGGCGTCATCGCGACCGTCCGTTGCCCTGGGTAGCCAGGGTCGTGGTCGGCAGCGAGGTGACCGGGGCCACGCCGCGTTGCAATGACCGGTCGGTGGCAGCCCGCGCGATCCGACTTCGCCGCTCCGCGAGCCCGTTGGGCCTGGTCGGGCACGGCGGGCCTGCCGAGGCAGTGGGATCGAGGACGGTGTCGACGTGCACGGTGAAGCCGTGGCTGCGCAGGTCTTGGATGGCCTGCCGGGTCCGGCGTGGGCCGTCGCGTTCGGGCTCGATGAGCCGGAAGAGGTCCGGCTGGTCCGGGAGAGACTGGAACTGCTCCCGTACCAGGAACCAGTGGGCCACGTGTGCTGGCAGCGAGGGGTTGAACGCAGCTACGAACCCGTGCTGGAGGTGGGGGCCGAAGGCGAAGTGGGTGCCAGAGTCCAAGAAGGTTGTTCTCCTTTGTCGCGGTGGATGGAGGCTTTCCGGCGGGGACATGGGCTGGCCCGCCCTGCGGGCGGGGCTGCGCCCACGGCTGGGGTGGGGGCGGCGGGGGCGCTTCTGTTTTCGTGAACTCGGCGCTTTTTCACTGCATGCGGGTGTCGGTGTCGAAGAGTGCCAGTTCGTGGGCGTGGAGGAGGTGTTGGACGACGAAGGAGTGTCCGGCGACTTTCCACAGGCCGCGTCCGCGGTTGAGGTGGGCGATGGCGTGCATCTCGACGGAGGTGAGGCCGAGCAGGTTGGTGGCGGCGTGGAGTTGGTCGCTCTCTTGCCGGTAGATGATGCGGGTGGAGCAGTCGGCGAGGAGTCCTTCGGCGAGGGCGCGGCCCCGTGATCCGGCGTCGCCGGCGGTGAGCAGGTCGGAGAGCCGGTGGATGACGAGTAGGTTGGCGATGCCGAGGCCGCGGCTGAGCTTCCATTGGGCTTGCATGCGCTGGAGCAGGCCGGCATGGCGCATCAGGCGCCATGCTTCGTCGTAGACGATCCACCGCCGTCCGCCGTCAGGGTCGGTGAGGGCGGATTCCATCCACGCGGATGCGCAGGTCATGGCGAGGACGAGGGCGGTGTCGTCGCCGGATCCGCCGAGTCGGGACAGGTCGATGCTGAGTATCGGCGCGCCGGGATCGAAGGCGACCGTGGAGGGGGCGTCGAACATCCCTGCGAGGTCGCCGTGGACGAGGCGGCGCATGGCGTGGGCGAGGTCGCGCGCTGCGTCGCCGAGCCGGCCGGACATCGCTCCTGCGGTTTTGTCGAGTTCGGCGGGGTTGTTGAGGGCGGCGGCGACGTCTCCGATGAGCGGTGCGCGGTCGGTGTCGGCGCGGGTGACGACAGTGTCGAGGGCGACGTCGAGGGCGGTGTGTTCCATCGGCAGCAGGTCCCGGCCCAGGACGGTCCGGGCCAGCGAGCCGAGCAGGAGCAGGCGGCGCTTGCGGATCTCGCCGGCCCAGTCGGCCTCGGAGGTGCCTTGCGGTCGCGGGGGTGCGTCCAGCGGGTTGAGGCGGCCGGGTAGCCCGGGGCCGAGGGCCACGGTCGTGCCGCTCAGCGCCTGTGCGACGGGCGTCCATTCGCCCTTGGGGTCGCACGGCACGTAGATGCGGTAGCCGAAGGCGATCGAGCGGAGGGCGAAGCTCTTGGCGAGCGCGGACTTGCCCTGGCCGATCACCCCGGCGAGCAGCACGTTGGGGTTGGTGAACCCGTCGACCTTGCCGTACAGGGCGAAGGGGTCGAACACGAAGCTCGCTTCGGCGTGGACGTCGCGGCCGATGTAGATGCCCTCGGCGCCGAGTCCGCCTTCGGCCAGGAACGGATACGCCCCGGCGGCGATCGCGGTCGTCATGCAGTGGGTCGGCAGGCGCAGCCGGTTGCCGCGGGCGGAGCCGGGGCCGGGGCGTCCGCTCGCCGGGTACAGGGGAGCGGGTGTTTCGTTGTCGGCCGGTTCGGTGCCGGCTGGCCGGGCGGCCGCCGCGGCGTGGGCCGTGGTGGTGGCTTCGGCGAGCCGGCGGCGGGCGTCCTTGCGGCTGGCCCGGTCGGTGCCGTGGGGGGTGAACAGTGGGGACGCGGTGGCACGGCGGGCTCGTCGGGCGGGCCGGTGGCTCATCGTGGGCCCTCGTTTCGGCGGGTGGTGCTCACCGGACGCATGCGGTCGTGTGCGGGCGGTTGAGGTCTGCGGGCGTGGTCTTGCGGCGGACGGTGTGTCCAACGGCGAGGTGGCGCTGGCAGATGGTGAGGACCGGTGGTCCCTCCGGGAGCCGCTCGGGGTGGCACTCGGCGGCGTCTGCAGCTGCGGTCGGCAACAGGTGGAAAGTCGTGTGGACTTCGGCGCTGGCCTGCCACAGCCGGGTGTGCGCGGCGGCGAGGTGGCGGCCTGCGCTGGGATGCGGGGGACGCGCGGTCTCGGCGAGCTGGTTGAGCAGCCGGTTCAGGGCGACCAGGTGGGCGTGGAGGACGTCGAGGTGGGCGCGGTCGACCGGCGCCGGCAGGGCCGAGGTACTTCGGGCGTGGGTGTGGTGGCGGATGCCGGCGGTGGCGGCGCGGAGGTAGGGGTGCGCGTCGTCGGGGCGCGGGGGAGAGGTCACAGAGGGGCGGGGTCCTTCCTGCCACCGTGGTATCGGTGCGGCGGGCGGGCCGTTCAGAGGGTGGTGCGGGCGAGCGGTAGCGCAGAGGTGGTGAAGGCGTCCGGCTGCTGGTAGTTGAGGCGGCGCAGGTCGACGCCGGCGGTGACGGCGGCGGTCTCGATCTGCGCGCAGGCGGCGTCGAGAAGGGTCTCGCTCTGGGCGGTGACGGTGACCAGGCCGGTGAGGGCGATGTCGGCGTGCCCGGCGATGAGCTGCCGCTCGCGCTGCTTGACGTCGGCGTATTCGACCGCGTCCTCTTCGCTGTCGACCTGGCCGCGTCGGGCGCGCTCGCTGGCGTCGGCGGTGATCGCGGCCTTGCGGCGCTGGACGTCGCGGAGCGCGGACTCCAGGGGTTGGGGCACGTAGATGAGGGAGAGGCTGCGGCGGACGCCGGCGCTGAACATGATCCCGTGCAGGAACCCGGCGCCCGTTTCGGTGCGCGGCCAGTTCTCCACCCAGTACGTGGCGTGGTGGGCGGAGTCGGTGGCGAGCCGGTCGTACTCCTCGACCTGGACGACGGGCCCGGCGGCTGCGGGATCTGCTTCCGCGCGACCGGTTTCGGACCACTGCTGCAGGGCCGAAAGCGCGTTGGGGTCATAGGCGGTGCGGATCACGGCGGCGATCTCCCGCGCGCTCAGCCACCGGCTGATCTTCAGTCCCGCGCTCCGGGCGGCCTGGGCGACGCCGGCCGTGGTCTGCTGCATGACGGTGAACGCACCGGGCATCCCACCGCCCGCCTGGTTGATGAGCCGCTTCGCGGCCTTGAGGTCGAGGGAGATGGCCAGGTAGGTCTCGTGCGGGGCCGCGGCGGGACCGGCGGAGGCGACCAGCTCGGAGTAGATCTGCCCGGCGACCGGGGCCTCCGGGCGGCCGTGCTGGGCCCAGTGCCGGGCGAGGGTGTCACCGGAGTCGGGAACGGTGCGCTCCAGGACCTGCACAGTGGCGACACAGCCGCCGCGGGCGAGGCCCGCGAGCGCGCGCCCCCACCCGTTCACGTTGTGGTTCTGCGCGGCCGCATCGAGCAGGGCGAAGGCGCGGCTGCTCACGCGGGCGATGGCGGTCAGGGTCTGCCGGTGCGGGTCGTGGACGGCCGCGGCGCCGTTCGCGGAGTCGCCGGGGGTGACGACCATGAGGGAGGCAGCGGTGCCGGGCAGGTGTAGGACGCCGTCCTGCCGGGGCCGGGTGATGGGCCGGGCGAGCCACAGAGCCTGCCCGGTGCGGCGGCGCAGCGCATAGCGGGCGACGACCGGGGCCCAGTCGATCAGGGAGCGCCCCTGCCAGTGGACCGTGACCAGGGCGGCGACCGCTGCCCACAGCGGCGCGAGGACGATCGCGCCCAGCAGCCCCATGGAAACCACGGTCACTAGCAGCAGCGCCAGCGCGCAGGAGACGAGGACGAGTTGGCCCAGGGTGAGGCCGAGGAGGATTCCGCGGCGGGAACGGTACGGGAACTTCACCACGGGCGGGATGACGGAAAGATCGGACAAGAGCTGGTCCTCGAGGCGCGGGGCCCCGGGGCAGGAGACGAACGGAGTGCCTCGTGCAACCGGGGGGCGGGCAGGGGGTCAAAGGCCGTGCGGGGGAGGCGGCGGCGAGGAAGACCCGTTGGTGCCGGCGGTCTGCGATCCGGACGATGGCGGGACGCCCTGCGGCGGCGGGGTCGTGGTCGGAGGCGTGGACTGCCATCCGCCGGCCAGGCCGGCTGCCGAGCCTTGCCCGGAGTCCGTACCGGGGTTGCCGCCTATTTGGCCGCTGGCTTCGTCGGTGACGTTGGTCGGTGGCGGCTGGACGGCCTTCTCCAGACCGGCGTTGGCGGCGTCACCGCCCGGCGAGATGCCCGATCCTTCGCCGGGGATCGAGTCCGGTCCCTGCGGAGCGGCGCTTCCTCCGGCGCCGGCTCCGGCCCACGCGCCGCCGGTCCCGGCGGTGGCCGCCAGCGCGGCGGTCTTCCGCCCGGCGCGCTCGGCGTGCTGCCTGGCGAGCTGGGCCCCGGCCCCACCGGCGCGGTGGAGGGACTCGCCGTCAGATCCTTCGGCCGCCCAGTGGACGAACTTGAAGGTCGCGTACGGGCACAGCAGCACCAGGATCATGATCACGATGCCGGCGAGGATGTCGGCGAGAGCGGCGAGGCCGTCCTTCGCTTCGGTCTTTCCCATCGCGGCGATGCCGAGCACGAAGATGATCGTCATCAGCAGCTTCGAGACCACGAGGGTGGCCGTGGCTTCGATCCAGCCCTTACGCCAGCGGCGAGCGACTTCCCATCCTCCGCCGGCCCCGGCGAAGACGGCCAGAGTGACCATGACCAGGATGCCCACTTTCCTGACCATCATGACGCACCAGTACAGCAGTGAGCCGATGGCGGCACCGAGCGCGGCGAGGACCATGACCAGCCATCCGAGGCTGCTCAGAGCGGTGAGTTGGCCGACCTTGACGATGCGGCGGACTGCGGACTCGAGGTTCAGGTTCGCGGCTTTGAGCAGGCCCGCTGAGAGGGCGTCGACCACCTCGATCGCGACGGTCGTCAAAGCGATGGCTGCGAAGGCGAAGATCACGCCGGACGCGGTGCCGGTGAACGCCTGGGCGAGGGCTCGTCCGTCGCGGCGGACGGCTGCGCGGACCAGCTGAGCGCAGAACGTGGCCACGAGAACGACCAGGCCGATCGGCAGGACCGTCTCGTAGTTGTCGCGGAACCAACCGGCGTTGAGGTCGACGCGGGTGGTGGAGTCGACGGCCTCGGCTGCCAAGTCGACCGAGGCCGCGGCGAGTTCACCCGCGGACTTCGCCATCCAGTCTCCGATCGCCTTGCCCGGGTCGGAGACGAAGTCCACAGCCTGGCCGACTGCGCAGACCTCGTCCGTGAGGGGGAGATCACAAAACCCCATGAGGGCTACCTCCTTTCCGGGTCAGGGTGCGACGCGCGGCGCGATGGCGACGAGCGAGCAGTGGACGGACGGCCGGCATTGCACGGCGAGGGTGCTCGATCGGTCCTCGGCCCCTTGGCCGCCTCCCGCCCAGGCGATGGTCTGCTTGCCGGTGACGGTCACGGCGTAGATGTAGGCCTGTGTGATCGCGGCGGGATCCTCGGTGAGCGCCTGCTTGAATGCGGCCGGGTAGTGGGCCTCGGCGACGGTCGCTGCAGCGCGCTGGTTCTGGTCGGCCATCCGCGACCACAACAGCGGATCGGGCACCTGCGTGGAGACCGATTCCCAGTCGCGGTACCGGCTCTCCCCGGTCATCCACGCCTCCATGCCGGCGAGCTGCTGCTCGTGGCCAGTCGTGCGGGTGTCGTAGGACCAGAGCATCTTGGCGGCGGCCTTGGCGAACCGGATCGGATCGGAGACCTTCGGCGGACGAGGGACCGAGCCGGCCTCGGTCGCCGGCTGCTTCGTCTCGACGACTGGGCTGCGCGGCGCCTGAGGGGCGTGGGAGGACGTGCCGTGTTGCTCGCCCCGCCCGGTGAGGAAGGCGATCGTGCCGGCCACCGCAAGCAGGCAGGCGAGAGCGATGGCCGCCAGGGTGATGCGCCGGTTCGGGCCGCTGCGGCTGCCGAGGGATCGTGGGCGCATCACTGGATCTGCGCCCCCAGGGTCGTGAAGAAGGCGACGATGCCGTTGGCGGCGCCGAGGCCGAGCGCGGCGCCGGCGGCCACGACGGCGCCCTTCTTTCCGTTGGCTTCGGCCTGGTGACCACCGGTGTGGTGACCCCAGGCCCACACACCGAGGCTGACGGCCAGGGCCCCGACGACGGCGACGATGCCGAAGAGGTTGATCGAGTTGACGACGGTCTTCAGCACGGACAGCCCCGGAAGGCCGCCGCCCTTGGGGGAGATGCCCGGATCGTAGGCGAGCTGGATGAGCGGGTCGGCGAAGGGTGACACGGGTAGGGCTGGCTCCTTGCGTGCGCAGGCCAAAAGGACCCGGCGGACGGGAAGGTGAGGAAGTGGGGGAGGGGAGACGGCGGGCGCGGCAGGGGCCGGCGTCAGACGACGCGGCGTGCGGCGAGGACGTCCCAGTCTTGGATCGGTGTGATCCGGACGCGTTTGCCGGTGCGAGGGGCTTCGATGACTAGGCCCTCGCCGAGGTACATGCCGACGTGCTCGGGCCGCGCGGCACTGCCGCGGCTGAAGATCAGATCACCGGGCTTCAGCGTCTTCGTCGAGACGGACTTGCCGTCGTGGACCTGCGTGTAGGTGGTGTCGGTGAGCCGGATGCCGGCCTGGGAGTAGGCCTGCTGCGTCAGGCTGGAGCAGTCGCACCGGTCCATCGGGTCGGGCCCGTGCGGATCCGTGCAGGAGCCACCCCACTGGTACAGCGTGCCGAGCTGGTGCATCGCCCAGACGATCGCTTTCCGGGCTCGCGGGTCGGTGCCCTTCGGGATCTTGTAGCCCTTCGGGACGGCTCCCTCAGGGATCGGACCGAAGGACGATCCGTCCCCTGCGCCACCGCAGCCCGCTCGAGAGGGCGGCGCCGAGGTGTGCCGGCCGGGATCATCTCGGCCGGCACGGGGGAAGGTGGCGGCGATGGCCTTCTGCAGCGCGGTCGCGAGCGGCTCCCACTGCGCGTACGCGCCCGGGTAGCCGGACTTCTGCACCGCCTGCGCGGCCTGCGTGAGCGTCATCTGCTGCCAGCCGTGGACCTTGACCAACCCCTGGTAGAAGCGGTCACTCGCGTAGAGGGGGTCGCGGATCTGTTCGGCGGTGCCCCAGCCCTGACTGGGGCGCTGCTGGAACAGACCGAGCGAGTCGCGGTCGCCGTAGGTGAGGTTGCGCAGTCGGCTCTCCTGCAGGGCGGTTGCCAGGGCGACGATTTGTCCGCTTCGGGGAACGTGCAGGCTGATGCCGGTTGCGACGATGGTCTGAGCGTGCGGGATCTGCTCGCCAGGCCGGTCCAGGCCCTCGATGCGGGCCTCGGAGGCGTCCGCGCCGTCGAGGATCTTGGTGACTTGCTCGGTGACCTTGCCGGTGTCCCGGTCGGGAAGGCACTGGCCGATGGCGCTGGCGCCGGTGGCGGCTTCGCTGGAGGCGGCCATCATCATGGCCGCGCCGCCGAGGAGAAACGGGGAGAGGACGACGACGCCGATGCCGGCGGCGAGTGCCTTCAACCCGTACGGCCCGCTCGCAGGTCACGGGCTTCGGGCAGGGGCGGGTAACGAGAGGTCATGCAGGAGTCCTTGGGTGCGGTGCTCGGCGTGCCGCGTGCGCGTGGTGTGGTGGAAAGGGGCGCGGCAGCCGGGGTGGGCGATCGGGGTGTAGGCCGCCGCGGGCGAGTTGCCGCTCGCTCGGCGGGGCCAGGTGGTGCGTCAGGTGCGCCGGGGCAGGAGGGAACCTCCGCGAGGCAGGGGATGGGAGAAAGCCAGCGCCGGTGTGCCGGCGGTTCAAAAACCGTAGGCCCGGATGGGCGGTTGACCAAGAAGTCGCCGTGAGGGATCGGAATCCGGCCCCCTCGCTACGGGCCTTCTTGGTCGGCGGCGAATTCGCCTCTACCGTTTTTGGACTCCCCTCGCCCTTCCCGATCTGCGCCTGGGCGTGAATTCATGCCCCTCTTCCTGCCCGCAGGGACTCCTGGCGTAAGGGGCTGTTCCCCCTCATGCTCCCACCCGAATCGGGGTTCCTCTTTGCCCTTTTCCCTCCATCAGGGCGACGCGCTCAGCGTCCTCGCCGACCTGCCGGACGACTGCGTCGACTCCGTGATCACCGACCCCCCGTACAACTCAGGCGGCCGCACCGCGAAGGAACGCACCAGCCGCAGCGCGAAGCAGAAGTACACCTCCGCTGATGCCCAGCACACGCTGGCCGACTTCACCGGCGAGAACATGGACCAGCGCTCCTACGGGTTCTGGCTGACCCAGGTCATGACCGAAGCTCACCGCCTCACCAAGACCGGCGGCACCGCCCTGCTGTTCACCGACTGGCGTCAACTTCCCATCACCACGGACGCGATCCAGGCGGCGGGCTGGCTGTGGCGCGGTGTGCTGACCTGGCACAAGCCGCAGGCCAGACCCCAGAAGGGCCGCTTCACACAGAACTGCGAGTTCATCGTCTGGGCGTCGAACGGCCCGATCGACGCCTCCCGCAACCCGGTCTACCTGCCGGGCCTGTACAGCGCCTCGCAGCCCTCGGGCGCGAAACGCCAGCACATCACGCAGAAGCCCGTCGAGGTAATGCGCGAGCTGGTCAAGATCAGCCCCGAAGGCGGCACGGTACTCGACTTCTGCGCGGGCTCCGGTTCCACCGGCGTCGCCGCCCTGCTCGAAGGTCGCGACTTCATCGGCGTGGAGAAGACCAAGCACTACGTCTCCATCGCCTCTGATCGACTCACCGAGACGATCCGCGACACCCTTACCCAGGACGACGTGGCTCTCACCATCTGACACGCCAACAACGTTTTCTACGGGATGAATTGGCTCGCTCGAGGCCCGAGGGCCCCGGCTTTTTGCCGCCCGCCACGGAAGCGGATCCGCTCATCCTTGCTTCCGCTGCCCCCTGTCGATGGCTCATAGGAGGCCCACTTTTCATGCCTGAATCCGTAGAACCCTCAATCGACGAGGAGTTGGAGCCGGTACGCATTCCAGACCCCCATTTGGAGGGGATCGAGGCCAGTGTCCGGCGGCTGATGGAGCAATCGGCGCAGCAGGCCCAGCAGCTCGACCATCTGGCATCCGCTCCAGCCTCCAGTGGATCGCCGTTCGTCGCGTTCGGCACGCCCGGACTCGGCGGAACATCCCCGGCGAGGCTGCCCGAACCGCGCCCCATCCTGGAGCTGGAGGGCGAGGAGTACGAGGACGAACTCGACGCCCTTTCGGACTGGGTGGACGACTTCCTTCTCCCGGTCTACGGCGCGGAGGTCACCACGGCGGCGCCTTGGTGCCTGCAGTGGCAGGAGCACGACGATGTTGTCGCCTGGCTCCATGCCCTGTGGCTCGCGTACCAGCAGCACAAGGATTCAGAGGCGGGCCTGTCCGGGCTGTTCGTGTGGCACCGCGATTTCCTCACCCACGCCATCGCGGCAATCCGCGCACCCGGCGGGCCGCTGTCGGCCTGCATGACCTCCCCGGACCGTCCCGCGCACCGGATCCTGCAATGCCCGCCGCCTTCTACCCGGACGGAGAAGGTGACGGCGAGCGAGCACCAGTCGGACGGCTCCGATGATCGGGACGAGTCGACGTGATGAACGAGGGGCAGCAACGGCCGGCCTTCGGCCTCAGCTTCGACCCCCGCGCCCTGAGCGACCTCCTCCAGGCCCCCAGCGACATCCGCGACCTGACCCTCGCCTACCTGCAGGACGTCGTGAACGCCCAGAGGTTCGGGCTTCGGCTCACGGGCGATCTGGAGGGCTACCGCAAGCTGTTCGTGGACTCTCGCCGGCAGTGGCGCCTCGTCTACGGCCTCCACCCGGCTCCCGAGACGTCCGCGCACCCACGAGAGATCCACGTCGTCGCGCTCCGGCCGCGGGCCGGGAACGACGTCTACGACACGGTCGGTGCCCGGCTGGGGATGACCCGCCGACCCACACCCTGCGCGAGGGCGGCTTCGCCACCGTCGAAGAAGTCCTCCAGTGGTGCGACGACCGGCTCAACGGCAAGGCCGGCCCTCTTCCGCCCGCGCGGCCAGCCACATCACTCACCCGCCCGATTCCCACACCGAAGGCGTCTGCTCCGCGCCCGCCAGGTCGATCGCGCTGAGCATCAAAGTCGACTGGGCCGGCGAAACATAGCGGACGACCGCCGGTTGGCCAAACCGGCAATTCTCCGGACTCTTGAATAAGGCCACCGGGACAACAGCAACCCCGACTGCCTCTCCACCCATTCCCCCCTTTTTCCTGCACGGAGGTTTCTTCCGCATGCGCTCAACCCGAATTGCCATATCCGCCGCGCTGGTCGGCGCACTCGCCTTGCCGATCGCCTCAGCGAGCGTGGCGACGGCCGCCCCGGCATCCGCGCCGAGCAGCGCCGCGGCCACCCAGTCGTGTGACCAGCTCGGTCCGTGGGTCATCGGTACGAAGGCCGTGAACATCCGGTCCAAGGCGTCGGCCAAGTCCACCAGCGTCGGCATCCTCTACCGCGGCCACAAGTTCACCGTTCACAAGAGCAGTGGCAACTGGCACTACATCACGGACAAGACCACCGGCGTGAAGGGCTGGGTTTCCGGCACCTACCTCTACCGCGACGTCCGAATGTGCCTCCACTGACAGGCGCTTCCGGCAACAACTCGTTCATGGTGCGGCTGAGTTAAGCCCTCGTTTGCTCAATTCCCTTCCCGTGAAAATCCGGGCGTCCGGTGTGCCCGGGCGGAGAGGAGTTCTCCTTGGTCGACGACATATCCGACGGCGCAGAGGATGTCGTGGGTGTGCTCACCGCACGGATCGAAGCGCACTTCGACATGGGCATGGACCACTTGGAGGCCGCGGTTGCTTCGGCTCCGGACGCCAATCCTGATGCGACCGACGTCGTGAAGTGGCACGGGCTGCTGGTCGAATCCCAGACGGTGCTCGACGGCGCTGAGGACGCCCTGCTCGCCGCGTTGGAGACGCAGCCCAGCCAGGTCGACGATCCGACGATGGGCCTCGCCCACCACGTCAACGCGGCCGTCGCCGCGCGCGACGGACGAGCCATGGTCGTGCGGTGGCTTCTCGACCCCGACGCTCCCGGGAAGGGGGGTCTTGCCGCCGAACAGCTGACCCGTCTCAACCGCGGTCCGGGCCGGGGCCCGGCGGTGCAGACCAGGCCCGCGCCCCGGCCCGGGACCGCACCGGCACCCCAGGCGGGAAGGGGAACCCTGCGGTGAGCGCCCGGCTCAAGCCGAGCACCGTGGACGGCCGGCTGCATCAGGCATTCGGTGCCCCGGTCGCCGAGCTGTACGAGACGGCTAACAGTGCCGATGCCGCTCCTGCTGTGACCTGCGCCGTGGAGCTGCGTTCGGTACCTCGCCCTGGCCGAGGACCAGGTGGCCCATGTCCGCGACCGCGTGCACCAAGCCATGGCACCCGAGCGCGACATGGGTGAACTGTCCGCGGACGACCTGTGGATGGATGCCCAATGGCTGGAGGCAGCGCTCGAGGCCCGCTACCTCACTGCGCTCGACGACCTGCTGCGCACCATGCCGCCCACCCGGCCAACAGGCCCGGCCTGTCCTATGACACAGCCGGTGATCACCACCGCCTTGCCCCTGGCCCTCGCCGCCCCGGCACCGCAGCGTGCCGGGGCGGCCCGGGCCCGCCGACCGTGAAAGCCCCTGATTGCCTCACCGCACGTCCACCGAGATAGCCGGGCGGATCGAGGACCTGTACGGCGCACCGCTCGCTGACCTCCACGCCCACGCCCGCGCCCAGCCACCCGGCATGCTCTCCACCCTGCTCGGCATGCACCACGACCTCGCCTCTGCTGAGCGCAGCATCGACATCCACCGCGACCATCTCGCCCAACTCGTCCACCCAGGGCGGCAGATCGGCGGACACGAGGTATCGCACGTTCTCGACTGCGCCCGCCGGCTCGCCGAAGCAGCTGCCGTCCGCGACGTCCAAACCAAGACGGCCTCCGCCGTGCTCCGAAGCCTCGGACGCCTCTCCTCGCTTGAGCGATCCCGAGCCCCGTCCGCCGTGCCGGCCGCCCTCACCCCTGCCGTCCCGGCCGCGAGCGCTGCTCGCAGCCGCTGACCTCTCCGGGCATACCCATCCCTCACCGCTGGAGTTCCTCCAATGCCGATCGCCGGTCCGCTCCCCGACACCGACACCGACGTCGCCCGGGTCACCGAGGCACTCGCCATGATCACTCCGCGATGGAACGTGCGGATCCTGCTGGCCCTCTCCGGCAAGCCGCTGCGCTACAGCGAGATCGCGGACAAGTTCACCTGGCTGCAGAACGGCCAGCTCCACCCGAAACTGCGGACCCTGTGCGATGCCGGCCTCGTCCAGCGCACCGAGCACACCCCACGTCACGTCACCTACGGCCACACCGATCGCGGCACGGAGCTGCTTCCCGTACTGCCGCTGATCGTCACCTGGGCCGAGGAACATCTGGAGACGCCGGAAGGTCCGCTGCCGGCGATCGAGCAGATCGAGGACAGCCTCACCCTCCTCACCCGACGGCACGCCGCCGCGATCCTGTGGGTGCTGAAGTCCCGCGGACAGGCCAGCGGCAGGGCTCTGGCCAGCATCGTCCTGCCCGACAGGGACTGGACCAACATCTATCCGCCACTGCGGCAGCTCGTGGCCGACGGCCTGGTCGACACCGCCTGCACCGGGCAGCCCTACCGGCTCTCCGCGGCCGGGAGGGGTCTGGGAACAGTCTTCGCGGCCCTGTCCGCATGGTCCGCCGGACAACCGCTCGCGCAGGCCGCCCAACACCCGCTCTGGGGACGCCCGGAAACCGCCCCCGCTCGCAGGAAGTGGGTCAGCAACCGCTCACGGCTGCCGGCCCCGGCAGCCGCGCCGTCGCCGGTACGAGCCGGTCAGAGCTCCGCTCCGACATGGCAGCACCGCGACCTGTTCTCCCACACCACCCCGGCCCGACCGAAGACGGCACTTCCGGCGGGAGGCCCGCACCGATGAACCCCTCACCCTCGACGGCCGGCATCCGCCACGCCTGCACGGTGCTGTCCTCGCCGGCCCTGATCCGCCTGATCACCGAGATCGACGACAACGGCCCCATCCCGTCCCGCGGGCTCGCACGCACTCTCGCCGATCTCCCTTCGCACCACCTGCGCCAGAGCATCGACCTGGCCCGCGACCTCGACCTGGTCCACCTCCGACCCGGCACCGGCCTCGGCCTGACCAGATCCGGCGCGGAGCTGTCCGACGTCTACGACGCGATGGCCCGTTGGGCACGTCGCCACTCCTACCCGGCCCCGGTCTCCGACTTCAACCGCCGTATCCAGCACACCCTCGCTCTCCTGACCGAGGCGCCGACCTTCGCTTTTGAAGGAAGCCCCCGCGCCCCAACTGCCGGTGCGCTGTTGCCGAGCGCGGAAGCGGCTGCGGACCTCGCCCGGCTGCGGGACCTGCTGATCCAGTGGCTGGACGCCAACCCTCAGGCCGCCAACTCCGCGCCGGCCGCGTGAGCGCACACACCGCCCGGCACGCACCGACCTTGCTGCGCGGCATCTACCTGCCACGGACGGCCGACGGTGCCGCGTTCGCGATGACCACCTACGGCATCCCTCTCCTGGTCCTGGCGACCACTGGCTCGGCAACGCTGACGGGGCTGGCCTTCGCACTGGAGTGGCTGCCACGCCTCGGGGCGTTCACCGTTGCCGGCACGATCGTCGACCGCCACGGCGCGACCCGCGTCCTCCGCACCGCATGCGCCCTCAGGGCCCTGGTCGTCCTCGCCGCCGCGATCCTGCTGGCGGTCCTTGATACCGGGGTGGCGGTGGTGGTGACGGTGATGACGCTGGCTCCGTTGACGGGCCTCCTCACCGAGTTCAGCTACGTCGCGGCCGAGACTGCCGGCGGGGAGGCGAGCCGTACGGCCGGGAGCCGGGCGCATCGAGTGCAGTCCGTCCTGTTGGGCATCGACCAGACGGCGATGCTCGCCGGGCCGCTGATCTCCGGATTGCTGCTGGAGCACGGCGGCCCGGCCGTGATGCTCAGCACGCTCGCCGGCTTCTCCCTCCTGGCCGCCGCCCTCGCCCCCCGGGAGTGGTCCGTCCCGACCGATGCCGCGACGAACAACAGCGGGCTACGGGCAGGATGGCGGACCCTACGGTCGCTGCCGGCTCTCGCCTGGCTGGTCGGCGGCTTGGTCGTCTCCAACACCGCTGTCGGCCTTCTCCAGGCAGCGATCCCGGTGATCGTGGTCACCGAGCTGGGTCGCTCCAGCGCGGACGCCGGACTCATCTGGTCCGCCGCCGCTTTTGCCTCCCTGCTCGCCATCACCGCGGCCCGCTGGGCGATCGACCGCTGGGGCCTGTGGCCGGTCGGCGCCGCTGCCGCCGCCATCGCCGCCGGAGCGACCCTCGCCGTAGCTCACGCCGACACCTACGTGGGCTACCTCCTGCTCATCGCTGTCCTGATGGCCGGCGAAGGCGGCCTCACCGTCGTCCTGCGCACCCTGCGCTCCCACCTCATCCCCACCGAGGTGTTCGGCAGCACTCTCGCGGTGACGATCCTGCTGCTGCTCCTGCCCTTCCCTGCCGCAGGGCTACTTGTCGCGGCAGCTCCGCCCGCTGAGCTCGGCCATGCCGTCACCGTCGCCGCCCTCCTGCAGGCCCTCGGCCTTACCGCGGCCTTCATTCGACTGCGCAACCTGCCCGCAACACCTGCCTGATCGCGAGCAGCAGACGGCCTTCATCACCCATGTTCACACCGCGTGGGACGGGAGCCACCCCTCGTCCTTCGTCTGATCTGCGAGGAGCACCTTCTCTTGTCCGAGCGTCCCGTCGTCTTGGTTGTCGCCGCTGCTGACATGGAGGCCGAGACGTATCGCGGCTACTGCCTCGAGAGAGTGGCGGCCGTCTACGACGTCGTCCTCATCACCGGCGAGGAACCGTCGTGGGAGGTGCCCCACATACGGGACTGCGTGGTCGTGCCCGACCCGACCGATCAGGCAGCGCTGTCCGCCGCCGGCCGGATCCTGGCCGACCGCTATGACCTGGCCGGGGTGTTCACCTGGACCGAGTGGTACCTCGTCCCGGTCGCACGCCTCGCGCGCCAACTCGGCCTGCCCACCACACCACCGGCGGCGATGCAGGCGTGCCGCAACAAAGCGACCGCGAGGGCCCTGTTCGCCCGCCACGGTGTCCCCTCGGCCGCCTCGGCGTCCGTCCGCAGCCGCCAGCAGGCGTGGGCCGCGGCGGAGTGGATCGGCTACCCGGTCGTCCTGAAGCCAGCCGCGCACGCGGCCAGCATCGGCGTGATCCGCGCAGACACCCCTGAACAGCTCGTCGCCGCCTACGACTTCGCGACCCGGGCCGCCGACCGGGGAGTGGAGAGCACGAGCGTCCTTGTCGAGGAGTACCTCGACGGGCCCGAGGTCTCGGTCGAATGCGTCACCCATCGCGGTGAGACCACCGTCGTCGCCCTCACCCGCAAGAGCGTCAGCGAACCGCCGTTCTTCGAGGAACTGGCGCACTCGATCGACGCCGCCGACCCCCTCCTCGACCAAGTCGCACCCGCCGCGCGGGCGGCGATCCGCGCGCTCGGGATCACCGACGGCATTAGCCACGTCGAGATGCGCCTCGTCGACGAACAGCCCCGGCTCGTCGAGGTCAACGCACGCATCGCCGGCGACATGATCGGCCACCTGGTCCGCCTCGCCACCGGCATCGACCTGCCCCGTGCCGCCGCCGACATCGCCGGCGACCGCGCACCCGACCTGAACCCCACCAGATCCTCGGCCGCCGCCATCCACCTGATCTACCCCGAGACCTCCGGCACCCTCACCCGGCTCAGCTTCGAAGGCCCCCGCCCTCCCTGGACCGAGCGGATCCGGTTCCAGCACCACCCCGGCGACCAACTCCTGCTGCCCGCAGACGGAGGCGACATGTTTACCGCCCGGATCGGCTACCTCATCACCACCGGCCCCACCGCCGAGACCGCCCACGCCAGCGCCGCCCACGCGCTCGGCCGCCTCGCCTTCCGCGTCGAGCCGGTCTCGGCGACCCGCTGATCACTGGAATACACATGCCTCCTGACGACGACCTTCGCGCCATCCACGGAGATGTCAACGTCTCCCCGCGCTACCTCGCCCGTACGACCGGGATCGGCGACCCCGCCCTCGCCCCGCTCCTCGACCTCGGCTGGAACCTGGAACACGACGACCTCGGCAACGCCTACCTCAACGCGCCCGACCGCACCGTCCGCCTGGGCTACCTCCCCGAAGGCGAGGACGACGGCCTCTGGCGCATCAACGCCTACCGCGACTCCTTCGGCCCGCCGACGTGGGGCGCCTGCTTCAACGACTCCACGCCGACCGAGTTCGTCCGGGCCTTCACCACGACCCTCGCCCAGGCCTACGAACGGGGCCCGGACGCCTACCTCGCCAGGCCGATTGCCGGCAGCGACGACCGCGACCCCTTCCAAGCCGTCGCGCCGCTCATCAACCGCGGCTGGCAGATCGACCGACCCCGCTGGGGCGTCTTCGCAATCCAGTCGCCCGACGGGCTCGTCGCGCTGGAGCACACCACCGGCCACCTCGATCGGGAAGCCGAGCTGACGACCCGCGACGCCCGCTGGCAGCTGTGGGCCGGTACCTCCATCGACCACCCGTATTGGTACGCAACGGCCAGCACCGACACCCCCGTCGAGTTGCTCCGAGCCGTCACTGAGTGCGTCTCCGACCCGACTCCGGTGCCCCGGTGGCGCCAGGACACCTACAGCTACGTCGAGGGCAAGGCTCACCTCATCTCCATCCTCCCGCCGAGCCCCCCGGCCCCGACCCCGCTCGACGTCCACCGGGCCGCCTTCCGTCGCCCGGCGGTGCTCCCCGCCACCAGCGTCCCTCGCTGGAGCAGCACCAGCCGCCCAGCCCATCGCGGCCCCCATCCATAACCACCCGCTCGACCTCTACCGGAAGGGTTCTTGTTGTCCCTGCAAGCAGCAGATTTCTTCGCCGAGCTGTGCCTCCCGTTCACCGACAGCACCGTCGTAGGCAACACCTACTACGCCACCCCCGCCGCGGACGCACGGCTGCGGCTGCGGATCGGCTTCACCGGCACCATCTACGCGGACACCTACGGCGGCCTCCGCGTAGCAGTCGTCCACATGGACAGGGGCGAAATCGACTCCGCGGCACTCAACTTCGTGGACCATGGCACGTTCCATCGCCGTGACGAAGCCCAGAACACACCACGGCAGAACTTCGATTACGGCACCTTCAACACCAAGCGCCACCGTCCGGGTCAACCGCCGTGGGAGGGCGCTGTCACCACCGGGCTGCGTGACGCCATCGAGCAGTACACCAGTGTCTGGTTCCCCGGTGCTTGGAAGACGTCCACGGCGGCACGCGCTACGAGCCGTTCCGCTCGCACGTTGCCGTCTCCGCCGCCCGCCCGTAGCGGCGGTCGCGCCCCTTGAAGACCGCTCTCCACCGCCCCTGGCCAGCATCCCGACGCCGCGGTCTCCGGGCCCCAACCCGTCCGAAAGGGCGACCAACACCCCACACACATCGGGGCTGATAGGGAACCATGTGTCGTCGGTGTTGCCGCCCATCGCCGAGCGGCATCCGAGACCGCGAGAACGGCAACGGCGAAGCCACCCAACCCACGATCACCCTAGACAGCGGCAGCCCCCGGGAACGACCACCCGGGGGCTGCCGCATGTCCAGCAGGAGCAGGTCCGGGCTGCTAGGCGCGGCCTTCACCGAGTTCGAGCGCCGGATTCAACACCGCCGCTGCGTCGCAGTCGCGGCAGGCGCGCGCACCATCCCGCATCAAGGCATCAAGAGCCTCCAGCGTGCTCAGTTCCTTTCCCCCTTTGCCGACAACGTGACGGCATGCGGCGTCATGTACGTCCGTACGCCCGCGGCGCTCCGGCGCTGGCCTCACCACCCAGCCAGGGGCTGGTGGGGGCGGTGGACTGGGGAGACGGCGGGTCGGCACAGCGGAGAGATCCACGCCCTCGATCGGCGTGAGCTGACGGCCGGTCACCCACACCGTGTATTCGGCGGCCTCGACCCCCTCCGGCCTCGCGGTCCACGCCGGAACTCCGACGAGGTATCGCCACCGATAGGGACCGGGGACCTCCTGGCGCTCGTGTAGCCGGGCCCGCACGGCTTGCCCGTCCGGCAGGTTCAGCGTGATTGCGGGCGGGGCGGCTCTGGCCGGCCGCTGGTCACCGGACGCGCCGCCCATCTACCGCACCCCGGTCTCCAGCTCGTGCGCCCGTACCCGCAGGTCCATCCGGTTACCGGTCTTGGCATCGCGCCAGTACGGGTGCCACCACACCTGCACCGACAGCTCCAGCAGGCGCCGCCGCAGCGCCGTCGTCCGGCCGCGCTGAGCCGGATCGGCGAGCGCCCGATAGGTACGGTCCCAAGCACGCTGCGCGGCGATCAGGTCCTCGGGGAAAGCAGGGCATCGCATAACAGTTATTGCATCACGTGTTCGATTTTTGTCGCATCTTTGCAGGTGAGGCGGGGTGAGGGTTATCTGATGCTCGCCGCTTGACCACCTCGGCGCCCGCAGTCATGGTCGGTCGCCTCCAGCGAGCGCCGTGTGTCCATGTTGGCGCTCTGAATTACCGTCCTCACGGGTCCCGTTCGGCAGGTCGCAGGCTTACTCGATCACGACGGTGACAGTTTCCCGGCCGGGGCCGCACTCAGATCAATCTGGGCGTCGCAGTTCGCCGGGGGCAGAAGGCAAGATCCACGAGGGACTGGTCAATGCGGGCAGGGGCATGTCAACGTAGACGACCTTGCAGCAAATTCCCAGGTCAGAGAGGTGATTGCCGGTGATCGTGGCTCCCGTGAACCCCGGAATCTCGACCAACATCGAGGCCCTTCAGCTGCGTGAGTGGCAGCTCGGCCCGGGCCAGCCCAGGCTCGTCATGGATCAGTTCTCCGCCGACCACTTCCACCTCGTGGTGGACGACCGCGCGGACGTGCACGTCAACTCGAAGGACGGCCGCTTCTACCTTGGATGGTTCCCGCTCGGTCGCCCCGGCACCGACGGTGAGGGATGGAAGATCGCTGTCACCGGTACGGCTCAGGTGCGCGGCTACGACATGTCGTTCGACGTGGAGACGCCGGCCGAGATCGTTGCCGTCGCGGTGGCGCGTGTGCTGGAGACCGCCCGGCGCGTATGACGGCAAAGGCCGGAGGCGGCGAGCCTCGACCGGAGGCTGCTCTGTCTCCACGGCGGCCTCACAGTCCGTCACTCCACCTGCTTTCCCCGATGCAAGGAGGTCCCGTGGTGCACACGGAGATGACCGTTGGCGATCTCATCGACCGCTTGTCGGTCTGCGACCGGAGTGCTCCGGTGCGGCAGGCGATGAATCCGTTCTTCCCGATGGCGCACCGCCTCGCGCAGGTGATCCAGGCCGCGGACGAGACCGGTCAGCCCGTCGTCTACCTGGCGGAGGGCCGGGACCCGAACACGCAGCTCGGCCACCTGCCACCCGAGGCCGCCGTCGACCTCGCCTGGCAAGCCCCTGCTCAGGCGCCCCCGCGCAGCCCCCGCCGCACCGCCGGCAGCAAGTAGATCCGCACCGAGCTTCCGGAGGCGCCCCTGCACCCCGACTTCCCACTCGGCCCGTCCATCCCGAACAGTGTCCAGCCGAGGCCAGCGAGCGTGTCGGCGACGACGGGCGTCTCTACGACGCCGTCGCCGACACGCTCGCTGGCCTCGGCTGGACGAGCCTGACGATCGTCCGCGGACGCCAGCAGCCGGACAAAGCGTTGGAGGACCAGCAGGTCCCACCACGGCACCGTCCTGCACATCAGCCCGACACCCTCCGAGGTGCCCAGTGGGGGTACCGCCTGACGAGCCCTTTCAGCTGGCGGAATTGCTGAGCGCTTGGCAGGTCTGTGCCCGCACCGAGATGACCACACCGTTCGCGCAGTGGTCGGCCTGTTTCACTCCGGGTGCCACCGGCGAGGCCCTCGTCGACGACGTCTCGCATTGGACGCCCGCGCTCATTCCGCTGTGCCATGTGCCGGGCCCGAACTGGTCCTCGATGCCGTCACCGCGCACAGCTGGCTCCGAGACATCGACCAACCCGGCGCGAGGGCATTGGACCCGACCTTCACCTCGCACATCAGCCTCGGCGAGGTGCCGCCTCTCATCCAGGACGCCGACCCGCGCCCTGACCGTCGAGGCGGACGAGGCGGGCCCGCCCGGCTGGCAGACATGGGCCGAGCCCGCTCTGGGCGCACGGTGCCTGTGTGCCGCGTCCCTCGGCGCCAACGCGCCGCACGACCTCGTCACCGCGTTCGCCGCTTCCTTCGGCTCCTCCACCGCACCGCTCCTACGCCGGGTGTTGCCCGAGAGCACCAGGGACGGGCTCCTGCGTGCACGTTCCTGCCGAAGTGTTAATCCGACGGCACTATGCTGCTCGCGACTCAACTGATCGCGTGCGAGGTGCCCTTGAGCAGGCTGCTGGATGTTTTCGAGACCGTGGTTTCTCCAAGTTATCGCATCTTCGGGCTGGTCGACACGAGTGTTGACACGTATGCACCACATGCGGATCGCACGAATTGGCTCCTTTCCGCCCCTGGCATGGTCTATCTACAGGTGCCACCCCAAGTAATTCGGGCGTCTGTGCGGTTGGAGAGTTGGTCGACCGCCCCTCCGGTAAGCGATGCTCAGTGGTCCGGTGCGGAGGACGTGGAGGTGGAGCTTCCGGGCTGCGACCTAGCGCTGGAAACCATCGACGGGGGGCAGAAAGAAGTCCCCTTGATCCTGCCCTCGTCCGGCTTCTACCGGATGCGATGGCAGTGGATATTCAATCGTGCAGGCGGGCCCTTCACCTCTCCGTTGGAGGGGCCTCGGGATCCCTTGCACATTCCGCTGGGCCGCGAAGAGAAACTGAATGGCGCAGATCAATACTGCCTGGTCCAGATCTGGCGCACAGTCGTCAGTGAATAGACAGAGTGAAAGAAATGCGGGGCCGGTCTGGCAGACCGGCCCCGCATGATGACCATCTCTGACCGGATGTCCCGGTCAGTCGCCGATGGCGACTATGAACGGGTCATGGCTCAGGATCCGGTCATTGTCGTACCAGGCGCCGAGACGCCGCCCGGCTTCCTGGTTCTCGTTCGAGTCGATGTAGCGGACCGAGAAGTCGTCGCGGTATGGCTCACCTTCGTACTGGTAGCGTGCGGCTCCCTGGTAACTCGAGGCGAAGGGGAATTCGTCGCAGTCGCGCTGCTCTCCCGCCGTCGGTTTACCCGGAACGGCGGCGTTGTTGCACGTAGAGGAGACGACGGAGCGGTTAGCGTCGTAGCGTGCCTGCTCGTTCAACCCGAAGCCCGGTACTAGGCGGTGCAACGGGTTCAAGGCACTCCCGCCGGGGAGGCTCTTGTCGCTCTTCGTCGGGTAAGTGTTGCCCGGGTCGTCAAGAGCGTCGCCGATGTGGTCCGCGACCGCGGCTACTCCGATGTACGGCTCCACGGGAGCATTGGCATCGGACGTGTCACTCCGGTCGTAGCGCAGGGCGGGTGTGGCATCGGGGAAAACGGAGCCTGCCTTTGCTCGTACGTTGTAGGCGGCGCTGTCGAAGCGAATTTCCCCCTGCTCGCCCTCGGAGGGTATGACCTGTGAGTAGCCAGGGAGCGTGAACTCGAGGACCGGAGTGAACAGGCCGGTGGCGATCTGATCGCCATTGGCGACATCGGGCAGCCTGGGCGCCAGTGACCATAGGTCGAACTTCGTGTCGCCGTCGTACTTCCACTGGCTGGGTGAATCACTGCGGCCGCTATAGACTCCAGGCTGGCAGGCGTCCTCTGTCGTAGGGCTTCCCGGAACTCCGGTGTCCCAGTCTCCCTCGCATTCGAGCTTCGCTTCCAACTTGGCGCCGACCTTGCCGAAATCTCCGCTGGATACGAAGACATCCACGTTGAAGTCGAATTCGGCGGACCGGGTCAGAGTGCTGCCGTCCAAGCCGCCTATCTGACCTCGGCCGATAAGGGTGTTGGTCGAGATGAAGGTGCCTTGCAGATAGCAGCCCGGGGGCCACAACCCACACTTGATCGCCGGCATGACGGTCAAGGTCTCCTGGCAGTACGAGAACCGGTTCTTGATCCACCCGGCCCTGTTGTCCGAGTCGTCAGCATTGTGGCATTCGTCGACGTCGGCGATGTACTCGTACGGGTCCTGGCCGTTGTTCTCGGGCTTGCGGCCTCGGTTGAATCGCTGGCTGGGAACGGTGTACGTGCGCTCCCAGGCAGCCTGGGCTGCGACGGGCTGCTCAGCGGACGGGCCCGAGCGCGGTTTGATGCCGAGTGCTTCCAGATTGCCGTCCCTGTTCAGGACTTGCTCGACCTGGGCGGGGTCGGCGATCAGCGCTGGATCGTTGATTGTGTAGGTGTCGCCGGGCTGAAGACTGCTGGGAACGCCGGCCGCAGCGGTCTCTACGACGAACGTCCGCCACGGGGACCAGCCCAGGTTGTAGTGGGTGCCGTCGTAGGCGTTGGTGCGGAACTTGTACATCTTGCCGTCGACGAGTTGCCCGTCCGGGACCTGCACGGTCGCCCACTCGCCAGGCGTGACGAAGTCGGAGACGAGCACGCCGTCTCCGGCCGGCGTGGTGATCGGCGTGTTGGTGTCCGCGTCGTAGACCTGGAAGCTACCGCTGACCGTGTCGCCGTCCGCGTCCGCGAACTTGTCCCTGAGCGTGGGCGTGAGGGTGTTGACACCCCACACATCGTTGTAGGTCTCGAAAGGCGGGCCAGCCTGCTGCGCCGTGCCGTCGGAGGGACGGTAGTTGTAGGTCACGGTCAGCTTCGGCTGGTTCGTGGTGGCGTTACCGGAGTTGACGCGTTTCCAGGCGCGGGTGTCGTCGGTGGCCGCGCGCAGGCCCATGTAGCCGCGGGTGGCCTTCGCCGAGGCCCAGGTCTGCACGAGGGTGTCGACGTCGGCGTTGATCCACCCGTCAGGCTGTGTGCCGGTGCAGTCCGGGTTGCCGCGGGTCTGGGTCGAGGAGTGGTACTGCTGGTTCCAGGTGGGCTGGTTGGTCCAGCGCGACGAGGTGGATGCCGCGGTGGTGTCCCAGACGGTCCACGACTGGGAGGTGCAGTCGATGTTGCCGGAGTGGAAGTTCCACAGCGCCAGGTTCGTGTCGGTGATCAACGCGTCCTGGATGGGCGTGGTGTCCCAGTGGATGAAGGACCGGGCCACGCGGGTGGTGCCGTCCGGGTTGGTGGTGCCGGGGTTGCCCAAGTCGAGTTCGGTGTCGGCAGACCAGTCAACCGTTTCGCCGCGCTGCACGTAGGTGTCGAAGGTGGAGGCCAGGGCGGAGGTCGAGGGATCGACCGTGACCGGGTACTGCGTTTTGGGGTCGGCGAGGAAATCCGCGCTGGGCGTGACGACCAGGTCGATCCGGCCGGTGCCCTTGTTCACGACCTTCATGGCGACGCGGGCCCGGTGGGTGTGCTCGCCGGACCGCTTGTCCACCGAGGCGTCCCACATGACCGGGGCGGGCATCGTCGCGCGCCGTTCACCGGTTTCGGTGTCGGTGAACGTCACCGACCCGTCCTTGTTCGCTTTGGCCTTCAGCCCCTTGGCTTTAACTGGCAGTGTGTAGGAGTAGGCGCCGGATGGCTTCTTGTCGATTTCCACGTACTGCTCGAAGCCGGTCCGCGTGGCCTCGATGATGACGTCGGCGCCGGGCACAGCCTCCCGGTAGCGGGCGGTGGTGCCGTTCAGCTTCGGCGCGGGGAGACCGCCCTTCCACTGCAGCGTCACCGCCTGGTTGCCGGTGCCGAGGGTGACGAGATCGCGCGGGGCGGCGTCCTTGGCGGCGGCCAGTGAGCGCGGCGCGGTGCCGCCCTTGCCGGCCAGGCGTAGCCCGTTGGGGTGCTCCTTGGCCTTCACGGTTCCGTCGCCGGCCATCGTCAGAGTGGCGTCGACCGTACGCCACTTGCCGGCCCGCCAGACCCGCTCGGGCCCGGAGGTCAGCTCGGTGGTGAGGGTGCCGTCGGGGTTGGCAACGGTGTAGGAGGTGGCTGTGGTCTCGTCGCGGGCGACGACCTTCTTGCCGGTCTTCTTCGCCTTGCGGATCGCCCACGCCTTCGAGCCCTCGGGGTGCCGGGCCGTCCCTTGCGTGTCGCCCTTGTGGATCCCCGATGAGGCTGGCTTGCTGGCCGCCTCCGCGGTGCGCTCCGGGGCGGGAGCTGCGGCGGCTTGGCTGGTGGCGGCGATGCCGAACTCGGCGATCAGTAGCAGTGCGGCGGCTGTCGCGAGCCGGTTGCGTCTTCTGTGTCTTCGCGTGGTGGGTTGGGTGGATGGATACACGAGGTGCCGTGTCCTTCTCGCTAGATCAAACGCGAACGCCTGTGCGAAATCGCACGGGCAGAAGTACTCTAGGTAGCGAGATCAATACACTGAAGCTGATTTCCGGACGTGCGAATTCCGTTCAACTTCCCCGGCGGCAAGCGTCCTTGGCGGCAGGGGACTGTGCGCCCAAACGTCGGATGGATCACATCGGGCGCTCAGGGCGACGGGCTGCGGGCGCACCTCAGCGAGAGGAAATGGTGCCGAGGCGGAGACAGCCCCCATGGCGGCTGTGGCTGAAAAATCCACCTTGTGGAGAAGCGCCGGGTTCTGAGAAGGCGTCAAGTTCGCTTCTGGTGGGAGCCGCTTCCAGCTTGGTGAGGAAACCTTGGCGGGTGAGGCGTCTCCGTGGCGGCTTCAAGTGACGTTTGTAGGGTCGTCGCGTCGTCAGGACAGGCCGGGCGAACCCGCGCGAGGACGGTGGCGGCGGTGAGGCCGATGGCGTTGCGACGCGAACGCGCATGGGTGGGCTGACCCCTTGGTGCTCTGTGACGGGTGGCCAGCGCGGGCCTGCGGGCCCTGTGGGGTCGTAGGAGTGGGGGTCAGTGGCCGAGGTGGCGCAGGCAGTCCTCGAACGTGGCGTGCGTCGCGTCCGCGGGACCGGCGTTCCGGTTGTACCAGGCGGTGTCGAGACGCGTCTCGCGCTGCTGGTGGTCGGCCCGGCACCGCAGCCAGATCTGGTCTCGGGTGGAGAGGATGAGCCAGTCCCGGTACGCGCCGCACGCGGCGCAGGCGACCATCTCGCCGTTGAGAACGAGCGGCTGCGTCCAGGGCATCATCCGGCCGTCGAGCTGGTCGTGGCTCGGGACGCGCAGCCCCGGCGGGAGGAAGTCGTCCATCACCGGTGCCGGCTCGGCGGTGGCCTGCATTCGTTGCACCTCCGGCGGTACTTGGCCCTCCCGCCGTGCCCGCGTCGCGAAGCGGCGGTGCTGCATCTCGCCGATCTCGGCCTTACGCCGACGGCGCATCCGGTGAAACACCCTGGCGTCCTCCCTCGTCTCGCCCTGCACGCAGCAGGATCGTGCCCGAGCTCCCGGCCTGCTTCAATTCACAAAGTCCACAGTCACGACCTGCCGTGCTGAGACCCGGACCGTCCCAGTGCTCGCTGGCCCGGGTGGCGTGCCGTCCGCTCTGCTGCGTGAGCATCGCTCAACGCGTCGCTGGTGTCGGCGGGCAGGTCCGCGGTCCGGCGCAGCCGCCACACGAGGACATCGCTGACGGAGTCGGCCGTCTCGAGTTCCCGTCGCGTCGCGGCGTCGGCGAGGAGCGCGGCCGGGTTGTGGCCGGCGGCTTCGGCGTCGGCGAGGGTGGCGGCGAGCGCGTACCAGCCGGGCTCGGCGAGGACCCGCTCGGCCAGCTCCGGCACCGCCTTGCGCAACACCGACGTCTGCCGCTGGCGTAGCGGGCGGCTCATGCGCTGGCCGCGCTGGTAAAGGGCGCCGAGCGGCTGCGCGGCGGCGGCACGGTAGGCAGCGCGCAGGTGCTCGGCAGCCTTCCGGGCTGCCACGGCCTGCTGAGCATGGCCCCTCTTCGCGTGCCAGTGCATGGCGGCGGTGATGAGGAAGAACAGCATGTCGATCGCCATCGCGGTCGTCGCTCCGTCTTCGCCCCGGCCGAGGACCGGGCCGCTGTGGATGAGTTCGCGGGCGGCCTGCCGCAGGGCCCGGTCGTGTCCCCGCTCGGCACGGACATGGGAGCGGGAGGCCCGCTCGAACGCAAAGCTGGCGTCACGCAGTTGGTGCCGGGTGTGGGCGGCGGAGGTCTTCGCCAAGGCGTCCAGGATCTCGCCGGCAGCGGCGATGTACGCGGCGGTGACCGCGTCCTCGCCCTGCTCGACGACCAGCACCGCCGTCCACGCCGCCGAGGCTGTTCGCCGGCGGGCACCGGACGGGCCGTCCGGTGCCCTTCGCACGATCGGATCGATCGGTGCCGCGTCCTGGTCGCGGGCGTCGGCGGACCAGCGCTCCCGGATCCGGGGCAAGGACAGGTCCGGGGCGAGGCGCGCGCCGGGGTAGAACACGGGCTCGTCGTCCTTGTTGCGGTCCTCGGGCAGGGCAACCTTGTAGCCGAGCAGGTCCCCGGAGGGGGCAACCCGCTTGCGGATCAGGAGGCCGGCGGCGGCCAGCCGGTTGAAGAACTCCTCCTCGCTCGTCGTGCCGGCCACCGAGCGCCGGACGGTCTCGCGCAGTTCCTCCCGGGCGGTGCGCTTCCGGCCCTGGCGCTCGGCCTTGTGACGCTCGGCGCTGGTCGGGCGCTTCGCGGCGGTGCCGTCGCCCTTGTTGAGCCGACGCAGGCCCAGCTCCATTTCGAGGGCGCGGGCCTGTGCCTGGACGCGGCCGGCGTCGTTGTCCAGGTTGGGCTTGTATCCGTCCTCGCGGACCAGGGTGGCGACGATGTGGATGTGGTCGTCGGCGTGCCGGACGGCCGCCCATCGGCAGCCCGCACCCTGCTCGGGGTCATCGATGCCGGCGGCGGCGACCATGCGGCGGGCAACGTCGCCCCACTCGTCGTCGGTGAGGATCCGGTCCTCGGTGGCGTTGCGCACGGACAGGTGCCACACGTGCTTTCGCGGCCGTTCCGTCTGGTCGATGTTCTCGACGGGTTGGTCCAGGAGCTGCTGGAGCTGCTTGAGGGTGGCGGAGGCGTCGCGGCCTGGGTCGGGCGCGTTGTGGTCCCAGGAGGCGACCAGGTGCGGGTCGACGTGTGCCTCGAACTTGCCCGGCCTGTACAGGTAGTACAGGAGACCGATGGTGCGCTGCCCGCGCTTCTGGATCCTGGGGATCATGCTGCTGTCCTAGACCGATTGATCAACTGGGCGGGCGGCGGGAAGGGGGCGTTCCAGGTCCTGTGGTCGACGTGAGCTGCGCGATCACCGCTGCTCCAGCAACCGGTCTGTAGCTGCCTGCACGCGCGTCACGGCGCGCCGGACCACCGCGACGACCGCGTCGATTTCCGCAGGATGGCCACCTGAGTTGATGGCACGGGCCACCTGGTTGAGGTTGTTGCCGACCTGCCCGAGGTGCCGGCGGGCGGCGAACAGCTCGGAGATCACTTCGCGGTGGCCGGCGACAGCGGCTGCGGTGTTGTCGATGTCGTGCGCGGCGGCGAGGCCGCTGCGGGCGAGGAAACCGGGGAGGCTCGTACGGGTGGCGCTGGCAGCGGCGGCGAGCAGGGTCTTCTCGTCGTCGTTCAGGCGGACGCTGCACACATAATCACGCTTGCGCGCGGGCGGCTTCGGCGAGCGCTTGCGCGAGGTCTTCTTCGCGTCGCGGCGCTTGCGCGGCGACGGCTGCTTCTCCGGCTGCGATCCGCCCTCGGTCGCTGCCTCGCGGACCAGCACCCCCAGGTGCTGGTCCGCTCCCGCCACCCCCGGGACGGGCTCCGGCCAAGACACCTTCCCCGCCGGGGAAGAGTGTCTTGGCCGATAACTTGCTCGCCCCGAGACGGAGTTGGAGTCGCCGGCGGGCCGCGGGGCGCTGCCGTTCTCGTTCCGGTTCGTCATCGGGTCTCGGGCCGCGTGGAGCGGATTCGGTACTGGACCGCCGCAGCCAGCTCGACGACGTCGACCGTGCCGGCGAGGACGCGCACGGGCTCGTCGGCCTCGCGCTGGACGAGCCACTGGCCGGTCGGGACGAGGACCGCGGCGTGCAGGAGGCGCCGGCAGACCAAGACCTCCGCCCAGGCGCCGGCCTCGGCGACCGAGGGTGTGGAGGGGGAAGCGGGAGGGGGAGTCACAAGATGCTCCTGGAGTGGTGCGGATAGCCCGGCGCACGGGTCGGGCAACCCGTGGCAGATGAGGGATTTGACCTGCTGCTCTGCAGATTCAGCCGCATTCCGGGCAACGCCCGACATGGCTGCTGAGCGCCCTGGCCATACGTGCCTTCGTCGATGCGGCGTGCTTCGCGCTGGACTTCGCCGACGGCCTGCCGGCGTGCCGCTTGGAGTGGGCGTTCAGGAAGCCGATTTCCCGCTCGTACTCCTGACGGATGGTCGCGAACCGGGGGCAGGTCTTCATCGGCGCGTGCTCCTTGTCTTCATGGTGCTGTCCTGGCTTCGCAGCTGTTGGAGGACGAGGCTCAGTCGGTCGTTCCGGCCGCCCTTGAGTCCCTCGCGCCGGAGGATCTCCCTGAGCTGGACCCGGGTGACGGCTTCGTTGCCGTCCCGTGCGAGTAGCGAGGGGACGTGGGGGCGGACCTGCTCGACGAGGTGCTGCACGGTCTGCTCCGGCTCGCGCGGCTTCGTCTGCGGGCTGTGAGACCGGTGCTGGGGCCCCTTGCTCTTGGACTTCGGGGTCGGCTTCCGCCGGAGGGACACCCTCGGTCCCCGGTCCCTGGTGGGTTCGGTCCCCGTGTCGGTGTGGTTCGGTCCCCGGTCCCCGGTGGGTTCGGTCCCCGTGTCGGTGTGGTTCGGTCCCCGGTCTCCGGCGGGTTCGGTCCCCGACTCGGCGCCACTCGGTCCCCGATACGGTCCCCAGGCCTCTGCAGGCAGTTCAATTCCGGGAGGGTCGGTCCCCGCGCAGCCTTTGGTCCCCTCGTTGGACTCCGGCTTGACGGCCTCGGTCCCGTCGATACGGTCCCCGGGCCCCGCGTCATAGCCCCCGCCGGGGACCGGTCCCCTCACCTTGCCTGGTCCCCGGTCTTTCCTCGTCTTGGCGTCAGTGTGGGGACAATCGATGGGGACCGCGGTGCTGTGTGCCTCCGAGAGAGGGACGGTGGCCGTCATCTTGCTGTGGTCCTGCGGGGACCAGGGGGAGGGCAGGGAGATCGTGGCGAGCGCGAGTGCGTGCCGGCGGGCGGCGAGCTGGTCGAGCAACTCGGCGCGCTGGACAGGGTCCGTGCCGACCGATGCCCGGCCGATCGCTTTCGACAACCGCCGCGTGAGTCGCCGGCCGTGCCAGCCCTGCTGCTGTTCGGGGGTGCGCTCGGCGAGACGGGCGGCGAGGGCCACGGCGCGGGCGGTGGCGCGGTCGCGGGTGATCTGAGCTGCGTCGCGGTCACGTGCGGCGATGCCGAGGCGGGACAGCAGCCGCTCGCGAGCCTCCCGTCCGAGGGTGGCGATCAAGCTGTGGGAGGCGGCTCCGGGGGTGCGCAGGCGCAGTTCGATGCCCATGGCGAGGTGCCAGAGCATGGCGGCCATGATCGGCCCGACGAAGGCTCGGACGGTGCCACCGACCAGCCCGCTCTCGGCGTAGGCGGGGATCACCTGCACGCCGGTGATGCCCCAGACCAAGGTGCCCGGCAGCCCGGGCGCCCCCTGGGTAGCCAGATTCTGCCGTGCCATCAGGGCAGTTGCGAAGAGCGCGAGTTCGGCGGCGCCGAACATCGCAGCCCGCTCGGCGATGCCGACCATGTCGAGGTAGTCGGCGGCGAAGCGCCAGCTCGTGTCCGCGCTGTAGGCGGTGCAGCCGAGCGCGGCGAGGGCGGCCACTTTGACCGCCGGGTTGCCGCGACGTTCCCGCGGACGTGCTTCCCGGTGGCGGATCGCCCAGCCGGTCAGGGCGAGGGTCAGCACGGAGACAGGGATGCCGATGACGAGAAGGAGGGACAGGTCCGGGACGGCACCGACGGCCAGGACGGGGTGGGTCATGCGACCTTTCCGAAAGGGGCGCGCGCGGAGGGCGACGTCGTCGGAGTGGATGCCGGCTGCTCAGTGCTGGGGTTAGTGGTCGAGGGTCGGCCCGTTGCCGGGGTCGGCTGCCTCGCTCTCTTGTGCCTCGGCATGCCGAGGGTCCGGTCCCGATCGAAGACCTTGTTGGCCGCCTGCCGCAGCAGGTCACGGGCGTGCTTGTGACTGACTTGCAGGGCGCCGGCGAGCCGGTCGGGGCGCCAGCCCCGGACGTAGGCGTGGTCGATGACGACCTGGCGCTCGGTCTCGGTCAGGTGCACGTCGCGTCCGTTGAAGAAGGCGATCACGCGGCTGTAGTCGAGGCGCTGGGGAAGCCCGTCGTGCCAGGGGCGCCGCTCGGCCTCGGTCAGCCCGCCCCAGATGCCCTCCTTGAGAACGTTTTCCAGGGCGTAGTTGAGGCAGTCACGGCGGACCGGGCAGACGGCGCACAGCTCCTTCGCGTCGGCGATGGCTTCGTGGTCCCGGGGCAGCGGGAAGAAGGTGGCGTCGGCGTCCTCGGGGTCCATGCCGTGACACACACCGCGGGTGTGCCAGCTGATGTCGCCGATACCGCGCAGGCCGGTGGTCGGCGCATCGTCGGTGGTGATGTTGCGCAAGGGTCTCTCCGATGTGCTGCCGCGTCAGGCCGGTCGGGACCGGCGGCGGAGGGACGCGGCTTGGTCGCCGACTGCGGCGCGGTGCGGGCACCGCAGTCGCGGGCGGGACGGTAGGTGGGCGGTGCACCGGACGAGGTACACCGGCACCGGCGGGCGATCAGGCCATGGCAGGCTGCTGGACCTGCCGGGCGGCGGCGAGGTCGAGACGGCTGGGGTGCGGAGTGGCGCGCGGGGCGGTTCCGCGTGCTCCGTCATCGGGGCCGATCCGCCGACGGCGGCACGGCTCACCGACCTGGGCCTGGCACCACCCGCACCGGACCGAGAGCGCATCCGGCTGGCCCTGGGCGACGGCCGCCTCGCGCGCCGCGCGCGTAGGCCGGTAGCGCGCCAGGGCGACCCGGGCGTCCGGCGGAATGCAGGAGCCGACTTCCCGAAGCCGTGCCTCCAGGTCGGGATCGACCCGGCAGCTGGCGATCTGCCGGTACTGCGCCGGCGGGGCGCTGCCGGTGGCTACAGCGCGCCGGGTCCGCGCCAACTCGGCGGTCCAGGCCGCCTGATCATCCGGGTCGACGGAGGGAGGTGGGTCGGTGTGCCGGTGCAGACGGTCGCGCCGGTAGCTCTCCCACGGGCGGGCGATGTCCGCGGGCAGGATCTGATACGGCGAGAGGCGGATGTGCTGCCGGGCAGCGATGCGGGCGTCCCAGCCCTGCGGCGTGCTCAGGGGGACGTCGCCGAGCAGCTCGTACCACTGGGCGAGCTGGTCGCGGGCCTCGCCCTGGTCGGTGCGGATGGTGCGGGGGTCGAGTCGGCCGATGTAGGCCAGCAGGGCGGCGATTTCGCGGCGGTCCATGGCTACTCCGTTCCGGTCGGCTCGTCGACGGCGGCGAGAAGGGCGGCGGTGTGGGCCTCGGCGCGGGTCATGCCGCCCGGTTGGGCGAGGTCGTTGCCGGGAAGGGCGTAGAGCTTCGGGCGGCCTGGGGCGTGCTCGCGGGCGATCCACGAGCGCCAGTCGGCGGCCCAGGCAGCCGTCGACCGCGGCTTCCAGTCGGCGCGGTGCACACGCCACTTGGCGTCGGCGGCGTGGAGGCCTTCCTCACCGAGGCGGTCGAGGTGTCCCTGTCGGCGGGCCCAGACATGGGTGTCTGGGTCGACCTGCCACTCGCTGACCGGGGTGAGGGCGGCACCACTACTGCTGTACCTACGGTTTACCTTCGGTTCCCTACGGTTCTGGGGGCCGGTTACCGGTACACCGGCGTGCCGGAGACCGGTACGCCGAGGTCCTGGTTTCCGTTGCGGGGGACCGGATTTCGGACGTGCCGGTTTCCGGTCCGGGGTGGAGGATTCCGGTACCTCACGGGGTCGGATTCCGTACCGTCGCAGGGCTGAGACCCGGAGCATTGCGTCAGCCTCGGGCTCGTCCGCCGATGCGGCGGCGTCATCCGCGTCCTGCTCGCTCGTGGCTTCCGCCGCGGCCCGTGCGGCGAGAGGCATGCGGTAGACGGTGCTGCGCTGCGGGCCGGTGAGATCGTCGAGCTGCTCGAGCTCGCCGCCGGCGAGCAGCCGGTCGATGGCGTCGCGCACCGTGGACCGGGAGGCGTTCGCGCGCTCCGCCAGGCTGGTGAGGGAGGCCCAGGCGATGCACTGCTCGTCGGCTACCCGGTCCGCGATCGAGAGCAGGACCAAGCGCGCGGTTCCCCGGCTGGAGCTGTGTTCCCACACCCAATCGCGGGCCTCCCCGCTCATCGGCCGCTCCCGCTCGCGTGGCGGGCCCGGCGGCTTGCCGAGGTCGTGGTGATGTGTTCCGGCCCGGGGCCGGAGGGCGTCGAGGCGAAGGTGGCTGCCGCGCAGGCCAGATGGCCGAGCCTTTTACGCAGGGCAGGATGCATGCAACAATCCCCTTTGCAGTGTTGCCACGCTGGGGCACCCGGTGGAATGGGATCAGCGTGGTGATGGTGGGCAATCTCCGCCCTTGCCGGGGCGGGCTATGCCGTTGAGCGTTCGGCGTCCGGGAGTTACCGCTCTCGGGCGCCGTCGCTGTATGCGGACCTACACGGTCTGGTCGTTACCTGCTGCGCTCCTCATGTTCGTGGCCTCGGGCGGGGCGCCCGGGGACGACGAACATACGCACGGACCCGTGTCAAGATCCAGAGTTGGTTCTTAACCTCTGCACGAGTTGCACAGAGTGACGAGGCGGGACGATTTCGCGGTCATCCGGAAGGGCCGGAGCGGGCTGCTGCGGAGCCTTCGGGCGGTCCGTTGCCGCGGTTGGCCAGAATCCTCGAAGCGTGCCGGCGGGTCCGGCGTGGAATAGCGTCCCGGCATTTCGCGCGACGGCTTCGCGAAGTGGACTCGTGGTTCCCACTGTCGCCCTCACGCCTTCCGGTCGAAGATCGAATCACTCCTGTATTGCCAGACGTGACGTATGTCGCCGGGCGAATGTGGCGCGCGCCACGTCGCCCAGTGCGCCCCGGTTGGTAAACACGGGCAGACTGGCTTGGCTGCCGGTGCGCATCACACGGAAACGTGCTGGTGAGGAAAAACTTCCACACGCGGGAGCGGTGCGTCAACTCATGTTAATCGCGGGGTACAGTGGTTGAACCCTGGTGAATCCGCGCCCTGGAAGGATCATGAAAGAGTCGATGGAGGGGCCCATAAGTCCGCGTGCGCGGAAGCTCAGTGACCGGCTCAACCGCCTGTTTGACGCAGTGCACCCGCCCGATCGCGGCCCGTACAGCAACAGCGAGGTGGCTGAGCTGATGGCTGCTCGCGGGCTTGAAACGGTGACATCCACCTATCTGTGGATGCTGCGCACTGGACGCCGCGATAACCCGACGATGCGTCACCTCGAAGCGCTCGCAACCTTTTTCGGTGTTCCTGCTGCCTATTGGTTCGACGATGAAGTCGCCGAAAAGACCGCGCAGGAGCTGAAGTTGCTGGAATTGCTCCGCGACTCGAAGATCAAGAACGTGCTTCTCCGCCTCACTGACGTCTCAGCGGATGGCAAGGATGCCGTGCTGGGGCTCGTGGACGGCGTGCGAAAGATGGAGGGGCTGCCGCCCTCCAACTAGCCGGATCTCCGGCTGCAATGCAGTAAATGATCAAGGAATCGAAATGTGGTCTGCGCGTAAGCGCCGCCAGGGTGACCTCTTGGCCGAGCTGGATCTCTCCCACGTCACCAACATTCGCGATCTACGGCCCGAGGTCTCTCGTCGTGCGGGCCGCGCCGTGATGCTCGAGCCGAGGGAACAGGCACCCTCCGTCTGCGGAGCGTGTGCCGTGACCGAGAGCGCCGTCTACCTGTTCTACGACCCGCGGACCAGTTCCATGCACCAAGATCACATCATCGCCCACGAGTTCAGCCATCTGCTGCTCGGGCACCACGAGACCCGCCCACTGTGCGCCCTGACACCGACCCTCATCACCACCATGGACCCGGCCGTCGTGCAGATGATGCTGGGGCGGACCAAGTACGACGAGGACGAAGAGCGCGACACCGAACTGCTCGCATCGCTCCTCCAGCAACGGATCATCGACCAGTGGCTGCGCAGCGACGAGTCCTCCGGCGACGACGTCCAGGACCGGGTCACACACACGCTGCTGCGCCGGCGGGAGGCACGATCGTGAAGGACCTGCTCCACCCGATCAGCCTCGTCATCGCCACGCTCGGCTTTCTGTGCCTCTTGCGGGACGTGCCCGCCCGACGTCGCGACCCCGCATCCATGGCCCTGGCAGCCGTCTTCCTGCTGTCGGGACTGTCGTTCCTGTTCTCCATCACGCCGATGTGGCAGTACCTCGACCGGGCCCTGGGCACCGTGAACCTGTCTGTCCCTCTGGCACAGGGGTGCGTGGTCGCGCTGCTGGCCTGCCAGCAGGTGGTCCTCACCTACTGGAGCTCACCCCCGGATGTCGCTCGCGGGAGGGCACGAGTGTGGCTCGGCGCCGGTCTCGCGGTGATCGCTGGGCTGTTCGCGCTGTTCACCCAGCTGACCCCCAGCGCGCCGAGGCCGATCGATTTCACGCTGTACTACGCCCACGACAACGCGTACGCCGCATACCTCACCCTGTACGTCACCGCCTACACGCTCGGCGAGCTGTTCCTCGCCCGAGCCTGCTGGCGGCTTGCTCGGCGCAGCGACCGTAGATCCGTCAGCGTAGGGCTGCGAGTCGTCGCCCTCGGCGCCACCATCACCCTCGGATACAGCGCCGTGCGGATCGGCAACGTGATCGCCGGCGCCTTCGGTGGCTCCCTCGACCAGTGGGAGAGTTTCGCTTGGACCTGCGGTGACGTCGGCGCGATGCTCACCCTCATCGGCTGGCTGGTGCCCACGATCAGCGACCAGGCACAAGGTGTCCAGTACCGGGTCAACCAGCACCGCAGCTACCACTGTCTGCGCCCCCTCTGGCTGGTCTTCCACCGAGAGGCCCCCGAGATCGCCCTGCCGATCGACCGGGTCGATCCCGCCCAGCGCCGCCGCTTCCGAGGCATCACGATCAAGCTCTACCGGCGGGCGGTCGAGATCCGTGACGGCCGTTTCGTGATCCGCCAGCACCTCGATGCCGGCGTCCGCGAGAACAGCGAGGCCCACCACCGAACGCGGGGCCTCCATGGTGACGAACTGAACGCCGCCGTCACCGCAGACCAGATCATCGCCGGCATCACCGCCCGAGCCGAAGGCGTCCGTCCCGACTCCGATCAGCTCACCGACTTCGCCGACGCCAACCGCCAGACCAGCCGGCCGATGGACGACATCGGCGCCCTTCTCGCAGTCGCCCGCCACCTTCCTGATCCTGCCCGCGCCCACCAGCCAGAGCGAGCCTCCGCATGACGAACGGCCTGACCAGCCAGCCCGCACACCTCCAACTCCGCGCCCTGGACCGCCGAGAGATCTCCAGCCGAGAGTTGCTCGACCTCCACCTCGAGCGGATCGATGCCAGCACGGTGAACGCCGTCGTCACCCGAGACGACGACGCGGCCCGCCAAGCTGCCCGGGCAGCCGACGACCGCCGCGTCCACGGTGAGCGCACCGGAGTCCTCGATGGACTCCCGCTCACCATCAAGGACAGCTTCGAAACGGCCAACCTGCGTACCACCAGCGGCTCCGAGGATTTGAAAGATCACGTCCCCAAGCAGGACGCCGACGCGGTCACACGGCTCCGCCACCAGGGCGCGGTGATCATGGGCAAAACCAATACCCCCGCGTACTGCCAGGACCTCCACACTGACAACACCCTCTTCGGCCCCACCCTCAACCCACACGACCCGGCGCGCACGGTTGGCGGCTCCTCCGGCGGCCCCGCCGCGGCGGTCGCCGCTCACCTCACGCCCGCCGATCTCGGCAGCGACCTCGCCGGCTCGCTCCGCCTCCCGGCCCACTACTGCGGGGTTTACGGCCTGAGGCCCACGCACGGACTCGTCCCGGCCCGCGGTCACATCCCCCGGCCACCGGGCTGGCTCACCAGCAGCGACATGGTGACCCCAGGACCCCTGGCCCGGCACCCGCGAGACCTCGACCTGCTGCTCGCCGCGCTGACGACACCCTCGGCCAGCGAGAACACGCCCTGGCGCGTGGACCTGTCGGCGCCGAACAAGAGCATCGACCAGCTCCGCATCGCGATCTGGGCCGAGGACCCGAACTGCCCCGTCGACCGCGCGACCACCAAGGCACTGGCCTCCATCGAGACGGCGCT
This sequence comes from Streptomyces meridianus, assembly GCF_023703325.1. Lineage (GTDB taxonomy): Bacteria > Actinomycetota > Actinomycetes > Streptomycetales > Streptomycetaceae > Streptomyces > Streptomyces meridianus. Next base: position 113,701 of record NZ_JAMQGM010000045.1, read on the forward strand.
GTCCAGGATCGGCGCCGTCGTCCGTCACACAGCCGGGCCCGTCAACCTCGTCGACTCCACCCGCCTGTTCGAGCAACTCCTGCACGCCACCGCGACGGCCACGAGCAGCGATGAGGCGGCGGCCGAGGAACTCGCCGCCTCACGAGCACTGAAAGACGACGACACCAGCCCTCGCGCTGGGTTCCTCCGTCACCGGACCCAGACCCATCGCACCTGGCTCCGTGCGGACGAAGAGCGCGCCCGGCTCCGGGAAAACTGGCAGCGCTTCTTCATAGAGCACGACGTCCTCATCACGCCGGCCGCGCCCACCCCCGCGATCCCTGCAGGCAGCCGCACGCTCGTGGTCGATGGCCACGAGCGCAGCTTCTTCGACCAGACCGGCTGGTCCAACCTCGCCAGCCACATCGGCTTGCCAAGCCTCGTCATACCAGTAGCCAAGACCCTGGAAGGGCAGCCGATCGGAGTCCAGATCGTCGGCCCGCCGTACGCAGACCGTGCCCTGCTCGCCCTGGCGGACGAGTTGACGCCGCTGCTTCAGCCGTCAGCGCAGGCGAGTTGAACCTGCGCTGACGGCGGTCCAGCAGAGCTCCGGCCTCCGGCCGCGTGTAGGGAACGCGGCCGGGGGCGTGATCCCAGATGCCAACCCATCCATGAGGGCGGCGAGCATGTCCGGCTTCTCATCGATCTGCGCGCGATGACGGCGTGCAGAGCCCTACCGCTCATGCGGCTCATCCACTTGGCTTCGTTCACTTCAAATGGTTCTGGCTCAGATTCTGGTTACTGAGCGTTCAGGTGCCGATGAAGTTGATCTCGGAGAGAGTGGGCTATTTGATCTGCCTGGTCAGCCGTCACTCGCTCCTGCTCTGGTCGCCGAAGCAGCTCGAAAATGCCCGGCCCACGATGCTCTGGTTGCAGATCTGCCATGCGCGGAACGATGTGGAAGCGCACGTGCGCGAAGCCTTCGGCTTCGGCAAATTGGACGACGTAGGTCTTGGCGCAACCAGTCACGCTCCGGAGAGCCCGGGAGGCTGGCCATCCGTGCACCCGCCCGGCCGGCGAGCGCGAGGCCCACCGCTGCCAGCGTCGATCGCAGGCGCTCGGTCCACCGGCTGTAGCGGCGGGTCAGACCCGGCACCTGCTCAACGAACGTCCGCCGCCCGAACGAAGCAACCCGGCAGACGAACCGACGGACCCGCAGACAGAGCAGCACCCGCAGCCCTGCGCTAGGCACGTCTGTGGGAAAGCGCAGGTAGGAGCTGTGGACCCGGGTGGACCAGCTCCCGCAACCCGGACAGGCCGAGCCGCTCGCCGTACTGCGGGCCTCGATCCGTACCGTCTCGTTCTTCACACCCACCGCCAGCACCGACACGTTCGCCGTCGACGGGAACAGCAGCTCCTCCAGCCGGAGCACCATCTCTTCCACGGACCCGAACTGTCAGCCACTCGAGATCGCCACTGATCAATTTCGGGCAACTTCCCGAAGGCCGACACGACGGCCAACCGTCACTCACCGTGGCGACGTCACGGAATCTGAGCCAGAACCAGCTTTCACGAACAACTGACGTCACCAACTACCGACAGAACCAGCGCGCCCTCTGGGGCGCGTGGACGGTCCCGAGCCAGCCTAGGTGATCGCCCGATCGATCTCGTGGTCCCTACCACAGCGCAGGGTCATCACTCGGGTCTTCTCCTCGATCTTATGCAGCAGGAAAAGCTCCCGTGTGTCGCACTCTGGGCAGACTTCGACCCGCGCGACGGGCCATAGGTCCAGCAGCGCGGTGGATGAGAGGCCCTCCACGTAGATGCGGTTCGGCTCCACGGTGCCCGCGCGCGGGCGCTCAAAGGGCTCCCAGTCCGGATGGCTGCCTCGCAGCCGTCGCCCGGTGACGGCGAACTGCCCCTTGCCGATGTACGCGCACGCGTCGACCAAGTCCCAGTGGAGGCTGGACAGCCACCCCGCCGCTTCAAGAGCCGCGACGACCACGCGCTCCAGAGCGCTGACCTCCCGCTCCAGTTCGTGCTCCGGCTGAACCCTTGTCTTGTGACCGGAGTGGTTTCTCATTCCCGCCAGCTGGGTCAGCGGCCCGACTGCTCCGACGGCATCCAGCGCCCCTTCCAGTTCGGGGAGTTCGGGGATGGGACCAGCATCGACCAGGGCCGTGATCTGGTTGTTCCATTTCCCGAACGTCACGCCATCACCCAAGGTGAAGGGACGGCGCAGCGCCTTGGTGAAGCTCTGTTGGCGGTCGATCAGGACGGCTAGGGAGAGTACACCTACACAGCGCGCCACGCTCTCCCCGAGTTTGAGTAGGGCGTCCTTGCGCTGAGCAAGTGTCGTGGCGGTGCGGTGCTGCCGGGCCAGTGCTGCCACGTGATACGGATAGCTCCACTCGGCCCGCCATATCGGGTCCCCGAGCGGCTTGGACAGTTCCCCGATAATGCGAGCCTCGGATGCGGCAGCCCGGGCCGCGCGGCGTATCTCGTCGATGCCAGCACGCGGGTTACGGAACACAGTCGGCAGGATCCTGGACGTGCTGTTACTGAGGGCGGTCCTGCCGCTATCAAGGTCTTCCAGGAGAGCGTTGAACGTCGGATCCTTGATGAGCGCGACCGGCACGGGCGAGTACATGGAGAGACGCGAAACCACGGTGCCCTCGTCATTTGCTCCGGTCCGCAGCCACTCACACAGGGCGCGACCGCTGTGACCGATGGGGCGCAGCACTGTGAGCAGTGTCGCTGCGTCCCCGAACTCCGGTGGCAATAGGCGCCAATTGCCCGACTGCCCCACCACGTCTCCGCCCGTGCAGGCAGCCAGTGACTGCACCCGCCAGTTGAAGTCGCCGGTATCGGAGGCGTCTGGGAGATCCGCTGCGGTCGTGGCCGTCTGAAGGTCACGACCACGCAGTAGGGGCACACCCTCCGTCGCTTCTTTGGTAATTGGGCGGGTTGGTACCTTTCGCGCCACCGTGGAGAGCGGCCCGAAGCCTGTACCGGGTCTACTGGTCAGGAATGGGGCCTGCGGTAGTGCGTATCCGATCCTGCTGCTGTTCGGGTCAGTCCACGCATCCGGGTACTCGGGTGTTATCTCGCGCTGCATGAACTTCTGCACGTCCTGATGCAGCGGCACCCGCACGTGGTGGCGTAGCTCGAGGTCCGGCATTTTCCGCCCTCGGCCGTCCGTCTGGACCTCACCCTCCGGGTCAGGGACAGCAACGACACTGCGTACGAGGATCTGCAGCGGGCGGGCGAGCGCGACCTGTAGCCCTGCGTCTTGCAATGCCGTCGAGAAGTCGCTCTCAAAGGCGGTCCAGGTACGCCAGGTCCCACCGGTCAGCGCGCGCAGGGCGCGCACCAGGGCGTCAGCTCCGTCGAAACGCGTCAGCGCCTTCGCCGACTCCACGGTGTCGACAGTCCCGGCACTCACTGTGAAGTGCTGCCGGAGCGGTTGGTCGACCGTGAACGCCCGGTATCCGAGTTCGGCGACGTCGAGCAGCAACGTGGTGTCGTCACCGTCGGCTGCCCGCTCCTCCCCGGCCCCTGCGCCGAGTGCTGCCTCGTAGCGTTGCACGATCTGGGAGATGTGCTGGTCGGTGATGTAGTGCTGTCTGCTGCCTAGCGGTCTGCGTAGCGTCGCACACTGGTCGCGTGCGTCCAGCGCGATGATCTTCCCCCGTAGTTGTGGCTGTTTGCGGTTGGTCAGCAGCCAGATGTACATGGGAACCTTGGTGTTTGGCCACAGCTGCCCGGGCAGGGCGACTACTCCCTCCAGCAGCTCCCGCTCCAAGAGCCACCGCCGAATTTCCGATTCACCGGAACCAGCGCCGCCCCGGTGCAGGGGGGTGGCGCTAAGAAGGACGGCGGCCCGCGCACCGCCTCTATCGGCGGGCTGCATATGGGCGACGACGTGCTGGACGAAAAGCAGCGAGCTGTCGGAAGTCATTGGTGTGCCTGCCCCGAAGCGCCCGTCGGGGCCTAGCTCCCGCGCCTCGCGCATGACCTCTTCCTGCTGTCGCCTCCATTCAAGGCCGATCGGCGGGGCCGCCAGCAGGTAGTCGAACGTCTCGCCGCGGTGCCGGTCGTCTGTGAGGACGTCCCCTTGCACGATGCCGCTTGGATTGGCGCCTTTCATCATCCGTACGGAACGAGCGATCGCGTACGTGTGCTGGTTTATTTCCTGGCCGGTGACCACCAGTTCGGAGGAGCTTCCCGCACCCCTCAGAACGTCCTCAGCGGCGGATAGCAGGCTGCCGGTGCCGCAGCATGGGTCGTACAGTCGAATAGGCGAGAGAGCGTGAGCCAGCGCTGGGAGGTCCGGACCGAGCAGCAGCCGGGTGGTCAGCGAGCTCACGTCCTGTGGGCTCGTGAACTCGCCCAGGATCTCGGGCGACGCTTCATCAAAGCGGCGCAACAGGTCTTCGTACTGCTGCCCCATCTGCTGGTCGGAAACTGCGGTGGGGCTCAGATCGAGCTCGGCGAACAGGGACACCACAGCCTTCAGGATCCCCGTTTTTGCCAGAAGCTGGATTGTTTCCTTGAAGCCGAACGAATCCAGCACTTCCACGACGTCGGTGGGAAAGCCTTGGACGAACTGGTGCACGTTCTCCGAGAGCGGCACATCGGCATTCCGGGGCGTATCACCGTCGGCGTTCCGCAGCAGTCCGCTGAGCCCGTTGGCAAAACGGGGATCGTCCGGGATGAACGGCGAGCCTTGTCCGCTCCACTTCTCAGTGGGGGGATGGCTTATCTCACCGGTCTTACACTTGCCGCCGACCGTAGAGGTGACCTCGCTGCTGGCTGCCGCGTCGTGACTATCAATGCCTGTTACGGCATGCCACTGGTCTGCCTTGTGCTGACGCAGACAGTCCATGCGGCGTAGCACGGTGAAGGGCAGCACCACACTGCCATAGTCGATCGCCCTCACTTTGCCCCGCAGCAGATCCGCCACGGACCAGAAGAAGTCCGCCCGCGCGCCGTCCCCGTCCCCGATCATTCACCCTCCCCAGCCCGGCGGCCCCCGCCGCCTGGATGTCGGCCATCATCTCATCTGGGGGTACGCCGGCAGACCCGGCAGCCAACCATGGGAAGGCCACCAGACTCGCAGTCTGTCAGGGGAATCTGGAGCTCTAACCAACGCTCCGGAGTGTCCCGACACTCCTGAATCCGACAGATGATTTGCCTAATGAACGGCCAGGAAATGCCAGGTATTGCCCGCGTACGCAGAGTCGGGGTGGCGCAGACCGAGGAGGATCTGTCCGTGCTCGTCCTGGAGGTAGAGGTGGACACCGACGATGTGCAGCTCGGTCCCCTCCGGTGCCTCGTCTCGCGGTGTGTGCACGCTGCTCGCCGGGCCCTTACCGGCGGGGTGCTGGGCCGCGTGCCGGCGGATCAGGTCACCGGTGCCGGGGCTCAGGCGCAGCCGGTCGAGCATGTCGGGAGTGAACCACCGCAGAAGCACGCCCTCTCGCAGGTCCACCCGGCCGGGATCCCCTTGTCAGCGGCCTGCGTAGACCTGGATGGGCACTGCGAGGCCGTCGATGTTCGTCGCCTTCTCCACGGCGTAGGGCGTCAGGTCTGCGGGCTTCAGACCTGGGGCTTCCTCGGCGAGCTCCCGCCGCAGGGTCGCTTCCAGGCAGGAGTCACCCCTCTCTCGGCCGCCACCAAGGAGCGCGAACGATCCTGGTTCCCAGATGCCGTCACGCTGATCCCGAAGGTGGAGCAGGTAGCATCCGTGGCCGTCGTGGATGAGAGCGGACGCGTTGACGGGCTCTGACCGCCCGTCGAGCTCCGATTCCAAGAGCTTCGCGCGCAGCGTCGGGGACATGACGTCGGCGAACGCGAGCCACTGGGCACCGGAGACCTCCTCCTCCTGCAGCGCGAGCGGTGGCGGCTGTTCGGCTGTGAGGTAGAACGCGAAGCGGAAGTCGACGTGCTGGTGCCGTGGTTCGCCCTTGGCCGGATTGGCGTCGATGTCGTGGACGTCGATGTCGATCGGAGCACCGAGGAACTGCGGAGTCAGGCACAGGGCCCCGGGGCGGAGGCCGGTTTCCTCGCACCCTTCTCGCAGGGCCGCAGCCAGAAGGGTCCGATCACCCGCCTCGACGTGGCCGCCCGGCGCGAGCAGCAGCCCTGACACCTTGTGAGGGATGTGCAGCACGCGTCGGTGGCGGTCGATGACGACCGCGCTGCAGGTGACGTGACCTGGCAATGTTGCACGGCTGGACGGATCTTCGGGGCCGTCCAGGATGGCCGTCAGCCCGGCCAGGGCCTCCCGCTCATGCGGATGCCGGACGAGATACGCCGCGACGGTCGCGCGGATGTTGGAACGGATGGGCGGCACGTCATCACCTCGAAGTCGTGGAACAGGTCGTGGGCGGGCCTGGATCGATTGACGGAGTGCGTGACAGCCCGGCTGTAGGCGAAATCAGCACAGCCGGGCTTCCTCCAGGGACATGGGGAGGCTCATGCGCGTGTTCCGTGCTTCTCGCCGTCCGGATCGGAGGTGACCTGGTAGGACAGCAGCTGCTGGAACAAGCCTCCTTGTTCGGCGAGTTCCGGGTAGGTGCCTTCCTGCACGATCCTGCCTTCGTCCAGGACCACGATCCGGTCGGCCACGGCGACGTTGGTGATGCGGTGGGTCACCAGCAGCACCACCCGGTCCTGCGCCAGGTCCCGTAGCCGCTGGAAGATCCGGAACTCGGCGCGGGGATCCAGGTTCGCGGTCGGTTCGTCGAGAACCAGTAGCCCGGCCTGGCGGAAGAACGCTCGTCCGAGAGCGATGCGCTGCCACTGGCCGCCGCTCAACTCCTCGCCGTTGAGCCATTCACGGGCGAGGAGGGTGTCCAGACCGGCCCCGAGCTCGTCGACGACCTCGTCGGCGCCGGCGGCCTCGCACGCCTCGCGCACCGCCGCGTCGCCTCGCGGCGAGGGCTGTCCGAGCGTGATGTTCTCCCGCACCGTCAGGGGCCAGTGCGCGTAGTCCTGTGGCACCAGGGCGACCTGCTGCCACAGTGCCTGCGGGTCGGCGTCGCCGGTGGGGCTACCGTCCCAGAGCACCTGCCCGTCCGTGGGCAGGTACAGGCCGCTGACCAGCTTCGACAGAGTCGACTTCCCCGAGCCGTTGAAGCCGACCAGGGCGGTGATCTCACCTCGGCGCAGGGTGAGCGAGACATCGGAGAGCGCGTTCCGGTCTTTGCCCGCGTAGCGGTGGGAGACGGATTGGATCTCGATCTTCTTCGGCGGCTCGGGCCGGCGCTCGCCGCGGCGCATGCGGAAGCCGCCGGCCTTGTCGAGGAATCCGCTCCAGTCGTCCATGTAGAGCCCCGTGCGCACGGCTCGTGCCCCGACGGCGACCAGTCCGCGGACCGACTGCCCGACCGTCTGCAAGGCGAAGACGGCCGTCCCGGCGTGCCCGACACGGATGCGGCTGGTCGCCAGCAGCCACACGACTGCCGCCCACACGATCGTCGATCCCACGCCGCCGCACAGGGCGCCGACGAGAGACATGCGGGCTCCCTTGTCGGCCGCGGCACGGTCCTCACGATTGATCCGGGCGACTGTCTGCCGGTACCGGCCCGAGAGGAAGTCGGCCATGGTGCCGGCGCGGATCTGGTCGGCGGCGTCCTTGGTGTAGATGTGCCAGCGCAGCACCGACAGCATCCGCTGGTCGCCGTTGCTGCGCAGGTTCGCCAGGTAGCGCACCCGGGCGGCGCTGACCTGGGCCAGGGCCTGCGGAAGGCTGGCCGCCACCAGGAGCGGCAGGAGGACCCAGTGCACCCCGGCCAGCACGACCGCCCCGGCGAGGAAGGACGCCCCCGAGGCGATCAGATCCTGCCCCTCGTCGATCAGGTTCCCGGTGACCTGCGCTCCGCGGTCGGCGGCCTCGCGGTCTCGGTTGAAGTCCGGCTCGTCGTAGGCACACAGCTCCACCTGGGCACAGCCCGTGAGCAGCATCTGCTCGGCCTCGCGCGACATCATCGGGCCCAGCCGCGAGGATAGCCAGCTGACGGTGATCCCCAGCAGTGCGCGCACACCGGACGCACCGGCCAGCAGCGCCACCGACGGCCACGCCTGCAGGAGCCGGTGAAAGATGTCTCCGCTGCTCAGCAGGGCGGTCAGGGTGCCGGCGATGGCGATCAGCCCCAGGGCCTGCATCACGCCGGCCACCGCCTGGCACAGCAGGAGGCCGATGGTGGCCCGTCGGTCGACCCGCCAGGCGAGAGCCAGCGACCGGCGTACCAACTGCGGCAGACGACTGGCCATGTCGCGCATCCGAATCGAGCGGCCGGCCGCTTCACGGCTGCCGGTCAGGTCGACGTACCGCATCTGCAGTTCCGACTCGGTTGCTTCCGCGGCGGCGGGTGGCTCTTCTGCAGGGGGAACGGCCGGTCCGTCCTGCGACTTGGCAGGCATCGTGGCGGGCGGGGGCGGCAGCGCGGCGGTGCGCGGCCCCGGGACGCCGTTGGCTGATGCATTGGTGGGCTCGCTGTCGCTCATACCGACCGTCCCGTATCCGCTCCTGCTGAGTTGACGTTGCCGTCAACACCGTGCGTGATCGCGCAAGGCCGCCGTTCGAATCCAGGGGGCTGGTGCGTGGGTGCGGGTGCGGGGTGCATGGCGTCCTCCATCTGGGCGGTGAAGTGGCACTGGTGCTCTAGAAACGCGCCGGATCTGGTCCCGTCACGGCCTGATCGCGGGGCATTTTGTGAACACGAGTTCTCATGGCGGGGATTGGCCGCGCGGGCAGGGGCGGCCGGGTCTCAAACCCGTTCGATCAGGCAGAGTCACTCCTTCAGGGGGTTGCGTCGGGCGCCGAAACCAGGCTGGGCATGGCTGACCGGGCCGTGGCGGCAGGCCTCGCCACGCCCTACGGGGTGGACCGGGTTCAGCTCAGGGGAGTGGGCAGGTCGTCATGCCTCCCGGAGGTGGAAGGCAGTCGCCGGGAAGCGCCGCCCGTGGACCTGGAGGGCGATCGAGTACACGCCAGGAGCGAGCTTCACGGTGGCGGTCGAGCGCAACACGTGATCCTTGGCGAGTTGCAGTTCGTGGCCCGGCTCGGCGGTACCGCGCAGAAGGAAGTACACCTTCTCCCGCGGCTTGCCGCCCTGCGTCTTTGAGGAGATCACGAACATCACGTGTACCGGCGCAGCCGCCGTGCTGGTGAGGGCAGCAGAGAAGCGGAGCGTGCCGCCGTCGGACAGTTCGGTGCGCTCTAGCACCAGGGCGTCAGCTCGACTGGAGCGTCATGCGCGTAACCGAGGAAGGCGTACGCGGCCGGCCACCCCGCTTTCAACCTGCTGCGCAGAGCTTCCCGAGCGATGAACGCGAAGTGCTGGTCGGCGGCGCGGCCGGCCTCCTTCCAACGCTCGAGGGTGGCCAGCACTAAGTCCTGTCTGACAATGGATCTTGGGTGGGCTCGCGGAGCCAGAGGATGAGTGAGGCCCGGGACGTTGGCCCCACTCGATGCCGAGGTCACGGCCGAAGCCCAGCGTCTAGCGTGTGCTCGGCCTGGCTAGAACCGACGTTCGTAGCGATCGAGCCCTGAACAAGCGGTCGTCAACAAAGGCAGGGCAAGACAGCTCTTCCGCGTCCGGGACCGGCTACATGGATGGGAGAATCGTTCCATGCCGGATCTCTCGCCTTCAGACGACTCGGATGCCAGGGCGTCCGCTCTCGACACCAGCGTCATCCCGCTCGGTGAGCGCGCCCTGCGGGGCGTTCTTAACCACGTGGTCGCTCTCGGCGACGAGGCCGAGGCGACCTACCTCGAGGTGAAGAGCCCTCTCGACATGAACAGCAAGGCGACCGCGGCCAAGATCGCAAAGTTCCTCCTGGGCGCAGCGAACCGGCGTCCGGGCGAGGCTGCCCGACACTTCCACGGCTACGCGGTCTTGGTCATCGGCGCACAGAAGAACAGCGCTCCCGGAGTACCGCGCGGAACCGAGGCCCACGAGCTCGAGGACCGGCTCCGCCCCTACCTCGGGCCCCAGTTCCCGGCCTTCGAGTTCGGTCGGATCGGCATCGACTCCGACCACGAGGTCCTGTTCGTCATCGCCCAGCCGCCGGAGGATGGCCAGACGATCTTCCCGTGTCACAAGACCTATCAGGGTGACGACCGCCGCGACAACATCGAGGACGGGGCGATCTACGTGCGAGGCACCAGCAACACGCGGCCCGCACGCTCCGGAGAGGTCCTGGCCCTCGTCGAGCGCGTCCGCCGGGGCGGGAAGCCACCGATTGACCTCGAGGTGCAACTGCTCGGCCCGATCTGCAGGGTCGACCGCGTGGACGAGATCCTGGAAAGCTTGCGCGGCTACGAAGAAGAGCAGTTCACCAAGCAGCCGACACCGGCTGAAGACGCCTTCGCCTCGACGTCGTTCAGATTGGCGTCGAACGTCTTCGGCAGCCCGGAACCGCTGTCGACGGAGGACCGGGAGCAGGCACTCGCCGCATGGCAGAGCAAGAAGGCCGAGCACATCGCGAAGGGTCGGGAGTACTTCCTGGGCGTCGGGATGCCGGGTGCTGGCGTCCAAGTGGTCAGCCGCGATCGTTTCGTGGCCAAGCCGCACCTGATTCTGACGTTCCATAACTGCGAGGTGCTGGATTACCTCGACCCGGACGACGCCGACTTCGAGAAGGCCGTCGAACCAGTGCTGCGGCCGCACGATCCGTTCTCGCCGAGCTTCGACTACTCGACTCTCCGACCCCTCCCACGGGAGTATCCCGTGACCTGGAGCACCCACGGCGAGGACGCAGAAGTTGTGCTCACTCCGGAGTCGTTCCGCCCGAACGTACCCTGGACAAGCGACCAAGACGACTACGTGATCAGGGACCCTCAGGCCAGTTCGGTGGAGGTCTCGTGGAAACTTACCGAGGATGGCAACGACGCGGTGGCGAGTGGTGAGCTCCGGGTACCCACCGATCCCCTCGTCGACGCGGCCGACCTGTTCAAGTCGGTCTTCCTCGGCACGGACTAGGACCTCTCTGATAATGATCATGTGGTTGGTCGTGGTGAGCTGACGTATGTGGCGTGGGAACGCATAGCGCCCCTGCTGCCAGGTGTTGATGGTCGTGGGCGGCCGTGGCGGGATCATCGGCAGGTGATCAACGGGGTGTTGTGGCGGTTGCGGACGGGTGCTCCGTGGCGTGACCTGCCGGAACGCTATGGGCCGTGGCAGATGGTCTACGAGCGGTTCGCCCGCTGGGAGGCGGACGGAACCTGGGCCCGCCCGCTGGAGCAGGCCCAGGTCCGGGACGACTCCGTCGGGGCTGTGGATGGACCGTGTCGGTCGACTCCACGATCAGCCGGGCTCATCAGCACGCCTCCGGCGCCCGTAAAAGGGGGGCGGAGGCGGGGACGAACTGGAAGATCCGGCACGGGCGGCGGCTCGCCAGTCGCTGGGGCGGTCCCGCGGCGGACTGACCACCAAGGTTCATCTCGCCTGCGACGGCCGGGGCCTGCCCCTGGCCGTCGTCGTCACGCCCGGCAACGTCAACGACTCCACCGCATTCGACGCCGTATGGGCGAGTTGCGGGTTCCCCGCGTCGGTTCCGGACGCCCCCGCCGGAAACCTGACGCGGTCCTCGCGGACAAGGCGTACTCCTCCCGGGCGATCCGCCGCGGCCTGCGCGGGCGAGGCATCCTCGGGAAAGGCGGTGAGGAAGGTGTCGCGCGGCAAGTTCAGCCGACAAGTACTGGGTCAGTCGGGCGAGGGCGTCGAGAGCCCCGGCCAGGTGCTCGCCGCTGCATAGGTAACGGGCGACATAGTCGGAGTGGGGAGAGTAAATGTGTAGGCCGAAGTCATTCGTCACGCCAGCGGCTTCAGGGGTCGGCGGCAACGAGCGCAGCGGAACCTCGAGCGCCTCGGAACCGCTGACCGGAAGATGGGCTCGGAGCGCCTGGCTGGTGCGGGCGATCCGATCCTTCAACTCAAGCCGAGGAAGGTCGGCGAGCACCTCGCGAATGAATCCCCCTGCATCTAAGTCGGGCAGGACGGCTTGAACCTCCCTGCCGATCCGGGTGATGCGATCGGCGTTCAGAGCCCGCTCTTTGAGGGGAACCTTCTTGGCCATGTGCAACCCCTAATGACGGTGCGTCACCAAAACACTCGATACGGCTACGAATCATCCATCGGTGGGAGCAGGGGGCGGGTTGCACTGTGAAGCGTGCCGCAGCCGTTCGCCCGCACCAGGGGCGACTGCTGGTTGGGGGATGTACGCTCCGGTGCTGAGGTGCGGAGCATGGGGCCAGTGAGTTCGATGGGCACTCCCAGGCCCTCGAGAAGCTGGACGACCTTGTCGACGTTCGTGAGTCTGCGCGTGCCGGCCTCGAGCATCGACAAGAAGGCCTGGCTCAGCCCAGTAAGCACGGCCATGTCGTCCTGCCGGAGCGATGAGAGCTGCCGTACTACCAGGCACATTTGACCGAAATCCCTGTCTAACAGGGCTTCTTGAACCTGGGGTGATTCCCACACGTGCGGAGGAATGTCCGGTCGAGGCGGCTGGCCGTTACGCATGAAACGGATGCATCCACTGCAATGTGCGCCCCTGTTGTACCTGCTCAGGATGCATCCACACTGACAGCGTCGCACGTTTTGTACGCGCATGGATTCCTCGGCGGCGCGTAGCGGCGGCACGGGCGATCTCTCCTTCGAGAACCAGCAGGGATGCGGCGAACAGGTGTCGAGCACGAACCATGGGCCGGATGGCGCTGAGGCGCAGCTTCACCCACCCGCCAGCGTGCTCGCCATCGAACCGATACCGAGGGCTGGCGGTACTTTGGCCACGAAGGCCACATCGAGAGGACGGAGTGGGGCGGCGGCCGAGGTAACTCACGCCACAGGCGAGCCCGCATCACTACCCAGGTTCCGAGATGCGTGCCGGGCAGAACCAGCATGGTCTTTCTCTGCATAAGTTGAGAGAAAGGATCCGGTTTCGCTGAGGAGGATGGACTGCCAGACCAACTGGTGGAGCGTCCTGATGCACGGACCGCATGCGTACATCGGTACCTGGGCGCCTCCGACGGTCACGGGGCCGATCCAGAGGACGCGGGTCCAGCGTCGGCCGCAGTAGAGCCAGCAGAAGCTTTCGACCCAGTCGTTGCCGTCGTCAGTGGCGGGCAGGTCGGGCAGGTCGCCGCGTGCGAACTCGGCGATGCCAGGGACCACCATGTGTGGGACTGTCAGCACGAGTTCACCTCCCCTGTCCGCTTCCAGTTCCGGGTGGCCCTATGCGGGGCCCTGTCTCTCCGGTTGCATCCGGCTCAGAGGCCGCGGTGGGCTTCAGCCCGTCGATCGGTGTCCACTCGTGCTCCAGGATTGAGTAGGTGATCGAATCGCGCCACGCTCCGTGGACGAAGACGTGGTCGCGGATCCGGCCGTCCTCGGTCATCCCCGCCCGCAGAAGGGTTTGAGCGGACGCCTCGTTGAGCGGTGAGCGGGCCGCCCAGATGCGGTGAAGGCCAAGGACCTTGAAGCCGAGCCCGCACAACAGGTGGACGGTCTCCGTGCCGAAGCCCTTGCCCCACTGCGCCGGGCGCAGCGCGAAGCCGATGGTGGCGGCTTGTTGCGGTTCGGTCGCCAGGCGCGCGTAGCCGATCAGTCGGTGCTCGCCGAGCCGGGTGATGGCGAGGCAGTACTCGGTTCTGGGGGAGTCCTTCGCGGAGGCGACGGACCGGTCGATGATCGCCTGGATCTGGTCGGGAGTGCGCGGTTCGAAGCTGAGGTGCCGAGTGGCCTCCGGGTCGCCGTAAATCGCCAGGAGGGCGTCGGTGTCGTCGGGTTCGACTTCGCGCAGTGCCAGACGAGGGCCGGCCAGGTGGACTGGAGTCACGGCCGAGGAGCCTATCTGCGGGGTCACCGGATCAGGGCGGACGTCGGGGTGGCGGTGAAGGCTTCGATCTCCTCACGCAGGCCGGCCGCCATGCCGCCTTGTCGCGCGTCGGCATGCAGCGCGGCGTGGACGCGCTGGGTGCTGCTGGTGATGCCAAAGTTCCGCTGCTCGGTGGGGAGGTCGAGCACGGGGCGGATGGCCTCGATGGCTCCCTCGATCTCATTGCGGGCGATGCGGGCGAGGGCGAGGTCGGTCTGCGCGCCGGCTTCGTCGCCAAAGGCCCACTCGTCCTCAGCGGCGTTGCGGTACGCCGTGACGGCGGCCTCCGCCTGACTCTCGCCGAGCACGGCATCTTCGCCGAGGTGCATGGTGGCCTCGGCGACGTAGTAGAGCTGCCGGGGTACGGGGAAGGTCATGATGCCGCCAAAGGCGTCGAGGTCGTCGAGTTCGACGGCCGCGCGGGCATTCTCGACCTGCTGGATGGCACTGCGGGTGGACTCGCCGTCACCGAGGAGGGCGTGGGCGCGGGCGGAGAGGCAGGCCAGCCAGACGCTGGTCGTACCACGGACGTTGCCGGCCACGCTCTGGCCGAGGGTGGCGTAGTCGGCGGCCTCGGCGGGACGGCCGGCCCAGTAGGAGATGAGCGACTGGAGGGAGCGGACCCAGGCGCGCATGGCATGGTGGTCGGCGTTGTCGGCGCACACGAAGGCAGTGCGGGCCTGCATCATCGCGGCGCTCGGGTTACCCAGGTCGTGGCTGGCCTTGGCGAGCATGCCGGAGGTGATCCCGGCGAGTAGGTACAGTTCCCGGGCCTGCAGGGGCTTGACCCGGCCGTGCTCCAGCAGCCGGAAGGTGAGGTCCTGCACCTCGACCAGGTCGCCGAGCAGAGTCGGCAACGCCAGCCTCGGGTACGCGACGGTGAGCCGCCGCACTTCGTCATGGATCTGACTCAGGGTCTCCGGGCCGATACTGCTGCCCTCCGCCATCGCGGTGAACCGAAGTGCACGACGAGCCGCCATCGTGACCTGCCTTTCCAATTCCGTGGGGCCCGCGTCGAAGCGGGTCTCGCTGCTGAACGGGCCGCCAGCGGACGGTGCCGCTGCCTGCTCGGTTGCGAGGAGGACAGGGGCCGGCCGTGGCGGCGGTATGACGAGCGGGGGGTCGACCGCCGGCGCGGGAGGTGAAGCGGGTGGCGCGGGAGCGAGAAGAAGATCGACGCTGACGCCGAACATGGCCTCCAGCACTCGGCACTGGTCTGGGTAGGGGCGGGTTTTGACGGCGCCGCCGTACCAGCGCTCGAACTGCCGCTTGGAGACCGACAAGCCGCGAAGTCGCGGGTCATTCTCCGTCTCGGCGATCGAACTCGCTGTCGCTTCGAACCGGAGGCGGAAGGTCTCGTAGACCTGCCAGTGCCGCTGCAGCGTCAAGACCCTTAAGAGCGTGGGAGTTTCAGCCACCGCAGATCCTCTCCGTCCCCGTTCGTCTGCTCTGACGATAGCCGCGGCCGATCAGCAGAAAACCCGTTTGGTAGCTCTGCGGGCGAGATGACGGCAGCCATGACGGTCGTGATGACGTACGACGTCGTCGACCGGACCGCGGGGCCTCGGTGAGGGCGGTCCCATGACGGTGGTGACGTCGTATCCGTGCCCAACCGGCGCCACCATGCTGAACGCCACTTCGCTTTCCGTGCGCTTCTGGCAGCGAAGCGTGAGATCGACTGCGGCAACAGCTTCTGCCGATCAACCCATCCAGCACCACGCGCACACCGGCCTGCTGCCCGGCAGGTCGGCGACGGGAGGGAACCGATGGACACTTTGACCGCCTTGACGGGACAGATCGCCCAGTTGGACGCCGTCAACTCTGCTCAGGTGGAGCGGATGCGCCACGAGGCCCTGACGGCCCAGGCGCCCTGGAAGGCGGAGTACAGCGCCTATCAGTCGGGAGGCTGGTGGACGACCTCGCTGATGAGCGCCTCCGGCGACGCCGCTGACGTAACGATCGGCGACTGCGCGGCCAGGCCAACCGTCCTGCTGGCGCAGATGCCGACCATCGCCGCACTGCTGGCCGAACTCGGCCTGAACTACATGTGGGTGCGACTCGCCCGGCTGGAGGCCAACGCCTTCCTGTGGGAACACCGCGACTACGACGAGCTCGACCAGGTCGAGCGGCACCGGCTGCACATCCCCCTGCACACCAACACGTCGGCGTTCCTGGTCACCGGCGGTACCAAGGTGCACATGGCCGGCGGGCGGATCTGGCGGCTGACGCCGACGTATGCCCACGGGGTGTGCAACCTGCTGGGCCCGGACCGGATCCACCTGATCGCCGACGTGTACGCCGACGACGCCTACCGGCGCCTGGCCCGCCGTCCCTCGCTCCACCCGGGCGCCGTCGAACCGCTGCCCGCCGCGAACCGGTCGATGCTCACCGAGCGGCTCCAGGCCGCCCGCGGAATGGCCGACCTCGGTTACACGGAGGCGGCAGAGCGGATGCTGCTGCGGCTCTTCTACACCTACGCCCTGCCCGAGGGCGCGGTCTACGACCTGATCGCCGAGCTCCACACCTCGCTCGGCGACGAGGAAGCCGCGACGCGCTGGACGTCGGCCAAGCGTCGTCTCCTCGCCCTCACGGCCTGAACACCCGCAAGCCCACCCCGCCGGCATCCGAACGGAGGACGCGCATGCCCGCCCTGCAACTGTCCGAGCTCGCCCACGCCAACCGCCCGACCCAGCTCCCGCTGCTGTCCAAGCTCGCCGACATCCTGGCCACCTCCCCGGCCGTCACGCACCTGATGGTCCGCGGCTCCCTGGCCCACGGCACCGCCGACCGCCTCTCGGACCTCGACTTCGTCGTCGGCGTCCATGATGCCCAGTTCCCCGCGTTCGTCGAGGCGCTGGACGACCTGATGTCCGTTGAGGCCGGCGCCCTTCTGCCCGGCTGGCGCGACACGATCGTCGCCGCCCTCGGCGGAGTCGGGATGGTCTTTCTCGTCCCGGACGAGGGGCACCTGCATCAGATCGACCTGTACCTCGTACCCGCGTCACGCATCCCGCGCCTGCGGGCGACAGTTGCCACCGCCTTGCTCCTCGACCGGGAGCCGTCACCGGTCACGGCCGAGGAGGCCGCCATGGCCGAGCGCTTCGTGGTCGAGTTTCTCGCCCGGCCGCGCACCTGCACCGAGCTGCTGATCGAGCACCTGGTGCTGGCCGTGCTGCTGCACAAGCGCATCAAGCGCGGCCAGCAGTTCGTCGCCTACTCCGAGTGGCACCGCCTCCACACCGCGACGAAGGACCTGATCAAGACCGCCTTGGCCCCTACCTCGCGGTTCTGGGGCTGGTACCAGCTGCGAGAGGAGATCGCCGTCACCCCGATCGGCCGGGCCTGCCTGGGTGACCTGGAGGCCGCGATCAGCGGACCGGCCATCCCCATGGCCACCGACGTCGACGCTGCGATCGAGCGGATGCTCGCCCTGGTCGAGCGGGCCTGCCCCGATGCGCTGAGCGGCCTGGGGACCGCCATCGCAGCCTACCGCTCGTACCAGGAGCTGGTGTGAACGCGCTCCACCTTGCGGGCTCGACCAGCGACCGGACCCGCGAGGGCCGGACTGCCGTGTTCTTCGGCGGGGTGGTCCCCGCCTCCGCCGCAGAGGAGAAGTTGGCCGAGGATATCGGCCGAGCCCTGGCCCAAGCCGGCTACGCACTCCTGCACGGCGGCTACAACGGCCTGATGGAGGCCACCGCGCGGGGAGCCTCGTCCCAGGGAACCACCGTCACCGCGGTGACCCTGACGGGCAAGCACGACGAATGGGGCGCGTTCAACCCGCACTCCACGTTGTCCGTCCACCTTCCCGACCTCGGCGCCCGGCTCAACCACTACCTGGACCACGCCGACCTCGTCGTCGCCATGGGCGGAGGCGTCGGCACCCTGCACGAGCTGACCGCCGCCCTCTACTACGCAACCACTATCCGGCCCGTACCGATCTGCCTCGCCGGGCGGACCGCTCTGCGCCTGCTCGCCTTCCTGCGCGAGGAGAAGTGGTTGTACGAGACCCTGACCCGGCCCCTCGCCTTCCTCAGCACTGCCGAGTCCGCCGACGCCTTCCGCTCCCGACTCGACACGCTCGACAAGACACCGAACGGAGGAGCATGACCACCAGCACGCAACCGCCCGAACTCGCCGCGCGGCTCGCCGAAGCCGCCTGTGTCAAGGCCCCGTTCCACCTTCCCAACGGCACCCGGCTTGATACCTACTTCGATGAGTACCGGCTGGCCGCCGACCCCGCGCTCCTGCGTGACACCGCCGCCGCCATGGCCGCTTTCGTCCCCGACGACGCCCAGGTGCTGGCCGGCATCGAACTCGGCGGCATCCCCCTCGTCGTCGCCCTGTCCGCCGCCACCGGCCTGCCCGCTGTCTTCCTGCGCCGCAGCCCGAAGGGATACGGCTCCCGCCGGCAGATCGAGGGCACCGCCATCGACGGCCGCCGGGCCGTACTCGTTGACGACGTCGTCCGATCCGGCGGCCAACTGCTCGCCATGGCCCGGACTTTGCGGATCGCCGGGACTCCGGTCTCCGACGCGCTGTGCGTGCTGGAGCGCCCGCTCGGAGGCCGGATGTTGCTGGCCGAGCACCGCGTCACGCTCCACTCCCTGCTCACCGAAGCCGACCTGCCCTCGCCCCGGACTTGTGATGCCGTATGACGCGAGCCGTGCTCTTCGACCTCGACGGCGTCCTCATCGACAGCAGAGCCGCCCAACTCGCAACCCTGGCAGGCTTCGCGACCACAGTCCTGGGCCGACGCGTCACGGTCGACGACCTTCCGGCAGATGCCGCCACCACCCCACGCCAGCACGTACTCGCGGAACTCGGCGTGCTTCGAGCTATCAACGAGAACATCTGGGATGCGGCCACGGCAACTGCCACCCTCACCACCGAGGTGTTCCCCTTCGTCGCCGGCGTCCTCGTCGCGCTCCGCGCCGCCGACGTCGCCACCGGCATCGTGACCCTGCGAAGCCGCCGACGGGTCAACTGGCTTCTGCCGCCCAACATCCTTGGCCTGATCGACACCGTCGTCTGCTACGAGGACGCGGCACCCAAGCCGGCCCCCGACGCTGTGCTTCTTGCTCTCGACAAACTCGGCGTCCTCCCCAGCGAAGCTGTGTTCGTCGGCGACATGGAGTCCGACATGCACGCGGCCCGAGCAGCCGGTGTGACCGCCGTCGGCGCAGGCTGGGGTTTCGCCGGCCCCGCGGCACTCACCCGGGCCGGCGCCGCTGTCGTACTCCCGCACGCCGACGACCTCGCCACAGGATTGCTCCTTCTGGTGGGTACCGGCCAACGGGACAAGCACTCCAAGCGATCTTGACTCCAGAGCCGCTACGCTGGGTGGTGCAGTCGCAGCGGCCCGTTGCGTCCGGTGTCGGCTGCGCCATCTCAAAGCGACGGATCTGGAGTCATGGTTTACACCGTGGGGGCGCGAGCTATCTGCGTCGAGCTGGAGAACTGAGAACCCCTCAGTCCTTGTTCTCTGCCCGGCTCGGCGTGTGAACACCCCACATCTCTCCCAGACTCTTCCGTGAGGGCCGAACAGCCATGCACTCGATGCAGATCCGCTCCACCTTCCTGGACTTCTTCACCTCGCGCGGCCACCGCCATGTGCCGTCCAGCCCGCTCATTCCCTCCGACCCGACGCTGCTGCTGGCCAACGCAGGGATGAACCAGTTCAAGCCCTACTTCCTAGGCGAGGTCGTTCCCGAGCATCCCCGCGCCACCACCATCCAGAAGTGCGCCCGCACCTCTGACATCGACAACGTCGGCCGTACCAACCGGCACGCCACGTTCTTCGAGATGATGGGCAACTTCTCCTTCGGCGACTACTTCAAGGCCGACGCCATCGCCTACGCCTGGGAACTCCTCACCCAGGGCTACAACCTGGATAAGGATCGCCTCTGGATCACCGTCTACCAGGGCGATGACGAGGCCGAACAGCTGTGGCGCAAGATCGGCGTCCCCGCGGAGCGCATTCAACGCCTGGGCATGGAGGACAACTTCTGGTCCATGGGCGTCCCCGGACCGTGTGGGCCCTGCTCGGAGGTCAACTACGACCGCGGTCCCTCCTTCGGCCGGGAGGGCGGGCCCGCCGTCAACGGCGAGCGCTACATGGAGATCTGGAACCTCGTCTTCATGCAGTATCAGCGCGGCGAAGGCGACAAGAAGGGCGACTTCCCGATCCTCGGCGACCTCGCCCAGCAGAGCATCGACACCGGCCTCGGCCTCGACCGGCTCGCCGCGATCCTCCAAGGCGTAGAGAACGTCTGCGGCACCGACCTCCTGATGCCCACCCTCAAGACCGTCCAGGAACTCGCCGGCCGCGACTACCCCGGCGGCGGCGAGGAGAAGGTCTCCTTCCAGGTCGTCACCGAGCACGCCCGCTCCGTCGCCTACCTCATCGCCGACGGGGTCCTGCCCGCCAAGGACGGTCGCGGCTACGTCCTGCGCCGCCTCATGCGCCGCGCGATCCGCCACGCCCGAATGCTCGGCATCGACCAGCCCGTCCTCGCTCCGGCCACCGCCAGCGTCATCGCCAACCTCGGCGACACCTGGCCCGAGCTCACCAGCCAGGCGAGCCTGATCGAGCAGGTCGTCACAGCTGAAGAGGAGTCCTTCACTCGCGCCCTCGCCCAAGGCACCCGGCTGCTGAACGCGGCCATCACCCGCAGCCGTGAGAGCCGCGCCACGACCCTCACCGGAGAGACCGCCTTCGAACTGCACGACACGTACGGCTTCCCCGTCGAGCTGACCATCGAGGCGGCCCACGACGCCGGCTTGAGCGTCGATGAGGACCGCTTCGCCGATCTGCTCGCCGAGCAGCAGCAGCGTGCCAAAACCGGCGGCAAGGCCAAGACCGCCGAGGCCCTACGCCGCCAGGACGCCTACCGCGAGTTGTCCGCCCGCCACGGCCGTACCGACTTCGTCGGCTACGACCACATCGACGCCGAGTCCACCGTCCTGGGCCTGATCGCCGAGGGCACCATCGTGCCCGGCGCCGACCAGGGCAGCACGATCGAGCTGGTCCTGGACCGGAGCCCGTTCTATGCCGAGTCCGGTGGGCAGGTCGGCGACACCGGAACCATCCGCACCGCTGGCGGCGCGCTCCTGCAGGTCCTGGACACCAAGTCCGGCCTGGAGGGCTTCCACGTACACACCGTCCGCGTCGTGGAAGGCGAGATCCGCACCGGCGAGGAGACCGAAGCTCTCGTCGACGGCGCCCGCCGCGACGCGGTCGCCCGTTCCCACTCCGCCACCCATGTCCTGCACGCCATGCTTCGCCGTACCCTCGGCGACCACGCCAGCCAGCACGGCTCCCTCGTCGACGCAGGCCGCCTCCGCTTCGACTTCGCCCATTTCTCCGCAGTCGAGCGCACCCAACTCGCCGCCATCGAGGCCCTCGTCAACGACCACCTCCTCGATGACCCCGAAGTCCGTATCTGGCATGCCTCGCGCGCTGAAGCCGAGGCCGCCGGAGCGACAGCCCTGTTCGGGGAGAAGTACGGCGACCGTGTCCGCATCGTCGACATCGGCGACTTTTCCCGTGAGCTCTGCGGCGGAACCCACGTCGGACACGGTTCCAACGCCGGCCCGGTCCGAATCCTCGGCGAAGCCTCCATCGGCTCCAACCTCCGCCGTATCGAGGCACTCACTGGCCGCGACGCGCTGAGCTACTACGACACCGAGCGCCGACTCCTCGAAGAACTCTCCGCCCTCCTCGGTACCCGTCCCCAGAACGCGCCCGAGGCCCTGCGCAAGCGCCTCGACGCCCTCACCGCCGCCCAGCAGGAACTCGGCCGCCTCCGCGAGGCCGAGCTGCGAAGCCGCGCCCAAGAGCTCGCCGCATCCGCCCGCCCCGTCGCCGGCGGCCGGATCGTCACCGAGAAGCTGACCGGCCTCGGCCCAGACGAGCTCCGCACACTGGCCGCCGACACCGTCGGCCTTCTCAGCGACAACCCCACCATCGTCATCCTCGGCACCGAACACAGCGGCAAGGCCCTCCTTGCCGCCGCAGTCACCCACAGCCTCCACGAGACGGGCACCCAGGCCAGCCAGATCCTCGTCTCCGCAGCCCGCGCCGTCGGCGGAGGAGCCGGCGGCCAGGGCGCCGTCGCCAGCGCCGGCGGACGCCACACCGAGGCCCTGGACGAAGCCCTCACCGTCGCTGGCCAAGACGCAGTCCGAGTTCTCGACCAGTAGCACCACGCGCTGCCCATCTATGGGTGTCGGTGTCCCCTTGGGGGCACCGACACCCGTGTCATTGGACGTATCGGCCGTGTACCAGGTCTTTCAGAAGGACCACGCTGGCGTAGTTCGTCACGTCCCAGCGCCAGGTCCCGACAGGCACGTAGCCGTGCCTGCGGTACCAGCCGATCAAGTCAACGGCCTGGGCCGATGTGTCGATGACGACCTCCGCGGACCCGAGCGCGGCAAGGCGCTGTTCCGCCAAGGTCAGCAACTGCTGTCCGAGCCCCTTCGCCCGGTACAACGGATCCACTGCCAGCTGCCAGAACGCCCCGGCACCCGCTGGAGCTGGATAAGTCTCGGGTACTGCGTACGCAGCCGCCACCGTCACCGATCCCACCAGCTCGGCACCCCGGAAGGCGAGCCAGCACTCTCCCTTCCCCACTCGTTCAGCGGTGTCCCGCACTGACTGGTACGAAGCGAAGAAGACTCGGTCAGCCGCAGCATGATCGGCGTAAGAACGATGAAGCAAAGCAGTTAGCTCTTCAACGGAGTCGCCGACAGCAAGACGTCTCGTCTTGACGTCCCTGGTCAGCCCGTTTGTCGCATGCTCCATGATCCACCGCCTGTCGTGTCCGACTGGCCCCGGTCGCATCAGCGCCTCACGGAATTCTGGCAGCGTTGCAGCACGTCGCTATGCGATAGGTGGAGGCTTGACTGAAACCACTCGTCTTACCTAGCCGCCCTTGGTCCGAGGGCCTTGCAGTTACCCCCGTCCAGTACCCCCTGTAATCGGTTTCCAACGTTCTGACCTGGGGAGCCGCTCCTACGCAGGACTGCATAGCGCGAACTGTGAGGTAAGGCTAAGAGCATGTCTCACGTGGTGAGTTTCGCGAGCTTCTTGTAGCAGGTCAGGGCTGCCGCGAGTCCGAGGAAGGCCAGGAAGTGGCTGCCCTTTCGCTCGTATCGGACGGTGAGGCGGCGGTAGCCGAAGAGCCACGAGATCGATCGTTCGATCTTCCAGCGGTGCCGGCCGAGTCGTTCGCTGGACTCGATGCCGGGCCTGGCGATGCGCGGGACGATGCCACGGCTTCGCAGCCATGCCAGTCGATCGGCGGAGTAGTAGGCCTTGTCCGCGCGGAGCCTGCCTGGGCGGCGCCTTCGCGGGCCGCGTCGTGAACGGATGGCGGGGATGCCCAGGATCAGCGGTAGGAGCGCCTGGCTGTCGTGGACGTTGGCGCCGGAGACGCCGAGCGCGAGAGGTAAGCCCTGCGCGTCGGACAGGACGTGCACTTTGCTGCCCTTCTTGCCCCGGTCGACCGGATTGCGCCCGGTCAGCGATCCCCCTTTTTTGCGCGGACGGAGGCCGCGTCCGCGATGGCCGAGGTCCAGTCCAGCTCACCTCGGGCACCGAGCTCGTCCAGTACGGCCTGGTGCAGTCGCCGCCACAGTCCGGCCTCGGTCCATGCGGAGAACCGTCGGTGTGCGGTGGCCGGCGAGACGCCGAACGTCTCCGGCAGATGCCGCCATGCGCAGCCGCTGGTCAGCACGTACACCACGGCCGTGAGCACGGCCCGCTCATCGATCGGGGCCGTCCCTCCTCCCTGTGGACGCGACGAGAACGACGGCAGCAACGGAGCAACCAGGGACCAGAGTTCGTCAGGAACCAACCGTTGCGACAGGCCAACACCCATGGCAAGGCATCATGCCGCATCAACCTGACGCCACGTGAGACAAGCTCTAACCTCGCCGTTTCGGTTGGGG
>NZ_JAMQGM010000046.1 GCF_023703325.1 Streptomyces meridianus
GCGCCGGGGTCCCGCACGGCGCACGGGGCGACCCGCACGCCGACCACGCCGGCGCCGGCGTCGGCCGCCGCCCGCACCTCGCGCAGGATGCGGCGGGGCTCGGGGGCGGGCTCCGACGGGTCGACGGTGACCCAGCGGGCGCCGAGTACCGCTTCGCTCCGGGTGAGTTGCTCATGGGTGGCCTCGGTGGCGCTGCCCACGATCGCGAGGACCGGGGCGGGCGCGGTGCCTGCGGGCCGGATCCCGAGTTCCGCAGCGAGGGCAGCGCCGAAGGGACCGGAGTCCAGGGTGATCCACCGGATTCCGTCCTCGGCGGCGGTGCGGGCCGCGGCGGCCGCGATGGTGCGCAGGTGGGCGTTCTCGGTGGCGTCGCAGATCAGGACGTCGGCCGGGTGACGCAGGCGCTGCACGACGGCGTCGGGCCCGTCCTCGACGACGTCCAGCGGGATTTCTGCAGTGGTCAGGGCGCTCTGCTCGGCGATGACGGCCGCGATCCGGGAGTGCCGCACCGGGTCGAACGGGTCGTGCGCGACGGGGGTTCGCGTCAGCGGTACCCCGTCCACGAGGTGGAGGCCTCCGACGGTGGTGCGGCCCGCGTCGGGGAAGGCCGGAACGGCCAGGACGCGCACGGGGACCGAGGGCTGCCGGGCGGTCAGGGCATCGACGACGGCGTCGAGTTCGCGACCGGGATTGCCCCGCAGGGTGGTGTCGACCCGCTTGACGACCAGGGGGACGCCGTCGGCCGGTTCGGCAACTGCGCGGACGGCCGCGTAGCCGTCGGCGGGCCGGAAGTGACGGGAGCCGGTGTTGACGACGAGCACGTCCGCCTCGGCGGCGTACCGCGGCACCTGCGCCGGATCGCTGACGGTGACGGTGCGCAGGCCGAGACGGGCGAAGAGCGCACCGGTGGCGTTGCTGCCCGTGAGGTCGTCGGCGACGACGAACACCTGGGCCACCCGGCCTCCCGTCCCGTGCGTGCCCGCCACCTCGACTCGACTGGTTCGCGCAACTCTTGCTGCGCGGTTCACTCACTGAGCCTGCTGGCGACCGGGAGAGCCTGTCAAGGGTCCGGGCCGGAGCCCGGTTCGCGCGCACCCGGGGGCAGCGAGCAGATGCGTCCGGAAGGGGACCGGGCCACGATGAGTGCATGAACGCCGACGGCTCGGAGCCCCGCTTCGATGCGTTCCGGGCTCTCGCGGAGCGCCGCGGCCGCCCCGGCACCCGGCTCATCGAGGCCCTGAAGGAGTCCGGGCCGGGGCCGTTGGAGGAGGCCGGAGGCCGGGCACGGGCGGTGGCCTCCCGCTGGCGGCTGCCCGCTGCGGCCGCGCTCGGGCCGGCGAGCTATTTCGCCGACCTGTCGGTCCCACCGGGGCGACGCCGGATACGGCTGTGCACCGCCGCGGCCTGTTTCGCCGCCACAGGCGGGCGGCACGTGCGCGAGACCGAGGAGCGTCTCGGCGTCACCTGCGACTCCGCGACCCCTGACGGAGCGACCTCATTGCAGGCCGTGCGCTGTCTCGGCTACTGCTATGCCGCTCCGGCGGCGCTCGACGGCGGTACGCCGTGCACCGGCCCCGAGCTGGCCGGCCGGCTCGCCGGTGGCGGCGCCCCGGCCGCGCCGGATATCCCCGCGGCGGACGCCACCGGCGATCCCGTCCTCCTCGGCCGGATCGTGAACGGCGGGCCCGCCTGGCAGGTCTGGCCCGGGACCGTCACCGGCGCCGCCGCCGACCGGGTGCTCGCCGAGGTGGCGGCCTCGGGGCTCAGGGGCCGCGGCGGTGCCGGTTTCGAGGTCGCCGCCAAGTGGCGGGCCACCGGCCGGGGCCCGGGGACGGTGGTGGTGGCCAACGGGGACGAGGGCGACCCCGGATCCTACGCCGACCGGCTGCTGATGGAGGAGGATCCCGAACTCGTGCTGGAGGGGCTGGCGCTGGCCTGCTTCGCGTGCGGGGCAGAGCGGGGGATCGTCCTGGTGCGGTCCGAGTATCCGCGGGCGGCGGCGCGCATGCGGGAGGCCGTCGTCCGGGCGTACGACGCTGGTCACTTCGGGCCGTCGGTGCATGCCACCGGGACCTCCCTGGAGGTGGCTGTGGCCGAGGGCGCCGGGTCCTACGTGACCGGCGAGGAGACCGCCCTCATCGCAAGCCTGGAAGGCGGCCGCGGATGCGCCCGGCCACGTCCGCCGTACCCCACGCGGCACGGCCTGTGGGACGCGCCGACCGTGGTCAACAACGTGGAGACGCTGGCGGCCGTGCCGTGGATCGTCCGCCGCGGCGGTGCGGCCTACGCCCGCCGGGGGACCCCGCGGGAGACCGGCACCAAGATCGTCTGCCTCTCCGAGGGGTTCGCCCGGCCCGGCGCGTACGAGATCGAGCTCGGCACGCCGGTCGAGCGGATCACCGCCGGGCTGGGCGGGGGGATGCGCGACGGCAGACGGGCCGCCGTGCTCCAGATCGGCGGGCCGCTCGGCGGTTTCCTGGCCGCGGATGCCCTCGACGTCCCCCTCGCGCAGGAGGCGCTGGCGCGGCGCGGGGCGTCCCTCGGGCACGCCGGCCTGGTCGCCTTCGACGAACGCCTTGATCCGGTGGCGGTGCTGCGGCACGTCTGGGAGTTCGCCGCCGCGGAGAGCTGCGGAGCATGTTCGCCCTGCCGGGTCGGTTCGCGTCGCGGCCTGGAACTGGTGTCGGGGCGGGCCCGGGATACGGCGGAGTACCGCCGTCTGCTGCGGCTGCTGTCCGAGGCCAGTCTGTGCGCGTTCGGCCGCGGAATTCCCGGCGCGGTGCTGAGTCTGGCCCGGGCCTACGGCGTCCGGCTCGCGGGGTGGGACGGTTGAGCCCGGTGCGGCTCGAGGTCGACGGGCGCCCGGTCGACGTGGCCGAGGGCTCGTCACTGCTGGCGGCCGTCGAGGCCGCCGGGGTGCGGCTGCCCACGCTGTGCCACGACGACCGGCTGACGCCGTCCGGCTCCTGCCGCACCTGCCTGGTCCGTGCCGACGGCCGGGTCGCCGCAGCCTGCGTCACTCCTGCGACGGCCGGCGGCACGGTCGAGACAGGCGGCGAGGACATCGCCGCGCTGCGCCGCGACGCCGTGGAGATCATCGTCTCCGCGCTCCCGCCCGGTGCGGTCGACGGCACCGGCAGCGAACTGGCCCGGCTCTGCGCCTCGTTGGACATCCGGCCGGGGACGGCGGCCGGCACGCCCGGCCGGGGCCGCGACACCTCTCACCCGTTCGTGCACCTCGACGCGGACCTGTGCATCGCCTGCGGGCGCTGCGTGCGGATGTGCTCCGAAGTGCAGGGCACCTTCGCGCTCACCCTGACCGGCAGAGGGGCGGACACCGTCGTCGCGCCCGGCACCGGGGGGCTCTGGGCGGAGTCGGACTGCGTCGCCTGCGGGGGCTGCGTCGACACCTGCCCCACCGGGGCGATCACCGAGCCGGGCCCCGGGAGCGGGCTCACCTCCGCCACACCCCGCGCGGCGCGGCCCGACACCGTCCGGACCCGGACCACGTGCGGCTACTGCGGCGTGGGCTGCACCCTGGAGGCCGTCACCCGGGACGGGGAGCTCACCGCGGTGCTGCCGGCCCGCGACGGCCCGGTGAACCGGGGCCACGCCTGCGTCAAGGGCCGCTTCGCCCACGGTTTCCTCGTCTCGCCGGAGCGGCTGACCGAACCCCTGGTGCGCCGGAACGGCCGACTGGAACCGGTGAGCTGGGACGAGGCTCTGCGCCGGGTCGCCGACGGGGTCCGGCAGGCGGTCGCAGAAGGCGGCCCGGACGCCGTGGCGGCCATTTCCTCCGCCCGTGCCACCAACGAGGAGAACTATCTGGTGCAGAAGTTCCTCCGGGTCGTGATCGGCACCAACAACGTGGACAACTGCTCACGGCTGTGCCACTCGCCCTCCGCCGCCGGGCTGACCGCGGCCTTCGGACACTCCGGCGGCACTGATTCCTTCGACGACCTCGAACGTGCCGACTGCCTGCTCGTGGTCGGCGCCAATCCGGCCGAGGCCCATCCGGTGGTGGGAGCGCGCCTGCTGCAACGCGTCCTGCACGGGGGCGCTCGGCTGGTGGTCGCCGACCCGCGCGCGGTGGGTCTGGCGCAACACGCGGACGTCCATCTGCGTCCGCGGCCGGGCACGAACGTCGCCCTCTGTCACGGCCTCGCCCATGTGCTGCTGGCCGAGGGCCTGGCCGACGAGGAGTTCCTGACGCACCGCGCGAAGGGGCTGCCGGAGCTGGCATCGCTGCTGGAGGACTACCGGCCGGACCGGGTCTTCGAGCTGACCGGCGTTCCGGCCGGCGAACTGGTCTCCGCCGCCCGGATCTACGGACGCGCGCGGCGGCCCGCCATCGTCTACGGGCTCGGCGTCACCGAGCACCTCCACGGAACCGACGGCGTGCGCGCGCTGGCGAACCTGGCGATCCTGTGCGGCGCGGTGGGAACCGACCACGGCTGCGGGGTGATTCCGCTGCGCGGCCAGAACAACGTCCAGGGCGCGTCGGACATGGGAGCCCTGCCCGACTTCCTGCCCGGCTACGGCAGGGTGGCGGATCCCGGCGCGCGTTCACGGGCGGAAGAAGTGTGGGGCGCCTCCCTCCCGGAGCGGCCGGGACTGCGCATCCCTGAGATGTTCGCGGGCGCCCGGGCGGGGACCGTGCGGGCGCTGTGGATCATCGGCGAGGACGTGTGCGCCACGGACCCCGACAGCAACCGGGTCGCCGAGGCCCTGGACGTCTGTCCGCTCGTCGTCTGCAACGAACTGTTCCTGTCCGGCACCGCCCGCCGTGCCGACGTGGTGCTGCCGGCCGCTTCGTGGCTGGAGAAGGACGGTTCGTTCGTCAACTTCGACCGCCGTTTCCAGCGGGTGCGGCCCGCGCTGAGCCCGCCCGGGAGCGCACGGAGCGACTTCGACATCCTGCACGCAGTGGCCCGGGCGCTGGGAGCCGACCTCGGCTGCCCCGCTCCGGCCGACGCGCTCGAGGAGTGCGGCCGGACCGCCCCCGTGTTCGCGGGCGTCTCCCACACCAGGCTGGACCGGGAGGGGGCCGTCCCGTGGCCCTGCCCGGACCCGGGCCGCCCGGGAGAGGCCAAGTTGTACCGGGAGAGTTTCGCCACACCCGACGGACGCGCGCATCTGGCCGCCGTGCCCTATCTGCCGCCCGGTGAGCAGCCGGACGACGACTATCCGCTGGTTCTGGTGACCGGCCGGCGCTGGGCGCACTACAACTCCGGCAGCATGACACGGCGCAGCGGCAACCTGGAGCTGGCATCCACCGACTGGCTCGACCTGCACCCGGACGACGCCGCCAGGTACGGGGTGGGCGACGGCCGGCCGGTCGTCGTGGAGAGCCGGCACGGCCGGGCCCGGCTCATCGCCCGGATCGGGCACGAAGTGTCGCCGGGAGAGGTGTTCTGCGCGTTCCACTTCCCGGCGAGCGGGGTCAACCGCCTCACCTCCGGGCACGCGGACACGGTCACGTCCTGCCCCGAGTACAAGGTCACGGCCGTGCACGTCGCGCCCGCTCTCCCGGACTCCGCCGATACGGCAGGCACGCACGGCCGCCGGGGAGGACGGTGAACCGGCACCCGGCCCCGGCCGATGCCGCCGAAGGAGCGGACCCGGGGACATCGGTCCGCCGCTGCTTCAGGGTCACCCACCGGACGGCGGAGCCGCCCACCTCCGCCGTACGACGTCCTCGTGCTCCGCCTGCTCCAGTGCGAGGTCAACCCGCTCGAGCGCCTGCTCCAGGCGGGGAATCCAGTGCCGGCGAAGGGCACGCACGCGTCGACGGGTGCTCAGCACCGCGTCTCCGACGGCGCGGGCCGCGGACCGCGCAGCCGCGTACTCACCCGCCGCACGCAGCACTTCGCGGTAGGCACCCTCGGCGTGCACCAGTGCCGTGTTCCCGTAGACGGCGGTGCCGGCTGCCCGCTCCGGCACTGTGCAGGAGAACCCGGACGGATGGCGCACGCCCATCGTGGCCGACCGGCCCACGGCGACCACGGCCGGGCCGACGCCGTCCTGCGCCGCCTCCAAGGAACGCTCGCCGCCCAGTACCACTGCGCGCCTCAGCCAGGTCTCGGCCTCCGACACGCGTTCCTCCCAGGTCCGCGACGCGTCCTCGGCGGCGCGCAGCAGACGCCGGTGGTCGGCATGCAGGATGTGCAGTTTGCGCTCCAGGAGGCCGGCGCCGCGCAGGGCCGTGTCCAGGCTCCGGCGAAGGCGCAGCCGTCCGGCCCGCCCGGGCGGCACCCGGCTCTGCGCGGTCATCCGCCGGCCTCCCGGACGCCGCCCGCGGCCGGGTCCTCACGTGCGCCGCGGGCATCGAGAAGTTCGTCGGGCAGCATGGTCAACTGGCTGCGGGGCAGGGTGAGCAGGACCCGCCAGGCACGCTCGAGGGTGTCCTCCAGCCGGCGCATGCGGTCTCGGGGCTGGTCGACGAAATCACGGAGGAATGCCTCGTCGAAGGCGAGGTAGCCGCGGTCGGCCTGGCTCAGCGCGTCCTCACCGACCAGATCTGCCAGTTCCCGCACCTGCCGCGCCCGGGCCAGGCTCGCCAGGAGCTGCGCCGCGACGGGAAGATGGTCTGCTCTGGTGCGGCCGGGCCCGGCGCCCCTGCGCATCAGGCGGGACAAGGAGGAAAGCGCGTCCACGGGCGGGTGCACTCCCAGCGCGTGCGTCCGCCGGGACAGCACGATCTGCCCCTCCGTGATGTAGCCGGTCAGGTCGGGAACCGGATGGGTGATGTCGTACGCGGGCATGGTGAGGACGGGCAGGACCGTGACGGATCCCGGCCGTCCGCGGATCCGTCCGCACCGCTCGTAGAGCGAGGCGAGGTCGCTGTACAGGTAGCCGGGATATGCGCGGCGGGCCGGGATCTCCCCACGCTCGGCCGACACCTCGCGCAGCGCCTCGGCGTAACTGGTCATGTCGGTCATCACCACGAGTACGTGGCGGCCCCCGGTGAAGGCGAGGTCCTCCGCGACCGTGAGCGCGATACGCGGGGTCAGGAGCCGTTCGATGACGGGGTCGTCCGCGGTGTTGAGCAGCAGCACCAGTTCACCTGCGGCGGACCGTTCGTCGAGTGCGTCCCGGACGAAAGCGGCTTCCGGGTGGGTGAGCCCCATGCCTGCGAAGACGACACTGAACGCCTCGCCGCCGGCGGTCGACTGGGCGGCGATCTGCGCGGCCAACTCCAGATGGGGCAGACCTGCGGCGGAGAAGACCGGCAGTTTCTGTCCTCGCACCAGGGTCGTCAGCGCGTCGACCGCGCCGACTCCGGTGAGCACCGGTTCGGACGGAGGCTGCCGGTGCAGGGGGTTGAGGGGGGTGCCCCCGACCGGAGCCCGGGCCCTGCCGAACACCGGTGGCCCGCCGTCGATCGGGTCGCCCCGGCCGTTGCAGACCCTGCCCAGCCACCCGGAACCGACCGGAATGTGCAACGGCTCGCCGGCGAACGCCACCCGCAGCCCGTCCGGATCCATTCCCCAGGTGTCCTCCAGGATCTGGACCAGAACGAGGTCACGGTCCACCTCCAGAACCAGACCGTGCCGCCGCTCGCCGGAGGGGAGGGTGATCCTCGCGAACTCGTCCCACCCCACGCCCGACACGCCGTCCACCACGGCCAGTGGTCCGCGCAACTCCCGCACGGCCGTGAACTCGATGTCCCCCCACACGGTCGCGCTCACCGGGGCTCCCCGAGCCCGGACAGCACGACATCCCGCAGTTCGGGCACCGCCGCCGCGTCGAGCGGACCCGTCTGCTCGCGGGCCCGCAGGACCGGTCCGAAATCCGCTTCCTCGACGGTCTCCACCGGCACGCCGGAGGCCACGAGAGCCCGGCAGCGTTCCACGACCGCGAGCACCGCATCGGCCAGCGCAGCCGTCCTGTCCGCTCCGCAATGGGCATCGCGCGGCGACAGCGCACTCTGCTGGAGCACGCCTTCCCGGACCAGCCGGCCGGCGAGCACGCTGATCCGCTCCTGCGCGGGCAGAGCGGTGATCCCCACCAGATCGACAAGGTCGGCCAGCCGGTCCGCCTCGGCCAGCAGCAGGGCGATCCGCGAGCGCCGCTCGGCCCACGCCGGGTCTCCTGAGGCGCGTCGGTGGGCGCCCACCGACACCGCGTCCCTGGAGAACGATCCTGCCCAGGAGATCGCCGGGTAGTGGCGTGCGTACGCCAGGTCGCGGTCCAGGGACCACCGGCAGCGCACGAACCGTTCGGTGTGGGCGGTCACCGGCTCGGTCATGTCCCCGCCAGGTGGGGAAACCGCGCCGATCACGGTGACCGAGCCCCGTGTCCCGCCCAACGTGATCACCGATCCGGCCCGCTCGTAGAAGGCAGCGATCTCCGAGGCGAGGCCGGCCGGATAGCCCTCCTCCGCCGGAAGGGCGCCGGTACGGGAGGCGAACTCCCGCAGCGCCTCGGCCCAGCGCGACGTGGAGTCGGCTATGAGCACGACGTGCAGCCCCATGTCCCGGAAGTACTCGGCCACGGTGGCACCCGTGTGGATG
This sequence comes from Streptomyces meridianus, assembly GCF_023703325.1. Lineage (GTDB taxonomy): Bacteria > Actinomycetota > Actinomycetes > Streptomycetales > Streptomycetaceae > Streptomyces > Streptomyces meridianus. The sequence continues at coordinate 8,517 of NZ_JAMQGM010000046.1, forward strand.
CTCGCCTCCCGGGCCATCATCGGCATGTTCGAGGTGTTGGCGACGGTCACGGTCCGGTCGGCGAGGCGCCCACCGGTGCGCGGGTCCTCCAGTTCGGCGAAGTCGGAGATCACATCGGCCATCTCGTTGCCGCGCTCCCCGCAGCCCACGTAGACGATGACGTCCGCGTCGCTCCATTTGGCGATCTGCTGCAACAGCACGGTCTTGCCCGTACCGAACCCTCCCGGAACCGCGACGGTCCCTCCCCGCGCGACCGGGAAGAGCAGGTCGATCGCACGCTGCCCGGTGTTCAGGGGCTCCGGATCGTCGACGCGCTCGCGCACCGGACGGGGCCGCCGGACCGGCCAGCTGTCCGTGATGCGGACCTCGTGCCCGCCGACCCGTGCCACGGCCGTGTCCTGCGCATACACCCCTTCCTTGGCGACCCACTCCACGACACCACCTCGTCCCGGTGGGACCAGGACCTGTGCGCGGACCGGACCGCCGGTGCGGACCTCGCCGACGGCGGCACCCTCGCCGATCCGCGCACCCGCGCTCACCGCCGGAGTGAACGGCCGGCCACGCTCGGCCGATCGCCCGCCGAATGATCCGGCGCCGAGCCGTTCCCCGCCTTCGGACAACGGTCGCAACAGCCCGTCGAAGACCCCGCCGAGCAGTCCCGGACCGAGCCGGGCCGAGAGCGGTTCGCCGAGGGGCCGCGCGGGATCTCCGGGAACGAGGCCCCCGGTGTACTCGTAGGCCTGGATCGTGACGACGTCGTTCCTCACGGACACGACCTCTCCCGGAACCGCGGCCCGGCCGAGCAGGACCAGGTCGTTCATCGCGGTTGCCCCACGGTGCTCCGTCTCGACCAGCGGGCCCGCCACCCGCAGGATCCGCGGGAGCGGGAAGTCGCCGCCGCAGGGCCCGGAACGGGAGGCACCGGGGTCCGGGCTCACGGTGCCCACAGTGTCTCGGCCTCCGCCCCGAACCGTGCCAGGGCGCGGTCGGCGAGCGCCTCGGGCGAGTAGTCCACGCATCTGCCCTCGGCCCTGGCGATCAGCCCTCCGCCGGGGGGCTCGGCCACCTCGGCGTCCGGCCCGAGAAGCCGGCGCGCGCGGCGCGCCATTGTGATCCCGGCAGGGTTTCCGTTCCCGGTCCCGGCCATCAGCTCCCGCAGTCGCCGGACTGTACGGGCCCGCAGTTCGTCATAGGCAGCCCCCCGCTCGTGCAATCCGCGTTCCCGGGCCGTCCTGCGCGCTCGGGCCAGCGAGGCGCGGGCGGCGTCGGCGCCCTCCGCCTCGCCGGCGCGGCGTGCCTCGGCCAGGATCGTCTCCGCCTCCTCGTCTCCACGGCGCAGCAGGTCATCGGCCTCCCGGTCGGCCAGGGCGAGTGCGGCCTCCGCATCCGCGCGGGCGGCCCGGAGCAGCTGGGCCCGGGCCGGCTCGAGCGCGGAGGCGACCCTCTCCGGGGGCGGGTTCCTCATGACGGCAGCACCGCCACGAGCGGCCGGTCGCCGTCCCGCTGGGCGGGGCTGAGTGCCCGGGCTGCAGCCGGGGTGACGACGACCAGCTCGATCGAGCCCGGCAGGTCCGCCCAGGCGGTCCTGACGGCTTCGGGGTCCTCCGCGACGCACACCTTCACGCCGGTGAGACCGAACCCGGCCACGCGCACCTGTTCGCCGATGGCAGCCGCGCTTCCCACTGTCATGCCTTTCCGATCAGGAGGACCGCGACGACCAGGCCGTAGATGGCGATGCCCTCGGCAAGGCCGACGACGGCTATGGCGCGGCCGAACAGCTCGGGACGTTCGCTGAGCGCCGCCAGGGCTGCGGCGCCGGTGTACGCGACTGCGATCGAGGCCCCCAGGGAGGACGCCCCGACCGAGATCGCGGCCCCGATCAGGGCGGCGGTGTTCGATCCCTGGTCCTGGGCGGCAGCTGTGGTCGCCGCCTGCGCCGGTCCGCCGCTGAGCACAACGGTCATCAGGACGATCGAGCCCAGGAGCAGAAGCAGGTCGGCAGCGATCATGAAACGCACGACGCCCCGCCCGGACCGGCGCATCAGCGCCCGGGTGCCGTAGAAGACCAGCGCGATGAGCGGGAGAACGATGAGCCAGGTGATCACGTCGCCACCTCCGTGTGCCGAACGGGCAGGTCCCAGGGACGGAACGGACGGCCCTGGTCCTCGAACACCCTGGAGAACAGCTCGTAGTACTCCAGTCGCAGTGCCTGCACCCCGGCCACCAGGGCCGAGATGGCGAAGGCAAGGGCGTTGCCCGCGACGAGGACCACGACGGCGGCCGCCCATGCGGCGCCGCCCCGGTCGGCCAGGGCCGTGGTGCCGCGCCACACGATGTCGCCGAGGGCGGCGTGGGTGAGTCCGAAGGCGGCCAGCCGTGCGAAGGAGACGGTGTTGGAGACGGTGCGCACCAGCCCTTCGATCAGCCGCACCGCTGCTTGGGCGGCTCCGCCCACCCCGCCGCCCGTGGCCGCGAAGAGTCCGGTCACGGTCAGCAGCAGCCCCGTGAACACGATCGCCGCGCCCGCGATCGCGTAACCTGCCTGCCCCAGCTGCGCTGCGCCGGCGAGCACCGCGATTCCGAGGAAGAGCACCGCACCGGCGATCCCCGACGTCGCGTACAGGGCGTTGACGGCACCGCCCTCACGCCAGCGGTTCACGATGCCCGCCCCGTAGGCCAGGCTCAGCAGCCCCGCACCGACGACGACGGTGGAGGCGAGCAGCCGCAGGGGGTCGGTCAGCGGGTCGAGCCAGAGAACGGGGAACAGCCCGGTCGGGCCGAAGAACTCGCCGTAGGCGGAACCGGCGACCACGCTCGCGAGCCCGGCCCCGGCCACGAGGGGCCAGAGCGGGTGCAGGGCGGGCAGTCGGCGCGGGCGGCCGAGTCGCAGAGCCACACCCGCGAGCAGCAGCAGCGCTCCCTGTCCCACGTCGCCGAACATCATGCCGAACATGACGACGTAGACGATGCCTGCCGGCAGGGACGGATCGAGGTCTTCGTAGGGGACGGTGCCGTAAGTGCGCAGCAGGGGGCCGCACGAACGGTGCAGCGCGCCGTGCGAGGCCAGGAGGGTGGGCGGCTCGACGCCCCGCGGTCTGCGCAGTGGCACCAGCGCGCCCCCGGCACCGGCGAGGCGCCGCGCGGTCGACCGGACCTCGGAGGCCGGGCACCATCCGGCAAGTGCCACACAGGTGCCGCGCCGGACCGCCCTGTCCATCCGCTCCTCGAGCTCTGCTTCGCCGGCCAGCAGGTCGGTTCGGCCGGCTCGCTCGAGAGCGTCCAGGTCCGGCGTTCCGACGCTGAGCGCGGCGCTCACCTGTTCGAGAGCATCGGGCCGGGCCCCGTGCGAGCGTCGCAGCCGATGGGCCGCCGACCCCGGTGCACCCCCATGGCCCCGGTCGTCCGGATGGTCGATCTCGACGCAGCCGGCCTCGGCAAGGCGTACGAGTGTCTGGCGCAGCACCTCGCGGGGAGCGACGACCGCCACCCGCTGCATGCGCACGGGAGCCATGTCAGCGCGGGGCATCGGACCACTCCGTCGAACCGCCGCCCCGCGCCGCTTCCTCCAGGGCTCCCCGCATACGCCAGGCGTCCGCGGAGAGCACGGCGACGGCGCCCACAACGGGGGCGGAGGTCACACCCGGCCCCCGCAGCAGGGCGCTGCCGTCTGCTTCGATCCGCTCCCACCACCGGCCCTCCGCCTGCCACAGCTGGGCCGGTTCCACGATCCCGGCCACGACCCAGTGCGCGGTGGCCGGCAGCCGGTCCCGGAAGTCCGCGAAGGTGTCTGCTGCGGTCGCACCTGCCCCGAGCAGGTCTGCCGCGCGTCCGGCCACCGGCTGGGACGGCCGACGGCCGACGACGAACATCTCGCGTGCGGCGATCAGGGCGGCGCGGCCCGCCGCCCAGCGCAGGGCTTCGGGAACGACGGCTGCGAGCCGCGCGGCGGCGCTGATCCGCATCCCGACCGCCACGGCCGCGGGCGACGAGCCCCCCGGGTCGCCCCATGCGGAAGCCGTGAGCGCCGCTCTGAGTTGGGACGGTGAGGCCGTCTGCGACAGACGACGCCAGGCGGTGGCCAGTGAGCCGAGCCGGTAGGGCGGACGGAGGTGCTCCGGTCTGCTGCCCGACAGTGCGCGCAGGTGCTCCTCGGTGTTGGCGATCTCGAAACCCGCGGCGAACAGGCGCAGTGCCTCCGCGCCCCTGTGCGGCTGCCAGCCGGCGAGCACCCGCAGGTGCCACAGCAACGTCGCGGCGACCGCCCTCTGAGCCCCGGCCAGGGATGCGGCGGGGTCGAGGTCACGTCGGTAGGCGGTGCGGCGCAGACGACGCAGGGCCTCCTCCAGCGAGATCGAGGACGCGACCTCGCGGAGTTCCTCGGCTCCCGCGCACCGGGTCACGACGGCCCGGGCCCGTGTGGCACCGGCGACCCACCGAGCGCTCATGGTGTGCTCCCCTCACCGGTCCCGACGCGCGTTGCGCCCTCCGTTCCGCCACGGGGTACCGCCGAGTCCGCGGAACCCCCTTCGTCGTGGTCCTCCAAGGCCATTGCCGCGATCCTGTCGACGAGAGCGGGCATTCTGGTGCTCGCCCGGTGACGAACCGTTGCTGCTTCGTGCCCGGCGGACTCGACGAGCCGCGCCGCTTCGTCCTCGGCCTCGCGGCGCATACGGGCGGCGCTCTCCTCCCGGAGCACGCCGGCGTGTTCCCGTGCCCGCAGCACCGTCTCCCGGGCCTGCTCCCGGGCCTCCTCGCGCCGGCGTCCCGCCTCGTGTGCCGCACGCTCGCGGATGTTCCGGGCCTGTTCCTCGGCCCCGGCGAGCAGGGAGAGCGGCTGCTCGAGTTCCGCCGCGAGCTCGGCGGAACGGTCGGGGGGGACGGCGGGCGGCACGCGGCCAGGAGCACCCGTGCGCCGGAAACGCATCAGGAAGTCCAGCAATCGTGGGAATCGCACCATGACGCTCCCCTCATGGTCGGTCTCCGGTTCAAGTGTCCCCATCCGGCCTGCCCGTGTCGCGTCGGCGCCGCGGAGGGGGCCACCGCGGCCCCGGGCTCCGGCGACACCGATCGAGAATGGGTGCAAACTGGCCGAGTAGGGCCCAGTCGTGATTCTCCGGAGAGTGCCGTGAGCGACTTCGAACACCACGCCGCCGGTCAGGAGGCCCGTCGTTCCCTGCCGCACCGCGCCTGGCGCCCCGACGAGGAGCACCGCCAGGAGGCGCTCCAGCGGTATCTGCGCGCGGTCGCCAGCGCGGCCCCGCCCGAGCCTGCGCGGCCGGCGGTATCCGTACCGGAGCAGGAAGTCTCGCCGCCGGAGACGGAACACCCCGCCGGGTCCCCGGAGGCGGCGCCCCGGGTGAGGGATGTCATGACGGTGCCGGCCGTCTCGGTGCCCCGGGACATGGCCTATCTCGACATCGTGCGGACTCTTTCACGGGAGCACCTGAGCGCCGTGCCCGTGGTGGAGGGGGATCAGGTCGTCGGCGTGGTCTCCGAGTCGGACCTGCTCGCGAAGGCTGCCGTCGAGTCCACCGGGCGCCGCAGCCGTCTCGGGCGGCGCCGGGAACACCGCCTGCAGGAGAAGAGCCGCGGGGAGACCGCCGCCACCCTGATGACGTCACCGGCGGTCACCGTCCGGCCCGGCATCCCGGTGGCCGAAGCCGCCTGGACAGCGGCCCGCTCGCGGCTGAAACGGCTACCTGTCACCGACCACCTCGGCCGCCTCGTGGGCGTGGTGAGCCGCCGGGACCTGCTGCGGGCGCTGGTGCGCAATGACGACGACATCCGCCAGGACATCGTGTCCCGGATCCTCCGGGAACATTTCCTCCTTCCCGCCGGCTCGGTCGAAGTCGCCGTCACCAACGGCGTGGTCACCCTCCACGGCAGCGGTCCGGCGCCGGAGGTGGTCCCGGAACTGCTCGATGAGATCCGCAGCATCGACGACGTGGTCGACGTGATCGACAGGACCGTCGGGACCTGACCGTGCGCCAGGAAGCAGCGCGCACTGCCCTCGAAGCCGGCGGCGGCCGGTGGTGCACGTCCGGTCCGGGGGTGGGTACACCGGATAACGGCACCGGAACTGGCCTTGACTCTTGCCGCCGTGCAACCATGGGCGGACGCATGAGGCTTTCCCGGAACCTGCCGGCACCCAGCCGGGCCGGCACCGGGTCATGGGAGCCGTCCATGCCCTGCCCGGGCAGACGGTCCCTCCATCGCGGACGGCCCTGGACGGGCCGTATCCGCTCTGGGCTCGCAACCCCTTTAGGGGGGACACGATGAGTACCTGTATCACCGAAGTACGCGGAAACGCCGCCTTTCTCAGCGTCCACGAGGACATCGACCTGATCACCCGCCCCCGGATCGAGGCAGCCGTAGGGGCACTCCCGGGGTCCGTGACCGAGGTGACGCTCTCCCTGGCCGGCGCCTCGTTCATGGACGTCGCCGGCCTGCGCCTGCTGCACGGACTGCGCGACCGGGCCGCCGGCGGTGACTGCGGCTTCGCCGTCACGGGCCTCGGTTTGCAGCCGACACGCCTGCTGCGGCTGGCGGCGGAGATCGCGCCGGAGGAGCGCTGGGAGGACTTCCTCCCCGCTCCCCTGGCCTGACCCTCCCGGGTCCGGTACGTCCTGCGTGCCGTGCCGCCTGCATCCCGGGGACGCCGCCGCCCCGGGGGATGCGCGGTGCGAGCGCGAGCACCGACTCCTATCGGGCCCGCCGACGTACGGCGGTCGCCGTGAACACGGCGGCGCATCCCGCGGTGATCGCGAGCAGGACGAATCCCCAGGCGAATTCGCCGGTCGCGCTGGAGACGGCGCCCATCACCAGCGGGGGGAAGAACCCGCCCAGCCCTCCGGCCGCGCCCACCACACCGGTGACGGCGCCGACCCGTTCGGCCGCCACCAGACGGGCGACCAGTGCGAACACGGCACCGGAGGCAGCCCCGAGCGCCGCGGCCATGCCGAGGAACGCGATCGTCCCGACCGGCATCAGCGCCGGTTCGGCCGCGGCCAGCAGCGCAAGGCCGGCGACGACGGCGTAGGTGCCCACCAGGACGGGCACGGGATGCACCCGATCGGAAAGCCATCCACCTAACGGACGCATCGCCACGGCAAGGACGACGAAGCCGGCGGTGCGGGTCGCCGCATCCGAGCGACCGAGGTCGTCGGCAGACGTCAGATAGGTGGGCAGGTAGACGCTGAAGGCGACGAACCCGCCGAAGGCCACCGCGTAGAGGAAGGCGAGCTGCCAGGTCGCCGCCGTCCGCAAGGTCCGCCGCGTCCGGGCCACCAGTCCTTCGGCGGTGACGGCGCGTCCGGGCGGGTCGCGCAGCAGGAGCCCTCCGGTGACCGCGTAGACCGCCAGCACCGCCGCGACGAGGTCGAAGGGGAAACTCTCACCGACGGCGTCGGCAAGCCTGACCGTGGTGAAGGAGGCGATCGCCGTCCCGCCGGTGCCGATGCCGAAGATCCCGAGGGCCAGTCCGCGCCGCTCGGGCGGGTACCACGCGTTGACCAGCGGGACACCGATGGCGAACGTGGTTCCGCCCAGCCCCAGGAAGAAGCCGCCCACCAGTACCTGCACGAACGAGTCGGCCAGGTGCCCGAGGTACAGCACGGGCAGGATGGTCAGCGCACACACCAGCGGGAGCATCCGTCGCGCGCCGAGGCGATCCGTCAGGGCCCCGGCCGGGATCCGGCCCAGCGATCCCACGACGACCGGCACGGCCACGACGAGCGACTGCTGGAAAGCGGTCAGGTCCAGGTCCTGACGCAGCGTCGGAGCCAGGGGCGCCAGCAGCGCCCAGGCCCAGAACGCGACGGCGAAGCCGCTCGTCGCCAGGGTGAGCATCAGGCTCCGACGCACGGACGTCGGCGCGTGTTCCGTCATCGGCACCGGACGGGTCGTCATTTCCTGCCCCGCGAGGCGGGCGGAACGACGATCCCGACAAAGCACGCCGAAGAGACGGAACATGAAATACGCGACATAACGGTAGTTTGGCACGCGGGGTGGCCGGTCAATCCGCACAGATGAGGTGACGGCAGGTGGGATCCGTCCGGAAGAAGAACGACGGCCGTGCAACGGAGGCGCTCCTGCGCGCGGGCCGGTTCCTCACCCGCTCCGAGGTCTCGCCCGACCTGCGGGCCGTCTTCCGGGAGGGAGGCCGCGAGGGTGACACGTTCTACCGTGACCGATGGAGTCACGACAAGGTCGTGCGTTCCACACACGGAGTCAACTGCACGGGTTCCTGCTCCTGGAAGGTCTACGTCAAGGACGGCATCATCACCTGGGAGAGCCAGGAGACCGACTACCCGTCGGTCGGGCCGGACTCCCCGGAGTACGAGCCCCGGGGCTGTCCACGGGGCGCGGCGTTCTCCTGGTACACCTACTCCCCGACGCGGGTGCGGTTCCCCTATGCGCGTGGCGTCCTCGTGGAGATGTTCCGTGAGGCGAGGGCCCGCCTGGGCGATCCGGTGGTGGCCTGGGCCGACATCGTCAACGATCCCGGACGCCGGCGGCGCTACCAGCAGGCCCGGGGCAAGGGCGGCCACGTCCGGGTGAGCTGGGACGAGGCCGTGGAGATCGTGGCCGCGGCACACGTCCACACCATCCGGCGATGGGGTCCTGACCGGATCGCCGGCTTCTCCCCCATCCCCGCCATGTCGATGGTGTCGCACGCGATCGGCTCGCGCTTCATCCAGCTGCTCGGCGGCTGCATGACGTCCTTCTACGACTGGTACGCCGACCTGCCGGTGGCCTCCCCCCAGGTGTTCGGCGACCAGACGGACGTACCGGAGTCCGGCGACTGGTGGAACGCCGCCTATCTGGTCATGTGGGGATCCAACGTCTCCGTCACCCGAACCCCGGACGCCCACTGGATGGCCGAGGCACGCTACCGGGGCCAGAAAGTGGTCGTGGTCTCACCGGACTACGCCGACAACACCAAGTTCGCCGATCAGTGGCTGCCCGCACAGCCCGGCACCGACGGGGCTCTCGCACTCGCCATGGGCCACGTCATCCTCAAGGAGTGCTTCGTCGACCGGCGGGTGCCGTTCTTCGTCGACTTCGTCGCGCAGTTCACCGACCTGCCCTTCCTCGTCACCCTGGAACCGCACGACGGATCACTCGTGCCGGGAAAGTTCCTGCGCGCCTCCGATCTGGGGGACGACTCCGAGGAGGCCCTGTGGAAGACGGTCCTGGTCGACGGCCGTACCGGCCGGCCGGTGGTGCCCGGTGGCACGCTCGGGGACCGGTGGACCCCCTCGGGCGAGGGCCGCTGGAATCTGGACCTCGGTGACGTCGCGCCCCGGCTGACGCTGCTGCGCGACAAGGAGGCGGAGCACGCGGAGGTGCTGCTGCCGCGCTTCGACACCGCCGGCTCGTCCGGTGCCGTGCTGCGCCGGGGCGTACCCGTACGGCGGATCGCGGGCCGGACGGTGACAACCGTCTTCGATCTGATGCTCGCTCAGTACGGCGTGCACCGGGAGGGGCTCCCCGGCAACTGGCCGGCCGGATACGACGACCCCGCCGAGCCGTGCACCCCCGCCTGGCAGGAGCAGCTGACCTCGGTGCCCGCCGCCGCCGCGGTGCGGGTGGCCCGTGAGATGGCCGACAACTCGGAACGGTCCGGGGGCCGCACGATGATCATCATGGGGGGCGGCATCTGCCAGTGGTTCCACGGCGACACCACCTACCGCGCGATTCTCGCGCTCCTCATGCTCACGGGCTCGATGGGCCGCAACGGCGGAGGATGGGCCCACTACGTCGGCCAGGAGAAGTGCCGCCCGGTCACCGGCTGGGCCGCCCTCGCCTCCGCCACCGACTGGCAGCGTCCACCGCGGCAGATGACGGGGACCTCGTACTGGTACACCCACACCGACCAATGGCGCTACGACGGCTACCGGGCCGACGCGCTCGCCTCGCCCCTGGCCCGCGGCGACCTCGCCGGCCTGCACACCGCCGACACCCTCGCCCTCTCCGCCCGGCTGGGCTGGATGCCCTCGTATCCCCAGTTCGACCGCAACCCGCTGGACCTCGCGGACGCAGCCGCGCAGCACGGCGAGGAACCCGAAACCCACGTCGCCCGGCTGCTGGCCGCGGGCGAACTCGGCTGGGCGTGCGAGGACCCGGACGCCCCGGAGAACTGGCCGCGCTGCCTGACCCTGTGGCGGTCGAATCTGCTGGGCTCCTCGGGCAAGGGCGCGGAGTACTTCCAGCGTCACCTTCTCGGCACCCACTCCGGCCTGCGCGCCGGGCAGGCGCCGCCGGAGAACCGTCCCCGCGACGTGCGATGGCGCGACGAGGCCCCGGAGGGAAAACTCGACCTCCTGCTGGCTCTCGACTTCCGGATGACCAGCTCAACCCTGCTCGCCGACATCGTGCTCCCCGCCGCCACCTGGTACGAGAAGTACGACCTCTCCTCGACGGACATGCACCCGTACGTGCACGCGTTCACCCCGGCCATCGACCCGCCGTGGCAGACCCGCACCGACTTCGCCGCCTTCACCGCGATCGCCCGCCGGTTCAGCGAACTGGCCCGTGTGCACCTCGGGGTACGCCGCGACGTGGTGGCCACGCCGCTCCAGCACGACACGCCCGGTGAGACCGCCCAGCCGCTGGGCACGGTGCGGGACTGGCGCACGGGGCAGACCGCTCCCGTGCCGGGGCGGACCATGCCCGCGTTCACCGCCGTCGAACGCGACTACACCGCCGTCGCCGACAAGCTGCTCGCCCTCGGGCCACTCGTCGAGGAACTCGGGCTGACCACGAAGGGCGTCACCTTCCACCCCGAGGAGGAGGTCCGCGAACTGGCCCGCGTCAACGGAGTGATGCTCGGCGGAGCCTGCGACGGCCGCCCCGCCCTGGACACCGACGCCAAGATGGCCGAGGCCGTCCTCGCCCTCTCCGGCGCCACCAACGGCCGGCTGGCCGCTCAGGGCTTCCGCACCGCCGAACGCCGTGTCGGCCGGCGGCTCTCCCACCTCGTGGAAGGCAGCGAGGAACGCCGGATCACCTTCGCCGACACCCGGGCCCGTCCGGTTCCGGTGATCACCAGCCCCGAGTGGTCCGGCAGCGAGACCGGCGGCCGCCGATACGCGGCGTTCACCACCAACGTCGAGGAGCTCAAGCCCTGGCACACCCTCACCGGGCGCATGCACTTCCTCCTCGATCACGACTGGATGCGCGAGTTCGGCGAGACCCTGCCCGTCTACCGGCCGCCGTTGGACATGCAACACCTCTTCGGCGAACCCGCCTTCGGACCCGACGGCGCCCGGCAGGTCACCGTGCGGTATCTGACCCCGCACTCCAAGTGGTCCATCCACTCGGAGTACCAGGACAACCTGCTCATGCTGTCCCTCTCACGTGGCGGTCCCACGGTGTGGATCAGTCCGGCGGACGCCGAGGCCATCGGGGCGGGGGACAACGACTGGGTCGAGGCGGTGAACCGCAACGGGGTGGTGGCGCTCCGCGCGATCGTCTCGCACCGCATGCCGACCGGAACGGTGTACGTCCACCACGCACAGGAGCGCGTCGTCAACGTGCCCGTGACAGAGGCCACCGGACGGCGCGGCGGCATCCACAACTCCCTGACCCGCGTCCTCGTCAAGCCGACGCACCTCATCGGCGGCTACGCCCAACTCTCCTTCGGTTTCAACTACCTCGGGCCCACCGGCAACCAGCGCGACGAGGTCACGGTCATCCGCCGCCGCTCCCAGAAGGTGACGTACTGATGAAAGTGATGACCCAGCTGGCCATGGTCATGAACCTCGACAAGTGCATCGGCTGCCACACCTGTTCGGTCACCTGCAAACAGGCGTGGACCAACCGCAGCGGAGTCGAGTACGTCTGGTTCAACAACGTCGAGACCCGCCCGGGCCAGGGCTACCCGCGGCGCTACCAGGATCAGGACACATGGCGGGGCGGCTGGGAGCTGGGACGGCGCGGGCGGCTGAAGCCGAAGTCCGGGGGACGGTTGCGCAAGCTGCTCACCATCTTCGCCAACCCGGTGCTGCCCAACATCCGCGACTACTACGAACCGTGGACGTACGACTACTCCACCCTCACCACCGCGCCGCTGGGCGACGACTTCCCGGTCGCCCAGCCGGTGTCGCTGCTCTCCGGCCGGCCGACGAGCGTCGAGTGGAGCGCCAACTGGGACGACAACCTGGGCGGCGGACCCGCGAACGCCGGGCTCGACCCCGTCATCGAGCGCCTGCGCAGCGAGGCGGAGGAGAAGGTCCGGTTCTCCTTCGAGCAGGCGTACATGTTCTACCTGCCGCGCATCTGCGAGCACTGCCTCAACCCCTCGTGCGTCGCCTCCTGTCCCTCGGGGGCGATGTACAAGCGCTCCGAGGACGGCATCGTGCTGGTCGACCAGGACCGCTGCCGCGGCTGGCGGATGTGCGTGACCGGTTGCCCGTACAAGAAGGTGTACTTCAACCACCGCACCGGCAAGGCGGAGAAGTGCACCTTCTGCTATCCGCGGATCGAGGTCGGTCTGCCCACGGTGTGCTCGGAGACCTGCGTCGGCCGGCTGCGCTACATCGGCCCCGTCCTCTACGACGCCGACCGGGTCGGCGAAGCGGCGTCCGTCGCCGACCCCACGGACCTCTACGAGGCGCAACTCGACCTGCTGCTGGACCCGTCGGATCCACAGGTGACCGATGCCGCCCGCCGCGAGGGCATCCCCGAGGACTGGCTGGACGCCGCCCGGCGTTCGCCGGTTTACGCGCTAACCAAGGTCCACCGGGTCGCCCTGCCGCTGCACCCGGAGTTCCGCACGCTGCCGATGGTCTGGTACGTGCCACCGCTCTCCCCCGTCACGGAGGCGCTCAGCAGCACCGGGCACGACGGCGAGGACGTGGACAACCTCTTCGGCGCCATCGACACACTGCGGATTCCGGTCGCATACCTGGCCGAACTGTTCACTGCCGGCGATCCGGTCCCCGTGCGGCGTGCGCTCCAGCGGCTGTCGGCGATGCGGTCCTACATGCGCGCGGTCAACCTCGGCGATCCGCCCGACGAGTCCGTCGCGGCGCGAGCGGGAATGACCGGCGAGGACGTCACGGCCCTCTACCGGCTGCTCGCCGTGGCCAAGTACGAAGACCGCTACGTCATCCCCACCGCCCACGAGGCCGAGGGCCGGCACATGGAGGAGACCGCCTGCAGCCTGGACTTCGAGGGCGGACCCGGCATGCACGGCAGTGGCCCGTTCGGGGAGGCGTCGGGACGCCCCCGCCCCGTGTCCGTGGAGACCTTCCACGCCCTCAGACACCGCCAGACGAGCCCGGGCGGTCCGGGAGACCCGGAGGCACGGGTGAACCTGCTCAACTGGGACGGCAAGGGCCGCCCCGCCGGACTGTTCCCGCCGAAGGGGACGCGACCCGAGGAGAGCGCGTGACCACCGGACAGGAGGCAGCCGTGGTCTGCCAGGCGGCGTCGGTGCTGCTGCAGTATCCCGACGAGGCGTTCCACGAGCGCGTCCCCCTCGTGGCCGCCGCCGTTGCCGAACTGCCGCCGGGCCCCGCCCGTTCAGCGCTGCGGGCTCATCTCGACCACCTCGCGGACACCGCGTCGCGCGAACTGGCCGAGAACTACGTGGCCACCTTCGACCGCAGGCGCCGCTGCTGCCTCCACCTCACCTGGTGGAGGGACGGGGAGACCCGCCGTCGGGGGCAGGCGCTGGCCGATCTCAAGGCCCGCTACCGGAGCCGGGGGCTCGAGACCGGCAGTGACGAGCTGCCCGACTACCTTCCGGCCGTGCTCGAATACGCCGCCATGGGCGACCTCACCGACGGTCTCGCCCTTCTCCAGGAGCACCGGGCCGGCATCGAGTTGCTCCGGCTGGCCCTCGAGGAGGCCGGTTCGCCCCATGCGGAGGTGGTGAGAGCCGTCTGCTCCCTGCTTCCGGGCCCGTCGCCGCGCGACCGGGCGGCCGCACGGGCGCTGGCGCGAACGGGGCCGCCGCAGGAGACCGTCGGGCTCGCCCCGTACACCGTGCCGTCTCTTCCGTCACCGGAGGAGGCGCGCCGTTGAGCACCGTCGACACCGTCCTGTGGGGGGTTCTGCCGTACGTCACCCTCGTCGTGCTCGTCGGGGGCACCGTCTGGCGCTACCGGTACGACCAGTTCGGCTGGACCACCCGCTCCTCGGAGTTGTACGAGTCGCGACTGCTGCGGGTGGGGAGCCCCCTGTTCCACTTCGGGATCCTCGTTGTGGTCATCGGTCACGCGATCGGTCTGCTCGTCCCCGAGAACTGGACGTCCGCCGTGGGCATCGGGCAGGCCGCCTATCACGTGCAGGCCCTGCTCCTCGGATCCGTCGCCGGCTTCGCGACCCTCGCGGGTGCGGCGATCCTCGTGTACCGGCGCCGGACGACCGGGCCCGTCTTCACGGCCACCACCCGTAACGACAAGGCCATGTATCTCGTCCTGGTCGCCGCGATCGTCGCCGGGCTGGTCGCCACCGGTTCCGGTGCCGGTGTCGTCGGCGAGGAGCACAACTACCGCGAGACCGTCTCCGCCTGGTTCCGGTCCGTCTTCGTGCTGCGGCCGGACGTCGCCGCGATGGCCTCCGCGCCGCCGGCGTTCCGGGTTCACGCTCTCATCGGCATGCTGCTCTTCGCGCTCTGGCCCTTCACCCGGCTCGTGCACGCCTTCACCGCGCCGGTCGGCTACCTCTTCCGTCCCTACATCGTCTACCGGTCCCGTGCCGAGACCGCCCGGGCCCGGCGCGGATGGTGAGCCGGAACCACCGGGCCGCACCGCAAGGCCCTCCCGGTTCCGGATCGGCGCGTGCTCAGTCGTGGGGCACGACGGCGACCGGACAGCCGGCGTGATGCACGGCGGCCTGGAGAACAGGGCCGATGCGGGGCCGTAGTGCGCCCGGGTGCCTGCGTCGGCCGACGGCCAGCAGCAACGCTCCCTCGGACGCGCGGACGATCGCCCGGCCGGGGCTCTCCGCCCGCAGTTCCTCCTCCACCCGCACCGAGGGAAAGCGCTCACGCCAGGGACGCAACGCCCCGGCCAGCTCCTGCCGCATGTCGTCCACCGCCTCCTCCACGACGACATGGTCCGAACCCCACGGGGTGTAGACGTGCGTCGGGAGCCTGCTCGCCTGAACGGCACGAAGCTTCGCCCCGTGGCGTGCCGCGGTGTCGAAGGCGAACTCCAGCAGTGCGTCGGGCCGGTGGACGCTCAGTCCCACCACCACGTCGGCGACGGTGCCGGGCCGCTCCACGCCCTCCAGCTCCGCGCGCACCAGAACCAGGCGGCCGTCGGCGCGCGCCATCACGCTCAGCCCCACGTCGCCGAGGAAGTAGCTGGGGGCGCGGGCCAGCCCCTGCGAACCGATCGCGAGGATCTCGGACCGGGCCGC
Organism: Streptomyces meridianus; assembly: GCF_023703325.1. Taxonomy (GTDB): domain Bacteria; phylum Actinomycetota; class Actinomycetes; order Streptomycetales; family Streptomycetaceae; genus Streptomyces; species Streptomyces meridianus. The sequence continues at coordinate 23,892 of NZ_JAMQGM010000046.1, forward strand.
GGCCTCCAGCAGGGCGCCCTTCGGTTCGTCCGCCACGAGTTCGCTGGTGACGGGCAGGTCCGGGACCACACCGCGGACCGCCACCCGGGCCGTCTCGAGCATGTGCTCGGACCAGGCCTGCCAGTCCGCCTCGGTGCCGCGTGCGCGGGGTTCGGGCGTGAACGGGGCACGCGCGTGCATCAGGCGCAGCGGGAGCCCGCGCAGCTCGGCCTCCCGGGCCGCCCAGCGGGCCGCCGACAGGCTCTCCTCCGAGCCGTCGAGTCCAACGGTGATGGCCGGTTCCACGGCGTTCACCTCCGTCCTCCGCCAGGGGCGCGAGCACTTTCCCACAGCGTGCTGCCGGTGCGAACGACGGTGACAGGGCCCAACGGCCCCCGAACCGGACCGTCAGGGCCAGCGGTCTCGCCGGCGGCGCCGCGCGGGCCCGTCGCGCCCGGCCGCCCTCCGGCCGGGTCCTTTCGGCCCCTGCCGCCGGCAGACGGACATGGGCGAGGGTGGAACCGGAAGCCCCATCGGGGACAAGGGCCAGACGTGAGGTTCTCATGTCCGTACGGTCGATCGATCGCCACCAGGTGGCCGCTCTGGTCGCCGACGCCGTCATGGCGCCCTCCATGCACAATGCGCAGCCGTGGCGGTTCCGCTATGCGTGCGGCGAGGCCGTGTTCCGGCTGTACGCCGATCCTCAACGGCGTATCCCGCACTCCGACCCGTCCGACCGGGGCCTCCACATCGGCTGCGGTACGGCCCTGCTGAACCTGCGTGTCGCCCTGGCCCACGCCGGCTGGGCGGCCGACACGGAACTGCTGCCCGAGCCAGGTGATCCCGGGCTGTTGGCGACGGTGCGCCCGGTTCCGGACCGTCCGCCGGACGACGGTCTGGCGGGGCTGCACCCGGCAATCCGGTCCCGGCACACCAGCCGCCACCCGTTCGCGGACCTCGAGGTCCCCAGGACGGTGAGGGACGAACTCGGGGACGCCGCCCGGCAGGAGGGCGTGCGGCTCGAGTTCGTGTCCGCCCAGCACCTGGAGACGGTTCTGACCCTGATACGGGACGCCGAGACGTACACCTTCATGGATGCCGGGCGGGACGCCGACACGTCACGCTGGACCCGTTTCGGGGACGAGGCCGGCGCCGCCGAGGACGGCGTGCCCGATTACGCGTTCGGCCCCCGCAGGCGCGGCGGCAGGGCTCCGGTGCGCGACCTCGCCGGACGGCGCGTACTGGCGGGCCAGGACGTCGCCGACTTCGAGGAGACGCCCCATCTGGTCCTGCTGAGCACGAGCGGTGACCGTCCCGTCGACTGGCTGCGAACGGGCCAGGCCGTGGAACGGGTCCTGCTCGTGGCCACCGTCCACGGTCTGCGGGCCTCGTTCGCCACACAGGCGCTCGAGTGGCCGGACCTGCGCTGGGCACTGCGCGATCCGGTCACCGGAACGGGACACGTCCAGTTGGTCCTGCGCTTCGGTTACGGGGCTCCGGGCCCGGCGACACCGCGCCGGGCGGTGCACGAGGTACTCGACATCCAGCCGTAGGTCCCATCCGGGTCCTGTCGACAAATTTCTCCTGGCCCGGCGCCCCCGGCCCCGCCGTACGGCGGACAGCGCCATGCGCCGGACGGAACCGAGCAGGGCCCGGGCAGGCCGGTACGACCGGTGGGGGCGGTCCGCCTGCCGCCGATCGTGAGCCGGACGTCTCACCCGGACCGCTCGACGCGGGGCGGCGACGAGCCGGTCCCCCGTGAGTCTTCGGCTTCCCCGCCCGGCACCGGCGCCCGCCGGCAGGGCCGAACGGTCCCCCGCCGAGGCCGTGCGCCCACTCGCGGCTCCGGTCCCGCGGTGCGACGGTGCTCTTGGAGGTCCGGCACGTCGCACGGAGGACGGTGACAGTCATGGAGCATCCCCTCGTCGTGGGTGTGGACGGTTCGGAGAGCAGCCTGCAGGCCGTGGACTGGGCCGCCGACGAGGCGGCCCGCTCGGGCGTGCCGCTGCGCGTCGTCCATGCGTCGCTGTGGGAGCGCTACGAGAGCGCGGTGCCGTCCGTCGACCCGGATCGGCCGTCGGAACGGGTGCTGGCCGAGCACATCGCCGCCTCCGCGGCGGAGCGCGCCCGGCTCCGGGCCCCGGAGCTGAAGGTCCGTGCGGACGTGCTTCCCCAGGACGCCGTGTCCGCGCTGCTGGACCGGGACGGCGAGGCGTCGGCGCTCGTCGTCGGATCACGTGGCAGAGGAGCCGTGGCCGCACTGCTGCTCGGCTCGGTGAGCCTCAAGGTGGCCGCACGGGCGCACTGCCCGGTGTTCGTGGTGCGTGGGGACAGGAAGAACCTGGAGGGCGAGCTGCACCGCGTCGTCGTCGGGGTGAGCGAGGGCGAGGATCCGTCGGCCTTGCGCTTCGCGTTCGCCGAGGCCGAAGCGCGCGGCTGCCCGCTGCACGCCGTCACGGCCTGGCGCGCTCCGGCCCATCCGGACCGGTCCAGCCCGCTGATGACGGGGGGTACGAAGCTCACGGAGGAACGGGCCGCGTCCGACCTGCTGACCGAGGCTCTGCGGGAACCGATGGAGGGTCACCCGCAGGTCGTCGTGGAGCGCGAGGTCGTCGAGGGCTCGGCCAGGAAGGCTCTCCTGAAGGCCGCGGGAGCAGCGGATCTGCTGGTCGTCGGGGCTGCGCGGGCCCGTAATGCGCCGGGGCTGCAGCTCGGTTCGGTCAGTCACGCCGTGCTGCACCACGCCACCTGCCCGGTCGCCGTCGTCCCCCGGCCGCTCTGAGCGGCGGCCGCACCGGCACCGCGCCCGGCGCCCGGCGCCCGGCGCCCGCGTAAAACCGCGGGACGCGCCGGTGGGTTGTGCCCGGGAGGCTCCGGCGCTCCCGGACCGACCGCCGCGAGTCCGTGACGCCTCAACGGCTGCGGGAGGAAGGGGCAGTTCGGACCCGGCACCGCGCACTGCGAGCCGTCCGTGGCGGCGCACCGCCCGTCAGGGCCCTTTCAAGGGCCCTTTCCCTCACCCGGATCCGCGCGCCTCGCGGACATCACTGCGCCCATCGGGCCATCCGCCGAAAGGAGGTCGAGCGGGACGAGGGCTCGTTTCCGACGGCACGGCTGCCGGTTACGGGACGGGCCCGTACCGTGAGATGCAGGGAAGGGCATTGCGAGCGGACTGCTCCTGCCACGGCCGGACGGTCTGCTCGGGATGTTCCCGCGCAGCGTCCTGTGCGCTCCGAACCCGGGAGGCGCCGCGAGGGCCGGACCGGCGGCGCTCTCGCGGCAGCCCGCGCCGGGCCGCCGGGGGCACCGGGAACGACAACCGCACAAAGGCCTCCGACCTGGTCGTTCCGGGCCGGAGGACATCCGACAACCCGCGATGGAGGGGTCCCATGAAGATGCTCATCAACGTGCCCGAGACGGTGGTGTCGGACGCCCTGCGCGGGCTGGCCGCCGCACACCCGGACCTGACCGTCGACGTGGAGCACCAGGTGATCGTCCGGCGGGACGCCCCGGTGGCCGGCAAGGTCGGACTGGTCTCCGGCGGCGGCTCCGGTCACGAACCGCTGCACGGCGGTTTCGTCGGCCCCGGCATGCTCGACGCCGCCTGCCCCGGCGCGGTCTTCACCTCACCCGTGCCCGACCAGATGGCCAGGGCTGCCGCTGCGGTGGACAGCGGCAAGGGCGTGCTGTTCATCGTGAAGAACTACACGGGCGACGTCCTGAACTTCAACATGGCCGCGGAGATGGCCGAGGACGAGGGCATCCAGGTCGCCAGCGTCCTGGTCAACGACGACGTGGCGGTCACCGACAGCCTCTACACGGCCGGCCGGCGTGGCACCGGTGCCACCCTCTTCGTCGAGAAGATCGCGGGCGCCGCGGCCGACGAGGGCGCGCCGCTGGAGCGGGTGGAGGCGCTCGCCCGCCGGGTCAACGAATCCTCCCGGAGCTTCGGTGTGGCGCTCAGCGCATGCACCACACCGTCCAAAGGCAGCCCCACGTTCGATCTCCCGCCGGGCGAGCTGGAGCTGGGGATCGGCATCCACGGCGAACCCGGGCGGGAGCGGCGCGCCATGATGACGTCGCGCGAGATCGCCGACTTCGCCGTGAACGCCGTGCTGGAGGACCTCGAACCCACCGGCCCGGTGCTGGTCCTGGTCAACGGCATGGGGGCGACCCCGCAGCTGGAGCTCTACGGATTCAACGCCGAGGTGCAGCGGGTCCTGGGCGAGCGCGGTGTGACGGCGGCGCGGACCCTGGTCGGCAACTACGTGACCTCGCTGGACATGGCCGGGTGTTCGGTCACGCTGTGCCAGGCCGACGACGAACTCATGCGGCTGTGGGACGCTCCGGTCCAAACCCCGGGTCTGCGCTGGGGCAGGTGAGGTAGTGCGCGGCTTCCGGGCCGCGTTCACCCCTGCGCGGCGAGGTGGGCGTCGAACTCCTCGCCGCGCACCGTGTCCTCGAACACCTCGTAGCTGGTCAGCCGCCCCCACCGCATCCGGCCGTGGATCGTCCCGCGGTTGGTGTAGACGACCTGCCCCCACTCGTCCTCGCACCAGTCGGAGAAGCGCAGGGCGATCCGGGTCGCCCAGGGTGGTCCGGAGACCAGCACGTCCTCGAAGTCGATGACGAGCCCGGCGTCCACGAACCGCTGCAGCCACCGCCCCACTTCCTGCTTGCCCCGGAACTCCCCCGACCATGAGCTGCGCCCGGGGAAGACGAGCCGCACATCGTCGGCGTATCCGCGCATCTGGGGCCCGATGTCGCCGTCCCGCAACCTCCGGGCGTTGTGCCGCACCACCGCCCCCACGACCGCCTCGTAGAACGACGGGAGCATCGCCCCCGCCACGACCGCTGCGGCCAGCGCCGACCGGTTCGCCACCGACATGCGTCCGTCCCCCTCACGTGGAGTGCATCGATGTTCCGCCACGGTAATCGACGGACTGCGCCCGGGCGAGGCACATGGTGACAAGAGGCACATGCGATGGGACGACTATGGGGTCCCACCACATGGGTGGATGACGGCCGGGTTTCTACGGTGTGGCGACACGAAGCAGAACAACAACCGTCCAGGGCCGCTGCGCATCCGCGCCCGACCCCCGCTCCCGCCCGGAAGTGGTGACCATGGCTACCCCGGCCTCCGTGCCCGCAAAACCCGGTTCGATCCGTCGTATCGTCGCCGCCAGCCTCATCGGCACCACGATCGAGTGGTACGACTTCTTCCTCTACGGCGCCGCCGCCGCGATCGTCTTCAACCAGCTCTTCTTCCCCGGTTCGGACCCCCTGGTCGGCACGCTGCTGGCATTCCTGACCTACGCGGTGGGCTTCGCGGCCCGGCCTGTCGGAGCGCTCGTCTTCGGCCATTACGGCGACCGGCTGGGCCGGAAGAAGCTGCTGGTGCTGAGCCTGATGATGATGGGCGGCGCCACCTTCGCCATCGGTCTGCTCCCCACGCACGCCGCCGTCGGCTCGGCCGCTCCCCTGCTGCTGACCGCGCTGCGCCTGGTCCAGGGCTTCGCCCTGGGCGGTGAGTGGGGCGGCGCGGTGCTGCTCGTCTCGGAGCACGGCGAGCCCGAGCGCCGCGGGTTCTGGGCGTCCTGGCCGCAGACCGGCGCTCCTGCCGGCCAACTGCTGGCGACCGGCGTCCTCGCGGTGCTCACGGCCACGACGTCCGACGCGGCGTTCCTCTCGTGGGGCTGGCGCGTGCCGTTCCTGCTCTCCGGTGTTCTGGTCCTCATCGGTCTGTGGATCCGGCTGTCGGTCGACGAGTCCCCGGTCTTCAAGGCCGCGCTGGCCAGGGCCGAGGAGCGCAAGGCGCAGAACATCGTGGAGAAGGCTCCGCTGGTCGCGGTGCTGCGTCACCACTGGCGCGATGTGCTGGTGGCCATCGGCTGCCGGATGGCCGAGAACATCAGCTACTACGTGATCACCGCCTTCGTGCTGGTCTACGCGGTCGAGCAGGCCGGGATGGACAAGCAGTCCGCCCTCAACGCGGTGCTGATCGCCTCCGCCATTCACTTCGTCACGATCCCGATGTGGGGCGCGCTCTCCGACCGCCTGGGCCGCCGGCCCGTGTACCTGATCGGAGCCGCCGGTGTGGGCCTGTGGGCCTTCCCGTTCTTCTCGCTCGTCGACACGGAGAGCTTCGCCGCCCTGCTCCTCGCGGTGACGGTCGGGCTGTTCTTCCACGGCGCGATGTACGCCCCGCAGGCGGCCTTCTTCGCGGAGATGTTCACGACCCGGGTGCGGTACTCGGGAGCCTCGATCGGCGCCCAGTTCTCGTCGGTCGCTGCCGGCGCCCCGGCCCCGCTGATCGCCACGGCGCTGCTGGCGGAGTCCGGCGAATCGACCATGATCTCGCTCTACGTCATCGCGGCCGCGTTGCTGACCCTGCTGGCGGTGTGGGTGGCGAAGGAGACCCGCGAGCGCGATCTCAGCGCCGTCGAGCCGCAGGACGGGGTGGGCGGGTCCACCTCCCCGGCCGGCTCGGCTCCGGCCGCCCCCACGGGCAGCTGACGCCCGGAGCGCGGGCGCTCCGAGAGGCCCGTTCCTCCACCTCTGCCAGGTGGAGGAACGGGCCTCTCGCACGCGCTGCGGGACCGGACCCGGCTCGGCAGCTCGGGCGCAGCCTGCCGGCGACGGTCAGCGGTCAGCGGTCGACGGCCGACGCCAGCCCGTGCAGGCGCAGCGCGAGCTGGATCTCCAGGGTGTTGGACGGCGTCTGCCAGTCGGGGCCGAGGAGCCGGCCGATGCGCTCCAGGCGCTGGGCGACGGTGTTGACGTGGACGTGCAGGGCGTCCTTGGTGCGGACCGGGCTCATGCCGCAGCCGAAGTAGGCGTCGAGGGTCCGCACCAGTTCGGTGCCGCGCCGTTCGTCGTAGTCGACGACCGCGCCGATGGTGCGGTGCACGAAGGCCCCGACGTCGCGGCTGTCGGCCAGCAGCAGCCCCAGGAAGCCGAAGTCCTCGGCTGCCGCCCCCTGGCCCGCGCGGCCGAGCAGCCGCAGGGTCTCCAGACAGCGCCGGGACTCGGCGTAGGCGCCGGCCACGGTTCCCGGGCGGCTTCCCGGCGCCTCGACGGGCGCGGAGGCCCCCACGGTGACCGGGGCGCTGACGGCGTTGCCGAGCTGCTTGGCGACCTGCCGGGCGGTCTCGGCGGCGCTGCCGTCGCTCCCCAGAGGCAGCAGCAGCACGGTTCCGCCGTCCCGCGCCGCCGCCAGGCCGTGCCGGGTCGCCGCGAGGTGGGAGGCCGCGGACCACAGTCGCTGCCGTTCGTCCGTCTCCTGTTCGGCGCTGCCGGGGACGGGATTCTCGACGCGCGCGCTCAGCACCACGTTCGGGGCGTCGAGGTCGGCGTGCAGCCGGGCGGCGCGCTCACGCAGCAGGCGCGGGTCGCGGTCGGAGGCGTCGAGGAGGTCGTCCAGAAGCTCGCCGCGCACCCGTTGCTCGGCTTCCCCGGCCGAGCGCCGGGCGAGCAGCAGCAGGGAGGTCACCATGGCGGCACGTTCCAGGGTCCGCTGGTCCACGGAGTCGAGGGACGGGTGTCCTTCGAGGACCAGCGCGCCGAACAGCTCTCCGCCGGCGGAGACGGCCGCGACCCAGTCGTCGCCTTCGAGGACGGCGTGGCCGTCCTCGCGGGAGCGGTCGACGGCTTCGGCCGGGACGGCCGCGGCCTCGAAGAACCTGACCGTCCCCTGGAGGACCTCGCCGACAGCGGCCGCCACGTCCTGCACACCGCCGCCGCGCAGCACCAGCTCCGCGAGCCGGTCGTGCACGTCGGAGGCGCGCTCGATCATGGCACTGCCGTCGCGGATGATCTTGTTGGCGGCCTCGAGTTCCGCAAGCGCCGAGCGGGTCTCGCCCAGCAGGTTCGCGGTGTCGATGGCCACGGCGGCATGTGCGGCGAAGGACCCGAGCAGGGCGATCTGCCCGCGTTCGAAGACGCGGGCACGGCGGTCGGCTGCGAACAGCACGCCGATGACGCCGCTGCCCAGCATCAGCGGCACCCCGAGGATCGCGACCAGCCCTTCGTCCCTGACCCCGGAGTCGATGTCGCGCGTGTGCTGGAAGCGCGGGTCGTCGAAGTAGTTCTCGGTGACGTACGGCCGGGCCGTCTGGGCGACGAGCCCTCCCAGCCCCTCGCCCATGCCCAGTCGCAACTGCTGGAAGCGGGCGGAGACCGAGCCGTCGGTGACCCGCATGTAGGTGTCGCCGGCGGCGGGATCGTTGAGCGTCAGGTAGGCGACTTCGCTGCCCAGCAGCGACCGCGCGCGCTGCACGATGGCGTGCAGCACCGCGTCGAGGTCCCGCAGGCCCGCCAGGTCGTGGGCGGTCTCGAAGAGCGCGGACAGCTCCGCCTCGCGTCTGCGGCGGCCCTCCAGCTCGGCGCGGACCCGCAGGGCGTGCATCTTGTCCCGGTCGAGCATCGCCAGCTCCTCGGCGGACGCCCCGTCGGCGCGCGCCCGCAGCACCGGCCGCTCGTACTCCTCGGCGGGTGCGCCACGGGCGAGAAGGCCGAGGTAGGCGGATTCGGCGGGTTCCGGGGACCGGGGACGGGCGGAGGACATGCTGACAGGGATACCCGGACGGGACCCCGGCGCGCCACCCCTGATCACCCGGGCCCCGGCCCTGCCGTCCGCCCCGCCCCGGGGCATCCGCCCCGGTTCCGGCGCGTCGCGGCTCAGTGGGCGGTCCATCCGCCATCGAGCGGCAGCGACACCCCGGTGATGAAGGACGCCGGCTCGGTGCAGAGGTAGGCCACGGCCTCGGCGACCTCGTCCGTTTCCACCAGCCGCTTCACGGCGGAGTCCGCGAGCATGATGTCGGTGACGACCCGCTCCTCCGGGATGCCGTGGGCGGCCGCCTGGTCGGCGATCTGGCGCTCGACGAGCGGCGTGCGGACGTACCCGGGGCTCACGCAGTTCGAGGTGACCCCGTGCTCGGCCCCTTCCAGGGCGACGACCTTCGACAGCCCCTCGAGCCCGTGCTTGGCGGCCACGTAGGCCGACTTGAACGGCGAGGCACGCAGTCCGTGGACGGAGGAGATGTTGACGATCCGGCCCCAGCCCTGTGCGTACATGTGGGGAAGCGCACCCCGCACGAGCCGGAACGGGGATTCGAGCATCACCTTCAGGACGGTACCGAAGACCTCGGGCGGGAACTCCTCGACCGGCTTCACCAGCTGGATCCCCGCGTTGTTGACGAGAACGTCGACTCCTCGGGCGGCCTCCTCGGCGGCGTCGAGGTCGGTGAGGTCGAGCACGCGCGGTACGAGGGACCCGGGCAGGTCCCCGGCCTTCCGGATCAGGTCCTCGAGCCCGTCCTCGTCCCGGTCCACGGCTCTGACCTCGGCACCGGCGGCGGTCAGACGCAGGGCGCAGGCGCTGCCGATCCCTCCGGCCGCACCGGTCACCAGGGCGGTGCGGCCGGTGAGGTCGAGGCCGGCGGCAGAGCGCGGCGCGGGGACGGGTGCGGGGGCGGGCTGTCCTGATGTGCTCGACGCGGTCATGGTCGGCACCCTAGGCAGCGGTCAGGGCACCACCGATGTGCTCACGCGCCATACTTCACGGGCCAGTGGTGGGGTCGAACCACGTCGGCCCCGAATCGAGTGCCTGCTTGATCCGCGTCAGGGCGAACTCCTCGAGCTCGGGCAGGGCGTCGATGGCGAACCAGCGCACGTCCAGGGACTCGTCGTCGTTGACGCGGGCCTCGCCGCCGACGGCCCGGCAGCGCAGGGTGACGTCCATGAACTGGCAGGTGTCGCCGTTGGGGTAGGTGAAGGGGTCCAGGGCCTGGACCAGCACGACCCGTTCCGGGACGCAGTGCACCCCGGTCTCCTCGAGAACCTCGCGGACCGCGGTCCGGGCCGGCTGTTCGCCGGGCTCCGGGATTCCGCCGATGACGGACCAGCGCCCGGTGTCCTTGCGTTTGCCGAGCAGGACGCGGCCTTCGGCATCGAACACGATGGCGCTGACGCCGGGGAGCCAGAGCAGCTGGTGCCCTGCGGTCTCCCGCAGCCGGCGGATGAATTCGGGTGTGGCCATGGGGCGAGAGTACGGCCTGTGCCGGGCGGGGCGCGGCCCAGACCGAGGACGGGCGCGAAGGCGTCCGGGGTGTGCCTCTGAACGGCCCCGTCCGCCGTCGGACGGGGCTCGGTGTCCGGTGCTCCCGGGAACGGCGGCTGGAGAAGGGCGCGCCGGGCGGCCGAAGCCGGGTGGGGCGTGAGGGACAGCCCTACACCTGGGCCTGGTGGCCGGGGAGGCCGCTCATGCCCAGCCGGTCCCTGATCACGCGGACGGCGGACTCGGCTCCGTCGACCGTGACGGTGAACGTCCGGTCGCCGCGCAGGCGCAGCAGGAACCCTTCCCCGCGCCGGACCACCACGGCCGTGCCCTTCTCCGGCCGCCACCGGTACCCCCAGCCGCCCCAGTGGCACGGTGTCACCCGGGGCAGGAACTCGGCGCCGGTGATGTCGTCGAACGGGATGTTCCGGCGCGGCACTCCGACGTGTCCGCACCGGATCCGGACGGCATCGTGGTCGATCCGCACGACGACGTGAACGAAGGCGAGGGTTCCGAAGAGCACCAGCAGACCGGCGGCGAGGCAGCCGACGACGGCCATGACCAGCGGGACGATCGCGGTGGTCCAGGACGCGACGACGGCCAGCCGGACGCCGAGGACGAGACAGGCCACACCTGCGGCCGCGAGCAGCCACTGCAGGCGGTTGGAGGCGTGCCCGCTCCACACCGTGCGGTGCGGGCCCGCGCCGGAGGATGCCGTGCCGTGCGGATGGTGCCTCATACCCCGAGCCTACTTGCGGGGACGGGTCCGGAGCGGGACGGCTTCCTCCGGCACCCGGGTCGGCACGGCTCGGTCCGCGCGGGTCCGGCGTGCGAGGAACCCGGCGCCCGATGCTCCGATCGGGCGCCGTCAGCCCTGTGCGGCCGGCGCCGTGGAAGCCAGCAGCCGCCCTTCGGCGTACGTCAGCGCGGCGTCCGGCAGGCCCGCCTCCCGGCCGCTGAGGAGAACCGTGAGGTCGCCGCTCATCGCCGCGCCGGGGTCGGGTCGCACGCCGATCCGGCGCAGGGCCTGGGCAGCGACGGCTCCGGCCGAGGTGTGCAGGACGAGCGGGGCCAGGCCGGGCTGCTGCACGGCGGCGCGGATGCGTTCGGCGACCAGTTCGTAGTGGGTGCAGCCGAGGACGACGGCGCGGACGTCGCGCGGCGTGCGGGCCGCAGCGGCCTCGATCGCGGCGTCGACCGCGGCCTCGTCGGCCCGTTCCACGGCGTCCGCCAACCCGGGGCAGGGCACCTCGGTGGCCTCGACGCCGTCGGCGAAATCCCGGATCAGGGCGCGCTGGTAATCACTGCCGGTGGTGGCCGGGGTGGCCCAGACGGCGATCGGTCCGCCCCCGGCCGCGGCGGGCTTGACGGCCGGAACGGTGCCGACGACGGGGAAGGCGTGCTCGAACTCCTCGCGGATCACGGGCAGCCCATGGACGGAGGCCGTGTTGCAGGCGACGATCAGCGCGTCGGGATCATGCGCCGCGGCTGCCCGGGCACAGGCCAGGGCGCGGTCGGCAATGTCCTCGGATGTCAGGGGTCCCCACGGCATCCCGTCCGGGTCCGAGGTGAGAACGAGCGCGGCGTCGGGGCGCAGCCGGCGCACCGCGGCGGCTGCCGCCAGAAGGCCGATACCGGAGTCCAGCAGTGCGATCTTCACCCGGCAACCCTAGTGGATCGCCCGCCACCGCCCCCCGTCGGCCCCCGGACGGGGAGGCCGCATCGTGGCAGGCGCAGGCGGGCCGGGAAACACCGGCCGCACCTCTCGGGCGGCCGGTCCGGCGTCCGTCAGACTGCCGGGGTGAGCCCCCTGTTCTGGATCTCCCTCGCCTCGATGTCGGCATGGTGCTGGCTGGTGTCGGCCCACGGTCTCTTCTGGCTCACCGGCACCCGGCTGCCCGCCTGTCCGCCGCCCGCAGTCTGGCCGGACGTTGCCGTGGTCGTCCCGGCCCGGGATGAGGCCGCGCTGCTGCCGGTCAGCCTTCCGTCGCTGCTCGCCCAGGACTATCCGGGCCGGTTCGAGGTGGTTCTGGTGGATGACGGGAGCACGGACGGCACGGGCGCTCTGGGCCGGGCCCTCGGCGAGGCCCATCCGTCGGTGCGTGACGGCAGGACGGTGCTGACCGTCTGTTCGCCCGGCGAACCGGAGCCGGGGTGGACGGGGAAGCTGTGGGCGGTGAACCACGGGATCGCGGTCGCCCGGTCCCGGATGCCGGGCCTGCGTCATCTGCTGCTGACCGACGCCGACATCGAGCACGGACCGGGCAGCCTGCGGGCGCTGGTGTCCGCAGCGGAGTCGGACGATCTCGACCTGGTCTCGCTGATGGCCCGGTTGCGGGTGGAGACACCGTGGGAGCGCCTGATCGTCCCGGCGTTCGTCTACTTCTTCGCTCAGCTCTACCCGTTCCGCCGGGTCAACCGGGCCGGTTCACGGACGGCCGCCGCCGCGGGCGGCTGTGTCCTGCTGCGTGACGAGGCGGCTGCCCGGGCCGGTGTTCCGGGGGGCATCCGCGGGGCCGTCATCGACGACGTGTCCCTGGCCCGCGCGGTCAAGCGCAGCGGGGGCCGGATCCGGCTGGGCTTGGCGGACGGGGTGCGCAGCGTGCGGCCGTACCCGGGGCTGGGTGAGTTGTGGCGCATGGTGTCGCGCTGCGCGTACGCCCAGCTCGGGCACAGTCCGCTGGTGCTCGCCGGTGCGGTCGCGGCGCTGGCCGTCGTCTACCTGCTGCCACCGGTGGCGGTGGTCGCCGGCGTGTGGCGGGGGGACGGTGCGGCAGCGGCGGCAGGCGGCTGCGCGTGGGCGCTGATGACGGTGACCTACCTGCCGATGCTGCGCCACTACCGGCAGCCCGTCCTGCTCGCACCGTCCCTGCCGTTCACGGCTCTGCTCTATCTGCTCATGACGGTCGACTCGGCGGTCCAGCACGCCCGCGGGCGGGGGGCGGCCTGGAAAGGCCGGACGTACGCCCGGCCGGGGACGGCCCGGGAGGGCGCGGGCGGCTGACGGTTCGTTTCCCGTCCGGCCCGGCCGGCGGGTTCCGGGGACCGGAAACACCCTTGTCTTGTCCTCACCCTCCAAAACCCGCCAGAAGTCTCAGCCTTCAACTGATTTCGACACCGTGTGGCCGGCATTTTGCGGCGCTATGCCTGCTTTGGGGAATCGCCGTTCCCGACTGACCGGGAAACAACCCTCGAATCGGTCTCCCCAACCGGCACATCGTGGGCTTAACTTATGAAGCATGACCTCCCCCCGCTCCTCCTATGGCGGCGGTTACTACTCCGCGCCCTTCCCGGACACCCCGATCTACGACAATCTTGTCGCCGAACGGGGGACGCCGCAGATCGCCCCCATCCGCGTGCCCGCCGCTTACGACTCGGGCAGCCACCTCCCCGCTCTTCCCGCGCTGCCCTCCGGCCCTTCGCACCACACGCCGGCGAACACCTACGGGGGTAACGGCCAGCAGCACTACGCTCCGGCGCCGTACATCCCGCAGCAGGCCTCACCCCGCGGGTACCCGGGGCCCCAGCAGCCGTACCAGCAGAACCCCGGCGCCGGCACCGGGTACGAGGCGATGCGCCCCGCCGCACCCCGGCCTCCGGCCAGACCGGCTCCGGCGGTGTACGACGACCCGTACGGCCGCCAGCACCCCGCCCGGGGGTACTGACCTGCACCCTCGCCCACCTGTCCGACCCGGGTGACAGACTGGCCGCATGTCCACTCCTGTACTGCGCGCGATCCATGTCCATCCGGTCAAGTCGCTGGCGGGGTACGCACCCGGCGAGGCGGCCGTGGAGCCGTGGGGGCTCGCCGGGGACCGCAGGTGGATGCTGATCGACGGGGATGGCCGCTTCGTCACCCAACGCCTGTACCCCAGGCTCGCGTTGTGCTCGGCGGAACCTCTGCCGGGCGGCGGGCTTCGGCTCAGTGGTCCCGGGGGACGGACCCTGGACGTCCCGCTTCCGCAGTCCGGCGAGACGGCCGAGGTCACGGTCTTCGACGACCGGGTCACCGCGGCGCTCGCCGGGCCGGAGCCGGCGGCCTGGTTCTCCGACCACCTCGGGGCGGACGTGCGCCTGGTCCACCTGGACGCGCCCGATCGCGCCCGGCCGCTGGCTCCCGGCCACGGCGGGGAGGGCGCGACCGTGAGCTTCGCGGACGCCTTCCCCCTCCTGGTCACCACGGCATCCTCGCTGGATGCCCTCAACTCCCTGATCGCCCAGGGCGATGACGCGGACGAGGGTCCGCTGCCCATGGACCGGTTCCGACCGAACGTGGTCGTCGAGGGCACGGCTCCGTGGTCCGAGGACACCTGGCGCAGGATCGCCATCGGCGGCGTCCCGTTCCGGGTCGCCGGACCGTGCGGCCGGTGCGTGATCACGACGACGGACCAGCGGACGGCCGAGCGCGGCAAGGAACCGCTGCGCACGCTCGCCCGGCACCGGCGCATGGACGACCGTCTCGTCTTCGGGCAGAACCTGGTCCCCGAGCGTCCGGGGACTGTACGGGTGGGCGATCCGGTGGAGATCCTGGAGCACGGGCCCGCCGCGCCCTGAACCCGCCTGCTCCCCAACGGGGTTGGAGGGGTTCCGGACCGGCGAAGAGTCCAGCTACCACAACAGATCACGATTTTGCTCGATCTTCACTGTTCTCGCGTATGCGCAGCGACCGGTGAGGTACGTAAGGGACGTGAAGGGGGTGTGCCATGCACGCCATGACCGGACTTCGGCGATGGCGGGGTAATCCGCTGCGCCGGCCGACCGACCTCGCCGAGGCGTGGACCGCTCTCGGCGCCGCGGTGCTCATCGCCCTCGGTGTCCCCCTCTGCGGGCTGATGGCGGGCCTCCTCGTCCACGAGAACATGGCACGCGCCGTCCTCGAACAGCAGCATCAGCGCACCCTCGTGACGGCGACGGTCGTCCGCGCCCTGCCCCACCCTCCGGTCGACTCCGACCCCGAGACCTCCACCGCGCGCGACGCCCACCGGCCGGTCATCGCCGGATGGACTGCACCCGACGGCACGCTCAGGTCCGGCACTGTGCTCGTCGGCAAGGAACACGCCCCCGGCAACCGTTTCCGCATCTGGACGGACTCCCGCGGCCGGATCGTCCAGCGCCCTCTGGACAGCACCACCGCCGCGTCCCATGCCGCCCTCGCCGGGACCGGAGCGGGCGCGGCGGCCGGCGCCCTGGTGGAGGGAGCCCGGAGGCTGGTGGTGTGGCGCCTCATGGTGCGGCGCTACGAGCAGTGGGACCGCGAGTGGGAGGAAGAGGGGCAGGACTGGGGCAGAACCGGCACCGGCAGCTGACGGTCAACTCCGCCCCGCCGCGCACGCTACGGTGGACCGCCAGTACACACCGCACGCGGTGGAAACGCACGAGGTGGGGAATCAGCACCAGCATGGCACCAGAGGGCACGGTCCAGGTGACGTACACCGGCACATCGCGGTGGCGGCGCCGCACAGGTGAGTACACCTCCCTCGCCGCCGCCCTCGAGGCCGCGGGAGACGGCGACGTCCTGTCCATCGCTCCCGGAACGTACCGGGAGAACCTGGTCGTCGACCAGGACGTCACCCTGCGCGGCCCCGAGGGCTCCCGCGGAGTGGTCCGCATTTCCCCGCCGGACGGCGTCGCGCTGACCGTCCGGGCCTCCGCCGTCCTGCAGGACCTGTGCATCGAGGGCCAGGACTCGTCCGCCCCGGCGCTTCTGGTCGAGGACGGCACGGCCGAACTGACCGGGCTGCGGGTGGCGACGCGTTCGGCCGTCGGCATCGAGGTCCGGGGGAACACCGCCCGTCCCACCGTGCGCCGCTGCACGGTGGACAATCCCGGTGGGCTCGGCATCAGCGCCCTCGAGGGTGCGGGCGGCGTGTTCGAGGAGTGCGAAGTGCTGGCGGCCGGGCAGGCAGGCATCGCGGTCCGCGGCGGCGCGCAGCCGCGGCTCGACCGCTGCCGCGTCCACCACGCATCCGGCGCCGGCATCTCGCTGACCGGGGAAGGCACTTCGCTGGAGGCCTTCGATTGCGAGATCTACGAGGTCAAGGGCGCCGGCCTCCAGGTCGCCTCGCGGGCCACCGGCCATCTCACCGACTGCAGTGTGCACCGCACGTCCTCGGACGGTGTCACCCTCGACACCGACGCCGTGCTGACCCTGTCCGACTGCGACCTGCACGACCTTCCCGAGAACGCGGTCGACCTGCGTTCCCGGTCCGTGCTCACCCTGACCCGCACCAAGGTGCGCCGCTTCGGACGCAACGGTCTGTCCGTGTGGGACCCGGGCACGCGCGTCGACGCCCATCAGTGCGAGATCCACGACAGCACCGGCGACTACCCGGCGGTCTGGGTGAGCGACGGCGCGACGGCCGTCCTCGAAGCCTGCCGGGTGCGCGACGTGCCGGACGCGCTGTTCGTCCTCGACCGTGGTTCGCGCGCCGACGTGGTGGACAGCGATCTCTCCCAGGTGCGCAACACCGCCGTCTCGGTCAGCGACGGGGCGACCGTCCAGCTCGACGACTGCCGCATCCGTGAGGCCGCCACCGGAGCCTGGTTCCGCGACCACGGCAGCGGCGGCACCCTTGCCGACTGCACGGTCGAGAAGGTCGCCACCGGCGTCATCGTCACCAAGGGCGCCGACCCCCTCGTCGAACGCTGCACGGTCGGTTCGCCGGCCGAGGCGGGCTTCTACGTCTCGGCCGGGGGGCGCGGGACCTTCGACGGCTGCCGCGTCGGCAACAGCGGAGGCTACGGGTTCCACGTCATCGACGGCTGCCGCTCGACGCTGAGGCGTTGCCGCACCGAGCGCTGCGCGCGCGGCGGTTACGAGTTCGCCGAGGAGGGTCCCGTGAGCGAGGACTGCACGAGCGACGAGAGCGCGACGCGCACCACTCCGGCGGACACCTCCGCGGCGGTGCCGGTTCCGGCTCTGCAGACGGCGTCCGCGACCGGCGGACTGCTCGGCGCGGTGCCGCAGCAGTCAGGCCCGGCAGCCGCGGGCACGGCCGGCGAACGGACCGAGCCGACGCGGCCCTCGACCACCGTGCTCGCCGAACTCGACTCCCTGGTGGGCCTGGAGAGCGTCAAGCGCGAAGTCCGCGCGCTCACCGACATGATCGAGGTCGGGCGCCGTCGGGCGGAGGCTGGGCTGAAGGCCGCCTCCGCCCGACGCCACCTGGTCTTCACCGGCTCCCCCGGCACCGGCAAGACGACCGTGGCCCGCCTCTACGGCGAGATACTGGCCTCGCTCGGGGTGCTGGACCGCGGCCATCTGGTCGAGGTGTCCCGGGTCGACCTGGTCGGCGAGCACATCGGCTCGACCGCCATCCGAACTCAGGAGGCCTTCGACCGGGCCCGGGGCGGCGTCCTGTTCATCGACGAGGCGTACGCGCTCTCGCCCGAGGACTCCGGCCGCGACTTCGGCCGGGAGGCCATCGACACCCTGGTGAAGCTGATGGAGGACCACCGGGACGAGGTGGTCGTCATCGTCGCCGGGTACACCACGGAGATGGAGCGCTTCCTCTCGGTGAACCCCGGTGTCGCCTCACGTTTCTCACGCACCATCACTTTCGGCGACTACGCGCCCGAGGAACTGCTGCACATCGTGGAACAGCAGGCGCAGGAGCACGAGTACCGGGTCGGCGACGCCGCGCAGGAGGCGCTGCTCAAGTACTTCACCGCCCTCCCGAAGGGGCCGGGGTTCGGCAACGGCCGTACAGCCCGGCAGACGTTCGAGGCGATGGTCGAGCGCCATGCCGGCCGGGTGGCGAAGCTCGACGAGCCGACCACCGAGGACCTCACCCTGCTCTACCCCGAGGACCTGCCCGAACCTGCCTGACCGCCGGCGTCGGTGACCGGCCCGGTCGGCGGACCGTCATCAGCGGCATCGCGCTGCGGCGGCAGTCCGGGGAACCGGCCGAGGAGGAGCGCCCGTTCCTCGGCGAAGGCCGGATCCTCCTGGTAACCGGAGTGTCCGCGGACCGGTTCGGGGAGCGGGTGGCGAACGGTCCGCTCAAAGGCGAGAGGGTCCCTGAGCGGCGGGCGGTCGACGCCGGTCCCCGCCGCGTCGTCCGCCTCGGGCACCCGGACCGGCCCGCCGATGGGATCGGTACGGCGCCAGAGGTTCCTCCAGGAATGCACCTCACGGTGCAGGGCGAGCAGTGACGCCGGGCCGAAGAAGGCGGGGAACCAGCGCCCGTACAGCCGCTCGAGAGGCGAGCCGTAGGTCAGCAGGGCGATCCTGGCCCGGGCCCTCCCGTCCAGCTGCCAGACCGCCGCGGCGGCGAGCACACTGCCCTGGGAATGGCCGGAGATGACGAGGCGTCCGCCGGTGTTCCCGGTCCAGGTGGCCATGCGCCAACTGAGGTCGGGCACCGCGCGTTCGGCATAGCAGGGCGGGGCGAACGGGTGCGCGGCGCGCGGCCAGAAGGTGCCGACGTCCCAGAGGATGCCGATCGTCCGGCGGGCCGAGGGGTCACGGTAGGCGCGGCGCCCCCACGCGACCAGGACGAGGAAGCACAGGCCCATCAGCCAGGAGCCCAGCGCCTGGGCGGTCTGCGCGGCGGCGTTGACCGGTCGTGGCAGGTCCTGCGAGGCGAGTCCCGGCACTTCTCCGGTCGCCCACGCGCCCGCCACGGCGGCGGCACCGAGCAGCACGGCTGCCACCGCGACCGCGCCGACGAACCGGGGTGCGCTGTCGGTCAGGCCGGCCCGTGCGACGGCGCCGGCGATCCGGCGGGTGCGTGCGGCGTCGGCCCGTGCTCCCGGGTACTCCGCAAGCACGGCGGGCATCTCCCGCCGCCGGGCCTGCGCGGACCGGTGGGCGAGCCAGAGCGCTCCGGCCGCCAGGACGAGCAGCAGCACCGGGATCATGGCGGCCTGCCAGGCCAGCACGGTCGGAGGTGCGAGGGCCGGCCCGCCGTCGCCCATCCCCGGTGTCGAGGGCCCGTCGAGCCAGTCGGCCTCACGCTGCGCCACTCCCCCGGACAGCAGGCCGCCGAGGGCGCAGGCGAGTACCGCGACGGCCGGTCCGGCGAGCCCGCGCAGCGCCACGCGCCCGCCGGGGGCCCGTCGTTGCAACCGGCGGGCGACGAGGGCCAGGGCCAGCACCAACGTGCCCTGGGCAACGCCGATCAGACCGAACACACCGTTACCGGGGAGCGGACCGGACGAGACCCAGCCGGGCCGCTCCCAGGCCGTGTGGACCGCCGTGAGCATCAGGAGAGCGAAGGCCGCGCCGGGCAGGAGCCGCACGACGGCCCGGTCGAGCCGGTGGTCGGGCGCCCGCTCGCTGCGGCCGCGACGGCAGACGACCCAGACGACGGCCGCCCCGGAAACGGCCAGGGCGGCGGCCAGCATCCGGCCGGTGACGTCCAGCGCCGTGCCGGCTCCGGCGCCGCGGTCGTGGCGGGCGGCTGCCGCGGCAAGCAGGACGGCGACCGTCAGGAATCCGGTGGCGGTGTGCGCGGCGCGCAGCCGGGCCACGAGCCGGCGTCCGTACCAGAAGCCGGGCAGGGACAGCGCCGGACGCTCACCGGACCCCGGCTCGTCCAGGCCGTCCTCGTCGTGGTCCGGGGGCGCCCTGGTGGCGTCGGGGCGCAGCGGCGGCTGGGACTCGTAATCGCTCCAGGTGCGGTGGGCCGGCCACCAGAGCAGGCCGGTCAGTACCACGGGCAGGACGGCCGCGAGTGCCAGGCGGCGTCCGGGCGGGGACCACCATCCGCCGCGCTCCGGGGCGAGGAACCCCAGCCACGAGGTGTCCCGGGTGCAGGCGGCGCTGCCCGCGCACTGCCAGGCCGTCAGGTCGAGGGCGACTTCGCAGGCCGCGGCCACGAGCAGGACGGTGAGGCTCAGGGCGATGAGCCTCACCAGGAGGCCGTAGGCGCGGGCTGCCCGGCGGGCGGCCGCGCGTGAGAGGTGCTCGTCCGGGACGGGCGGGCGCATCCAGTGCACCAGGTTGACCACCATGAAGGGCAGCAGGATCAGCCACAGGGCCCGGGAACCGTTGCCCGAGGTCAGGTTGGACCAGCAGTAGGCCTCCCGCACAGGCCCGTCCCGTCGGCCGCCGGCGCGGTTCTCGGCGTCGGTGTCGTCGATGCGGCGGTGGATGCCGGCGATGTCGTCACCGGTGACGCGCACTGTCCGGCAGTCCTTCAGCATCTCCTGCGGGGTGGTGCCGCCGACCCCGTGGACCAGGAGTTCCAGAGCGGGCCCCGGGTCGTCCGTCAACGGCCGTTCCGTGTCCGGAAGTCGGGCCTTCGGCGTGTCGTTCCTCGCTCCCGGTTCCATCGCGCCCCCCCGATCGCTCCGTTCCCCGGCCATGGTCGGGCACAGGGCGGGACGGACGGCGCGGGTCCGGTCGTGCGAGGCCGGATCGTGACGTGGTGTCCACACATTCGCCACGCGGTGCAGAAGTGGTGCCGGGGGCGGTGGTTCAGTCGCGCCAGGCGCCCGTCGTCAGGAAGTGGTCGAGCACTCCGCTGTACGGTTCGATGTCCAGGCCCTGTCCGGCGAGCCAGTCGTCGGCGTAGTACTTGTCGAGGTAGCGGTCACCGGGGTCGCAGATCAGGGTGACGACGCTGCCTGTTCTGCCGTCGGCGAGCATCTCGCCGACGATCTTCAGCGCGCTCCACAGCCCGGTGCCGGTGGACCCCCCGGCCCTGCGTCCGATGGCGCGCTCCAGAGCACGCAGGGCGGCGATACTCGCCGCGTCGGGGACCTTCATCATCCGGTCGACGGCGCCCGGAACGAAGCTGGGCTCCATCCGGGGACGACCGATGCCCTCGATGCGGGACCCGCAGTCGCTGCTCGCTTGCGGGTTGCCTTCCGTCCAGCCTTCGAAGAAGCAGGAGTTCTCCGGGTCGGGGACGCACACCCGGGTGTCGTACTGCATGTAGTGCACGTAGCGCGCGATGGTCGCCGAGGTGCCACCGGTGCCCGCTGTGGCCACGATCCAGGCGGGCTCCGGGTACCGCTCCAGCCGCAGTTGCTGGTAGATCGATTCGGCGATGTTGTTGTTGCCGCGCCAGTCCGTGGCCCGCTCTGCGTAGGTGAACTGGTCCATGTAGTGGCCCCCGGAGTCGGCGGCGAGCGATGCCGACACGTCGTAGACCGTCCGCGGATCCTCCACCAGATGGCACCGTCCGCCGTGGAACTCGATGAGGCGGGTCTTCTCCCGGCTCGTCGTGCGGGGCATCACCGCGATGAACGGCACGCCGATCAGTTTGGCGAAGTACGCCTCGGAGACGGCGGTCGATCCGCTCGACGCCTCGATCACCGGTTTCCCGGGCCGGATCCAGCCGTTGCACAGGCCGTAGAGGAACAGCGAGCGGGCGAGCCGGTGTTTCAGGCTTCCCGTGGGGTGGGTCGACTCGTCCTTCAAGTAGAGGTCGATCCCCCAGTGTTCGGGCAGCGGGAAGCGCAGAAGGTGCGTGTCGGCCGTGCGATTCGCATCGGCCTGTACTTTCCGGACCGCCTCCTTGAGCCATGCCCGGTACTCGGGATCGCTGCGGTCCACGTCCTCGGTCGGCGTCGCGTCACCGATCCGTGCCTGCTCCGCGGTGCTCACGGAACCCACCTTCCGTTCTCCCCCGCCCGGCGGCCGCCGGGTCCGTCGATCATAAGACTGGTGGAAAGGGTGACAGGGGTGCGTGGGCGCTCGCGGGGGCGTGGGCGTGCACGAGCGCGCCCGCGGAAACGCCACGACCGGCCGGGGCGGCGGAGCGCCACCGGTGAACCGGTTGCGGCATGGGCAGACTGACCGGCAGGGGCGGCAGCTACAGCGATGGGCGGCGCCGCGGCCGCGGTGCAGGGCGGAGGGGTTGATGCGGGCATGGCCGATGCCGAGTTCACGGCGACCGGGGTACGGATCGGGCGGCGCCTGCGGTCGGTGACGCGCGCCGGGCAGGTGCTGGTCAGGAACGGACGACTGGAACTGCTGACCAGCTACGGCACGGAGATCGACAGCGCCCCCGTCGAGTCGGTACGGGCGGTCCGGTACCCGTTCGGAGTCCGTGACCGAGCCCTCGCCGCCGTCAACGGCACGTGGTACCTGCTCACCCTGGGTGAGCAGGTGAACGGCGGCACCCCGCCGGCCTCGTCGAACACCCGGAGGTTCACCGACGCGCTGCGCACGGCCGGTGGCGGCACCGCAGCCGTACGCGCCGCACGCAAGTTGCGCGGACCCCTTCCCGGGGCGACTCTGGACGGACAGAACTAACCGAGGGTTCCAGGGCGGTCACGCATCTGCCTCCACCGCCGGGAACCTTCGGTCTCCGCCGGGCACGACCGCGGTCAGCACCGCTGCATGCGTCCTTCGTCTTCCGAACACGTCAGGGAGTCGCAGCGTGATCAGCAACCCCAGCAGACACTGCACGGTGGAGCTTCACGCCCTGCCGTCCCGGATCGGCCAGGTCCGCCGCATCGTCTCCGCCCAACTGCGCCACTGGCGCCTGGATCCGTTGATCGACTTCGCCGCGCTCGGCGTGACCGAGCTGCTGAGCAACGTGCACCGGCACGCCGAACCCGACAAGAGATGCACGGTCGAACTCGTTCTGCTCCTCGACCGCCTGACGGTCTCCGTGCGTGATCATGACCCGCGCGAGCCGGGGGTGCGCGAGGCCGGACCGGGCGACACCGGCGGACGGGGGCTGCGGCTGATCGCCGCGTTCAGCGAATGCTGGGGGGTGCGGCCGCAGGAGGGCGGCGGCAAGGTCGTGTGGTTCACCCTGTCCGCCGCCGGTGAGCATCCGCAGGCCGCCGCCGCCGCCGACCACTATGCGCTGCGGCGGCCGACCGTCCTGACGGCGTCGTCGCCCCCTCCCGCGGAAGTTTCCGGCACCCCGCAGCCGGAGCATGCGCGGGCCCGGTCGGCCCTGGTGGGCTGAACCGGCCCGGTCGGCGTGTCAGCCGGCCTCGCCGCCCTTCGCCCTGCGGCCGAAGTCCTCGTCGAGCACGGACAGTCGGCGCCAGTACTCGTCCTCGTCGATCTCTCCGGCGGCGAAGCGGCGCCCCAGCACGCTCAGGGGCGAGTGTTCGGTGTGGCCGCCGCCGCGGGGTCCGTGGCCGCGGTCCCGGCGGCCGCAGGCTCCGAACCTCCGCAGCAGCAGGACGATCCCCGCCACGACGAAAAACCACAGCAGGGGCAGGAACAGGAACCACGGCCCGGGGCCGCCGTCGTGCCAGTCCGCGAGTGTGTTCATGCTGATCGTCTCCTCGGTTGCGTTCCTCACTCGCCACCGAGCTTCGCGCCGCAGGAGGTCCGGGTCGTCGTACGGCCGGCGTCTCCCGGGGTGCTTCCGGCGGAGTACGCGGCGTGGTTCGGGAGATCACTCGGGCCGTGACCGCCGGCTCGTGTCAGGCCGTGAGTGCTTCCAGCGGGTCGTCGAGCACCGGCTGCCAGGCCAGCTCGGCCGCTCCGATCAGGCTGTTGTGGTCGAGTGTGCACGGGAGCAGGGGCACGCTGCCGCTCTGTCCCCACAGGCTCCGGTCGGCCACGACGGCCCGCAGCCGTCCGGGATCGGATCCGAGCAGTTCACGGTGGAGTCCGCCGAGGATCACCCGGTCCGGGTTGAGGATGTTGACCAGTCCGGCCAGGCCGAGGCCGAGCCGGTCGATGAGCAGGTGGGCGGCCGCACGGACGGCCGGGTCTGCGTACTCGTCGCGGAGCAGGTCGCGGGACTGCCGGAGGAGGGATCCCTCGGGGCCGGCTTCGCGGCCGGCGGCGGTGAGGAACGCCAACGGGTCGGCCTCGACGTCCAGACAGCCCCGGCTCCCGCAATGGCAGGGCCGCCCTTCGGGGTTGACCGTCAGATGGCCGACCTCGAGGGCGAGTCCCGTGCTGCCGGTGTGCAGCCGCCCGTCGAGGACCAGGGCGCCGCCCACGCCCCGGTGGCCGGTGGCGACGCAGAGCAGATCCCGGGAGCCGCGCCCTGCTCCGTGCCGGTGCTCGGCGAGCGCGGCGAGGTTGACGTCATTGCCCGCGAAGACGGCCGGGGCCGGGCGGTCCCGGTCGAACACGGCGGCTTCCCGTACCCGTTCGGTGAAGATGTCCCGGACGGGCGCGCCCGCGTGCCAGGCGACGTGGAGCGGGTTGAGGGCGGTGCCCTGGGGTTCGGCCACGGCGGAGGGGACCGCCAGACCGGCCCCCAGGCACCGGCGGCCGGTCTGCCGGAGCAGGTCGGAGCCGGCGCGGACGACCTCGCCGAGCACGTGTGCCGGGTCCGCGGGCACCGTCATGCGTCCGGGGGCGGTGGCGACGATGTTCCCGCCGAGTCCGACGAGCGCGGCCCGGAAGCCGTCGGCGTGCACCTGGGCGGCCAGCACCACCGGACCCTGGGGCTCGATCGAGAGCCGGTGCGAGGGCCTGCCCTGGGAGCCCGTGGCAGAGCGGGGCCGGGAGTCGACCCGGATGAGGCCGAGGGTCTCCAGCTCCGCGGCGACGGCTCCCGCGGTCGCACGGGTCACACCCAGTTCGGCGGTGAGCACGGCGCGGGTGGGGGCACGTCCGGTGTGTACGAGCTCCAGTGCCGGTCCGAGGGCGCTGCGGCCTCTCTCCAGCCGTGTCGTCCGAGTCTGGGTCACGGCTCCATTCTCGCTTTGTGCTCCGTCCGAACAAAACAGGGCGGCGCCCGTGATCTCGTAGGGCCCCGGCAGGTGACCCCGGACGGCGCAAGACGCTGCCCCGGTTCGGGCACGAGGTCCTCGCAGAGGACGAAAACCGTGGTCGCCCGGGTGCGCGAGCAGCCGTACCTGCGCCTCGGTCAGGACCGCGCTCCGCACGGCCCCGCCGGCGGACCGGCCCGCGCAGCCGCAACCGCTCAGCCGAGCCAGCCCGGCCTGACCAGCCCGGCCTCGTAGGCGAGAACCACCAGTTGGGCGCGGTCCCGGGCCCCGAGTTTCACCATGCTGCGGGACACGTGCGTCTTGGCGGTCAGCGGGCTGACGACGAGCCGGCGGGCGATCTCGTCGTTGGACAGACCGAGACCCACCAGAGCCACGACCTCCCGCTCCCGCTCGGTGAGTTCCGAAAGGGTCACCGCTGCGGCCGGCTCCTTGGAGCGGGCCGCGAACTCCCCGATCAGCCGCCGGGTGACCCCGGGCGAGAGCAGGGCGTCACCGTTGACCACCGCCCGGACGGCGCGCAGCAGTTCGTCCGGCTCGGTGTCCTTGACCAGGAAACCGGACGCGCCGGAGCGGATCGCCTCGAAGACGTACTCGTCGAGTTCGAAGGTGGTCAGGATGACGACCCGGACGTCCCCGAGCGCGGGGTCCCCGGTGATCCGCTGGGTGGCGGCAAGGCCGTCCAGCCGGGGCATGCGGATGTCCATGAGCACGACGTCGGGGCGTGTCTCGGCCACTGCCCGGACCGTCCGCTCCCCGTCACCGGCCTCGGCGATCACCTCGATGTCCGGCTGGGCGTCGAGCAGGGCCCGGAACCCGGCGCGGACCAGCAGTTGGTCGTCGGCGAGCACCACGCGGATCACGGCTGCTCCTCCTCTCGATCACGGGGAGTACGGGCGGCCGTCGCGTCCGGCCGCAGCGGAAGCCGGGCGAGTACCCGGAAGCCCCCGCCCGGCCGGGGGCCCGCCTCGACTCCGCCGCCGAGGGCCGCCGCCCGTTCTCGCATTCCGGCCAGGCCGTTCCCGCCTGTGAGGTGCTCCGGTGCAGTGGCCGGGCCGTCGTCGTCCACCCGGATCTCCAGTGCCTCCGGGCCGTGGTCGAGCCCGACCCGGGCGGTCCTCGCCCCGGAGTGCCGGACGATGTTCGTCAGCGCCTCCTGAATGATGCGGAAGGCGGCAAGGTCGACGCCGGAGGGGAGGCCGTGACGGGTTCCGTGCTCCCGGACCTCCACCGAGAGCCCGGCTCGGCCCGCCTGTTCGGCGAGCTCCGGCAGCCGGTCCAGTCCGGGTGCCGGGGACCGCGGGGCGTCGCCGGTGGCGCGCAGGGTGTCGAGGACCTGCCGGACCTCGCCCAGCGCTTCCCGGGACACCTCCTTGATCGTCGTCAGAGCGCTCCGGGCCTGCTCGGGCCGCGAGTCGAGAAGGGCGAGTCCGACCCCCGCCTGCACATGGATCAACGAGATGCTGTGCGCCAGCACGTCGTGCAGCTCGCGGGCGATGCGCAACCGCTCCTCGGCGGCCCGCCGACGCTCGGCCCGCTCGCGCTCCGCCCGCTCCCGGGCGAACCGCTCGTGGCGCACCCGGACGAGCTCGGAGGCCGCGAGCACCGCCACCACCCAGGCGGCGACGACCAGTTGCTGCGTCCAGGGCGAGTGGCCGTCGCTTTCAGATGCCGGCCACCGGTGGAAGACCTGGACGGCCAGCAGATGGCCGGCCCACAGCAGGCCCACCGCGGACCATGCCGCGAGCCGGTGCCCGGACGCGACGGCGGCGAACACGGCAACGACCACACTGAGCACCACCGGTCCGTACGGATAGCCTGCGGCGAGATAGCCCAGGGCGACGGCGGAGGTGCCGAACACGGTGAGTCGCGGACGGCGGTACCGGACCGGCAGCAGGGCCGGGCCGGCGAGCAGCAGCAGCCGCGCCCAGACGTCGAGCGGCATCCGGTCCGGCTGGTTCACGGCGGCGAACTGCGACCCGGCCAGCTGCACCACGGCCACCACCAGCGACGACAGCCAGGGCAGGGACGTGCGGCCGCCGCGGAATCCGCGCGGCAGCAGGCCCGCTCCCCGATCGAGCCCGTGCCACGGCCGGCTGCCGGGTGACCCGGCCCCGTGCGGTGCACGCAAGCCGTCCGCTGGCCGCCCGTCCGGCCCCTCTCCCGCGCTCATGCGGCCACGCTAGACCGTGACCGCCCCGCGGGGCGTCAGCCGTGCGGCGTGGTCGCGGGTACTCCGTGTGCAGTAGCCGCCGGAGGCGCACGCCCCGGGCAGGACAGCCGTACTCTCGAAACGAAAGGGGGTCCGCATGACTGCCGACCACTACATCGAGCCGGGGCGCATCGAGCGCCGGATGATGCACCGGCCCGTGGCGTGGCTGGCCCGCCGCGGCATCAGCGTGGCGGGATCCCGGGAACTGGCCGTGCGGGGGCGCAGCAGCGGCCGGTGGCGCAAGGTGCCGGTCAACCCGCTGCGCCTCGGCGGTCGCGAGTACCTGGTCTCGGTGCGCGGCGAGGGCCAGTGGGTGCGCAACCTACGGGTGTCCGGCGGCGGCATTCTCCGGCTGGGCCGCACCCTCCGGCGGTTCGACGCGTGGGAGCTGGAGGACGCCTCCAAGCCCGAGATCCTGCGCGCCTACCTGCGCAAGTGGGGCTGGGAGGTCAGCAGCTGGTTCCAGGGCACCGGTCCGGATGCGACGGACGACGAACTCCTGCGGATCGCGCCGCTGCACCCGGTGTTCCGGATCACCGCCCGGCGGTGACCCCGTCCCGGCTCACGACCGGTCGAGAGCAGTCAGCGCCCGCCGCGCCAGCATGCTGGTCCGGACGATCTCGGCCAGGGTGGTCTGGCCGCGAGTGATCTCGGCGAACACGTGCCAGGCGGGACGGAAGCCGGTGATCGCGGCGTGGATCAGCCCCGGACGCCGTTCGAAGAGCCGCAGCATCCGCCGTCCGACACCCATCTCGACACCCAGTCCGGCCTTGACGGCGAACGCGTAGTTGAGCGCCTGACGGCGGGCATCGACCCCGTCCGGGGCCTCGGCGATCCGCACCGCCCACTCGCCCGCGAGACGGCCCGAGCGCAGGGCGTAGGAGATCCCCTCGCGGGTGAACGGCTCCAGCAGGCCGGCCGCGTCGCCGCACACCAGCACGCGCCCGCGGGAGAGGGGGGAGTCGTCGGTCCGGCAGCGGGTCAGGTGTCCCGAGGAGATGCTGGGCTCGAAGCCGGCCAGTCCGAGCCGGGCGATGAAGTCGTGGAGATAGCGCTTGGTGCCCGCGCCCTCGCCCCGCGCCGAGATCACCCCGACCGTCAGGGTGTCGCCCTTCGGGAACACCCAGCCGTAACTGCCGGGCAGCGGGCCCCAGTCGATCAGCACCCGGCCCGCCCAGTCCTCGGCCACGGTCTGCGGAACGGGGATCTCGGCCTCCAGACCGAGATCGACCTGGTCCAGCTTCACGCCGACGTGCGCTCCTATGCGGCTGGCACTGCCGTCCGCGCCGACGACGGCCCGGCCGAGCACGACCTCGCCGTCGTTCAGCACCACGGCCACCGTGCGCCGGTCGGGGACGGACGGCCCGTGCTGCTCGACCCGCGAGACGGTGGCACCGGTGCGCACCCGGGCGCCGGCATCCACGGCCGACTCGACCAGTTCCTGGTCGAACTCGGGCCGGTTGATCAGGCCGAAGAGCATGTTCCTGGAGCGCCGGGTCCGCGCGAGCCGGCCGTTGAGCGAGAACGTCACGGCCGTCACCCGGTCCCGCAGCGGGAGTTCGAAGCCGGGGGGCAGGGCGTCACGGGAGGGGCCGATGATGCCGCCGCCGCACGTCTTGTACCGGGGCAGCTCGGCCTTCTCCAGCAGCAGCACTCTGCGGCCGGTCACCGCGGCGGCGTACGCCGCGGCGGCGCCCGCGGGTCCCGCTCCGATCACGACGACGTCCCACACGGTGCCGTCGGGTCCCGACTCGCCGGTCCGGCCTGCCTCTTCGCTGCTCACTGTGGATCCGCTCCCGCTCGACCTGGTCCCCGCGGCATGACCCGGGGACGGCTCCGCACTCGGCCCGCATCCTACGGCGCGGACCGCGGCGGGGGACCGGCGGATCATGGCCGACGTGTGCATACCCCTGCTGTGGCAGGATCGGCAGCACATTCCACCCGTGCATTCGCGGCCGTCCGCGGTGCGCGGACACCACACCGCACCCACCAGGAGCGTGTCCATGGAGACCGAGCTCACCCCGCCACCCGCACGGGAGCCGCTCGCCGCCACTGTCGCCGCACTGCTGCCCCGAGCCCGGACGGAACTGGCGGAACTCGTCGCCTTCCGGTCGGTCGCGGATCCGGCGCAGTTCCCCCGGAGCGAGTGCGAGGCCGCCGCCGGCTGGGTCGCCGACGCGCTGCGGGCGGAGGGGTTCGAGGACGTCACCCTGCTCGACACCCCGGACGGCACCCAGTCCGTGTACGGCCACCTCCCGGGGCCGGCCGGGGCGCCGACGGTCCTGCTCTACGCCCATTACGACGTGCAGCCTCCGCTCGACGAGACCGCCTGGGCCTCCCCGCCGTTCGAGCTGACCGAGCGCGACGGCCGCTGGTACGGCCGCGGGGCCGCGGACTGCAAGGGCGGCCTCATCATGCACCTGACCGCGCTGCGCGCGCTCGAGGAGCACGGCGGCGTACCGGTCGGCGTCAAGATGATCGTCGAGGGCTCCGAGGAGCAGGGCACGGGCGGGCTCGAGCGCTATGCCGAGGCGCACCCCGAACTGCTCGCCGCCGATGCAATCGTCATCGGCGACACGGGGAACTTCCGGGTGGGGATGCCGACGGTCACCGCGACCCTGCGCGGCATGACGCTCGTCCGGGTGCGGGTCGACACCCTGGAAGGCAACCTGCACTCGGGCCAGTTCGGCGGAGCGGCCCCGGACGCGCTGGCCGCGCTGATCCGGCTGCTCGACTCGCTGCGCTCCGAGGACGGGTCGACCGTTGTCGACGGGCTGGTGACGGACGAGGTCTGGGACGGGCTGGAGTACCCGGAGCAGGACTTCCGCAAGGACGCCCGGATCCTGGACGGCGTGGAGCTGATCGGCTCCGGCAGCGTCGCCGACCGGGTGTGGGCACGTCCTGCTGTCACGGTCCTCGGCATCGACTGCCCACCGGTGGTCGGCGCCACCCCGTCCGTACATGCCACCGCCCGGGCATCGGTGAGCCTGCGGGTGCCGCCCGGAACGGACGCGGCCAAGGCGACGGAACTGCTCGTCGCCCACCTCGAGTCGAGGGCGCCGTGGGGCGCACGGGTGACGGTGGAGCAGGTCGGCCAGGGGCAGGCGTTCCGGGCCGACACCGCGAGTCCCGCGTACGAGGCGATGGCCCGGGCCATGCGGGCCGCGTATCCGGGCGAGGAGATGCAGACCGCCGGCATGGGCGGATCGATACCGCTGTGCAACACCCTCGCCGGGCTCTACCCGGAGGCGGAAATCCTGCTGATCGGGCTGAGCGAGCCCGAGGCGCAGATCCACGCGGTGAACGAGAGCGTCTCGCCCGAGGAACTGGAGCGGCTCTCGCTGGCCGAGGCACTGTTCCTGGGCGACTACGCGGTATCGCGGACCGGTTGACACGGCGTGCACGGAGGCGGCAGGGCGGGCATGCCCGCCCTGCCGCCTCCGGTGCGCCGTCTCCCTGCTTCTCCGGCGGGCCGTCCGATCGCGGAGAGGCCGCTGCGGTCCCGTGAATTTCCCGCCAGGCCGTCGCGATGGACCGTCCGCGTCGTTCACCCGCCGACGGGCACGCCGGCCTCGAGGTTGAGGACGGTCGCCCGTTCTCGGGCACGCAGTGCCCAGTGCAGACGCCTTTGCCGGGTCGGCGACAACAGGAGTGCCGCCTCGGACTCGGTGACGAAACGCCAGTCCCGCAACTCGTCCTTGGGCAGGGTGAGTCGAGCGGCGGTCTCGTCGGTGGGCAGACGGCCTCCGTCGAAGAGCAGCCGCATGCCGCCGAAGGACCTGGACGCGGGCGGCTCCCAGTCGACGACGAGGAGCCGGGGCGGCTCCGTCAGCTCGAGGCCCGTCTCCTCCGCGACCTCGCGCATCCCGGCACGGGACGGCGCTTCCCCGGGTTCGACGACACCGCCGGGGAACTCCCAGCCGGGCTTGTAGGTGGGGTCCACGAGCAGCACGCGGTCCCGGTCGTCGAACAGCAGCACACCGGCGGCCACGGTCTCGGCCCTGGGCTCCGCGGTCTGGACGATCCCGCAGGACCCCGCGCCGTCGTGCACCGCCCGCACGATGCGCTCGGCCGTCTCGCGCGGTGTCCGGGAGGTGGTGTCCACCGGGTGGGCGTCCGCCGCGAGCCAGGCCGGCGGTCCGGCCCACTCCTCGCGGATGTCCTTCTCCCCGGTGACCCTGCGGCCGCAGGCGCCCGCCGCCGCTCCGTCGGTCCCGTCGGTCCCGTCGGGCAGGATCGTTTCCCCCGCGTGCAGCAGAAAATGACGGACCTCGATGCGCCGGGACGCGAACCCGCCGAAGATCTCGTCACGATGCTCCTGGCGGAACAGTTCCATCGGCACCACCAGCGTGCCGGGTGCCTCGGCGAGGAGCGCAACGCCGGTCTCGACGACCAGGCGACGCCAGGAGGACAGGTCCCGGCAGTCCCCGACCTCGTCCAGCCGCTCGCGCGGAAGCACCTCCCCCAGCATCCGGGCGACCCGGACCGGGTCGAAGCAACTGCTGTCCGGGATGAGTTTCAGGAGTTCGCGCGCCGTACTGGTCTTGCCCGCACCGAACGTGCCGTTCAGCCAGACGATCACGGTCCCCCCCATTTCCGTCGCCCCCAGAGGACTGCCCGCATCACCCCGCCACGAAAACACGCGACGATCGCGGCTGCGCGCCGAGGACTGCGGCCGGGTCAGACGCCGGCCGTGACCGCCGGGCCCCCGCTGTGTCCGAGTGCGGCGGCGGCAGCGGCTCCGAGCAGCCCGGCATCAGTGCCGGTCATCGCCGGAACGACGGCCAGGTCGCGGACGAACGACAGGGTGGCGTAGTCGGCGAGCGCCCGGCGCAACGGGGTGAACAGCACGTCCCCGGCGCCTGCCACGCCCCCGCCCACCACAGCGATCTCGATCTCGACCAGCATCGCGGTGGCCGCCATCCCGGCGGCGAGCGCCCGGGCCGCGCGGGAGAAGGAGGCTGCCGCGACGCGGTCGCCGTCCCGGGCCGCACGCGCCACGGCCTGCGCCGTCGGCTCCTCGCCGTCCCGGGGGCGCCAGCCCTGTTCGAGGGCGCGCCGGGCGATGTTGGGACCACTGGCGATCCGCTCGACGCAGCCGCGACCGCCGCAGGGGCACGGATCGCCGTCCAGGTCCACACTGATGTGGCCGATGTGGCCGGCGTTGCCCGTGGGACCGGCGTACGGGCGGCCGTCCAGGACGAGTCCGCCGCCGACGCCGGTGGAAACGACCATGCACAGCGCGTTGTCGCGCCCTCGCGCCGCGCCCTGCCAGTGTTCGGCGGCGGTCATGGCGACACCGTCGCCGACGAGTACCACGGGCCGCCCCTCCACCGCCTCCCGCACGTGCCGCACGAGCGGATAGTCGCGCCAGCCGGGGATGTTGACCGGACTCACGGTGCCGGTGGAGGCGTCGACGGGGCCCGCGCTGCCGATGCCCACCGCCGAGACCCGAGCCCACCGGGGGTCCTCCGCGAGTTCACCGAGCACCGCCCGCACCGCGTCCATGACGACGGAGCCGTGGCGGTCCGCCGGCGTCGGCCGCTGAGCGCGCACCAGTAGCCGTCCGATGCCGTCGACCAGTGCTCCGGCGATCTTGGTACCACCGATGTCGAGGGCGGCGAGGAGGTGGGTGTTCATGCTCGGGTCTCCTGGAGGGAGCCATCCGCCGAAACGCGGTCGAACGGCTCCGGACGAACTGCGGGACGGTTCAGTCTCTCAGAATTGACAACGTTGTCCAGGGCCTATGCTCGGTTCTTCCGTCGCCCGCTCGCCCCGCGTGAACAGGATGTGCCCGTGGCCGAAGCCCCCTCTCGTCCGGAGTCCCGCTACGGGACCCGCCCGACCATGAAGGACGTCGCCGCCCGCGCACAGGTCGGGCTGAAGACGGTCTCGCGGGTGGTGAACGGCGAACCCGGCGTCACAGCCGACACGGTGCAACGGGTCCAGGAGGCGATCGCTGCCCTCGGCTTCCGTCGCAACGACAGCGCGCGGCTCCTCCGCAAGGGCCGCACCGCGAGCATCGGACTCGTCCTGGAGGACCTGGCGGACCCGTTCTACGGTCCGATGAGCAGGGCCGTGGAGGAGACCGCCCGGGCCCACGGGACTCTGCTGATCCACGGCTCCAGTGCCGCACTCCCCGAGCGGGAGCGGGAGTTGGTGCTCGCGCTGTGCGCCCGCCGCGTGGACGGGCTGATCGTCGTGCCCGCCGGCGACGACCACCGCTATCTGGAACCGGAGATGGCGGCCGGCCTCGCCACGGTGTTCGTGGACCGCCCGCCCGGTCGGATCGACGCCGACGCCGTGCTCACGGCCAACTTCGCCGGGGCGCGGGCGGGCGTCGCCCACCTGATCGCCCACGGTCACCGCCGCATCGCCTTCGTCGGGGACCGCCCGGGCATCCACACCGCCGCGGAACGGCTGCGCGGCTACCACGCCGCCATGGCCGAAGCCGGGCTCGCCGTGGACGCATCGTGGGTGGCACTCGGCCCGACCGGGCCCGACCGGGTCGGACCCGCGGTGCGGGCGCTGCTCGAGGGGCCCGACCCGGTCACGGCGCTGTTCACCGCGAACAACCGGATCACGGTGACCGCGGTCCGTGTGCTCGCGGGCCGCGGCCTGCCGGTCGCGCTGGTCGGGTTCGACGACTTCGAACTGGCCGACGTGGTGTCCCCGGCGGTCACCGTGGTCGCGCAGGACGCCGCCGAACTGGGGCGCGCGGCGGCCCGGTTGCTGTTCGGAAGGCTGGAGGGGACCGCGCGGGCCCCGGAACGGCTGGAGCTCCCCACCCGGCTGATCGTCCGCGGATCGGGCGAGACGCCTCCGAGCTGACCACCGGTACCGCGCCCCGAGGACCTCCGGGCCGCGGGTCAGGCCGCCCTGCTCCGGCCCGCGAGGTCGTCGAGGTCCGCCCGGGTCAGCCCGGCCAACCGGGCGACCTCGGAGACGTCGACGGCGCCGCAGTCGATGCCGCGCAGCAGATAGCCGCTCAGTGCCTTCGCGGTGGCGGGCTCGTCCATGACAGCGCCTCCCACGCGCCCCAGGTACGCGGCCAGACGCGTCGCTGCCTGTTCGAGTCCTTCCCGGTAGAAGGCGTAGACGGCTGCGTAGCGGGTCGGCAGATGAGCCGGATGCATGTCCCATCCCTGGTAGTAGGCCCGCGCCAGGGAGCGCCTGACCAGCCCGTAGTGCAGGCGCCAGGCGTCGTGCACCCGGGCGCGGGGCCCGACGGGCAGCACGTTCGTCGAACCGTCGGAGAGCCGGACCCCGGTGCCGGCCGCGGCGACCTGCATGACTGCTTTGGCGTGGTCGGCCGCAGGATGGTCGAGCGACTGGTGCGCGGCGCTGATGCCGCAGGAGGCGCTGTAGTCGAACGTGCCGTAGTGCAGGCCGGTGGCGCGGCCCTCGGCGGCGTCGATCATCCGGGCGACGGTGGCCCGGCCGTCCGGGCCGAGGATCGCCTGGGTGGTCTCGATCTGGATCTCGAAACCGATCCGGCCCGGCACAAGGGCGTGGGCCTTCTCGAACTCCTCGGCGAGCCGCACCATGGCGGACACCTGCTCGGGGTACGTCACCTTGGGCAGTGTGAGGACGAGTCCGCGCGGCAGTCCCCCGGAGTCCATGAGTGCGGTGAGGAAGACGTCCAGCGTGCGGATGCCGCGGTCGCGCACGGCGGCTTCCATGCACTTCATGCGGATCCCGACCCAGGGCGGTGCGGCGCCCTCGGCGACGGCGTCGGCGACGAGGCGGGCGGCTCGACCCGCGGCCGCGTCCTCCTCGTCGTCGGGGCGCAGGCCGTAGCCGTCCTCGAAGTCGATCCGCAGGTCCTCGACCGGTTCGTGCTCCAGCTTGGCCCGGACCCGCTGGTGCACCTGCTCGGCCAGTTCGCCGTCGAGACCGAGGACCTGCCCGAGGGAGGCGGCGCCGGGAGCGTGCTCGTCCAGGGCGGCCAGCGCCCGGTCGCCCCAGATGCGGGCGGTGTCGCCGGCGAAGGCGTCGGCGGGGACGTACACCGTGTGCACAGGCTGACGGGTGCCGGGTTCGCCCGGGTAACGGCGGGCGAGGTCCGCGTCCACACCGGCCAGGGAAGCCCCGATGTCCGCGCGCAGTGCGTCGCCCAGGCTCGTCGCGACCGTGCCGCCCTCGTCCATCCGATGTCCTCCCTCTGCGCCTGCCCGTCCGGCAGATCACCGACCCATGCACCGGGAAGCTATAGGCGCCCGTTTACGCTGGTCAACACCGCAAGCCGGCCGGAAACGCGACGTGCCCCGGACGCATGGAACGTCCAGGGCACGCTGCGAAGCGGCTCAGCCCTTGCGCGACTTGACCTCCTCGGTGAGCTGCGGGACGACCTCGAAGAGGTCGCCGACCACGCCGTAGTCCACGAGGTCGAAGATCGGGGCCTCGGCGTCCTTGTTGATCGCGACGATCGTCTTCGACGTCTGCATGCCGGCCCGGTGCTGGATCGCACCGGAGATGCCGGAGGCGATGTACAGCTGCGGCGAGACCGACTTGCCGGTCTGGCCGACCTGGTTGGAGTGCGGGTACCAGCCGGCGTCGACCGCGGCGCGGGAGGCGCCGACGGCGGCGCCGAGCGAGTCGGCCAGTTCCTCGATCACGTGGAAGTTCTCGGCGCCGTTGACGCCGCGGCCGCCGGAGACCACGATCGCGGCCTCGGTCAGCTCGGGGCGGCCGGTCGACTCGCGCGGCGTGCGGGAGACGACCTTGGTGCCGGTCGACTTCTCGCCGAAGGAGACGGACAGCTGCTCGACGGTGCCGGCGGCCGGAGCGGCCTCGGGCGCGGCCGAGTTGGGCTTCACGGTGATGACCGGGGTGCCCTTGCTGACGCGGGACTTGGTGGTGAACGCGGCGGCGAAGACCGACTGCGTGGCCACCGGGCCCTCGTCGCCGGACTCCAGGTCCACCGCGTCGGTGATGATGCCGGAGCCGATGCGCACCGCGAGACGGGCGGCGATCTCCTTGCCCTCGGCGGAGGACGGCACGAGCACCGCGGCCGGGCTCACGGCCTGGTACGCGGCCTCGAGAGCGTCCACCTTCGGGACGACGAGGTAGTCGGCGAACTCGGATGCGTCAGCCGTCAGGACCTTGACCGCGCCGTGCTCGGCGAGAACCGCGGCGGCGCTGTCGGCACCCGGGCCGAGGTGCACCGCGACGGGCTCGCCGACGCGGCGGGCGAGGGTCAGCAGTTCGAGGGTCGGCTTGCGGACGGCGCCGTCCACGTGGTCGACGTAGACGAGAACTTCAGCCATGGGAATGCTCTCCTGCGAGTGCGAAGAATCTGGGGGCGGTCGGTGCGTGGGCTCAGACGAACTTCTGGCCCGCAAGGAACTCGGCCAGCTGCTTGCCGCCCTCGCCCTCGTCCTTGACGATCGTGCCGGCGGTACGGGGCGGACGCGGCGAGGCGTCGTCGACCTTGGTCCAGGCGCCCTCGAGGCCGACCTCGCCCGCCTCGATGCCGAGGTCGGAGAGGTCCAGGGACTCGACCGGCTTCTTCTTCGCGGCCATGATGCCCTTGAAGGACGGGTAGCGCGCCTCGCCCGACTGGTCGGTCACGGAAACGACGGCCGGCAGTGCCGCCTCCAGCTGCTCGGTGGCGGTGTCGCCGTCGCGGCGGCCGGTGACCTTGCCGTCCTCCACGGAGACCTCGGAGAGCAGGGTGACCTGCGGAACGCCGAGACGCTCGGCGAGGATCGCCGGCAGGACGCCCATCGTGCCGTCGGTGGAGGCCATGCCGCAGACGACCAGGTCGTAACCGATGTGCTCGATCGCCTTGGTGAGCACCACGGACGTCCCGAGAGCGTCGGTGCCGTGGAGATCGTCGTCCTCGACGTGGACGGCCTTGTCGGCGCCCATGGACAGCGCCTTGCGCAGGGCGTCCTTCGCGTCCTCCGGTCCGACGGTCAGGACCGTGATCTCCGCGTCGTCGGCCTCGTCGGCGATCTGCAGCGCCTGCTCGACCGCGTACTCGTCGAGCTCCGACAGCAGGCCGTCCACCGCGTCGCGGTCGGTGGTCAGGTCCTCGGCGAAGTGCCGGTCGCCGGTGGCGTCGGGCACGTACTTCACACAGACAACGATCCTCAAGCTCACGCCGACTCTCCTACTGCATCGTCTCTAGTGGGCTGCCTCACGCAGCATAGGCGTCCGATAGGGCGGAACCCGGTCGGGGCGGCCACGCACCGTCCAAATATTACTCGTCAGTACACCGAGCATGTGCCCCGTAATCAAGTACTGAAACCCTTGCCACATCATGTCGTTGTCGCAGGTCAGATGCGATATGCAGCAATGGCGGGAGACGGATATCACAAGAACTGTCCGTCTCCCGCCATTCGGGCACCCGGCATCCACCGGCTCACGGGCCCGCGGCGGACGTCGCCGCGGGCCCGTGAGCCGGTGGATGTGCGCTCAGCCCCGGCCGCCGACGCTGCACAGCGCCCAGATGACGAAGCCGTACAGGGCGATCAGCACGATCGACCACAGGGGGTAGGACGGGATGGTCAGGAAGCCCGAGAGCAACAGCAGGCCGGCCACGACCACGCCCGCGATCCGTGCCCAGAAGCGCTCCTTGAACAGGCTCACCCCGATCAGAACCGCCAGCGCGCCGAGAACCAGATGGATCCATCCCCAGCTCTGGAGGTCGAACGCGAAGGTGTAGTTCGGAGTGGTCACGAAGATGTCGTCCTTCGCGACGGCCATCAGCCCGCTGATGACGTCGAGCGCCCCGGCGAGGATGAGCATCACCCCGGCGAACGTCACCAGTCCGGTGGCCATGGGACCGGGGTGAGCCGCGCGACGACGGGATGCTGTCGACATGGAATCGCCTCCGTTCCGCGGGGGACGCCGGGGCCGGCGACCGCGCAGTTCAGTGCAGGAGCTTCTCCTTGGCCTGCTGGAATTCCTGATCCGTCAGTTCCCCGCGGGACTTGAGTTCCGAGAGCCTGGCCAGATCGTCCACCCCTCCCCCCGGCGTACCCGAGCCGACCGTCTCGCGGATGTGGGCGTCGAACGCCTCCTGCTGCTGCCGCGCGTGCCGGAGCTCGCGCTTGCCCATGTCCCGGCCCCGGGCGATGACGTACACCAGGACGCCCAGGAAGGGCACCACGAGGACGAACAGCAGCCATGCGGCCTTCGCCCATCCGCTCAGGTCGTGGTCGCGGAACACGTCGGCGATCACCCGGAACAGCAGCACCACCCACAACACCCAGAGGAAGATCCACATGACCGTCCAGAACGCGCCGAGCACCGGGTAGTCGTAAGCCAAGAACTGGTCCGTCGCCATCATCGGCCTCCTGCGTCTGCGAAGTCCTTACCGGACACCAGAGTCCGGCAGCCCCTCGCCGCGGCGCCTCACCCGGCACGGGTGAACCGGGTGCCTCCGGCGCCCCGGGTACCCCGCAGCGTCCGGGGCATCAGCTCGGTCGTCACGAAGGCGACGACGACGGCGAGCACGATGACGGGAAGCGCCTCCCGGTCCTCGACGATCAGCGTGACCAGCACGACGCTGCTCAGCGGCAGCTTCAGCATCGTGGCCGACGCCGCCGCCATGCCCACGGCCATGCCGGTGACCGTGCCCAGGCCCGGCAGCGGGGCGCACAGGACACCGGCGGCCGCCCCGAGGAAGAGCGACGGAAAGACCGGCCCGCCCCGCAGCGCGCCCAGGCACACCGCGTAGCCGGCGGTCTTGAACGCCAGCACGGCCACCAGGGCACCTGCGCTCCAGGCCTGCGGATTCCCGGCCAGTTCCGTGAGGGCGCCCTGCCCCGACAGTGCGGCCTCCGCGGGGGAACGGCCGGTGCTCAGGGCGTAGAGCGCCGGGAAGCAGCCTGCCGTGACGGCGCAGAGAACCGTACGGGAGAAGGGCCGGCCGGCGACGAAGGCCGCCGTCCGGCGGCCGACGACCGGCGCCCAGTGCAGGACCGCGCCGATCGCGGCCGCCATCAGCACGGACCAGAGCACGTCCCCTGCTTCGAGCGGGGGTGTATGCGGCAGGTCCAGGCTGAGGCTTCCGGCCTTCAGACCGGTCCACCGGCCGAATCCGGTGAACACCAGCGCCCCGATGCCGCTGGACAGCAGGGCCGGAAGCAGCACGGCGAACAGTTGCGGTCCGCCCACACCCGCCACCTCGATCAGAAGAATCGCGCCGATGACCGGATTGCCGAAGAGCGCTGAGATCGCCGCGGCCGAACCCGCGGCTCCCAGCAGAGCCGAACTCTGCTCGGTCACACGGACGCGGACCAGCATCGCCAGGAGGACGGCGAGTCCACCGCCGAGCGCGATGAGCGGGGCCTCCGGACCGAGCACCGCTCCCAGCGGGAGGCTGCCCAGCGCGGCGAGCACCACCCCGGGCAGTGCCGCCGCGGAGGCACCTCCGGCATGCAGCCCCCCGGCCGGAACGTGGCCGCCCTTGCCCGGCAGCCGGCTCACGACGGCGCCGACGATCACACCGGAGAGCAGGGCCGCCGGCAATGACCACCACCAGGGCGGCGAGGACAGGCCCAGTTCCTGCGGCAGCCCCTGCCAGACGCCCTTCTCCAGTTCCTGGAGAAGGACCAGGAACCAGAAGGCGATCAGGGAGACGGGAATGCCGATCAGCGCGGAGAAGGCCAGGCCGCGCAGATAGGCCCGGTTGCGCAGCATCTCCCGCAGGCGGTCCGCCTCCTGCGGGCCGTTCCCGCCGCCCGAAGGGGCAGCTGTCGGCTGGGTCATGAACGGGCCTCCGCATGGACGTCCGGCCTGCGCCTTACCGGCCGGCCTGCCGGGGAAGCCGTCGGTCGGCGATCTGGCTGTGATACCACCGCGCGGCAGCAGGATGCGGACGACACCCGTGCCCGGGCAGGCGCCACCGGCCCGCCGGGCCGGTGTCACCCGTCCGGTCCAGCCCGCCCGGGGTGCCAGCGTTCCGGAACGGCTCAGCCGTGAAGCCGGCGCAGCTCGAGAAGCTGGAGGCCCAGGTCCTGGAACCGGTTCAGCAGCCCGTACAGGTGGGCCTCGTCGGTGACGGACCCCGTCAGCACCGTCTCCTCCCCGGCCGGGACCGGTTCCAGCTCCGGGAAGGACTCGGCCACGGCCGGGGAGAGCCGGCCGGTGACGCGGAACTCATAGCGCATGACGGGCTTCTTCCGTCGGCGGCGGAACGTCTCGCGATCCACCCTGGTGCCGTTCGCGGACGTCCGCCTCACCCGCAGAAGGCGACGCGTGCCGGCCGGCGGGCGCTGCGGGCCGGACCGCGGGAAGTCCGGGTGCGGGGGCGGCGCATCCGGGTGCCGAGCCGCTCAGAGCACGCCGAGCCGTACGGCACGCCTGACCGCCTCACCGCGCCGGGAGACGGACAGCTTGCGGAAGATGCTGCGCAGGTGCGTCTTGACGGTGTTGGCGGACAGCCCGAGTTCGTCGGCGATCTCCGCGGTCGACAGCATCCGGGACGCGCACCGCAGGACGTCGCGCTCCCGTCCGGTCAGCGGCTCGGCAGGGGCAGGTACGGATCCGGCACCGTCGGTGCCGTCCCGCTCGGGGGAGAGCCAGCCGTGTGAGCGGGCGAGGTCCGTCCGCCGTTCGAGGAGCCGCCGCAGCCAGGGCCCCTCCTCGACGAACGGCAGGCGGAGCAGTTCCGGCCGGGCCGTTTCCAGTGCCTGGGCGACCCAGCCGTCGGCGGCGGCGCGGTCGCCGGCGAGCAGGGCGGCGCGGGCGAGGACCAGCCGGGAACGGACGTGACCGGCCGGCCCGGTGCCGTGCCGGCCGGCTGCCGCGAGCAGTCGGCGGGCCCGTGCGGGGTCCCCCGCCGCGCAGTGGGCGCGGGCGAGCGCGACGGCTACGGCACCGTCGGACGGTTCCGCGACGTCGAGGGCCGACAGCGCCTGCTCGTGGTCGCAGCGGGCCAGATGGGCGGCGGAGCGGGCGATCGCCAGCCGCTCGAGCGTCCGCCGCGGGTACCGCTCGAGGGACGGCCCGGCCCGGCCGTCGCCGGTTGCGGCGTCGAGGACGGCCAGTGCCTGCTGCGGGCTGCCGTCGTGGAGGCCGAGCCGGGACCGGACGACGGCGCTCTCGGCGGCGAGGCAGGGGTCGAGCCGTACCGCCTCCTCCTCGCAAGCCGGGTGGAGGTGACGGCGGGCGTCGGCGAAGTCGGCTCGCTCGGTGGCGAGAACGGCCATGGCCAGCGCAGCGGCACCGCGGCGGGCCGGGGTGCGGTGGGCGCCGTCGGCCGCGTTCGCCCGGAGGGCGTGTTCCTCGGCCCGTCGCAGGTCGCCCCGGAGCGACTCGGTCAGCGCCAGCCGCGCCAGGCACTCCCGGCGCAGGCCGTCGGTGACGGGTGCGGTGCACGACGCCGCCGCGTCGCGGAAGGCCGCCTCGGCCTCATCGGTCCGGTCCTCCCCAAGCAGACGAACGGCGAGTCCGAGCAGCCGCAGGGACTCGGCCTCGGGGTGTTCCGCCAGGAGGTGAGCCGGAACCCGGTCCAGCAGACCGGACGTCCGCGCGGCCGACGTTTCCGGGGTCTGCGCCGCGTCGCCGGACAGCAGCCGCAGCAGTGCGTGCTCGGCCCGGGCGGCGGCGGACGGCGGGTCCGCGGCGGCGTCGAACAGCGCCTGTGCCCGCGCCAACCGGGCCCGGCAGCCCGGACGGTCGTGGCGGGCCAGGGAGCACGCGGCCGCCACCAGCGCGGCAGCGGGGGCCGGGAATTCGTCGGGCATGGCGTCGAACAGGCGGACCAGACGGTCGTCGTTGCCGCCGGTGAGCAGACGGCCGACGGCGAGCCGGTCGACAACCAGACCCGCCGCGTGCCCCCAGTCGCCGGCCGCGCCCGCGTGCCGCAGGGCCCGGGTCGACCCGCCGTGCTCCGCGTACCAGCGGGCGGCGCGTCGGTGGAGCTCCGGTTCGAGGCCGGGGTGCCGGATGCGCAGATGGGCCCTGAGCACCGCGGCGAACAGGGGGTGGCAGTCATAGCCGAGCCCGTCCCTGGTCGGCTCGACCAGCGAGTTGGCGTGTGCGAGGGACGTCAGAATCCGGGACGCGTCCGAGCGGCCCGTCAGTTCGTCTGCGAGCGACGGCGTGATCCGGTCCAGGATGCTGGTGCGGAGCAGCAGTTCCTGGGTGGGCGCGGGGTGCGCGCGCAGGACTTCGGCCAGGAGGTAGTCGGCGACGGCCTGCCGGGAGGCGGCGAAGGAGCGGGCGAAACCCTCCGGATCGTCGGAGCGCCGCATGGCGAGCGCGCACAACCGCAGGCCGGCAGCCCACCCCTGGGTGCGCTCCACGAGAGCGGTGGTGCTCTGTTCGGACGGTTTCAGTCCGTGCCGTTCGAGCAGACGGCGGGCCTCGACGCCGGTGAAGGC
The DNA here is from genome assembly GCF_023703325.1 of Streptomyces meridianus. GTDB lineage: Bacteria > Actinomycetota > Actinomycetes > Streptomycetales > Streptomycetaceae > Streptomyces > Streptomyces meridianus. The sequence goes on from NZ_JAMQGM010000046.1 coordinate 66,094, forward strand.
CAGGTCGGCGCCGCGGATCTCCTCGATCAGTCCCTGAGTCCGGTAGCGGTGCAGCGGCAGCAGCGGCTCGACCCGGCTGGTGACGACCAGCCGCAGGCGTCCCGCGGCATGTCCCAGGACGAAGTCGAGACCGTCCGTTATCCGGCGGTCCGTGAGCTGTTCGAGGCCATCGAGTACGAGGACGACGGGCCGGGGCAGCCGCGTGAGCGCCCAGGCGAGCCGCACCAGGGTGGCGTGTCCGACGCCGTCGCCCGTGGCGGGCGGGGGAACGTCCGGCAGCGGTACGCCGCAGTGGCGGAACGCCCCGATGACGTAGGCCCAGAACGGCCCCGGACCGTTCTCCTCCTGTTCCGTGGTCAGCCACACCACCGGCCCCGGCGACGACGCGGTCGCCGCCCAGGTCGCAACGAGCGTCGTCTTGCCGGCGCCCGCCGGTCCGGTGACGAGGGTCAGGGGCGCCCCGGCGCAGCCGTCGAGCCGGTCCGCGAGCCGCCGCCGGCGCACGAGGGTGCGGGGGGCGGGCGGGATCTCGAACTTCGCCGCGAGCAGCGGGTCTCCTGCCGGGGTCGCCGCGATCCCCGGTCCGCCGCCCGGGGCGGGATCCTGCTCCGGGGCGCGCTGCCCGCCGCTGTCCGCTGCGACGGCCGTCCTGCGGGGCATGACCACCACCCTCCGGTCCACACCACCTCCATCGTCGCGGGCCCCCGTCCGCGCCGCCACAGGGGACCCGGAGCGGCAGTGACGGGCCGGGCCGGGGAACGGTTCAGACCGCGAGCGGCCGGTCGGTGGCCCGGACGGGGGCCGGCAGGTGGGTGGAACCGGTGAGGTAGCGGTCCACGGAGGCGGCCGCGGCCCGTCCCTCGGCGATCGCCCAGACGATCAGCGACTGGCCTCGCCCGGCGTCGCCTGCCGCGAAGACACCGGGAATGCCGGTGCGGAACTCCGCGTCACGGGCAATGTTGCCTCGGGCGTCGAAGTTCATCCCGAGCTGTTCCATGAGCGGACTCTCGGCCTCCGGTCCGGAGAACCCCAGGGCGAGCAGGACGAGTTGAGCGGGGATGACGACTTCGGTACCGGGCTCGGGCCGGCGGTCGTCCGGGGAGACACCGACCAGGTGGAGGGCGTGGACGTGCCCGTGCTCGTCGCCCTCGAAGCGCAGGGTGGACGCCGAGAACAGCCGGATGTCGCCGCTGTGTCCCGGTGACGGGCCCTGCCGGCCCGCCGAGGGCGGTGGGGGCATCAGTTCCCCGGCCTCCTCGTGGGCCGGGGAGACCCGGTGGATACGCGGGTGGACGGGCCACGGCTGGTGCGCGGGCCGCTCGGCGCCCGCCTGCGGGTTGATGTCCAGCTGAACGACCCCGGCGGCGTGCTGACGCAGCACCGTTCCGAGGCAGTCGGCTCCCGTGTCGCCCCCACCGACGATGGCGACCTCGCGGCCCCGGGCGCTCACGGGTGACGCGTCGAGGTCGCCCTCCTGCACCCGGTTGGCCAGGGTGAGATACTCCATGGCCTGGTGAATGCCGGTCAGTTCGCGTCCGGGAACGGCGAGATCGCGCGCCGTCGTGGCACCGGTCGCAACGATCACGGCGTCGAAGCGTTCCAGAAGTCTCGAGGCGTCGAGGCCGGCGCCGACGTCGACGCCGGTGCGGAACCGGGTCCCCTCGGCCCGCATCTGGTCCAGACGCCGGTCGAGGTGGCGCTTCTCCATCTTGAACTCGGGGATGCCGTAGCGCAGCAGACCGCCGGCTCGGTCCGCACGCTCGTAGACCGCCACCGTGTGTCCGGCCCGGGTGAGTTGCTGGGCCGCTGCGAGCCCGGCCGGGCCGGAGCCGATGACGGCGACCGTCCTTCCGGAGAGACGTTCCGGTGGCCGGGGCCTCACCTCGTCGTGGTCCCATGCCCGGTCGGCGATGGCGACTTCGACGTTCTTGATCGTCACCGGGTCGGCATTGATGGCGAGGACGCACGCCGTCTCGCAGGGGGCGGGGCACAGACGCCCGGTGAACTCGGGGAAGTTGTTCGTCGCGTGCAGCCGTTCACCGGCGGCCCGCCAGTCGTCCCGGGAAACCAGGACGTTCCAGTCCGGGATCAGGTTGCCCAGCGGACATTCGCTGTGACAGAACGGTATGCCGCAGTCCATGCACCGTCCGGACTGCTCGGCGACGAGCGGCAGCAGTCCGCTCTGCTCATGGATCTCGTCCCAGTCCTCGACCCGCTCGCGCACCGGGCGCCGGGTGCGCTCACGTCGCGGGGTGGTGAGAAAGCCCTTGGGGTCGGCCACGAAGGCCTCCAGTGAGTCACCGACGGTCGCGCTCAGCGCAGATTCCCGCCCCGGTGCGGCCCGGCCCGTCGTGGTGCACGGCCACACGACGCGGTCTGCCCACCATACGTCGCTTGCGAGCCGTTTTCGAAGGGATGGGGCGGAATCAACCGGTCCCGGGGCCGGGTGACTCGTCGCGCAGCGCGTTGTAACGGCCGTGGTGGTAGAGCAGCGGGCGGCCTTCCCCGGCGGCGTTGCCCGCCACCACCTCGGCGATCACGACATGGTGGTCGCCTGCCGGTATCCGGGCCGCGACCCGGCACACCAGCCAGGCGAGCACCCCGTCGAGCAGCGGGACACCGTGCGGACCGCGGCTCCAGCGGGTGGGCTCGGCGAAGCGGTCGGCGCCCCTGCGCGCGAAGGTCTCCGCGAGTTCCTGCTGGTGTTCGCCGAGGATGTGTGCGCCGACGTACCCGCTCTGCGCGATGACGGGCCAGCTGGACGACCCGGTGGCGACTCCGAACGAGACGAGCGGCGGCTCCGCCGCGACCGAGCTGAGCGAGGTGGCGGTGAAACCGGCGGGCCGCGCACCGCCCGCGGTGATCACAGCGACGCCTGCCGCGTGCCGGCGGAACACCGAGCGGAGGAGGTCGGGATGGGCTGCGGTGGGACTGACGAGGTCGTGCATGGCCGTCATGAAGTCGTCCTTCGGTGGGGTGCGTGCCGGAGCCGGGCAGGGGTCGCTGGTGCTCAAGGACTCGGACAGCAGGCACTCGCAGTGCGGACGAGGTCGATGTGAACTCGCCCGTGGGGAAGGATGACTGAGCGCATTACGTCAGCCTGACGACATCGGCTCGATCCCGTCAAGCTCCGCCCCGGTTGTGGGATCAAGGTCACGCAGCGTGGTGTCACATGGACCGGACGGCCTCGCCGAGCGCCGCGATGATGTCCGCCCTGCGCGGTTGCCCGGAGGCCCGCCGTACGACGCAACCGTCGGCGTCGAGCACCAGCACGGTGGGGGTTCGCGTGATCCCGAGGATGCGCACCAGGTCGAGGTGCGCCTCGGCATCGATCTCCACGTGCGTGACGCCGTCGACCATTGCGGCCACCTCGGCCAGGGTCCGGCGGGTCGCACGGCAGGGCTGGCAGAAGGCGCTGGAGAACTGGACGAGAGTCGCCCGCTCCCCCAGTCCGGCCCCCAGTTCTCCGGCGTCCAGCCGGAGGCCCGTGTCGCGTCCGCGCACCTTCAACCTCCCCTTGTGGCGGGTGTGCAGCAGGCCGAAGCACCGGCCGCCACGAGCACCGCCGAACACACCACACATCCGGTCGTCTCGGCTTCCAGCGTGCACCGGACCGCAGAAAATTCCCGAGCGGGGACGACTTCCGCCTGCGGCACGCCGTCCGCCACGATCCGCCACGACCACGACACATCTCGGCCCGCCGCCTCGGCTGCGAGAGGTACCGGCTGCTGCGCCGGGCCGGGGGCCCGGCGCAGCAGCGGGCATGCCCGGACGTGATGAGGATCTCCCGCCGACGAGGCCCCCGGGCTGGCCGCAGGGCCCGCAATCAGGCAGCATCTGCCGCAGGCCGCATACCTACGGCTGCGTAACTTTCCGCCGGGAGAACCCTCCCCGGGGCACAGAAGGGGTCTTCCGACCATGGCCGAGTTCGTCTACCCGCCGGTGATCGGTGCCGTCCGCACCCTGTTCAAGGCGCTCGACCTCCGGTTCGACATCCAGGGCTCCGAGCACATTCCGCGGCAGGGCGGCGCGGTGCTGGTGAGCAATCACATCGGCTATCTGGACTTCGCGTTCTGCGGGCTGACGGCACTCCCGTCGAAACGCCTGGTGCGTTTCATGGCCAAGGAATCCGTGTTCCGGCACAAGATCTCCGGCCCGCTGATGCGCGGCATGAAGCACATCCCGGTGGACCGCTCGCAGGGCGAGCACGCCTATGCACACGCGCTGGAGGCGCTGCGGTCCGGGGAGATCATCGGTGTCTTCCCGGAGGCCACGATCTCGCCGTCGTTCACGCTGAAGACCTTCAAGACCGGAGCGGCCCGCCTCGCCCAGGAGGCCGGCGTCCCGCTGCTGCCGATGGCGCTGTGGGGCACGCAGCGGCTGTGGACCAAGGGCCGCCCGCGCAATCTCGGGCGCAACCACATCCCGATCACGATGCGGGTCGGCGAGCCCATGCCGGCGGACGCCTCGGAGCCGGTTGCCTCGATCACCGGGCGGCTGCGCGAGCGGGTGCAGGAGCTGCTGGAGTCGGCACAGCGCGCCTACCCGGTACGGCCCAAGAGCCCGGCGGACACCTGGTGGATCCCGGCGCATCTGGGCGGTACGGCCCCGACGCCCGCACAGGTGAAGGACCGGGGCTGAGGCAGGCCCGGGCCCGCACCCGGAACGAAGAAGCCCGGCCGCGAGCAGACTCGCGGCCGGGCTTCTTCGTCGTTGCTGCCGACCGGACCGCGGTGGTCAGCGCCGGTCCATCTCCTCGGCGAGTGCCGTGGTGAACCCGTCGACGTCCGACTCGGTCGTGTCGAAGGAGCACATCCAGCGCACCACACCGGCCGGTTCGTCCCAGAAGTAGAAGCGGTACTGCTTCTGCAGCCGCTCGGCCACATCGTGCGGCAGCCGGGCGAAGACGGCGTTGGCCTGGACGGGGTGGAGCACCTCCACGCCCTCCACACGGCGCGCACCCGTCTCCAGACGGCGCGCCATGGCGTTGGCGTGGCGGGCGTTGCGCAGCCACAGGTCCCCGGCGAGCAGGGCCTCCAGCTGGACGGACACGAAGCGCATCTTGGAGGGCAGCTGCATGGACAGCTTGCGGATGTGCTTCATGGCGCGGACCGCGTCGTGGTCGAGGACGACGACGGCCTCGCCGAACAGCATGCCGTTCTTCGTCCCGCCGTAGGACAGCACGTCGACACCGGCGACGTTGGTGAAGCTGCGCATGGGGACGTCGAGCGAGGCCGCCGCATTGGCGATGCGGGCGCCGTCGAGGTGCACCTTCATGCCGCGCTCGTGGGCGTGCTCGCAGACGGCCCGGATCTCGTCCGGCGTGTAGACCGTGCCGAGCTCGGTGTTCTGGGTGATCGAGACGACCTGGGGCATGGCCCGGTGCTCGTCGTCCCAGCCGTGGGCCTCCCGGTCGATGAGCTCGGGAGTGAGCTTGCCGTCCTCGGTCGGGACGGTCAGCAGCTTCAGCCCGCCGACCCGCTCGGGGGCGCCGCACTCGTCGACGTTGATGTGCGCGGAGTCGGCGCAGATGACCGCGCCCCAGCGGTCGGTCAGCGCCTGGAGGGCGACGACGTTGGCGCCCGTCCCGTTGAACACCGGGAAGGCTTCCGCCTCCGGGCCGAAGTGCCGGCGCACCACGCTCTGCAGCCCGGCGGTGTAGTCGTCCTCGCCGTAGGCGACCTGGTGGCCGCCGTTGGCCAGCGCGAGGGCCGCCAGGACCTCGGGGTGGACCCCCGCGTAGTTGTCGCTGGCGAAGCCGCGCAGGTCGGGATCGTGACGCAGGCGGGCGTCGGTCTTCACGGTCGCGGGGTCAGCCACAGACGGTTTCCGTTCACTTCCCGGGCGGGCCGGTCCCAGACGTCGACGATGGCCTTGGCCAGGTCCGTGACGTCGGTGAAGCCCTCGAACTTCGCTTGCGGTCGTTCGGCACGCATGGCGTCGTGCACGAGCGCCTTGATGACCAGGATCGCAGCAGCCGCGGACGGGCCGTCGTCACCCCCCAGTTTCCGGAAGGAGTCGCCGAGGGCGAGGGTCCAGGCCTCGGCCGCCGACTTCGCGGCGGCGTAGGCGGCGTTGCCCGCTGTCGGCTTGCCCGCGCCGGCGGCGCTGACCAGAAGGTATCGCCCGTTGCCGCTGCGCAGCAGCGCGTCGTGGAAGGCGAGCGAGGTGTGCTGGACCGTGCGGATGAGCAGCTTCTCCAGCAGTTCCCAGTCCGCGAGGTCGGTCTCCGCGAAGGTCCGGGAGCCGCGCCAGCCGCCGACCAGGTGCACGAGGCCGTCGATCCGTCCGAATTCCTTGTCCGTGCGGTCGGCCCACTGCCGCGTTGCCTCGAGGTCCAGCAGATCGACCGTGTCCCCGGTGACCGTGGCCCCGCCGTGCGCGTACCGCGCCGCGTCCACGGCCTCGGCGAGCCTCACCGGGTCGGCGTCCGCAGCGACCACCGTGGCTCCGGCCTCGGCGAGGCGCAGCAGGGTGGCCCGGCCGGCGGGTCCGGCTGCGCCGGCGACAGCCACCACCGCCCCGTCGAGCCGGCCCGTGCCGTTGGAAGTACTGCTCGTCATCGTCGTCTCCTCGTCGGACCCGGTCAGGCGGCGTTCCGGGCGGTGATGCCCTTGGTGGAGGCGATCACGTCCCGCAGCTTCTTGGCCAGTGCCTCGTAGAACAGGCTCAGCGGGAACTCGTCCGGGAGTACATCGTCCACGAGTTTGCGCGGCGGCTGCGACAGGTCGAGCGCATCCGGCCCCTTGGCCCACACAGAGCCCGGGTGGGGGGCGAGGTACCGGGAGACGAGGTCGTAGGCCGCGAACCAGTGCACGATCTTGGGCCGGTCGATGCCGTCCCGGTACAGCTGCTCGATCTCGGCGCAGAGCTCGTTGGTCACCTGCGGGGCGCGCTCCCAGTCGATGGAGAGCTTGTTGTCGGTCCAGCGGACGACGTCGTGCTGGTGCAGGTAGGCGAAGAGCAGCTGACCGCCGAGCCCGTCGTAGTTGCGGACGCGGTCGCCGGTGACCGGGAAGCGGAACATCCGGTCGAGGATCACCGTGTACTGGACGTCGCGGGCCTGCACGAACCCCTCGGCCTCGAGCTTGACGGCCTCGCGAAAGGCGGTGAGGTCGCACCGCAGCTCCTCCAGGCCGTACATCCAGAACGGCTGGCGCTGCTTGATCATGAACGGGTCGAACGGCAGGTCGCCGTGGCTGTGCGTGCGGTCGTGGACCATGTCCCACAGCACGAACGCCTGCTGGCAGCGCTGCTGGTCGCGGAGCAGGTCGCGGATGTCGCCGGGGAGGTCGAGCGAGAGGGTCTCGACGGCGGCCTCGCTGACGCGCCGGAAGCGAGCAGCCTCGCGGTCGCAGAAGATCCCGCCCCAGGTGAAGCGCTCCGGGGCCTCGCGCACGGCGATGGTCTCCGGGAACAGGACGGCGGAGTTGGTGTCGTACCCGGCGGTGAAGTCCTCGAAGGTGATGCCGAGGAACAGCGGGTTGTCGAACCGGGTGCGCTCGAGGTCGGCCAACCAGTCCGGCCACACCACGCGCAGCACGACCGCCTCGAGGTTTCGGTCGGGGTTGCCGTTCTGCGTGTACATGGGGAAGACGACGAGGTGCTGGAGGCCGTCACGGCGCTGGGCGGCGGGCTGGAAGGCGAGGAGCGAGTCGAGGAAGTCGGGGGTGGTGTATCCGGCCTCGGCCCAGCGGCGGAGGTCGGCCGCTGCGGCCCGCAGGTACTCCGCGTCGTGGGGCAGCAGCGGGCTCAGCTCCTGGACGGCGGAGACGATCCGGTCCAGGACAGCCGTCACTGCGGAGCGGGCGGGCGCCCCCTCGGCCTCGAAGTCGATCGAGCCGTCCTTCGACTGCCAGGGACGGATTTCCTCCACAGCAGCCTTGAGGACGGGCCAGGCCGGGTGGTCCACCACCGACTTGCCGGGCAGAACATCGCCGTCCGCCGGATTCTGCACAAGGATTTCCGTCATGACTCACTCTCCGCGGGAGATTTTTGCGTCCTCATACCGTAGCCGGACAAGACTCGTCCACTCAAACGGGGCCACCGGAGATCGTCCTGCGGAACACCCGGCATCGCCGCTGATCTTCCTGTCGGACACCACTACCCACGATACGTCCGGACAGTCCTTCCGACTCCTCGGAGCACCCCGTACCGGCCGGACCGCGGTCCTGCCGTCAGCACGCGAGGCCGGCTCCCACTCGCGGGTGAGGAGGGCCGCGGACTCATGTCGTGACCGGGGCCCGGACGGGTAGGGGCCATTAGGCTGCGTGCTTGCTCACGCGTGTGCTGCCGACGATCGCGTCGTCCGGGGGCCGGCTCGGTGCCCCGGGAAGGAGACCGCCTTGACTTTCCTCACCATCGGACACCGCGGTGCGATGGGCGTCGAGCCCGAGAACACGCTGCGTTCCTTCGTCCGGGCCGAACGCGAGGGCCTGGACGTGATCGAGCTCGACCTGCATCTGAGCAAGGACGGCGCCCTGGTGGTCATGCACGACGCCGAGGTGGACCGCACGACCGACGGCACGGGCGCCATCAGCGACTTCACCCTTGCCGAACTGCGCGAACTCGACGCCGGGGAGGGGGAGCGGGTCCCCCTCTTCGAGGAGGTCCTCGACGCGGTCGAGGCACCTCTCCAGGCGGAGATCAAGGACGTGACCGCGGCGCGCGTCCTGGCCGAGGTCATGCACCGCCGCAACCTCGTGGAGCGCGTCGAGGTGCTGTCGTTCCACGACGAGGCCGTTGCCGAAATCGCCCGGCTCGTCCCCGGCGTGCGCACCGCGCTCGTCGCAAGCCGCTACGGCCTCGACGTGGTCGACCGCGCGGTCGCGGTGGGCGCAGGGTCAGTGGTGCTCAACATCCGCCGGCTGACGCTGGAGATCGTGGAACGGGCCCACACGGCACATCTGAAGGTCATCGGCTGGGTGGTCAACACCCAGGACCACCTGCGCCTGGTCCGCGGCCTGGGTCTGGACGGGGCGACGACCGACTTCCCGGCGATCAAGCTCACGGGCCGGTTCACGGCCTGACCCGGCCGCACCTGCACATCACCGGGAAGCGGCCGGTGACGTCAGCCCAGCTTCTTGACCAGCAGTTCGAACTCGAGATCGTCCCGCCGGGGGATGCCGAACCTCTCGTCGCCGTACGGGAACGGCGAGGTCCTCCCGGTGCGGAGGTAGCCGCGCCGCTCGTACCACCCGATGAGATCGGCCCGGGCCGAGAGCACCGTCATGTGCATCTCCCCCGCCTCCCACTCGGCGCGCGCCAGCCGCTCGGCCTCAGCGAGGACCCGCTTCCCGAGACCCTCGCCCTGCAGCAGCGGACGGACCGCGAACATGCCGAAGTAGGCGTGGGGGCCCCGGTTCTCGAGCTGGCAGCAGGCGACCGGCCGGCCGTCCCGCTCGGCGATCAGCAACCGCCCGGCCACGCCCCGCACGATGCTGCCCACCCCTTCGGCGTCGGTGCGCCGGCCGTCCAGCAGGTCCGCCTCCGTGGTCCAGCCGGCCCGGCTCGCCTCACCGCGGTAGGCCGACTCGACGAGCGCGACGAGGGCGGGGACGTCCTCTTCCACGGCGTCCCGGAACGTCAGCCGCCCCGGGGTGGTCGCGGTGGCCCGAATCGTGTCCATGCAGTGGTCCTCTCATGCCGGTCGGGGCCAGGCTAGCGGCCGCGCCGGGCGGGCCCCGACGCGGCCGGGGGACGTAGGGTCACGGCATGGTCCACGTACTGAGCAGCCGGATCCTTTTGCGGCCGACCGACCCCGACCGGAGCCGGGCTTTCTACCGCGAGGCGCTCGGACTCGCGATCCACCGGGAGTTCAGCACCGGCCCCGCGCGGGGCACGGTCTACTTCCTCGGCAACGGGCTCCTCGAGGTGTCCGGCCGGTCCGAGCAGCCCCCCGCACCGGGGCTCCAGCTCTGGCTCCAGGTCGAGGACAGCGCGGCGGCCCACGCGGAACTCGCGGAGCGGGGCGTGGAGATCCTACGGCCGCCACAACAGGAGCCCTGGGGTCTCATCGAGATGTGGATCGCCGATCCCGACGGCGTGCGGATCGTCGTCGTGGAGATCCCGGCCGACCACCCGCTGCGCCATCGCCCGTGAGACCTGCTGCGCCCCCTCCCTGCCCCCGTGCGCTCCCCTGAGGCCCGGACGCGGCGGGCAGTATCCCGGTGCCCGACGACACCGGGGAGGTGGCCGTGCACGCGCCGCCACTGGTCGGCTGGTACCTGGTTGCTCTGGGCGGTCTCACCGGCGGCTGCTGTCTGCTGCGGCTGTGCGCCGGCCTTCGGACGGGCCGCCGGCAGCCGGCGGGCGAGGCACTGATGGGGCTCGGGATGGCGGCCATGTCACTGCCCGTCGGCGCCGTCCGCGAACATCCGTTGGCCCAGCCCGTGTTCGCGGTCGTGTTCGCGGTCGCGGCCGGGCACGGCCTGGTTCATGCACGGACCGGCGGCGTCCGGCTGCACCACCTGCTGGGGTGCCTGTCCATGGTGTACATGACGCTCGCGATGCCGGGCCCAGGCGCGGTGCACGCCGGAACCGGGCCCGCGCATCCCGGCGGGGGCGGCGTCCCGCTGCTGACCGGGCTGCTGCTCGCGTACTACGCCGTCCTCGTCCTGCGGTACGGACTGCTGTTGGCACCGGCCGGTGCCGCCCCTGCGGTACGGGCCCCCGCGGAAGCAGGGGCCGCCGGACGCTGTGCCGGACCGCTGCCCGAACTGGCCCGTGCCGGCCGGTTGTCCATGGCCATCGGCATGTTCACCATGCTGCTGGCCCTCTGAGCCGTCCGCTCCGCCCCAGGGGGCACGGCGGGGTGCGTGGCTTCCGTCACTTCGCCGTCGGGCCGATACCGGCGGGTGGCCCCCGCTCTTAGGCTGAGGCCATGATGCTCCCGCTGGCACTGCTGGCCCTCGGTGGGCTGGCCGCGGCCGTCGCACCCCGCATGCTGGCGAGGGCGCAATGGCCGGACCGCGAACCCGTGCTCGCCCTGTGGGTGTGGCAGTGCGTTGTCGCCGCCGTCCTGATGTGCTGCGTGCTGGCCATGGCACTGACCGGCGCCGCAGCCTGGGAAGCGGTCCAGACCCATGTCTTCGCGCACGCGCCGACGGGCGTCGTGGAGGCGTACGCGCTGCACGCCTACGGGCCGTGGTCGGGGACCCTGGCGGTGGTGCTCGCCGGCGGCGGGCTGTGGACGGCTGCGATGCTCGCCCGCGAGGTGGTGCGAACACGGGCCGTGCGCCGGCGGCGCCGTGCGGAACTCCTGGACCGTTCCCCGCTGATGCCGGGCGAGGCACCGGGCGGCAACCGCCTCGTCGTGCTGGAGGACGACCGGCCCGGGGCCTGGTGGCTGACCGGACCGGAGCCTCGACTGGCCATCACCACAGGGGCACTTCGGCGCCTCGACCGGCGTCAGCTGGACGCCGTCCTCGCCCACGAGCAAGGCCATGAGCGCGCCCGGCACGACTGGCTGCTGCACTGTTCGGGGGCGCTCGCGGCCGGCTTCCCCCAGGTCCCGGTGTTCGCGGCGTTCCGCGAGGAGATGCACCGTCTCGTCGAGTTGGCAGCGGACGACGTCGCCTCCCGCCGCTTCGGACGGCTGACCGTTGCGCTGGCCCTGGTGGGAATCAACGAGGACCGTGCCGTCTTCGGCCCCTGCCCCGGTGGTTCGGCCCAGGTGCCCCAGCGCGTCGACCGGCTGCTCTCCGCCGCTCCCCGGTTGGCGCCGGTGCGCAGGCTTCAACTGACCGCGGCCGCGGCCCTGGTTCCGGTCGTCCCGTTGCTGATGACCTTCGCGCCTGGACTGCGTGCGTTGGGGTAGTTTCGCGGCACACCCCGTTCGTGAGGATCGCACCGTGCCCCCCTCTCCCCCGGCCCCTGCCCCGGACCGCCCCCACCGCGCCCCGGGGGCGGGGGTGCTGTGGGCCACGGTGGCGTGCGCCGTGGCTGCCGTCGTCCTGCTGCTGATGGTGACGTTGTCCTGGCAGCCCCTGATCTCGGCGGACCGGTCCGTGGCCCGTGATCTGCACCGCTCGGCGCTGGCCCACCCCGGCTGGACGCACGCCAACCGGGTCCTGACCGACTGGGTCTGGGATCCGCTGACCATGCGTGTGCTGCTGCTGGTGGCGGCCGGGCTGCTGCTGTGGCGCAAGCAACGCGTCCTCGCCGCGTGGATCCTCGCCGCCTCGCTGACCGGAACGGCGGTGCAGCAGGGGATCAAGGCAGCCGTGGGCCGCGCCCGGCCCGACTGGCAGCGACCGGTCGACACCGCCCACTTCGCGTCGTTCCCGTCCGGCCACGCGATGACGGCGGCCCTCACCTGCACTCTGCTGCTGTGGCTGCTCCGGCGCGAGGGCGTGCGAGGTCTTCCTGCGGTTCTGACGGCAACCCTGGCGGCGGTGTCCGTGACGGGGGTCGGCTTCACCCGCCTCTACCTGGGGGTGCACTGGCTGTCCGACGTCCTGGCGGGCTGGCTGCTGGGACTCGCACTGGCTCTGCCCGCCGCGGGCGCGTACACGCGCTGGGAGTCCGCCGCCCGCAGACGGCCTGCGCGTCCCGAGGCCTGACGCCGGTCCGCAGCGGACACGACAAAGCCACCGGTTTCGGACGATCCCCCGCGTCGCCCGAAACCGGTGGCTGCTTCATCGAGACTCCTTGACCAGGGCTCGACCGAAGACGTCACGAGTATACTGGCTCGGAGCCAATCAACGCAGGAGTTGCCGCATGTCCCCGCGCAGCGCAGCGGTCAACGAGGAATTGCGCCGACGTTCGCGCGAGCGGTTGCTGCAGGCAACGACAGATCTCGTGAGGGAGCGTGGGTACGAGGCCACCACGCTGGGCGACATAGCAGACCGGGCCGGGTCGGCACGCGGGCTGGTCTCCTACTACTTCCCGGGGAAGCGGCAGCTTCTGCAGTCGGCCGTGCACCGGCTGATGCATCTGACACTGGACGCGGCGCTGCACCGCGAGCCCGTGCCCGCCGGGCCGGGCGCCGGACAGGAGCGGCTGGCCCGGGCCATCGACGCCGTACTCGGGCTGGCGGTGGACCATCCGCTCCTCATGCGCACCCACATGGCCGGGATACTCCAGGCCGAGGGTTTCGTGCAGTGCCCGGAACAGCAGCGGCTCGCCACCCTGCTGCGGGAAACCGTGGCCGGCTGGGGCTCCACGGACCCGGACACCGACTACCCGCTGCTGCGGGCGCTGTTGATGGGCGCGGTCTTCGCCGTGCTGCTGCCGGGGGCGCCGATGCCGGTGAACCGGCTGCGTGCGGAGCTGTTCCAGCGCTTCGGACTGGCCTGGGAACGCGGTGTCCCGCCGGACGGCGGGCCGTCCGGCGGGACACGGTCGGATTCGGTCAGTGACGGTAGTCGGGCTGGGTCTGGACGTTGAGCTCGTCCATCCGGACCTTCTTCGCGCCGTCCGTCCGGCGGTCGTCGATCCGCAGGACGTCGAAGCCCTTCACCAGGTCGTTCGAGTAGATGTAGCCGTTGTAGTAGTAGGCGGACCACGAACCGCCACCCACCATGGTGTCGGCCGAGATCGGGCCGCGCTCGAAGTAGCCGATCTCCTTGGGCTTGGCGGAGTCGGTGAAGTCCCAGATGGACACGCCGCCCTGGTACCACGCCTGGACCATGATGTCGCGGCCCTTCACGGGGATCAGCGAGCCGTTGTGGGCGACGCAGTTCTCGGTGTCGGCCTGGTGCCGGGGGATCTTGTAGTAGCTGCGGAAGACGAGCTTGCGCTTGTCTCCCTTGCCCACGAGGTCGTAGATGCCGTCGGCGCCGCGGTCCGGGCCGACCTCCTCGTTGCAGGTGGCCGCGCCGCCGCCGCCGAGCTCGTCGGTGAACACGACCTTGTCGCCGCGCTCGTTGAACGTCGCCGAGTGCCAGAAGGCGAAGTTGACGTTGTCCTGGACCCGGTCGATCACCTTGGGCGCTGCCGGACGGGACACGTCCATCAGGATCCCGTCACCCATGCACGCGCCGGCCGCCAGCTTCAGCTTCGGGAAGGCGGTGATGTCGTGGCAGCCGGTGGTCTTCGAGACACCCGGGTTGGTGGGCCCGCCCGGGTTCCCTCCGTCCGGGAAGAGGACGGGGAAGTCGACCGTCGCAGCCTTCTGCGGGGCCTTCCGCGGCACCTTGATGATCGAGATGCCGTCGTGCGGAGGCTGGCAGTCCGGGAAGCTCTCGCTGGGCGAGTACGAGGAGACGTAGAGGTAGACGTCGCGCCGGTCGGGGACCAGTGTGTGGGTGTGCGAGCCGCAGGCGGTCTCGACGGCGGCCACGTACTTCGGATTCCGCTTGTCACTGATGTCGAAGATCTTCATGCCCTCCCACGAGGACTTCTCCGTCGCGGGCTGCGTCGTGCTGGTGCACGAGTTGTCGCTGCGGGAGGAGTCGGTGGAGAGGAACAGCAGATCGCCGGAGACGGAGATGTCGTTCTGCGATCCGGGGCAGAGCACCTGGCTGACGGTCTTCGGCGCCTTGGGGTTGCTGATGTCGAAGATCCGGAAACCGTCGTAGTTGCCGGCGAAGGCGTACTTGCCCTGGAAGGCGAGGTCCGAGTTCGTGCCCTTCAGCGCGTCCTTCGGGATGTTGACGAGATGGCGCACGTTGTCGCTGGTGACGATCTCGTCAACACCCGGTATCTCGCCGCTCTTGATGGCTGCCCGGGTGTCTGCGGCCTGCTCCTGCGAGACCCGCTTCGAACCGGGTTCGCCGCCGGGTTCCGGTACGGCCACCGCCGGGCCGGCCGCCAGGAAGGTCGCCAGCAGCCCGAAGGCCGCTGCTGCCACCCCCCAGCGTCTGCGCCGCACGCGAGAGATGTGCCACGAGGTCACTACGGCCTCCTTTGTGGGATGTTCGATCCGAGAGTCGAGTCGACGCTCGAAGTATCGCCCCTCTCATGTACATCTCAACAGATGACAACGGGCCGGATTCGGGAATTCCCCTCCCCAACTCCGCCCCGATCGTGTTGAGATGGCCCCCACCGCCGTCTTCCTGGAGGCACCGTGTTCCACCGCCGGACGAGGTCGCGCGTCCGCGCAGTCACCGTTGCGACGGCCGCCGCACTCGCAGCCCTGGTCCTGGGCGGGTGCTCCGGCGACTCCGGCGACTCGGCGGCCGAGGGGGGACCCTCTGTTGTCGCCCCGGGCAAGCCGGGCGAGGACGCCCGTACCCTGTCGGCCGACGAGGCACGCAAGGCCGTCGGGGACGACACACCCAACTCGGCGGACGTCGGCTACGTGCGGATGATGATCGTGCACCACCGCCAGGCGCTGGTGATGACGGACCTCGCTGCGAAACACGCAGAGTCCGACCGGGTGTCGGGGCTGGCCCGCCGGATCGCCGCTGCCCAGGGGCCGGAGATCAAGGCCATGGAGGGCTGGCTCAAGAGGCACGGGAAGCTGGGCGGCGGACCGAAGGAACACGACCACGGGGCGATGCCGGGCATGGCGACGCCACGGCAGCTGGAGGCGCTGTCCGACGCGCGGGGCGCAAAGTTCGACTCGCTCTTCCTGAAGCTGATGATCACCCATCACCAGGGCGCCGTCACCATGGCCACGGACGTCCTCTCCCAGGGCAACAACGTCCTGGTCGAGGAGATGGCGAACGACGTGATCGCACAGCAGACGAGCGAGATCTCCCGGATGCGTTCACTGCTGGCCTGAAGCACCCGGGAAATTGCCGGTGCAACGGGAGTTCTCCCGCTGCCGGCGCCGACGGCGGGGCCGGGGAACCGTCCGCCCGTATCCGGCCGGACGCCCGCGTCCCGGCGGCGAGAACCCGGCGGGACGGCACACGTTCACGCCCCTGAGCTGCGGTCCGTCTCACTGCGCGCGCCTGCGAGCACGCTGTCCAGCAATCCGGGGAAGAGCGCGTCCAGGTCGGATCGGCGCAACGTGTTCAGCTTCGCGGTACCACGGTAGAGCTGGCTGATGACACCGCTCTCCCGCAGCACGCGGAAGTGGTGCGTGGTGGTGGACTTGCTCACCGGGAGGTCGAAGTCGGAGCACGAGAGCTCCCCGTCCGCGTCGGCGAGACGGCGTACGACGTGGAGCCGCACCGGGTCCGACAGTGCGTGCAGAACACCTTCGAGCCGGATGCCGTCGCGCGTCGGGTGGTCCAGGTCACGGGTCGGCGTCCGGATCGTCACAGGTGCTCCTCGGGCTGCGGGAGTTCCATTGTACGAGAAGCCTCGTAGTTTGACATCTGTCGTACTACGATGTGTACCGTACAAGCCCTGCCCCGCCCGCGAAACGGAGATCGCTGTGAGCGCCCTGTTCGAGCCCTACCCCCTGCGGTCGCTGACCGTCCCGAACCGCATCTGGATGGCCCCGATGTGCCAGTACTCCGCGGAGCCCACCGGCCCCGGAGTGGGCATGCCGAACGACTGGCACTACTCCCACTACACCGCGCGGGCGACGGGCGGCACCGGCCTGATCCTGGCCGAGGCCACGGCCGTCTCCCCCGAGGGCCGGATCAGCCCCGGTGACCTCGGGATCTGGAACAACCGGCAGGTGGAAGGGTTCCGCCGCATCACGTCCTTCCTGCGGCAGCACGGCACGGTGCCGGGCATCCAGCTCGCTCATGCCGGGCGCAAGGCCTCCACCGGACTGCCCTGGCTCGGCGGCGGACCGGTCGGTGCGGACGCCGACGGCTGGCAGCCGGTGGCGCCCAGTCCGCTGCCCTTCGCCGACGGGCACCCCGTGCCCGACGAGCTGACGACCGAGCAGATCGGAAAGGTCGTCGAGCAGTTCGCCGACGCCGCCGTACGCGCCCGGGCCGCGGGGTTCGACGTGGCCGAGGTCCACGGTGCCCACGGCTACCTGATCGGCCAGTTCCTGTCACCTCACAGCAACCACCGCACGGACGAGTACGGCGGATCGTTCGAGAACCGGACCCGGCTCGCACTGGAGGTGGTGGACGCCGTCCGCGCCGTGTGGCCGGCGGAACTGCCCGTACTGTTCCGCATCTCGGCGACCGACTGGCTCTCCGAGGACCTCCAGGACGCCCGCGAGGGATGGACGGCCGACGACACGGTCCGCTTCGCCCGGGACCTGCACGCCCACGGGGTGGATCTGCTCGACGTCTCCTCCGGCGGACTGGCGCCGGGCGTGCGCATTCCCACCGGCCCCGGCTATCAGGTGCCCTTCGCCGAACGGGTGCGCAGCGAAGCCGGGTTGGCGGTGGCGGCGGTCGGCGAGATCACCGATCCGCAGCAGGCCGAGAAGATCGTCACCGAAGGCCGGGCTGATGCCGTCCTGCTCGGCCGCGAGCTGCTCCGCGACCCCTACTTCGCACGGCGGGCGGCGCGCGAGCTCGGCGCAGAAGTCAGCGTTCCGCCCCAGTACCTGCGGGCCGTCTGACCCGCCGGGGGCAGGATGCACACGGCTTTGTCGGTGGCCGGGTGCAGACTGACACCTCCTTGGGACAACGGCGTTTCGGAGGTGGCAGTCATGACCGGAGTACTTCTCGCGGTGGGCACGCGCAAGGGCCTGTTCGTCGGCAGACGGCGCGGCGGCGGCTGGGAGTTCGAGGGACCTCACTTCACCGCACAGGCGGTCTACTCGATCGGCATCGACACCCGGCGCTCCACGCCCCGGCTGCTCGTAGGTGCCGACAGTTCGCACTGGGGCCCCTCGGTGTTCCACTCCGACGACCTCGGAGCGAACTGGCACGAGCCGAAACAGCCCGCGGTCAAGTTCCCGCCGGGGACCGGAGCCTCGCTCGAACGGGTCTGGCAACTGCACCCGGCCGGGCCCGCGGCCCCCGACGTGGTCTACGCCGGCACACAGCCCGGCGCGCTGTTCCGGTCGGAGGACGGCGGCCGGAGCTTCGAACTCGTCCGGGCTCTGTGGGACCACCCCACACGGGAGCAGTGGGCCGCGGGATTCGGCGGGCAGGCGGTGCACACGGTGATCACGGACCCGCGCAGCGCGGACGCCGTGACGGTGGCCGTGTCCACGGGCGGCGTCTACCGCTCACTCGACGGCGGTGCGAGCTGGTCGCCGTCCAACACCGGCATCCAGGCAGTCTTCCTGCCCGACCGCTACCCCGAGTTCGGGCAGTGCGTGCACAAGATCGCCCAGGACCCCGTGAACCCGGACCGCCTCTACCTCCAGAACCACTGGGGGGTGTACCGCAGCGACGACGCCGGCGACACCTGGACCTCCATCGGGGACGCGCTGCCCTCGGACTTCGGCTTCGCGGTCGCAGCGCACCCGCGCCGTCCGGACACGGCCTATCTCTTCCCGATCCAGGCCGACGCGGACCGGGTCCCGGCAGGCCACCGATGCCGCGTCTACCGGACCGACGACGCGGGCGGCAAGTGGCGGGAGCTGGGCTCGGGACTCCCGGAGGGGCGGCATTACGGCACGGTCCTCAGGGACGCCCTGTGCGTGGACGACGGGGATCCGGCCGGCGTGTACTTCGGCAACCGCAACGGCGAGTTGTACGCGAGCCCCGACGAGGGGGAGAGCTGGGAGCTCATCGGGTCCCACCTTCCGGACGTCCTCTGCGTCCGGGCCGCCGTGGTGGGCTGAAACCTCCCGCCCGTCGGCAGGAGCACCCCGGCTGCGACGCGTCATCGTGAGTGTGCGGAGGCGGTGGCGCCAGGGTCCCGGGAGTGCCGGGGGACCGGTCCGCACCGCATCGGAGCCCCGTCGTCCACCGAGTCCCGCACCACACAGAGGTGCACAAAAAGCCACATAGTGTTATGAACAGTGTGTTCTACACTGGGCTGGGCAAGGTCTGGCGCCGTTCAGCGAGGAGCGGAACGGCGCGAGACACGCACTCGGGCCGGGAGTGGTCCACCGTGGTCGTGCCGGACGAGAAACGCGGCATCGATGCCGCACGTGAGCGGGTCCTGGCGGGCGAGGCCATCCGGGCCGGCGCCAGGAGCCAGATCATCGCCTCCTGGCAGCGCTGCGCGCTGCTGGGACTGGAGACGAGCGTGCTCCCCGACCTCCCCGAGCAGGAGGTGGACGTGGAGGGCAGGCTCATGCACGCCGCCGCTCCGGTCCTCGACTGGCTGGGCAACCAGCTGATCGCCGAGCCGGTGAGCATCATCCTCACCGACGCACGGGCACGCGTTCTGCGCCGGACCGCCGGCTCGTCGGCACTCCACAGCCACCTCGACCGGGTTCACCTGGCCCCCGGCCTCCCCTTCTCCGAACAGGTGGCGGGCACCAACGGCATCGGCACGACTCTTCAGGACCGCAGGCCACGCCTGGTCGTGGGCAACGAACACTTCGCCGACCGGCTGCATGCCTTCGCCTGCGCCGGAACCCCGATCCGCAACCCCCTCAGCGGTGAGGTCGAAGGCATCCTCGACCTCACCTGCTTCCGGGACGACGTGAACTCCCGCATGCTGCCGCTGGTCCAGCGGGCAGGCGCCGCCATCCAGCAGCGTCTGCTCGAGGACGCCGGCCGGCGTGAGCAGGAACTGCTGGATGCGTTCCTGTGCGCCGCCAGGACGAACGGCGTCTCCGCCGCAGCGGGCCGGACACAGCCGGGCACGGCGCGGACCGACGAAGTCGTCGGCCTACGGGACCTGGTCACTCTGCAAGCCAGGGCCGGCGAGCTGCTCGCCTCGCCCGAGGCCGCTCCCGTCCGGGTACCGCTGGAGCACGGCCGGGTGGCGATCCTGCGCTGCCGACCGGTGACCGGTGCTTCGGGCGAGCGCGGGGTCGCCGTCCTCGCGTCCCTCGAGGGCAGCCCGCGGGAACACTCCATCGACGTCACTCCGCCGGCGGCATCGGCCTCCGAGGCCCTCACCATCCGAGTGGGCGAGGGCCTCGCCGCACCGCAGCGGTCGCGTGCGGCACATCCCGGCACCGGGGAGGGCGGGCGGCCCGCGGCCGCCGCCGCGCCCTCCGGTGGCACGGCCGGATCCGACGAGCGACTGCTGCTCATCGGGGAGCCGGGAATCGGCCGGGTCGCGCTCCTCGCCCGGCAGCGTCTGGAACTGCTGTACGAGGCCAGCATCAGCATCGGCACCACGCTGGACGTGCCCCGCACGGCGCACGAACTCGCCGACACGGCGGTGCCCCGCTTCGCCGACTTCGCCGCCGTGGACCTTCCGGAGTCGGTGCTGCGCGGCGACGAGCCGGCGCCCGGGCGGGGCATGCCCGTCGATCTTCGCCGGGTGACCCTCAGCGGGGTACGCACGGATTCGCACCTCTACCCGGTCGGCCGGCACATCCGGTTCGCCCCCTACGCTCCACAGGCGCGCTGCCTGACGACCCTGGAGCCGGTGCTCGAGCAGGATCTGAGCAATGCCCCCGGGTGGATCGCCCAGGACGTCGAGCGGACCGAGCAGATCCTGGACGAGGGCATCACCTCGATGTATTGCGTCCCCCTGCAGGCACGCGGCGTCGTGCTCGGTGTCGTCACGCTCTACCGGGTGCAGGAGCGCGGGGCGTTCGCGGAGGACGACCTCTCCCTGGTGGCCGATCTGGTCCGCCGCGCCGCTGTCTGCATCGACAACGCACGCCGCTACACCCGCGAGCACACCGTGGCTCTGGCTCTCCAGCGCAGTCTCCTCCCCCGCGATCTGCCCCAACAGTGCGCAGTCGACGTCGCCCACCGGTACCTGCCCGCTCAGACCCGGGTCAGCGGCGACTGGTACGACGTCATCCCGCTGTCCGGAGCCAGAGTGGCCCTGGTGGTGGGCGACGTCGTCGGCCACGGCGTCCACGCGGCGGCCACGATGGGACTGCTGCGCACGGCGGTCCACAACTTCTCCGCCCTCGACCTGCCCACCGAGGAGCTGCTGTCGCAACTGGACGACCTGGTGGTACGGCTCAGCCGCGGGGATCAGCCCGGCGAGACCGTGCAGGGAGAAGGGATCGTGGGCGCCACCTGCCTGTATGCCGTCTACGACCCGACGGACGGCGTCTGCACCATGGCCCGGGCCGGGCACCCACCCCCCGCGCTGGTACTGCCGGACGGTTCCGTCGAGTTGATGGACCTTCCCCCCGGTCCCCCGCTCGGTCTCGGCGGATTCCCCTTCGAGACGGTGGACGTACAGTTGCCCGAGGGCAGCCAGCTGGTCCTCTACACGGACGGTCTCGTCGAGGACCGCCGGCGCGACGTCGACAGCGGGCTGGGGCGGCTGCGCGACACCCTGACCGGCACCGGCCGTTCGCCGGACGAGATCTGCGACCGGGTGCTGACCTCCCTGCTGCCCGATCACACGACGGACGACGTCGCACTGCTCGTCGCCCGCACCCACACCCTCGACGCCCGGCACATCGCCCGCTGGGATCTGCCCTGCGATCCCGCCATGGTCTCCACCGTGCGTGCGGCAGTGCTCGACCAGCTGGACCAATGGGGCCTGGCGGACCTCGGCTTCTCCACCGAACTGGTCGTCAGCGAGCTGGTCACCAACGCCATACGCTACGGCGGAGAGCCCATCCAGGTGCGGCTGCTGCGTGACCGGACACTCGTCTGCGAGGTCTCCGACGGCAGCAACACCTCACCGCGGCTGCGCCGGGCACGGAGCACGGACGAGGGCGGCCGCGGGCTGTTCCTCGTCGCCCAGCTCGCGGATCACTGGGGGACGCGTTACGCAGCACGCGGCAAAGTGATCTGGACGGAGCAGCCTCTCCCTGCGGCGGCGTGACGGCGTGTGCCCTACGGTGCGGCGCGTCCCGCCAACCGCTCTACGGCAGTTGCCAGTCCACCGGCTGCGCCCCTTGGCGGACCAGCAGGTCGTTGGCGCGGCTGAACGGCCGGGACCCGAAGAAACCGCGGTCCGCGGACATCGGCGACGGATGAGCGGACTCGACGGCCGGAAAATCCTCGAGGAAGGGCCGCATGTTCCGGGCGTCGCGCCCCCACAACACGGACACCAACGGTTTGCCGCGGGCGGCGAGTGCCCGGATGGCCTGCTCCGTGATTTCCTCCCACCCCTTGCCGCGATGGGCTCCGGGCTTCCGCGGTGCCGTGGTGAGCGCCCTGTTCAGCAACAGAACTCCCTGACGGGCCCAGGGAGTCAGATCGCCGCTCGACGGCCGGGGCAGACCCAGGTCCGTGTGCAGCTCGCGAAAGATGTTCTCCAGGCTGCCGGGCAGCCGGCGCACCTCCGGAGCGACGGCGAAGCTGAGCCCGATGGCCATGCCCGGAGTCGGATAGGGGTCCTGGCCCACGATCAGCACCCGCACGTCGTCGAAGGGCTGCTGGAACGCGCGCAGGACGTGCTGGCCGGCGGGCAGATAGGTTCGCCCCGCGGCGATCTCCGCCCGCAGGAAGCCGCCCATGTCTGCGATGCGGCCGGCCACCGGGGCCAGTGCCCGGGCCCAGCCGGGTTCGACGAGTTCACTCAACGGTCGTGCTGCCACACCGCGTCACTCTACTGACGCACCGAACGCGCCCACCCGCCGCGGTCGCCGTCACCGGCGGAACGGGCGTCCGGAAGCCGCGGGCGGGCAGACCGCGGGAGGCATACGGACGCCAGTAGGCTGCGGGCGCCCCGTTCATCTGCCCCCGGGAGACGGCCCATGAGGTCCCGCTCGTACGCATCGGACAACCGCACCGGGAACGGCGGACCTCCTCGTCATCCAACGCCCGGGCGCGCCGGATGCGGTCCGGGCGTGCCGCGCCGGCGATTGGCACCGTCCCTCCCCCGACCGGACGGTCCGGAGGCTGCCCCATCGTGCGGCGGCACCCGGCGGATGCCGTGACGGGCGGAGCGGAGTGGGTCCTCGGCGTCGATTCGGGCGGATCCGGCCTGCGCATCGCCCTGGCCCGCGCGGGCAGCGAGGAACGGCCGTCCGGCGTCGTGTGTTCCGCCGAGCCGGTACGGACCGGTCCGTCCGGTATCGATGCCGGGCACCTGCTCGGACAAGTGCTGCCCGCGGTACGGGCGTTGCTCGAGGCCGCCGGAACCCGGCACGTCGCAGCAGCCGCCGTCGGCGCAGCCGGGATGGCATCGCTCGGCGACGACCTGAGGGCGAGGCTGCCCGACACACTGGCCGACGAACTCGGCGTGCGGCGGCTCGCACTCGCTGCCGACGCGGTGGCCGCCTACGCCGGTGCTCTCGGCCAGCGTCCCGGCGCAGTGGTGGCCGCGGGTACCGGCCTGATCGCCCTCGGCACGGACCTCGGCCCGTCCGGCATCTGGCGGCGCGCCGACGGCTGGGGCCATCTCCTCGGCGACTGCGGTGGCGGAGCATGGATCGGGCGGGCCGGTCTGGAAGCCGCGCTGCGCGCCCACGACGGACGGGGACGGGGCTCGACCGCGCTGCTGGAACGGGTCCGTGAAAAGTTCGGTCCGCCCGCGGAACTCCCCGGGAAGTTGTATCCGCGTACCGACCGGCCGGCCGTACTGGCCTCGTTCGCCCCCGAAGTCGCACGCTGCGCTCCACACGATCGGGTGGCTGCAAGAATCCTGAGCGAGGCCGCCCGGAACATCGCGGAGGCCGCGACCGCCGTGTGCCCCCGGGAAGGGGACTGCTTCGTGGCCTTCACCGGCGGGCTGCTGCGCCTCGGTCCGCCGCTGATGCAGCCGCTGCTGGCCGAGTTGACAGCACAGGCTCCCCGGGCCCGGTGCACCGAGGCGGAGGGCGACCCGCTCGACGGGGCGCTGCGCATCGCCCGCGCCCTGGCGGCGGACAATCTACGCTTCCCGGTCGACGGTCTCATGCTGCACATTTCCGAGCGTCGATCGCCATAGCGCCCAGGAGACCGATGGGACAAGTGCGGAGGAACAGCGTGCAGCCACCCCCTCCCCGAACCGCCGCTGCAGGTAAGGCATTAGCATGCCGGGCCATGAGCACCCCCACAGGGCCCGAGTCCGGCCTGCCCGTACGAATGCCGCGTCCACGCCCATCGGGACGGCACCGCCGACCCGAGCCGCTGGCGGCGCCCGAGGGTGCGCCGGCGCTTGTTCTCGCTGTTCCCGGCACCCCGAGTGCCGCAACGCACAGTCTCGCCGGGGAGATCCTGAGCATCGCCCGCTCGGAGCTCCCCGGACTGGACGCGCAGATCGGCTTCGTCGAGGGCGACGACGCCGAGTACCCCGCGCTGTCCTCCGTGCTGGCCCGGTCCGCTGTGGAACACGCCGCCAAGGCGGCCGCCGGTGCGGGTGAAGGCGGCCAGGCCATGGATCCGGAGGGTCCGGTCGCGGTCGTCGTCCCCCTGCTGGCAGGCCCGGACAACGCGCTGATCCGCCAGATACGGCAGGCCGTCATGGACAGCCGGGTCACCGCTGAACTGACCGACGTGCTCGGCCCGCACCCACTGCTCGCGGAGGGGCTGCACGTCCGGCTGTCCGAGGCCGGGCTGGCCCGGGCGGACCGTGCCCGGCTGTTCACCGTGGCCACTGCTGCGGACGGCATCGTGCTGGCCACGGTCGGGGGCGACGAGGCGGTGCAGGCCGCCGGCATCACCGGGATGCTGCTGGCCGCCCGCCTCGCGGTGCCGGTGCTCGCCGCCGCCCTGGACGTGGACGGTTCGATCGCCAACGCCGCCGAGCAGCTGCGCGGTTCCGGTTCGGCCCAGCTCGCCCTCGCCCCGCACCTGGTCGGTCCGGAGGTCGCCGAGGGACTGCTGGAGGCCGCCGCCGCCGAAGCCGACTGTTCCGCGGCCGACGCACTCGGCGCCTACCCGGCGATCGGCCGGCTCGTAGTCTCGCAGTACGCGGCGGTGCTGGGCCTGACCCTGCCGTCGGCGCAGGGCCAGCCGGTGCGCTGAGGTCGCAGAACTGCACGAAGGACGGGGCGGTGGCCACAGTGGCCGCCGTCCCGTCCTTCGTTCGCGGTCTTCCTGGGGCGACGTCCGGGGGCCTGATGCCGGAGCCGCCGGACCGGCGGTGGGTGCGGCGGAACGGGAAGCCCCGCACCGCCGCACCCTGGTCAGGCCGCTCGCTCGCAGTTGGGCCGGACGGCGCCGACGGCCGCGTCCATCGGGGAGGTCGAGCAGAGCCAGGCCCGGCAGCGGCATCGCTCAGCCCAGCGCGGCGCCCGCCGGTACGCCTCGCACTCGCCGAGGGACTCCCCCTCCTCATCGGCGTCCGCTCCGCCGCGGCAGCCCAGACGGCCTCCTGCTCGACGCGATCGTCGAGGTCCGCTGCCGAGCCCGGGAGGCCCGTCACCTCGCGTGCAGGAGGGTCGGCGCCGCGGCTCGCGGATTTCAGCCGGCCGTGTGCTGCGCCTGCCCCACATAGACCGTGTTGGTGGCCGTTCCGCCCTGCAGGGGGTTTTCGAACGGGACGACGTGGGCCTCCGGATCCGCGAAGACCTCGCCCAGCGCGGCGAGGAAGGAGTCGCTCGGGGGGTCGTTCGACCACAGGGCGAAGACGCCGCCGGGCTCCAGACGGTCCTTCAGTGCGCGCAACCCGTCCGGCTCGTAGAAGCACGCGTGGCGCGGATCCAGCACATGGTCCGGGGAGTGGTCGATGTCGAGCAGGACGGCGTGAAAGCGCCGACCGGGCGTCTCGGGGTCGAAGCCGGTGAGGTCACCGGCCAGGGCGAAGAAGTCGCCGCGGAGCAGACGGCACCGGGGGTCGGATGTCAGGCGGTGGCCCAACGGCACCAGCCCTCGCTCATGCCAGTCGATGACCTCGGCCAGCGCTTCGACCACGACGAGTGAGCGCACGCGGCTGTCGGCCAGCACCGCTTCGGCCGTGTAGCCCAGGCCCAAGCCACCCACCACGACGTCCAGTTGCCCGTCCGCCAGTTCGGCCAGGCCGAGCCGGGCGAGCGCGATCTCCCCGGCCGTGAACAGGCTGGACATCAAGAACTCGTCGCCGAGCTTGACCTCGTGGACGTCCGCGCCCGAGGCAGGATCACGTCGGCGCCGGAGACTGATCGGCCCGAGCGGCGTCGGGCGCCAGTCGATCTCCTCGAAACGTCGTGCGCTCATGCGATCCCGCCCTTCGGCCATCCGGCAGCTCCCGCGTCGGAGCCGCCGGGTCGGACCTCGACCTGCAGCTGAGGGTTGAAACTGCTGTCAGGTAAGTGTCTATGAGTTTCGTTGAGGTGTCGCGAGTTCTGTATGGTCTCGTGTATGAACCTGACGGAATGGGCACGCTTGCAGGGGGTTGCCCCGCGTGCTGCGTACCGTTGGTTCCGCGAGGGCATGTTGCCGGTCCCTGCGGAGCGAGTGGGGCCGCGCACGATCCTGGTGAACGTCGATGCGAGCGCTTCACCGTCCGTGACCGCAGGTGTGGGTCTGTATGCCCGCGTCGCCTCCCATGACCAGAAGTGCGACCTGGAGCGGCAGACCGCCCGCCTGTCGGCCTGGGCCGCGAAGGCCGGTCACAAGGTGGTGCGGGTCGAGTCCGAGGTCGCTTCGGGCATGAACGGGGCTCGCACGAAGGCCCGTCGGCTGCTGGCCGATCCGGCTGTGACCACCGTGGTGGTGGAGCACAAGGACCGCGTCGGCCGCATGAACGTCGAACTGGTCGAAGCCGCCCTGTCTGCGACCGGTCCGCCTTGTTGTCCTCGATCACGGTGAGGTCGAAGACGACCTGGTGCGGGACATGGTGGAGGTGCTGACCTCGTTCTGCGCCCGCCTGTACGGCCGCCGTTCGGCGAAGAACCGGGCGCGCAAAGCCCTTGAGGCGGCTGCCGCCGATGGCTGAGCCGAAGAACAAGCAGCTGCGCACCATCGCCCCGCCGTTCGTCGCTCTCGGCCCTTCCGGTGTGGCGATACGCGACCGCCTCAAGCACCTGTCGCCCAAGGACGAGAAGGTGTTGCGCCTGGTCGGAGAGCACCAGGGCCGCCTGGCGTCGGCCGATCTCAAGGCCCGCTGCG
Source organism: Streptomyces meridianus (assembly GCF_023703325.1). Classification (GTDB taxonomy): domain Bacteria; phylum Actinomycetota; class Actinomycetes; order Streptomycetales; family Streptomycetaceae; genus Streptomyces; species Streptomyces meridianus. The sequence continues at coordinate 92,856 of NZ_JAMQGM010000046.1, forward strand.
AGGCCGGTCAGGATCACGGCAACGACGCCTGGGCGACCCGCAAGCGGGAACTGACCGAGAAGTCGTCTTCGCGTATCGTGGGTGCGATCACCAAGGCCACGCACGACCGGTACGGCCTGGCCCGACGCTGCCTGCTCGCCCACATCCGAGATCTCGAAGCCGGGATCCGCACGCTGCGGCACCGCCTTTCGCTCCCCATCGGGGACAAGGGCAGCAGGCGGGCGCCGGGCGGATACCGATCGCGGGGCGAGTGGTTCCACAAGTCCCGCCGCCTGGCCTGCCTGGAAGACCGGCTGGAACGCGCCCGTGAGGACTGGCGGTCGGGTCGTGTCCGGGTCGTGCGCGGTGGCCGTAAACTCCTCAAGAACCGTCACAACCTCGCCGCCGCGCAGCTCACCGAACTCCAGTGGCGCCGGCGGTGGGAAGCCTCGCGCTGGTTCCTGGCCGCCGACGGCGAGTCGGGAAAACGCTTAGGGAACGAGACGATCCGTATCACCTGCGACGGCGAAGTCTCCATCAAGCTCCCGGCCCCGCTCACCGATCTGGCCAATGCCCGGCACGGCCGGTACGTCCTCGCCTCCAGGGTCGCGTTCGCGCACCGGGGTCAGGAATGGGCCGACCGTGTGGACGGCAACCGTGCCGTGGCCTACCGCATCCACCTCGACGTGCAGCGTGGCCGCTGGTACCTCACCGCATCGTGGACCAGGCCGACCCTCAAGACAGTGCCACTGGAGACCGCCCGTGCCCAGGGCATGGTCGGCGTCGACACGAACGCGGACCACTTCGCCGCCTACCGGCTCGACCGGCACGGCAACCCGGTCGGCAACCCCAAGCGCTTCTCCTACGACCTGTCCGGCAACGCGGACCACCGCGACGCCCAGATCCGGCACGCCCTCACCCGGCTGCTGCACTGGACGAAACAGACCGGAGCGCACGCGATCGGGATCGAGAACCTGGACTTCGCCGCCGACAAGACCCGCGAGAAACACAGCAACAACAAACGCTTCCGGGTCACGTCCGCTGGAGTG
>NZ_JAMQGM010000047.1 GCF_023703325.1 Streptomyces meridianus
TCGGCGGTCGTCCCGGCGGCCCCGGTGGCGGCGGCTTCGGCGGTCGTCCCGGTTTCGGCGGTCGTCCCGGCGGCCCCGGTGGCCGTGGTGGCACGCAGGGCGCCTTCGGTCGTCCCGGCGGTCCCGCGCGCCGTGGCCGCAAGTCGAAGCGGCAGAGGCGCCAGGAGTACGAGGCCATGCAGGCCCCGTCCGTCGGCGGTGTGATGCTGCCTCGCGGCAACGGACAGACCGTCCGCCTGTCGCGCGGTGCCTCCCTCACCGACTTCGCGGAGAAGATCAACGCCAACCCGGCGTCGCTCGTCGCGGTGATGATGAACCTCGGCGAGATGGTCACCGCGACCCAGTCGGTGTCCGACGAGACGCTGCATCTCCTCGCCGAGGAGATGAACTACGTCGTCGAGATCGTCAGCCCGGAGGAGGAGGACCGCGAGCTGCTCGAGTCCTTCGACATCGAGTTCGGCGAGAACGAGGGCGGCGAGGAAATGCTCGTCGGCCGTCCGCCGGTCGTGACCGTCATGGGTCACGTCGACCACGGTAAGACGCGCCTGCTCGACGCCATCCGCAAGACGAACGTCATCGCGGGCGAGGCCGGCGGCATCACCCAGCACATCGGCGCCTACCAGGCGGGTACCGAGGTCAACGGCGAGGACCGTCGGATCACCTTCATCGACACCCCGGGTCACGAGGCGTTCACCGCCATGCGTGCCCGCGGTGCGAAGTCGACCGACATCGCGATCCTCGTGGTCGCCGCCAACGACGGCGTCATGCCGCAGACGATCGAGGCTCTGAACCACGCCAAGGCGGCCGACGTGCCGATCGTGGTGGCGGTCAACAAGATCGACGTCGAGGGTGCCGACCCGACCAAGGTGCGCGGTCAGCTGACCGAGTACGGCCTGGTGGCCGAGGAGTACGGCGGCGACACGATGTTCGTCGACATCTCCGCCAAGCAGGGTCAGAACATCGACAGCCTGCTCGAGGCCGTCGTCCTCACCGCCGACGCCGCGCTCGACCTGCGCGCCAACGCGGAGCAGGACGCACAGGGCATCGCGATCGAGGCCCACCTCGACCGCGGCCGCGGTGCCGTGGCGACCGTGCTGGTCCAGCGCGGAACCCTGCGGGTGGGCGACACGATGGTTGCGGGCGACGCCTACGGCCGCGTCCGGGCGATGCTCGACGACAAGGGCAACAACGTGCAGGAAGCGGGTCCGTCGACCCCCGTCCTGGTGCTGGGTCTGACCAACGTGCCCGGTGCCGGAGACAACTTCCTCGTCGTCGACGAGGACCGCACGGCCCGCCAGATCGCCGAGAAGCGTGCCGCCCGCGAGCGGAACGCCGCCTTCGCCAAGCGCACCCGCCGGGTGTCCCTCGAGGACCTCGACAAGGTGCTCAAGGCCGGCGAGGTGCAGCAGCTCAACCTCATCATCAAGGGCGACGCGTCCGGTTCGGTCGAGGCTCTCGAGTCCTCGCTGCTCCAGCTCGACGTCGGTGAAGAGGTCGACATCCGCGTGCTGCACCGCGGCGTCGGTGCCGTCACGGAGTCCGACATCAACCTGGCGTCCGGCTCCGACGCGATCGTCATCGGCTTCAACGTGCGTGCCGAAGGCCGTGCGACGCAGATGGCGGACCGCGAGGGTGTCGACGTCCGGTACTACTCGGTCATCTACCAGGCGATCGAGGAGATCGAGGCGGCCCTCAAGGGCATGCTCAAGCCCGAGTACGAAGAGGTCGAGCTCGGTACGGCGGAGATCCGCGAGGTCTTCCGCTCCTCCAAGCTCGGCAACATCGCGGGTGTCCTGGTCCGCTCCGGCGAGGTCCGGCGCAACACCAAGGCGCGCCTGCTGCGTGACGGCAAGGTCGTCGCGGAGAACCTCAACATCGAGGGTCTGCGCCGCTTCAAGGACGACGTCACCGAGATTCGTGAGGGTTACGAGGGCGGTATCAACCTCGGCAACTTCAACGACATCAAGATCGACGACGTCATCGCCACGTACGAGATGCGCGAGAAGCCGCGAGGCTGATCGTCCGTAACGGCCCGGGGCCGGTCGGCGGGAGGATTTCCCGTCGATCGGCCCCGGCCGTTGCGTGTACGGTTTTCCTGTCCCTGCCGGGCGCCGGCAGGGCTCAGGACGAGGCCCCACGGGTGGCTTGACCCGGACTTGCATGTACATAGGGACGCTGTCCTTCGATCTGCTCCTCGGCGACGTACGGTCGTTGAAGGAGAAACGCTCCGTCGTGCGCCCGATCGTCGCCGAGCTGCACCGCAGGTACGCGGTGAGCGCGGCCGAGGTGGGCGACCAGGATCTCCATCGCAGGGCCCTGATCGGCCTCGCGGTGGTCTCGGGGGACGCCGGCCATGTCACGGACGTCCTGGACCGGTGCGAGCGATGGGTCGCTACCCGGCCGGAGATCGAGCTGCTGTCCGTACGACGGCGCTACCACGGCGACGATGACGACTGACCCGGTCCGCGTCGCCAACCCCAGCATCATGATGCAAGACGAGAAGGAGACGGACCGGTGACCGACAACGCGCGGGCCCGCAAGCTGGCCGACCGCATCCAGGTCGTGGTCGCGGAGACCCTGGACCGGCGTATCAAGGACCCCCGGCTGGGGTTCGTGACGATCACGGACGCCCGGGTCACCGGGGACCTGCGGGAGGCGACGGTCTTCTACACGGTCTACGGCGACGACGAGGAGCGGGCCGCATCGGCGGCGGCACTGGAGAGCGCCAAGGGCGTGCTGCGCTCTGAGGTCGGCAGGCAGACCGGGGTGCGTTTCACCCCCACGCTGGCCTTCGTCCCGGATGCGCTGCCCGACAACGCCCGGACCATCGACGACCTGCTCGCCAAGGCCCGGGCCCAGGACGAGCAGGTGCGCGAGTCGTCCACCGGCGCCTCGTACGCCGGCGAGGCGGATCCGTACCGCAGGCCCGGCGAGGACGACGAGGACGAGGGCTCCGCACAGGCATGACGGGCAGGAAGAAGCGAGGGCCGGCCGCCCCGGACGGCCTCGTCGTGATCGACAAACCCGCCGGTTTCACCTCCCACGACGTGGTCGCCAAGACGCGTGGCATGGCCCGGACCCGCCGGGTCGGCCACGCGGGCACCCTCGATCCGATGGCGACCGGCGTGCTTGTGGTCGGCGTGGAGAAGGCGACCCGGCTGCTGGGACATCTCGCGCTCACCGAAAAGGAGTACGAGGCGACGATCCGGCTCGGCCAGACGACCGTGACGGACGACGCCGAGGGTGAGATCACCGGATCCGCGGCGGCGTCCGGCATCGAACGGACGGCTCTGGACGCCGGTGTGGCCGCGCTGACCGGCGACATCCTCCAGGTGCCGTCCAAGGTCAGCGCCATCAAGGTCGACGGCAAGCGCTCCTACTCGCGGGTGCGCGAGGGCGAGGACTTCGAACTCGAGGCCCGCCCGGTCACCGTCCCGTCGTTCCGGGTGCACGAGGTCCGGCCGGCCGAAGCGGCCGACGGTACCCCGGTCCTCGACCTGGACGCCACGGTCGTCTGTTCGTCCGGCACGTACATCCGCGCGCTCGCCCGCGACCTGGGCGCCGGGCTCGGCGTCGGCGGCCACCTCACCGCCCTGCGACGCACCCGGGTCGGCCCGTACGGGATCAAGGACGCCCGCACACTCGAGCAGATGCAGGCCGCCGCCGACAGCCCCGAAGGCTTCGGACCGTGCATCATGCCCATTGCCGAGGCCGCCGCGGCGGCGTTCCCGCGCTGGGACGTGGACGCCGAGCAGGCACGACTGCTGGGCAACGGCGTGCGGCTGACGGCCCCGGGCCTGGGCAGCGGCGGCCCGATCGCGGTCTTCGACCCGGACGGCCGTTTCCTGGCCCTGGTGGAGGAGGCACAGGGCCGGGCCAAGAGCCTGGCCGTTTTTGTCTGACCTCCGGGCCGGCTTCCCGCAGGCCGGTATCGCCCCAGGTTGGATGCGATGCCGGTGCCGGTCGGGGAACGGCGGCATGGCAGTCTTGGATCTGCGCATTCGATTCACATCACACGGTTCGGGCGAGGAGCGGTCACAGTGCAGCGCTGGCGTGGCTTGGAGGACATCCCCGACGGCTGGGGACGCAGCGTCGTCACCATCGGCTCCTACGACGGCGTGCACCGAGGACACCAGCTGATCATCGGGCGGGCGGTCGCCCGTGCACGCGAACTGGGCGTGCCGTCGGTCGTCGTCACCTTCGACCCGCACCCGAGCGAGGTCGTCCGGCCGGGCAGCCACCCGCCACTGCTCGCCCCGCATCACCGCCGCGCCGAACTGATGGCCGGCCTCGGGGTCGACGCGGTGCTCGTTCTGCCGTTCACCGCGGAGTTCTCCAAGCTGTCGCCGGCCGACTTCGTCGTCAAGGTCCTCGCGGACAAACTGCACGCACAGGCCGTCGTGGAGGGCCCCAACTTCCGCTTCGGGCACAAGGCCGCGGGCGACATGGCCTTCCTCGCCGAGATGGGAAAGACCTACGACTTCACCGTCGAGGTCGTCGACCTGTTCGTGCGGGGTGAGGCCGGCGGCGGCGAACCGTTCTCCTCGACGCTGGTCCGCCGGCTGGTGGCCGAGGGCGACATGGCGGGAGCCCTGGAGGTCCTGGGCCGTCCGCACCGGGTCGAGGGCGTGGTGGTGCGCGGTGCACAGCGCGGGCGTGAGCTCGGCTGTCCGACCGCGAACGTGGAGACGCTGCCCCACACCGCTATCCCCGCCGACGGCGTGTACGCCGGCTGGCTCGAGGTGGACGGCGAGTCGATGCCCGCGGCGATCTCCGTGGGCACCAACCCGCAGTTCGACGGCACCGAGCGCACGGTCGAGGCCTACGCGATCGACCGCGTCGGTCTCGAACTGTACGGACTGCACGTGGCCGTGGAGTTCCTGGCCTATCTGCGCGGTCAGGAGAAGTTCGACACCCTCGACGCACTGACGGAACGCATGGCTGACGACGTGAAGCGGGCACGTGAGCTGGTCGGCGAGCGCTCCGGGACGTGAGCGTCACGACCCGCGGCAGGCTCGTCGGCTCTCCTCGGGGGATCCCCTCAGACGGCCCGCCGGTAAACGCTGCCGTCCCTGGCCCGCGTCAACCGCCCCCCGGAGACGAGGTAGCGGCGCAGTGACGAGCAGTCGTCGTGGACGGTGAGCAGGGCCTCGTTGACCTCGCGCTCGCTGTAGTCCCGGTTCCGTTCGAACAGCGTTTCCGCCAGGTGCGTGAGCAGCTGCTCGCGGCGGGCGGTCCTGCGGGGCAGAACTGTCAGCCGCCCTCGCGAGAAGAGAGCGGACACGTCCTGCGAACCGGTGCTTCGTTGCTCCGTCATGAGGGGAAGCATCGCGCGCCGGTCCCCGCACGGCAACGCATATTCCGGCGGGACCGGCCGACCGGAAGAGCGGGGGAGGGGGCCGAGGGTACGCCGCTGCGGCCCCGGTCCCCTCCCGCATCACTGCGTGTCACGTCACTGCTGGGGAGGCTGCCCTTGTTGCGGATAGCCGTAGCCCTGCTGCTGCCAGCCCTGGCCGGGCGGGAACTGCCCCTGCTGGGGGGGCTGTTCACCCTGCGGTTGCTGGGTCCAGCCGGCCGGGACGGCGCCGCCGGAGCTCTGCTGCGGCGGCACCCCCTGCTGCCCCTGCTGGTGCCACTGGCCACCCTGCTGCGGGTGCTCCTGCTGCACCGGCTGACCGGTCCGCGGATCGATCTGCTGGGCCTGGGCGCCCTGGTGCTGCGGGTGGCCGGGGTACTGTCCGTACGGCTGCGGCGGGCCCACCGGCGCAGCCTGCCCGTCGCCCTGCCACATCCCGTGCCCCTGCTGCACGCGCGGGAAGTCCTCGGCCACCATTGCCGAGAGGTGGAAGTACGCCTCGCGGGTCCTGGGCCGCATCATGTCCAGGTCGACCTCGGCACCCGCCGACAGGTGCTCGTCGAACGGGACGACGACCACGCCGCGGCAGCGGGTCTCGAAGTGGGACACGATGTCCTCGACCTTGATCATTTTTCCGGTCTCGCGCACACCCGAGATCACGGTGATGCTCCGTTGCACCAGATCCGCGTACCCGTGGGCCGACAGCCAGTCGAGCGTGGTGCTCGCGCTGCTCGCGCCGTCCACGGACGGCGTCGAGATGATGATCAACTGGTGCGCCAGGTCGAGCACTCCGCGCATGGCGCTGTAGAGGAGCCCCGTCCCCGAGTCCGTGAGAATGACCGGGTACTGGCGGCCCAGAACGTCGATGGCGCGGCGGTAGTCGTCGTCGTTGAACGTCGTCGAGACGGCCGGGTCCACGTCGTTGGCGAGGATCTCCAGCCCGGAGGGCGCCTGCGAGGTGAACCGGCGGATGTCCATGTAGCTGTTCAGGTGCGGGATGTTCTGCACCAGGTCACGGATCGTGGCACCGGTCTCGCGGCGCACCCGGCGGCCGAGCGTGCCGGCATCCGGGTTCGCGTCGATCGCGAGGATCTTGTCCTGGCGCTCCGATGCGAGCGTCGCACCGAGAGCGGTGGTGGTCGTCGTCTTGCCGACGCCGCCCTTGAGGCTGATGACGGCGATCCGGTAGCAGGAGAGCACCGGCGTCCGGATCAGCTCCAACTTCCGCTGGCGCTCTGCCTCTTCCTTCTTCGCCCCGATCTTGAAGCGGGAAGGCTGTGCGTTCGCCCCGGGCTTCCTGCGCTTGGGCTGGTTGCGCATGAGCCGGTCCGAGGTGAGCTCCACCGCGGCGCTGTAACCGAGGGGCGCACCGGGCGCGGAACGCTGCTGCTGACCGGGCGATGTGGCCCATCCGTCCGCCCGCGGGTCCGCACCCTGCGGCATGGGCTGCTGCGGCTGTGGTTGGGCGGCCGGGGGTTGCTGCTGGTGCGGCTGTTGCTGCGGGTTGGGCGCCTGCTGTCCGGCGTGGGGCGGCATGCCGGCCTGCGGATAGCCGTATCCGGCCTGCGGCTGCTGCGGGTAGCCGTAACCGCTCTGCGGCATGGGCTGCTGCGGCTGTGGTTGGGCGGCCGGGGGTTGCTGCTGGTGCGGCTGTTGCTGCGGGTCGGGCGTCTGCTGTCCGGCGTGGGGCGGCATGCCGGCCTGCGGATAGCCGTACCCCGCCGGGGCCTGGCCCGGGTAGCCGTAACTTCCCTGCGGCATCTGCTGCTGGGGCAGCGGGGCGCCGTAGCCGGGCTGGACCCCCTGCGGCTGCACCTGGACCCCCTGCTGGGGCTGCTGCGGCTGTGGCTGCGCGGCCTGGTAGTTCGGCGGAAGCGGCGGCACCGCACCCGACTGTCCCTCGGCGGGAGGCATCCACGGCGCACCCTGATGGGGCTGCTGCGCCTGCGGGCCGGGTGTCTGCTGCTGCGGAACTCCGGCGGAGACGTCGGCCGGGCCGGGCGAGGCCGGTGAGGTGGACGCCGGAGCGGCCTCGCCGTCCGCCCCGCGCTGCTCACTGCCCCCGGCGTGGTCGTCGGCAGTCACAGCAGAAGCGGATGGTTCGTCCGCTTCATCCGACTCGTCGTCTCCCCAGAGATCGGCCGACGGGTCCACTCCGGTGCCGGTCCGCATCCGTGGTCCCGTGGGCTCGGAGGACGCGGCATCGTCGTCCGGAGCATCGGCCGTACCGGAATCGGGTGCGGGGGCCTGCGGTTCGGCCGGCGGGGTTGCCGCGTCGCGCGGTCCGGGCACCGAGGCCGCCGGAGCGTCCTCCGGGTCCACCGGCCTGAGCATGGGGAACGCGGGCGGCGGCGGGCTTCCGGCCGCCGGCGTGGAGAACGGCGGCGCCTCGGAGGCGCTCGCCGCGGGAACGGAACCCGAATCCGCCTGCGGCGTGCTCACGGGGGCCTGCGGTGCCGCCGGCGTGCTCGGTGGGACGGGCGGCCCGGGCTGCGCGGGCACATTCGGCCCCGGGTACGACGGCGGCCCCGAGTACGGCAACGGGGTGCCGACGGGTGGGGGAGGGCCGGCCGCGGGCCCGCCGGACGAACCGCCGCCGGTGTCATTGCTGTTCTGTGCGTACCAGTCCGGCGCGGCGAAATCGAGCTTGAACTCCCCCGTCAGCTCGACATCCCGTTCCTCGTCGGAGTAGGTCCCGTCGGGACGGAGGTCGTCCTGATCGCTGTTCACTGTGCCTCCTGCACTGAAACGCACCTGAACGGCAGGACCGGATACAGGCGGATCATTCGGTCGTTGCGGCCTTGTGGGCACACCGAATCGAGTTGCATCGACGGATCCCCCCGTTTCCGGCGTCCCGGCGTCTCCCTGCCGCTTCCAGACAGACTAATCATTCGACGCGCAGAACCGCAGCCGAGGAACCGGCCCGTGACGGCTCCCCGGCCCAGGGCGACTCGGACCGGCGTCAGTCCATGCGCCGCGCGGCGCCCAGCAGTCCGGTCTCCGCGTCGGTCGGCTGGACCAGAACGAACTGCTGGTGGTCCCGCGTGCACCACAGCATCGCGTTGTCGCTCAGACTCGGCAGCGCGGCCGCGACATCGCGTGGCAGCCGCATGATGCGGGTGACGACCTCGGTTTCCTGCGGTGACAGACGCTGCAGGCCCACCAGGTCGGCCCGGGCGAGCAGCCGCGGTGCCTTCGGCCCCAGGAACGGCAGCAGCGTCATCACGGACTGCCAGGGACTGGGCGCCAGTTGGTTGCGCGGCGGCTGCGCCCCGCAGTCCCGCACCACCAGCACCGGACTGGAGACCGACGGCCCCTGCGGTGCGATCTGCCGGACGTCGTGGACGGACACGCACTGCTGGCCGCCGCCGGCGGCCTGCGCCATCTGGCCCCAGGCCGGGGGCCGTGCGGATTCCACCGCGATCCGCGCGCCCACCGCGACCGTGCGCAGGGCGAGCAACTGGGCCAGCCACATGCTGCCCACGAGCACAACGTCCAGCGGCTTCGGCCGCAGCAGACTCAGCACTGCGGGCTGGTTCTGCGGATCCACGCCGATGACGAGCCCGTCCTCGCCCACCGGGAGGCTGAGGCCGCCGAGCGACTCGGCCGGCAGCACGTGCCGGTCCCGACGGGGGCCGCGGAGGCCGTAACCGGGACGCAGTTGCTGCTCCGGAAGGTGATCCTGCGGCAGCTCCGGCTCGGGCGTGGGCAGGTGCGTCGGCCGGCCGGGCCGGTTGCTCCAGTCGTTCCGGTTGCCCCAGTCGGCACGCGGCGGGTAGCTGGGAGCGGGCATCAGCGGGTACCTCCGAGGGGGAGCGTGGCGAGGACGCCGGGCAGCTGCTCGCGGTCCAGGCGGACCAGGCCCACCTTGACCGAGCCGGCGCGACGCTCCAATTCCCGCCGTGCGGCTTCGAGTTCGTTCTCGCTGCGGCATGACAGCCGGACGTGGCCGGAGAGTCCGGGCGCGTTCCCGTTCCGCGTGGCGGTGAGGCTGAACGTGCTGGCCATCGCCCGCGTGCCCCTCAGCAGGGAAGCGATGCCCGCCAACGGGGCACCCCCCGGGCCCAGTTGGGGCCAGCTGCGGATCCAGTACGTCGTGTGCCACCGGTCGTCGCACCGCCAGGCGCGCACCGTCTCCTGGGTGCGAAGCGTCGCCCGGCCGCTGCGGTCCACGGCCCCGCTGGTCACGCGGGGGTTGACGCAGGCCGAGGTGCCGAGCGCGGTCACCACGTCCCGCTCCTCCAGCACGTCGGCCCGCAGGCCCAGGCCGTTCAGGCGGCCGGCCAGCTGGTCGGCGGCGCGCAGCAGAGAGCGCTGGGCGCCGCCGAGGCCGCCGCCGCGGGCCTCGATGGCCTCCGGGCACAGTTCGGGATCCAGCTTCAGCGCGATCCACGACACCTGGACCGCCGGGGTCTGGGTCTGGGCCTGGAGCGGCGCGTACGAGCGTGCGGCCACGGCCTGTTCGGGCAGGTGCGGCGCCGGTGCGGGCTGGGTGTACTGCACGAACTGGACCGATTCGAGGTGGATGTCCTCGACGTCGAGCGAGGCATGCAGCAGGTGCAGCGGAAGCGGACGGCTGCCTGCCGCCGGGCGCAGCGGTTCGTCCCGCGCCTCCACCAGGACCAGAGCGGTCAGAAAGGTGCCGTCGCCGACGAAACCGATCGGCCGCTGATTGCGGTCGATGTACTCGTACGTCCGCAGGCTCGGGTCGGCTTCGACGACCGGCGCCAGGGCCGACTCCACGCCCGGCGGCACCGGTTCTGTACCGATCCGGCGGCGCTTCATGGCCCGCACGGTGGCGATCCACTCCGGCAGTGGGATCCGCCGCCGCCGGCCCACCGCGACGATGACGAGGGCCCCCGCGATGACCGCCGCACCGATGAGCGCGAGCGGATGGACGGCGAAGCCCACCAGCAGCACGGCGGCCGCCACCTCGATGAGCACGAGTTGCTGCACCCGCATGCCGCCGATACGGCCGGTCTGCGGACGCAGACGGGGTGTCACGGACCCCGATGCCCGCGGCGGCTCCTGCAGACCACTGCCCGGAACTGCTCCAGGTGGTCCCTGACGGTTGGCATCGACAGGCTGCCGCTGCCGTCCGACGCGGCTTCGACTCCTGGTGGCGTTGGACATCCCCCGGCCCGCTCCTCTGTTGTCTGGCCTCGGTGCTGAGGCGGTCGACGCTTCGGCTGGCGCCTGGTGACGCGGCCCCCGTACCGTACGGGGCGATCACCACACCCGGCATAGTAGAGGGCGCATCGGCCCCGTAGCCGGGGGCGGTCACTGGTTGGATCCAAGAGGCGGGGAGACAAGGCGACCATGGCATCACGTCGGGACGAGCTGAATGCGTACAGCTTCGCACGCAAACGGACGGTTGCTTCATTTCTGAAGCCGTTGCCCAACGGCTCCATGGAGAGCGCTCCACGCCCGGTGCGCACCGTTCTCCCCTCCGTCGTCCTCGGCATGGTGATCCTCGCCGGTTTCGGCGCCTGCGGTCTCATCAAGCCCGCGGCTCCCAAGGACTGGGACAAGGCGTATGCGCACGTGATCGTCGGCGACGAGTCCACCACTCGCTACGTCGTCCTGAACACCGGCGAGAAGGACCGGCAGGGGCGCGCCAAGACGCAGCTGCACCCGGTCATGAACCTCGCCTCGGCCCGGCTGCTGCTCAAGGAGAACGCCGACGTCCTCAAGGTCAAGGAGTCGGTGCTGGACGGACGCGGTGCGCCGCCCCACGGCCCGATGATCGGTATCCCGTACGCGCCCGACCGGCTCCCCAGCGTGGACGAGGCCCGGGCGAAGAAGACCTGGGCGCTGTGCGAGCGGCCGGGTGTCGGTGAAGGTGCCAGGTCCCAGCGTGCGGTGTTCGTCCTCAGCGACAAGGACGGCCACCGCAAGAAGCTGACGGACACCAGCAAGGGCAAGGTGGACGGCCACCACTCGCTCTTCGTCCAGACGCCGGACGAGAAGAAGTATCTGGTCGATCAGCAGGGTGTCGCGCACCGGCTGGACGCGACCTGGTACGCCCGCAAGCTCGGCCAGTCCGTGGGGAACGCGGAGCAGTTCGACCAGACGATGGAGGGCATCCTGTTCAAGCAGGCCCAGCCCCAGCAGGTCAGCCAGGAATGGCTGGACAGCCTGATCCAGGCCCCGGTGCCGATTTTCTTTCCGCTGGTGAAGAACCCGGGCGGACGATCGTCCACCACCGGTGTCGACGAGCAGCACCGGACCGTCGGCAAGGTGCTGGAGGCCGATGGGGACCACTTCGTGGTGCTCGACGACGGAGTCGCTCCGGTCTCCGATTTCGTGGCGAAGCTCCTGCTGGAGGGGCCGATCGGCAGGACCGCATACCCGGGTGAGGACCCGGAGGCCATCCGCGTCGGCCGAGCCAGCGTGACGCCGGACAAGCCGCAGTTCCTCGAGGAGCTGGGCGGCCACAAACTGGTGTGGCCGAAGGAGGCGACCAGTGCGGCGAACTCCCCCGAGGCGGGGGGTGACTCGGTCGTCTGCAGCGTCTACTACGGCGGCGAAAAGACCATCGGCGGCGTATCCACGGGCTTCCCGGAGATGACCACCTGGGCCGGCAAGGACTACCCTGCGCCGATCGCCGAGGGCAGCAGCTCGTACGTCAGTTCCGGCAGCGGCCTGCTCTACAAGGAGACGATGGGCAAGTCCACCGACGGCTCGCTGTTCCTGGTGACGGACACCGGTCTGCGCTACTCGATCCCGGTCAACAACGACAGTTCGACGACGACGGGCAACGACGCCAAGGACAAGAACCAGTCCCAGATCCGGCTGGGGTATGGCGCCATCGCCAGCCCGCCGCTGGTGCCCAAGGAGTGGTCGCGGCTGCTCTCGGCCGGGCCGTCCCTGAACGTGACCGAGGCGAAGCGGCCGCAGAGTTCCTGATCGCGAGCGGTTCGGACGCCTCGATTCCGGTTCGAAATCGTTGCAGCGCCGTCCAGTTGGCGAATGTAGTGAACCGGTGACAATCGGCTTACCCCGTTGGGCTCCGTCGGACGGGGTGGCTATGGTGAAGGCAGGCATCGGAAGGCGATGTCGGCGTGCGGCCGTTCTCGGGTGGCGCGCAGTGAGGTTCGAGTCTCATGGGGGACGTTGACTTATGGCTGGTCAGCAATTCACTACGACCGAGGCGGAGATGGTTGCGTTCAGCAACCGCATCTCCACGGTCAACAGCTCGATCCAGGGCGAGATCAAGCGTCTGCAGACGGTGATCGACACCCTGACCGGCGGGTGGAAGGGCGCAGCGGCCACCGCCTACAACAACATGCAGACGCAGGTCAACGAGGACGCGAACAAGCTCAACCAGATCCTCGGGGAGATCAAGGAAGCGATCGACCAGACCACGAAGAACTACGTGGCCTCCGAGGAGGAGCAGCAGTCGATCGTCTCGAACGCCGGCGCTTCGGCCTCGCCGTTCGGATGACGGAGCCGCGTCGCCGTCCGGCGTACGCACTCCGCTGAACGCATCGACCTCACCGACTCCCCGAGGAGACACCATGTCCGGCCAGATCCTCGTCAATTTCTCGACGATCTCTCAGGGCGCTACCGACGTCCGCGCCACCGCAGGCAACATCAAGTCCCAGCTCGACGAGCTCGAGTCGGGCGTCAAGAAGATCGCCCAGACCTGGGAAGGTGCGGCCCAGGAGGGCTACCGCGCCAAGCAGGCCGAGTGGGACAAGCGCGCCGCGTCCCTGCACGCCACGCTCGAGGCCATCGCCAAGGCGCTCGACACGGCCGCTCAGAACTACCAGTCCACCGAGTCCCAGAACGCCAACATCTGGGGCAGCTGACAACAGGACGACTGGCAGCCCTCACCGGCTTGCCCAGTGATAGCGAGGGCGGGCGCGCTGCGACTGGTGCGCTCGCCCTCGTTTCCGTTGACCGAATCGTGACGCTGCGGCACATGCCGAGGGGGAGCAGGAACACCGTGGGATCCCACGTCGTCGGAAAACGAGCCGGACTCCGATCCGGGCGCCGCGTGCATGCTCGGCGCGCGATGGCCGCTGCGCTGTGCGCCCTCGGCCTGTCCTGCGCCGTTGCCGCACCGGCCGCCGCTGACCCGGGGACGGGCACCGGCACGAGGCTCGACAACGGACAGTGCAACGTCCAAGCCGGCTCGATCAAGGGCACGCCGTGGTCGCTCCAGCGGCTGCTCACCGACCAGATGTGGGCCGACACCAAGGGCAAGGGTGTCAAGGTCGCGGTCATCGACACCGGGGTGAGCAGGACCAACCGCCAGATCGGCGCCAACCTCGTCGGCGGCAAGGACTTCATCGGGAAGGGCGACGGCACCAACGACACCGTCGGGCACGGCACGAAGGTCGCAGGCATCATCGCCGCGCGCAAGATCAAGTCCGTGGGTTTCTTCGGCATCGCCCCCGAGGCGACGATCATCCCGATCCGGCAGAACGACGACGAGCAGCACGGCAATGTCGGCACGATGGTGAAGGCGATCAACTACGCCATTGCCCAGGGCGCCGACATCATCAACATCTCCCAGGGAACGACGCAGGCGCTGCCGCCGAACTCGATCCTGGAACAGGCGATCAACAAGGCCCGGGCGGCCAATGTCCTGATCGTCGCCTCCGCCGGCAACGACGGTGCCAGCGGCGAGCAGAAGGACACCTATCCGGCGGCGTTCGAGGGCGTGCTGGGCGTGGCGGCGTCCGACCGCAGCAACGAGCGCGCCGGGTTCTCGCAGGCGGGCGAGCACGTCGACATCGCAGCACCGGGCGTCGACATGGTCTCGACCGTTCCGGGCGGCGGCCACTGCGTCGACCAGGGCACCAGCTTCGCCGCACCCTATGCTGCGGGTGTCGCGGCTCTGCTGAAGGCGAAGAACCCGAAGTGGACGCCGGACCAGATCATCTGGCACATGGAGCAGACCGCGGACCGGGTGGAGCCGGGGCGGACCGACAACATCGGCTGGGGCGTCGTCGATCCGGTGGCCGCGATGAGCGACGACACGACGCCGACCGCCGAGCCCACCCCGGACACAGCGCGCAACGACGCCGGCGCCGCGCACATCAAACCGGCCCACCTGATCATCGGCGAGACGCCGCAGGAGCGGCGTACCCGCTACGGGGTGTATGTCTTCACGGCCGGGCTGCTCGCCATCGGCCTCATCGTCGGCTCGGGCGTGGCGATCCGCGACTGGCGCCGCAAGACTTCAACCAGCTCTCACGGGGAGGCCAACAGTGGCTGAGCAGTACGGGGTGGACCTCAGCGCCCTTGACCAGGTGGTCAAGGAGCTCAACCAGGTCCTGAAGGACATGGGCGGGCCGAGGAGCAAGGCGAAGCACAACACCTACATCCCGAAAGGGGCGTTGGGGAAGGGCTTTTCCGAGGAGGCAGAGCTCTATCAGGAGCATGCCGAGACCAAGGCGAAGATCGAGGACGAGATCCTGAAGAAGATCGAGGACCTCATCGACGACTTCGGCAAGAAGACGGAGAAGACGCGGGGCGCGTACGACGACGCCGAGACCGCGAACTCCGTCAAGCCCAAGGATCTGTCGTAAGAGCTGGGCCGAAGACAACATCAGACGGAAATGGGGGCTGAAAGATGGGTCAGGGTGATCCGATCAGGGGTGTCGACTTCGACACGAGCTTCAACGAGATGGGGCTGAAAGAGCTCAAGGCGATGGTCGCCGGAGCCAACCCCGGCCTGGTGAAAGAAGTCAGCCAGCACTACGCGGCCATCCAGGAAGAGCTCGTCGGTGAGCACGGCATTCAGCAAAAGTTCGAGAAGGCCGTGAACAAGGTCCTGGAGACCTGGCACGGCAAGTCCGCCGACCGCTTCCGCAAACGGGCGATCGAGATCAGCCAGAACATCAGCGAGGGAGCGGCGGAGGTACAGAACGCCTCCCAGGCCATGGGCGCTGTGGCCGGTGCCCTGCAGGCAGCAGTCGATGCGGTAAGCGCGGTCGAAGAGCCGAATATCGCCGAAAGGGCATGGGACTGGGGCACTGACACTGCGACCAGCCCGGGCGGCGCAGCGGCTGCACTCGCAGGCGGGGTTCCTGGTGGCAGCGCGATTGTGTACGGCGGTGCCAAGATGTTCGGCGTCGACGTCGGCCGGAGCGACGAGGGGCTCAAGCGCGACCTGGCAGCCGGGGCCAGCACTCGACAAGCGCTGGAGAACAACTCGGGTTCGCTGTCGGCGGGTAAGGAGGCTGCACTTCAAGCTGCCATTCCCATGGAGTCTCTGGCTGCGACCTACAAGGCGCAGTCGAAGGTCTTGAAGGAGGGCGGGTCCGGAGGCGTTCATGAAAGAACACCACCTCCTTATCCCGGTGGGCCGAACAATCCGAACGTCGGATCGGTCGGTCCGGTCCCGTCAGGAATGCCTTCCGGAGGCGGAGCCGGCGCTTACAAGCCGACCAGTCCAGGAGGCATCTCGATGCCGTCGTCCGATATCACTGCGCCTCGTACGCCCGGAATTTCGGGTGGAGGCGGATCTCAGATCGGGACCGGTCTGAGTGGCTTCAACAGCGGCACCGGGGGAGTGGGTGCTGGTGGTGGGGTCGGCGGCGGTGGCCTCGGAGCCGGAGGACTCGGCAGCGGTGTCGGAGCCGGGGGTGCAGGATCAACCTCCGGGACTACAGGTATCCCAGGGATGCCTGGGGGCGGAATGGGAGCAGGCGCTGCCGGAGGCGCGGGCTCACGCGGTGGTGCACGAACCGGCATGCCAGGTGCTGCAGGTGCAGGTGCTGCTGGTGCGGGGGGTGCCAAGGGATCGGGCCGTGGAGGTTCCCTGGCGCGTCAGCGCGGGGGCGTCGTCGGCAAGGCCAAGGGCGCTGGAGCCGGTGCGCAAGGCGGCTCGGGTCTGCACCGGAGCCGAGGTGGAAGTCAGGCGGGCAAGCCTGCCAGCGGGCGCGGAATGGCGGGAGCCACTGGCGCTCACGGTGCATCCGGGAACCGGGAGGACAGGGGGGGTGAGCGTCCTGACTACCTGGTTGAGGAAGAGGAGACGTGGACCCCGCAGCGTAATGTTGCTCCTCGGGTCATCGAGTAGCCAAGAGAGCCATCGACAGTGGGCGGGCCCGCAAGTCTTCACTCTGCGGCCCGCCCTTTGGGGAGAGGTACGGGCATGAGTGTCACGCGAACGCTGCGTGCGGTGGGCAGCGCTGTGCTGGCGGGAGCGCTGCTCATCGGAACCGGGTCTGTTGCGTCGGCCGACGAGATCAGGGACAGCCAGTGGCCATTGAAGGCCTTTGACGCCGAGAAGGTGTGGCGGCTTTCCACGGGCCGGGGTGTCACGGTCGCAGTCATCGACAACGGAGTGAACCGTGATCACCCCGATTTGAGGGGGAACGTCCTTCCGGGGAAGGATTTCACCGGTGCTGGGACGGCGGATCGCGTGGAGAACAGTGACCACGGTACGGGGATGGCATCCCTGATCGCAGGGCACGGTCACGGGCCGGGTGGTTCCCAGGGGATAAAGGGTCTCGCACCGGATGTCAAGATTCTCCCCCTGCAGGTGAGCGATGGCGAGGAAGATTCGGCAGGCGACGGTGAGCTTGCCAAGGCGATCAGGTATGCCGTTGACCACGGTGCGACGGTCATCAACATGTCCATTGCGGGGCACAATTCGCGCGACGAGGAAAAGCGAGCAATCGCCTATGCCTTGAAGCGCGATGTGCTCGTCGTAGCTGGAGCGGGTAACTCAGGGACGAACAACAAGCAGTATCCGGCTGCCTATCCGGGTGTCCTTGCAGTCGGAGCTGTTGATTCGACGGGAACGATCTGGGAAAACTCGACTTACGGTCCCCATCTGAAGTTGACCGCACCCGGAGTTCACATCAACTCTGCGGGAACCGAAGTTCAGTACGGGTTCGCAGACGGCACATCCGATTCGACCGCCTATGTGTCGGCTGCAGCCGCTCTGCTCCGCGCGAAATTTCCTGATCTCACTGCTGGGCAGGTTGCCAATCGGTTGACGAAGACTGCACTCAAACCTGATGGCGTGAGCCAATTTCCGGACGAGCACTATGGATACGGCACCATCCGTCCCCTCCGCGCACTGACGGAGGACGTTCCGGCGGGCTCCAAGTACGGCCCCCTGGAAGTGCCGAAGTCGGATCCTTCGGCCGGGGCACCGGGGAGTTCGTCCGGCGACAACGCGAGTGATGAGAACGGTGGGATCAGCCCGGTAGCCATCGTGCTTGTTCTTGGCGTGTTGGCCCTCCTTGTCGTCGTGATCGCGCTGGTGGTGAAGGGTAAGAACCGCAGGAACGGCCCTCCTTCCGGTGGTTCGGGAGGCTGGGGCCATCAGGGTGGTGTGCCTGGCTACCCGCAGCACCACCCCAACCCGCACCAGCAGCAGGAACCTCCGCCGGGTTCGTACCCGTCTGCCCCGCCTCCTCGACAGTAGTTCGCACATTGGATGACTCGTGGGTTCCGGGTCCGCAGCCTTCAGGCTGCGGACCCGGATTTGGTGAGAGGCAGGGGATGAGAACTACACGAACGCTGCATGCGGTGGGCAGCGCCGCGATGGTGGGAGCACTGTTCTTTGGGATGGCCCCTGTCGCCTCGGCAGACCAAACGCGGGACAACCAATGGCCGTTGAAGGCTTTCGATGCCCGGCGAGTCTGGAAGGATTCCACCGGTGCAGGTGTCACCGTCGCCGTCATCGACAACGGGGTGAACGGAGATCGCCCCGATCTGAAGGGAAGCGTTCTCCCAGGAACGAGTCTGATCAGCGGGGGCGGTGCCGCCAATCAGGAAGTCCAGGGAAACCATGGCACGGCGATGACGTCCATCATCGCTGGACATGGTCACGGTCCCCGGGGCTCTGACGGAATCAAAGGTCTGGCTCCCGATGTGAAGATCCTCCCTATCAAGCTCTACGCCGGCGATGAAGAAGGCAGAGGGGAGGGGTGGCAGATAGCCAAAGCAATTCGCTATGCCGTTGACAACGGTGCCTCTGTGGTCAACATGTCGGTTGGCAGCTACGGTTCTTCGGAACAGGAGAGGCGAGCGGTTGCCCATGCCTTGAAACGTGACGTGTTGTTGGTTGCTGCATCCGGAAATTCTGGGACTGACACCAAACAATATCCTGCATCCTACCCAGGCGTCTTCGCGGTTGGAGCCGTCGATGCTTCCGCCAAAATTTGGAGGGATTCCAGCTATGGTCCGCAGGTGAAGTTGACCGCTCCTGGAGTCGATGTTTATTCGGCCGGAAACTCGGTACCCTACGGGATCACAGAAGGTACATCCTCTGCGACGGCTTACGTGCCAGCTGCTGCAGCCCTGATCCGATCCAAGTTCCCGGACCTCACGGCTGGCCAGGTTGCAAATCGACTGACGAAGACCGCGCTCAAGCCGGACGGTGTCGAGAAGCTTCCGGACGAGCATTATGGGTATGGCGTCATTCGTCCCCTGCGTGCCCTGACGGAGAATATTCCTGCCGGCTCCAAGTACGGCCCTCTGGACGTACCGAAGGCGGACCCGGCCGACGTCGAGGGGTCACGGGACGATGCGTCCGACGCGCAGACCGGTGCGGACGAAGGGGCCAGCCCGCTGCTCACGGCGATCTTGGCCGGAGGCCTGCTCATGATGCTTGCCGTCATTGCCGTCATCGCCGGGTTCCTCGCCCTGGCGGTCATTTTGATCGTCGTCGTGGTGAAGAAGGCCCGCCGCAACGGTTCGCCTCCTGGTGGGCCTGGCGGCTACGGGCAGCCGGTTGCTCCCGGGTACCCGCAGCAGCCGCCTGGTCCGTACCAGCAGCAGGTGACTCCGCACGGCTCGTACCCGTCCGGCCCGTACCGGCGATCCGCTCCGCAGGGCCCGTACCCGCCCGGGCCGCAGCAGGATCCGCCCACCGGCCCCTATCCGCCCGGGCCGCCGCCGCGGCTGTAGTTCGGGCACTGGGTGACGTGGTGGGTTCCGGGTCCGCAGCCTTCGGGCCGCGGACCCGGCTGTCGGTGGCCGGTTGCCGCATCCGCCGCACACGGTCTCCTCGGACATGCTCCATCGCCCGTCGTCTGCCTGCCCACGGCCACTGAGCCGGTGCACCTGCGACCTCTACATTCCGCACAACATTTCTGCACAGCAGTAAATTTGACGCTCCATCACCCTGCTCCCCTAGGGTGAGCGCACGACTCCCGCGTGGAGTCGTCAGCTGAAGACAGTGGCCAGGGGGACTGCGTGCCGAATAGTGAGTTCTACGTCGATCCAGCGGTTCTCAAGCAGCAGGGCGACGCCTTCGTGAACATCGGCGCCGACTTCACCGCAGCGTCGCGTCGCCTGCAGGCGGATCTCGACAAGCTCGGTGAGCCCTGGGCCGATGCGGACTTCGGCGACATCTTCGGTGACGTCTACACCCCGATCCGGGATGGCATGTTCACGTCCATGGATTCGCTCGGTGAACGACTCGAGACCATCGGGGACAACCTGAACGCGATGGGCAAGAAGTACAGCGCCGCAGACCTGGACGGCGTCACCACCATGAGCCAGGTCCAGCGCCCGCTGGTCTGATCCGCACCGCCGCGCTCACGGCGCCCCGCGGAGGCCGGTGCGTCCGCGGCGGGCGCCGGGCGCAATACCCAAGCTCAGCCACAGTACGGGGGAGAAGACTGTGTCACTGACACTGCCCGGCGAACTCGTGTGGGTCCTGGACCTGCTCGGGTACAACTGGCCGGAAGCCGACGAGGAGAAGCTCCACGAGGTCGCGCAGACCTGGCGCGACTTCGCCACCACGATCAGCGAGCTCGAATACCGGGCCGTCACCGCGTCCAACGAGGTCGTCGCCGCGAACTCGGGTGAGGCCATCGAGGCGTTCACCGAGACCTGGAACGAGTTCGGCGGGGGTTCGGGTGGCCATCTGCAGGACGCGCAGACTGCTGCCCTGGCCATCGCCTTCGCCTTCGATGCGGCGGCGGTTGCCGTCCTTGCGGGCAAGATCGCGGTCATCGCCCAACTCGTCATCCTGGCCTGCGAGATCATCGCTGCCCAGGCGGCCGCACCCTTCACCCTCGGCCTGTCCGAGGTCGGCGCCCTCGGTGCCACCCAAGCCACCCGGGTGATCGTCCGGCGAATCCTGGACGAGATGAAACAGGCCGTCGTCGAGGCCGTCACCAAGGCCATGAAGCACGCGACGATGGACACCATCAAGCGCCTGCTCAAGAAGGCCGTGGCGAAGGAGACCCTCCAGGCGGTGGCCGACTACGGCCGCAAGCAGGCCTGGGACTACGCCAAACAGACGGCGACGGACATGGTCGTCGAAGGCGGCAAGGACGCGGGGACCGCCGCTGCCCAGAGCCTCGGCCAACAGGGCGTCGAGGCCTACTTCGGCGCCCGGGACGGGGTCGACGTCGGGGAGGCGGTCGGCGCCGGGAAGGACGCGTTCACCGGCAAGGTGAAGGAGACCTACGAGGCGCAGGTGGACGCGGCGCAGGGCCTGGCCGACCCCAAGACCTATGTGGACGCTGCGACCGGACACGCGCAGTCCCGTGCGGAGGGCTACGCGCAGCCCCACGTCGACCGGCTGACCGCATGGGCGTCCGGTGGCAACAGTGCCCCTGCGGACGGCAGTACGGACGGCGGGGCTGCATCCGATGCCGTGGCGTCCACCGATGAGCCTCCTGCGTCCGCAGACCCCGGCGAGGCGAGCCGTACTCCGGTCCCGGCGTCGGCGGACGACGTCCGCAGCACCTTCGGCTGATTCCGTGGACCCCTCGCAGAAGGCCGGTACGACGAAAGCGGCCAAGCCCCGACCTGCGCCGTCTAGGCTTCCGGTCATGACCTCAACAACCGACAGCGACGAGCGTCGCGACGACTCCCCGAAGCCGGCCGAAGCGCACGACGGGTCCGCTGAAGCAGGCGACGATTCAACCCGGGGCGGGCGTGAGGCGGCGGCCCCCGAAGCCGGGAAACCGGCGCAGGCGAAGGCCCTCGACGGGGCAGCACCTCGCGAGGAAGCGCGGGCCGTCGACACCGAGGACGCACTTCGTGAGGACGCCCGTGCCGATGTGGCCGTCGCCGAGGAGCCGCCGGACGGAGAGGCATACGACGAAGGCGCGCCGGACGAGGACGGCAAGCGACCGCTCAGCCCGAGCCAGGCCCGCAGCCTGCGGATGCGCGTGGCCGGCACGTTCATGGCGATCGCGGCCGTGGTGCTCGTCGTGCGGCTCAGCGACCAGCCGTCGGTCCTGGTCATGGGCGTCTACGGGGCGGCGCTCATACTCTGCGGCGTCGTCATCGAGCTGAGCCGCCGGGGTCGCACCCGCCTGGGCATGTGGATGCTGGCCGGCGGACTCGTAGCCGTCGCCCTCGCCGACCAGTGGCTGCGTTCGGGCTGAAACCGGCTGCGCCCGGCAGTTGCCGTCCGCCGCCGCTGCAGCGCGGCGGGCATCACGGCCCGTCGCGTTTGCGAGTTCGGATGCTGCCGTACCCGATCGCGGTACGGCCTCGTAGCATCGGGGCCATGATGAACGACATGCGAGACGACGGGTCGGCCCAGACGTGGGACTTGGTGTGGAGGAACACCTTCCTCCTGGTCCTGTTCCTGTGCGGCAGCATGGCGGTGGCAGGGACGACGGGCGGCCTTCTGGCCTTCTTCACGGACTCGCCGGGGCTGTCCGTCGCCGGACGGGTGGGAGGCATCGTCGGCGGTGCGGTCGCCGTCGGAGCGGGCATCCTGGCGGTCAGGGCCAACAGGATCCGGTCATGGCGGCGTCTGTTCAGCGCTCTCGGAATCCTTGCGGCTGCCGGTCTGGTCATGTTCGGTTCACGAGCCCTCTGAGCAAGCAGGTCCGGGTTCACGGCAGGGCGCAGAGCGGCGCCCGTCGGGCTGCACCGAACTCGGGCCCCGGTGGGAGTTGCGCAAGCTCCGCCGGATGCGCCCTACAGCCGTCGGCCGCCACCGTCGTGGCGCGACGGCCCGCCGGGAGGCCCGCTCGCGGGGCCCCGGCGCTCGTCCTCGATCTCCTCGCGCTGTGCGTCGAGGTAACGCCGAGCCTCCTCCTGCTGGCGCTCCAACTCCTCCGGTGGCAGGGCTTCGTAGGCCCTGCGCCCCTCGGCGACCCGCTCGCCCAGAGCCTCGGCATAGGCGTTGATCCGCATTGCCTCGCGCAGGCCGATTCTCCCGGACAGCACTTCCCGTGCCATCTCCTGGAGGGGCGCACCGGCCTCGGAACTCCTGGCCAGCTTCTGGAGCGTCTTGCGCAGCGCACGGGCCCGCGCCTCGTCGCCACCGGTGATGTCGGTCAGGTCGGCATCGCCGATCTCGCGTTCGTTGCTCAACGTGGATCTCTCGATTCACCGGGGCGTCAGGTGACGGCCGGATTCGGGTGCTCGTAGGGGGAGCCGCTGTTGGGGATCGGGAAGCCCTGGAACGTTCCGTAGAGGGTGGCGCCGACCGTCTCGACGACGCCCACCGCGCCGTTGACGATGGCCTGCACGTTCCCCAGGGCCGAGGTCGCCTGGGCCCACAGCCGCAGGATGTTCGCGATCTCCAGGGCGGCGAGCCCGTAGCCGACCGCGGCTCCGACGCCCGTCCACGAGAGCAAGGTCCCGCCCGCCAGTTCGAGCGCCGTGATCAGCAGCCCATCGATGATTCCCGAGAGGTAGCCCTTGATGGCCTCGGCAGTCGAGTAGGCGGCATGGGCGAGGCGCTTGTACTCCGTGCACAGTGTGTCGAAGGATTCCTTCTGGCCGTGCAGCTTCTTCGCCAGTTCGTCGAAGTAGACGTAGGCGGCGTCGGCAGCGTTGCCGTTCCAGGTCGCGTCCAGCGACTTGTTGCCCGCCTTCAGGTTTTCCGAGACTGCCTCACAGGCCTTGCCGATGTTCGTCCAGAGTTCGGCGCACTTGGCGAGAGCCTCCCAGTCCCCGGAGAACCACTCGACGACCTCGTCGAGCGGATTGAACCCGAAGATCATGTCGTAGGCCTCGGTGACCCAGTACGTCGGGCTCATCAGGTCACTGCAGTCGTTGAACGTGTCGAGCAGCAGGCCCTGCGAGAACTCCTCGGGCTGCTTCGGCGGGGTGAGGAACGTCGTCGGTTCGGACGAGTCCGCGAATCCTGACATGTCGAGGTCTCCTTCTCCCGCCGTTACCGCTTGCTCGCGGGGTACGTGGCGTCGACCTCGGCGGCGTTGTTCTCGTCCGTCTCGCGGTAGTACTTCGCCGACGCGGCCATCTCGGCCCCGGACTGCCGAACGATCTCCTGGGCCTTTGCCAGGGCTTCCGTCGCCTGCTGGACGGCCGCGGTGTGCGTGGTGAGGAACAGGTTGATCAGGCCCTGGTCGGACACGCCGACGGCGCTGTGGGCGTTGCAGTAGCGCCTTGCCTGCTCGAGATCCTCGGCAGCGCGGGCTATCTGCTTGGCGTAGCTCTCAAGATCGGTGTGCTCGACGTCGAAACCCATCGTTGCCCCCGTCGCTCCCGCATCCTCCGGCCGGGTCACCTTTGAGCCGTCGGCCTGGCCGGTGGGTACCTTACAAGGCCTGTTCCGCGACAGGAACGACGGCCTGGTTTCCGCATTCGCACGGTTCCGTCGCACACAGCCCCGGCGGCCACGACCCCGGCAACGAGCTCTGGGGCCGCATCCACACCCAGACGTTTCTGCTCGGACCGTCGTGGTCGGACCCGGGATGTGCGGCATCCTGGTGGTCCGGTCTCCACATGCCCCGCCGAGCCACAGAGGTGGACTCAGCCGGAGCCGGAGCGGAGTTGCGGACGCGGTTGCCGCCGGTCGGTGTCCGCGCGTGCCCGCCGTGCCGGCGCGGGCCCTGCTGCCGTCCTCGCTCACCGGTGTTGGGCGGCATGGGGTGCGGGTGCCCTCATCGCGGTCGTCGTACGCAACCGAGAGGTCCCGTTCCGCCGCTTGTAGGCTCCAGTCCATGAACAACCGCGGTGGCGACGAGCACGAGCGCCGGGAGAACTTCGCTCTGCACTGGCAGACGGCGCGGACCTCGCACGAACGACGTGGCCTGCTCAACGACCCCGAACGGCGCGATGATCCGGCTCTCACCCGCAACGCCTCGTTGATCGTCGTCCTGGTGCTCGCGGTCTCGGCCGTTCACGGCCTCGTGCGCTCCCTGAGCGAGGGGCGGGGCGCTGCGATGACGGCCTGGTACGCGGCGGTGCTCCTTTGCGCTGCAGGGGCGGCCGCGTTGAGCCGCCGGGGCCGCACCCGGATCAGCCTTGCGATCGTTGTGGTCCTGCTCCTGACGGACAGCCTGCTGATCAGCGGGTACTTCTGAGGCGTGTTGTGAAAGTCCCCTCTGGTTCGCGGCGCCCGGCACGCACATCCGCTGCGTTGTCGAATCGTCCGAGTATCCCTCCCCTGGCCTGCGGCATGGGGAACCCCAGAGGCCGACTCTCCGCCTTGCGGCCGCACAGACGCCGCAAGCCCTGCCCCAGGGGTGGACGCCGCTACTTTCACACAAGCCTTGGATGTCCAGGTCGAGCCGGGCCGTCAGAACAGGCCGTGCCACATCTGCTCGACGATCACCGTCCACCAGCCGTTCTCCTCCTCCAGCGCCGTCGGATCGACGGCGACCAGCTGCTGCTGGAACTCCGCGACCGCGGTGCCCGCAGCCATCGGGTCCATGCCCTGCATCCGCTGACGCGTCGTGGCCAGCAGGGCCAGGGACCGGACGAACGCCGCGACCGACCGGTTCACCCGACGGCCCATGGCGTCCTGCGGAACCGCCCACACCTGGCCGGCGGGCGTGGGCATGTGCTCAGGGGCGTTGCATTGCACCGTGATGGCACTGACGCCGTCCGAGCCGATCCGCACATGGCCGCTCAGCGTGTTGAGGACCGTCTCGTTGGCGCCGGTGCCGATCTCCCGCAGGTATGTCGCCGCATCGGTGAACAGCCCGCCCGGCGGGGGCGCGTCCGGCCGGTCCGCGGTGAAGAAGAACGGCAGGTCCGCGGGCAGCCCCGCCTCCGTGAGCGTGGCCTTCGAGGCATCCGGCAGCGGTGTGCCCGCGATCACCTCGGGCGCATGCCGCAGCACGCCGCCGCCGAACGCCTCGGCCAGATGGCGGCCGAGATCGGGGTCTGACATCGGCTCGGCCGCCGTCACGTTCGCCGGCACCGGCGTCCGGTGCGGCGCCGGCGGCGGCTCCTGGCCCGCGATCCGGTGCATCGTCTCGACGTGCTGGAGCAGCCCGGCCACGCCCTCGGCACGCTCCTGGGGCCGCAGGCCGTACGGCTGCGTGCACGAGAACTTCGCGTTGGGGAACGCCCCGCGCAGCATGACGCCCGGGTAACCGCCGGGCAGCTCGCTCGAGGCGAGGTCGGTGTGGACGGCCAGCACGTTCTGCGCCGGCACACCCATCCGCTGGAGCTCGGCGTACGCCTGGTACTCCGAATGCGGCAGTCCCGGGGCGGAGTTGCGGAACAGCGAGGTCTCCGTGCCGTCGGTGTGGTCGAGGTAGGTGACGACCGTGGTGTTGCCGGGACCGGTGACCGGCGGATTTCCGTCGCCGCCCCCGCCCCTGCCACGGTGTTTGAGCTGGTACATCCGCACGACCTCGTCCACCGGAACCGACGGCCACACCGACAGCTGCCCCGTCCGCCGGTCGACCACCCCGCACGCGTTACCCATCTCGCTCGGGGGCCGGCGCTCCCCGGTCACCGGGTCGCGCTCCGGCGGGGGCGGCACCGCCCACACGACCCAGCCGAGGTCGAACTCCTGGATGCCGACTCGGCGGTGCGGCGCTTGGACGCCGTCCGGGTTGAGCCATCGGTCTGCGACGGCGATCGCCTGAGCCTGGCTGATCACGGGAAGCTCCTTCGGTATCGCGGGAGGCGGGTGGTCACGGTGTGCACGGGTGTCCGGTTCGAGGCTATCGGGGGTCGAACGGCGGGCGGATCCACAGCGCCCGCGCACCGCGCTCGGTGGCGATCACCAGCACGCCGTCGGGCGAGATGTCCGCCGCAGTGACCGGGGTGTCGGAGACGAGAGCGGTGACGATGCGCTCGGCCGTCCGGTCCCACACCCGCAGGTAGTCGGAGCCCCGGCTGAGTCCGAGCGGCGCGGCCGCGCGCTCCTCGTCCGTGGGCCGCAGGACGTGCTGCGGATCGGTGTCGACGTGGCCGGGCTGCATCAGGTGATGCACGAGCACGGCGGACGACGCGTCCACCTGCCGCGCCCCCGGCGTACCGGGGGGCACGACGAGCACGGCGACGGGCAGGGCCGGCACGGTGGCGCCGTCGGTCCCGGGCGGCTGCGGCACACGGCCGACCGTCACCGCACCGATGCCGGATGCGGGCACGCTCCAGAGGGTGCGCCAGGGCAGGTCCAGACCGAGTCCATGCACGGCGGCCGCGTACTCGGGCAGCCCGTCCTCGACGAACGCGGTCTCCAGCAGCGCTGCCCGCATCGCAGCGGGTGCCTGGGTCCGGGTCAGCAGCGGGGCGGTGCGCAGGTACGTCCGTGCCGGTGCGTCGAGCAGGTCCAGCGGCACGGCCTCGACGGCCGCCCGCAGCGCGACCGGATCGGCGTGCGCGAACAGGCCGGGGTCGGTGAGCAGTTGGGGCAGCAGTCCGGCTTCGAGCGTGTGGCCGGCGATGTGGTCGCGGACGTACGGGTCGGCCTTGGACCAGTCCTGTCCCGGAACCGATTCGAGCATGGCCATGGCGACCCGGGTCTGTGCGGCCCGCAGGTCCGGCAGCCCGGAGCGGATCTCCTCCGCCACCCCGGGGTGCAGCAGCCGCAGCAGGGTGCGGTCCGCGCCGCCGTTCTCCGCGGGTCCGGCCTCGACCGGCTGGACGAACGGGCCCGCGAGCAGCATCCCGTCGGTGATCGCCCGGTCCATGTCCCGTTCGGCAACGGCCCGGGCCAGCGGGCCCCACAGCGACAGCGGCAGCCCGTCACCCTCGGCCAGTGCCAGTGGCGCCAGCATCAGCCGCAGCGTCCGCGGATCGGACCCCAGGCGCCGCGCGTGCAGGTCCAGGGCCTCAGCGACGTCGCCGGGGAGCAACGACGGGTCCGACGGGTCGAAGCCCTCGGGTTGCATCAGCATGCACCGGGCGGCCAGTTGCACGGTCAGACAGCTGCCTCCGGCCTGCGTGGCCACTGACTCGGCGAGCGCGCGACGCGCCTGCGGATCGGTGGTGAACGGAAGGTCCGGGGCGCCGGAGCGGGGATCGAGCAGTGCCTCCGCCTGGCGTACCAGCCCTTCCCGGTCGGCCCACTGCGCGTCGTCGAGGTCGACGATCCGGCCCGTGCCGTCGGGCAGACCGGCGAGCACCTCGGCGGCGAGCTCCCGCGGCACGTCCACCAGCAGCCTGACGGTGTCCGTGGCGGCGAGCGGCTTGAGCATCTCACGCACCAACCGGGCGGGTTCCCCGGCGGCGCGCACCGGGCCGGCCCGGTCGACGTCCGGGACCACGACCGTCAACGGGTCGTCACGGGCGGAGAGTTCGGTGAAGACGTCCTCGGTGCGTGCGGCCGACAGCCCGAAGTGGTCGGCCAGCGCCCACAGCGTCTGGGCCGCGGTGAGTCCCTCGGGACTCGGCACGGCCGGTGCCGGGAGCTCCGGGGGCACGGTGGACGGATCGAGGTCGTCCAGGGGCAACCGCTTGCGGAACTCCGGGTCGCACAGCATGAGAAAGCCGGTCAGGAGACGCGAACGGCCGCTGCCCTGCGAACCCGTGAGCACCACGACTCTCGGAGTGCCCGGCCACTCCATGCGCCAGGCGGCGAGCGCCCGCAGCGCCGCTGTGCGGCCACCGACATGAGGGTGCGGTGCGTAGCCCTCGGTCGAGCCGGTCATGGTTCCCCCGTCCTCCGCCGTCGCGGACGTCCACCCGTACTCCCCGATCCTAAGACCGGCCGGGGGGAGGACGTGTGCGGGTTCCCGGGGGAGCAGGCCGATGAGTACCGCGGTCCGTCGTCCTCGAGGGGCGGGGTTCGGGCGCCAGGGTGCCGGGTCCGGGACCTCGCGTCCTATGCGTCCGGTGCGTAGTGCCTGCGGTAGGTCTCGATGGCGGTCTCCGGCGGGAAGTTGGGTACGTAGCCGAGTTTGCCGGTGGTCTTGGAGACCACCACGTGGCTGCCGCCGAGGGTGGGTGGTGCGGTGGTGTCCTCGTGGCGGGGGAAGACGGCGTACACGAGGTAGCCGAGGTCGAACTCCTGGACGTGCAGGGGCGCGGGGGTTCCGTCGGGGAGCAGGGGCTGGAACTCGGCGCGGGCCATGGCCAGTGCTTCGTCGGCATTCGCGGGCGGGCGCGGCGCGGACGCTGCGGGCTCAGGTGACGGGTTCATGGGATCTCCCGGTGGGGTGCGAAGCTGTCGGGACGGGGCTGTCGGTGGTGACGGTCGGGCTCGCCGGGGCCCCGGCCGGGGAAGGGCGGCGCAGACGGTCGGCGCCGCCGCACCGGGTGGCCGTCGCGAGCCGGCCCGTCCATGTGGAGCGTACTTGGGCCCCTGCCCGGCTGTGGACGACCGCCGTCGATCAGCAGGACGACGACACAGCCCCGGCGCGTGACCTTCCCCGAGGTGGTGAAGCGTCCGGCCCGGCCACAGGGGCTGAGCGCTGTCGACCGTTGATCGACGGCACGTCGTGTCCCCTGCCGCCTCGATCGATTTGCCTGCGGATGCCGGTGGTTCAGGAAGCAGTCGGAGAAGCCGCGCTTTCGCCCCCACAACATCTTCACGACCGCGAGGGTGCTCACCGTCGATCGGGCTCGACAGCGCTTGTACCGTGTCATGGACATCAACGGGGGAGGGGCTCCGGCAGGCGACGACGCATCAAGACGGCGCGTGCGCTACCGGGGAAGATCGGTCAGGGGGCTTCAGGTCGCGAGCTGGTTCGGTTCGTCGACCTCGCGCGATGCAGCATCACGCGCCACCGGCCGCACCATACGGCCACACCTCCCGCGCCTGTGCGGCCGACACCGGTCCCGTGCAGCACTGATCGGTATCAGAGGGGGAGTTCATGTCGTATCCGCCACCGCCCGGGCCCTCGGGGAGCCCGCCGCAGCCCTGGCAGCAACAGCCCTATCCGCCCCCGGCCGGTCCACCCCACCCGCCGACCCCGTCCGGCGACGACGGGGGCCGAGGGCTGAAGCGCGCTGTCACGGCCGTCGTGGCACTGGCTGTGCTGGCCGTGCTCGGCATCGGCGGAATCGCACTGGCGCGGACCGTCTTCGAGGATTCCCTGCCCTCGGTGGCGGGCGGTCAGTCCGAGCAACTCCTCGGTTACGAGGAGATCGAAGCGCTGCTGAAGGACCGCACGCGGGCACTGAAGAGCGGTGACGAGGACGCCTATCTCGCCCCCTTCGAAGGGAAGGCGAAGGAGACACAGCGAAAGGTCTTCCGGAACCTGCGCAAGGTGCCCTTCGCGAAGGCCGAGTACACCGTTCTCGAGCAGACCGGAACCGGGAACGACGACTACGGCGACGGCGCCTCGGTCGCCCTGGACGTCGCATTCGTCCACAAGATCGAGAACGTGGACGTCCGGCCGGTGGCCGAGTGGTACCGCTGGATCGTCAAGCGCGGCTCCGCGGACGAGGAGCCCCGCATCACGCGCGTCGGCGGATCGCCCTCCGCCTACGGCGAGAAGGGGTTCGTCTACTACCCGGCCCCCTGGGACGTCTACGACGACATGTACGTCAAGCGCCAGGCGAACACCATCACCGTCGCCGACGCGAAGAACGCGGCCGCGGCGAGCAGGTTCGCTCCCCACATCGAACGAGGAGCACGCGACGATCTGGCCCTGTGGAAGGCCAAGGGCCCGTCTCGAGGCGAGATTCCCCGCGGCTTCCTGGTCGTGCTCGAACCCAACCGCAAGATCTATGCCAACCTCTACACGAGCTCCTCGGAGGACGTGGGCTGGGACGCCGGAATGAGCGTGGCGATGCCGACCTTCGACACGGAGAACACCGGCAAGGAGCGCCTCCAGTTCGGTGGCGCCCGCATCAAGATGGACACCTCCACCAGCCGCTTCACCTCATCGCAGTGGGGCCGCGGCGCCAAGGAGATATCCCGGCACGAGATCGCGCATGCCATGCTCCAGCCCATGGACCGCGGCGAATACACCCTCTTCTCCGGGGAGGACAAGGGCGTTCGGGGCTGGGTGGCCGAGGGATTCGCCGATTACGTCGCCTTCCGCTTCGACCCCCGGCGCGCCTCGTGGAGGGTGGACGGCTCGCTCAAGGGCAAGGGGTTCGACGGGAAGCTCCCCGGCGAGACATTCGGCGAGTACCCGCACACCGTCTCCATGGACTACGCCCTCAGCTATCTCGCCCTCCGGTTCATCGCCGAGAAGGGTGGCGAACAGGCCGCGTTCCGGTTCGTCGTCGAGCACTACCGCAACCCCAAGCAGCTCGATGCGCAGTTGCGTACGGCCGTCGGGATGGGGACGAGCGAATTCCGGACCGCATGGGCCGACTACGTGAGGAGGATGGCCCGATGAGTGACGCCCGCTTCCCCGGGCCGGGGAACGAGGCCGACACGGGAGGGCAGCCTCCCCTGGGGCCACCCGGAAGCCCGGCGCAGCCTCCTCCCGGAGGGGCCCCTGGCTGGGGCCCGCAGCCGCCGCCGTCCGCCGGGCCGGACTCCGCTGCGGGCTACGGTTTTCCGCAGCAGCCGGCCGGTCCTGCCTCCGGTTACGGCTTTCCGCAGCAGCAGCAGCAGCAGCAACAGCAGCCGCAGGCCGCTTCGGGCTGGGGCCCGCAACAGCCGGCCGCGGTCCGGCAGCCCGTAGCCCCCGGTCCGTTCCCGAACCAGCTGCAGGCTCCCCCGGGCCCGGCAGCCGGGCCCGGCATGCCGCCCCACCCCGCAGCGCCGCGGAAGAAGACCGGACTCGTCGTCCTCCTGGTGGTCGCCCTGTTCCTCCTGGCCGGTGCCGGAGGCGGCGGCTGGTACCTGCTCTACGGGTCACCCGACAAGAACGTCCTGTGGAGCATGCCGGCCTACGGTGATCACGATCCGACGAACCCGCCCCAGGAGAACCGGGGTACGTGGTTCACCGAGAAGGCCGTGATCCAGACCTTGCCCGACGGACTCAAGGCCTACGATCCCGCCAACGGAAAACGGCTGTGGGCGACGGCCATTCCCGGCGACGGCAACCGTGTCTGCGAGGCTCCCTCGGACTCCAGCGGATCCGTCGGCATCGTCACCTACGGGGAACAGAGGGCGTGCGATCATGTCGCCGCGTTCGACCTCCGCAGCGGGCGGAAACTGTGGCACAAGGACCTGCCGTCGAACGTGGGCCTCGCCCGGTCCGGCGAGGTCGTGGTCGTCAGCGGGGAGAAGGCGAATCTCGCGCTCCGGACCCGCGACGGGTCGTCCCTGTGGAACCCCAGGGCCTTCGCGACGAAAGCCTGCGGATCCGGAAAGTTCACCGGAGGCAAGGCACTGATCAGGGTGCGGGGGTGCAGCCAGGGGATCAGCCCCAGTAAGGAATGGGACGAGGTCTCCCTGATCGACCCGTCCACGGGCCGGGCGAAGTGGACCTACCGCTACCCGTCGACCGACGTTCTTGGGCACGAGATCGCGCACGACGGTTCCGTGATCTCCACGTCGCCCATCGTCCTCGAGCGCGGCGGCAAGGAGGCCGGGCTGTTCGCCCTCGACGAGAAGACCGGCAAGGTGCGCAGCGAGTTCTCGCCGCCCTTCCCGGCGAGGTACGTCCAGACCCAGGACCCCGACGGGCAGCCCTGGATCACGGCCGGAGCCTTCGGGGACGTCTTCACGATCGGGGTGACCGAGGACAAGGACATGGGACTGCTGGCCGCCTACGACCTGGACAGCGGCAAGCAGCTCTGGAAGACGAAGCTGCTCAAGTTCGGTCGGTTCGTGCCGTTGCCCGCCGCGGGTGGCGACCGAGTCCGCGCCTTCGTCCGCGACAACGACAACGACAGGGGTGCCCGGCTGATCGAGTACGACCCCCGGACCGGAGCCGAGAACGTCGTGGTCGAATACCCGGAGGACCTCGACCAGGGGACGACCGTCCATGCCATGCCGCACTGGAACAACGGGCGGATCTTCGTGACGTCGAACGGCTCCCCGATCGTCTTCGAGGACCAGAAGGCGTACTCGCTGGTCGCCCTCCCCACCGAGTGAGCTGACGGCCGGCACGTTCCGGCTGCGGTGCGGGTGGCGGGATACCGTCACCCGCACCGCCGTCCGCTGTGCGGGGCCGGGGGAGCAGGCCGCCGGGTGGGCGGTGGGACCGTCGCGGGTCGTCTGCGGGTTCTCGCCGACAGCTGGTCCTGCGGCGGGGTGCCGGTACGTGTGGGCCCCGGTCCGTGGAGTCGTCCGAGATCCGGGGCCGGTGCCGGGTCAGGGGGCTCGGGTTCGGGAAGCCGGGTGCGTAGCCGAAGGGTCCCAGTGGTCGGCATCCATGCCCGCGGAGTCGACTGGTATCGGCTCTGCTGTTCCTCGGTCTTGACCGGGTCGCCTCACTCCCTCGTCCTAGACTCAGACCCGGTCGCCGAAGTTGTGGTCCTCGGCAACGCGTTGCCAGCCGTCCGACCTGAACGCATCGGGGTCGACTTCCTCCAGCCATTGCCACAACTGGGATTCCATGTCTTCCACGGTCCAGTCGGAAGTGAACCACCAGTGGTAGAGCCTCACCATGGCCGAGAACTGTCCGAGGCTGCTCGCAGCCAGCGGGTCGCGGATTCCGGAGGTGCCGTCCTGCACGACCCGGCCCGTGGTTCCGTCCAGGAGCAGGCACGCACCCTGCCACTCGCCAAGGTGATAGAAGGCTGCGCCGGTGGCCACGGGGAACTCGTAGTCCTCCGGTGACCGTTCATCGCGGGCGAGGCCGGTCTCCGAGACATTCGGGGTCTGCAGCTCCAGGAACTCGGTGACTTCCGGGAACCCCACGGTCGTCAGGAACGTGCGGGCAGCGGCGTTGGTGAGGCCGGCCGGAAGCCGACTCTCAGGGATGCGGTGGACCGTTCCTGGGCCGAGGGAGGCTTCCATCCACGAGGTCGTCGGAAGACGCGCCTCCGGTGGCAGGGGTCGTCGCCCGATCCTGGTGACCGGTGGAAGCATCCGCTTCATCACACGTGCGGGCTGCCGAGCGACCTCCGCGGGATCCACAGTCAGGACGAACACCCCGTCCTCACCGCTCAGCACCGCGAGTTCACCGACACGGAGGCCGCGGCGCACGCTGCCGTCGAGCCGCGGGAACTGCGCTCCATCCTGGGGATGTTCACCGGATGCGGGCCATCCGGCGTTCGACCGGTACACAGCCGGCAGAACATCCGCCGCATCAGGGGACGACGATCCCAACGCCACTGGTTGCCCGGTTGTGGCGGACCACGCACTCTGCCGACGCTCGTAGTCGGTGCACACCACGACATCGGCATCAGCAGTCCGCATGAAGCTCAGCTTCTTGACCTCGGGGCGGCGCACAGGGGCACTGGTGTCGAAGGCGCCCGGGCTGTGACCGTACATCCAGAGTGTTCGCCAGGGCAGTGTCACATCCGTGGCCAGCAGTGCTCGGGCCGTGTCCGCGTCTCCGCTGCCGACCGCATGGTGATGCAGCAGCGCCACCCACTCTCCCTGGGAGCACGGCGCCGCACCGCGCTCCAAGAAGTAGTGCATCGCGGCAGATCGGCTGTCCGGGTCGATGGGATCCGCATGATGCGCCGCATGCAGGGCCTCGAAGACCGCTTCCGGGGAGAGCCGGGCCAGGAGCGCGGGATCCGAGATGAGCGTTTCGAGGTGCCCGGCTGCTGCTGCATGCCCGGGAAGGGCGCGCGCGGAGTAGTCCCCGAAGGCATCCTCAGCCGTCAGAAAGCCGACGATTCGCGTGTGGAGTTCAGCGGCCCGTTCCGGGGACAGGGCATTTCTCCAGGCAAGCGCATCGGCTTCGCGCCGGAAGGACACGAAGCAGAACTCCCCGTCTGTTCCCTCTGTGAGGTCCAGAAGTTCCTCGTTCTCGGCCAGGGTGCGGAGTTGGCTCTCCGACCGTGTGGTTCCGAGGACCGTGCACAAGGAGCCCCAGAGGTCCAGAGGGATCCGCGCGGTCTCCGCCAGCGCCGGCACCAGGACGGGGCTGACCCCCTCGGGTGCCGACGGACCTCCGGCGAGCCCGGCCCGTTCCGGGGCAGTGCTCGCAGGCACTCCGCCGGTCAGCCGGAGTGCGTGGCCGCCGTGACGTTCCACGGCCTTCACGGCGTCGGCGACCTCGACCAGGAGGGTCAGCTCGACCTCCGGCCGGGTCGATTGCCGGACCGACTTCGCGATCTGGCGCACCACCCGGTCCGGTTCGACGGACGTGCGCAGTTGCCCGGCCCACTGGGTGTTGAGCAGGAGGACCACGTGGCTCTCCTCCAGGCGCTGCGCTGCGCTGCGCAGGCCCTCGTCCAACATCAGGGGGGAATCGGTGCCCCACGCGATCGCGAGGTCTTCCGCGACCTGCTCGGCGGACTTTGCACCGCAATCGACCACGACCGCGTTCTGCTCTCTTGCCACCCGCTCGAGCAGCCGGCTCTTCCCCGCGCTCGGAAGGCCGCCGACCCACAGCAGACCACCCGGATGTTCCTCCAGCCACGTGCAAGCCTGTTCGTAGCCGGGGCCAGGAGGCGTTGTCGACGGTCCGTTCACTCGATCCACGGTCACATCACATCACGACGTGATCAGGGGAGGCTTCCCGGCGTAGCGCATGAACACGTCGCCCAGCACATTCATGTGATGCTGGAAGTCGGCATTCATCGCATCGCGAGGCGTGAGGACCTGGGGACGAGGGTCGGATTGCCCGTCGAACTCCTCCGTCCGATCACCCTTCCTGTATCCGGTTCCGTAATGAGTCACGGCAGACGATGTCACGTAATGTTTGATGTAGCCGGAGCAGTCCGCGTGACCTTGCGATGTGCCACACGGCTCCCTCTCCGTATACATGCTCAGGATTTCGTATCGATCAGTGTCCGGTGGCGGACCGTCTCCGTCCTGGCCTTCATTGAGACGTTCGATGAAGCCTCCGAGGTGAGGCTCGGAGTGCGACGGCCGTGGCAATTTGTCATTGGAGAACGAGCTGTCCACGACGTAATGAGCTTCGTTGTTCGATTTGTCGAGCACCTCGATGGCCGCGTAGTTCCTGCCGGTCAGATCCGGCTTCATTTCCGCCAGGGCGGAAAGGGCGGCGTCCATGGCATCTTCACCGTACCTGTCCTGCAGGTACTTCTTCGCCTTCTGCGCCGGTTGGGCGCTCTTGGCGCCGGAGGGCTTGGTGCTGTCGAGGTCCGTGGACTCATGAAGCGAGACGCCACGCGACTGCGTGACATTCATGAGTTTCGGATCGTTCCTCTGCCGGAGTTCGTCCCGGTTCCGCGCCGGACTCCGGGTGACATCCGCGTCCTCGCGCCATCGGTAGGGTTGGGTACGGCTGTTGTCGACAGCCACTCCGACGGAGTGACTCCGATGGAACTCGACGCTGAGCCGTCCCAAAGCGGCCACGACAGCGAGTCTTTCGCCCTCGTGCTTCAGATCCTTGAAGCCCGGAAGCGCCGTCATCAGGTCTGCCTTTTTGAAGGTCTTCCCGTCCTTGCAGCCGGCAAGGACGTCCGCCAGTGCTGAACGCTCGTTCTCCGCCAGGTGGAGAAGATAGGAGTGAACCGGAGCGAGATCCATCTGCTGGACATCTCGGCCGACCTCGCGCAGATCGGTTTGCCCCTTGTCGCCCCGTACCCCGTAATGCGTGTGGTCCGCATCCTGTTTCTGGTCGTATGGGGACGAACCTCGGGGTGGACCGCTGTGCCCTGATGCGGAGTCGGTCTTCGCACCCGCGGGTGCCTGATCCGGTCTCCGGTCCCCACCCACGGCAGGGGAAGTTGTTGCGCGGGATGCAGCGCGGCTGTCGGGGCGAACTCCCTCACCCGCACCGTCGGCGGCTATCGGGCGGCGATCGGCGTCGAGGGGGATGGCGAAGACGCCGTTGTCGCCGGCGTGCAGGGGGGTGTTGCTGCGTTGGCCGGTCTGGGGGTCGATGTAGCTGATGCGGCCGTTGTGATTGACGGCGTTCCAGGCGTGGGCGCGGCCGTTGGCGTCCTGGGTGATGATGACGGCCTGGGATCCGTGGCCTTCGTTCAGCAGTGTGGTCTCGAGGCGGGTGAACGCCTCCGCGCCATCGCCCTGGTCGGTGAAACGGGCGCCGAGCGTGTTCTCGATGCGGTCGCGCCCGCCGGTCTCGCCGCGGTCGGAGGGAGTTCCGTCCGGGGTGAGGTCGGGGGTGCGTGCTGCGGCTGCTGTCGGGCGGCCGGCGTAGGTGTCGGCGAAGGAGAGAGCTGCGTCGGCGCAGTTGTTGGCGCGGCCGGCGTCATGGGGGTTCTGCCCGTTGACGTTGCCGACCCAGGTGCCCTCGTCGGGATCGGGATGCCGCTGAGGCGTGCCGTCGGGGTTGCGCGGGAGGCTGTCCTCCAGCGCCTGCTGGTCTGCTGGGTCGGGGCGCTGCACGCCGCCGGGGTCGACATCGTATGGACGGCTGTCGGAGGAGGGGAACGCCGGCTCGCCGGGAGCGCCGACCGTGGGCTGACCGGCATCGGACGTCGGCGCCGTATCGGCAGCATCGGCCGGCCCTTCGTCGGAGACCCGATCGGAATCGCTCTCCGGGCGCTCCGTGTCGGCGGGTGCGGCGTCCACCGTGGTGTCGCTTGCTTCGTCCGCCTGCTCGCGGCGCTGCGCCGGGTCCGGGGAGTCCGTGGCAGTCGACGGCGGTTGCCGATCCGGGGTGCCGGAGGTCTCGGGTGGTGCCGCCTGGGCGGTGGGCGCAGCGGTGTCCGCAGCAGTGTCCGCTGCCGTGGGGTCTGCTGCCGGACTGCTCTGCTGTGTGTGGTCGGTGTGCTGGCTGCTGTTGTTGTGCTGCGTCTCGGTCTGGGCGTTCTGGTTCTGCTGGTTGTCGGTTGTCTGGGGCTGGGCCGGCGGTATGGGTTGGCGGTTGGCGTCCAGCGGGATGGACCAGATGCCTTCGGCCTGCGGGTAGGGGAAGTCCTTGCTGACCGCCCCCGACTGGGTGTCGACCCAGACGATGTGGCCGTTCCAGTTGACGGCGTTGAAGGCATGGCCTCCGCCACCGGGCCAGGACACGGCGATGAGTGCGGCGGAGCCGTGGCCGGCGTCCCAGAGTCCCTTGGCGACCTGGTAGGCGGCCATGGGGATGTTGTCGCCGTTGTAGGTGAAGGGTGCGCCGGCCCAGCGCTGCTGGTTGTCGACGGAGTCGTTCTCGGGTGACGTCCGGTCCGGGGATCCGTCGGGGTTGGTGTCCGGTGTGCGGGGTGCGGAGACAGTGGGGTTTCCGTACCAGCTCTCCAGGAACGAACGTGAGCAGTCGGCGCAGTTGTTGGACCTGCCCCACACGTTGAGCCCGCCGTCGTTCTGGAGTTGGTTCCAGCCCTCGAAGGGGTTGGCGAACCGCTGCGGGGTGCCGTCGGGGTTGCGCGGGAAGGCGTTCTCGAGTGCCTGCTGGTCGTGCGGGGCCGGGGGCAGCAGGCCGCCGGGGTGTGTGTCGAGCCCGTCGCGGATCGTCTGCAGGTTCTCGCCCGGCGGCTGGTCCGCCTTCTCGGCCGGCTGGTCCTTCTCGTTGTCCGGCTGCTGGTCCTGCGGCTGCTCGGGGGTGGAGTCCGGGTTGTCCGGAGTGGGGTCGCCCTGGTCCGGCGGGTTCGGCGTGTCGGGTTCCGGCTGCCCATGGTCGGGATCGGTGCCGGGGCGCCGGTCCTGCCCCGGAGTGCCGGTGCGGGTGCGCTCCCGGTCCGTGCTGTCGTTCGGGTTGCGGGGGTCGGGCTCGGGTTGGCTGTGGTCCCGGCCGTCGCGCTGCGGGGGTATGCGTCCGGGCGTCCGCGTGCCGGCGTCGTCGCGGCGGGGGCCGTCGAGGCGGGGGTCGTACGGACGAGTGGTCGGCGTCTGCCGGGAGACGTCGGCGATATTGCCGTCGCGTGGCGGGGCCGGGCGGTCGGTACGTGGTGTGACCGGGCGGCTCGTGGGACCGGGTTGCGCGGTCTGCGGTGTCCGGTGCGGAACCGGGCCCGGCGCCGGTGGAGTTGTGGTCGGGGCCGCGTTCTGCTGAGCGGACGGTGCCGGGTTGTGCTGAGCGGGGCCGGTGTCGGCCGGCGTGGTGGTGGGCGGTGGCGCGGTGGCCGTGGCCGAACCCTGCAGGGCCATGCCCTCGTCCTCCGGGTCGGCGGTGTGCGCCGGGCCGGGCTGCGGCCCGTAGGAACCCGTGTGACTGCGCTCCGGACCGCCGTGCGGCATCGTCGCGTTCGGCATGCTCGGTCGAGAGCCGCCGGTCCGAGCGGTGTTGTCGTCCTCGTTCTGTACCGGGTCCGCGCCGGGCCCGGGAGAGACAGGTGTACCGGTGTGTGCTTCGGCCGCGGGTGTGGTGTCGCCGGGGGTGGTGTCGACGGGCGACACGGGATCCGGGGACGGCGACGGCGACGGGTCCGGCGTGGTCGGCCCGGGCCCGGGGCGGTCGTGAGCGATCGGCGCGCCCTCGGAGGACGCAGAGCCGTCCACCCGGTGCGACTCCGGGGCCGCTCGGTCCTCGGGGCCGGCGGAACGCTCCGTCGACGCAGATGCGTCGGCGGGCGGCGACGCATCCGTGTTCCCGCTGTCATCGCTTCGCGGCGGCCCCTGATCACCGGGAGCGTTCTGATGCGTGGCCGGCCCGTCGGACTGCGGGGTCGCAGCGTCGTCGCCCACCGTGCTGCGCGGCGCGTCGCTGTCCGCACGGGACGGCTCGGTGCCGCCGGGTATGTTCTCGCCCGGCGTGCTGTGACGCTCGCCGCCGTCCGGCGTCGAG
This sequence comes from Streptomyces meridianus, assembly GCF_023703325.1. Lineage (GTDB taxonomy): Bacteria > Actinomycetota > Actinomycetes > Streptomycetales > Streptomycetaceae > Streptomyces > Streptomyces meridianus. The sequence goes on from NZ_JAMQGM010000047.1 coordinate 39,091, forward strand.
GAGGAACCCGCGGCCGGTTCGGTGCCACCGCCGTCCTGCCGCGACGGCGCTGCGTCGAACGGGCTGGGCGCGTAGTTCTGCCCCGTGGTGTCGGTGGGGCGCTGCGCGGGATCCGCCCACCGCGACGGCGAGGGCTCGCCTCCATCGTTCGACGCCGGGGAGTCGGAGGTGGAGATGAGCCCGGCCCCGTCCGGTGATCGCCCGCCGCTGCTCGCAGCAGTACTCGAACTATCGCTCGACGACGTGAAGTTGTTTCCGGAGCCGCTTCCGGATCCGCTGTCGGAGGACGAGCCGGAGGAAGTCGACGACGGCGACGGCGAACCATCGGACGACGACGAACCGGACGACGAGGACCGGCTGCCCGACGAGGAGTCCGAGCCGTCGCTCCCGCCGTCGCTGCCGTGCCCCGCCGCCGAATCGATGCCCTGGCGGGCGCGGTGTCCGGCCTTTCCGGCGGCGCCGTCGCGGAGGGATTCACCGAAGGTGTTGGCGGAGTTCTTGGCTGCGTTGACGCCCTCGTCCAGACCCGTCTTCGCGGTGCGGCCGAGGTCGTAACCGCTCTGGGCGCCGAAGTTCTGGTTGACGGTCTGTGCGATGACGTCGGAGATCATGGCCTGCAGTGCGGAGACGAACGGTTCCTTGGCCGTCTCGATCACGGCTTGCAGGAGTTGCTGTGCGCACTCCTTGATGATCTGCCGGACGATCATGCGCGTCGCTGCGGTGGCCCCCAGCGCGCCGAGTTCCGACAGGCCCAGGGTGAACGGCGCGGCGGCCTGGGCGGCGATGATCTCGCAGGCAAGGATGATGAGTTGGGCGATCACCGCCAGTTTCATCCCGATGACCAGCATCGCCGCGGCCTCGAAGGTGAACGCGATCATCTCGGCGGCGGAGCGTGCGTCGTCCAGGTAGCCCGAGCCGCCCGAGAACTTCTCCCACGTCGAGCGGAACCCCTCGATGGAGTCGCCGTAGTTCTCGCCCAGCACGTTGCCTGCGGAGGAGACGCCCTGGACCTGGATTTCAGTGATGTCGGCCGCGAACTGCCGCCATACCTGGGCGCATTCGAGGAGCTTGTCCTCGTCCGCGGTCGGCCACTGGAAGCCGAGCATCTCCAGGACCCACTCAAGGGAGTCCGGCAGCATCAACATCGTTGTTCCCCCGTTGTTCGGACACCTGCGACAAGGTCGCTCTCCGGCGGACCGGTGAGGCAGGTCAGTGGTGCGGCCGGCTCAGATGCGCGATGGCCTGGTGCTCCGCCTGCTGGTTCCGGACGTGCTGTTTCATCAGCAACTCGTTGAAGTCCTCGTTGGCCTCGTGGTTCTTGGCCATGCTCTCCAGGGCCTTGCCGATCTCCTGGAGCTTGGAGCAGAGGTGCCCCATGGACTCGTACATGCCGTCCCGCAGGCCCTCGTAAGCGACGCCGAACTTCTCGCCGATCTCGTCGTCACCCCATGGCGGAGCGCCGGCCTTGCTGTCGAACGAGGCCAGTCCGCTCCAGAACTGCTCCCCGACACTCTGCTGGGGCGGTTGAGAACCCTGCGGCTGATTACCGGCCGGCGGACCGGCGCCCAGCGCGCTCAGGCCGTTGATCATCCGGTTGACCGCGGACTGGAAGTCCTTGCCGAGGGCGACGAAGTTCCCACCCTCGGTCCTGAGGGTCTCCGTGTTGCTCCTGAGCCCGTCCGATGCCACAACTTCCCCCCGGAATCCGTCTTCTCAGCTGCTCTGGTGGCGCTTCGCACCCTGCCGGTGCATCCGTCCGGTGAACTCCTACGGCCGATGACCGCGCGGACGGTGCCGGCCCGTATCGGCCGGAGGCCGGGTGGGGCCGTCCCGCTCGGCGCGGTCCTTGTCCTCCTCCTCGCGACGGGTCCGCTCCCAGCGCTCGACCTGATCGCGCTTGGCCTCCTTGTCCGCGAGCGTCTCGTTCTCGGCCGCGCGGCGGATCTCCTGCATCCGGTCGCCCAGCGCGCCCATGTACCGCTCGGTCTCGATGACGTCGCGCATCCCGATGCGGCCTGAGAGGACCTCCTTGGCCATCTCCTGAAGCCGGTTGTCGACGTTCGGGTTGGACGACATCGTCCGCAGGGCCTTGTGCAGGCGGTGCGCCTGCTCGGGCTCCTGGGCGAAGTCCACCAACTCCGTTTCGTCGATCTCCCGTTCGCGGTTCATCGATCCCCCTTCGGCACGGCTGCACGATCGCATCAGCCTGCCGAAATTCTACCGAGCACCGCGAACACACCGTCAATTGACGTTGTGTAACAGCCACATGGAGAGGACGTGTTCGAGCCGTGGGAGACAGGACCGGGACGCAACCGGCCGAGCGTGGCCGTGCGTGGGGAGGGGAAGACGTACGCCAGGGCGGAACGCGCACCACCGTGTCCTCCCGCCGGCCCGGCGACAGGCCCGGTGGTGCCACGAACGGGTGTGCTAGACCTGGTTCGGATCGCGGGTCGCCGCGTTCCGAACCACGGGGAGAAGAGATGTCCGAGGAAGTCCACGTCGACACCGGCGAGCTGCGCAGGCTCGGCACAGCCTTCGAGAACCACGCCTACGACCTGGGACGACACCTGTCGGCGTTCCGGCGGCGCACCGACGCCGGGATCCTCCGGGACGAACTCGGCACCGGAACGGCGGCCTCGCTCGCGGAGCTGGGCGATCTCGCCGAGGAGGCGGGGCGCATGGTCGGCTCTCTCCGGGAACGGCTGGACGAGATCGCTGCCGGGCTGAGGACGGCCGCCCTGACCACCGAGGCGAGCGAGGGCGAGACTGCGGGCGTCCTGCGGAGCGCCCGGTGAACGCGGCGGAGGACCGGGCCCGCGCCCTGCGGGAAACCTCCGCCGGATGGCGCGACATGGGACGCCGCATCGAGGAGACCGTCCGCAGTCTCGATCACGAGGTCGGCCGGACCAGGGCGGTTCACTGGCAGGGGCCCGCGGCGGAGGCGTTCACAGGCGACTGGAACCGGCTCAGAAAGGCCGTGGACGAGGCGCTGCCCGTCTTCGAGCTGGCCGCTGCGGATCTGGACCGGGCAGCCGAGCACGTCGAACGGTCCGCAGCGCCGGGCGACGACGGCGCCTCCGCAACAGCCGAACGGCTTCCGGCCTCCTACAACGTCGCCTACGCCTTCACGGCCCTGTCCCAGATCGGCTCTGCCCTGGCGGCGACCTTCGGACGCGGACGCGGAGCTGCCGGAGGGGCCCGGGGCAGAGCCGGCCTTGCCCGGAACGTCCCGCAGCCCACGTCCGAAAACCACCGCACCGCCGACCCCTTCGGCCCCCCGGACACCGGTGGTGCGGTCAAGGAGAAGCCGACAGGTGGTCTCGGTGTGGCCCCCGGCCGCCGGAGCCCCTCGCGGAGCGCGAACGCGGGGGAGTCGTCCGGAACGCCCGCGCCCGACGGATCCGAGCCGGACGGGCGGCGGGCCGAGAAGCATCCGTCGCCGGGCAGCGCGCCCGAACCGGCAGCGGCGGCGGACACCGAGCAGCGGGAGGCACCGCACGCGCAGCCGTCGGGGGAGCGCACTGCACGGGACATCACGCCCGCACAGCCCGATCCGCGCCGGCACGGCGCCTTCGGCTGACAGCGGGCCACGGGGCAGGCGTGGCTCCACGCCGGACGGCGGCGACCGGCACTGCCCCACACTCGTCCGCAGCCCGGCGGTCCGGCGGCCCGGCAGCCCGGCGGCCCCGGTGACCGGGCAGCGCTCGGAGCCTGCGGAGGGCAGGAGCGGGGAGCCTACGGGCACCCTCGCCCCAGCTCCGCCGCAGGAAAAGGGAGGCGTCGCCCGGCGGGCCCGCATAGCATCCGCGGAATGACGCTCTCCCATGACGTGGCCGGCGACGGCCCTGCCGTGCTCCTGCTCCACTCCGGCGTGTGCGACCGGCGGATGTGGGACCCGCAGTGGCCGGCCCTGATCGCCGCCGGCCGTCGCGTGATCCGTTGCGATCTCCGCGGCTTCGGTGACACCCCCGCCGCGACCCACCCGTACCGCGACGCCGACGACGTCCTCGACCTGATCGACTCCCTCGGCGTCGAGACCACCGTGCTGGTCGGCTCCTCCTACGGCGGTGAGGTCGCCCTCGAGATCGCCGCCCGAAGCCCCGAGCGCATCACCGGCCTCGCCCTGCTCTGCCCGGCGGTCCCCGGCCACGAACCCGGCCCCGAACTCGAAGGGTTCGCGCACCGTGAGGACGAACTCCTCGAAGCCGGGGACATCGACGGCGCGGTGGAGCTGAACCTGGGCACCTGGATCGGCCCGGACGCCGACGACACCACCCGGCAGAAGGTGCGCGCGATGCAGCGGCACGCGTTCGACGTCCAACTCGCCGCCGGCGCTCCCGACGAGGACGCGCCCGACGAGGGCGACGAAGCCGACGGGACCGGATTCGAGACCGCCCTCGCCGCGGTGAAGGCCCGCTGCCTGGTCGTCTCCGGCGCCCACGACCTGCAGGACTTCCGCCGGATCGCCGCCCGGATACCGGAACTGCTCCCCGATGCCCGGCACCTGGAACTGGACTGGGCCGGGCACCTGCCCAGCCTGGAACGTCCCGACGAGACCACCGCTCTGCTGCTGCGCTTCCTGGAGGACATGCCGGCGGCCGGCTGAGCACCTGCCCCACCGGGAGCCCGCCCGGAATCTTCCGGCACGGCGCGCACCCGGAGAGGAACGCCGACGGCGGCGCCCCCATCGGGGACACCGCCGTCGGTCCGTGCGGTCGGGCACCGCGCGGTGGAACCGTCAGCTGTTCGGCGGCAGCCAGCCCGTCTGCACCAGCTGCGCACCGCGCTTGCGGGTGATGAACTGCCCCCGGCCCGGCGTCAGGCGCATCGCCTTGTGGTTGCCCATCAGCGCACCCTCACCAGGGTCACCGGAAAGGATCAGTCCCTGTGCGCCCAGCTCCTTGGTGCGCTGCATCACCGGCTCGAACGACGACCGCGAGGCGCCCGACGAACTCCGGGCGATGATCAGGCGCAGGCCCAGGTCACGCGCGAACGGCAGGTACTCCAGCAGCGGCTGCAGCGGGTTGCCGCTGCTGGTCGCCACCAGGTCGTAGTCGTCCACGATCACGAACGCGTCGGGGAGGTCGTACCAGCTGCGGTTGCGCAGCTGCTCCGGAGTGACGTCCGGCCCCGGCATCCGGCGGCCCAGCGACCCCGCGAGCCCGGTGAGCACCTCCTGCAACTGCGGTGCGGCGGCGCAGTACTTGTACATGTGGCTCTCGGGAATCTCGCCGAGCAGCGCACGCCGGTAGTCCGCCACCACCATCAGCGCCTTGTCGGACGGATACCGCTCGGCGATCTGCTTGGCCAGCAGCCTCAACACCGACGACTTGCCCGACTCGCTCTCGCCGAAGACGACGAACAGCGGGTCGGTCTCGAAGTCGATGAATGCCGGCGAGAGCGTGGTCTCGTCGACACCGAAGGCGATGCCGTGCTCGGGGTGGTCGCCGCCCCGCGGCAGTTCGTTGATCTCCAGCAGGGTCGGCAGCATCCGGACCTTCGGAGCCGGAGGCCCGGACCAGTTCTCGGCCACCGTGGACACCAGGTGCGCCATGCCCTCGCCCAGGGACGTCGGGTCGCTGGAGCCGTCCACGCGCGGCAGCGCTGCGAGGAAGCTGAGCTTGTCCGGCGACAGACCGCGGCCCGGCTGCCCCATGGGCACGTTCTCGGCCCGCTTGCGGTCGAACTCCGACTCCATCGGGTCGCCCAGTCGCAACTCGACCCGGTTGAGCAGCTGGTCACGCAGCGCAGGACGCACCTCGGTGTAGCGGGCGGCGCTGATGACCAGGTGGACACCGAAGCCGAGACCGCGGCCGGCGATGTCGAGGATGACGCTGTCGAGCTGCTCGTAGTCCGTCTTGAACGTCGCCCAGCCGTCGATCACCAGGAACACGTCGCCCCACGCCTGGTCGGGGTAGTGACCGGCTGCCCGGCGCTGCCGGTAGGTGCCGATGGAGTCGATGTTGTTGGCGCGGAAGAACTCCTCGCGCTCGTTGAGGATGCCGACGACCTCGGAGACGGTGCGGCGCACCTTCTCCGCGTCCAGCCGCGAGGCCACTCCGCCGACGTGCGGCAGGCCGTCGAGGGCCAGCATGCCGCCACCGCCGAAGTCCAGGCAGTAGAACTGCACTTCGGAGGGCGTGTGGGTGAGGGCGAACGCGGTCATCGCGCTGCGGACCATCGTCGACTTGCCGGACTGCGGTCCACCGACGATCAGGCCGTGACCGGCGGACCCCGAGAAGTCGAGGTACATCACGTCACGCCGCTGCTCGAACGGCTTGTCCACGATCGCCGCCGGCACGACCAGCTTGCCCAGAGCCGTGTACTCGGCCGCATGGAGACCGCGCTCGGCCGTGACCGACAGCGGGGGCAGCAGACGGTCGATGGACGGGGACTCGTCCAGCGGGGGCAGCCACACCTGGTGGGCCGGCGGGCCCTGACCCTGCAGCCGCTGCACGATCACGTCGAGCACCGTGTCGGCGAGCGCGTCGTCCGTCTCCGGCATGACCGATTCCTGGACCGGCTCCTCGATGACGTGCCGGACGACGGGTGCCGCGGTGAACGGCACCGGCAGACGGTCCGTACGGCTGCCGCCGCCACTGCCGACCGAGCCGCTCGCCCGGTACGGGCCGGACACGTACGCCGCCTTGAACTGCACCATCGACTCGGTGTCGTACTTGAGGTAGCCGGCGCCGGGCACGTTCGGCAGGTGGTAGGCGTCAGGGACGCCGATCGCCGCCCGGGACTCCGCCGCCGAGAAGGTCCGCAGACCGATCCGGTACGACAGATACGTGTCCAGGCCGCGCAGCCGCCCCTCTTCCAGCCGCTGCGAGGCCAGCAGCATGTGCACGCCCAGCGAACGGCCGATGCGACCGATCTGGATGAACATGTCGATGAAGTCGGGCTTCGCCGTCAGCAGTTCGCTGAACTCGTCGAGCACCATGACCAGCGAGGCCAGCGGCTCAAGCGGGGCACCCGCCGCACGCGCCTTCTCGTAGTCCGTGATGTTCGCGTAGTTGCCGGCCGTTCGCAGCAGTTCCTGACGGCGCTGAAGCTCACCCGTGATCGAGTCGCGCATGCGGTCGACCATGGTGAGGTCGTCGGCGAGGTTGGTGATGACAGCCGCGACGTGCGGCATCTCCGCCATACCCGTGAACGTGGCGCCGCCCTTGAAGTCCGCGAGGACGAAGTTGAGCGTCTCGGAGGAGTGCGTGACCGCCAGGCCCAGCACCAGGGTGCGCAGCAGTTCGGACTTGCCGGAGCCGGTCGCGCCGACGCACAGGCCGTGCGGACCCATGCCCTCCTGCGAGGCCTCCTTGATGTCGAGCATGATCGGCTGGCCGTCCTGGCCGATGCCGATCGGTACCCGCAGCCGTTCGTGCAGGGTCCGCGGCCGCCAGGTGCGGGAGACGTCCACCGAGCCGGCGTCACCGATGCTCATCAGATCGGTGAAGTCCAGGTTGGCCAGCAGAGGTTCGTCGCCGTCCGCGGTGCCGGCCCGCAGCGGCGCGAGCTGGCGGGCCAGCGACTCCGCCTCGGAGACCGAGAGCACGTCCGGCGTGCCGGTGTAGACGGCACCGCTCGCGGATTCCAGGACCAGCTTGTCCGGCCACACCTGCACGGCCAGCGAGCTGCGCATCTCGTCCAGGTCGCCGGGCACCACCTCGATGATGGTGACACCCTGCAGCCCGTCCGCCCCGGCGATCACCGAGTCCATCGGGACGTTGCCGCCGTCCAGCACGATGACCACGTGCGGGGTGTCCGACACCGGAGGCGCCTGCGTACTGAAGCGGCCCCGGCCGTCCAGTTCGTCGGCGAGCAGCTCCTCGATCTCCTCCAGGTCGCCCACGATCAGCCGCCGGGTGCCGGCGCCGTCCAGCGAGGAGTCCTGGGTGTGGGGCAGCCACTTGGCCCACTCCCACTCGGCGAGCGCTCCCGGTGCGGCCACGACGGCCACCACCAGGTCCTCGGGCGACTGGAGGGTGCACAGCTGCGCCACGAGCGCGCGCGACGTGCCGTACACGGTGTCCGGGTCTCCCGAGACGGTGACGTGGTAGAAGGCGCGCAGCGACACCGCGAGCGGCAGCCCGTCCAGGCTTCCGTGCGACGCCAGGAACTGCTTCATCGCGTGGGCAGTGAGCGGCTCCAGCTCGTCCACCGGTGCCGTCTCCGGCGCCTTCAGCGGCGTGGCCAGCTGCTGCGGGCCGAGCCCGACCCGCACCTGGGCGAAGTCGGTGTCCGAGGCGCGCCGCTCCCAGACCCGCTTGCCCTCGGCCACGATGGACCAGAGCTGATCCGGACTGGGGTGGATGAACAGCTGGGCATCGCGCTGTCTGCGGGCCGTCCGCCGGACCTCGCGGCGCTTCTGGGCCAGGTACTTGAGGTAGTCCTGGCGTTCCTGCACCAGTTCCCCCGCAGGCCCTTGCCGGGCCTTGACGACTTGCACGACCGCCATGATGACGGCGGAGACGCACATCATGCCGCCCATGATCTTCATGAACGGCTGGATCCCGGGCATGAAGAAGAACGCCGCCGAGGAGAACATGCCGAGCATGGGCAGCAGATTCATCATCAGGTTCTGGTCGCCCTCGCGGGGCAACTCCGGTGGCGGCTCGAGTGTCACCTCCTCACCGGGAACTTCGGGCGGGAGAGCCCGAGGCGGGCGCTTGACGATGACCACGCTCACCGAGGCACCAGTCCTTCACGCAGATCGCAGTTCGGACCGCCCCCGTTTTTGAACGGTCCCCCCGGCCAAACCAGTTCTCCGTTGGCACAGGCCCGTGATCCTACTGACTCGGGTCAACCCGAGGGGGGAGTGGGGGCAAAGCGGTCCCGGGCGGTACGCTGACGCACCGCCGCCGCCTGGTTTCGCACGAGCGGACGGCCATCAGTCGAATCTGTCGAGGGGGAACCGCCAGGTGAGCACGAGCGCAGGGACCGGATTCTGCCGCGTCACCGTCGCCGCGCCGGACGCACGGATCGATGTGGCGCTGCCCGAGGACGTCGCACTGGTCGACATCTATCCGGAGATTCTGCAACTCTCCGGCCAGTCGCAGCCCGAGGGGGTTCCGACCGGGTACCACCTGGTCCGCAGAGACGGCACCGTGCTCGACGCCGGGCGGTCGCTCGCCGAGCAGCGCATCCTCGACGGCGACCTGCTCCTGCTGCGCCCGTTCGCCGAGTCGCTGCCGTCCGCGGTCTACGACGACGTCTCCGATGCCATCGCCTCCAACGTCCGCAGGGACCGGCGCCGTTGGAGCGACGACCTCATGAACACGGTGGGCCTGACCGCGGGCGTGTTGCTGCTCGCGATGATGGCCTTCGCCCTCTGGTTCTCCAACCCGGTCGACCGAGACATGCACCGCCTGCCCGGCATCGTGGCCGGTGTGACGGGTGTCGTCCTCGTCGCCATCGCCGGCGTACGAGCGCGCGTCTACGACGACCGCGGCTCCTCCGTCGCCCTCGGACTGGCCGCGCTGCCGCACCTGTTGCTCGCCGGCTCCGGTGTTTTCGGAGTCGACAAGGGCGAAGGTCCCGGGCGGCTCCACTTCCTCGTCGGCTGTGTCGTCGTCCTCGTCGCCTCGGTGCTGCTGGTGGGGCTGTTGCCGAGTGGCGATTCCCCGTTCGTGGCCGCCGCGTTCCTGGCTGCCGTCGGCACCCTCGCCACCTTCGCAGCCGTGCTGACCGACGCCCCGCCTCGCGACGTCGCCTCGGTCACGGCGGTGGTCGGCATCGCCGTCGTGGCGTGGCTGCCCGGGATGTCGGCCAGGTTCGCGAGGTTGCCCATCGGCTACCGGTCGCCGGACCAGATCGCTCAGGGCCGCGACTACGAGGGCCGCAACCGTGCCCCCGAAGAGGAGACCGTCGACTTCCAGCGAATCGGCAACCAGGCCCGCCGCGGCCACGAGCTGCTGCTCGGCCTGGTCGCCGGCTGCGCCGCGCTCGTCGTCGGTGCCGCGGGCGTCGTCCTCGGCTTCTCCGACAACGGCTGGGCGCAGCTCCTCGCTCTCGCCGCCGGTGTGACGATCATGCTGCGGGCCCGCCTGTTCGACTACACCTCGCAGGTCGCCTGTCTGCTCGTCGCCGGGATACTGACCGTCCTGCTGCTGATTCTGGGCATCGCCCTCGATCCGCCGGCCGAGGCGCTCCGGGCGTTCTTCCAGGACGGCGACGGCGGACCGCTCAACATCCGCACCATCTGGTTCAGCGGAAGCATCGCGTTCGGTGCCGCACTGCTCGTCGCTGTCGGCCTGATCGTTCCGCGTGCCGGCGTCTCCCCGTTCTGGGGCCGGCTGCTCGATCTCTTCGACGGCATCGTCCTGCTGTCCCTGGTGCCGCTGTGCCTTGCGGTCCTGGACGTCTACACGCTCGCGCGCGGACTCACCAGCTAGTCCGCCGCCACGGAGCGGAACGGGAAGCAGGGGCGGTGACCGGGGAGACCGGCACCGCCCCTGCGTCGTTCCCCCGCTCCGGGCGGGAACGGCTCCGGAACCGGGGACCGGCACAGGCTGGTACGCTGTGTGACGGCCGTGTGTCCATGTTCGTGATCATCCTTGATCGAGAACCTCGGACACTGCCGATCCGGCTGCCGAGTCACCGAAGCCCCCCTGTGACAGAGACCAGGGGCACTCGGCTGCCCATGACGAGGAATCCTGAGGAGTACTGCGTGTCGCTCGACGCCGCAACGAAGAAGCAGATCATGGCCGATTACGCCACCAAGGAAGGCGACACGGGCTCCCCGGAGGTGCAGGTCGCGCTGCTCACCCGCCGGATTTCCGGCCTCACCGAGCACCTGAAGGAGCACAAGCACGACCACCACTCCCGTCGTGGTCTGCTGCTCCTGGTCGGCCAGCGCCGCCGCCTCCTGCAGTACCTGGCCAAGAAGGACATCACGCGCTTCCGTGCGCTCGTCGAGCGCCTCGGCATCCGCCGCGGTGCTGCCGGCGGCGCCAGGTAGTACGCCGTGAAGGGAGCGGTTCCCACCCGCGGGGGCCGCTCCCTTTGCCGTATCCGGCGCTTCCGTCAGGGCCGGAGCCCCCTCGCGGCTCACCGGGCACGCACCGCGCGCCGCCCGGCGGCCGGCGGACCGGACCGCTCACCCGTCGTGAGAGCGACGGAAGCTTTGTAGTCTGGTCGCACAACGCAATAACGCCAGAGAGCGCAAACAGAACAACGCACGAGGAGGAGCGCCCCCTCTCCGCCGCATCGACGCCGCAGGCGCCGGTCCTCGGTAGTGGCCGCCGGAAACGCGAGACATCCCGGAGGCTTCGATCGAAGACCGGCCCGGTCGCCGGGACAGAGCGGACCAGGGCGCTTCACCGCCATCGTCCCCCGCCACACGGGCGCGGGACGCAGATGAGGAGATTTTCCTGGTGGAGAACGAGACCCACTACGCCGAGGCCGTCATCGACAACGGTTCCTTCGGCACCCGCACCATCCGCTTCGAGACGGGCCGCCTGGCCCGTCAGGCCGCCGGCTCGGCCGTGGCCTACCTGGACGACGACACCATGGTGCTGTCGGCCACCTCAGCTTCCAAGAACCCCAAGGACCAGCTCGACTTCTTCCCGCTGACGGTGGACGTCGAGGAGCGGATGTACGCCGCCGGGCGCATCCCCGGGTCCTTCTTCCGCCGTGAGGGCCGGCCCTCCGAGGACGCCGTCCTCACCTGCCGCCTGATCGACCGCCCGCTGCGCCCGTCCTTCAAGAAGGGCCTGCGCAACGAGATCCAGGTCGTCGCCACGATCATGGCGCTCAACCCCGACCACCTCTACGACGTGGTCGCCATCAACGCCGCCTCCGCTTCCACGCAGCTGGCCGGCCTGCCGTTCTCCGGCCCGATCGGCGGCGTCCGCGTCGCGCTGATCCGCGGCCAGTGGGTGGCCTTCCCGACGCACACCGAGCTCGAGGAAGCCGTCTTCGACATGGTCGTCGCCGGTCGCACCCTCGAGGACGGCGACGTCGCGATCATGATGGTCGAGGCCGAGGCCACGACGAAGACCATCACCCTCGTCGAGGGCGGCGCCGAGGCGCCGACCGAGGAGGTCGTCGCGGCCGGTCTCGAGGCCGCCAAGCCCTTCATCAAGACCCTGTGCAAGGCGCAGGCCGACCTCGCCGCGAAGGCCGCCAAGCCGACCGCCGAGTTCCCGATCTTCCTGGACCACGAGGACGACGTCCTCGAGGCGCTGGACGCCGCGGTCCGCGGTGAGCTCGCCCAGGCGCTGACCATCGCCGGCAAGCAGGCCCGGGAGGCCGAGCTCGACCGGGTGAAGAGCATCGCCGCCGAGAAGCTGCTGCCGCAGTTCGAGGGCCGCGAGAAGGAGATCTCGGCCGCGTACCGCACGCTGACCAAGAAGCTGGTCCGCGAGCGCGTCATCAAGGACAAGGTCCGCATCGACGGCCGCGGGGTCACCGACATCCGCACCCTGGCCGCCGAGGTCGAGGCCATCCCGCGGGTTCACGGTTCGGCACTGTTCGAGCGCGGTGAGACCCAGATCCTGGGCGTCACCACGCTGAACATGCTGCGCATGGAGCAGCAGCTCGACACGCTCTCCCCGGAGACGCGCCGCCGCTACATGCACAACTACAACTTCCCGCCGTACTCGGTCGGTGAGACCGGTCGCGTCGGCTCGCCGAAGCGCCGTGAGATCGGCCACGGTGCCCTCGCCGAGCGGGCCATCCTCCCGGTTCTGCCGACCCGCGAGGAGTTCCCGTACGCGATCCGCCAGGTGTCCGAGGCTCTCGGTTCCAACGGCTCGACGTCCATGGGCTCGGTGTGCGCCTCCACCATGTCGCTGCTGAACGCCGGCGTGCCGCTGAAGGCCGCCGTCGCCGGTATCGCCATGGGCCTGATCTCCCAGGAGATCGACGGCGAGACGCACTACGTCGCCCTCACCGACATCCTCGGTGCCGAGGACGCCTTCGGTGACATGGACTTCAAGGTCGCCGGCACCCGGAAGTTCATCACCGCCCTGCAGCTGGACACCAAGCTCGACGGCATTCCTGCGTCGGTCCTCGCCGCGGCCCTCAAGCAGGCCCGCGACGCCCGTCTGCACATCCTCGACGTGATGAACGAGGCCATCGACGTCCCGGACGAGATGTCCCCGAACGCCCCGCGGATCATCACCATCAAGATCCCGGTGGACAAGATCGGTGAGGTCATCGGCCCCAAGGGCAAGATGATCAACCAGATCCAGGAGGACACCGGCGCCGACATCACCATCGAGGACGACGGCACCATCTACATCGGTGCGGCCGAGGGCCCGGCCGCCGAGGCCGCCCGCACGACCATCAACGGCATCGCCAACCCGACGATGCCCGAGGTCGGCGAGCGCTACCTGGGCACGGTCGTGAAGACCACCACCTTCGGCGCCTTCGTCTCGCTGATGCCCGGCAAGGACGGACTGCTGCACATCTCGCAGATCCGCAAGCTCGCCGGAGGCAAGCGCGTGGAGAACGTCGACGACGTGGTCGGCGTCGGCTCGAAGGTCCAGGTGGAGATCGCCGAGATCGACCAGCGGGGCAAGCTGTCCCTCATCCCCGTCATCGAGGGTGAGGACGCCGAGGACGAGTCGAAGGACGACGCCGCCAAGTGACGTCCCGTGCACACGGAATGACGGCCCGCGCCTCTTCGGAGGGGCGGGCCGTCGCCCGTACCCAAACACTTCTGCAGGGCGAGAACGGCATCGGAACCGTTCGGCGGACCACCCTCCCCGGCGGCCTGCGTGTCGTGACGGAGACCCTCCCCTCCGTGCGCTCGGCCACCTTCGGGATCTGGGCGCATGTCGGCTCGCGCGACGAGACGCCGTCCCTGAACGGGGCGACGCACTACCTCGAGCACCTGCTCTTCAAGGGCACCGAACGCCGCAGCGCCCTCGACATCTCCGCCGCCGTCGACGCCGTCGGCGGCGAGATGAACGCCTTCACGGCGAAGGAGTACACCTGCTACTACGCGCGGGTGCTCGACACCGATCTGCCGCTCGCCATCGACGTGGTGTGCGACATGCTGACCGGATCGCTCATCCGGCCCGACGATGTCGAGGCCGAACGTGGCGTCATCCTCGAAGAGATCGCGATGACCGAGGACGACCCGGGTGACGTCGTCCACGACCTCTTCGCACACACGATGTTCGGCGACACCCCGCTCGGGCGGCCCGTCCTCGGCACGGTCGAGACCGTCGAGGGCCTGTCCGCCGACCGGATCGCCCGCTTCTACCGCGAGCACTACGACCCGACGCACCTGATCGTGGCCGCGGCCGGCAACATCGACCACGACGACGTGGTGCGCCGCGTCGCCGAGGCATTCGAGTCCGCCGGGGCCCTGTCCGCATCGTCGGCCGAGCCCGTCGGACCGCGTTCGGGCTCCCTCGGCATCCGGACGGCCGGCGCCGTGGCACTCGACGACCGGTCGACCGAGCAGGCCCACATCGTCCTCGGCATGCCCGGGATCCCGCGCACCGACGACCGCCGCTGGGCCATGGGTGTCCTCAACACCGCCCTCGGCGGCGGGATGAGCTCCCGGCTTTTCCAGGAGGTCCGGGAGAAGCGCGGACTGGCCTACTCCGTCTACTCGTTCACCTCCGGGTTCGCCGACTGCGGCCTGTTCGGCGTCTACGCCGGATGTCGTCCCGGCCAGGTCCACGACGTGCTCGAGATCTGCCGCGACGAACTGGACCGGGTGGCCCGGAACGGTCTGACCGACGAGGAACTGCGACGTGCCGTCGGCCAGCTGGCCGGCTCCACCGTCCTCGGCCTGGAGGACACCGGGGCACTCATGAACCGGATCGGCAAGGGCGAACTGTGCTGGGGCGACCAGCTCTCGGTCGACGACATGCTCGGCCGCATCGCCGCCGTCACCCCCGACGACGTGCGCGAGCTGGCCCGCGACGTACTGGGCCGGCAGCCCTCGCTGTCCGTGATCGGCCCGCTGAAGGACAAGCAGGCTGCACGCCTGCACGACGCCGTCTCCTGAAGACGTTCAACCGGAGGTACGAACCACCATGAGCAGCAAGCTCCGCGTCGCCGTCCTGGGGGCCAAGGGCCGGATCGGTTCCGAGGCCGTGCGCGCCGTCGAGGCGGCCGACGACCTGGAAATCGTCGCCGCACTCGACCGCGACGACGCACTGGACGAACTCACCGCCGCCGGGGCCCAGGTCGCCGTGGACCTCACTCACCCGGACGCGGTGATGGGCAACCTCGACTTCTGCGTGGCCCACGGAATCCATGCCGTCGTCGGCACCACGGGCTGGACCGACGAGCGACTCGAGACGCTGCGCGGCAAGCTCGCGCAGTCGCCGCAGACCGGTGTGCTCATCGCCCCGAACTTCTCCATCGGTGCCGTGCTGACCATGGCCTTCGCCCAGCAGGCCGCCCGGTTCTTCGAGTCGACCGAGGTCATCGAGCTGCATCACCCGAACAAGGCCGACGCCCCCTCGGGCACCGCGACCCGCACCGCCCAGCTCATCGCCGCGGCCCGCCGCGAGGCGGGATGCGCCGAGCAGCCCGACGCCACCACCACGTCCCTCGAGGGTGCCCGTGGAGCCGACGTCGACGGGGTTCCGGTGCACGCCGTCCGCCTGCGCGGCCTGCTGGCCCACCAGGAGGTGCTCTTCGGCGACACCGGCGAGACCCTCACCATCCGGCACGACTCGCTCCATCACAGCTGCTTCATGCCGGGCATCCTGCTCGGTGTGCGGCGGGTCGGCTCGGCGCCGGGGCTGACCTTCGGCCTCGAGCACTTCCTGGACCTGGACCACTGACCGTGCGCGCCCGCATCACCTACTTCGTCCTCGCGGCTGTTCTGGTCGTCTACTTCGTGCTGGTGGGCAGCCGCGGCGTCATGCTGATCCGGCACGGCACGGCCGTCACCGTCGTCTTCGGTGTCGCGGTCCTCGTGCTGCCGCTGATCGGTGTCTGGTTCCTGTGGCAGACGACTGTGTTCGCGCGGCGGGCCGACCGGCTGGCCGCGGAGCTGGACGCCGAGGGCGGCCTGCCGGTCGACGAGCTGGTCCGTACCCCGTCCGGGCGTATCGACCGCGCCTCCGCGGACGCGGTATTCGCCAAGCGCCGGGCCGAGGCCGAGGAGTCCCCGGAGGACTGGCGCTGCTGGTTCCGGCTGGCCATCGCCTACCACGACGCCCGAGACACCCCGCGGGCCAGGAAGGCCATGCAGCGGGCCATCGCCCTGCACGACGGACGGCAGGTGCGGGCCTGAGAATGTCCGCATGGGCGGTGGGAGGAGCACGAGTCTCCTTCCACCGCCCTCGGTCCGTGGGTGCGAGGTCAGCGGCCGTGGGCGGCAGCCCAGCCCTCGACGGCGTCGGCCGCCATGTCGAACGCCTCGGCGCGCCCCAGGAAATCGGCGTTGCGGTCGGTGACCAGGGGACGCAGTGTTCCGCCGTCGGCGGTGTCGATCAGCACCGCCTGGCCCTGCACCGTGCGCGGCATGCCGAGCCACTTGACCGGCTGCTGCACGGTGCGCACGGACCGCACCTCCGGCCAGGAATGCGTCGACGTGCTGACCAGGCCGATCCTTCGGATCCCCGTCCGGCTGACCCACACCCCCGATCTGACCAGCCGCAGTGCGAGCACGATGACGCCCGTGGCCAGGGCGGTGCAGACACCGGCACCGGGCAGACCGCCGGCCACTGCGATGATCACCGCGGCGAAGAGGATGTACGAGGCGAGAAGCAGCAGAACCGCCGCACCGGCCACTCGCCCGGGGCCGGGGCGGTAGGGGCGGCGCCACCGCTCCCGGTCCTCGTACGGAAGGGCGGGGTCCGCAGTGGCGCCGTTCACAGCGCGCTCGGCCGTCAGGAAGGGAAGGGGCACGGCGGGTCCTCACTCGTCTGCACGCTCGAACGGGCTTGCTGATCGGTGAGGCTATCCGCGGGCGCGCCCTGGGACCAGCCCGGGGCTGACGCGTCGCATCAGGGCTGGTGGGCCGCTTCCGACCGCGGGGGCTGACCGGCATCCGACCCGGTCTCGAGAGCGGGCATGCCGAAGAGCAGCGAGCCGACGAGACCCGCCACGACGGTGAGCCCGATCAAGGTGCGGCCGGCGATCTCGGACGCACCCGCTCGTCGGCGCGGTGGGGGTGCGACATTGCTGCGGAACCTGTCGGCCTCCGCAACGAAGGCGTACGGGACGTGCTCTCCCCGCCGGGGCATAACGGAACTCTCCTGGCTGAATGTGGTGGGACGGCTCATGTGCATCCGGGCCGTCTGCGCGCTCCTGTGCGGCATGCCCGGATTCGACGCCTACCGGAAAAATATCAACCCGTGCCCCCGAACCTGCGGGCAGGGCCCCCTTTGGGCGCCGATGGCCGGGTGTCCGGCTCTGTCGGTGGCGGGCCTTAGGCTGGTCGCCGCACGAGCGATGCCACGGAAGGACCCGCAGGTGACCCATACACCCGAAGAGAGCGCCAAGCCCGGCTTCCGCAGTGATGTGAGTGTCGAGTTGGTCAAACACAGCGCGGCGGACACCGACGTGCTGTGGGCGGCCCGGGTTTCCACCGCCGGCGAGCAGTCCCTCGACGAGCTGACCAAGGACCCGGAGCGGTCGAAGGGGCTCATCAACTACCTGATGCGGGACCGGCACGGCAGCCCGTTCGAGCACAACTCGATGACTTTCTTCATCAGTGCGCCGATCTTCGTGTTCCGCGAGTTCATGCGGCATCGTGTCGGCTGGTCCTACAACGAGGAGTCCGGCCGTTACCGGCAGCTCCAGCCGGTCTTCTACGTACCGGGCGAGGACCGCCGGCTCGTGCAGCAGGGCCGCCCCGGCAAGTACGAGTTCGTGCCCGGCACCCGGGAGCAGCAGGAGCTCACGGGCCGGGTGATGGAGGCCTCGTACCGGCAGTCCTACGTGGCGTATCAGGAGATGCTCGACGCGGGTGTTGCCCGGGAGGTGGCCCGCGCGGTCCTGCCGGTCGGGCTGTTCTCGTCGATGTACGCCACCTGCAATGCCAGGTCGCTGATGCACTTCCTGGGGCTGCGCACGCAGCACGAGCAGGCGGCCGTCCCGTCCTTCCCCCAGCGTGAGATCGAGATGGTAGGAGAGCTGATGGAGGCCGAGTGGGCCCGGCTCATGCCGCTCACCCACGCCGCTTTCAACGCCAACGGACGTATCGCTCCCTGACGGCTCGCGAGCCACCCGTGTCCGGGTCGGAGAACCGTCCGGTCCGTCGCGCGAGGTGTCCGTATTGCGGCATTTAGTGA
The DNA here is from genome assembly GCF_023703325.1 of Streptomyces meridianus. GTDB lineage: Bacteria > Actinomycetota > Actinomycetes > Streptomycetales > Streptomycetaceae > Streptomyces > Streptomyces meridianus. The sequence goes on from NZ_JAMQGM010000047.1 coordinate 57,306, forward strand.
TGTTCATCTAGGCTGAAGAAATGGACCCGGCGCTGCTTGAACCCCCGAGCAGGCAGTGCCGGGATCCACACTCTGCCGCCCCGAGCGAGCACGACCGCGCGAGCTACGAGTAGCGTGGTACCCATGGCTCCGACCTCCACACCGCAGACCCCCTTCGGGCGGGTCCTGACCGCCATGGTCACGCCCTTCACCGCCGACGGTGAACTCGACATCGACGGTGCCCAGCGCCTCGCAGTGCACCTTGTGGACTCCGGCAACGACGGTCTGATCGTCAACGGCACAACAGGCGAGTCCCCGACCACCAGCGATGTCGAGAAAGCCCGGCTCGTGCGGGCTGTCGTGGAGGCCGTGGGCGACCGGGCCCACGTTGTCGCCGGAGCCGGCACCAACGACACCCGGCACAGCCTCGAGCTTGCCCGCGCGGCCGAGGATGCGGGCGCGAACGGGCTCCTGGCCGTCACGCCGTACTACAACAAGCCGCCGCAGGAAGGCCTCTACCGGCACTTCAAGGCGATCGCCGACGCGACCGACCTCCCGGTGATGCTCTACGACATCCCGGGCCGCAGCGGAGTTCCGATCAACACTGAGACGATCGTCCGTCTCGCCGACCATCCGCGCATCGTCGCCAACAAGGACGCCAAGGGCGACCTCGGCCGCGCCAGCTGGGCCCTCGCCCGCAGCGGACTGGCCTGGTATTCGGGCGACGACATGCTCAACCTGCCGCTGCTGTCGGTCGGCGCCGTCGGCTTCGTGTCGGTGGTCGGACACGTCGTCGCCCCCGAGCTCCGCGCCCTCCTCGAGGCCCACCTGTCCGGGGACGTCGCCAAGGCGACGGAGATCCACCAGACCCTGCTCCCCGTGTTCACCGGCATGTTCCGGACCCAGGGCGTCATCACCACGAAGGCCGCGCTCAACCTGCAGGGCCTGCCGGCCGGGCCGCTGCGCATGCCGCTCGTCGAGCTTTCCCCCGAGGAGACCGAGCAGCTCAGGCGTGATCTCTCCGCGGGCGGGGTCCAGCTGTAATCACCGACTTCACAACTCCATACCCGACCTTGAACACATGCACGAATGTCATGCGCACCACCTCCCTCGCTCCCTCGCCGACGGCGCAGGGAGCCGGACAGGGAGGTGGCCATGCGTGGTGAGGAGAGTCTTTTGAGTCATCCGCATCCGGAACTGGGCGCCCCGCCCAAGCTTCCGCAGGACGGACTGCGGGTCACACCGCTGGGCGGTCTCGGCGAAATCGGCCGGAACATGACGGTCTTCGAATTCGGCGGCCGTCTGCTGATCGTCGACTGCGGCGTGCTGTTCCCCGAGGAGGAGCAGCCGGGCATCGATCTGATCCTCCCCGACTTCACGTCGATCCGGGACCGACTGGACGACATCGAGGGCATCGTCCTCACACACGGCCACGAGGACCACATCGGCGGCGTCCCGTTCCTGCTCCGCGAGAAGCCGGACATCCCGCTGATCGGCTCCAAGCTGACGCTCGCCCTCATCGAGGCGAAGCTCCAGGAGCACCGGATCCGGCCGTACACCCTCGAGGTCAAAGAGGGACACCGGGAGAGCGTCGGCCCGTTCGACTGCGAGTTCGTCTCGGTCAACCACTCGATCCCGGACGCGCTGGCCGTCGCCATCCGCACCCCTGCGGGCATGGTCGTGCACACCGGCGACTTCAAGATGGACCAGCTCCCGCTCGATGGCAGGCTCACCGACCTCCGGGCCTTCGCGCGCCTCGGTGAGGAGGGCATCGACCTTCTGCTGTCCGATTCGACGAACGCCGAGGTGCCGGGTTTCGTCCCGCCGGAACGGGACATCTCGAGCGTTCTGCGCCAGGTCTTCGCCGGCGCTCAGCGACGGATCATCGTGGCGAGTTTCGCCAGCCACGTGCACCGCATCCAGCAGATCCTGGATGCTGCGCACGAGTACGGCCGGCGGGTGGCCTTCGTCGGGCGTTCGATGGTCCGCAACATGGGCATCGCCCGGGATCTGGGCTACCTGAACATCCCCGCGGGTCTCGTCGTGGACGTCAAGACGCTCGACGACCTCCCCGACGACGAGATCGTCCTGGTCTGCACAGGGTCGCAGGGCGAACCCATGGCGGCGCTGTCCCGGATGGCGAACCGGGACCATCAGATCCGCATCGTGCCGGGCGACACGGTGATCCTGGCCTCGTCCCTGATCCCGGGCAACGAGAACGCGGTCTACCGCGTCATCAACGGACTGACCCGCTGGGGCGCCAACGTCGTGCACAAGGGCAATGCCAAGGTGCACGTGTCGGGCCATGCCTCGGCCGGCGAACTCCTGTACTTCTACAACATCTGCAGGCCCAGGAACCTCATGCCGGTTCACGGTGAGTGGCGTCATCTGCGGGCCAACGCGGAGCTCGGCGCGCTGACGGGTGTCCCGAAGGACCGCGTCGTGATCGCCGAGGACGGTGTGGTCGTCGATCTGGTCGACGGCATCGCCAAGATCGTCGGGAAGGTGCAGGCAGGCTATGTGTACGTCGACGGCCTGTCGGTGGGCGACGTCACCGAGACGTCCCTGAAGGACCGCCGCATCCTCGGTGACGAGGGCATCATCTCGGTGTTCGCCGTGGTCGACAGCTCGACCGGCAAGATCGTCGGCAGGCCCAACATCCACGCTCGCGGTTCCGGCATCGACGACGCCGCGTTCGCGGACGTAGTGCCGAAGCTGGAGGAGGCGTTCAACAAGGCCGCCGGCGACGGGATCGCGGAACCGCACCAGTTGCAGCAGCTGGCCCGGCGTGCCGTCGGCAAGTGGGTGTCCGACAACTACCGCCGCAGGCCCATGATTCTTCCGGTGGTCGTTGAGGTCTGACGCCACGTCAACAGTCTGGACGGCCGCACCGGAGTCGATTTGCTTCCGGGGACGGCCGTCCAGTACGTTTACGTCTCCGCCCCACCGAAGTGCCCCGGCTCATCTGAGTTTCGGGGAGCGTGTGCGAGGCGGAAATCCGACCCGGGGAAACCTGATAAAGTCGGAGCAGCCGAAAGGCAAAGGTCTTCCAACGGCCATTGGATTCGAATTCGGACCGGA
>NZ_JAMQGM010000048.1 GCF_023703325.1 Streptomyces meridianus
GTAGCGCATCAGGTCCATGTAGACGGCCGCCGGGTTGGCGGCAATGAGGTCCACGGCCCAGGTGGGGGCGTGCGCGTTCTTCACCAGCATGTAGTGCAGCGGGAACATCACGCCCGAGGCGTACATCCAGGTGCGCAGCACGAACGGCATCAACTGGGCGAGGTCGGGGGTCTTGGCCCCCATCCGCGCCATGATCATCGCCAGGCCGGTGTTGAACACGAACTGGAGCACCAGCACCGGCAGCACCAGCAGCCACGACCAGGCCGGCAGCTGCCTGAAGGCGAGCAGCACGATCAGCAGCACGATCATGGAGTACAGCAGCTGCTGGAGCTGCTGGAGCGAGAACGAGATCGGCAGCGAGGCCCGCGGGAAGTGCAGCGCGCGGACCAGACCCAGGTTCCCGCTGATGGAGCGCACGCCCGCCAGCACCGACTGCTGGGTGAAGGTGAAGACGAAGACGCCGATCACCAGGAACGGGACGTAGTTGTGCTTGCCGCCGGGTACACCCTCACGTGCGCCCAGGATGAGCCCGAAGATGAGGAAGTACACCAGCGCGTTGAGCAGCGGCGTCGCAACCTGCCACAGCTGGCCCAGCTTGGCCTGGCTGTACTGCGCCTGCAGCTTCGCCCGCGAGAACGCCAGGATGAAGTGCCGCCGGCTCCACAGCTGCCGCACGTACTCCGCCAGACCGGGCCGAGCACCGCTCACCGACAATCCGTGCCGCGCGGCCAGCTCGGCCGGCGACGAACCGTCGTCATGGGAGGACGGGACGCTCACCGCGACCCCGCCGTCAGGGGATGTCTCACTCACAGGGGGAAACTTTCGTCCTCAGAACGCAGCCGGATGGACCGGCGTCGGCCGGGCCGGGATACGACCCGCTGCTGTCGAACACGAGCTTGTCAGATAACCGGTGGCCGGCCCAGCCGGGTCAGCCGCCAGACCGTGCGCCATTTCATGGGGCGACGCGGTCCGCATCCTGTGCTCCAGCCCTCCTTGAACCCTCCGAACCAGGCGCGGAGCGCCGGACGGGACGGGCGTCGGAGCAGCGTGAGCAGCAGCCAGACACCGAGGTAGACCGGGACCAGCGGGGCCGGCAGATTGCGCCGGGCCAGCCAGACCCGGTTCCGCGCGACCATGCGGTGGTAGACCGCGTGGCGGCTGGGAGCCGTCGTCGGGTGGAGCAGCACCATGTCGGACCGGTAGTCGATCCTCCAGCCGGCGTCGAGAGCGCGCCACGCGAGGTCGGTCTCCTCGTGTGCGTAGAAGAAGTCGTCCGGCAGGCCGCCGACCTGCTGGAACACCGCGGTGCGCGCCGCGTTCGCGCCGCCCAGGAAGGTGGTGACACGGGACGAACGCATCGGGTCGGCGGCCCGCAGCCTCGGCACGTGCCGACGCTGGGTCTCGCCGGTGTCGGGGTCGGCAATGCGGAAGCTGATGATTCCGAGCGCCGGGTCGGCCGCGAAGGCCTCGCGGCACAGTTCGGCGGTGTCCGGGTTCGCCAGCAGACCGTCGTCGTCGAGGAACAGCAGGGCGTCGACCTCGCCGCCACCCGGCCCGAACGCTTCGATGCCGACGTTGCGGCCCGCAGGGATGCCCACGTTCTCGGGCAGCTCGACCGTCCGCACACCCTCGGGCAGCTCGGGCAGCGGCGAGCCGTTGCCGACCACGACGACCTCGACCGGGTCGCCGTGCTGCTTGGCGACCGAGTCGAGCAGCAGACGCAGCTCCTCGGGGCGGTTGCCCATGGTCAGGACGACCGCGCCGAGCTTCATGCCCGCCCCCGTCACCGGAGCCTGCTCGAGACGAGGACGGAAACGAGGTGCAGCACCGTCTGCAGCAAAGCGATGCCGGCCAGTACCGCCACGGTCAGCCGGGTGAAGAACAGGTCGCCGTGCACCTGGTCCGCGATCGTGGCCACGAGGACGACCAGCGACGCCTCGACCCCCAGCACCAGCCGGTGGAACTTCAGCGCCGCGGCGGCCCTGCGAGCCAGAGCCAGGCCGGACGAACGCGGCACTGCGGCCGCCTCCTCAACCGGTGGCAGCCCGCCCTGGTGGCGGGCGACACCGACGAGGTCGGTCTCGGCCTTGATCAACACGGCGCCGAGGGCCGCCAGGGTCCCGAGGAACGCCCACAGCCAGTCGATGCGTCCGCTGCCCCAGAGGTCGGCGGCACGCAGCCCGAGGCCGGCCAGCACCGCGGCGTCGCACAGGTATGCGGCGACGCGGTCCAGGTAGACCCCGCTGAGCGAGTACTGCTTCTTCCAGCGGGCGATCTCACCGTCGACGCAGTCCAGCAGCAGGTAGAGCTGGACCATCAGCACGCCGAGCACGGCGCCCGCGATCCCCGGCACCAGCAGGGCCGGGGCGGCGAGGACGCCGAAGACGGTCATCAGGTAGGTCAGCTGGTTGGGCGTGACCCGGGTGTTCACCAGGTGCCGGTCCACACGCAGCGAGATCTCGCGCATGTAGAGCCGGCCGGCCCAGTGCTCGCCGCTCCGCCGGTCCTTCACACCCGGGGGGTGAACGACCGGGCGAAGCTCAGCTACCGATGGCTTTGGCATAGTCGGCGTATGCGTCCCTGATCTGGTCGGCGGACAGGTCCAGGTGCTCGAGGATCGTGTAGCGCCCGGGGCGGGTCTTCGGCGCGAATTCGACGACCTCGACGAACTCGTCCACGGTGAAGCCGATGTCGTCCGGCAGCACGGGCAGACCGTGCCGGCGCAGGACCTCCGCCATGAGACCGGCCTCCTCGCGCGCGCCGCGCAGGTGCATGGCGAACGCGGCACCGAGTCCGCACTGCTCGCCGTGGCTGGCGGACCGCTTCGGGAAGCGGATGTCGAAGGCGTGGTTGATCTCGTGGCAGGCACCCGACGCGGGCCGGCTGTCACCGGCCACCGACATCGAGATACCGGTGAGGACGAGCCCCTCGGCCAGCACGGTCAGGAAGCCGTCGTCGCCGACGCCGCCCGGGTGCCGGAGCACCGCCTCGCCCGCCTGGCGCGCCATGGCGGCGGCCAGACCGTCGATCTGCTCGCCCTTCTCGCGGTTGGCGAGCTCCCAGTCGGCGACGGCCGAGATGTTGGAGAGCGCGTCGCCGATACCGGAGCGGACGAAACGGACCGGGGCCTCGCGGATCACGTCGAGGTCGATGACCACCGCGATCGGGTTCGGCACGCCGTACGAGCCGCGGCCCGCGTCGTTGTCGAGCGTGGCGACCGGCGAGCACAGGCCGTCGTGCGACAGGTTCGTCGCGACGGCGACCAGCGGCAGACCGATGCGCGCCGCGGCGAACTTGGCGCAGTCGATGATCTTGCCGCCGCCGAGGCCCACGACTGCGTCGTAGTGGCCCGACTTCATGGCGTCGGCGAGCTTGATCGCGTCGTCGAGCCTGCCGCCGCCGACCTCGTACCAGTCCGCGCCGGGCAGCGCCGGGGCGAGCCGCTCGCGCAGCACCGCCCCGGAGCCGCCGCTTATTGCGATGGCCAGCTTCCCGGACGCCGAGATCCGCTGGTCGGCGAGGACTGCCGCCAGGTCGTCCAGGGCCCCCGCGCGGATGTCTACGACGAGCGGCGAGGGGATGAGCCGGGTCAGTACTGGCACGCGATCTCCCGGCCCTTGGCGAGGTCGTCGTGGTTGTCGATCTCGACCCACTTGACGTCGCCGATCGGCGCGATGTCGATCGTGAAGCCGCGGTTGACCAGCTCCTGGTAGCCGTCCTCGTAGTAGAGGTCCGGGTCCCGCTCGAAGGTGGTCTTCAGGGCGTCCGCCAGCTCTTCGCCGGCCTCGGGCTCGATGAGGGTGACGCCGATGTACTCGCCGGTGGCGTCGGACGGGTCCATCAGCTTCGTGATGCGCTGGACGCCCTTGTCCGGGTCGACGACGACCTTCATCTCCTCGTCGGCGAGGTTCTTCACCGTGTCGAGGGCGAGGATGATCTTCTGTCCCCGGCCGCGGGTCTCGAGCAGCGTCTTCTCGACGGAGACCGGGTGGACGGTGTCGCCGTTGGCGAGGATCACGCCCTGCTTGAGGACGTCACGGGCGCACCACAGGGAGTAGGCGTTGTTCCACTCCTCGGCCTTGTCGTTGTCGATCAGAGTGATCTTGACGCCGTATTTCTGCTCCAGGGCCTCGCGACGCTCGTACACGGCCTCCTTGCGGTAGCCGACGACGACGGCGACCTCGGTGAGGCCGACCTCGGCGAAGTTGCCCAGCGCGATGTCGAGGACGGTCTTGGTGCCCTCGCCCTCCGGGTCCACCGGCACCAGGGCCTTGGGCAGGGTGTCGGTGTAGGGGCGCAGACGCCGTCCGGCGCCGGCAGCCAACACGAGGCCGATCATGCGGGTTCTCCTGATTCGTCGTGTACGGCGGGTGCTCCGGAAGAGACCCAGAAACGGATGCTCTCGATGAGCACCGTCAGCGCGAGGGCCGCGGCGAAGGCGGTCAGCGCGATGGTGAAACCTGTGCTGTGCAGGACGAGCGCGGCGGCGGTGACCACCAGCACCCGGCCCTCGTGACCGCCGATCGCCAGCACCAGCCGGTGCGGAGGCGCGCCGGTACCGCCGCGAATGCGGTACACAGTGTCGTAGTGATGGTAGGCGACGGCCGCAACCAGGCCGAATGCCGCGGGCAGCGCCCCGTCGGACGCCGAGCGGGCGGCCAGAACGAGGATCGTGGTGTACTCCGCCGCCCGGAAGAACGGCGGCACGAGCCAGTCGAGAGCACCCTTCAGCGGGCGGGCCACAGCGAGGCCCGAGGACGCCGTGCAGGCGATCGCGGCGACCAGCGGCCACGGCCCGTGGACCGGGGCCAGTGCCGCCGTGACAATGATCACTGCGGTGCCCAGCGCCGCCACGGCGGGAGCCGTGAAGCCCGGGAGCCGGCGGGCGGGCTCGGCGAGAACCTTCGCCCACCCCTCGGCCAGGGCCCCGGAGTCGGCGAGGTCGGCGAGGGCACCTGCTGCGCGGTCGGTGCGCCGGGCCCGGCGGGTCAGCGAGCGAAGCACCCGCCCGGCCGTGGTGTAGCAGGCGGCGAGGGAGCAGCCCACGAGGAGGGCGTAGAAGACGACACGGGGGGTGGTGAACGCGGTGAGGACCGCGATCATGGCCCAGCGCTCACCGATGGGGAGCACGATCATCCGCCGGGCCCAGACCGTCCAGCCGACGCTGTCGAGCCGGTCGGAAAGGGCCGCAGTGGGGCTGGTGTTGGCGGTGGCGTCGTGGTTCGCCTCGTTGAAGGAGAAGTCGACCACGTGCCGACAGGTCTGGAGCACCATCGCGGCGAGCGCGAGGGCCCAGACGTCGTCGCCTCCGCGAGCTGCGCCGAGGGCGAGGCCCGCGTAGTAGGCGTACTCCTTGGCGCGGTCGAACGTGGCGTCCAGCCATGCGCCGAGCGTGGAGTACTGCAGCGAGTAGCGGGCCAGCTGGCCGTCGGTGCAGTCCAGGACGAACGAGAGCAGGAGCAGGACACCCGCGGCTGCGTATCCGCCCCGGGTGCCGGTGGCGGCGCAGCCCGCCGCGATCAGCGCGGTGATCAGGGATGCGGTGGTCACCTGGTTCGGGGTGAGCCCGCGACGGGCGCACCACCGGGCGATGTAGCGGGAGAAGGGGCTGATGAAGAAGGTGGTGAAGAAGCCGTCCCGGGCCTTGACCACGCTGTTGAGCCGCACCCGCTCCTCGTCGACGCCGTCGGCGGCGGCCTGCGCGGCCGCGCGCTCGTCGGCGTCGGCGGGCACCCGGGCCACGAGCACCCCGAGGTCGGGGCGCTGCACGGGAACGCCCGAGGCCTCGATGGCGGCAGCGAGCTCGTCCGGGGTCGCGCCGCGGGCCGGGGCGAGGGCTGCACGCCGGACCGGCTCCACGCGCAGCAGGCCCGGCAGCGCGCTGACGTCGAAGCGCGGGTCGGTCAGCGCGAGCCGGAGAGCGTGCCGGTGTGCGACGAGGCGGGGGTCGACGAGAGCGAGGCGCTCCCCCGCCGGCACGGCTGCGACCCGGGTGGTGAGATCGTCACCGTCGGTCACGACCACCTGGTAGCCGAGTGCCTCCAGGTCACCCTCGAGCTGCGATCCGGCGACCGGCGGGCCGGTGAGGATTGCGGTCGACAGACGGACTCACTCCTTGAAAGCTGGCATGGCCGCCCCGGGACGGGGGACGTCCGGGCGGCGGGCGTGGCACATCCCCGCACAGGGCCGGGCGGCGGCACGTCGGCAGAGGCTATCGGATGCGCGTCGCCGTCCGTTCATCGCCCGATCACATGGGATCCCCCTGCGAAGACGGGCCGGATCGCCCCCTGGCGCGGAATTCGCATGATCATATAGGTGGCCTGCCGGTGCCGGCGCCCCCTGTGCGGCCCCGGCTCAGCAGACGCACCCCGTACGCGCGCGGCCGATATGGTGCCGTCATGACTTGGCTGATCACCGGCGGAGCCGGCTACATCGGGGCGCACGTGGCGCGGGCCATGACCGAGGGCGGCGAGTCCGTTGTGGCCCTGGACGACCTGTCGTCCGGTGTCACCGAACGGCTTCCGGAGGAGATCCCACTGGTCCGGGGATCCGTTCTGGACCGAGCACTGCTGGACGAGACCCTCGCCCGGTACGACGTCACCGGCGTGGTGCACCTCGCGGCCAAGAAGCAGGTGGGCGAATCCGTCGAGCAGCCCCTCGCCTACTACCGCTCGAACGTGCACGGGCTGACCGTGCTCCTCGAGGCCGTGACCGCGGCCGGCGTGAGGAACTTCGTCTTCTCCTCCTCCGCCGCCGTGTACGGCATGCCCGACGTCGATCTGGTCACGGAGACCACGCCGTGCGTGCCGATGAACCCCTACGGCGAGACCAAGCTCGCCGGTGAGTGGCTGGTCCGGGCGGTGGGCCGGGCGCACGGCCTGTCCACGGCGTGCCTGCGGTACTTCAACGTGGCCGGCGCGGCCCGTCCCGAACTGTCGGACACCGGGGTCTTCAACATCATTCCAATGTTCTTCGACGCCCTGACCAGGGGAGAAGCACCGCGGATCTTCGGTGACGACTACCCGACGCCGGACGGCACCTGTATCCGCGACTACATCCACGTCACCGATCTGGCCGAGGCGCATCTGGCGGCCGCCCGCCGCCTCGCGTCCGAAACCGGGCCCCGCGATCTGACGGTGAACATCGGCAGCGGCACCGGGGTGTCCGTCCGGGAGATCGCGAGCCTGGTGGCGGACGTGACCGGTATCAAGGAGCCGGCCGCCGAGGTCGTCGGGCGCCGGGCGGGCGATCCGGCCCGCGTCGTAGCCGGTAACGAGCTGATCACCGAGGAGCTGGGCTGGTCGGTGCGCCACGACGCGCGCGAGATGATCGAGTCGGCGTGGCAGGGCTGGTGCCTGCGTCACCCCGAAGCCCGTACGAACTGATCGGCAGGCCGCTGACCTGCACCCCTCAAGGCATCACAAACGCGCAGGTCAGCGCAATGACAACGGTGTTCAGTGCCGTGTTGCCCCGCCTCGCGGACCGTTGTTCACTGTCCTCTGGCACCGGCGGCCGACGCCCCCGGGGCAACCGCCGCGGGTACGGCCGCCGCGGCGGCCGGCCACGCGAACCGATCCGGGAGGCTGTCTGCGATGGGCGCAGGGCACGACCACGGGCACGCGCTTCCCCGCGATGCCACCGGCACCGCCGCTGCGGCGCACCGGGGACGGCTGCGCATAGCGCTGTCCCTGACGGCGACTGTGCTGGTGGCCGAGGTCGTCGGCGGCTTTCTCACCGACTCGCTGGCCCTGTTCGCCGATGCCGGCCACATGGCCACCGACGCCGTCGGGATCACGATGGCGCTCCTCGCGATCCATTTCGCGAACCGGCCGTCGAGCGAACGGCGCACCTTCGGCTACGCCCGCGCGGAGATCCTCGCCGCGCTGGCCAACTGCCTGCTGCTGTTCGGCGTCGGCGGGTTCGTCCTCTACGAGGCCGTGCAGCGACTGGTGACCCCGGCGGAGGTCGCCGGCGGGCCGACCATCCTCTTCGGCGCCATCGGCCTGGTGGCCAACGTGGTGTCGCTGGCCGTGCTGATGCGGGGGCAGAAGGAGAGCCTGAACGTCCGCGGGGCCTTCCTGGAGGTGATGGCGGACGCCCTGGGTTCGGCCGCCGTCATCGTCTCCGCAGTGGTGGTCACGACGACCGGGTGGGAGCGGGCCGACCCGGTGGCCTCCCTGTTCATCGGGCTGATGATCGTCCCCCGTACCTGGCGGCTGCTGCGGGAGGCGCTGGACGTGCTGCTGGAGTCCGCTCCCAAGGACGTGGACATCGCCGAAGTGCGGACGCACATCCTGGACCTTCCCGGCGTCGAGGGCCTGCACGACCTGCACGTGTGGACCATCACCTCGGGGCTGCCGGTGCTGTCGGCCCACGTCGTGGTGAGTCAGGAGGTGTTGGACTCCGTCGGCCACGAGAAGCTGCTGCACGAACTGCAGAGCTGTCTGGGCGACCACTTCGACGTGGCCCACTGCACCTTCCAGCTGGAGCCCGGGGGCCACGCGGAGCACGAGGCCGGCCTCTGCTTCTGAGCGCACCCGGTCGACCGGCCGGCCTTCCTCCCACGGCCGGACGTCCGATTCGGAAGATCTGCCGGCCACGGCCTGACATGCTGGACACGATGCCCGGCCGTACCCCATTTGTGCGGCAGACTTGTTCGACGCAGACCAACCGAAGGATGGCCATGCCGACCACACCAGTCCCGACAGCGGAGATCACGTCGGACGCCGACTCGGACCCGATCATGCTCGAACTGGTCGACGAGAACGGCATCACGATCGGTACCGCGGAGAAGCTCTCGGCGCATCTGCCGCCCGGCCGGCTGCACCGCGCGTTCTCGGTCTTCCTCTTCGACGACGCGGGCCGACTGCTGCTGCAGCAGCGGGCACTCGGCAAGTATCACTCGCCGGGGGTCTGGTCGAACACCTGCTGCGGCCACCCGTACCCGGGCGAGGCTCCGTTCGCCGCCGCCGTCCGCCGCACCGGCGAGGAACTGGGCATGTCTCCGAAGCTGCTGCGCGAGGCGGGCACCGTGCGCTACAACCACCCGGACCCGGCCTCCGGCCTGGTCGAGCAGGAGTACAACCACCTCTTCGCGGGGCTGGTGGGGCCGGAGCTGCACCCGGATCCCGAGGAGGTGGGCGGCACCGCTTTCGTCTCGGCGGCCGAGTTGGCCGAGTTGCACGCCCGGCGTCCTTTCTCGGCCTGGTTCATGACGGTGCTGGACGCGGCCCGGCCGGTGGTGCGGGAACTCACCGGACCGTCGGCCGACTGGTAACCGCACCGGTCCGCAGCCGCGCAGTCAGATCACCGGGCCCGGACCCCGGAGCGGCAGGGCGGCCCAGATGATCTTGCCGCCGGACGCCGTGTGCTCCACGTCGCAGACGCCGCCTGCCTCCTGCGTGATCGTCTTGACGAGCAGCAGGCCGCGTCCGCCTGTACGCCCCTGGGTCGACTCCAACGCCTTGGGCCGGTAGGGGTGGTCGTCCTCAACGGCCACCCGAACCCAGTGCGGATCGACGGCCACCTCCACGGCGACCTCCGGCGACAGCAGCGCGGCATGACGCACCGTGTTGGTGACGAGTTCCGAGACGATCAGCAACAGGCCGTGCAGGACGTCATCGGCAACCGGAACCCCTCGGCGCCGCAGCAGGTCGCGGACCGCATGCCGAGCCTGCGGGACCGAGGAGTCCAGGGCGGGGGCGGTGAAGCGCCACACCCCCTCGTAGGGAAGCGGCACGGGCAGCTCCTCCGACGCAACGGCTCTCGGCGGGGCCTGCCCGGGGCCTTGCGGGATGCTCCCGCGGATGTCCATATCCGTACCCTCTCGACCTGGGACAGCGGTCCCCGTGGCCGTCGCACGGGGCGGCGCAGGCACCGTGCGATTGCGACTGCTCACCGTCTGTGGTGGCAATTATGCGTATCCAGCCGATGCCTGAATGCAAATCGCCACGTAATGACGGCTGTTGAAGTGTTGCGGTCGTTCCGGAGTTGATTACGACGTTTCCTGTCCGGTCCGCTGTGGGAAAAAGGAACGTTTCATCAGTCGGTATGCACACCCTGTGAGGGACGTGGGCGAACGCCCCGCGACGGGACACCGGCCACCGCTCCGCCCCACGCCCCGGATAGCATCCGCCGCATGGCGCCACCGATCCCGTCCGACGGACTCCTCCCCCGCGTCCACGACGGCATCGCGACCGTCATCATCCACCACCCCGCCAAGCGCAACGCCATGACCACCGCCATGTGGCAGGAGATGCCGGGGCTGCTGGAACGGCTGGCCGCGGACCGGGAGGTGCGCGTGCTCGTGCTGACGGGCCACGGGAACACGTTCTGCGCGGGCGCGGACATCGGCTCGCTCCGGGAATCGGCCACCGGCGCGCAGGAGCTGGCCGTGGCGGCGGAGGAAGCCCTCGCTGCCTTCCCCAAGCCCACCCTCGCCGCGATCCGCGGCTACTGCGTCGGAGGGGGCTGCCAACTCGCCGCGGCCTGCGATCTCCGGTTCGCCGCCGAGGGCTCCTCCTTCGGCATCACTCCCGCCAGGCTGGGCATCGTCTACCCGGACTCCACCACCCGGCGGCTGACCGCGCTCGTCGGTCCCGCAACCGCCAAGTACCTGCTGTTCTCGGCCGAGTTGATCGGCGCGGAACACGCGCTGCGCACCGGGCTGGTGGACGAGGTCCGGCCGGATGCCCAACTCGACCGCCGGGTCGATGAGTTCGCGCGCGTCCTCGCCTCCCGCTCGCTGCTCACCCAGGCGGCGGCCAAGGAGTTCACCGCCGGTCCCGTCGCCCCGGAGCGCGTGGCGTTCTGGGCGGAGCAGGCGCGGAGGGCGCCGGACACCACGGAGGGGGTCACCGCGTTCCTGGAGCGGCGGACACCACGCTTCACCTGGACCGGCTGACCGAGCTCACTCGCCGCGCAGGACGAACCGGCTGATGCCGCGGACCGCCTCGACGACCTCGGCCGGCGCCGTGTCGGGTGAACCGGCGTCGTAGGGCGGCCGTGGATCGTACTCGTGGGCCAGCTGGATCATCTGCGCCACGGTGTCACCGGCGATCCTCCCCACGAGTGCGAAGGCCATGTCCAGGCCGGCCGACACCCCGCTCGCGGTCACCTACTTGCCGTCGAACACATAGCGCTCACGGACGGGTTCGGCCCCGTGGGACGCGAGCTGCTCCAGCGCCAGCCAGTGGGACGTGGCACGGCGTCCCCGGAGCAGCCCGGCGGCGGCGAGGACCAGGGAGCCGGTGCAAACGCTCGCCGTCCAGGTCGTCGTCCGGTCGACGGTCCGCAGCCACTCCTGCACCGGGCCGTCGTCCATGAGCGCTGCCTGGCCCGGTCCGCCGGGAACCACGACGACATCGGGAGCCGTCACGTCCGCGAGGCGGGCCTCGGCGACCAGGCCGAGACCGCGGCGATCGTCGGTGAGCGGGCCGGTCCGTTCACCGACGAAGACGGTCTCGTTTCCGGGGATCCGGCACAGCACCTCGTAGGGGCCGGCGGCGTCGAGGGCAGTGAAGCGGTCGTAGAGCAGAATCGCCGTTTGCACGGTCAAAGTCCTTCCGCAGTCGCGACAGTGGTGCCGTCGGATGGTTCCCCGGGCCTGCTGCCTGTGGGTTCCTGAGGCCGGAAGCGGCGCCGGTACTCCGCCGGTGCCACGCCCAGGGTGCGGACGAAGGCCCGTCGCATCGCCTCCGGCGTGCCGTAGCCGCAGGCACGCGCTGTTCGTTCGATGCTGTCGGCGGTGTCCTCCAGTAGCCGCCGTGCCGATTCGAGCCGCACCCGGTCGACGTACCGCCCGGGCGGCACCCCGACTTCCGCGCGGAACGCACGCGCGAAGTGGCGGGGCGAGAGGGCGGCACGTGCGGCCAGCGCCTCGACGGAAAGATCCGTCCCCGGGTTCTCCGTGATCCACTGCTGGACGTCGCGCAACGGCCGGCTCCGGGCGGTCTGAGCGGCCAACTGGGCGCTGAACTGGCTCTGGTTGCCCGGGCGGCGCAGGAACAGCACCAGATGCCTGGCCACGGTCAGGGCCGGTTGCCGGCCGTGGTCGTCCTCCACCAGTGCCAGCGCGAGGTCCATGCCCGCCGTCACTCCCGCCGAGGTGGCCACGTTTCCGTCGCGGACGTAGATGGGTTCCGGGTCGACCTCGACGGCCGGGAACCGCCGCGACAGCGTGTCGCACATCGCCCAGTGCGTGGTCGCCCGGCGGCCGTCGAGCAGTCCGGCCTCGGCGAGCAGGAACGCGCCCGTGCACACCGACACCACGCGCGGGGCGCGGGGCGCCGTCCTGCGCAGCCAGTCGATCAGGCGCGGGTCGGGATGCCGGGTGCCGGCACCACCAGGGACGAGTAGGGTGTCCGGTCGCGGGGACCGCGGCAGCGAGGAGTCCGGGGTCAGAAGGAGCCCGCTGGAGGAGCGGACGGGGCCACCGTCGAGGGTGGCGGTGCGCACGCAGTAGGCGGCCCGATCGCCCAGCAGCCGTGACGCGCCGCTGAACACCTCCAGCGGACCGGTCACGTCGAGGCTCTGCACGCCGTGGAAGAGCACGAGGAGCACGCTGTGCGTTCGCCGTCCGCCCGAGGGGCCGCTGCGGCCGGTTCCGTCCATGCCTCTCATCGTCGGGTTCCCGTCGTACGGCCGCAACGACGAGAATTCCACCTTTCCGGCCATGCACCCCGGGCCCTTCAAGCACCGGATACCTGCCGGTAGCGTGCGGCCATGAGCACTTCACTTCCCCCGCGCGCCGCCCGCCGCTGCCACAACGCCGTCAACCCGCTGCACTCCGTCGGGTACTTCTCCCCGGACTACGCGCGCGAGATGGCCGCCCTGGGGATCGAGGACCCGCGCGCCGCCTACTTCGCCGGCCGGGCCGCCCCCATGGGCGCGGTCGGGGCGGGTGCGGTGACCGCCTCCTTCTACAACTTCAACCACGCGCTCATCTCCCGTCACCTGCCCGCAGTCTGGGATACCGCCGAGCCCGCCGATGTCCTCGCCGCACGGCTGCGCGCCATGGATGCCACGCTGCGGCGTCTGCTCGGCGAGGAGGTCGTCGCCTCCGCGGAGATGGCGGAGGCCGCCGGGCTGGCCCTGCGCGCAGCCGAGGCATGCGACCGTTCCGCCCGCCCGCTCTACGCGGCACACGCCGACCTGCCCGTCCCCGCCGAACCGCACCTGGCCTTCTGGCACGCCGCGACGCTGCTGCGCGAACACCGCGGTGACGGTCACCTGGCCGTTCTCGTCGGGGCCGAACTCGACGCCGTGGAGGCCGTCGTCAGCCACACCGCGAGCGGCCGGGGCATGGCGCCGGAATGGGTGCTGCGCACCCGCGGCTGGACCCAGGAGGACTGGACGGCAGCGCAGGGACGGCTGCGCGAGCGTGGTCTGCTGGACGACGCCGGTGAACTGACCGACGCCGGAACGCAGCTGCGCAAGCGGATCGAGGAGGAGACCGACCGTCTCGACCGGGCCCCGTACGAGCACCTGGGAATACAGGGCGTAGAGCGGCTCACAGAACTGGCGGGCGCCTGGGCGATGACGGCGGTGGGCGCCGGAGCGTTCCCCTCCGACCTGTTCGGCAAGGGCTGAGCAATCGGCGACGGATCGCGTGTTTGGCGTCCCCGTGGGAGGCAAGACGAGGGCTCGAGAACGTCTTGCACCAACCCCCTGGAGGATCTCGTGTTCCGCGCCATCGCAGATGTCCTGCGCACCATCGGAGCCACCCTCGCTGCGGTCGTGACGCTCCCGTTCCGTGCCGTCGCCCGACTTCTCGGGGGTGCTTCCCGCTCGGCGCACTGAAGCGTGCGTACTTCGGAAAACGCTCCGCTGCGGGTCGAAACCGCGCACGGAGCCCGGGTCCCGGTCGCTGCGGCGGCCGGGACTTCTGTGCCGCCCGGGCACGCGCAGCCCGGGTCCGGCACGCGCCGGGCGGGACGCCCGATCCGTCGGACCCACCTGCCAGAATGCAAGCCCAAGCTGGACGACAAGGCGGAACGGGATCGTGACGACGTCGATTGAGGGCAGGATCGCCGAGGAACTCGGCGTACGGGAGCGGCAGGTCAAGTCGGCGGTCGAGCTGCTGGACGGCGGTTCGACGGTGCCGTTCATCGCCCGCTACCGCAAAGAAGCCACCGAGATGCTCGACGACGCGCAGCTGCGTGCTCTCGAGGAGCGGCTGCGGTACCTGCGGGAGCTGGAGGACCGGCGCAGCGCCGTTCTCGAATCGGTGCGCTCCCAGGGCAAGCTCGACGAGGCTCTGGAGGCACGGATCCGGGCCGCTGAGTCCAAGGCCCGGCTGGAGGACATCTACCTCCCGTTCAAACCGAAGCGCCGCACCAAGGCGCAGATCGCGCGCGAGGCGGGACTGGAACCCCTGGCGGACGGCCTGTTGCAGGACCCGTCGACCCGGCCCGAGGCCGCCGCTGCGGCGTTCGTGGACGCGGACAAGGGGGTCGCCGATGCAGCCGCGGCCCTGGAGGGCGCCCGGGCGATCCTCACCGAGCGGTTCGGGGAGGACGCCGACCTCATCGGCAGCCTGCGCGAGCGCATGTGGTCGCGCGGCCGGCTGGCCTCGAAGGTGCGGGAGGGGAAGGAGGAGGCGGGCGCGAAGTTCGCCGACTACTTCGACTTCGCCGAGCCGTTCACGCAGCTGCCGTCGCACCGGGTACTGGCCATGTTCCGGGGTGAGAAGGAGGAGGTCCTGGACCTCACGCTCGAGCCGGAGGGCGACGACCCGGCTCCCGCGGACGGCCCGAGCGCCTACGAGCAGGCGATCGCACGGCACTTCGGCGTCGCCGACCGCGGACGGCCCGCCGACGCGTGGCTCGCCGGCACCGTGCGCTGGGCCTGGCGTACCCGGATTCTCGTCCACCTGGGCATCGACCTGCGGCTGCGGCTGCGGCAGACCGCCGAGGACGAGGCGGTGCGGGTCTTCGCTGCCAACCTGCGTGATCTGCTGCTCGCCGCCCCCGCGGGCACCCGCGCCACGATGGGGCTGGACCCCGGTTTCCGCACCGGCGTGAAGGTCGCCGTCGTCGACGCGACCGGCAAGGTGGCCGCGACCGACACCATCCATCCGCATGTGCCGCAGCAGAAGTGGGAGGAGTCGCTCGCCCGGCTCGAGCGGCTGGCACGTGAGCACTCCGTCGAGCTGATCGCCGTCGGCAACGGCACCGCGTCGCGCGAGACCGACCGGCTGGCCGGTGAACTCATCCAGCGAAGGCCGGAGTTGAAGCTGACGAAGGTGATGGTCTCCGAGGCCGGTGCCTCGGTGTACTCCGCCTCGGCGTTCGCCTCGCAGGAACTGCCCGGCCTGGACGTCTCGTTGCGCGGTGCGGTGTCGATCGCCCGCCGGCTCCAGGACCCGCTGGCCGAGCTGGTGAAGATCGACCCGAAGTCGATCGGTGTCGGCCAGTACCAGCACGACCTGTCCGAGGTGAAGCTGTCCCGCTCGCTCGACGCGGTCGTCGAGGACTGCGTCAACGGCGTGGGCGTGGACGCCAACACCGCCTCGGCCCCCCTGCTCGGCCGAGTGTCGGGCATCGGCGCGGGCCTGGCCGAGAACATCGTCGCCCACCGGGACGCCAACGGGCCGTTCCGGAGTCGTAAGGAACTCAAGAACGTCGCCCGGCTCGGCCCCAAGGCCTACGAACAGTGCGCGGGCTTCCTCCGCATCCGCGGCGGGGACGACCCGCTGGACGCGTCCAGCGTCCACCCCGAGGCGTACCCCGTGGTCCGCCGGATGGTTGCGGCGACGGACGGGGATGTCACGTCGCTGATCGGCAACACCACGGTGCTGCGCAGGCTCGCACCCGCCGACTTCGTCGACGACTCCTTCGGTCTGCCGACGGTCACCGACATCCTCAAGGAGCTGGAGAAGCCGGGCCGCGACCCGCGGCCCGCCTTCAGGACGGCCGCCTTCAAGGAGGGCGTGGAGAAGCTCGGCGACCTCGAGCCCGGCATGCTGCTGGAGGGCGTGGTGACGAACGTCGCCGCGTTCGGTGCATTCGTGGACGTCGGTGTCCACCAGGACGGACTCGTGCACGTCTCCGCCATGTCGAAGACCTTCGTCAAGGATCCGCGCGACGTGGTGAAGCCCGGCGACATCGTGCGGGTGAAGGTGCTGGAGGTCGACGCACCGCGCAAGCGGATCTCGCTCACGCTCAGGCTGGACGACGATGCGACGTCCGCGGGAGGCAGCGGCGGCGGACGGCGGCAGGACCGGCGCGAGGGCTCCGGGTCCCGCCCCGAGCGGGCGTCGGGGCGGGGCGGCGGGCAGCGCGCCCCGCAGCAGCGGCAGGGCCGCGGTGGCGGTGGCCGGGGCAACGGCGGAGGCCGTCAGGCGCCGCCGGCGAACGGCGCCATGGCGGACGCGCTGCGACGGGCAGGTCTGCTGGGGGGCGGGGGCCGCTCCTAGGGTCTGCAGGGGGGTGCGGTCCGGGAGTCGTCCGGGCCGCGCCCCCGTCCCGCTCGGCGGCAGGAGCCGTCAGACGGTGCTGGCTTGCCGGGCCTGTGCGACGGCTTCCTGCTGCATCGCCGTCAGCCGGCGCACGAACAGCACGGCGAGCAGCGCCGCGGCGATGTCCACCACAGCGGCGGCGAGCAGCAGGCACGCTGCCGTCCGCATCGCGTCGACCGTGTCGGCGTCCTCGTACACGGCGCCGGCGAACTGCCCGACGAGCTGCGAGACCAGCCAGCCGGCCCACCATGCGTTGATGACGCGGTGGTTCGTCCCGCGCCCCGGGACCTCCGTGTTCCGGGGCGTACTGGCCCGCCAGATGTCGACGGCCACCCCGCGCGGGATCCAGATGTTCGCGATCGGGATGAACCAGGAGACGACCGCCCAGGCGACGCCGCCCCGGTGGTTGCCCTGCGCGAGGACGCCGGCGTTGACCCGCACCCGGTGGAACCAGACGAGGAACACCACTCCGGTCAGGATGACCACATCGGCCCGCAGCGTCTCCGTCATGGTGAAGGGGGTCCAGCCGGTGTCCGTACGGACCGGGTCGACGGGTTCCGCCAGCAACGGCGAGATTCCCTGCGTGTAGAGCGCGAGCAGATCGGCGACAGCGACGAGGACCAGCAGGACGACGACCGCCCGTGACAGACCGAGCGGGGACCTCAGCCGTCCCGGCTGCCGGTTCTTCGGCCGCGGCGCGGGCTCGGCCATGCCGCGAGCGACGGCGCACCCGTCGCACAGCCCCTCGCCCGTTGTGGCCGTGGACATGCCGCAGTCGGTACAGAGCATGCTCGGGCGATCCCCCCAGGAAAGGGACGGCCCTCCCCAGGACGCCCCACCGTCACAACCGTCTTCGAACGGCTGCTCGCGGAACCTACGCCGCATGAGATCCATTGTCGAACCGTCCATGACAATCCGGATACCGGTCCGGATATCCCTGCGCCGGCGTCCCGGGAAACTGCCGTCGTCGCATGCGGCCTTGCCCGGCGCCGTCTCCGGGCAGAGGATGGGGCGCGCACGTCGGTGCAGGGTGTCCGAGGGAGGGCTCATGGGATCAGCACAATTGATCATCTCCGCCATCGCCATAGCCATCGTCGCGGCCATCGCCTGGAAGGCGTTCGACCGCAAGTGACGGCGGGGCTCAGCTCTCGGTCACCTTGCCGTCGGCGACCTCCAGTCGCCGCGAGGTGTGCACGGCGTCGAGCATCCGCCGGTCGTGCGTGACGAGCAGCAGTGTGCCGCTGTACGACGCCAGAGCGGACTCCAGCTGTTCGATGGCCGGCAGGTCGAGGTGGTTGGTGGGCTCGTCGAGGACCAGCAGGTTCACCCCTCGCCCCTGGAGCAGGGCCAGTGCCGCGCGGGTCCGCTCACCGGGTGAGAGTGTGGCGGCGGACCGCAGCACATGGGCGGCCTTCAGCCCGAACTTGGCCAACAGGGTCCGGACGTCCGCTGGTTCGAGGTGCTCGGCGGCCGCGCCGAAGGCGTCCATGAGGGGTTCGTCCCCGTGGAAGAGGTCGCGCGCCTGATCGACCTCGCCCACCACGACGCCGGGGCCGAGCCAGGCGTGGCCCGCATCGAGCCGCAGTCTGCCGAGCAGCGCGGCGAGCAGGGTGGATTTTCCGGAGCCGTTGGCGCCGGTGACCGCAACCCGGTCCGCCCAGTCGATCTGCAGGTCGACCGGACCGAAGTCGAAGTCCCCGCGGCGCAGTCGGGCTCCTCGCAGAGCGGCGACGACCGTCCCTGATCGGGGTGCCGCGGCGATCTCCATCCGCAGCTCCCACTCCTTGCGCGGCTCGGCGACCGTCTCCAGCCGTTCGATCATCCGCTCGGTCTGCCGCGCCTTG
This sequence comes from Streptomyces meridianus, assembly GCF_023703325.1. Lineage (GTDB taxonomy): Bacteria > Actinomycetota > Actinomycetes > Streptomycetales > Streptomycetaceae > Streptomyces > Streptomyces meridianus. The sequence goes on from NZ_JAMQGM010000048.1 coordinate 18,304, forward strand.
GCCGCCTGCTTCTCGCTGGCCTCGGAGCGGAATTTGCGGCCGATCTTGTCGTTGTCCCCGGCCTTGCGCTGGGCATTCCTGACGCCCTTGTCCATCCAGGACCGCTGCATGCGCCCCCGGGCCTCCAGCGCCGAACGCCGGTCCGCGTACTCCTCGTAGTTCTCCCGCGCGTGCCGTCGGGCGATCTCGCGCTCCTCGAGGTAGGCGGAGTACCCGCCCCCGTACACGTTGACCTGCTGCTGGGCAAGGTCGAGTTCGACCACCCGGTTGACGGTCCGGGTCAGGAACTCGCGGTCGTGACTGACGAGCACCGTTCCCGCCCGCAGACCGGTGACGAACGCCTCGAGCCGGTCGAGGCCGTCCAGATCGAGGTCGTTGGTGGGCTCGTCGAGGAGGAAGACGTCGTAGCGGCTCAGGAGCAGCGACGCGAGACCGGCTCGGGCGGCCTGGCCACCGGAGAGGCCGGTCATCGGCCGGTCGAGGCCGACGGTGAGACCGAGCGTGCCGGTCACCTCCTCGGCCCGCTCGTCCAGATCGGCCCCGCCGAGGGCCAGCCAGCGCTCCAGACCGTCGGCATAGGCGTCGTCCGCGCCGGGCGCGCCGTCGACCAGCGCCTGGGTGGCGCGGTCGAGTGCACTCTGGGCCGCGGCGACGCCGGTGCGCCGGGCCAGAAAGCCGCGAATGCTCTCGCCCGGACGGCGCTCGGGCTCCTGCGGAAGATGCCCGATGTTCGCGGTGGGCGGGCTGAGCCCGACAGACCCGCCCTCGGGGGTGTCGAGGCCCGCCAGCAGACGCAGGAGAGTCGACTTGCCGGCACCGTTGGGGCCGACGAGCCCGACGACATCCCCGGGGGCGACGACGAGGTCGAGGCCCGTGAACAGGGAGCGTTCGCCGTGGCCGGCGGCGAGGTCCTTGGCGACGAGAGTGGCAGTCATCAGACCGCAGATCCTAGGTCCTGCCCGGTGACCGCCGCCGGCGCGGTCCCCTCACGCGGCCCTCGGGACGAGCGGCCCCGGGCCCGACGCGACCGTGCCGGTCCCCGCCGCGGATTGCAGCGGGGACCGGCACGGTCGCTTCACAGCGCGAGAGGACGGCCGTCCCCCGTCGCCGTTCGGCACAAGAGCCGTCAGGAGGACGTGCGCACGGGCTCGCGCTCCTCGGACTCGGCAACCTCGGGCGCCGGGCCGATGCGGATCTCGAATTCGCCGTCGTACTTCTCGTGACCGGCGATGACAGCCATTTCCATGGCTTCCTCGCCGATCTCACCACGCACGATCTGCGGGTCCGACCTCAGGTCTCGCAGCAGCGCCACACACAGCCCGACCATCACCAGGGTGAACGGCGCTGCGACCAGGATCGTCAGATTCTGGAGTCCGGTGAGGGCATCGCCCTCACCACCGCCGATCAGCAGCATGATCGCGGCGACGGCTCCGGTGACGGCGCCCCAGAAGATGACGACCGGCCTGGTCGGCTCGAACGCTCCGCGCTGCGACAGCGTGCCCATCACGATGGACGCGGCGTCCGCCCCGGAGACGAAGAAGATGCCGACGAGGATCATGACGAGCAGACTCATCACCGTGGCCAGCGGGTACTGCTGGAGCACGCCGAAGAGCTGGCCCTCCGGGGTCGACTCGTCCGCGAGCTTCCCGCCGTCCTTCAGCTTCATCGCGGCACCGCCGAAGATGGCGAACCAGGCGAGGCTGACGACGCTCGGGACGAGGATCACGCCGCCGATGAACTGACGGATGGTGCGGCCCCGGCTGATGCGGGCGATGAACATGCCCACGAAGGGGGTCCAGGAGATCCACCAGGCCCAGTAGAAGACCGTCCAGCTGGACAGCCAGTCGGCCACGGCGTCGCCGCCGGTGGCCTCGGTGCGGGCGGTAAGCTGCGGCAGGTCGCCGAGGAACCCGCCGACCGAGGTCGGCAGCAGGTTCAGGACCAGGATGGTCGGGCCCGCGACGAAGACGAACACCGCCAGGACCACGGCCAGAACCATGTTGATGTTGGAGAGCCACTGGATGCCCTTGGCGACGCCCGACACCGCGGAAGCGATGAACGCGACGGTCAGGACGGCGATGATGGCGACCAGCACGCCGGTTCCCACCTTGTCCATCCAGCCGAGCTGGGTGATGCCACTGCCTATTTGCAGGGCGCCGAGGCCCAGCGAGGCGGCGGAACCGAAGAGGGTGGCGAAGATGGCGAGGATGTCGATCGCCTTGCCGGCCGGGCCGTCGGCACGCTTCTTGCCGATCAGCGGCGTGAAGACCGCGCTGATCAGCTGCTTGCGGCCGCGCCGGAAGGTGCTGTATGCGATGGCGAGGCCCACGACGGCGTAGATGGCCCACGGGTGCAGGGTCCAGTGGAACAGCGTGGTGGACATCGCCGTTTCCATGGCCTCGGCCGCGGTCTTGGGGTCGGTGCCGGGCGGCGGATCGGTGAAGTGCGAGAGCGGCTCGCTCACGCCGTAGAACATCAGACCGATGCCCATGCCGGCGCTGAACATCATCGCGACCCAGGAGACCGTACGGAATTCCGGCTTCTCACCCTCGGTGCCGAGGGTGATGCGGCCGTAACGGCTGGCCGCCAGCCACAGGGCGAAGACCACGAAGCCGGACGCGGTCAGGACGAACGCCCAGCCTCCGTTGTGCATCAGCCCTGCGAGCAGGGAGCTGGACACCTTCTCCAGCGTTCCGGTGGCGACGCCGCCCCACAGGACGAAGGCGAGCGTCAGAGCTGCACTGACGCCGAAGACGACGCGGTCGGTTCTCGGTCGCCCCTGCTGCTGGGTCTCCGCGGCCGTCGCGACCACGGGTGACACCCGGCCTCCGTCGGATGCTTTCTGCTGTTCGGCTGTCACGCACCGTCTCCTTCCTGGTCCGATTCCGGGGGCGAATACCCCTTCCTACGCGACCCATTCGCCCGATTTCAAAATGCGCGAGATCCATCACAGGCCTGTGATCAGCGGAACGTCCGGTTCATCCGTTTCGGGATCGTGGCCGGCCGGGGAGCGCTTCGGCGGGCGCGACCGCACCGGACGGGCGCCGCAGCCGGCGACCGCCGATCCCGGGAGTGCGTTCGTGGTGCCCGGCCGAACATCCCGCTCTCGCCGACGAGTCGGGGCCGTCCGCCGTCCCCGGCCGTTCCGGCTTGCGGGCCCGGACCCGTTCGGTGACGGGCCGTCATGACGGCCGGATCAGGAGCCGCAGGTGACGGCACGCGCAGCTGCGTGGACGTCCCGGCCGAAGTTCCCCGCCACGCGCGGTGTGACGCATTCCACCCGTGGTCCCGCTGGTCACCGGTGTCCCCGCGACCGAGCCGCCCGGCCGCACCGGTTTGCCCCGTCCTCGGCCGGCCGGCTTCGCCGGGCCGTTTCACCAGCGGCGGAACGGCCTCCGCCGGTCGGGCCGCACCCCGTGCAGCACCGCCCGGACGCTGTCGGCGACACCCGCGCCGTCGCTTCGGGCCCGGCGGCGAACCGCCCGGCGGGCCTCCCGGGCGAGCGGCAGATAGCGGAGCCGCTCCGGCAGCAGCGGAGTCACGGTGCGCACCACCCGGCACAGCCGCAGCAGCCGGTGTTCCTGCCGGGGCGTCCACGCCAGGCCGATCGCCTGACGCGCCTCGGGGGGCATGAGTCCGGCAGTGAGGAAGGCCCGCAGCCCGGCGAATCCCGGGCCGAGGACGGGCCAGGCGGCTCGGACCAGGAGACGCAACGGGGCCGGGCCCCACGGGGGCGGCGGCACCGGCCGCTCGGCGGCGGCCAGCTCCCTGGCCACGGGCGTGGGTCCGATCGTGTCCCGCAGCATGCGGCTGTAGTACGGCCAGAAATCGCCGAGCGTCTGTGGCATGTCCCGGTCGTCGATGCCGAGGATCCTCCCGACCTGGAGCCATTCCGCGTACAGCTTCCGCTCCTGGGCGGGACTGAACGGTCGCCGGCCCAGGTACTTCTGCGCGTGCCGGTAAACGGGGAAGCCGGTCGCATGGACCCAGGCATAGCACTCGGGGTCCAGGGCCCGGTAGGGGCGGCCCCCGGGGTCGGTGCCGCGGACGGAGGCGTGCAGTTTGCGGAGCCTACGGCCCTCCTGTGCCGCCTCGTCGCGTCCGTACACCCACAGCTGGACGGACCGCAGGGAGCGTTCGCCCCTCCCCCACGGGTCGGTGCGGAAGACCGAGTGCTGGTCCACTCCGGCACCGACGGCCGGGTGGGCGACCTGCATGACGAGTGCGGAGGGCAGGGCAAGGGTCATCCGCACGTCGCCGGCAATGTCCCAGAGGATCCCGCCGGGCGCAGGCGGCAGTGGCTGCGGCACGCGCTGTTCACCCCCTGTACGGCCTGGTGTCCTGCCGGCCATTTTCCACTCCGGCCCCGGCTCGCGCCTCCCGGTGCGGCGATCCACCCGTTCCACACCTCCGGTGAGACAGCAATACTGTTGCACCGGAGACGACGAACGCCGGGCAGCCGGCGCACCAACCGCGCGAGGAGAGCAGCCGATGTCCGTTCGACGGGCAGCATCCGGGGCCCGTACGGCGCCGCCCGCCACCGGGGAACCCGGGATGACCGTGGACGAGCTCGCGGCCCGGGCCGGCGTCACGGTCCGGACGATCCGCTTCTACAGCACCCGCGGCCTGCTGCCGCCGCCGCAGATAGGTCCGCGCCGGGTCGGCCGCTACGACCAGGAGCATCTGTCCCGCCTCGCGCTGATCGAGGAGCTCCAGCACCAGGGGATGACGCTGGCGGCGATCGAGCGCTATCTGCAGCGTCTGCCGGCCGATCTGAGCGCCCACGACCTGGCCATCCACCGGGCTCTGGTGGCCTCGTGGATGCCGGACGGCGCCGAGGACCTCACACGGGACCGGATCGGGCAACGGGTCGGCCGGGAGCTGACGGACGAGGAGCTGGACCGGCTGGCGGCCATGGGCATCCTGGTGCGCGGGGCCGAGCCGGACGTCTTCCAGGTCGACGCCGGCATGCTGCACCTCGGGGTCCAACTGCTGGACGTACCGATCTCGCTGGAGTCGATCCTCGCGGCCCGCACGGTGGTCATGGAGCACACCCGGGCGGCGGCACGCGAGCTCAGCAGGTTGTTCCGGGACGAAATGCGGGAGCCTCAGGAGGAGGGCGAGAGCGGCCCGCAGCGGCGGGAGCGGATGAAATCGCTCTCGGCACACATGCAGCCCCTGGTGGTGCAGGCGCTGGTGACCGCGTTCCAGCGATCGATGCGGGAAGAGCTGCGGGCCTGGAACTCGGAGGACGGCTGACCCGGACCGCGGCCCGAACGGAGGGCTCGGCCGCCCCGGTGTGTCCGGCGGGCCGTCCGAGGATCCGCCGGACACACCCTGGGGTCAGTCGCCGAACGTCTCGCCCTTCCCGGCCTTCTCCACCAGGAGCGCAGGCGGCGCGAAACGGTCGCCGTAGGCCGCCTGGAGTTCGCGGGCGCGCTCGACGAAGCCGGACAGGCCGCCCTCGTATCCATTGACGTACTGGAGCACGCCGCCGGTCCAACCGGGGAATCCGATGCCGAGGATCGAGCCGATGTTGGCGTCGGCGACCGAGGTCAGGACGCCCTCCTCGATGCAGCGGACGGTGTCGATGGCCTCGACGAAGAGCATGCGCTCCTTGAGGTCCTCGAACGGGATCGCGGTGTCCGGCTTGGTGAAGTGCTCGCGCAGGCCCGGCCACAGGCGGGTGCGGGCGCCGTCGGCGTACTCGTAGAAGCCCGCTCCGCCGCTGCGGCCCGGCCGCTCGAAGTCGTCGACCATGCGGTCGATGACCGCATCCGCCGGGTGCGGCTGCCAGGTGCCGCCCGCCGCCTCGACCGCGCGCCGGGTCTCGTCGCGGATCTTGCGCGGCAGGGTGAGCGTCAGCTCGTCCATCAGCGACAGCACCTTGGCCGGGTAGCCTGCCTGCCCCGCGGCCTGCTCGACGGACGCCGGGTCGACGCCCTCGGCGACCATCGCCACGCCCTCGTTGATGAAGTGGCCGATGACACGGGAGGTGAAGAAGCCGCGCGAGTCGTTGACGACGATCGGCGTCTTGCGGATCTGCCGCACCAGGTCGAAGGCACGGGCCAGTGCCTCGTCGCCGGTCTGCTCGCCCTTGATGATCTCGACGAGCGGCATCTTGTCGACCGGGGAGAAGAAGTGCAGGCCGATGAAGTCCTGCCGGCGCTGCACGCCCTCCGCGAGCGAAGTGATCGGCAGCGTCGAGGTGTTGGAGCACAGGAGCGCGTCCGGCTCAATGATGTCCTCGATCTCCTGGAACACCTTGTGCTTGAGGGCGGTGTCCTCGAAGACCGCTTCGATCACCGCGTCGCAGCCGGCCACCGCCTGCGGGTCGGCGGCCGGGGTGATGCGGGCGAGGAGGGCGTCGCGCTTCTCCTGCGTGGTGCGGCCCTTGGCGAGCGCCTTGTCGAGCAGGCCCTGCGAATAGGCCTTGCCGCGTTCGGCGGCGTCGAGGGTGACGTCCTTGAGCACCACGTCGATGCCGGCCTTGGCGCACGCGTAGGCGATGCCGGCACCCATCATGCCCGCGCCCAGCACGGCGACCTTGCGGACGGTGCGCGGCTCGATGCCCTGCGGGCGGTTGGCGCCGGAGTTGACGGCCTGGAGGTCGAAGAAGAACGCCTGGATCATGTTCTTGGCGGTCTGACCGGTGACCAGCTCGGTGAAGTAGCGGGCCTCGATGACCTGGGCGGTCTCGAAGTCGACCTGGGATCCTTCGACGGCGGCGGCGAGGATGTTGCGCGGTGCCGGGTAGGGCGCGCCGTTGACCTGCTTCTTCAGGTTGGCCGGGAAGGCGGGCAGGTTGGCGGCGAACTTGGGGTCGGACGGGGTGCCGCCGGGGATGCGGTAGCCCTTGGCGTCCCAGGGCTGCTGCGACTCGGGGTGGGCGTCGATGAAGGCGCGGGCGGCCGAGAGCATCTCCTCGTCGGTCTCGGCCACTTCGTGCACGAGGCCGGCCTCGAGGGCGCGCCGCGGGTCGTACTGCTTGCCCTGGAGCAGCACCTTGAGCAGGGCGTCGGTGATGCCGAGCAGACGGACGGTGCGGACGACGCCACCGCCGCCGGGGAGCAGTCCGAGCGTCACCTCGGGAAGGCCGATCTTGGATCCGCGGGCGTCGAGGGCGATGCGGTGGTGGCAGGCCAGCGCGATCTCGTAACCGCCGCCGAGCGCGGCGCCGTTGATGGCGGCGACGACGGGCTTGCCGAGGGTCTCCAGGCGGCGCAGGTTCCGCTTGACGCTCATGCCGGCGTCGAAGGCGCGCTGGGCCTGGTCGGGGCCGATGCTCTTGAGGTCGCGCAGGTCGCCGCCGGCGAAGAAGGTCTTCTTGGCGGAGGTGACGATGACGCCGCGGACGGTGTCCTTCTCGGCCTCCAGGCGGTCCGCCACCGCTTCGAGGGAGGCGCCGAAGGCGGCGTTCATGGTGTTGGCGGACTGGCCGGGGTCGTCCAGGACGAGGGTGACGACACCCGTGTCGTCCTGATCCCAGCGGATGGTGGTGGGCTCGCTCATGTCTTGTGCTCCGGGTCGGGTTGAGCCACGTCGGTGGCTGATGCTCGGGGTTCGGGGCGTCCATTGGGTGGGGCTTTGCGCCGCCCGCCGGTCCGACCCGGTCAGAGACGCTCCACGACGGTGGCGATGCCCATGCCGCCGCCCACGCAGAGGGTGACGAGGCCGAACCGCCCGTCGCGCCGCTCGAGTTCGTCGATGACGGTGCCGAGCAGCATCGCGCCGGTGGCGCCGAGCGGGTGTCCCATGGCGATGGCCCCGCCGTTGACGTTGACCTTGTCCAGGCTCAGCCCCATGTCCTTGACGAAGCGCAGGACGACGCCGGCGAAGGCCTCGTTGATCTCGACGAGGTCGATGTCGTCGATGGTCAGCCCGGCCTTGGCGAGCGCCTTGCGGGTGGCCGGAGCGGGGCCGGTCAGCATGATCGTGGGGTCGGCGCCGGAGACGGCTGCGGACACGATCCTCGCGCGCGGGGTCAGCCCGTAGCGCCGGCCGGTCTCCTCGGAGCCGATGGCCACCAGGGCCGCGCCGTCGACGATGCCGGAGGAGTTTCCGGCATGGTGGACGTGGTCGATCTTCTCGATCCAGTGGTACTTCTGCAGCGCCACGGCGTCGAAACCGCCCGCCTCGCCGATCATGGCGAAGGACGGCTTGAGGCCGGCCAGGGACTCCGGGGTGGTGCCGGGGCGCATGTGCTCGTCGTGGTCGAGAACGGTGAGCCCGTTGCGGTCGCGGACCGGGATGACGGAGCGGTCGAACCGTCCGTCCTTCCACGCCTCGGCCGCGCGTTCCTGCGACAGGGACGCGTAGGAGTCGACGTCGTGCCGGGAGAAGCCCTCGATGGTGGCGATGAGGTCGGCGCCGACGCCCTGGGGGGCGAAGCCGGTCTCGAAGTTGGTCATCGGGTCCATGGCCCAGGCCCCGCCGTCCGAGCCGATCGGGACGCGTGACATCGACTCGACGCCGCCCGCGAGCACGAGGTCCTCCCAGCCGGAGCGGACCTTGGCGGCGGCGAGGTTGACGGCCTCCAACCCGGAGGCGCAGAAGCGGTTCTCCTGCACGCCGGCCACGGTGTCGGGCAGGCCGGCCGCGATGGCCGCCACCTTGGCGATGTCGGAACCCTGGTCGCCGAGCGGGCTGACGACGCCGAGGACGATGTCGTCGACGGCGGCCGGATCCAGGTCGGGGAACCGGGCGCGCAGTTCGTGGATGAGACCGACGACCAGGTCGACGGGCTTGGTGCCGTGCAGGGAGCCGTTGGCCTTGCCGCGCCCGCGCGGGGTGCGGATGGCGTCATAGACGAAAGCTTCGGTGCTCAAGATCAGCAGCCTTTCCGGAGGTGAGGGTGGGGAAGCGGCTCAGGCGAGGAGGGAGCGACCGATGATCTCCTTCATGATCTCGGTCGTTCCTCCGTAGATCGTCTGGATTCGGCCGTCGGTGTAGGCCCGGGCGACCGGATACTCGGTCATGTAGCCGTATCCACCGTGGAGTTGGAGGCAGCGGTCGGTGACGCGCTTCTGGAGCTCGGTGGCCCACCACTTCGCCATCGAGGCGTGGACGGTGTCGAGCCCGCCCTCCGAGTGCTCGACGATGCAGCGGTCGACGAAACTGCGGGTGACCGCGCACTCGGTGGCCATCTCGGCAATCTCGAAGCGGACGTGCTGGAGTTTCGCGAGCTTGCGGCCGAACGCCTCGCGCTCCTTCACGTAGTTCTTGGTGATCTCCAGCAGGTGTTCGGCCGCCACGATGCCGGTGACGGCGATGTTCAGTCGCTCCTGCGCGAGGTTGGTCATCAGGTGCAGGAACGCGCCGTTGAGCTCGCCGAGGAGGTTCTCCTTGGGAACGCGGACGTCGTTGAAGAACAGCTCGGCCGTGTCCTGCGACTTCTGGCCGATCTTGTCGAGGTTGCGGCCTCGCTCGAACCCTCCCATGCCCCGTTCGACGACGAGCAGGCTGAGGCCCTTGGCCCCGCCCTCGGGTGTGGTCTTCGCGACCACGACGACCAGGTCGGCGAGGATGCCGTTGGAGATGAAGGTCTTCGAGCCGTTCAGCACCCAGTGGTCGCCGTCGTCGGTGGCGGTGGCCCGGATGCCCTGCAGGTCCGAGCCGGCGCCGGGCTCGGTCATCGCTATCGCGGTGATGATCTCGCCGGAGCAGAACCCGGGCAGCCAGCGGCGCTTCTGCTCGTCGGTGGCGAGCGAGGTCAGGTACGGGCCGATGACGTCGTTGTGCAGGCCGACGGCGAGGCCGGGCGCGCCGGCGCGGGTGAACTCCTCGGCGAGCACGGCGCTGTACCGGAAGTCCGGGTTCCCGCCGCCGCCGTACTCCTCGGGGACGGCGAGACCGAGCAGGCCCTGGCGGCCGGCGGCGAGCCAGGCGGCCCGGTCGGTGATCCCGTCCTTCTCCCACTGCTCGTAGTGGGGCAGCACCTCCTTGGCCAGGAAGGTGCACACGGTCTCACGGAACGCGTCGTGCTCGGGCGAGAAGATCTGGCGCTTCAACGGGGGGCCTCCTGCGGCGGCTGCGAAGTGGCGGTGAGGGCGGGTACGTCCCAGTCCCGCGCCACGTCGCCGGTGTCCGCACCGGGCATGGCGGGAGGGCGGCGCAGGGATCCGGGGGTGACCGAGAACCGGGGGGCGGGTGCCGGCTGGGTGATACCCCCTGCGCCGGTGAACGTACCGCGGGCGGCGAGGTGCGGATGGGCGGGAGCCTCGCGCAGCGAGAGGACCGGGGCCACACAGGCGTCGGAGTCCTCGAAGACAACCGTCCACTCCGTGCGGGTGCGGGTGCGGAACCGGTCGGCGATCACCGCGCGGAGCTCGCCCCAGCGGTCGAAGTCGTTCCGGTCGGGGGCCACGTCGGCGATGCCGAGCAGCTCGGCGAACTCCGCGTAGAAGCGGGGTTCGAGGGCGCCGACCGCCATGTGGCCGCCGTCGGACGTCTCGTAGCTGCCGTAGAAGGGGCAGCCGCCGTCGAGGAGGTTGGCGCCGCGGCGGTCCTGCCAGCCTCCGGCGGCCATCATGCCGTGGATCATCGAGGTCAGATGGGCGGTCCCGTCGACGATGGCCGCGTCGACGACCTGCCCGGTGCCGTGGGTGCGCGCGTGCTGGAGGGCTGCCAGGACTCCGATGACCAGGTAGAGGGAGCCTCCGGCGTAGTCGCCGATCAGGTTGGCGGGGACGGCGGGCGGCTCGCCGGCGCGGCCGATCATGCCCAGCGCCCCGGCGACGGCGATGTAGCCGATGTCGTGTCCGGCGCGGTCGGCGAGCGGCCCGTCCTGGCCCCAGCCGGTCATCCGTCCGTAGACGAGTTTCGGGTTGCGGGCGAGACAGTCCTCGGGGCCGACGCCGAGGCGCTCGGTGACGCCGGGGCGGTTGCCCTCCAGGAGGACGTCCGCGCGCTCGGCGAGGGCGAGCACCGCCTCACGGCCCTCCGGGGACTTGAGGTCGAGCAGAACCGACCTCTTGTTGCGGTTGGTGATGTCGTACTGCGGGTCGATGCCCAGCCCGGGGCCGCCGGGCCGGTCGACACGCACCACGTCGGCCCCCAGGTCTCCCAGGAGCATCGCGGCGAAGGGCCCGGGGCCGATCCCCGCCAGTTCGACGACACGGATCCCGGCGAGCGGACCGTTCCCTGCTGCTGCCATCAAGCCGCCAATCGGACATGACACTACTGATGTAACAGCAACAATGTTAAGAACGTGTTCCACTTTCCACAAGGGTCCTCGGGGAGCGAACGGGCGGCGCTGTTGACCGGGGCCAGACACGTTTCTACTGTGGCGTAACTTGACCGGAACCCATCGGGAGGGGAAGCGTGCGCCGGACGTACGACCTGGTGCTGTACGGGGCGACCGGGTTCACCGGCGGGCTGACCGCCGAATACCTGGCCCGGCACGCCCCCGCCGGCTGCCGCTGGGCGCTGGCCGGCCGCGACCCGGCGAAGCTGGAGGCGCTCCGCTCGCGGCTGGAACGGATCAACCCCGACTGCGCGGAACTGCCACTGCTGCACGCCGACTCGGCGGACCCCGCATCCCTGCGCGCACTCGCGTCCGGGACCCGGGTGGTCGCGACCACGGTCGGCCCCTATCTGACACACGGCGAACCTCTCGTTGCCGCCTGCGCCGACGCCGGGACGCACTACGCCGACCTCTCGGGGGAGCCCGAGTTCGTGGACCGGATGTACCTGCACCACCACGCCCGGGCGCAGGAGACGGGCGCGCGCCTGGTCCACGCCTGCGGCTTCGACTCCGTTCCGCACGACCTGGGCGTCCACTACACCGTGGGGCTGCTGCCGGAGGACGTCCCGCTGCGCGTCGACGCGTTCGTGCGCTCCAACGCGACGTTCTCCGGGGGCACCCTCGCCTCCGCGCTCACCGCGATGTCCCGGCCGCTCGGCACGGTGCGCACCGCCCGCGCACGACGCGGCAGCGAGACCCGGCCCCCCGGACGGCGTGCCCGGGCTCCGCTCGGCCCGCCCGTGCACCGCCGGGACCTCGGTGTCTGGGCCGTGCCGCTGCCCACCATCGATCCGCAGATCGTCGAGCGGTCGGCCGCCGCCCTGGAGCGCTACGGCCCCGACTTCCGCTACCGGCACTACGCGGCCGTGAAGTGGCTGCCGGTCGCCGTGGGCGGAGTGGCGGGGACGGCGGGGCTCTTCGCAATGGCCCAGATCCCCCCGGCCCGCCGGTGGCTGTCCCGTCGTCTCGAGCCGGGGACGGGCCCCGGCCCGGACCGGCGGGCCAGGAGCTGGTTCACTGTGCGCTTCGTGGCGGAGGGCGGCGGCAAGCGGGTGGTGACGGAGGTGTCGGGAGGAGATCCCGGCTACGAGGAGACCGCGAAGATGCTGGCCGAGTCGGCGATCTGCCTGGCCTTCGACGACCTTCCCCCCGCCTCGGGCCAGGTGACCACCGCCGTGGCCATGGGCGACGCGCTGACCGGGCGGCTCACCGCCGCGGGCCTGAACTTTCGCGTCATCCGCTGCGGTTGACCGGAGATCAGATACCCATCGCCCACGTGCCTATGGAGTAGGCCATCGCCAGCAGCCACCCCAGGCTCGCCACCGCTGCGGCAGCCAGGGCCACAGCCATCCCGGGCTGCACTCCCCAGGCACGGCGGACGGTGGGACAAACGGAGTTCGTGATCTCGTTCATGCCCTCAGCATGCCGGTGACCACTGACAACGGGCCCGGGACGACATCCGGCCGACGTCGTCCCGGGTCCGGTCGCTCAGTGCAGCCCGGATGGGCTCGACGGCAGGCCGAGCCGGGCGATGCGCCCCTTCTCCCCCGAAGCCCAGCAGCCGAAGTCCCGGGTGCAGTCGACGGTGTCGAAGGATCCGCCGTCGAAATTTCGCCAGGTGCGGCCGGAGTCCAGGGTCAGGTCGCTGCCCGTCGGCCCGACGGCGATCGCCGCGCTCTTCGTCAGCGGCACCCAGACGACGCCCGACCGGTAGGCAGCCGGGGGCTGTTGGGAGACGGCCCAGGTCTCACCACCGTCCGCGGTGACGGCCGACGCCCGCGGCGACGCCTCCTCGGGCCGGTAGTCACCGCCCACGGCGATCCCGTGCGTACGGTCCCGGAACGCCAGGCCGAAGACCCCCTTCGCCGGGTCGCCGGCCGGAATCGGCGAATCGGCGACCGTCCAGGTCCGGCCGCGGTCCCTCGAGTGATACACCCGCGCGGCGGCGGCCCCGCCGGATGCGAGCCACACGTCCTTCGGACCGGAGGAGACCAGGCACTGTCCGCTCGCGGCGAATCCCGCCTCTCCCTGCTGCGCCGGCGGCATCCCGTCCGAGGGCAGCACCTCCCACGACCTGCCGCCGTCACCGGTGGACAGGATGCGGAACCGGCCGTCGACGGGGTCGCTCATCGCGAGCCCGTGGCGGCCGTCGAAAAAGGTGATGCAGTCGTAGAAGGCCCGCGGTTCGGTGTTGCGGAAGGTCTCGGTCCAGGTCGCGCCGCCGTCGTCGGTACGAAAGACACGCGAGTCCTCGCCCTCACCGATCGTCAGGGCGACGGCGCGGCGGGCGTCGAACGCCTCGATGTCCCGGAACTGCAGGGCGGACAGGCCGGGCGGGGAGACGTCCTGCCAGTGGCGTCCGCCGTCGACGGTCCGCAGCACGGTCCCGGCGGAACCGGCCGCCCAGACCGTGTCGCGGTCCACGGCGGAAAGGCCGCGGAACCGGGCATCCGTCCCGGTCGGGGTGAGCTGCCAGCCGAGCGCCGGCTCCCCCTGTCCCGTGGGCCGCTCCGCATGTGCGGGGGCGGTGACGCCCAGGACCACAGCGGCCCCGCACAGCCCGACGGACACCGTGCGTCTCAGTTTGCGCAGCATCGGCTTCATGCCGACGGAAGCTAGCCGACCCCTTACCCGCCGTCCAGAGTGCGGACGGCGTCAGACGTGCAGCTGCTGCCGGTACTCCTTGAGCGGCGGAGCGGTCCGGGTGGCGGTGAACTCGGTGATCCGGTAGGCACAGACGTCCTCCTGCGCGAAGGGATCGCTCGCGGCGATCGCCTCGATGCGATCCCGGTCGTCCCCGACCGCGAGGATGACCCCGCCGTCACCCGGGTTCTTGCGTCCCGAGACGACGAACACCCCGGCCTCGTACTGCTCGTCCAGCCAGGCCAGATGGGCCTCGCGGAGTGCGTCGATCTCCTCGACCGGGGCGGTGTAGGTCAACTCGAGTACGAACATGATCCTCAGCTTACGCGCCGGTCAGCGGCGTACGGGATCCCCCCGCGACGGCTGCCGCCAGGGCGTCGCGGCACAGCCGGTCCGCGCGCCGCGTGGACTCGGGCAGCCGGTACCGCGAGGCCAGACGCAGGGTGTGCGCGCAGGCTTTCGCCAGGGTGATCGCGTGCCCCACGGAGACGAAGACGGGCTTGACGCTCTCCTGGGTCCGCAGGGCTCTGCCGACCACTTCGTCGCCGTCGAGCAGCGGCGTCCAGTCCCCGCGCCGCGGCCCCGGCTCCTCGTGGTCGAAGACGAAGGGAGTCTTCGCGACACCGAAGGCGGGGATGCCCGTCAGCACGCCGAGATGGCAGGCCAGACCGAAGCGGCGAGGGTGGGCGATGCCGTACCCGTCGCAGACGACGAGGTCCGGCCGGGCGGACAGCCGGTCCAGCGCGTCGAGCACGGGCGGCAGTTCCCGGAAGGCCAGTAGCCCGGGAAGGTAGGGAAAAGCGGCACGACCGGTCGCCGTCGCCTGCTCGACGACCTCCAGGGTCGCGAGGTCGAGGACCACTGCGGCCGCGGCCAGTCGGTCCGAGTTCTCGTCGTACGCCACGTCGACCCCCGCGACCGTCCCGCCCGCGGCGGGATCCGGACCGGCCGCGCCGAGGTCGACGAGGTCCCGGAGCCGTTCCTGCTCGGCGACCGCCTCCGCCGTGGAGGCCGGCCACTCGATGCCACGCGTTGTCATGACGCATTGCTATCACCCGGACGTGAGGGGCGCAGGGTCCGCCGGATCCGTGAGCCGGCGAGGCTGCGGCGGTGCAGCGGAAAATGCGTTGAGCGGCACGGCTGCTCTCCCTAAGGTTCTTTACGGCCCTGTCGCCGTCGAACGGAGAAGGACATTGCTCCTCTGAGGTCCCTGACACCGCGCTCCGCGTTCTCACGCGCGAGCCGTGTGCGGCCTCGGTGTTGAGCTGCCTTCTCGCCTGACGCCCCTTTCACGCCTGCCGGCCGGCTGCCGTCGCGGTGTCTCCCCGTGTTGCCCCACCATCACGCGACCAGGAGGCCGCATGTCACCATCCGATTCCGCACCCCGTTCCCTCACCTGCTCCGGGCTCACCTTCGCCTGGCCCGACGGCACCCCTGTCCTCGAGGATTTCCAGCTGGCCGTCGGTCCCGGGCGCACCGGCCTGATCGGCCTCAACGGCTCGGGCAAGTCCACCCTGCTACGTCTGCTCGCAGGCATCCTGCGCCCCTGCGCAGGAACGGTGCGGGCAGCCGGTGAGGTCGGGTACCTGCCACAGAATCTCACCCTGGACACCGGACTGCGCGTCGACGACGCCCTCGGGATCGCTGCCTGCCGCGCCGCACTGCTCGCCATCGAAGGCGGCGACGCGAGCGAGGAGAACTTCACGGCCGTCGGCGACGACTGGGACGTCGAGGAACGGGCCCGGGCGGTGCTGGACCAGCTGGGCCTGGAACACCTCGCGTTCGACCGGACCGTCGGCCAGGTGTCCGGCGGCGAGGCCGTTCTGCTGCGGCTGGCGGCGCTGCTGCTGCGCAGGCCCGACGTCCTGCTGCTCGACGAGCCCACCAACAACCTCGACACCGCTGCCCGCAGGCGCCTGTACCAGGCGGTCGCCGCGTGGAACGGGGTGATGGTCGTCGTCAGCCACGACCGTGAGCTGCTCGACCTGGTGGACCGCATCGCCGAGCTGCGGGACGGCCGGGTGCGCTGGTTCGGAGGCAACCTGACGGCCTACGAGGAGGCCCTGGCCGTGGAGCAGGAGGCGGCGGAGCGCACGGTCCGGGCGGCTGAGGCCGACGTGAAACGCCAGAAGCGCGAACTGTCCGAGGCGCAGGTGAAGCTGGCGCGCCGGATGCGGTACGGCCAGAGGATGTACGACTCCAAGCGCGAGCCGCGGGCGGTGATGCGGCTGCGCAAACGCGACGCTCAGGTGTCGGCCGGCAAGCACCGTCTCCTGCATGCCGGAAAACTGGAGGAGGCCAGGGAACGGCTCGACGAGGCCCGGGAGGCGGTGCGGGACGACGACGAGATCAGGGTCGATCTGCCCGGCACGGCAGTGCCCGCGGGTCGGACCGTGCTGACCCTCGACGACCTGACGCTGCCCCACGGCGCTCACGTCGGGACGTTCGAAGTGCGCGGCCCCGAACGGATCGCGCTCACCGGCCGGAACGGGTCGGGCAAGACCATGCTGCTGCGCACGATCGCCGAGGAGATCGAGCCCTTGGCCGGCCGGGTCTCGGCCCGGGTTCCGGTACGGCATCTTCCGCAGCGGCTCGACGTCCTGGACGACGAGCTGACGGTGGCGGAGAACGTCGGCCGGTTCGCCCCCCAGGCCACGAACAACCGGATCCGGGCCCTGCTGGCCCGCTTCCTCTTCCACGGCGCGCGGGCCGACCAGCGGGCCGGCACCCTGTCGGGCGGTGAGCGGTTCCGGGCGACGCTGGCCACCCTGCTGCTCGCCGAACCCGCTCCGCAGTTGCTGCTGCTCGACGAGCCCACCAACAACCTGGACATGGCTTCGGCCCGGCAGCTGACGGCGGCCCTGCACGCCTACGAGGGCGCCCTGCTCGTGGCCTCCCACGACCTGCCGTTCCTGCGAGCGGTCGGCATCGACCGATGGGTCCGGCTGGACGGGAGGTCGGGCGGGACCGAACGTTCCTGACGGTGTCCAGAGGTGAGTCCTGTCCTCACGTCCCGGAACTGTGCTGATCCCCGACGGTGTCGGTCGGGCCCCCGCGTGGAACGGCCCGGGACGACGCCCCGCGAGGGCGGTGTCCCGGGCCGTGTCACACAGGCCGGTCAGACCTTGGTGTCCCGTCCGAGCCTCACTGGCAGGGAGCGGTGGCCGTTGGAGATGAACGACGCCACCGGCTGCAGGGCTTCGTCGGGAACCGCCAGCTCCAGGTCGGGGAACCGCTCGAAGATCGCCGGAAGGGCGATCTCGGCCTCCAGGCGGGCCAGCGGGGCTCCGAGGCAGAAGTGCACTCCGTGACCGAACGCCAGGTGCTCCTTGTTGACCCGGGTCAGGTCGAAGCGGTCGGCGTCCTCCCCGTGCACCTCGGGGCTGCGGCCGGCAGCGGCGTAGGCGGCGAGGATGGCCTCACCCTTCTTGATGGTCACGCCGTGCGCCTCGATGTCCTCGACGGCGTACCGCAGCGGCAGGCTGGCGACGGGGGCCTCGACACGGAGCGTCTCCTCGATCACGTCGCTCCAGGTCGCCTTCTCCTGCCGCACCAGGTCGAGCTGCTCCGGGTGCGTCAGGAGGGCGTGGACGGCGTTGTCGAGCAGGTTGACGGTCGTCTCGTGTCCGGCGCTGATCATCAGCAGCAGGGTGTCGACCATCTCCGCTTCCGACAGCCGGGTGCCGTCCTCCTCGCGGGCGGCGATGAGCACGCTGGTCATGTCGTCGCCGGGCTGTTCCCGCTTGTACGCGACCAGTTCGGCGAGGATCGCGTGCAGCCGCTGGAAGGTGGCCATGGCCTCCGCGGGGGTGGCGGCGGTGTTGAAGACGCTGTCCACGAGACGGCGCAGTTCCTCGCGCATGTCGTCGTCGTCCACACCGAACAGCTCGCAGATCACCTGGATCGGGATCGGGTAGCAGAAGCGGTCGCGCAGGTCGAGCACCTCGCCCCGCGGGGCGGCGGCGAGGCCGTCGAGGAGCTCGGCTGTCATCTCCTCGATGCGCGGCCGGAGGGCCTCGGTGCGGCGGGCGGTGAACGCGGTGGAGACCAGCTTCCGCAGCCGGCGGTGGTCGGCGCCGTAGGCGGTGAACATGTTGGTCACCGCGACCCAGGCGAACAGCGGCCAGTCCGGGGTGATCTCACCGTTGATGAACCGCGGCCAGTGCCGGCGCGGGTCCTTCGACACACGGGAGTCGGTGAGCAGTTCCTTGAGCAGGGCGTGGTCGCTTACTGCCCACGCCACCACCTGGCCAGGGAGCTCCACCAGGGTCGCCGGTCCGCCGGCCCGGACTCGGGCTGCCTCGCCGTGGATGTCGGAGCCGGAGGGGTCGAGGACGAGGGGGTGGGAGTCGTGTTCCATGCGCTGGCTCCAGAGTTGCGGTTCGGGGTAACGGTGATCGGCGGGAAGTGCACGGGAAGCGCGGCGAGCGCCCGGTGGAAGGGCCCCTGGCGCCACATCAGCTCGGCTGAGTCGACGGCCAGCTCGATGTCGGGCAGCCGGTCGAGGAGCTTCTCCACGGCGACTGCGGCGATCAGGCGCGCGGGGCTCTTGGCCGGGCAGGTGTGCGGGCCCGCGGACCACGCCAGGTGGGCACGGCTGCCGCCGCGCTGGTCGTCCCGGACCAGGGAGGGGTCGGTGTTGGCGGCGGCGAGGCTGATCAGGACGGGCTCGCCCTCGGGGACCGGGCAGCCGTCGATCTCCTCGTCGTGGATCGCGTAGTGAACGCAGTAGTTGGCCATCGGCGGGTCCGACCACAGGACCTCGTCGAGCGCGTCCTCGATGGGCATGCTGCCGCCGGCCAGGTCACCGGCGAAGCGGTCGTCGGAGAGGAGCAGGAGCAGACCGTTGCAGATGAGGTTCTGCTGGGGCTCGGTGCCCGCGCCCATGAGGAGGACGAGCTGGTGCATCATCTCCTCGTCGGTGAGACCGGCGGGGTGGGCCATCAGCCAGGAGGTGACGTCCTGGCGGGGCTCCTTGCGCTTGAGGGCGACGAGTTCGGCGATGGCCTCGACGAGCATCATGTTCGCCTTCTCGGCGTCCGCATTGCTGTCGAAGATCTTGGACATGGCGTCGACGAGCTTGCTGCCGATCTCGCGGGGGCAGCCGAAGAGCTTGTTGAAGACGAGCAGCGGCAGGATCGCCCCGTACTCGCCCAGGAGGTCGGCTTCGCCCTGCGGCCCGAAGACGTCGATGAGGGTGTCGGCGCTCTCCTCGACGTAGCCGCGCAGGGCG
Organism: Streptomyces meridianus; assembly: GCF_023703325.1. GTDB lineage: Bacteria > Actinomycetota > Actinomycetes > Streptomycetales > Streptomycetaceae > Streptomyces > Streptomyces meridianus. The sequence continues at coordinate 37,425 of NZ_JAMQGM010000048.1, forward strand.
TTCGGGTCGACCCGGCCGAGGCTGTCGTTGATGGCTCCCCGCAGACGGGCGTGCTCGTCGCCGTCCGACCAGAGGGCGTTGGGGCGGTACATCATCATCGGCACGACGGGGCTGTCCGCGGGGACGGTACCGTCGGCCAGCGCCCGCCAGCGGCGCGAGTCGTGGGAGAACCGTTCCGGGCTGCGCAGGACTTCGAGGGCGCCTGCGTAGGTGGTCACGAGGTGCGCCCGGACGCCCGGGGCGAGTTCGACGGGGGCCACTGCGCCCTTCCTGCGGAGCCGTTCGTAGAACGACGCGGGGTCCGCCGCAAAGTCCGGACCGTACAGGAGTTCGACGGAGGGGTCGTACGGGGCGGCACTCTCGTGACCGGCGTGGGCCGGGCAGCCGGGCGGCGGCACCGAGACCGGACCCGTTTCGGAAGTGGTCATGGCTGCTCCTGTGCGGTGCGGGTCTGGAGGTACTCGACGAGTGCGATCAGGGCCCCGGTCGAGGAGGCCGGGTCACGGGCGTCACAGACGACGAGGGGGGTCTCGGGGAGGAGGTCGAGCGCTTCGCGGATCTCCTCCTTCGGATAGGCGGGCGCGTCGTCGAACTGGTTGACGGCGACCGCGTACGGCATGCCGTGCTCCTCGAGCAGACCCATCACGTCGAAGGACTGGTCCAGCCGCCGGGTGTCGGCGAGCACGAGTGCGCCCAGGGCCCCCTGCATCATGTCCTTCCACAGCTGGGTGAATCGCTTCTGCCCGGGGGCGCCGAACAGGTAGAGCACCAGTCGGTCGCTGAGCGTGATGCGGCCGAAATCCATGGCGACGGTCGTCGTGGTCTTGTCGGGGGTCCCGGCCAGATCGTCGATCGGTGCGCTGGCCTCGGTCATCGTCTCCTCGGTGCGCAGCGGTTTGATCTCCGAGAGCGCGCCGACGAAGGTGGTCTTGCCGACTGCGAAGTGCCCCACGATCAGGATCTTGACTGCCGCCTTGACCGTATTGGACACGTAGATCTGGTCAGAGACGGGAGCGAAGCCCATCGAGCACCTCCTGCAAGACGTGGGCATCGGGGAGTTGGGCCGTGGGTACGGGGGCCCGGGTGGTGACGTGGCCGCTGTCGATGAGATCGCTCAGCAGGACCTTGGTGACGCTGACCGCCAGAGAGAGGTGACCCGCGACTTCGGCGACCGAGAGCGCTCCGCCCCGGCACAACTCCATGACGCGGCGCTTCTCTGGGCCGAGCTTGTCGACAGGGCGGTCGCTCATCGCGATCACCAGCGTCACCAGGTCGAGGGTGTTGCGGGTCGGGTGGGCGCGGCCGTCCGTCACGACGTACGGCCGCACCAGTCCTCTCTCGCGCCTGACGGGCGGAGTCATGCCCGGCCGCTGCTGCCTGGCCGGACGGGCACCCCGTCGGCGCGGGGCGGGCTGGTCAGCTCCTTGCCCAGCCGGTCGACGAGCTTCTGCATGCGATAGGTCACCGCTTCCATGTCGACGTCCTGGGTGGCCGAGACGGCGAGGTAGGCGCCGGCGCCGGCGGCGACCAGGAACACGTACCCTCCGGCGAACTCGACCAGTGTCTGTTGCCAGGGAGAGGACTCCCCGGCGGCGAACTCGGCGGTGCTGCGACTGATCGACTGCAGGCCGGAGAGAGCGGCGGCCTGCCGCTCGGCCTCGTCGCGGCCGATGCCCTGGGAGTGCCCGCGCAGCATGCCGTCGGCGGAGAGCAGGATCGCGTGCCGCGCCTCGGGAACCTTCAGGACTTCGTCGAGCATCCAGCCCAGTTCATTGGCCATATGGTCGGTCATTCCTGATGGTTCCCTTCGTGTTCTGACGGAGCGGCGGCGCGCCCGAACCGGGTGCCACGTGCGAACGCACCCATCCGGGAGGCGGTTTCGCGCGCCGAGCGGACCGGCACGGATTGCGTCCCGGTCGGTGCGGAGGATCCCCGGTCGGGATACCCCTGGTGGTCGACAGTGCCCTCGGCGGCTGCCCGGCGGCGGCGCTTGGGCAGGCCTCCGGCGGTGGCCTCCGGTGCGGCGGAGGGAGCCGGTTCCGCGGACACCGCCGGTTCCACGGGTGCGGCGGACGGCTCCGCGACCGTCCGCCGGACGGGGAGAGGTGCGGGAGCGGAGGTCCCGGCCCTCGCGGTCCGGATCGGCCTCTGCTGCGGCGCCGCGTCCTGTGGCTTGGCGCGGGTCAGCAGCGAGCTGGGCAGGAGCACGACGGCACGGACGCCGCCGTAGGGGGACTGGGAGTCGATCGAGACGTTGAACCCGTAGCGGGCGGCCAGCACACCGATGACCGCGAAGCCGAACTGCGGTGGGTCGCCGAGGCGGTTGATGTCGATGTCCTCGCGGCCGGAGAGCCGCCGGCCCGCTTCCTCGATCTCCCGCGCGTCCATACCGACACCGGCGTCGTCGATGACGATGCAGGTGCCGTTGTGCGCCGGCCGGATGTTGACCTCGACCGTGGTGTTGGGCTGCGAGTGCCGCGCGGCGTTGTCGAGGAGCTCGGCCACGGTGAGCACGACGGGTTCCACCGCCCGGCTGACCACGTCGATGTCGACCCGCGTGTGAATCTCGATGCGCCGGTAGTCGCGGACCCGGGACTTCGCGCCGCGAACCACGTCGATCAGCGGGGAGGCCACCCGCTGACGGCCCGGCCACGATCCGCACAGGACGGCGATGGCCTGCGCCCTGCGGCCGAACTGCGAGTTGGCGTGATCGATCTCGAGGAGGTCCTGGAGGACGGCCGGGCTGTGGTGACGGTCCTGCATGTCCGTGATGGACAGCTGCTGCTCGTTGGCGAGGGCCTGGAGCGCACGCATGGCAGCTTTGAGGGTGGCCTTCGCCGACTGGTCGGCGCGGGCCCGCGCCTTGTCGGCCGCCCCCGTGAAGCGGTCCACGACGTGCTGCAGGCAGCGGCCGAACTCCGTGCCGGCCAGCCTCGGGTCGAGCAGCCCCGGCGCGGGCGCCGGACCGAAGTGCTCGGCCTCCTCGAGAACGGGCAGGCGGACCTCGACCAGGTGCCTGGCCTCGGCGTCACGCGCACGCAGGCTGTCCTCCGACACGGCCAGTCGTTTGCGCAACCTGCGGGATATCAGGCGTTCGCGTACCAACAGGACCAGGCCTGCGAGCACACCGGCAGCGAGGCACCAGAACGCCGCCTCCGGTATGTGTCGTGTCATCGGATCCTCAAGAGCTGGGGGGCGTTGGCGGACGTGCAGGTGGGGGCGCCGAGGCTCGGACGTCCCCGGGTGCGGTCCGCCGGCGCTTGACGGGCCCAACCGTGTTCCGGCGCACCGAAGTCGGGGCGGCCGAAACCCTGTTCGCCGTGCGAACGGGAACGCGCCGATCATCCTAGCCATGCCCTGACACATCAAGATCCCGGCGGTAACAGCGGTTCAGGCAGGGGCCGTTGGGGCGGGTCTGCCCGTTCTGGCAAAAAGTGCATCAACCATCCTTCGACCGGCGCGCGTCATCGGAGACCGCGGACGTCCACCGGCCCCGGAGAGCGGGCGGGCGCACAGCTCACTGCGACGCGAGCGCCGGCAGGCGCCGCGCACACCAGAACTTCACATTCTTCGCGAAAGCCCCTGAAATTCACAAGACACCTCCGCCCCTTGGCCAGGCCTCACGCGGGGCGTAACCTACGGTGTCGTAACCTACGGAGCCGTAGGTCCCATCGTCCCCTGGAGCCGCTCTGTGTCCATCACCCCTCCCCCCCGCGTCGCATCGGAGGCGTGGAGTGACGCCCGGCTGCTGTACGCGCTCGAAGAGGTGGTCGAGGCGGAGCTCAACCGCCATCTGAAGGTCGCCAAGGAATGGATGCCGCACGAGTACGTGCCGTGGAGCGACGGCCGCAATTTCGACGGCGTCATGGGCGGCGAGGCCTGGGCTCCGGAGCAGTCCAAGGTCAGCGACATCGGGCGGATAGCGCTGGTGGTGAACCTGCTGACCGAGGACAACCTGCCCAGCTACCACCACGAGATCGCCTCGCTCTTCGGCCGCGACGGCGCCTGGGGCACCTGGGTGCACCGGTGGACCGCCGAGGAGGGCCGGCACGGCATCGTCATGCGCGACTACCTGCTGACCAGCCGGGCCGTCGACCCCGTCGAGCTGGAGCGCTTCCGCATGGCGCACATGTCGGAGGGCTTCGAGTCCGACAACCGGCACAGCATGCTGCACTCGGTGGCCTACGTCGCCTTCCAGGAGCTCGCCACCCGGATCTCGCACCGCAACACCGGCCACCACTCGGGCGACCCGGTGTGCGACCGGATGCTGGCCCGGATCGCCACGGACGAGAACCTGCACATGGTCTTCTACCGGAACCTGCTGGGGAAGGCCTTCGAGCTGGCCCCGGACCAGACCATGTCGGCCGTCCGCGACGTGGTCGTCAACTTCCGGATGCCGGGCCACGGCATGCCCGGCTTCGAGCGCGCCGCCGCCCGGATGGCCATCGGCGGCATCTACAACATGCGCATCCACCACGACGACGTGCTCCAGCCGGTGCTCCGCTTCCTCAAGGTGCTGGAGATCTCGGGCCTGGGCCCGGAGGGACTGAAGGCGCAGGAAGAGCTGGGACTGTTCATGAACGGTCTGGACGACCAGGCCACGAAGTTCGATGAGCGCCAGGCGGCGATCCTCGCCCGCCGCGCCGCCCGCAAGGCCGGCTGAGCGCGCCCGCGCGCGTCCTGAGCGCGCAGCCCGTCCTCCCCGTGTGCTCCTCGCCACCCCCGTCGGCGAGGAGCACACGGTCGACGGGGGCTGCTTCCCCCTCCTCAGCAGCCCCTGCCAACGGCCACCACAGTAGGGGGCGCCACTGACAACGGACTCTGCGCCGGTCGGGGCTGGGGGCGCGCCACGTACCCGTCACATGCGAAAGGCCCCCTCCGAAGAGGGGGCCTTTCGTTTCCACTAGTAGCGGGGACAGGATTTGAACCTGCGACCTCTGGGTTATGAGCCCAGCGAGCTACCGAGCTGCTCCACCCCGCGTCGACGAACCCGACTCTACGTGCTCGCAGCGGATCGTCCAAATCCATTGCCGCAGTCCGGCGATCCCCGCCCCGCCCGTCCGGCAGAGCCCGGCCCGGGGGGTTCCGCGATCCGGGAGCCTCCGCGGTCCGGCGCGGCCGGGTCCGGCCTACGCCTCCATCCGCCCCGCAGGTCCCGCCGCTCGTTCTCGGAGAGGCCGCCCCAGACACCGAAGCGCTCGTCATGGACGAGGGCGTACCGCAGACACGCCTCGCGCTCGTGACAGGCGGAGCAGACGCGCTTGGCCTCCCGCGTCGAGCCGCCCGGCTCGGGGAAGAACACCTCGGGGCCGACCTGTGCGCACAGCGCCCGCTCCCGCCACCCGGCCTCGAGGTCTGCCTCCTCGGCATCGGGGATCCGCTGGATCATCATGAGAGGACCGTGCCGGGCGCCGATAAACGTCCGCTCAACGAACGCTGCGCGGGGCGCAGATGGCCTCATCCGGGCCTTCGCCGTCTCTTCACCCTCCCGGGGCGACGCCGGAGTCCGGGATGTGGTCGAATCGTAGGCAACAGACAACCGACCCTCGGAGCGACGCGATCGTCACAGCCCCGGCGTAGGCACGGAGTCCGCCCGCTAGGGCGTGACCGGGGCTCAGGCGTTGCGGCGCTCCAGCGGTGCCGGAAGACTCTGCTCAACACTCACGGGGAGGCCGCTATGGCGCAGGATCAGTACAGGGTCGACCTCAGCGCACTCGACAACGTCATCAAGAAGCTGAACGGGGTGCTCCGCGACCTGGGCAACGCCAACAGCGACACCAAGTACAAGACGTACCTGTCGCCCAGCGCTCTGGGGGCTGACGCCGGTGGAGCCAAGTTCATCGAGGCGCGCGAACTCGCCGACGCCCACACGGACATGAAGACGCACATCGAGCAGGTGGTCGAACACCTCAACGATGTGATGGACAAGTTCGGCACCAAGACGAAGAAGGCGCACGGCGCCTACCAGAACCAGGAGGCCGACGTCACGGCGGACATGTCGGGCGGGGCGTGACGGCGCATCGGGCGCGCGGCAGACTGGTAGCGGCAGGACGGGACGAGGGGGACTGAGGGCGTGAGCACCGAGTACGAGTACATTCCGGCAAACATGTGCTACAACGCGGAGCACAAGACAAACTTCGCGGAACTGGACATGGACACCATGAAGGCCATGGTGTCCGCGGCGAAGCCCTCCGACGTCCACGACGTCGCCCACGGGTGGGCGGACCTCTACCACCAACTCGTCGGCGGCACCGCGGCGGAGGGAAACGGCGGCAGCGGAGGCATCAAGAAGATCTTCACAGCCGCCGTTGAAGAGGTTCTCCAGGACTGGGAGGGCAAGGCCGCCGACCAGTTCCGCGCCGAGGCCCAGAAGATCGCGAAAAAGATCTCCGACGGTGCCGAATACGCGCGGTACACCTCCATCGCCATGAAGAACGCAGCGACGATCCTCGGAAAGATCAAGCCCGAGGTCGAAGCCATGGAGAAGCCCAGCGCGCTCTCCAGTGCCTGGGACAGCGCAACCGACCTGGACCGTGACGACTCGGGTCTGCGCCGTGACCTGGCCGACGGAAACAAGACGACGCAGGAAGCCCTCGACGCCAACCGCGACGACCTCTCCAAGGGCAAGGAAGCCCAGCTGGACATGGCAGTCAAGATGGAGCAGTTGGGCGCCGCGTACGCCTCGCAGTCGAAGTCGATGGGGACGTGGAACAAGCACCTCGATGAGAGGAGTGACGCATATCCGGGCGAACCCGGCGGATCCGCTCCGGTTCCCTTGCTGATGCCCCCTGGTTCATCCGGCACCAGCCCTGCCGCACGTGCTCCGGGAGCCTCCGGGGTCAAGGGCGGCTTCAGTCCGTCAGGCATGAGCAACCCCCGGACTGCGGGCATCAACGGCGGGATCGGCACCGCCCCGAAGCCCGGTGCGGGTGTCGGTACCGGCCTCAACGGCATTTCCGGTGGCACCGGAACGAGCACAGGCATCGGAGCCGGCGGAAGCTTTGGGAAGGGTGTCCTCGGCGGCGGTTCCAAGGTCTCCGGATCCGGCGGCATCGGTGCCGCATCCCCGGGACTTCCCGGTGCAGCGGGCGGAATCGCCGGCGGTCTCGCCCGAGGCGGAGCCGGCGCAGGCTCCCGGACGGGGCGTCCTGGTATGCCCGGCACGGGCGGTGGTCCGGGTGGTGGCGCCAACGGGGCCAAGGGCGCGAAAGGGCGCGGCAGCGGCCTCGCTCGCCAGAAGGGCGGTGTGTTCGGAGCCGCTAAGGGCAAAGCCGGTGCAGGTCCTCAAGGGGGGTCCGGCCTGCACCGCAGCCGGGGTGGCGCCAAGGCAGGTATGGCCGGTGCCCCCGGCTCGCGTGGTGCGAACTCCAATGAGGAGAAGGAGCGCGGACAGCGTCCCGACTACTTGGTCGAGGACGAGGAGACCTGGACTCCGGAGCGTAATGTGGCCCCTCGGGTCATCGAGTAGACGGGCCGGGCCCATGTGATCGGCGGAACGAGTTGGGGCCCGCAACCCGAGGTTGCGGGCTTCGTTCTGCGAGGAGAGGAACACGGCATGAGCTTCACGCGGACGCTGCGTGCGGTCGGCGGCGCGGCGATGGCGGGAGCATTGCTCCTCGGTCTCGCCCCGGCGGCTTCGGCCGATCAGGTCAGAGACGGCCAGTGGCCACTCAGGGCGTTCAAAGCCGAGGAGATCTGGCAGGTGTCCACCGGAAAAGGTGTCACCGTGGCTGTCATTGACGACGGCGTCGACCCCAATCATCCGGACCTGAAGGGCAACATCCTCAAGGGTAAGGACTTCATCAACGGTGGCGCGCCCGATCCCGAAGACGGAGACGGACACGGGACTGAGATGGCGGGGATCATCGCTGGCCACGGACATGGTCCAGGGAACTCCGAAGGCGTAAAGGGATTGGCCCCAAACGCCAATATTCTGCCGATCCGCGACAACGGCTCGACACAGGAAGGCTTTCTACCAGCGATTCGCTACGCGGTGGACAGCGGCGCCTCAGTGATCAACATCTCGATGCAAAGAACCCCATCTCCTGAGGACCTCGAAGCGATCGAATACGCCTGGAAGCACGATGTTCTTGTTGTCACAGCAACAGGCAATGACGGTGCTGGACCAGCGGACGGGAAGATCTACCCCGCCAATTACCCCGGAGTTCTCGCCGTTGGTGGCGTAAACAGAAACGGCAGCATCTGGGAAGGATCAAACTACGGACCGGCGACACTACTGACCGCGCCTGCTACTGGGATCGTCTCAACTGGCCTTTCCTCAAGCACGTCTCCCTACCGCAAGGCGGATGGGACCTCGGCCGCCACCGCTTACGTCTCCGCTAACGCGGCCCTGCTTCGCGCAAAATATCCTGACCTCTCTGCCGGTCAGATCGCCAACCGCATGACGAAGACGGCCGGACTTCCCGCGTCGGCGAAGGGGCTCAAGCTCCCGGATGAGAAGTACGGCTACGGCTTCGTCCAGCCACTGGCCGCGCTGACGAAAGATATCCCTCCCGGCCCCAAGAAGGGCCCGCTGAGGACACCAACCCTTATCGCGAACGACAAGGCGGGCTCTGGTCCGGAGAGTTCCGCCGGCTCCGAGAGCGGCATGAGCATGGGCCGCGTCCTTCTCATCGGTCTCGGCGTCGTCGTGCTCCTCGTGATCGTCGCTGTGGTGATCATGCTGGTGAAGCGGAAGAACAACAGTGGCGGACCGCCGCCCGGCGGCTGGGGAGGTTCCGGGGGCGCTCCGGGGTACCCGCCGCAGCAGCCCGGCCCCCACCAGCAGACCGGTGCGCCCGGCCCCTACCCGCCCGGGCCGCCGAACCCGCCCCAAGGCCCTCAGCAGTAGCGGGACCCCACACGCACGGCGGACCCCCGTCGCCCCTTCGGAGCGGTGACGGGGGTCCGCCGTTTCTGTCGAGCCCTGCCCGGATCCTCCCCGCCCGGAAGGCTCCCCGAGCGATCCCACGCTCGGCCGGGGAGGTCATCCCTTTGCGCCCCACAGCGGAATTCCCCGTCGCCCAACGCTCTGCATGTCAGGATGACCCGCATGAGCCACGCCATACTCGTGCGGCGTCTCGATCTCGGTTACTTCATCCGCCCGGCCGAGGAAACGGACACCGACCAGCCTCGGGTGGAACCGGTGCTCGCCTACCTCGTTCGGCGTGAGGACGATCTGATCCTCTTCGACACCGGCATCGGCACCGCCGATCCCGGAACGGAGGCCCACTACCGGCCGCGGCGGCGGTCCCTCGAAAGTGCCCTCGCAGCGTCCGGGGTCGATCTCACCGACATCTCCCTCGTCGTGAACTGCCATCTCCACTTCGACCACTGCGGAGGCAACCCCCTCCTTGCCGGGAAGCCGATCGTGGTCCAGGCAACGGAGTTGGTGGCCGCGCGACGCGGCGGCTACACGTTCGACGAACTCGTGGACTTCCCCGGCGCGTTCTACGAGGAGGTCACCGGCGAGGCCGAGATCCTGCCCGGGATGCACATCATCCCGACACCCGGCCACACCGACGGACACCAGTCCCTGGTGGTGCGGCGGAGCGACGGCACCGTGGTGCTCGCCGGGCAGGCCCATGACTTCGCCTCCCACTACGCGTCGGATCATCTGGCCCGTCACGCCGCGCTGCAGGGCGCCGAGCAGCCGCTCCCCGGTTACCGCCCATGGATGGAACGGCTGAGTGAGTTCGATCCACGGCGCGTCCTCTTCGCCCACGACTGCTCGGTCTGGGAACCCCCGACCGAGAACGAATGAGACCGCCCGGCAGACGAGCCGTCAGCCCAAGGTGTCGAGCAGCTCACGCTCACGCCGAGCGCTGAGGCCGGCGCGTCGCTCCCGCTGCAGACCCTGGCCGCGTTCCCAGAGCAGGGTGTCGGCCAGCAATTCGGCCCTGGGCCGATGACAGAGCCCCGCGGCGAGCGCCGCGGCCCCGCTCCGGGAGGAAAACGCCTCCCAGCCGGGCTCGACCAGCCACATCGGCAACGACTCGTCCCCCATGAACTCGGCGACACCGTTCTCGAGCAGCCAGGCCGAATCGACGGTGACCACCGGCCCGGTGTGACCGCCGATGATTCGGGACATCTCGATCCACTCCCCCAGCGGCACGACCGGGCCGACTGCGTCGTAGGCGCCGGTGGTCCCCGCCTCCGCAGCGTCGAGCAGCCAGGCGGCGAGGTCCCTCACGTCGACGGTCTGTGTCGGCAGGGCGGATGCGTCGGGAACGAGCATCGGGCCCTCCGGATCGCGGGCGGCGCGGGCCACCCAGTAGCCGGACCGCCCACTGTGATCGCCCGGGCCACCGATGAGGCCGGCCCGGGCGATGAGGAGGCGATCCCCCACCGCCGCCGTCGACGCCTGCTCGCAGGCGACCTTGGCCTCGCCGTACAAAGCCTCTTCCGCTTCCTCCAGTTCGGTGGCGGTGAGGAGCGCGGCGGACTCGTCCGCGTCCGGCGTGGCATGGGTGGCGTAGGCGCTGACGGAGGAGACGTAGGTCCAGTGCCGGGCTCCGGCACCCAGCTTGTCGAGCGCCTCACGAACGAAACCCGGCTGCCAGGACACCTCGAACACCGCGTCCCATCGGCTGTCGAGCAGCGCCGCGTACGCGTCGGAGTCCCGTCGGTCGGCGGCGACCAGCCTTGCTCCGTCCGCGACGTCTCCGCTCTCGCCGCGGGCCAGGCAGGTCACCTGATGTCCGCGCTCGATCGCCTGCCGCGACAACTCGCGGCCCAGCCAAGCCGTTCCGCCCAGAACCAGGATGTCCATCCCGACATCCAAGCACCACGGGCCCGGCGGCCCCGGAGAGTTCGCTGTCGGCAGAGTTGGGCGATCGGCCAGGCTGCGTCAACTGCCCTGTGTAGTCGAAGGGTTTCGGGGCAGGCCACCTTGCGAGAGAGAGGAGTCACCATGCCCGTCACGTTTCGCAAGAGCTTCCAGATACTTCCCAACGTGCGCCTCAACATCAACCGCAAGTCCATGTCGGTCACGATCGGCAAGAAGGACGGCGCGAAGCGCACCTACTCGACGACCGGCCGCACCACCACGTCGATGGATCTCCCGGGCCCCTTCGGCTACCGCAAGACCGAAAAGCGTGGCAAGAAGGACTGACGCGCACCGCCTCCGGGACGGCGCAGCCTCCCGGTGGTCAGGCAGTCGACCCCACCCGTCGCAACGTGGTGGGGTCGCTTCGTCAGGATGATCAGCCTGTCGGCATCCGGCGCCCGAAGCAGGGTGCCCGGCTTTCCCGCTGCTCGGCCACATGGCCCGAGCTGTCGCCCTCGTCGTGGCCCCCCACCCTCGTCGTGGCCCCCTGCGCCGCCGTCTCCGGGTCGGCGTCGGCGCCCACCCAGCTATCTGACGGGCCATCACCCTGAGTTCTCGGCGGCCACAGCACTGTCTTTCCGTCACTGCCGCGGCCTTGCCCGCCGCTTGGCCCGTCCATGACGATGTCGGATGGCCATCCCCCACCCAGCGTCGTGGAAGGGACCTCAGATGTCGGAACAGTCCGGCGGCACCCACCGCAGAACCCTCCTGTCCGCAGCCGCCCTGACGGTCGCAGGAGGAGCGACCCTGGCCGGCCGGACCACGCCGGCAGCAGCAGCCGAAAAGGGTCCGCCCGCAGTCGATCCGCCCGCCACAGCCCAGCGCCCAGGTCCCGAACTGCGCTCCCTGCTACGGGAGATCGACCCGAAGCGCATCGAGGCCACCGTGCGCAGGCTCGTCTCCTTCGGCACCCGGCACACCCTGTCCACCCAGGACGATCCGAAGCGCGGTATCGGCGCCGCCCGCGACTGGATCCACGCCGAGATGAAACGGTATGCCGCACAATCCGGCGGCCGCATGACCGTGGAACTCCAGTCGTACGTCCAGGAGCCCGCCTCGAGGATTCCCGTCGCGACCCGCATCACGAACATCGTCGCGACCCTGCGGGGCACCACCGAACCCGACCGCGTGTACGTGGTCTCGGGGCACTACGACTCGCGGGCGAGCGACGTCATGGACACCACCAGCGACGCGCCCGGTGCCGACGACGACGCCTCCGGGGTCGCCGTCGCCATGGAACTCGCCCGGGTGATGGCCACCCGGCGCACCGCCGCGACGGTCGTCTTCGCCGCGGTCGCGGGCGAGGAGCAGGGCCTGTACGGATCCACGCACATGGCCGAGCAGTTCGAGGCCGCGGACGCGGACGTGCAGGGCATGTTCACCAACGACATCGTCGGCAGCTCACGGGCCGACGACGGCACCCGGGATCCGTACACGATCCGGCTGTTCGCGGAGGGCGTGCCGACTTCGGAGACCCCCGAGCAGGCGGCGATCCGTCGCTCGGTCGGCGGCGAGAACGACTCCCCCGCCCGCCAACTCGCCCGATTCGTACGGGATGTGGCGGACAACCCCGCAACCGGCATGCGGGTCCGGGTGGTCTACCGGCGGGACCGCTACCTGCGCGGCGGTGACCACATCCCGTTCCTCGAACGCGCCTTTCCGGCGGCCCGGTTCACCGAACCGGCGGAGGACTTCGCGCACCAGCACCAGAACGTCCGCGTGGAGGACGGCAAACAGTTCGGCGACCTGCCCGAGTTCTGCGACTTCGACTTCATCGCACGGGTCGCCCGCGTCAACGGCGCAACGCTCTGGACACTGGCGCAGGCCCCCGGCACACCGCGCGGCGTCAAGATCCTCACCAGTGCCCTGACCAACAGCACGCAACTGCGGTGGGACCGGGGCACCGAGTCCGACCTGGCCGGATACGAGGTGGTGTGGCGCGAGACCACGGCCCCGGAGTGGACGCACGTGATCGACGTCGGCGATGCCACCGAGCACGAAGTGGACCTGTCCAAGGACAACGTCTTCTTCGGGGTCCGTGCGGTGAACCGCGCCGGCAACCGCAGTCCTGTCGCCTTCCCGGTGCCCCAGCGCTGAGCACAGCGGCCGGCCGCCCGCCGGCCCCCGCACCCGTGAGCGTTCTCTCGGGTGCGGGGGTACAGCTAGGGCAGCGGGGTCCCGCCCGTGGCGTTGACGATCTCGGCGGTGATGTAGCTCGCCTCCTGCGATGCCAGGAAGACGAACGCCGGTGCCATCTCGGCAGGCTGGGCGGCGCGGCCGAGCGGGCTCTGCTCCCCGAACTTCGCGGTGTCGGGCAGAGTGGCCGGGATGAGCGGCGTCCACACCGGCCCGGGGGCGACCGCGTTCACGCGGATGCCGCGATCCGCGAGGTGGGCCGCGAGCCCCTGCGTGAACGTGACGATGGCACCCTTGGTCGTCGCGTAGTCCAGCAGATGCGGGCTCGGCTTGTACGCCTGGACCGAGGTGGTGTTGATGATGCTGCCGCCGGCCGGGATGTGCGGCAGCGCCATCTTGGACAGCCAGAACAGGGCGTAGAGGTTCGTGCGCATCACCCGGTCGAACTGCTCCGTGGTGATGGCCTCGAGGCTGTCGGGCTGGGACATCTGGTAGGCGGCATTGTTGACCAGGACGTCGATCCGCCCGAACTCGGACACCGCCCGATCGATCAGCTCCCGGCAGGCCTGTTCCTCCCGGATGTCGCACGGTACGGCCACGGCCCGCCGCCCGGCGTCCTCGACGAGCCGTACCGTCTCCCGGGCCTCCTGCTCCTCCTCGGGGAGGTGGGTGAAGACGACGTCCGCGCCCTCGCGCGCAAAGGCCAGGGCGACCGCCCGGCCGATACCGGAGTCACCGCCGGTGATCACCGTGCAGCGGTCCTCGAGCCGTCCGCTGCCGCGATAGGTCTCCTCACCGTGGTCGGGGCGGGGCTCCATGCGTTCGGTGGTTCCCGGGTGCGGCTGGTCCTGCTGGGGGAACTCGGGCTGCGGGTACTGCTCGCCGGGATGCTGCTGTCGTTCGGCCATAGGGGCCATGGCGGGCCTCCGGGGGTACGAGGTCGGATCACGCACCGTGTGCCCCGCACCCAACCGGGAAAACAGCGGCCGTCCGCAGTGAAGCCGCTCCGGGCGTCCAGACCTCGTAGGTGACAGGCCGGCGGCCGGCCGCCCCTCGGCCGCCCCTCGGCAGTCTCTCGGCGTCGGGACCGCCGGAGCGTCGGGAGCGCCGTCCTCACCAGGGCTGCACCGGCCCGACTGCCCCGGGGTGATTAGGGCGCTTTTCAGGGGGCACTCGACAGCAGTCCGTGCGCCCCGACCCGCGGAGTTCCCGATGAGCCCGTCCCCGGCACCACCTCGCTCCGGCGAGGACAAGGCCGTGCACACCCTGGCGATCTACCTCAACGATCACCTGGCCGGCGCGACGGCGGGGACGCAGCTCGCCGGGCGGATCGCCCGGGTGCACGCTCGCTCACCGTACGGCGCGGAGTTCGCGCGGCTCGCGGTCGAGATCGCGGCGGACCGCCAGGCGCTGCTGGAGATCATGACGTCGCTCGGGGTGCCCGCACGGCAGTACAAGATCCTCGCGGGGCGGATCGGGGAACGGGCCGGCATGCTCAAGTCGAATGGGCGGCTGGTGCGCAGGTCCGGGCTGAGCACCGTGATCGAGCTGGAGGGGCTGCGTCTCGGCATCGAGGGCAAGTCGCTGCTGTGGAAGACGCTTCTCACCGCGCACCCCGAGGATCCTCGGCTCGACCGGCTCCGGCTGGAGGACCTCCTGCACGCCGCCCGGCGGCAGATCGAGATCGTCGAGGAACTGCGCATGCGCGCGGTGTCGAGGGTGTTCGGCGAGGAATTGCGCCCGGCACAGGGCCCGGCCACACGCCTGTCGTAGAACACCTCTCTGCGGCCCTCGGCCCGGGCTGCACCGCAGCGGCCGGCGCCTCAGCCGTTCAGCAGCCCCTTGCGCAGCGCATCCACCAACGCGTCGTCCACACCGAGCCGTTGGCGCGCATAACCGTGCACGGAGCCGTAGCGTTCGGTCGGTTCGGCGAGGAAGCGGCGGATGACGTCCTGGGGAGCCCGCCCGTACCCGGGCCAGACGAGCCGGCGGCCCGGGTGGTCCGCCCGCCAGTCGGCAATGAGCCGGTCGGTGGCCGCCTCGGTCAGTTCGAAGTCGGCGGCGACGTCGTCCTCGCCGACGCCCACCAGGCTCAGCACCAGGGCTGCGAGCAGACCGGTGCGGTCCTTTCCCGACGCGCAGTGGAAGACCACCCGGTCACCGGCCGCGATGACGTCCAGCGCCTGCCGCAACTCCGCGGCCCCGTCGTGGGCCACCTCTCCGTGGACGCTCGGCGAGGTACGGGCCGACGGGGGTGTCCGGTGCGAGCGCAGCCTGGTCATAGGGCCGGTGCTCGATGCAGAGGTTGTGATAGCGGAGTCCCTCGTGGTGCGGGACCCTGCCCCGCAGATCGATCTCCCACGGGTACCGCAGATCGATCACGATGTCGATCTCCAGGGCCCGGAACCGCTTGTGGTCCGCGCCCCGGAGCTTGGACAGCGAGTCCGACCGGTAGAGCCGGCCCCACCTGACCGTGCGGCCGTCGCGGGTGGCGTAGCCCCCGAGGTCCCGGAAGTTGTGCAGCCGCTCGAACACGATGTGTCTCGTCACCGCCGCACCGTAACCGGACGGGACGGTCGCCACGGGCCGTTCCCCGTAAAAGGAGAAACCCCGGCCGGGGCCGGGGTCTCTCCGAGGACGTGTCCGAGGGGGGACTTGAACCCCCACGCCCGATAAAGGGCACTAGCACCTCAAGCTAGCGCGTCTGCCATTCCGCCACCCGGACAAGGTGATCGGCCGCGGTGCCCCGCGGCGACGACGACAACCATACCAGGGGTTGGAGACCGCCTTCACCTGCACATCCGTCGCACCGGAGGACCGTTCGGGCACGCGGTGTGACCGGCGTGCGGACCCCTTGCGGACCGTTCGGGGCCCGTTCGCACCGGCCCGCTCGCTCCGGCCCTGCTCTCCGGGTCGCGCCCCCGGGTTCCCGCTCGCCGGACCGCTCACTCCGGCATGAGGTGGTAGTCGGGGAAGTTGCCCGGCAACCGCTCGTCCGACGGCCCGTCCGTGACGGCGCGCACCAGGAGCTCACCGCCGACGAACGCGCCGCGCCAGGAGGCTCCGAAGCCGCCGAAGAGCTCGTCGCGGTCACCACGCGAGCGGGGTTTCCCGAAACCGGTCTTGAAGGCGCGGATCTCCGGCGCCAGTCGCTTGAACGTCGCCTCGTCGTCACAGGACAGCGTCGCGACGAGCGCGCCGTTACTGGCGTTCATCGCCGCGAGCAGCTCCGCCTCGGTGTCCACGAGAACGATGGTGTCGACCGGGCCGAACGGCTCGGCGTGGTGGAGCGGCGAACCGGACGGCGGGTTCAGCAGCGTCACCGGCGGCACATAGGCCGACGTGTCCTGACCCGGCAGGAAGCGGCCCGTGTCCAGGCTTCCCCGGTGCAGCGGCACCGCACCGCGGTCGATCGCCTCGTCGATCTGTTCGCCGAGTTCCTTGGCCTTCGCGGCGTTGATGAGCGGCCCGTAGTCGAGATCCGGCAGCGGGTCGTCCGGGTTCTCGACGCCCAGCGGGTGCCCGATCCGCACGGACCGCACGGCGGGCAGATAGGTGTCCAGGAAGGCATCGAAAAGGGAACGCTGGACGACGAAGCGCGGATAGGCCGTGCAACGCTGCTTGCCGTACTCGAAGGTCTTGCGGATGAAACCGCCGAGGGTGTCCCAGTCGCTGTACTCCCACACTCCCCAGCAGTTGAGGCCCTCCTGCTCAAGGATGTGCCGCTTGCCGAGGTCCGCCACGGCGGTCGCCACCCTGGCCCCGGTGTCCCGCCCGCCGACGAACGAGACGCAGCCGATCTCCGGTGAGCGCACCAACGGCTCGGACAGTTCCGCCCCGGAACCGCTGACGAGCGTGACCGGGACGCCTTCGCGGTGGATCAGGGCGCAGGCGAGCGTCAGGCAGGCGAGACCGCCGTCCGTCGGCGCCTTGGCGATCACCGCGTCACCGGCCAGGGCCTGGACGAGCATGGCGTGCACGAGCACGCTCATCGGGTAGTTCCAACTCGCGATGTTGCTGACCGGGCCCGGCAGCGGGCGGCGGCCGGCGAGCATGCTCTCGATGCCCTCGGCGTACCAGCGCGCACCCTCGACGGCCCGGTTCACATCGGCCTGCGCCGACCTCCACGGCTTTCCGATCTCCCACACCAGCAGCAGTGCCAGCAGCTCGCGGTGTTCGTCCAGGGCGTCGAGGGCGGCGGTGATCCGGGCCCGGCGCTCCGCCGGCGGTACGTCCCGCCACGCCCGGTGCTGGTCGAGAGCCGCCCGGACGGCCCGCCCCGCGGTGGTGGCGTCCAGTCGCGGCGGGCCGGCGATCGGACTGCCGTCGACGGGCGATGTGGCGGGGAGGGAGTGGCCGTCGGCCTGCCAGCGGCCGTCCCACAGGTTGAGGACCCGGTCCTCACGGAACGCTTCCGGAGCTGCGGACAGACAGCGCTGCCAGGCATCGGTCCAGGCAGTGCCGGGTTTGAGGATGAGAGATGCCATGGGGTGCTCCATACTCGGGATCGTCCGAGGTCCCGGGACTCCGCGTAACCGGGGACCCCGGGGGAAAGGGAGGTGGCGCTCGTTCCAGCATCACTCGCGGGGCGGAGTGACGACGAACCGTGGCGGCCGATCGGGCGATCGCCGCCACCCGGCGGCTCAAGAGCGGCACGGCCCGGAGGGCGCCGCTCTCGGCCACTCGGACAGTCGCCGGCCGGGGTCTCGGTGCTCGCGCCCGGGATCTCCTCCCACCCGGTCACCACGCGCGACGTCATCGCCGGCGTCCCCGGCGTGCACGCCGGAGTGATCGCCGCATGCGTTCCGGGCCGAGTGCTGCCGGGCGCCCCACCCGACCGGCGGCTTGCGCCCGCAGGCGGTGCGCGACAATGGGCGGATGACGACCTCTCACCGACCGGGCCGGAGCTGATCGCGATGGGACGGGTCACCGACCGACGCCGAGTGCTGCGGATTCGTGACACCTCGGTGAACACGCGACCGGACACCCTGGTCGCCGAGGAGCCGCTGGAGATCCGGCTCAACGGCAAGCCGCTCGCCGTCACCATGCGCACGCCAGGGGACGATTTCGCGCTCGCCGCCGGGTTCCTGGTGAGCGAGGGAGTCCTGGGGCGGGCCGAGGAACTGGCGAACATCGTCTACTGCGCCGGCGCGACGTCCGACGGCGCGAACACGTACAACGTGGTCGACGTCCGGACGGCGCCGGGGGTCGAGATGCCCGACATCACGCTCGAGCGGAACGTGTACACCACCTCGTCCTGCGGCCTCTGCGGCAAGGCGAGCCTGGACGCGGTCCGCACGACGGCCCGGTGGCCGGTGGCCGACGACCCGCCGGTGCGCCTCTCCCCCGCGCTGCTGTCCGCGCTGCCGGACCGGTTGCGGGAGGCACAGCGGGTGTTCGAGCGGACTGGCGGCCTGCACGCGGCCGGCCTGTTCTCGGCCGAGGGCGAACTGCTCGACCTGCGCGAGGACGTGGGCCGGCACAACGCGGTCGACAAGGTCGTCGGGCGTGCGCTCCAGGCGGACGACCTGCCGCTGTCCCGCTCGGTGCTGCTGGTCTCCGGCCGGGCGTCGTTCGAGCTGGCGCAGAAGGCCGTGATGGCGGGGATTCCGGTGCTGGCAGCGGTGTCGGCCCCGTCATCCCTGGCCGTCGACCTGGCCGCGGAGGCCGGGCTGACGCTCGTCGGTTTTCTCCGCGGCAGTTCGATGAACGTCTACGCCGGCGAGGAGCGGATCAGGCTTCCGGTCGCCCCAGGATGACGGGCAGGGTGTCCGGCCCGTTGGAGACGACGGAGGGGACCGGCTCGAGCTTCTCCGGATCCACGGCGGGCGCGAGGCGGGGGAAGCGCCGGAAGAGCCGGGCCAGTGCGGTCTCGGCCTCCATGCGGGCCAGCGGGGCACCGATGCAGAAGTGGGCGCCGTGGCCGAACGAGAGGTGGCGCTGCGGCTCGCGGGTGATGTCGAAGCTGCCGGCGTCCGGTCCGAACCGTCGCGGGTCGCGGCCGGCGGCCGCGTAGGAGGCGAGCACGGCGTCCCCCCGGGGGATGCAGGTGCCGCCGACATCGACGTCCTCGGTGGCGTAGCGCATCGGGAACTGGCCCACCGGGCTGTCCCAGCGCAGGGTCTCCTCCACCACCGCGCTCCAGGGAACCTCGCCGGAGCGGGCGAGTTCGAGCTGGCGGGGGTGGGTGAGCAGGGCGCGTACGGCGTTGCTGATGAGGTTGAGCGTGGTGGCGTGGCCCGCGAGGAACATCAGCAGCAGAGTGCCGGTCAGTTCGCCGGGGGTGAGCCCGTCGCCGTTCTCCCCGCCGGCGATGAGTGCGGACGTCAGATCGTCGGCCGGATCGTTTCTCTTCTCCTCGACGATCCCGTCCATGAGGACCTGGAGCGCCTGGAAGTTGGCGATGGCGTCGGCGGGCTCGGTGGCGCTGCTCACCAGGATGTCGCAGCGGTGGTGGAGTTCGTCGCGGTGGGCGGCGGGGATGCCGAGGAGATCGGAAATCATGTTCATCGGCAGCGGGTAGGCGAAGTGTTCCCGCAGGTCGACGGGGCCGGGGCCGGTTTCGGCGAGCCGGTCGAGCAGCGCGTCCACCCTCTCCTCGATGTGGGGGCGCAGCGCCTCGACGCGCCGGGGGGTGAAGGCGCGGGTGACAGGGCCGCGCAGCCGGCGGTGTTCCGCCCCGTCGGCGGTGGTCATGCCCTTGTTGACGATGAAGGTCATCAGCGGCCACCCCGGGGGGACCTCCCCTTCGGCCAGGGCCCGCCAGTGCAACGGATTCTTGGCGAAGCGGGGGTCGCCGAGCACCTCCTGAAGCGCGTCGTGATGCGTCACCGCCCACGCCTGAACCTCGCCAGGGAGTTCCACCCGAGCCGCCGCGGCGGTGTCCCGGAGCCTGGCGTTGTCCTCGTGCTGGTTCCGGCCGAAGGGGCAGAGGCGGAGAGCGCCGCCGGGTTCGGTGTCCATGAGGAGGTCCCTTCCGGTTGGGTTCGGCGGAGTGTCACGAGCCGGGGGTCGGTGCGCGGGTCGTCGGGGCCCTGGGCGGTCGGAGTGAAGACCGCCGGGAGCGCCGTGAGGGCACGGGACCAGGGTGACGGCCGCCAGGTCAGAGCGTCGGCGTCGACGGCCAGGCGGATGTCCGGCAGAAGCCGCAGAACGGTCTCCACTGCGCTGTGGACGATGCCGCGAGCGGGCGACTGGGCGGGACAGCTGTGGCGGCCGGCCCCCCAGGCCAGGTGGGAGCGGTTGCCGATCGTGCGCGAGGGGTCGGCGGGGCGTACCGCGGGGTCGGCGTTGGCGGCGGCCAGGCCGAAGATCAGGGCATCGCCGGCGCGGATACGACGGCCGCCGAGAAGGGTGTCGCGGACGGCCCAGCGGCCCGGGAAGTTCTGGGTGGGCGGGTCGCGCCAGAGCACCTCCTCCAGCGCGTCCGAGACGGTGAACCGGCCGCGGCTCAGCGAGGTGCGGAACCGGTCGTCGGTGAGGACCAGACGGAGCGTGTTGGCTGTCCAGTTGATGGTCGTCTCGTTGCCTGCAACCAGGATGACGACGAGGTGGTGGAGGACCTCGGCGTC
The DNA here is from genome assembly GCF_023703325.1 of Streptomyces meridianus. Classification (GTDB taxonomy): domain Bacteria; phylum Actinomycetota; class Actinomycetes; order Streptomycetales; family Streptomycetaceae; genus Streptomyces; species Streptomyces meridianus. The sequence goes on from NZ_JAMQGM010000048.1 coordinate 57,960, forward strand.
GGTGAGTCGGGCGGGATGGTGCAGCAGCCAGGAGGCGAGGTCCTCACCCGGATCGGCCTTCTTGTGTGCCAGGAGTTCGGTGAGCAACGCCTCGAACTGCTTCCCGGCGCGGTGGGATTCGTCGCTGCTGTCGACGAAGTGCGTGATGGCGTCGATGAGCCGGGGGCCGTCGCTGTCGGGAACGCCGAGGAGACGGGTGAAGACCCGGAGGGGCAGCCGGCGGGCGTAGTCGGCGAGCAGGTCGGCCCGGCCGGTCTCGCACCACTCGTCGATCAGTTCGGCGGCGACGCGCTGGACGAGCAGGCGCAGTGCCTGCTGGTCGACGCGGTTGAGTGTGTCGGCGACGGCGCCCCGCAGGCGGATGTGGGCGTCGCCGTCGGCGTAGAGGACGGTGGGCCGCCAGCCCATCATCGGCAGCAGGCGGGAGTCGGGGGCGACACGGCCCTCGACGAGGGCGCGCCAGCGGCGGGAGTCCTTGGAGAAGCGTTCCTCGTCGCGGGCCACGGTGAGGAGTTCCTGGTAGCCGAGCAGCAGCCAGGCCTCGACTCCGGGCTCGAGTTCGACGGGTGCCACGGGGCCGTGTTCGGCGCGGAGTCCGGCGTAGAGGGCGTGCGGGTCCTCGGCCATGGCCCCTCCGCCGAGGAGGACGGCGCCGGTGTGGGGGCAGCCGGCGGGCGGTATGCCGCCGGTGGCGTCACCGCTCATGACGCTCCGTCGGCTTCGCCGGAGGATCCGCAGGGGGTGGGTTCGCGACCTGATTGCACGGGCACCGTGGGCATGATCGGAAGAGTAGCGCCTCGGCCTCCGGGGAAGCAGGGACTCGTGAGCCGTGCCTTCCTGCCGGTGGAGCCCTGCTCACGGGCCTTCGCGGTGCGGGTCGACCGGGCGGACTGTGGCTGTAAAGCGACGGTGACCGAGGGGAAGGGATTCGGTAAAGATTGCCGGGGCGAAACCTGCCCGGAAGTCGCAGTTACCCCGTCGGCGCCCCTCAGCTCTCGGCACATAACGACCTGACCTGCGAATACTCGACACCGCACGGGGGGTGAACACCTTCCCGCGGACCGTGGCGATCAGGTACGGTCGCCGCGCTGTGCAGAGCACCGAGGAGCAGGTCATTGCGCGAGTTCACCAATCCACCCGTGGTGGCGCCGACTCAGGTCGGGGGCCTGGCCGATGCCGTCTACGAGAACGCCGCCGACGATCCGAACCGGGTTGCCCTCGGCCGCAAGGTCGACGGGGTCTGGGAGGACGTGACATCAGCCGAGTTCCGTGACGAGGTAATGGCGCTGGCCAAGGGGCTGCTCGCCGAGGGCGTGCGGTTCGGCGACCGAATCGCGATCATGAGTCGCACCAGATACGAGTGGACCCTCTTCGACTTCGCTCTGTGGTCCATCGGAGCGCAGCCTGTCCCGGTCTACCCCACCTCCTCGGCGGAGCAGGTCTTCTGGATGCTGCACGACGCGAGCGTCTCCGCCGCGATCGTGGAGCACGAGGACCACGTGATGACGATCGGCTCGGTGATCGACCGGTTGCCCAACCTGCGGCGGCTGTGGCAGCTGGACGCCGGCGCGGTGGCCGAACTGTCCGCCGTCGGCGACCACATCGAGGACGAGGTCGTCCACCGGCACCGGCTGGCCGTGACCCCGGACTCGCCGGCCACGGTCATCTACACGTCCGGCACCACCGGCCGTCCCAAGGGCTGCGTGATCACGCACGCGAACCTCATATTCGAGTGCGACACCCTCATAGCCGGCTGGGAGTCCGTCTTCCAGTCCAAGCCGGGCGAAGCGGCGTCGACGCTCCTCTTCCTGCCTCTGGCGCACGTCTTCGGGCGCATGGTGGAGGTCACCACGATCCGGGCGCGGGTCAAGCTCGGACACCAGCCGGACGTGGCGGCCGCAGCGCTGCTGCCGGACCTCGCTGCTTTCAAGCCGACGTTCATCCTGGCCGTGCCGTACATCTTCGAGAAGGTCTTCCAGGCGGCCCGGCGCAAGGCCGAGGCCGAGGGTCGCCTCGGGCCGTTCGAGAAGGCCGTCGAGGCCGCGGTGCGCTACGCGGAGGCGGTGGAGAACAAGGCCTGGGGAACGGGTCAGGGTCCCGGTGCGGCGCTGCGCATGCAGCACCAGCTTTTCGACAAGCTCGTCTACTCCAAGATGCGGGCGGCGATGGGCGGCCGCATCCGGTCCGCGATGTCGGGCGGTTCCGCCATGTCCCGGCGGCTCGGGCTGTTCTTCGCCGGCGCCGGGATCACGATCTACGAGGGCTACGGCCTCACCGAGACCACCGCCGCCGTCACGGCGAACCCGCCCAAACACACCCGCTTCGGGACTGTGGGCCCGCCGATTCCCGGCACCACGGTGCACATCGCCGAGGACGGCGAGATCTGGTTGCACGGCGGCCAGGTGTTCAGCGGCTACCTGAACGAGCCCAAGGCCACGGACGCCGTGCTCCACGAGGGCTGGCTGGCGACCGGCGACCTCGGAGCGCTGGACAGGGACGGCTATCTGACGATCACCGGGCGGAAGAAGGAGGTCCTGGTCACCTCCGGTGGCAAGACCGTCTCGCCGGTTCCGCTCGAGGAACGGGTCCGCGCCCACCCGCTGGTCGCGCAGTGCATCGTGGTGGGCAACGACCGCCCCTACATCGCCGCGCTGGTCACCCTCGACCCGGAGGCCGTCTCCCACTGGCTGGAGATGCGGGGCAAGCCGAAGCTGGGCCCTGCGGACCTGGTGCGGGACCCCGACCTGGAGACGGAGATCCGCCGGGCCGTGGTGGCGGCGAACACCCTCGTCTCGCAGGCGGAGTCGATCCGTACCTTCCGGATCCTGGCCGCCCAGTTCACCGAGGAGCACGGGCTGCTCACCCCCTCGCTGAAGCTGAAGCGCAAGGCGATCGAGAAGACCTACGGGACCGAGGTCGAGGCCCTCTACCACGGCTGATGCCGTTCCCGCCCGCCCGGCACCTGCGACAGGCGGGAATGCCCAGGAGGCGGGTGCCGTTGGAACGGGGGTACTCCGACCGACGACGCAAGGAACGACTGGCTCGTGAGCAACGTCCCGCACATCACTCTCAGCAACGGCGTCCGCATGCCGCAGCTCGGCTTCGGTGTCTGGCAGGTGCCGGACGACGAGGCCGCGAAGGCCGTCGGCACCGCGCTGGAAGCCGGCTACCGCAGCATCGACACCGCGGCGATCTACGGCAACGAGGAGGGCACGGGCAAGGCGATCGCCAGTTCCGGCATCGCCCGCGAGGACCTCTTCGTGACCACCAAGCTCTGGAACTCCGACCAGGGTTACGACTCGACGCTGCGGGCGTTCGACACCTCCCTGGCCAAGCTGGGGCTCGACTACGTCGACCTCTACCTCATCCACTGGCCGCTGCCCTCCCGGGACGCCTACATCGACACCTGGAAGGCGTTCGAGAAGATCGCGGGCGAGGGCCGCGCGAAGGCCATCGGCGTCTCCAACTTCAAGCCGGAGCACCTCCAGCGCCTGCTGGCCGGGAGCGAGATCCCCCCGGTGATCAACCAGATCGAGCTGCACCCGCAGTTCCAGCAGGCCGAGTCTCGGGCCTTCCACGCCGAGCACACCATTGCCACCGAGGCCTGGTCCCCGCTCGGGCAGGGCAAGGGGCTGCTGGATGACCCCACCCTGGCAGCTGTTGCGCGCAAGCACGATCGGACGACCGCCCAGGTCGTCCTGCGCTGGCACCTCCAGGTGGGCAACGTGGTGATCCCGAAGTCGGTGACCCCGTCCCGCATCCGGGAGAACATCGACGTCTTCGGCTTCGAGCTCGATGCCGACGACCTGAGCGCCATCTCCGGCCTGGACAGCGGCAACCGCATCGGCCCCGACCCGTCGACGTTCGACATCGTCTGACAGCCGCACTGCCCCAACACCGCGATCCACCGAGCGCGCGTGCCGCTTGCTGGACCGGCTCATGAACGTCGGAACCGCCCCTGGTTCGCCGAGGGGCGGCTCCGGCGTCGGTGAGGGCCCTGACCGTTCGGAATGAGGGTGTCACGGCCGAGGCAGCGGTGCGGAGCGCGTGATGCGGAATCCGACGTCGTCGATCCGGAAGGTCGGGTGACTGCGTCGCCGCACCGATGCCCTGCAGCTCCAGTGCTCGTCGGCCCACCCACCGCCACGGAGCACCCGATAGGTGCCGTACACCTCGGCGTCGTAGACGTCCCAGCACCAGTCCCACACGTTGCCCAGCATGTCGTACAGGCCCCAGGCGTTGGGTTGCTTGCCTCCGACAGGGCGGATCCGCCCACCCGAGTTGCCCTGGTACCAGGCGACCTCATCGAGCGGGCCGTACCGCGGGCCGGTGGTGTCCGCACGGCAGGCGTGCTCCCATTCGGCCTCGGTGGGCAGCCGGTACCCGTCTGCGGAGGTGTCCCATTCGGGTGCCTCAGCGTCGGAAAGGAGGCGATATGCGGGCGTCAGCCCCTCTCGCCGGGACAACGCATTGCAGAAGCGGACCGCGTCCCACCATGACACGCCTTCGACGGGCAGCCGGTCGCCTTGAGCGCCACTCGGCCGCTGACCGGTCACCTGTGCGTACCACGACTGCGTGACCGGGAACGCCGACATCCGGAACGGGGCAACCTCCACCGGCCAACTGCTCTGCGTCCGCCGGTCCGACAGGATCACCCGTCCTGACGGGACGGCGACCATGTCGCTTTCTGCCCCCGCGTCCACAACGGACCACCCCGCATCCGATCTGGCGGCTCCCTCACTCCGGGCGAGATGAGCGACGAGCAGCTCGGCGCTGCCGCGTCATGGACATGTCGTCCAGTGCCGCACGTTTCCGTCACCGCAGTCTGCCCCGGCCCCACGGGGCGGCAATGGATGTTCGCCACATTGCACATTGCTGCGTGAGGTTTCCGGGACCGGTTGACATCCTCGCCGCCC